>NZ_MPKW01000037.1 GCF_009729415.1 Mycolicibacterium sp. CBMA 234
TTGGTACCAGCAGTTCTACGTCGACGTCGCGGACATCAGTCCGGAGATGACCGACCGCTTCGAGCTGGAGATCGACACCACGGCAGCCAACGAGAAGTGGCAGGGCGAGGTCGCCGAGAACCTGCTGCGGGCAACCGAGCCCGCGCACCAGTAGCAAGGCACATCGCATGCGTGGCAAGACATATTCAGCTTCATCGCCGTCACGGCTGAAGGAGGCATTGTGATCGACGATCACCTTGACGACGGCACTATCGTCGACATTCTTGTGGTGGGCTCTGGGGGAGGGATCGCCGGCGCGTATACCGCTGCGCACCAAGGCTATTCGGTCGCACTGATTGAGGCCTCAGATCAATTCGGCGGTACCACAGCCTATTCGAGCGGCGGCGGGATGTGGTTCCCCTGCAATCCCGTGCTGATGCGCGAAGGCTGCGACGACACGCCCGATGAGGCCTACGCCTATTTTCACGAGGTGGTCGGTGATCGCACCCCTGAACACATGCAACGGGCTTACGTCTACGGCGGCGCGGCCGCTATCGCCTATTTCGAGCGCGACGAACGGCTTAAATTCAAAGTGTTGCCGTGGCCGGACTACTACGGAGCCGTCGCTGGGGCCCGCACCGATGGCATGCGCCACATCGTGGCCCGGGCGGTTCCTGCGGAACGTCTCGGCCGGTTCAGTGACCGGATTCGGGGACCCCTGGACCGCGAACGCCACGGCGCGCGGCAACCCGACCTACTGACCGGGGGACGCGCCCTGGTTGGGCGTTTCATCGCTGCACTCGACGAATATCCCAACGCCACACTGCATCTCAACACCGTACTCATCGAATTGCTCGTTGAAGATGGCCGGGTCGTGGGCGCCACACTGTTGCGAGGCGGAGAGCCGGTGACCGTTCGGACGCGCTTGGGTGTGCTGCTGGCCGCCGGCGGTTTCGAGCACAACCCCATGATGCGGGAGCGTTACCAGGTTCCCGGCTGGACGGTCGACACCATGGGCGCGCCCGCCAACGACGGCCGAGTCCATATGGCTGCCATGGCCATTGGTGCCAGCACCGACCTAATGGATCAAGCGTGGTGGTCGCCCGGGCTCATTCATCCCGGCGGGCGCGCGGCGTTCGCGTTGTGTTTTACCGGGGGGATCTTCGTTGACCGGAACGGTCGGCGGTTCACCAATGAGTCCGCACCCTACGATCGACTTGGGCGAGATGTCATCGCGGCGTTGGAATCTGGCACCGTGCAACGGCCGTTCTGGATGATTTACGACAATCGCAGCGGTGACACTCCGCCGATCTTGGCGACCAACGTTGCATTATCGGAACCGAGCGCTTATCGCGCAGCAGGATTGTGGCGCAGCGCCGATACCCTCGAAGGACTCGCCGCAGAGTTGCGTGTGCCCGCTGACAACCTTGTGCGCACCGTGCAGGAATTCAATACCTTTGCCGCTCAAGACCACGATGCCGACTTCGGGCGGGGCCAGGAGGCATTCGATCGAGCGTTCTCGGGAACCGCGTCGCCCCTCGTGCCAATCGACACACCGCCCTTCCATGCCGCGGCATTCGGGCTATCGGACTTGGGGACCAAAGGCGGGCTGCGTACCGATGAACACGGCAATGTCCTGCACTTGTCGGGCGAGCCGATACCTGGCCTGTACGCCGCCGGCAACACCATGGCCGCGGTATCGGGACTGACCTATCCCGGCGGGGGCATTCCTATCGGTGCGTCCGTGCTGTTCAGCCACCGGGCCGTCATGCACATGACCCGTCAGGGCGCCAACGCTTCCGAAGTCTGAGGGGAGGCGTGCCCGCCCCGCTCAACACCCGGTCCGCCGCACGCGCCCGATGCACCTGATCCGTCAGCTGTGCGGGCCCGCGGTACCGCGGCGTGTTGAGTTCAGTGTGCGTACACATATCGCTGAGTCTGTCTACCTCGAGTGCGCGCGGCGTCAGGAGGTGCGGCATCCTGGCCGGAGGCGATCCTGCCCTCGCGGTCCCGGGCTGTATACCCTGCCGCCCGCGGCCTCTATTCGGTGCGCCGAGCCGTGCACGCGAAACGGTCCTGATTAGAACAGGTTCTCGCGTACCACCGCCCTTATCGAGGTCGGTGGACTTGCCGTGCGCGAACGGTGTTGACGGATCCAATGCTGGCGCGACGGGGTGCCGTGCGAAACCGCCGGAAAACTGAGGCTTGCGTCACAGGATGCATGAGTGTAGACAAAACATGTCAATCGTCTACACCCGCGTCGTGCGGAGTGAGCCAATATCGCCGAGTGCGGAGGAATCATGTCGACCGTTTCTGTCAAACACAGGGAACTCCGCCGGGCGGGCACCGCCGGTGTGATCACCGCGTCTGTGGCATCGTTGACGCTGCTCGCGGCCGCGCCGGCATGGGCACTCGATCCGACCCTGCAGTCCAGCGTCGACAGCCTGATCGCGGCGCAGCAGTCGACGGCCGGGACGGCTTCGGCCCTGCCCTATGGCAACGCCGCCGACCGTGCGGCGCTGCCGCAGTACGCCCAGACCCTGGCGTATTTCCAGCTGGAGCGGATGATCTCGCAGCAACAGGGCTTTGCGAACCGTTTCGCGGACATGCTGACCGCACCCGGCGCTAACCCGCGCGAAGAAGCCGGCAACTGGAACCCGGACAACGTCTACCACCAGGCGTATCTCGACCCGAACGGCACCTACGTCATCACCGGCAAACGCGGTGACGGCGCGGACCTCAGCTTTGTACTGCTGAAAGGTCTGACGCCAGCCAATCCACTCGCGCCCGCAATTGGCACCCTCACCGCCAACCAGCTCGTGTACAACGCCGACGGCACGTACACGATCACCATCAGTGCCACGCCTCCGGCCGGTGGCGGCAACTGGATGCAGCTTGTCCCTGGCGTTAATGCCGTCAACATCCGTGATACACAAGGCAATTGGGCGGGGTCGCCCGACACGATCACCATTCAGCGCACCGATCAACCGTCAACACCTTCGATCATCCCGCCGCGGTTGACCAGCAGTGACATCGCCGCAATGCTCAACAACATTGCCGGTTCCTCCGCCAGCAGCGGCATCCAAGGCGAAAGCACCGCCTATCAAGGCGCCACCGGCTTCATCATGAAGAACACGCACAACAGCTTCATTCCGACCATCCCGACGCCCGGGTCGGGTGCGCTATCGACCCAGCTGACCTCCGCGGGCAGCTTCGACCTCCAACCGGGTCAGGCGCTGGTGGTTGCCGTCCCGGCGATCACATCCGACTACCGCGGTGTGCAGCTCGCCACCGCCTGGGGCCAGACCCTTCCCTATGCGACCAAACAGACCAGCCTCAACGACACCCAATCGGTCAGCGAAGCCAACGGGATGACCTACTACGTGGTCAGCGCCACCGACCCTGGCGTCCCCAACTGGCTGGACAGCTCCGGCTACACCGACGGCCAAGTCCTTCTGCGCTGGCAGAACTACTCGGGGTCGCTGGCCAACGTCAGCGCCCAGGTCGTCGACGTGTCCCAAGTCCGCAACTACCTTCCCAGCGACACCGCGGTCGTGACCCCGCAGCTGCGGGTCCAGCAGCTGCAATACCGCGCGCAATCAGTGCAAAATCAACTCTCGCAAACGAAAGACGCCAGCTGGGTGACCCTGAACCTGGCGATGGACGACGTCAAAGCCCAACTGGGCCAAGCCCAGTTCGACGCACTGTTCGGAACTTCGCAGGTCCCTTCACTGCAATCACGACTCGGCGTACCGGCCGTCCAGCAGTCACTGGTCGCCGCGATGGCGATCCTGCAAAATCCGGCGGGCAGCATCGCCTCCCTGATGCGCGTCCTGCCCCAGGCGGTGAACGAGGTGAACCTGCCTGCCGTATTGGCTGTCGCGCGTGCGGTGCGGGTCGTCCAAGACGTCATTCAAGGGATAACCACCGCCTTGCAGACCGGACAACCACTCCACATTCTGAACGCCGTGACCGCCGGAATCGGCAATCTGGGCACCGTCGCCGCCCAGACGGTCTTCGATCCGCAAACCAGCATCACCGCTGGCCTGCTCAACGCGCGTGACGTCTTTACCTTCGCACTCACGCCCGCACCGCCGCTCTACAGCAGCACACCCGCACGGGCGCAGCAGCCAACTGCCGCCCAGCCCACCGTCACGAACGCGGTCGCTGCGGTGGCAAGCGCAGACCAAAAACCGGTCGCGGCAAGCAGTATCGGCGCAGGCACACCGCCGGCTGCTGCGATTGGCGCGGCCACTGCGCCATCCGCGCCACAAACGGCACCGGCCACAAACGCGCAGCCGCAGACCGCCGACATCGAGCAAGCGGATTCGACGAAGGCGGCCACTGATCCCGAAGCGACCAAGGCGAAGCCGGTCAGTGCCGGCCCCGTCCCGACCGCCACGCTGAACACCGATTCAGCGACAAATGCCGGATCGCAGCCGGTCGCCGCCAAGGCACCCGTAGCCTGGCAGGCCGCAGAGAGCGGTACCGCAGCGGCGACGAGCTCGCACAATGCCCCTTACTCCACTAGTGCGACAGCGAAAACCACCAAATCGCAATCGAAGTCAGGCTCAACGGCCGTAACCGGCGACGCGGCGCCGTCGGATAGCACCGGGGCACAGAATGGCGCCCGCGCCGGGAAAACTGACAAGTCCAATGCCGGCGCCGCATCCAAGCCGGACTCAAAGTCGGCGTCCAAGTAACCACCCGGCGGCTGGAGTCGTTGGCGTGCTGCAGCAATGTGGCATGCCAACGACACGTCCCAACTAGCATGCACCAGCGGAACTCGGGCCAACGTAGCTGACCAAACATGAGCGACAGCAACCAAGTCCGTGGTGTGGAATAGCATTCCAGTCACATCGTCGCTCTCTCGCCCTCGTGCCCGTCGCCCAACGTTGGCGTTACCGAGGTGGAGTTCCCTTCGCCTGCAACACATCACCAGCATCCACTCGTAAACGGCCGCGCACACACTGGCTGGGATTGGTATTAGCCGATGGGGCGCTGACAGTGGCAGGTTTAGGCGCCCGACTGCACATCACGGCTGAGAACGAAACTCCATCGTCATAGAGGTATGCATGAAACCGCTTGGGCAAGAACATGATCATGTACTTGAACCGGTCGTCGCGGGCGCAAACGGTCGCCAAGGGTGTCCGCGCACTCCCGGCTAACGGGACAACACCGTAGGCGCGGCACGAGCGCAGTGACGTTTACGCCGGACATCCGGCCATCTGCAGGCCACATCCTGTTGTCTCCCTAGGGGACTGGCGACTCAGCTCGCGGCCAGCGCGTCATGCCAGCATTGGGTATCGGTGATCTGAACCAGTGCGACGATCTTGTCGTCGCGGATGGTGATGTCGTGGGCGAATGCGGCCACATACCGCTTGCCGGTAGCGCGGCTGTGGCCGCGGTAGTAGCCGAACGCGATGACGCGATCGTCGCCGGCGGGGACGAATTCTTCAGGCTGCGGCGTGATTTCGAAGTGCGCGGAAGCCTCGCCCCAGACGTTCAGCAACATCTTTTCGGGGCTGTCGATCTCGCCGCCCAAACCGAACGGCATGCCGGCGCTGACCCGACCGGTGAATTCCGGATGCAGCAATCCGGCGAGGGCGGCGCCGTCATGCGCGGCGAACGCTGTGTAAAGACGGGTGGCGACGTCGATTGACGGACTTGCAAGCGGTGTGTTCATGGTGGATCTCCTTCTGATGGGACGAAACCGGCGCATTGGCTGGTTTTAGAGTGGTTGCTCTAAAATTGTATTAGAGCATAACCTCCAATACATGGGAAGGCCGCCGCTGCACTCTGCTGATGACTTCGTGGACGCCGCGATCCGACTGTTCGCGGAAGGTGGCATCCGCGCGCTCACGATGAACGCGGTGGCTCGCGAGACCTCCGCCCCCAGTGGGTCGATCTACCACCGGTTTCCCGACCGGGCAGCGCTATTGGCCGCGGTGTGGTTCCGCACCACAGGGGACTTCCAGCGCGGCTATCTCGATGTTCTGGGTGACCCGGCTACTCCCAGCAGTGCCGTCCGCGCCGCGGTATGGACCGTCGATTGGTGCCGTACGCATCTATCGGAAGCTGTTGTGCTGCAAGCGGGTGCGCGGACTTTCGAGCCGGACCGGTGGCCGGAAGCGGCACGAGCGGAATTGGCGGTACGGGACGAGGGCAGCGAGCGCGGCATCGACAAGGTCTTTCAACTGCTCGCCAAAGAAACCGGCCTTCCCGCTGACCAGATTGCGTTCGCGATGCTGGATTTGCCGCTGGCGGCGGTCCGGCGTCATCTGCTGGCCGGCGAGGCACCACCCAAACGGATCGACAAGCTGGTCCGCGACATGGTCGGCCTCATGCTCGCTAGCCCTGCCGATTAGCGGCCTCTTTGAATAGTGGTCCCGGAATGGTGGTCCCGACGACTGTTGGCTGGCGCAAACAATTCGAAAAACTTTGGTCACTTTGTTTGCTCTGGTCACGGTAGGTAACTAGCTTCTCTCTCGTCACAGCGAATTGTCGGTGGTTCGAACTAGTGTTCGAGTATGGGAGGCACTGATCCGGCGGTCATCGAGGAGGCGCACGCCGACCTCACGACGTTGCTGGCCCGGATCTCCTCGCTGGATTACACCGGCTTGGGTGTGCGAGAGCTGTTGGAGTTGCAGTCTCGCCGCGAACGATTGAGGTGCGCCGCCGAGGCGGTCGATCACCGGATCCTGGCTGCGTTGGCGGCCCAGGCCACCCCGAAAGAGATCGGCGCGAAAAGCTGGGCCGAGGTCCAGCGGATCCGACTGCACATCTCTGCTGAGGAAGCCCGACGGCGGGTGCGTGACATGGAAAACCTCGGCCCCCGCACCGGGCTAACCGGGGAGCCCTTGCCGCCGTTGTGGGAGGAAGCGGCCCGCGCGCAGGCGGCTGGGGCGATCAATGGTGAGCACATCACGGTGATCGGCCATTTCATGGCACACCTGCCCGCCTGGGTGGACCCCACAACACGCACACAATGTGAACAATCCTTGGTGGCCGGGGCCCAACATCAAACCCCCGAGGAACTACGTGCTGCGGCCAACCAACTGCGGTATCTGCTCGACCAAGATGGGCCGCTACCCGACGACGCCGAACGCGCCCGCAAACGCAGCTTCCGAATCGGCAAACAGCAACCCGACGGCATGTCCAAAGTGGACGGCTGGCTCGACCCCGAAGCCCGCGCCACCCTCGAAGCCGTCCAAGCCAAACTGGGCGCCCCCGGCATGTGCAATCCCGCCGACGACGTGCCGTGCCGGTCCGGCACACCCAGTCAGGCCCAGATCGATAACGACACCCGCAGCGCCGAACAACGCAACCACGACGCCCTCGTCGCCATGGGCCGCATCGCCCTCGGCACCGATCTCGGCGACCACAACGGTCTACCCGTCACCGTCGTGGTCACCACCACCATGCAAGAACTCGAACACGGCGCCGGGCTCGCCCTCACCCACACCGGCTCCAAACTCCCGATCCCGGACCTGATCCGGATGGCCGCCGCGGGCGCGCACCACTACCTGCTGGTGTTCGACAAACACACCAATGTCCCGTTGTATCTGGGTCGGGCGCGGCGCACCGCATCAGTCGGGCAGCGGCTGGCGTTGTTCGGCCGCGACCACGGCTGCACCCGCCCCAACTGCCCCCAACCTGCCTCCCGCTCCCAAGCCCACCACGCCGTCAGCAACTGGCGCGACGACGGACAGACCGACATCACTGACATGGCCCTGGCTTGCGGCTGCGACAACCGAGCCGCCGACACCGGCGGCTGGACCACCACGATGAAAAACGGCCGAGCCCACTGGACCCCACCACCACTACTCGACGTCGGCCAACCCCGAACCAACCAATACCACCACCCCACCCTCTACCCGCCGGAGAGGGGAGACAATGATGGCGAAACAGACAGCCCCGCAAGCTAACTGGGGCGCGGAGGCGGCGCTCCCGTCACTCCGGCATGCATCATCAGTCGGGGATGGTCGCGTACGCCCGGACGGGGAACGTGCCGAATCCTTCGATGCGTGGCGGGACGGCGGTGAAGCGTGCGCCGCGGGCGGGCACCGCAGCCAGATTGGTGAGGTGCTCGACGACGTGGATCCCGTTGCCCAGCAGCGTGGTGTGCACCGGGCGCCGGCCGGCCGCGGCTGCGCTGGTGTCGTCGATGTTGACCGAGTCGATACCCACCAGCGCCACTCCACGGCTCACCAACAGCTCAGTGGCGGCTTCGGAGAGGAACGGGGCGTCGACGCCATAGGCCTCGGTGCCGAAATGCCGGTCCCACCCGGTGTCGATCAGCACCGCACAGCCGGGTCCGATGTCATCGGGTAGCTCGGCGCCGTCAACGGCGCGCGCCTCGACATCCCGACGGTGGACGACGATCGTGGGCAAGTCCACCAAGGTGTTCAAGTCGAGGCCGGACAGATCCGCCCCGTCCTCGTAGCGATGAAACGGAGAGTCGAGGTAGGTACCCGTGTTGCCGACCATCGTGATGGCGCCGATCGCGAACTCGGTGCCGGGGGCGTACACCTCGCGGGACGCTTCACGAGTCAGGTGGTAATCGATCGACGGTGCGGGCAGCCCCGGGTAGGTCACCATGCCCGCACGAATCGGATGAGACACGTCGACGAGCATGGCGACCCTTCCTCGCGCGGTTGATGACCAACCTTAGCGAGACGGCACGGGCTCCTTGGTGGCGGTCGATGGAATGACCCGGTCGAGCAACAGCCCGGCCAGCTTGTCGGCCAGGGCGAACGAGAAGGGTTGTGCCATCCGGCGATTGATACCCGGCGCGATGCGATGCATGACGTAGCCCAGCCAGGCCTCTGCCCGCACGGGCACCACCGCGAGGTCGTAGTTGACGGCCCGTACCGCGGCCCGCGCCACGAGGTCGGGGCTCATCGGCGAGAACGGCAGCAGTTCGGCGAACTCTTGTAGCTGCTTGGTGAGCTGCTGACCGCGCGCGACGAGCGCGGGGTCCACGCCGACGGTCACCGCGCGGTCGCCGATATTGGTATTGATGACGCCGGGGCAGATCGCGCTGACCCCGATGCCGTAGGGCGCCAGCTCCAGGCGCAGGCATTCGCTGAGCATCTTGACCCCTGCCTTGGACACTGAGTACGGCGCCATGACCGGGGTCGGGGTAAAGGCCGCCGCCGAAGCGATGTTGACGATGTGGCCGCCTCGCCCCCGCTCGGCCATCTGCGCACCGAACACCCGGCATCCGTGCACCACGCCCATCAGGTTGATGCTGAGCTGCTTATCCCAGTCCGCGGCAGACAGTTTGAGGAACGGACCACTGACGACGATGCCGGCGTTGTTGACTACGACGTCGGGCACTCCGTAGCCGGCACGTACGTCGCGCGCGAACGCTTCCCAGGCTGCCGGGTCGGTGACGTCGAGCTGCGCAGTCGACGCCCGGCGGCCGGCGCCTTTGATCACGGCTGCGGTCGATTCCGCTGAATCGAGGTCGATGTCCGAGACCACCACGTGCGCACCGAGTTTCGCGAAGCGGATCGCGGTCGCGCGTCCGATGCCGCTGCCTGCGCCGGTGACGACGACGAGCTGCGGGTCGAGATTGTTGATCTTCACCCGGCCTCCTTCTCTGCGGCTGCTGGCTGGACGACATCGTCGATGCCAGCCCCGTACTGATAGACGTCGAGATCGTAATAGCGGTTCTGCCAATACATCTCGCCGTGCGTCGTCGGCCGAAACGGCGAATCTCCGTGGTAGTCGATGTAATACGTATTGGAGCCCGCGCACGTCGGCGTGAACAGCATGTTGCGGGCTTGGCGCTGAAGGCATTTCTGGAAGTACTCGTCGTGCACTTCTTGACGGATCTCAACCTGCCGGGCACCACGGCGCTTGGCTTCGGCGATGGCGCGGCTCAGATGTGCCGCGGTGGCCTCGATCATCCACAGATAGGAGCCGAGCACGAATCCGTAGGGGCCGGTGATCATGAACATGTTCGGGAAGCCTGGTACGGACACACCCTGGTAAGCCTGAAATCGATTGACCGCCCAGAACTCTGCGGCATCGAGTCCGCCGCGGCCGCCGACGGGGAAGGGCGGCACCGAATCCCGTTCCCATAGTTTGAATCCGGTCGCGCAGATCAGGACGTCGATCTCGTGCTCGATGCCGTCCGCGGTCACCACGCCGGTCTCGGTGATGCGCTCGATGGACTCGGTGACCAGGCTGACGTCGCTGCGATTGAAGGTCTTCAGGTAATCGTTGGACATCGACGGTCGTTTGCATCCCAGGCCGTAACGGGGGATCAGTTTTTCCCTGGTTACCGGATCGGTGACCTGGCTGCGCATCCACGCCCGCACGGGCGCCTCGGCCAACTTGCGGATCGCATCGACCATCCAGCCTGGGCCAGTGAGCATTCCGCCCATGCCGATCTCGGTTGCGATGGTCCCGACAGCGCGCAGCGCCGACCGCAGTTGACCAAATTCCAGGACGGCGCGGGCAATGCCGTGAATTTCGCTGTCCGGCTTGGGAAATACCCAGATCGGGGTGCGTTGGAAAACAGTGAGGTGGGCGACTTCGTCGACGATCGCCGGCACCAGTTGCAGCGACGTCGCACCGGTCCCGATCACCGCCACCCGTTTACCAGCCAGCGCCACGTCGTGATCCCACAGCGCGGTGTGCATGAGCACCCCGCCGAAATCCTGCAGACCGGGGATGTCCGGCATCTTCGGCCGTTCCAGCCCGCCGACCGCCATCACCACATGACGGCCGGTGATTTCGGCCCCGCCGTCGAGTCGCAGCCGCCACAGGCAGTTTCGTTCGTCGAAGGTCGCCCCGGTCACGTTGGTGCCTAGTCGCAACTTATCGCGTAGGCCGTACTTGTTCACCATGTCGTCGGCGTAGTCCCGTAACTCGTCGCCGGGCGCGAAGACCCGTGACCAGCCGCCGCGCTGCTCGTAGGAGAAGCTGTAAATGACCGACGGAATATCCACCGCCACACCGGGATAGGTGTTCGCATGCCAGGTGCCGCCGACATGATCCCACTTGTCGACGATGACGAAATTGTGGATTCCCTTGCGTTGGAGGGCGATCCCGGCGCCGATACCGCCGAACCCGGCGCCGACGATCACCACCTCGTGGTCGGGTGTCTGTCGTTCGGCCACTGGCGGCCTCGCCACCTGGGTGCTGGCAGTCATGTCGGGGCCTGGTTAGCGGACGTAGCCGACGAGTTCGCCGTCAGCGCCGAATAATTCGCGCTGCCAGCGTTCGAGGAGCTCATCGGTGGGCACGTCATCCGGATGGAAGCCGGGCCGCAGATACTCGTGAATCTCCCCGAGAATGCCGCGTACCAGAGGCCCGCGGAACACCCCGTAGGTCTGGCGTAACACCGTAATCGGTCGCGGCCATGCCGTCGGATCCAGCAGGATCGACAACGCTACCGCGGCCGTCACGACCGGGATGGTCAGGAAGTACATGAACCACATGACCGCGATGCGGGTGCGCTCGGAACCGCCGACTGACCGGTAGACATCGAAGGCGACGGACTTGTGCTCCAGCTCCTCCATGGCGTGCCAGTTCAGGAGGTGCCAAACCTCGGGATCGCCTGGAATTGCCTGGATTTCGTCGTTGGACAGCACCCGCGCACCGAGGACTGCGGTGTAGTGCTCGGCAGCGGCCGTCATCGCCAGATGCACCTTCGCCGGGATCATCTTCTCCAGGCGAAGCACGACCTTCTGCCGCACGCTGGTTGGTGCGAACAACAAGAAGCGCACGAGCGGATAGCCCATGTCGGCGAGCTGCGTGTTCAACTTTCGGTGTTCCTGGCCGTGTACCGATTCTTGGCCGATGAACCCCGCGACACGCTTTTTGAGTACCGGGTCGGTGATCTGGTCGGAGAAGCGGCGCACCGACCGGATGAAGGACTCCTCACCGGGCGGAAATGAGCCGGACAGCACCGCCACCAGGTGGCTGAACACGATGTCGCCCTCGACGAAGTGGCGCTTCAACGGCTCGGGGTCCCCGAACTGGAACCGCATGCGCCGGACCTTTGGATAAGCGACCCCGTGCGAGGTGATCGGCTCAGCGCTCATGATCGATTCCTTCCGTTGTATCGGGCTATTTCAGTTCGTCGTCAGTTGCGATGAGGGGAGTGACAGCGTCAGTTCCGGAGTAGGTGATGGGCAGTGGGGGATGGCGCGGCGCTGTGCCACCGCTGCGTGTTGCCCGTCGCGTACGGCCATGCCGCCCGCCTTTCCTCGAACAATCAGTAACTAGTACCGCGAGTTCTAGTAGTTCGCACGTTACGACGAGGTACGCCGCAGCGCAAGGGTTTTGGATAATGACGCTCTCTGAGCGCAGGTGAGAGCGGGTGCCGGCAGCTCAGTCGGTGGTACCGAACAACGCCATCTGCTCGTCGGGCGCAATGGCGACGCCGCGGGCAGCGGCCGCCGCGGACACTGCACCCCAGATCACGGGCGTCAGTTGTGCGATGAGCTCGTCTTTGCTGATCGTCGGCTCGTTGAGCCAGCGCAAGACACCAAGGGCGACGGCGCCGAGAATCGCGTCGGCGGTGTACTCGAGGTGGTCGGCGTCGGCGCCGTAGGTGCTCAGCATGGCCGCGAGGACGTCGGTGGTCGCCGTGGCGAGATTACGGCCGCCCTCGAGCAGTTTGGTCCGCGAATGGTCGTCACTGAAATGTGAACCGACGAGGAATCGAAAGAGGTTGGGCCGCTCGTCCACCAGATCGATGTAGCCGGCCAGTGCTGAGCGAACGAGCTCAAGGGCCGTGGCGGTGAGGTGGAATCGCGGAATGACGCGTTCCAGAACCAGTTCCTGCGCGCGTTCACCCACGGCGGCGAACAACGTCTCCTTGTCGGAGAAGAAGCGATAGAGCTTCGGCCGTGGGACGCCTGCGGTTTTCACCACGTCGTCGATCGACAGGTCTGGCCCGAACTCTTCGATGGCCTGCAGGGTCGCCTCGATCAGCTCCGCCCGCACTGTCGCGCGATGCGCCCGCCAGCGGTCGGCCCGCGCATCGCCGGTCGGTGCGGACAGTCGCACCGCGATACGGGTGGCATCGGGCATGGGTCAATGGTAAGTCAGCCAGACGGCCGTGTCGGGTGGCATTCGGCCATCCGGCAGCGGTCCACTGGTGAGCAGCACCGTGCCGGCAGGTAGGTCGACTGGGGTGCGGCCGGCATTGAGCAGGCACACCAGTCCGTCCTCGCATTGGAATGCCAGCAGGTCCGGCGCGGTCGGCAGCCAGCGCACGGACCGGCCCAAAGTTGTTCGGCCCCGGCGTAATTCGATGGCGCGGCGGAACAGCGTCAGCGTCGAATCCGGCTGTCCGGACTGCGCCGCCACCGTCAACGTCGCCCAGTTTGGCGGCATCGGCAGCCAGGTGTCGGCGGTGGTCGAGAATCCGTACGGCGCAACGTCACCCGACCACGGCAGCGGCACCCGGCAGCCGTCCCGGCCCCGCTCGGTATGGCCGGAACGCTCCCACACGGGGTCCTGCAGGACGGCGTCGGGCAGCTCGACATTGGGCAGGCCGAGTTCCTCACCGTTGTAGACGAAGACGGCTCCGGGCAGCGCCAGCATCACCAACGCCAGCGCCCGGGCTCGTGAAAGTCCTTGGGCGCCATCGCCGTACCGGCTCACCTCACGCTCGACGTCGTGGTTCGACAGTGTCCAGGTCGGCGGTGAGTCGGCCAGCTCGGCGGCGGCCAAGGAGTTTTCGATGGCCGCACGTACCGCCTCGGCGGTGAAATCGGCTCGTACCAAACGGAAATTGAAGCCGAGGTGCAGTTCGTCGGGGCGTAGATACTTGGCGAAGTCGGCGTTGTCGAACACCCAGATCTCGCCTACCGCAACGGTCTCCGGATACTCGTCGAACACTTTCCGGATGCCGCGGTGAATGGCATGCACCCCATCGTTGTTGAAGCGCGGATCGTCCGGGCGGGTGGCCAGCAGCAGCCCATCCGGATCGGCCATGTCCGGCAGGTCCGACGGTTTCGCCATCCCGTGGGCGACGTCGATCCGGAAGCCGGCGATCCCGCGGTCGAGCCAAAACCGCAGGGTCCGTTCCAGATCCGCGGCGATGTCCGGGTTGTCCCAATTCAGATCCGGCTGCGTGGCGTCGAACAGGTGCAGGTACCACTGGCCATCGGTGCCGGAGGCGCCCGCGGAGGTAGCGCCGTTGACGTCAGAAACCCGGGTCCAGGCGGGGCCGCCGAATATCGACGTCCAATTGTTCGGTGGCAGCGCACCGCCTGGTCCGAGCCCGTCCCGGAACAGATAGCGAGACCGCTCGGGGCTGTCCGGGCCGGCGGCCAGGGCCGCCTGGAACCACGGGTGCGCTGAACTGGTGTGGTTGGGGACCAGGTCCATGGTGACCCTGATGCCCGCGGCGCGTGCGGCGGCGATCAACCGGTCCAGTGCCGCCATCCCGCCGAACAGGGGATCGACGTCACGGGGGTCGGCGACGTCGTACCCATGGTCGACCATGGGGGAGACCATGACCGGGTTGAGCCAGAGGGCGTCGACGCCGAGGTCGCGCAGATAGTCCAGCCGCGCCGTCACGCCGTCGAGATCGCCGACGCCGTCACCGTCGCTGTCGGCGAATGACCGTGGGTAGAGCTGATAGAAGACCGCGCGTGACCACCACGGCGCGGCTGTCATCAGAACGCCGAATTGACCATATGTTGGGCGGCCATGTCGAAGTAGTCGAGCAGGGCCTGACGATGGGCGTCGTCGATGGTGTCGGCGCCGATCGAGGCGAGCGCGGTGTGCATGCAGCGCAGCCAGGCGTCGCGCTCGAGGAACCCGATCCGGAACGGTGCGTGCCGCATACGCAGCCGGGGATGCCCACGCTCCACCGAGTACGTGCGGGGGCCGCCCCAGTACTGCTCGAGGAACATCCGCAGCCGGTGCTCGGCGCCGTCGAGGTCATCTTCCGGGTACAGCGGGCGCAGGATTTCGTCGTCGCGGACCAGCTGGTAGAACCGCGACACCAGGAGCCCGAAGGTCTCCGCTCCGCCGACTTCGTCGTAGAACGACCGTTGCGCCTCTGTCACAGTCGCCATTGTCCACGAGGGTGCTGTGGCGTGATCCGGGCGGGACTCGTCATCGGATGTTCATCGGACAGTCCAGCTGACGCGGCAGGAATTTTCGTGCGCTCCGTGCCGATCCATGGTGGACTGTCAGCACGGAGGACGTATGTCGCAACGGAGGAAAAGCCGCGGCCACAGACTTCATGGCACCGCGGCAGGCTCGCTTGGGCCCATATCGGGTCCAGCGCTGCCATCACCCCTGCACGCAGTTGAGTCGAGTCCCACCGACGGTTCGCTCTGGGGCCGTCGTCGCGTCCTGCTGCTCAATTCGACTTACGAGCCGTTGACGGCGCTGCCGATGCGGCGCGCGGTCATCATGGTGTTGTGCGGCAAAGCCGACGTGGTGCACGACGATCCGTCGGGTCCGGTCATCCACTCGGCGACCCGCGCGGTCGCTGTGCCCTCGGTGATCCGGCTGCGCAACTTTGTGCGGGTCCCATATCGGGCCCGCATTCCTATGACCAGGGCCGCGCTGATGCACCGGGACCGGTTCCGCTGTGCGTACTGCGGAGGCAAGGCCGACACCGTCGACCATGTCGTGCCGCGCAGCCGCGGCGGTGAGCATTCCTGGGAGAACTGCGTCGCGGCGTGTGGCCCGTGTAATCACCGCAAGGCCGACCGACTGCTCGCGGAACTGGGCTGGACCCTGCATGCGGTGCCGCTGCCGCCGAAAGGCCAGCATTGGCGGCTGCTGTCGGCGGTCAAAGAGCTCGACCCGGCCTGGGTGCGGTACCTCGGTGAAGGCGCCGCCTGACCTCCGACGCCGGATTGCCCCTGTCGCCCGCGCAGGCGAGGCCGGTGCTGATACGGTTTGCGCGTGAGCATTGCACTTACTCATTCGCTGCTCGGTGGGGTGCCATTGGCGCTGCTGCTGGTGCTTGGCGCGCTGTTCTTGCTGCGTAAGGGTCCGCATCCGGACACCTACAAAATGACCGATAAATGGACCCACGCGCCGATCCTGTGGGCGGCCGAGGAACCGGCGGATCACGGCCACGGCGGCCATGACTCGCACCTGACTGTGGGAGGCGGCGCAAGTGGCAAGTGGTAGCCAGACCGAGATTGCAAACATCGATCCGGCCAACCTGCCGTACGGCTACGCCGTCACGTACAGCGGTCGCCTCTCCGGCGTCACCGAGCCGGGTGCGCTGTCGGTGCACTACCCGTTCCCGGTCAAGGACCTGGTGTTCCTCGACGACGCCCTGAAGTACGGTTCGCGCGCCGCCGGCGCCCGCTTCGCCGTCTACGTCGGCGACCTGGGTGCGGACACCGCTGCCACCGCGCGTGAGGTGCTGGCCACCGTGCCGACGCCGAACAACGCTGTGCTGCTGGCCGTCTCGCCGAACCAGAAGGTCATCGAGGTCGTCTACGGCTCGGAGGTCCGCGGCCGCGGTATCGAAGAGGCCGCTCCGCTGGGTGTGTCCGCGGCGGCTGCGTCGTTCAAGCAGGGCAACCTGATGGACGGTCTGCTCAGCGCGGTTCGCGTGCTGAGCGCCGGCGTCTCGCCGGCCTGATTTCTTTCAACTCTGCCGGGGTGCGAACCATGGGTTCGCACCCCGGCAGAGTGCTGCCTGGGGGTTGATTTGGCGTTGGCTCAGCGCTGCCGGCGCGGCCCACTCGGGACCGACTCGCCGCCGACGCAGGACTCGTTATGCGACGGGCTGGGACTCTGCGGCGACGACGGGGTAGCGCTTGCGCAGTCGGGCCTCGTAGCCGGGCTTCAGCGCGGTCAGGCTGATGTCGCCGCCGTAGTGCGCCAGGACCCGCGGGTCCATGACGCGGCGCCACAGAGGCGGGCAGATGGCCAGCAGCAGCATGGTGCCGTAGCCGCCGGGCAGCTGCGGAGCCTCGTCGGCATGGCATAACGCCTGGTACCGACGCATCGGGTTGGCGTGGTGGTCGGAGTGACGCTGTAGGTGGAACAGGAAGACGTTGGCGATCACGGTGTTGCTGTTCCAGCTGTGGCCGGCCCGTACGCGTTCGTAGCGGCCGTTTGGCAGCTGCTGCCGGCGCAGGCCGTAGTGCTCCAGGTAGTTGACGGTTTCCAGCAGGAAGACGCCGATGACGGCCTGGCCGAGCAGCCAGGGCAGCACGACGACGCCGAACCAGGCCACCAGGATGATGAACAGGACGATGCTCAGCAGCCACGCGTTGAGGACCTCGTTGTGCAGCGACCACTTGGATTTGCGGACCCGCGCCAGGCGGTCGCACTCCAGCTGCCACGCCGACCGCAGGCTCCCGACCACGGACCGCCCGATAAAGGCGTACAGGCTCTCCCCGAGCCGCGAGCTGGCCGGGTCTTCCGGGGTGGCGACCCGCACGTGGTGGCCACGGTTGTGTTCGACGAAGAAGTGGCCGTAGCAGGTCTGTGCCAGGGCGATCTTGCTGAGTCGGCGTTCGGACATGCCGCGCTTGTGGCCAAGTTCGTGGGCGGCGTTGATCGCGATGCCACCGACCGTGCCGATGGACGCCATCAGCCCGAGCTTGTCGGTGAACGACATGGTCAACCAGCCGCCACCGGCCCACAGCCAGCACGCGAAGATCAGTGACAGGTACTGCGCGGGTAGGAAGAGGTGCGTGGCCAGCCGGTAGAAGGGGTCGTCTTCGAGCCGGCGCAGGTCGCCCGGCGCACTGTCGGCTTCGGGGCCGACGATGTGGTCCAGCAGCGGCACCAGGCCGAATGTCAGCAGGGTTCCGGTCCACCAGAACACATTGAGCCCGGTGAGCTGAACAAGCACCCAGGACAGTCCGACCATTCCGGGAGTGATGGGACCTAACAGCCACAGATAGCGCTTGGCGTCGTGCCGGCTGGTGTTGTGGTTGTCGGGCAGGCGGGGCTGCGACGCCTTCCGGCCCGAACGCAATGCCGACAACACTCCGTATTCCTACCGGTATTTCGCCTGTTGCGCAAATACTCGACAATAGCCAGGCCCTGCTTGTGGCGGCTTCTTGGTGTTCTCCAGCTAATTGTCTCGGCAGTCAGCGCGCGGTGTTATTCGAGTGAATTTTCCCCTTCTGTCCTGGCAGGCGGGCCGCGATGCCTCGCTCCGCGGCTGCGGGAACAAAGCCGCAGGTAGATTGCCGTACGTGCATATGGGTGACGTACGACATACCGGGCTCGGCTGGGCCGGTCGACGAGACGGCGGTCAGTCGCCGCGGATCGGTCGACGCCGCGGATAATCGTGTAATTTTTTGAAAGATCCGTTAATCGGGCGCGGGTATGCGAGCGTCTGGGGGGTTAGCTGGCGGTATGGCGGAAGGACGATCTTGGCAGTGACACGGAGCTGGCATCGACTCTTCCTGCGCCGGGCCGGGGCCCGGACTGCCGCCGGACGCCTCGCCGTGGTGGGTAGCCGATGAGCCCCATCTCCCGACGGCAGTTTCTGGGTGGAGCGGCGGCAGTGGGCGTCGCCGGCGCCGCGGGCGTTGCGGTTCTGGTGGAAAGATCGCGCGACCGAACTGAATCCCGCAAGCATTATTCGGCCATCGTGATCGGCAGCGGTTACGGCGGCGGGGTCTCAGCATTGCGGCTGGGCCAGGCCGGTATCGAGACTCTGGTGATCGAACAGGGTCGGCTGTGGGACAAACCCGACGACGACGGCAAACGGTTCTCCAAGATGCTGCCCGCCGACACCCGGGCCGGCTGGTTCACCAAGGTGCCGCCGAGCCTGGTCAGCTCCTATGGCGGGTTCACCGTCGAGCAGGTGGCGGAGCACGCGCCGTCGCCCCAGCCGGTCCAGGCCGGCATCTGCCAGAAGGTGACCCACGGCGCGCACGACGTGTTCCGCGGCATGTGCGTCGGTGGTGGCTCGATGATCAACGCCGGCATTGCTGCAATCCCGACTCAGGGGCAGCTCGCGAAGGCGTTTCCGGACATCAGCCCCGGCGACTTCCTGGGCACGTATGTCGAACGGGCCAAATCCGCGTTAAAGATCAGTTATCGCGACATGGCGTGGTTTGAGCAAACCCCTTGCTTCCAATACGCCCGGGTCGGCCGCAAGTACGCCGCCGCTGCGGGGTACGGCGTCGACTACAACGGCAGCTCCTATTCCTTCGATTACCTGGTAAAAGAGGCGGCCGGCCAGGTTCCGCAGTCGTCTCTGGCGTTTGAGCAACAGTTCGGTAACAACTACGGCCGGTTCGGCAGCGTCGACCAGACCTACATCGCCGAGGCCCTCAAGACCGGGCATGTCACGGTGCGCGCGCTGACCGAGGTCACCTCTATCCGCCAGGAACGCTCGGGTGAGTTCGTGGTGGCGACCCGCGAGATCGACCGGTGGGGCAAGGAGCTGTCCAAGACTGAGTTCGGGTGCGATCAGCTGTATCTCGCCGCCGGCGTGCTCGGCACCACCAAGCTGCTGCTGAAGGCCCGGGAGACCGGTGACCTGGCGCATCTGAACGACGACGTCGGACGCGGCTACGGCAACAACGGTGACCTCATGGTCGCGCACGGGCTCGACAAGAGCGATCCGGCCGGCACGACGCAGTCACTGATGGGCATGATCAACATTGACGGCCGCGACGACCCGGATAACCCGGTGTACGCCAGCATGTTTTCCATGCCGCTGCCGGTGGAGACCTATCTGCTGGGCTACTACGTGATGGTCGACACCGGTGACCGCGCCGACATCACCTACGACCGCACGTCCGACACCGCGACCATCCAGTGGTCCGATGCCTTCCACGCCAACAATGTGGCCAAGGCGAAGTTGGTGTTCGACAAGATCACGCAGGCTAACGGCGTCGACTACCGCAACGACTTGTTCAGCGGAAAAGTGTGGGCGCCCAACACCGTTCACCCCTTGGGCGGATGCGTGCGCGGCAAGGCCACTGACAACTTCGGGCGGGTGAACGGCCACCCCAAACTGTTCGTCAACGATGCGTCACTCATGCCGGGCCACCTGGGCTGCAACCCGTACATGACGATCACCGCGCTCGCCGAGCGCAACATCGAAGGCATTCTGCAGGGCCGCACCTAGCCGTATGACGGCCAGGTGCGGCTCCCGCTAACCGGCGTCAGCTGACGTCGAATGCGCGTGCCCGTAGCGAACGTTCCACGCCCGCACGGCCTTCCAGCACCAGGCGGTGGAGCGCCGGCGGAACTTCGGGGTCGGACAGGAACCGATCGGCCGCGTCGAGGCCGGCCTGGCTGATGTCCCACGACGGGTACAGGCCGATGACGACGGTCTGCGCCACCTCGCTGGACCGTCGCTCCCACAGCCCGGAGATCGCCTCGAAGTAGCGGTCCCGGAACGGGTTCAGCAGCTCGGACTGGCCGGGCTGCGCCAGGCCGCCGACGATTGCCCGCGTGGTGATGTTGGCCAACGTGTCATCCTCGATGACCTGTTGCCACGCAGCCTCTTTCACCGCTTCCTGAGGGCGGGCGGCGCCAGCCGCGGCGGCGTTGCGCTGACCGGCGGCCGTCGGATCGGCTTTCGCCTCGTCGTCGATGAACGGCGTCTCCGTGCCGTCGGCGTCGATGACGCCGGCGCGGGCCAGTGCCGTGACGATGCGCCAACGCAGGTCGGTGTCGATCACCAGGCCTGCCATGTTCACCGCGGCGGGTTCGTTGTCCAGCAGCGTCGACAGCACGGCAATGTGGTTCGGGGCCAGCACCGACGTGCACAGCGCATTGACGAAGGCAAGCTGGTGGTCGGAGCCCGGAGCCGATTCGCGCGCCAGGTCCAGCAGCGCGTCACCGAAAGCGGGCCAACCGATTTCGGTCGCCCACGCCGGATCGGCGTAGGACATCAGCGCGGTCTGCGCCTGCAGCACCAGTCGTTGGGCGACACCCACCTCGGTTTCTGCGTGCAGGCCGCTCATCACCAGGGCGACGAACTCGCGGGCCTTCATCTCGGCTTCGCGGGTCATCTCCCACGCCGCTGACCATGCCAGCGTGCGGGGGAGCGGGTCCTCGATGTCGGCGATCCGGCTCAGCACCGTCTTCAGCGATGCGGGATCGAGCCGCATCGAGCAATAGGTCAGGTCGTCGTCGTTGACCAGGATCAACTTGCCGCGCGAAATCCCCACCAGCGCAGGGACATCCGTCACCGAGCCCTCGACGTCGAGTTCTTCGCGGTGTACGCGGACGAGTTTGCCGTCGGCTTCATCTTCGTCGTACACACCGACCGCCAGCCGGTGCACGCGAGTCTCGCCGGCCCCGGGCTCCGCACCACTCTGCGTGATGGCGAACCGGGTGAACTTGCCGTCACCGTCGACGTCGAAATCCGCCCGCAGCGTGTTGAGGCCCGTGGTCTTGAGCCACTGCTGTCCCCAGTCCGACAGGTCGCGACCCGACGACTTCTCCAGGGCGCCAAGTAGATCGGCGAAGGTGGCGTTGTCGTACGCGTGGTCGCGGAAGTAGTCGCGCAGGCCGGCCAGGAACGGCTCGAGCCCGACGTACGCGACGAGCTGCTTGAGCACGCTGGCGCCCTTGGCGTAGGTGATGCCGTCGAAGTTCACTTCCACAGCGGCCAGGTCGGGGATGTCGGCGGCCACCGGATGGGTCGACGGCAGCTGGTCCTGGCGGTAGGCCCACGACTTTTCCACATTGGCGAACGTGGTCCAGGCCTGCTTGTATTCGGTGGCCTCGGCCTGGCACAACACCGACGCGAACGTGGCGAATGATTCGTTGAGCCACAGGTCATCCCACCACTGCATGGTCACCAGATCGCCGAACCACATGTGGGCCATTTCGTGCAGCACGGTCTCGGCGCGGCGCTCGTAGGAGTACCGGGTGACCTTGGACCGGAACACGTAGTCCTCCAGGAACGTCACCGCCCCGGCGTTTTCCATGGCTCCCGCGTTGAACTCCGGCACGAACAACTGGTCGTACTTGCCGAACGCGTACGGCGTACCAAAGTTGTTGTGGTAGAAGGAGAATCCCTGCTTGGTTTCAGTGAACAGCCGCTCGGCATCCATGAACTCGGCGAGCGACTTGCGGCAGAACAGCCCGAGCGGAATGGTCCCGTGATCGTCGGTGTACACGTCATCCCACCGCGCGTACGGACCAGCGATCAACGCGGCCAGGTATGTGCTCATCTTCGGGGTGGTAGCGAAGGCGTGCTTGCCACTATCGGCCGAAACCGTTGCGCCATTGGAGATCACCTGCCAATGGGCGGGGGCGACGACGGTCACGTCGAACGTGGCCTTGAGGTCCGGTTGGTCAAAGCAGGCGAACATCCGCTTGGCGTCAGCGGTCTCGAATTGCGAGTACAGGTACACCTCGCCGTCGACCGGATCGACGAAGCGGTGCAGGCCCTCACCGGTGTTCGAGTATCGGCAGTCGGCGTCGACAACGACGACGTTCTGCTCGGCCAAGCCGGTCAACGGGACGCCCGTCGATTCGTCGTACGCCGAGACGTCGATGGGCAACCCGTTGAGGGTGGCGCTGCGGATGGAGTCGGCAGCGATGTCGAGGACGGTGTCTGCGCCCGGCAGGGCGCTGAACGTCACGGTGGTCACCGATCGGAAGGTGCGCTCGCCCGGTGCTCCAGCGCCGTCCGTCAGGTCAAGATCGATGCGGTAGTTGTCGACGGTCACCAAGGCGGCGCGCTCGGCGGCCTGGTCGCGGGTCAGGTTCGGAAGTGCCACGTCACCAACTTAGGGGACAACCGTTGGCTGCGACCGGGAACACAGGCCTGCCGGGCATAGTTGTTCCCAACGGAGTTGCGTGCACTGATAAGCCGCCCGAGAGGATTACACATGGCTGCTAAAGATGTCGCAGGATTCTGGTTCGATCCGCTGTGCCCGTGGGCCTGGATCACCTCCCGCTGGATCCTGGAGGTCGAGAAGGTCCGCGACATCGAGGTGCAGTGGCACGTCATGAGCCTCGCGGTCCTGAATGAGGGCCGCGACCTGCCCGAGAACTACCAGGAACTGATGAAGAACGCCTGGGGTCCGGTCCGGGTTGCCATGGCCGCTGAGGAGGCCAAGGGGCCCGAGATTCTGGCGCCGCTGTACACCGCGATGGGCACCCGGATTCACAACGAGGGCAACAAGAATTTCCCCGAGGTCATCGCCCAGTCCCTCGAAGAACTGGGTCTGCCCGCCGAGCTGGCAGAAGCGGCCACCAGCGACAAGTTCGACGACGCGCTGCGCGCGAGCCACCACGCCGGGATGGACGCTGTCGGCCCGGATGTGGGAACCCCGACCATCCACGTCAACGGCTCGGCGTTCTTCGGTCCCGTGCTGTCGCGAATCCCGCGCGGCGAAGAGGCCGGCAAGCTGTGGGACGCGTCCGTCATTTTCGCGTCGTACCCGCACTTCTGGGAGCTCAAGCGGTCCCGCACCGAGGCTCCGGAATTCGACTGAGCGCAATCCACCGCTAGTCACGCTCGCCAGGAGTGGCACAGGTAATCTCGTCGGCGTTCCGCAAGGAACGTCCGGACGCCATTACGGTGGTCGGAACATCCGAAACATGAGCCACAACGATGCAACTGGTGGGGAGCGACGTGCCGACGGACAGTTTGGTCCCTCGACGTGCGGGTTTGAGTAGGATGCGCTGATGTCGCTGGAGACGGGCGCAACCTTCGCCGGGTACACCGTGCGCCGGTTGCTGGGCTCAGGGGGAATGGGCGATGTGTACCTCGTCCAGCACCCCCGGCTGCCCCGACTCGACGCCATGAAGGTGTTGCGAGAGACGGCGACCACCAACGACGAATTCCGCATCCGGTTCGAACGCGAAGCGAACATCGCCGCCGGGCTGTGGCATCCACACATCGTGGGCCTGCACGACCGCGGCGAGTTCGAGGGCCGGCTGTGGATCACCATGGATTACGTCGACGGCACCGACGCCGCACAGCTGGTCAAATATGACTACCCCAATGGCCTGCCGCTGGAACTGGTCGCCGACATCGTCAAGGCCATGAGCTCGGCGCTGGACTACGCGCACCAGCGCGGGTTGTTGCACCGCGACATCAAGCCGGCCAACATCCTGCTGAGCAATATCGACGGCGACGAGCGCCGAATCATGCTGAGCGACTTCGGCATCGCCCGCCAGATCGGTGAGGTGACTGGCCTGACCTCAGCCAACCTGGCCATCGGCACCGTCTCGTACTCGGCGCCTGAGCAGCTGATGGGTGGCGAGATCGACGGTCGCGCCGACCAATACGCGCTGGCTGCGACGGCCTACCGGTTGCTCACCGGCCAGACGCCGTATCAGGACACCAACCAGATCGCGGTGATCAGCCAGCACCTCAGTGCGCCACCGCCCAACGCCAGCGACCTGAAGCCGTGGCTGGAGCCACTGGACGAGGTGCTGAAGAAGGCCATGGGCAAGTCGCCCGACGATCGCTTCGACTCCTGCACCAAGTTCGCGCGGGCCTTCGAGCGTCAGGCCGAGCTGGTCACCGAGTCGCCGACGCTGAACCTGCGCACCGCCGAACTGCGGCTGCCGCCGGTCACCCCGCCGCAGCCCTCCCAGCCGTCGGCTCCGTCCGCTCCGTCCCAGCCGTCGGCGCCGTCGGTGCCCGCTGCCGAGGTGACGCCGCCACCGGTCGCACCACCGCCTGTTGTGCCGCCACCTGTCGCGCCGCCCGTCGCACCCGAGCCCGAGCCCGTACTCGAATCTGCCCCAGAACCGCCGATGCCGACCGAATCCGCACCCGCACCAGAACCGGTCCCCGAACGTGTGTCGGAGCCGACGCCGATCCCCGAATCGGTTCGCCCGGGGCCTGAGCCGCCGTCGGCGCCCTCCGTGCCGCCCGCTCCGTTCTCGCGTCCGGCTGAGCCGAAACCGTATCGGCCAGAACCAGATTCGTTGCCGTCGGCTCCGCCGTACCGGCCAGAACCAGATTCATTGCCGTCGGCTCCGCCGTACCGGCATCAGACACCGATGCCTCCGCCGATGCTGCCGCAGCGCCCCGGCCGTCCGGTTCCCGAGACTGTGTCGCCAACGGTGGTGTTGCCGGTCATCCCGTCCGAGCCCGCGGCACATACCGCAGCGGGAATGGGCCGTCCCAGCGGACCGCCACCGATGTACTCGCCGTTGGCCGCCGAGATCGGAGCGCCGCAGCCTGCTCGCGCGCAGACGTCCGGCAAGCCGAAGAAGCTTTGGGCGATCGGTGGTGCCGTTGCGGCGGTCGTGGTTGTGGTGGTGGCTGTCGTCCTGCTGAATACCGGTGACGACTCGACCCAGCCGGCCGGGGCCACGGGCACCAGCAGCCAGAGCTCGGAGAAGCCGTCGTCTTCGTCGCACAAACCGGTACCGCCGGCCCTGGTCGGTACACCCGGCAATTACCAGACCATCGCCACGTACCTGAAGGGCAACAACATTCAGGAGTCGCTGGTCCACCGGAATGAGCCAGGAGCTCCGGTTGTGACGATGCCGACTCCGGCAGGCTGGGCCGACGCCGGACCGCAGACGCCGGTCTTCGCTTACCAGTCGCTCGTCTACAACGGTCCTGGCGCGGGCACGTACCGGCCGAGTGCGACGGCGTTGATTTCGCGGCTCGGCCCGAATGCCGATCCGCAGAAGATCATTGATTTCGCCCCGGGCGAGCTGAACAACCTGCCCGGGTTCACCGCCACCGACACAGGGACCGCGGGCACTGTCGACGGCCACCAGTCGTTCCAGCTTGCCGGTTCCTGGAACTCCAACGGGGTCACCAAACTCATCACCCAGAACACCGTCGTCATCCAGGACGGGACGGGGCTGTACGTCATGCAGATCAACATTGACGGTGTCGCCGACCAAGCCGAGATCATCAAGCAGATCGCTGCGGCTATCGACCACGACACGAAGATCGCTGCCGGCTGAGCCTGCAAGAGGGTCGGAGCCGGCTGAGCCGGCCAGAGAGCGTGAGCCGGCTGAGTGCTCCGACCGGTTGATTCCTGCCGCGGGCCCTGGTTCTGCCAGAATGTGCGCCATGCGCGTATACCTCGGAGCCGACCACGCCGGATACGAACTCAAGCAGGCCCTTCTCGAACATCTGACCGCCAAGGGCCACCAGGCCGTTGACTGCGGCGCCTTCGCTTACGACGCGGAGGACGACTACCCGGCGTTCTGTATCGACGCCGCCCAGCGCACCGTCAACGACCCGGGCAGCCTGGGCATCGTCATCGGTGGTTCGGGTAACGGTGAGCAGATTGCGGCCAACAAGGTGCCCGGCGTGCGCTGCGCGCTGGCCTGGAGCATCGAGACCGCTCAGCTGGCTCGTGAGCACAACAACGCACAGGTGATGGGCATCGGCGGACGCATGCACAGCACCGAGGAAGCTTTCGCCATTGTCGACGCCTTCCTGGCGGCCGAGTGGTCGCAGGCCGAGCGGCACCAGCGCCGCATCGACATCCTGGCCGAGTACGAGAAGACGCACGTCGCGCCGGCAGTCCCGGGCGCCCAAGCCTGATCGGAGGCCTGACCAGTGCCGGAGGGGCATACCCTGCACCGGTTGGCCCGTCTGCATCAGCAGCGTTTCGGGCGGGCCCCGGTGATGGTCAGCAGTCCGCAGGGCCGGTTCGCCGAGGCCGCGACCGCGATCAACGGCCGGGTGCTGCGTAAGGCCGACGCCTGGGGCAAGCATCTGTTCCACCACTACGACGGTGGTTCGGTCGTGCACATTCACCTGGGGTTGTACGGCACCTTCACCGAGCAGCCGCTGCCGATGGCCGCGCCGGTCGGCCAGGTGCGCATGCGCATGGTCGGGTCCGAGTTCGGGACCGACCTGCGGGGCCCCACTGTCTGCGAGCTGATCGACGAGGGCGCCGTCGACGGCGTCGTGGCCCGGCTCGGTGCCGACCCGCTCCGCAAGGACGCCGACCCTGGCTTGGCGTGGGCTCGAATCGGCAAGTCCCGCAGGTCAATTGGATCGATGTTGATGGATCAGTCGGTGATCGCGGGCGTCGGCAACGTGTACCGCAGCGAGCTGCTGTACCGGCATCGGATCGATCCGCACCGGCCCGGCGTGCACCTCACCGAGTCCGAATTCGCTGAGCTGTGGACGGATCTCGTCGCGCTCATGAAGGTCGGGGTCCGTCGCGGCAAGATCGTCGTCGTGCGTCCGGAGGACGACCACGGCGCACCGTCGTACGCGGCGGACCGGCCACGGACCTACGTATACCGACGGGCGGGGGAGGCTTGCCGCGTGTGCGGCGCCACCATTCGTACCGAGTTGATGGAGGGGCGAAACCTGTTCTGGTGCCCCGATTGTCAGGTCTGACGGGGTGGTCGCGGGAGGCGGTTAGTTGCCGCCGCCACAACCACCGCCACAGCTGCTCCCGCCGCCGCCGCAGCTGCTGCCGCCTCCGCAGTTGCTCCCGCCGCCGCAGTTGCTACTGCCGGAATCCCCACTGCTGTTGCTTCCGGCGTCCCAGCCGTTGTTGCCCGAGTCGGTGAACTGACTCTGGTCGAGGCCCTGCTGGTAGCCCTGGTCGAATCCCGAGCCGTAACCGTTCTCGAAACCTTGTGCGCCGTAATTGACTCCGTGCATGCCGTCGAACAGCGCGTCGAACAACAGCACCGAGCCGACGCCCCAGGCGCCCGCGACCAGCGCCGGTTTCCACCACGGCTCGGAGTACCAGCCCGCGGGCACGGGGCGGCCGGCGACCCGGCCACCGGGGTAGTAGTTCGGGGTCGCGGTGGTCGGCCCCGGTGAGGCCTGAATCTGCCTGCCGTCGAACTGGATTTGGCGATCTTCGGTGACTTCACCCGCAGCGCGCTGGCCGGTCAGCGTCTCCAACGGAGGCCCGGGGTCGATGCCCATCGCAGTCCGTGCGGCGCGCACGTAGTACAGCCCTTCGATGGCGCTCTGCTTGGCCAGCGCTGCCTGCTGGGCGGTGGTGGCATGCTCGATCTGCGACGACGCGGCGGTGTAGCGCTCCGATGCGTCCGCCAGCGCCTGACGGGAGGCGTCGTCGGTGCCGGTGAGGTTGAACACCTGGCCGCCGAGCATCTCGATGACGCGCCGCGCATCGGCTTTGGCGTTGGCCAGGGCGGCGGCTTTGTTGGCCGTGTTCTGCCGGCTGTACAGGAACAACCCGATGGCCGCGATGACGATCAGGACGAGCACAAACTCCATGTAGGCAGCCTACGTGGGCCGATCGCCCCATGCGGGTGGCAAACCAATTGTCAGTGACACGGTGTGCCGGGTCTGGTAGCCAAACCGATCCGTCACTGTGTGGCGCCACGGAACACGTGCCCGTGCAGGCGCCCCAGCGTCGCAGCCGGGCAACCACCGCCAATATGCGGCAATACCCACATATTGGGATAGTTCTCCGAGTTTGATGAATTGCAGCTAAGTGTGGCCGTTGACCGCAAGTGCATTCACTCTGTTTGTGCGCTTGCAATGCTGATGAATGTCATTGTTTGCCACGGCGCTGGCTTTAGATTTGAACAGCTAATGTTATGGGTTTACCAGGGTAAATGATTTTCCAAATCAAATATGAAATTACCATGGATTTAAAACCTACTTGCGCGTAAATTACGCCGTGTCCAATATCACGATTCGGCATCGTAGGAGAATGTCATGCAAATTGCTGTTCGCCCGCGCCTCGGCGCGGGAATTGCATTGGTCGGTGCCGGCGCAATCGCGTTGGCGCCCATTTCGCCGGTAGCTCCGGCCGGATTGCACTTGTTGCCGGTTCGGGCGTCGGTCCCAGTCGAGTTCACCGCTGCGATCAACCCCATTCAGGCCTATTTCGACCTCGTCGGGAACACCGCCGCCTCTATCGAGGCCCAAGTGCAGACGTTCAGCCAAGGACTGGGACCGTCCCTGCAGCTGGCCGCCGCCAATGCTCTCGCCGGCGGAGCAACGCTGCTGTCGGCATTCGGGGCGGCGGGCGGTCTGCTGGCAAGCAACCTGGCGACGATCGTCCCGCAGGAGCTGCAACAGGCGTTCGCGAATTTGGCGGCAGGAGACATTGTCGGGGTCGGGAACGATCTGACGGCCATTATCGTGCAGCCCGTATTGGGTCCCGTCATTGATGTGCTGAGCGCAGTGCAACCGATGCTCTCGCAGTCCGCGGCCAACATGCTGGCTGTGACGCAGCAATTCGTCACGATTGGTGCCCTGGCCGGCATTGGTCTTCTCGAGCCTGTAGTCACCACCATCAATGGGACCGCACTCGCCATTCAAAACGTTGTCGATGCTGTCCGTGCCGGTGATCCGATCGGTGCCATTGGCGCCGTCCTCGCAGCGCCTGCGGTCATCGTGAACACAATCCTCAACGGAAATGGTTCAGGCGACGGTGGGCTGTTTGGCCCCGGCATCAGCACCGTCGGCGCGCTGCAGTCGATCGGCAACATCATCGCGACCGCATTCGCCACCACGCCTGCCCCGGTTGCCGCTACCCTCGCCGCTGGCGCCCCCGCGGCTTCGGTGCCGGCCGCGGTAACGCTGTCTACCCAACCGGTGACCGCGCCACAGAAGTCCGCGCTCGTCAAGGCCGTTCCGCTCTCTGTTGCCGCAGCGGCCCCGGCGACCAACCCGCCTTCGACGACGAGTGCCGGAGGGATCACGACCAAAGGCGCGACCGAAGTGTCGCCGGTCAACGGCAGTGCGGCCGGTGGCGTACCGGCAACCAAGGTCGGCAAGGGTGCCGATTCCAAGTCCAATTCCAAGACCGGCACCGCGAAGAACGGCACTGCGAAAAACGGCACCGGCGCCGCAGCGGGGGCCGGCGGTACCGCTAAGGCAGGCAAGGGGGTGCGGTAAGCATCGCCGCGCGCGGGCTAATCTTGACCACGTGTCACAGCAAGTTCCCAGCCCCGCGTTGGCCCCGTCATGGCAGAAGCGCTTCAACTTCTTCAGCACCTACGGCTTGCCCAACTCGTCGCCGGAGGCCAAGGCGGCCTACAAGTCCCTGTCATTCATGGACAAGATGCAACTCAACTCGAACATCTTGGCGTTCTTGTTCGGCCCGATCTACTTCTTTGTGAAGGGCATGTGGCGCAAGGGCCTGACCCTGTTCGGCATCGCGGTGGCAGTGATGGTGGTGTTGACCGTCCTCAACGTCTCTGACGGCCTGGCTCGCGGCGCCGGAATCGGTGTGTCGTTGATTGCCATGTCCAGTGCCAATTATGCGTACTACCTGCACGTGGTTTACCGCAGCGAATCCTGGAACCTGTTCGAGGGGCTAGCCAAGCGACGCTAGCGGTCAGGCCCGTGGCAGCCGTTTGAGCTGCCGCGGGCTCAGCGCGGTCAACCGGATGTCGCCGCCGTATATGGCGAGGACTCGCGGATCCATCACCCGGCGCCACAGCACTGGGAACAGGCTCAGAACCAGCATGGCGACGTAGTTGCTCGGTAGTTGGGGGGCGTCCTCGGCGTGCCGAATGCCTTGGTAACGATGAGATGGGTCGGCGTGGTGATCTGAATGCCGCTGCAGATGCAGCAAGAACACGTTCATGATGACCGTGTTGCTGTTCCAGCTGTGGCTGGCTCGTAGCCGCTCGTAGCGGCCCGACGGCAATTTCTGCCGGCGCAGCCCGTAGTGCGACAGGTAGTTCATGGCTTCCAACAGGAAGATGCCGATGAGGGCTTGGCCGACCAGCCACGGCAGCACCACCGGCCGGAACCAGATGGCCAGCCCAGTGAACAGGGCGATGCTCAGCAGCCACGCGTTGAGAACGTCGTTGCGCAGGCTCCAGCGTGAATGTCCGTGGCGTTCAAGGCGTTTGGCCTCAAGCTGCCACGCCGAGCGAGTGCTGCCGAACACCGAGCGGACAACGAAGAAGTACACGCTCTCGCCGAACCGGGCGCTGGCCGGATCTTCGTGCGTCGCGACGCGGACGTGATGTCCACGGTTGTGCTCGACGTAGAACTGGCCGTAGCAGGTTTGCGCCAGCGCCAGCTTGCTCAGCCACCGTTCGGAGCTGGCTCGCCGGTGCCCTAACTCGTGCGCCGCGTTGTTGGCGATGCCACCCGACAAGCCGACCGCGACCATCAGCGCCACTTTGTCGGTCGTCGTCAACGTGACCCAGCCGCCCCCGGCCCACACCCAGCATGCGAAGGCCAGTGCGAGGTATTGCGTGGGCAGGAACACGTGCGTGGCGAACCGATAGAACTTGGCCTCCTGGAGCTCGGCCAGGATGCGGTCGGGCGCCCGATTGCGTTTCTCCAGTCCGAGCAGATGATCGACGCCTGGCCCGATGGCCAGAATCAGGGCGAGTCCGGTCCACCAGAAGATGTGTAGGCCGGTCGTCCAGGCCAGGAGCCAGGACAGGGTGATCGCTCCGGGAGCGGACGGGACCAACAGCCACAGGTATCGCTTCGGATCGCTCCAACTCCCGTCAGCAATCTTGGAGTCCGCGTCAATAGACCGTCGTTTACGACGGTCCAATCGGGTAAGTGACACGGTCATCGGTGCTTTTATACCGCCGCTGATTATGGGTATCAAACGGGCGTGGCGAAAAATGTTTCGGGCGTGTCAGATTGGCATCTCCAGATGTGTCTTGACCTGCATAGTTACCCAAAAGCCCGTGCAAAAATACCCTCGGTATGTTTGCAATTGGTTGGCAGGAAAACTCCAGAAAGCGACGTATTTCTGAGATTTTTCTGGACAATTATTTAGCGGTCTGGTTAATAACAAATTGGAATCAGTCCAGCAAAATCGATTGACTGGGTAAGTACTCGAATTTTCGGCGTGCCGTGTGCCGGGGGCCTGCGGTCGGTGCACCGCCGCCGCTGGGCCGAGATTTCGAGGCGGATGGACCCGATGGACAGGCTCCGAAAACAAAAGGACCGGCCACCTCGGGCCGGTCCTTTGGAGCGGGCGACGGGAATCGAACCCGCGTAGCTAGTTTGGAAGACTAGGGCTCTACCATTGAGCTACGCCCGCGTGCACTGCTGCGATCACAGTACCGGCAGACAGTACCGGGCCAGCGGCCGCCAATCCAATTGATGATCTCGCGTGTCCACGACGTAGTATCTCGACCGCGGTGTTTCCGACCGCGACGAGGCACGGGGTGTAGCGCAGCTTGGTAGCGCATCCGCTTTGGGAGCGGAAGGCCGCAGGTTCAAATCCTGTCACCCCGACCACCGACTGATGGCAAGTACAAAAAACAAGGAGTAACGCTGTGAAGAGCACCGTGGAGCAGTTGAGCCCCACCCGGGTTCGCATCAACGTGGAGGTGCCCTTCACCGAGCTTCAGCCCGAGTTCGACCAGGCCTACAAGGAGCTGGCCAAGCAGGTTCGCCTGCCCGGCTTCCGTCCCGGCAAGGCGCCGGCCAAGCTGCTCGAGGCCCGCGTCGGCCGCGGCGCGGTCCTGGAGCAGGTCGTCAACAGCGCCATTCCGGCCAAATACGGCGAGGCCGTCACGACTCAGGACGTCAAGCCGCTCGGCCAGCCCGAAATCGACATCACCAAGCTCGAGGACAACGACGAGCTGGTCTTCACCGCCGAGGTCGACGTCCGTCCGGAGATCACCATCCCGGATCTGAAGTCCATCAAGATCACCGTCGACCCGATCGTCATCGACGACGACGAGGTGGACGCCGAGCTGCAGAACCTGCGCGCCCGGTTCGGCACCCTGACCGGTGTCGAGCGTGCCGCCGCTGACGGCGACTTCGTGTCGATCGACCTGTCGGCCACGGTCGACGGCGAGGACGTGCCGGAGGCCAAGACCGAGGGCCTGTCGCACCAGATCGGTTCCGGTCAGCTGATCGAGGGCCTCGACGAGGCCATCATCGGCCTGCAGGCCGGCGAGTCCAAGGACTTCCCGACCACCCTGGCCGCCGGTGAGCACGCCGGCAAGGAGGCCCAGGTCTCCGTCACCGTCAAGTCGGTCAAGGAGCGCGAGCTGCCGGCGCCGGACGATGACTTCGCCCAGCTGGCGAGCGAATTCGACACCATCGACGAGCTCAAGGAGAGCCTGGTCACCCAGGTTCGCCGGGTGAAGCAGATCGGCCAGGCCGAGCAGATCCGCGACAAGGCCGTCGAGGTCCTGCTGGAGCAGATCGAGGTGCCGCTGCCCGAGGCCATCGTCCAGGCGACTGTCGACGAGACCGTCCACAACGCTGTCCACGGACTGGACCACGATGAGGCCAAGTTCGAGGAGCAGCTCAAGGAGCAGGGCAGCAGCCGCGAAGAGTTCGACGCGGACACCCGCACCAACGCCGAGAAGGCCGTCAAGACCCAGCTGCTGATGGACGCCATCGCCGACGAGCTGGACGTCAAGGTCGGCCAGGGCGACCTGATGGAGCGCATCGCGCTGATGGCCCGCCAGTACGGCATCGAGCCGCAGCAGCTGATCCAGATCCTGCAGCAGAACAACCAGCTGCCGTCCATGTTCGCCGACATCCGTCGCGGCATGACCATCGCCGCCGTGGTCCATGGCGCGACCGTCACCGACACCGACGGCAACGCGGTGGACACCGCCGAGTTCTTCGGCCCGGCCGGTGGCGCTGACGCCGAGGCTGCTGACGAGGCTGAGGCTGAGGCTGAGGCTCCGGCCGCTGATGAGGCTCCGGCCGAGGAAGCCAAGGCTGAAAAGCCCGCCAAGGGCAAGAAGTCGAAGGACGCCGAGGTCAAGGACGAGAAGCCGGCCAAGGAGAAGAAGGCCAAGAAGGCCAAGGACGACGCTTAAGTCGCCAAAGTCTGACCGTGGTACAGGTGCCGCAGGTGTCCGAGTGATGCCTGCGGCACCGTCCGCTCAGGGCAACTGTGACGCTCTGAGCGAACTAGACCGCGTCGGGGACTCGCGGCCGTCGGCCGTTGGTTAGTGTCGTGTGGACGAACTCGAGAAAGCAGGTATCCAGTCGTGACTGACATGCGTTCAAGCGCACCGGGGCTCAACCTCACGGACTCGGTCTATGAGCGTTTGCTTGCCGAGCGCATCATTTTCCTGGGCTCGCAGGTCGACGACGACATCGCCAACCGGCTGTGCGCGCAGATCCTGCTGCTGACAGCCGAGGATCCGACCAAAGACATCCACATGTACATCAACTCGCCCGGCGGCTCGATCAGCGCCGGCATGGCGATCTTCGACACCATGCAGTTGTCGGATTGCGACATCGCGACCTACGCCATGGGCATGGCCGCGTCGATGGGTGAGTTCCTGCTGGCCGCCGGCACCAAGGGCAAGCGGCATGCTCTGCCGCACGCCCGCGTGCTGATGCACCAGCCGCTCGGTGGCGTCACCGGCAGCGCGTCGGACATCGCCATCCAGGCCGAGCAGTTCCACGTGATCAAGAAGGAGATGTTCCGGCTGAACGCGGAGTTCACCGGAAAGAGCATCGAGCAGATCGAGGCTGACTCCGACCGCGACCGCTGGTTCACTGCGCAGGAAGCGCTGGAGTACGGCTTCGTCGACCACATCATCACCCGTGCAAACCTCAACGGCAGCAAGGGAGCCTCGAAGTGATCTCCAAGCACCTGAACCCTGAGCTCGCTCCGCAGGCGCGCTACATCCTGCCGCAGTTCACGGAGCGGACGCACACCGGCGAACGCATCGTCGACCCCTACGCCAAGCTGTTCGACGAGCGCATCATCTTCCTGGGTGCCCAGGTCGACGACGTGTCCGCCAACGACGTGATGGCGCAGCTGCTGGTGCTCGAGTCGCAGGACCCCGATCGCGACATCACCATGTACATCAACTCGCCGGGTGGCTCGTTCACCTCGCTGATGGCCATCTACGACACCATGCAGTACGTGCGGGCCGACATCCAGACCGTCTGCCTCGGCCAGGCTGCCTCGGCTGCCGCGGTGCTGCTGGCCGCCGGTACGCCCGGTAAGCGCATGGCGCTGCCGAACGCCCGCGTGCTGATCCATCAGCCGTCGCTTGGTGGCGTTATCCAGGGTCAGTTCTCGGACCTGGAAATCCAGGCCGCTGAGATCGAGCGCATGCGCGCGCTGATGGAAGCGACCTTGGCTCGGCACACCGGCAGGGAAGCCGCCGTCATCCGCAAGGACACCGACCGCGACAAGATCCTCACCGCGGCCGACGCCAAGGAATACGGGATCATCGACACGGTCCTCGAGTACCGGAAGCTCTCGGCCCAGAAGTCCTGAGTCTGTACCACGTGCAGCGGCCGCCAGCCTTTTTCAGGTTGGCGGCCGCTGACGTTTATTCAGCTATGTTTTCGGGGGCGAACGTGCTGGTCGCTCGTTGTGCACGCTTGCGCTGCACGCGAAATGCGGGGGCGGCCGTGACGAGCACACGGTAGGGTTGCGGAAGGTGAACAGGCCTGATCAGGGTCGGTCTGGCTGGCCTGTCTAGCGACTGTCAACCAACATCCGGACGACACGCCAAGATCACGGTCAGCGCGCCGACGGGTGGCAAGCCATCGATCGGACTATGTTCTCCTGCACACGGATAAATACCACTGGCGCGATTCGGTCCTTTTGGTCGCATCGCAACGGAGCGAACGGGTAGCGTCGGGATCAGACCCGGAAATGCCCATTTATCTGGTGTTACGACTGACGGCGACCGTAGAAAGTAGGGCCCTACCCCATGGCGCGCATCGGAGACGGCGGTGACCTGCTGAAGTGCTCGTTTTGCGGCAAGAGCCAGAAGCAGGTCAAGAAGCTCATAGCTGGTCCTGGCGTCTACATCTGCGACGAGTGCATCGACCTCTGCAACGAGATTATCGAAGAGGAGTTGGCCGACGCTGACGACGTCAAACTCGACGAGCTGCCCAAGCCCCAGGAGATCCGGGATTTCCTCGAGGGCTACGTCATCGGGCAGGACAACGCCAAGAAGACTCTCGCTGTCGCGGTCTACAACCACTACAAGCGCATCCAGGCGCAGGAGAAGTCGCGCGACTCTCGGGCTGAACCGGTCGAGCTCGCCAAGTCCAACATCCTGATGCTCGGGCCCACCGGCTGCGGCAAGACCTACCTCGCCCAGACCCTGGCCAAGATGCTCAACGTGCCGTTCGCCATCGCAGATGCGACCGCACTGACCGAAGCCGGCTATGTCGGTGAGGACGTCGAGAACATCCTGCTGAAGCTGATCCAGGCCGCTGACTACGACGTCAAGCGCGCCGAGACCGGCATCATCTACATCGACGAGGTCGACAAGATCGCCCGCAAGAGCGAGAACCCGTCGATCACCCGCGACGTGTCCGGCGAGGGTGTGCAGCAGGCGCTGCTGAAGATCCTCGAGGGCACTCAGGCGTCGGTGCCGCCGCAGGGCGGGCGCAAGCACCCGCACCAGGAGTTCATCCAGATCGACACCACCAACGTGCTGTTCATCGTTGCCGGTGCCTTCGCGGGTCTGGAGAAGATCGTGTCCGACCGCATCGGCAAGCACGGCCTGGGCTTCGGCGCCGAGGTGCACTCCAAGGCCGAGATCGACACCCAGGACCACTTCGCCGAGGTGCTGCCCGAGGACCTGATCAAGTTCGGTCTGATCCCCGAGTTCATCGGCCGTCTTCCGGTCGTGGCGTCGGTGACCAACCTGGACAAGGAATCGCTCGTGTCCATCCTGTCCACGCCGAAGAACGCACTCGTCAAGCAGTACGTGCGGCTGTTCGAGATGGACGGCGTGGAGCTTGAGTTCACCGAGGAAGCCCTCGACGCCATCGCCGACCAGGCCATCCACCGGGGCACCGGTGCCCGTGGCCTGCGCGCCATCATGGAAGAGGTCTTGCAGCCGGTGATGTTCGACATCCCGAGCCGCGACGACGTCGCCAAGGTGGTCGTCACCAAGGAGACAGTGCAGGACAACGTGCTGCCGACCATCGTGCCGCGCAAGGCGTCGCGGTCCGAGCGTCGCGACAAGAGCGCCTAGTTCTCCAATGGAAAAGCCCCCGCTACGGCGGGGGCTTTTCGCTTTGCGTATATGCGGCGCTACCTGACCACCCGGTCCGGCCGGGTGTAGACGTTCATCGATTCGTCGCGCAGGAACGCCACGAGAGTCAGCCCGGCCTGGCTGGCGAGGTCGACCGCCAGGGAGGACGGCGCGGACACCGCCGCCAGCAGGGGGATGCCGGCCATGACGGCCTTCTGCGTCAGTTCGAACGATGCCCGCCCACTGACGAGCAAGACGCTGCCGGTCAGCGGAATCCGGTCGTGTTCGAGCGCCCACCCGATCACCTTGTCCACCGCGTTGTGCCGGCCGATGTCCTCGCGGGCGACGAACATCTCGCCGGCGGCGCTGAACAGCGCGGCGCCGTGCAATCCGCCGGTGCTATTGAACACCTTCTGCGCCTGGCGCAATTGCCGTGGCATCGCCGACAGCACGTCGGAGCTGACGCTCGTCGGGTCGTCGCCGGGGGAGTAGTGGCTGACGGTGCGGACGGCATCGATGGACGCCTTTCCGCACACGCCGCACGACGAGGTGGTGTAGAAGTTGCGCGTCACGTCGACGGACGGTGGCGGGACATGCGGTGCCAGCATCACGTCGAGCACGTTGTAGGTGTTGGCCCCGTCTTCGGTGGCGCCGCGGCAATACGCGACGCGGGCGATGTCGTTGCGTCGTGCGATCACGCCCTCGGTGAGCAGAAACCCTTGGGCCAGTTCGACATCCGACCCAGGTGTCCGCATGGTGACGCTGAGCGGAGCGCCGTTGACCCGGATCTCCAGCGGTTCCTCGACAGCCAATGTCTCCGGCCTTGACACTGATCCGCCGGAGGTGACGTGTTCAGCTCGGCGGCGCGCGGTTACCCGACCCATGGCTCCAGCCTAATCACCACTGCTTTGGACACCGGGGTGTTCGACTTCCGGGCGGTGTGGTCCAACGGGATCAGCGGATTGGTCTCGGGGTAGTAGGCCGCGGCATTCCCGACAGGCGTCGAATACGGAACCACCGCAAAGTCTTTCGCGCGGCGTTCTTGGCCGTCGAATTCGGACACCAGGTCCACGCGGCTGCCGTCCTGCAGACCCAGCGCCGCGATGTCCGCCGGGTTGACGAACACCACCCGTCGGCCACCTTTGACGCCGCGATAACGATCGTCCAGGCCGTAGATGGTGGTGTTGTACTGGTCGTGGCTGCGTAGGGTCTGCAACACCAGCCGGCCCTCGGGCACCGGCACCCACTCGACGGGTTCGATCGAGAAGTTGGCTTTCCCTGTGTACGTGGGGAATTCGCGGGCATCCCGAGGTGGGTGGGGGAGTTGGAAACCGTCGGGCTGACGGACGCGGGTGTTGTAGTCGGCGCATCCGGGGACCACGTCGGCGATGGCGTCGCGGATGCCGTCGTAGTCGGCGTTGAAGGATTCCCACGGCACCGGGTGATCCGGCCCGAGCAGTGCCCGTGCCAGTTGGCAGACGATCGCGACCTCGCTGCGGACGCAATCACTGGGTGGCGTCAGCCCTCCGCGCGACAGGTGCACCATCGACATCGAATCCTCGACCGACACCACCTGTTTGCCGCCCGCTTGGAAGTCCTTGTCGGTGCGGCCGAGCGTCGGGAGGATCAGCGCGGTGCGGCCGTGGATCACGTGGCTGCGGTTGAGCTTCGTCGAAATCTGCACCGTCAGAGCGCAATTACGCATGGCGGCGGCGGTGACATCGGTGTCGGGGGTGGCAGAGACGAAGTTGCCGCCCATGCCGACGAAGACCTTGGCTCGCCCGTCGCGCATGGCGCGGATGGCATCCACGGTGTCGTGACCATGCTTGCGCGGGGAGCTGATCCCGAACCGGGCGTCCAGCGCCGCGAGGAATTGTTCGGGCATCTTCTCCCAGATGCCCATGGTCCTGTCGCCCTGGACGTTGGAGTGTCCGCGCACGGGACATACACCGGCGCCGGGCTTTCCGATCATGCCGCGCATGAGCAGGAGGTTGGTGGCCTCACCGATGGTGGCCACCGCATGCGTCTGCTGAGTTAGGCCCATCGCCCAGCAGATGATGGTGCGCTCCGACCGGACCAGTGCGTCGGCGACCCGCTGCAGCTGATCGCGGCTGATGCCACTGGCCTCGGTCACGGTGTCCAGTTCGACTGCGCGGGTGCGGGTTTCGTAGTCGTCGAAACCGGCGCAGTGCTGGGCGATGAAGTCGCGATCTAGCACGGTCCCGGGCGCGCGGTCGTCGGCTTCCAGCAGTAGCCGGCCCAGGCCGGCGAACAGGGCCATGTCCCCGCCGATCCGGATCTGCACGAACTCGTCGGCGATCGGCACGCCATGGCCGACGACGCCGTGCACCTTCTGCGGATCCTTGAATCGCATCAGTCCGGCCTCAGGCAGCGGGTTGATCGCGATGATGTTGGCGCCGCCCGCTTTTGCCTTCTCCAGCACCGACAGCATGCGGGGATGGTTGGTGCCCGGGTTCTGTCCGGCGATGACGATGCAGTCGGCGTGAATGACGTCGTCGACGGTGACCGAGCCCTTGCCGATCCCGATCGACTCGACCAGGGCCGTGCCCGACGATTCGTGGCACATGTTCGAGCAGTCCGGCAGGTTGTTGGTGCCGTAGCTGCGCGCGAGCAGTTGGTACAGGAAAGCGGCCTCGTTGCTGGTGCGGCCGGAGGTGTAGAACAGTGCTTCGTCAGGGCTGCTGAGCGCCTTCAGTTCCTCGCCGATCAGCGCGTACGCGTCGTCCCAGTCGATCGGGCGGTAGTGGGTGTCGCCGGGCGCCAGCATCATCGGATGGGTGAGCCGGCCCTGCTGGGACAGCCAATATTCGGGCCGGTCGGCGAGGTCGGCGACCGAATGGCGCGCGAAGAACTCCGGGGCGACGCGGCGCAGCGTGGCCTCCTCGGCCACGGCCTTGGCGCCGTTTTCGCAGAACTCGGCGATCTTGCGGCCGCCGTGTTCCTCGGGCCAGGCGCAGCCCGGGCAGTCGAAGCCGTGCCGCTGGTTGATCCTGCTCAGCGTCTCTGCAGTGCGGAGCGGTCCCATCTGCTGAACTCCGCGCTGCATGCTGACCAACACGGCCTTGACCCCCGCGGCTTCGCGTTTGGGACCGGTGACCAACACGTCGTGTTCGTTGTACGTGGCGTCGACATCGTGGCCGTCTCTGACGGTGGTCATCAGTCCAATCTAATCCCCGCAATCGGTGTTTCAGGCGGTAAAGAGGGCGCTGGCGATAGGCATTTCAAATGCGGTGATAGGCGGCGCCTATCACCGTTCGTAACGGGTGAGCGCCTGGCGGCGTCGCGAATCTTCACCAGACAGACATGTCGCCGCCCCGTCGCGGGACGTGCGCAGTTGCCCAGCGTCTGGACAATGGCCGTATGGATACCGATACCGGTCGTAGTACGCCGGGTCGCCGCGCCTGGGCCGACCCGCTGTCGTTGGGGTTCCAGGCGCACCGGCAGCTGATGTTGCTGCGTCTGAGGTGGCATGGCCGCCGTCTGGACACCCGTCCAGACGGCCAGCCGGACTGACGCCTAATCGCTTGTGCCACCAGCGTTTTCCGGCGCGGCCCAAGGGCCGTCGAATATCGTCGGCGGCCGCCTCGGAGTGCTAGCGCCGACGGCTACCGGCGAGTAACCCGATTCTTAGGAATTCTTGGCCACCGGGCGTGACCAATGCCACATAATTGCTCGGTGCCGCCGATCGGCAACTCACTGACCTGCGTATTTATCGGGCCGCAACCCGGCCGTCATCGGCGCGTCCGGGTCAGCTCACCCTAAGAGAAGTGCAATAATCGGTACTAGCAGTGACATCAAAATTTTGGCGACGCCGAGCTGACGGTCGTGAGTACCGCGAAGCGGCCTTCACGGGACAGTGCGACGGACTCCGAAACAGAGCGTGAAAGGCAGGCGTCGTGGGTCTTAACGACAGCGACAACGGCACTGGCGCCGGAGGCAGCGCAGCCTCCCGGCAGAAGCTGGAGAAGGTCGTCATTCGCTTCGCCGGTGACTCCGGTGACGGCATGCAGCTGACCGGTGACCGGTTCACTTCAGAAGCCGCGCTCTTCGGCAATGACCTTGCGACGCAGCCGAACTACCCCGCCGAGATCCGCGCACCACAGGGCACGCTGCCCGGTGTGTCGTCGTTCCAGATCCAGATCGCGGATTACGACATCCTCACTGCCGGTGATCGCCCCGACGTCCTGGTGGCCATGAACCCCGCTGCCCTCAAGGCCAACGTCGCCGACCTGCCGCGCGGCGGCATGATCATCGCCAACTCCGACGAGTTCACCAAGCGCAACCTGGCCAAGGTCGGGTACGACGAGAACCCGCTCGAGAACGACGAGCTGTCCGAGTTCGTCGTGATCCCGGTGGCGATGACCACCCTGACGCTTGCTGCGGTCGAGGCCATCGGCGCGACCAAGAAGGACGGTCAGCGCGCCAAGAACATGTTCGGACTCGGCCTGCTGTCCTGGATGTACGGCCGCGAGCTGGAGCACAGCGAGGCGTTCATTCGCGAGAAGTTCGGCCGCAAGCCCGAGATCGCCGAGGCCAACGTGCTGGCGCTCAAGGCCGGCTGGAACTACGGCGAGACCACCGAGGCGTTCGGCACCACCTACGAGGTGGCCCCGGCCAAGCTCAAGTCCGGCGATTACCGTCAGATCTCCGGCAACACCGCTCTGGCTTACGGCATCGTCGCCGCCGGTCAGCTGGGTGATATCCAGGTGGTGCTCGGCACCTATCCGATCACCCCGGCCAGCGACATCCTGCACGAGCTGTCCAAGCACAAGAACTTCAACGTCCTGACCTTCCAGGCCGAGGACGAGATCGCCGGCATCGGCGCGGCCATCGGTGCCTCGTACGGCGGCGCGCTCGGCGTGACCAGTACCTCGGGCCCGGGTATCTCGCTCAAGTCCGAGGCCATCGGCCTCGCGGTGATGACCGAGCTGCCGCTGATCGTCATCGACGTGCAGCGTGGTGGCCCGTCCACCGGCCTGCCGACCAAGACCGAGCAGGCCGACCTGCTGCAGGCGCTCTACGGCCGCAACGGCGAGTCGCCGGTTGCCGTGCTGGCGCCGTGCTCGCCGTCGGACTGCTTCGACATCGCGGTCGAGGCAGTGCGGATCGCCATCGGCTACCACACCCCGGTGATCATCCTGTCCGACGGCGCGATCGCCAACGGCTCCGAGCCGTGGCGCATCCCGGATATCAGCACTTACCCGGCCATCGAGCACACCTTCGCCAAGGCCGGCGAACCGTTCCAGCCGTACGCGCGTGACCCCGAGACCCTGGGTCGCCAGTTCGCCATTCCGGGTACCCCGGGTCTGGAGCACCGCATCGGTGGTCTGGAAGCGGCCAACGGCTCGGGCAACATCTCGTACGAGCCCAAGAACCACGACCTCATGGTCCGGTTGCGTCAGCTCAAGATCGACGGCATCAAGGTGCCCGACCTCGAGGTCGACGATCCGACCGGTGACGCCGAACTGCTGATGCTCGGCTGGGGCAGCTCGTACGGCCCCATCGGCGAGGCCTGCCGCCGGGCCCGCCGCAACGGCATCAAGGTGGCCCACGCTCAGCTGCGTCACCTCAACCCGTTCCCGGCCAACCTCGAAGAGGTCCTGCGCAAGTACGACAAGGTCGTGGTGCCGGAGATGAACCTCGGCCAGCTGGCCCTGCTGCTGCGCGGCAAGTTCCTGGTGGACGTGCAGTCGGTGACCAAGGTCGAGGGCATGGCTTTCCTGGCCGACGAGGTCGAGGGCATCATCGACGCCGCGCTGGACGGAACGCTGCGCGAAAAGGAAACTGACAAGGCCAAGTTCGCACGGTTGGCAGCCGCCATCGTGGAAACCGGTGTGGGAGCAAACGCATGACGGATCTGATCGGTGCTGATCTGGGCCTGACCGAAGCCCTCGGCAAGAATGCCCTGGTTCCGACCACGGACCAGCCGCAGAAGGGCAAGGACTTCACCAGCGACCAAGAGGTGCGCTGGTGCCCGGGTTGCGGTGACTACGTCATCCTGAACACCATCCGCAACTTCCTGCCGGAGTTGGGGCTGAAGCGCGAGAACATCGCGTTCGTCAGCGGCATCGGCTGCTCGAGCCGCTTCCCGTACTACCTGGAGACCTACGGTTTCCACTCCATCCACGGTCGCGCCCCGACCATCGCCACCGGCTTGGCGCTGGCCCGGCCGGACCTGTCGGTGTGGGTCGTCACCGGTGACGGTGACTCGCTGTCGATCGGTGGTAACCACCTGATCCACGCGCTGCGCCGCAACATCAACATCACGATCCTGCTGTTCAACAACCGGATCTACGGTCTGACCAAGGGCCAGTACTCGCCGACCTCCGAGGTCGGCAAGGTCACCAAGTCGACCCCGATGGGCTCGCTGGACCAGCCGTTCAACCCGGTGTCGCTGGCACTGGGTGCCGAGGCCACGTTTGTCGGCCGCGCGCTGGACTCCGACCGCAAGGGCCTGACCGAGGTTCTGAAGGGTGCGGCTGCGCACCGCGGTGCCGCCATCGTCGAGATCCTGCAGGACTGCCCGATCTTCAACGACGGCTCGTTCGACCCGCTGCGCAAAGAAGGCGCCGAGGACCGGCTGATCAACTTGGTGCACGGCCAGCCGATCGTCTTCGGTGCCGAGGGTGAGTTCTGCGTGACCAAGTCCGGCTACGGGCTGGAGATCGGCAAGACCGCTGACGTCGACCCGTCGGACATCGTGGTGCACAACGCCCAGGTCGACAATCCGGCCTACGCTTTCGCGCTGTCGCGCCTGTCGGAGCAGAACCTTGAGCACACCGTGATGGGCATCTTCCGTCAGGTGAGCCGGCCGACCTACGACGACGAAGCGCGTCAGCAGATCAAGTCGGCTATGGATTCCAAGGCGCACGACACCGCTGCTCTGCAATCCTTGCTGCGTGGCAAGGACACTTGGACTGTCGACGAGTAATGCTTTGACCGAAGACGCCCCGCTGGCCGCAGTTGTATTGGCCGGCGGGGCGTCTCGTCGTATGGGGCGCGACAAGGCGACCGTACGGTTCCGCGGCGCAGCGGGGGAGACGACGTTCGTCGAGCAGGTGGTGACGACGCTGCGGGCGCGCTGCAAGCCGGTCTTCGTCGTTGCCGCTCGGGGTCAGGCGCTGCCTGAGCTGGACGCGCACGTACTGCGGGATGCGACGCCCGGGGTCGGGCCGCTGCTGGCCACCGCGCGCGGGCTGCGCGCTGCGGCCGACGCCGGCTGTCCCCGCGCCTTCGTGTGTGCCGTGGACATGCCATATCTGACCGTCGACCTGGTCGACGAATTGGCCGGGCGCGCAACGCATCTGGACGCCGATGTGATCCTGCCCTGGGACGGTCGGGACCACTATCTGGCAGGTGTCTATCGCACCGCGCTCGCGACGCAGGCCGACGAGCTGGTGGCTCAGGGGCGACGCAGCATGCGGGCACTGGTCGACACCGTCGATACGCAGCGCGTGGTGATGGACCGGCAGCGGGCGCTGGTGAACGTCAACAGCCCGGACGACTTCATCTGAGTAAATCAGCAAAGTCATCTGCGGGTATTGACCTTTGTCGAATTTCCCGCTGAGTGGGCAGTTTGAATTAATGGCAATTGCCGCATTGTGCAAATAGCAGGCAATAAGTGTGCAAACTATCCGCCACAATTCCGGTCGGATAATTGTGAAATTGTCGGTGGAATTCGAAAAGTGCTGGGGTGCAATGCTTTTCACTGGTACCGCTCAATCTGGCGTGGTGAACAGAAGTTGAACGCGTGTCGTTATTTGCGTGAAAGGTGCAGATTGGACGCGGTATGTGGCGAGGCGGTTAGGTTCGCGTCGGGCTGACGCGCCCGTCAGAGGCAACCGAGCGTCCATGGGCTTCGGATTCACGCGGCGACACGCCGGTGACTATTCATTGGCGCCGCTGAAATATGTCGCTGACCTGCGACGACTGTGACTCGTGTGAATTGGAATTTGTGGGCCAGGCCACAATTTCATGGTGACCTCTATCACGGAATGTTGCCGAACTGTGATTTGTTAGGAGGGCTTTATACGTCGCGTGACCTGCTTATGTTCCTCTCAGCATCGGTCGTGATCTGTCTGTTATCTGGATGGGATGGGTTCGACATATCGCCGCGCGTTCTTGCTACGGTCCTTGTGCTGCTCCAAGAGAGCAAATAATTGAAAAACCATGAACCTGCGTGTGAGCGGGATCGCGGTGGGACCAGAGCGCAAGGCCTGTTGCCCGTAGCGTCCGCCGGTGAGAAACCCGGTGCGACCGACCAAGCCGCCCCCGCTGTCGTGTCTGACCGAGACGGCACGATTCAGCCCCCTAACGCCTGCCTGGCAGGCAGCAGTTCGCACCGCCTATGTGCGGGCGATGGCTGGCGCGCGCTCGGCGAGAGGAACGAAGTGAAGAACATCCGCACAACGCTTGGACTGGTTGCCGTTGCTGGGGCAGTTGCTGTGGCCCCGATGGTCATCGGTACTGGTACCGCGAATGCGGACGGCGGCCACAACTGGGACGCCGTTGCAGCGTGTGAGTCCGGTGGAAACTGGGGCATCAACACCGGCAACGGTTACTACGGCGGGCTGCAGTTCACCATGGGTACGTGGCACGCCAACGGCGGCTCCGGCTCGCCTGCTGGGGCCAGCCGTGAAGAGCAGATCCGGGTTGCCGAGAACGTCGCGGCCCATCAGGGCATGGGCGCTTGGCCGGTCTGCGGCCGTCGGGGCTAATTCCCGAAGCCTGAGAGCGCCACAAACGCTCGAACGAGACGACGAAGGGTGTCGGACCGCATGGTCCGACACCCTTCGTCGTTGCCTGAGGCACCTGGCGGGAAGGAGCCCGTCATGGCAGCCCGATCCGTCACTTGATGAAACGATGGGCGCATGGCGACGCACGACATCGCGACCAGCCTCGGCACCCTGCATCTCCAGGTCGCCGGCTCCGGTGACCCGATCCTCCTGATGCCCAGCCTGCTGACCGACCACACGCTTTACGCCGCGCAGGTGGCCCACTTCTCCGGCGGGTACACCACAATCGCCGTCGACCCGCCCGGGCAGGGCGGCAGCGAGCCGTTGCGCAGAGCATTCACCTTCGAGGAGAGCGCCCGAGCCTACGTCGATGTCCTGGACGGGCTCGGGCTGCCCTGGGCGCATCTGGTGGGCAATTCGTGGGGCGCCATGATCGGCGGCACGATTTCCGCGACGTTCCCGGACCGGGTCGGGTGCGCTGTACTGCTCAACGGCACCGCGTCGGAGGGTCCCAGGTGGGATCGCCTGCAGCTCGCGTTCGCGGCGCGGATGACCCGACTGGCCGGGCGCCCGCTCTTCGTGCGGTCGACGGTCGTGCCGCGCTTCCTCGGCGTGACCACGCGCCGGCAGCGGCCTGACCTGGTCGAGGGACTGGTGGCGATGATCAGGCGCAACAACGCCCGGTCCGCCAGCTTTGCGGTGGAGAGCATCGTCGTCAGGCGTCCCGACCAGCACGCGTTGTTCGACCGGATCAGTGTTCCCACCCTCGTGGTCGCCGGCCGTGAAGACGCAAGTTTCCCGGTCGCCGAAGTCCGCCGGATGTCCGAGGCGATTCCAGGCTCGGAGCTGGTGGTCCTGGATCAGATCGGTCACCTGGCCGCATATGAGGCGCCGGACACCGTGAACACTCTCATCGAAGACTTCCTCGACCGCCATCGCAGCCAATAATCGCGTGAGTCGGCGAGCCGTCGTGTGCTACCAACGGGGTATGACCGGAACCCCTTTTGCCGATCTCGATGCCTTCCTCAAACTGCCCCGGGTGTCCGGGCTTGCCGTCTCACCCGACGGCCGTCGCGTCGTCACGATGATCAGTGAACTGAACGACAAGGGCAGCGAATATGTCACCGCCGCTTGGGAAATCGATCCGGACGGGCACCGCGCCGCGCGCCGGCTGACCCGCGGCGCCAAGGGGGAGTCCCAGCCGGCCTTCACCGCTGCCGGTGACCTGTTGTTCGTCGCCGCGCGGCCCGCGGAGTCCGACGCCGACGCTCCCGCCGCACTGTGGCAGTTGCCGGCCGAGGGTGGCGAGGCGCGCCGGGTTCTCGAGTTGTCGGGTGGGATCAGCGATGTGCACACCGCCCGCGCCGCCGACGTGGTGGTGGTGACCTCGCCGATGCACCCGTCCGCTGAGACTCCGGACGAAGACAAGCGACTGCGGACCCTGCGCAAGGACAACAAGGTGTCGGCGATCATGCACACCGGCTACCCGGTGCGGCACTGGGATCACGATCTGGGTCCGGATCATCCACATCTGTTGCGCGTCGAATCCGGTGCGGCCCAGGACATCACACCGCAGCCCGGCCTGGCCCTCAATGAAGCCGCCGTCGACATCAGTGCCGACGGTGGCTTTGCCGTCACGTCGTGGGAGGTGCCCTTCCCTGGGGCGGCGGTGCGCAGTCTGCTCGTCCGCGTCGACATCGGCACCGGCGAACGGGGAGTCCTCGCTGAGGACCCGGCGGCGGACCTCGGCCATCCGGCGATCTCGCCCGACGGCACCGCGGTGGCGTTCATCCGCGAGACGCATTCAACACCGGAGCACGCACCGCGGATCACCTTGTGCCGTCAGGATTTTGATGGCGAGATGGTGGAACTCACCGCGCATTGGGACCGCTGGCCGACATCCGTGACGTGGTCGCACGATGGAGCGTCGCTGCTGGTGACCGCCGACGACAATGGCCGGGCGCCGATCTTCCGGGTCCACCCCGACACCGGTGACGTCACTGCGGTGACCCGCGACGACTTCGCCTACAGCGATCTTCGGCCGGTCGCGGGCGGCGCGCTGTTCGCGTTGCGTAGCAGCTATCTGACTCCGTCCCACCCGGTCCGGGTTGATGCCGACGGCTCCGTTGTCGTGCTGCCGTGCGTCGAATTACCGGAATTGCCAGGCGAATTGGTCGAGGTCACCGCGGAGGTGGACGACGGCAGCCGGGTGCGGTCCTGGATGACTGTGCCCGCGGGCGACAGGCCGGCTCCACTGCTGCTGTGGGTGCACGGCGGCCCGCTGGGCAGCTGGAACACCTGGCACTGGCGGTGGAATCCGTGGCTGCTCACCGCATGCGGCTACGCCGTTCTGATGCCGGACCCGGCGCTGTCCACCGGATACGGGCAGGACTTCATCCAACGTGGTTGGGGTTCCTGGGGTTTCGCGCCGTTCACTGATCTCATGGCAGCGGTCGACGCAGCCTGCGAGCACCCGCGTGTCGACGCCGGCCGAATCGCCGCGATGGGCGGCTCATTCGGCGGCTACATGGCCAACTGGATCGCCGGACACACCGACCGGTTTGCCGCGATCGTCACCCACGCGAGCCTGTGGGCACTGGATCAGTTCGGCCCCACCACCGACGGCGCGTACTGGTGGGCCCGGGAGATGACGCCCGAGATGGCCGAACGCAATACGCCGCACCAGCACGTCGAGAACATCACCACCCCAATGCTGGTGATCCACGGGGACAAGGACTATCGCGTCCCCATCGGGGAAGGGCTACGCCTGTGGAACGACCTCCTGACCCGCTCGGGGCTGCCCGCCGACGAGAACGGTGACACCGTGCACCGCTACCTCTATTACCCGTCCGAGGGGCACTGGATCCTGGCGCCGCAGCACGCGAAGATTTGGTACCAGGTGGTGCTGGCGTTCCTGTCCGAGCACGTGCTGGGGGAAGCGGTCGCCATGCCCGAAATGCTCGGCTGAGTCTGATTTGCCGCACTCCTCATCGCAGCTCGTGCCTCGCCGCTTGATCGTCGTACGGCTAGGTTTGCAGCATGACTGCACCGCAGCGCGAATTCGACATCGTTCTCTATGGCGCCACCGGCTTCGTCGGCAAGCTGACGGCCCAATATCTGGCCCAGCACGGCGGGGCGGCGCGGATCGCGCTGGCCGGTCGGTCGGTCGCCAAGCTCACCGCGGTCCGGGATTCATTGGGCGCGGCCGCGCAGGGCTGGGAACTCATCGAAGCCGACGCGTCGTCGCAGGCCACGCTGGATGCCATGGCGGCGCGGACCCGCGTCGTCGTCACCACGGTCGGGCCCTACCTCAAATACGGGTTGCCGTTGGTCGAGGCCTGCGCGGCAGCCGGTACCGATTACGCCGACCTCACGGGCGAGAGCCTCTTCATCCGCGAGAGCATCGACCTGTACCACAAGCAGGCCGCAGACACCGGGGCCCGGATCGTGCACTCGTGTGGATTCGATTCCATCCCTTCGGATCTCACCGTCTACGCGCTGTTCAAGGCCGCCCAGGCAGACGGGGCCGGCGAGCTCACCGACACCGACTACGTGCTGCGCGGATTTTCCGGCGGGGTGTCCGGCGGCACCGTCGCCTCGATGATCGAGCTCTTCTCCAAGACATCCGAAGACCCCGAGCTGCGCCGGACCATGTTGGATCCCTACACGCTGACCACCGATCGGGGCGCCGAGCCCGAACTGGGCCACCAGTCCGACACCCCGTGGCGCCGGGGCCGTGACATCGCTCCGGAACTCGCAGGCACCTGGACCGGTGCCTTCGTCATGGCCGTCGCGAACACCCGCATCGTGCGTCGCAGCAATGCGCTGCTCGGCTGGGAGTACGGACGTAAGTTCCGGTATGCGGAGAACATGAGTCTGGGCTCGTCGCCCATCGCACCGGTGGCCTCGGCGCTGGGGACTGCCGCCAACGCCGCCGTGATGGGCCTCGGCAGCCGCTTCTTCAACAAGCTGCCCCGCGGGCTGGTCGAGCGTGTTGCGCCCAAGCCGGGGACCGGCCCGAGCGAGCAGGCCCGGGACAACGGCTACTACCGCGTCGAGACGTACACGCGCACCACGACCGGGAAGCGCTACCGCTCCGTGATGGCTCAGCAGGGCGATCCGGGCTACAAGGCCACCGCGGTGCTGCTCGGGGAATGCGGTCTGGCGTTGGCGTTCGACCGGGACCGGCTCTCGGATTTGCATGGTGTGCTGACGCCGGCCGCGGCGATGGGCGACGTACTGCTCACTCGGCTGCCGGCCGCCGGCGTCACGTTCGAAACCGAAGCGCTGGGAGGCTGATTCGCGCACAGAGCGCGGAAGTGCTGTGCGTCGTCGCTGACCCGGCTAGTGTCGGCGACGAGGTTTCGCACACATCCCGGGGACATGAGGGGGACAGCCATGGCTGGTCTTGACGAACTGCTCAATCAGATTCCGACGCAAGAGATTGCGGCCAAACTCGGCGCTGATGAAGGCGAGGTGAACAGCGCCGTACAACAACTGGTGCCGCTGCTGGTGGGCGGTCTGCAGCACACCGCGCAGGACCCCGATCACGCGGCCGGCATCGAAAACGACGCCGCCGACCACGCGGCGAGCGGTCTGCTCGACGGCGGCGTCGCGGTCGATCAGGTCAACCAGGATCAGGGCGCCGATGCCATCGCGAAAATCTTCGGCGGCAACGACAGCGGCCAGGTCGCGTCGGCACTGGCGGGCGGCGGTGCCGGAAACAGTCAGTTGATCCAGCAGCTGCTGCCGATCCTGGCGCCCATCGTGCTGGCCTACATCGGTAAGCAGTTGGGCGGCGGCGCTGCTGCTGCGCCTGCGGCGTCCGGTGGCGGCCTCGGTGACGTCCTGGGCAACATCCTCGGCGGCGCGCTCGGCAACAAGTCCGGCGGCGCTGGAGACAACCCGCTCGGCAACATCCTGGGCAGCGTCCTCGGTGGTGGCGGTAACAAGGGCGCCGGTGACGTGCTCGGCAATGTTCTCGGCGGGTTGTTCGGCCGCAAGTAGCCCGCGCAGGCGTAAATGTGCCCATGACGTCGTCTTTTAGGGCACATTTACGTCTGCTCCCGGGGCTTACCTAGAATTGGCCGGTGACTGCCAGCGATACACCTGATCCCGCCGCCGTGACTGCGGCTGACGCTCTGCCCAAAACGTGGGATCCGAGCGCGGTAGAAGCTGACATGTATCAGGGCTGGGTTGACGCCGGATACTTCACCGCGGACCCGTCCAGCGACAAGCCTCCGTACTCCATCGTGCTCCCGCCGCCGAACGTGACCGGCAGCCTGCACATGGGCCACGCGCTCGACCACACCCTGATGGATGCGCTGACCCGGCGGAAGCGCATGCAGGGTTACGAGGTGCTGTGGTTGCCCGGCATGGATCACGCCGGCATCGCCACGCAGAGCTTGGTCGAGAAGCAGCTCGCCGCCGCCGGCCAGACCAAGGAAGACTTCGGCCGCGAGGGCTTCGTGGAGAAGGTCTGGGAGTGGAAGCGGGAGTCCGGCGGCACCATCGGCGGCCAGATGCGCCGCCTCGGCGACGGTGTCGACTGGAGCCGCGACCGGTTCACCATGGACGAAGGCCTGTCGCGCGCCGTCCGCACCATCTTCAAGCGGCTGTTTGATGCCGGTTTGATCTACCGGGCCGAGCGGCTGGTCAACTGGTCGCCGGTCCTGGAGACGGCGATCTCCGACCTCGAGGTGAAGTACGACGACGTCGAGGGCGAACTGGTGTCGTTCCGGTACGGCTCGATGGACGACGCCGAGCCCCACATCGTGGTGGCCACCACTCGCGTCGAGACCATGCTCGGCGACACCGCGATCGCGGTGCACCCCGACGACGACCGCTACCGTGCGCTGGTCGGCACCACGCTGCCGCACCCTTTCCTGGATCGCGACATCATCATCGTGGCCGACGAGCACGTCGACCCCGAATTCGGTACCGGCGCAGTCAAAGTCACGCCAGCCCACGATCCCAACGACTTCGAGATCGGCATGCGGCACAACCTGCCGATGCCGTCCATCATGGACACCAAGGGCGCAATCGCCGGTACCGGAACTGAATTCGACGGCATGGACCGCTTCGAAGCCCGGATCAAGGTGCGCGAGAAGCTGGCCGCCGAGGGCCGCATCGTCGCCGAGAAGCGGCCGTACCTGCACAGCGTCGGGCACTCCGAGCGCAGCGGCGAGGCCATCGAGCCGCGGCTGTCCATGCAGTGGTGGGTCAAGGTGGAGTCACTGGCCAAGGCCGCAGGCGACGCCGTTCGCGGCGGCGACACCGTGATTCACCCGACCAGCCTCGAACCCCGCTGGTTCGCGTGGGTCGACGATATGCACGACTGGTGCATCTCGCGTCAGCTCTGGTGGGGCCACCGCATCCCGATCTGGCACGGACCGGACGGCGAGACCGTCTGCGTCGGCCCGGACGAGGAACCGCCTGCCGGTTGGGAGCAGGACCCCGACGTGCTGGACACCTGGTTCTCGTCGGCACTGTGGCCCTTCTCCACGATGGGCTGGCCGGAGAAGACCCCGGAACTCGAGAAGTTCTATCCGACAACGGTTCTGGTCACGGGCTACGACATCTTGTTCTTCTGGGTGGCCCGCATGATGATGTTCGGCACCTTCGTGGCCGACGATCCGGTGCTCGACGGAGCCAAGGTCCCCTTCGAGAACGTCTTCCTGCACGGGCTGATTCGCGATCAGTTCGGGCAGAAGATGAGTAAGTCCAAGGGCAACGGCATCGATCCGCTCGACTGGGTTGAGATGTTCGGAGCCGATGCACTGCGCTTCACCCTGGCCCGCGGCGCCAGCCCCGGTGGCGACCTGTCCATCGGTGAGGACCACGCCCGCGCGTCGCGCAACTTCGCGACGAAGCTGTTCAACGCAACGCGTTTCGCGATGATGAACGGTGCGGCGCTTGGTGAGCTACCAACCGAGGACGAACTGACCGACGCCGACCGCTGGATTCTGGGCCGGCTCGAAGAGGTCCGCGTCGAGGTTGACAACACCTTGGAGCGCTACGAGTTCAGCCGCGCCTGCGAGGCGCTGTACCACTTCGCGTGGGACGAGTTCTGTGACTGGTATCTGGAGCTCGCGAAAGCTCAACTGTTCGAAGGCGGTTCGCGCGCCGAGCACACCAAGGCCGTGCTGGCCGCGGTGCTCGACGTGCTGCTCAAGCTGCTGCACCCGGTGATGCCATTCGTCACCGAGGCGCTGTGGAAGTCGCTGACCGGTGGCGAGTCGGTGGTCATCGCCGAGTGGCCGCAGGCCTCCGGTGTCGAGCTCGATCAGGTTTCCGCCGGGCGGATCACCGACATGCAAAAGCTCATAACCGAGGTGCGCCGGTTCCGTAGCGACCAGGGCCTCAATGATCGGCAGAAGGTGCCCGCCCGCCTGGTGGGCATCAGCGAGGCCGACCTCGACGCCCAGGTGGCCGCGGTGACGTCGCTGGCCTGGCTGACCGAGCCGGCCGACGACTTCAACCCCTCTGCGGCAGTGGAGGTTCGGCTGTCCAAGGGCACTGTCGTGGTCGAGGTGGACACCTCGGGCACCGTGGACGTCGCCGCCGAACGGCGCCGGCTGGAGAAGGACCTGGCCGCCGCGCAGAAGGAACTTGCCCAAACCGCAGGCAAATTGGGCAACGAGGCTTTCCTGGCCAAAGCGCCCGAGGACGTCGTCGCCAAGATCAAGGCCCGTCAGCAGTTGGCCACCGAAGAGGTCGACCGGATCAACGCCCGGCTCGCCGGCTTGCCGTCCGCATGAGCGCGCCCAGCCCCGACGAGATCGCCGAGCTGCTGCAGGTCGAGTACCTCCTCGACCAGCGGTGGCCGGAGACCAAGATCGAACCCAGCACCGTGCGCATCGAGGCACTGCTGGAAATGCTCGGCTCGCCGCAGCGCGGGTACCCGAGCATCCACGTGGCCGGCACCAACGGCAAGACCTCGGTGACGCGGATGATCGACGCGCTGCTGACGGCGTTTTCGAGGCGCACCGGCCGGACCACCAGCCCGCACCTGCAGGCCGCCACCGAGCGCATCGCGATCGACGGAAAGCCCATCAGCCCAGCGCAATACGTCGCGACCTACGCCGAGATCGAGCCGTTCGTGGAGATCGTCGACCGGCAGTCGGAAGCCGGCGAGCTGGGTGAGCCCGGCCCGAAGATGAGCAAGTTCGAAGTGCTCACCGCCATGGCGTTCGCGGCCTTTGCCGATGCGCCGGTGGATGTCGCGGTCATCGAAACTGGGCTCGGCGGACGCTGGGATGCCACCAACGTCGTCGATGCTCCGGTCGCGGTGATCACCCCAATCGGCTTGGACCACACCGACTTTCTCGGTGACACCGTCGCCGCGATCGCGGGGGAGAAGGCCGGCATCATCGCCCGCCAGCAGCCCGACTTGGTGCCGGCAGGCACCGACCCCAGTACCGTCGCGGTGATCGCCCGCCAGCCTGCCGAGGCCATGGAAGTGTTGATGGCGCAGGCGGTTACGGCCGATGCCGCCGTCGCGCGTGAGGACTCCGAGTTCGCCGTCCGCGCTCGGCAGGTCGCCATCGGTGGACAGATGCTGGAACTGCAGGGCCTCGGTGGCGTGTACACCGACATCTTCCTGCCGCTGCACGGCGAACACCAGGCGCACAACGCTGTCCTCGCCCTGGCCGCGGTGGAGGCGTTCTTCGGCGCCGGCGCCGACCGTCAGCTCGACATCGACACCGTGCGGGCCGGGTTTGCCTCCGTGACCAATCCGGGCCGTCTGGAGCGGATGCGCAGTGCACCAACGGTTTTCATCGACGCTGCTCACAACCCGGCTGGCGCAGCGGCGCTGGCTGACGCGTTGCAGACGGAGTTCGAGTTCCGCTTCCTGGTGGGCGTCATCTCGGTGATGGCCGACAAGGATGTCGACGGCATCCTGACTGCGCTGGAGCCGGCCTTCGACCTCGTCGTCGTGACGCACAACGGGTCACCGCGGGCCATGGACATCGAATCGCTCGCGGCGCGGGCCGAAGAACGCTTCGGCCCGGAGCGTGTGACCACCGCCCCGACCCTGACCGACGCCATCGAAGCGGCGACGGCGTTGGTGGAAGAGTCGGGCAATGACTACGGCTCGTCCGACGGCTTCTCAGGCGCCGGCATGGTGATCACCGGTTCGGTGGTGACGGCCGGGGCCGCCCGCACCCTGTTCGGAAAGGAACCGGCGTGAGCACCCCCAGCCAACAGCCCGACCCCTGGAAGAGCTTCCGTGGCGTCATGGCCGGCACCTTGATCCTGGAGGCCATCGCGGTGCTGCTGGCGCTGCCGGTTGTGTCGGTCTTCCACGGCGGGCTGACGCCGCTCAGCAGCGGCTACCTCATCGGTATGGCGGTCGTGCTGGTGCTGTTCTCCGGGTTGCAGGGCCGGCCATGGGCGCTGTGGGCCAACATCGGGCTGCAATTCGTGCTGATCCTCGGCGCCTTCATCGACGTGACGATCGGCATCATCGGCATCATCTTCCTGCTGGTCTGGGTGCTGATCTTCTATGTGCGGTTCGAGGTCAAGCGCCGTCAGGACCGCGGTCTGCTGCCCGGCCAGCAATAGCATTCGGACTGACTGGCCCGACCTGCGGTGCTAGTTGTGTCACGATCGGGCAGTGCGCATGCGTTGGTTGTGGTCGACGATCACCACGCTGGCGTGTCTCGCGGCGGCGATCGGGCCGTGGGCGGGTCCGGCGCGCGCAGATGGCTGCTCCGACGTTGAGCTGGTCTTCGCGAGGGGCACCGGCGAACCGCCTGGTCTCGGACGTGTGGGCCAGGCTCTGGCCAACGCGCTGGCGCCTCGGTTGGGCGGCCGGACCTTGGCTACCTATGGGGTGAACTACCCGGCCAGCGTCAACTTCCTGACCACCGCAGACGGCGCGAACGACGCCGCCGCGCACATCGCAGCCACCACCGCGCAGTGTCCGGCGACAAGGATCGTGCTGGGCGGTTTCTCGCAGGGCGCCGCGGTCGTGGCCATGCTGGCCGGGGTCAATCCGCTGGGCAACACTGTCGGCAATCTTGGCTCGGCGCCACCGCTGCCCGGTCCGCTCGTCGAGCGCATAGCCGGCGTCGCGGTGCTCGGCGGTCCGGCCGCACGGTTCGGTACCCCCTTGTCGACCACCGGCGCGTTTGCGGGCCGGACCATCGATCTGTGCGCGCCCGGTGATCCGATCTGTGAAGTTGGCGGCCGGAGCAGAGCGGCGCACAACGGCTACGAGTTCGCTCCTTTCCCGGACCAGGCCGCCGGATTCCTGGCCGGATTGGTCTAGCGCTCCCGAATCGCTGGATGGGATTACCGGCCGGTACGCTGTCCGCCGTGACTGAGCAGACCCTCGTTTTGATCAAGCCCGACGGCGTAAAGCGCAACCTGATCGGCGAAATCATCAGCCGTATCGAGCGCAAGGGCCTCACCTTCGCTGCTCTCGAGCTGAAGACCGTCAGCGTGGAGCTGGCGACCAAGCACTACGCCGAGCACGAGGGCAAGCCCTTCTTCGGTGACCTGCTGGAATTCATCACCTCCGGCCCGGTTGTGGCCGCCATCGTCGAGGGCCCGCGGGCCGTCTCGGCGTTCCGGCAGATCGCCGGCGGCACCGACCCGGTGGAGAAGGCCGCGACCGGCACCATCCGTGGTGACCTGGCCCTGATCGTCCAGGACAACCTGGTTCACGGCTCGGATTCCCCGGAATCCGCGGCTCGCGAAATCGCACTGTGGTTCCCCGCTAATTGACACTGTGGGCCGCCGGTAGCTGAGCTACCGGCGGCACCTCGTCGGAGATTGGCCGGCGATGTGGGATACTGGCGTACGGGTGACCTGCTTCATACCAGGAGCGGGCGCCCGGATGAAGACTTAGACGACGCGACCACCCGGAGAAATCCGGGTGCGGCGCCGACCGTCCAGCCATCATTCAGCCAGGCGCCGAGGGCTCCCCGTGGGCCGCTAGGTGCGAGACCACAACAATCTCGGGAGAAGTTCCCCGAGCCAATACAAGAAGCCCTCGCGTGGCCGCGTCAGACGACGCGCCCGGGGGCTTGAGGAGAATACGTGGCTGACGATGCCCAACTTGATGCCCAATCCGAAGATGCCAGCCGCGCAGGCGAGCTGGTAGAGCTTCCAGAGCGCCTGCGGATTTTCTCTCTGGCCCGGATTCTCGGGACCACCAGCAAGAAGATCACGGAGACCCTGGCCAGCGCCGACGGTAGACCCCGCAACCCTGCTTCCACGGTGACCCGCGCCGAAGCCGAGCGGGTCCGCGACCTGCTGGGTCTCGGCGCCGAATCCGCCGCCCCCGCTGCCACCGAACCCGCCGCTGAGGCCCGGGTCGAGGTCGCGGTGGTGGAACCGGCCGCGGCGGTCGCCGAGCCGGAAGCCCCTGTCGAAGCCGCCGAAGAGGCCGCCGCTGATGTCCTCGTCGAAGCCGTCGACGTGGCCGAAGCCGCCGCCGAGGTCGCCCGTGAGGCTGCTGCCGCCGAGCCCGACAGCGACGAGCCCGAATCCCGCCTGCTGCTGGAGCCGGTCCCGGCGCCTGCCGCCGAGCCCGCCGACTACCTGCCGCTGTTCGTGGCACCGCAGCCGGTGACGTTCCGTCCTCCCGTCCAAGCCGACGACTTCGGCGACGAGGACGGCTCCGACGACGGTGCCGATGGTGCCGACGACGGTTCCGATGACGGTGCTGACGACGAGGACGGCGAGCGTCCCGCCAACCGGCGCCGCCGCCGTGGCCGCCGTGGCCGTGGCCGCGGACGTGGTGAGCAGAGCAGTGACGACGCGTCCGAGGATGGCGCCGAGGCGCAGGACGACTCGGCCGAGGGCGAAGACGACAGCGACGGCGAGACCGACGAGGACGCCGGTGACGATGACTCGACCGCGACCGATGGCGCCAGCCGTCGTCGCCGCCGTCGTCGTCGCCGCAAGTCCGGCAGCGGAGCCGGTGACGACTCCGATGGTGAGGCCGGTTCGGCCGACGATCCGCCCAACACCGTCGTGCACGAGCGTGCGCCGCGCGCCAAGTCGGAAAACAACGAAATCCAGGGCATCACCGGGTCGACCCGACTGGAAGCCAAGCGTCAGCGCCGCCGCGACGGTCGCGACGCGGGCCGCCGCCGGCCGCCGATCCTGAGCGAGGCCGAGTTCCTGGCCCGCCGCGAGGCCGTCGAGCGCGTGATGGTGGTGCGCGACAAGATTCGCACCGAGCCGCCGCACGAGGGCGCCCGCTACACGCAGATCGCCGTGCTGGAAGACGGCGTCGTAGTCGAGCACTTCGTGACGTCTGCGGCATCGGCCAGCTTGGTCGGCAACATCTACCTCGGCATCGTGCAGAACGTGCTGCCCTCCATGGAGGCGGCGTTCGTCGACATCGGCCGCGGCCGCAACGGCGTGCTCTACGCCGGTGAGGTCAACTGGGAAGCCGCCGGTCTCGGCGGTAACAACCGCAAGATCGAGCAGGCACTCAAGCCGGGCGACTACGTCGTCGTGCAGGTCAGCAAGGACCCGGTCGGGCACAAGGGTGCCCGCCTCACCACGCAGATCTCGCTGGCCGGCCGCTACCTGGTGTACGTGCCGGGGGCGTCGTCGACCGGCATCAGCCGCAAGCTGCCCGACACCGAGCGCCAGCGGCTCAAGGAAATCCTCAAAGAGGTGGTCCCGGCCGACGCCGGCGTCATCATCCGCACCGCGTCCGAGGGCGTGAAGGAAGAGGACATCCGCACGGACGTCAACCGGTTGCAGGAACGCTGGAATCAGATCGACGCCGAGGCCTCAGTGGTCAGGCGCAAGGCCGCCGGCGCCGCCATCGCGCTGTACGAAGAGCCCGACGTTCTGGTCAAGGTGATCCGCGACCTGTTCAACGAGGACTTCTCCAAGCTGGTCGTCTCTGGCGATGACGCCTGGAACACCATCAGTGGCTACGTCAACTCCGTTGCGCCCGAACTGCTTTCGCGCATGTCGCAGTACGAGCCCGCTGGCGGCCAGACCGGCCCCGACGTGTTCTCGGTGTACCGCATCGACGAACAGCTGGCCAAGGCCATGGACCGCAAGGTGTGGCTGCCCTCGGGCGGCACCCTGGTGATCGACCGCACCGAGGCCATGACGGTCATCGACGTCAACACCGGCAAGTTCACCGGTTCGGGTGGAAACCTGGAGCAGACGGTCACCCGCAACAACCTGGAGGCGGCCGAAGAGACGGTGCGCCAGCTCCGGTTGCGCGATATCGGCGGCATCGTGGTGATCGACTTCATCGACATGGTGCTCGAATCCAACCGCGACCTGGTGCTGCGCCGCCTGACCGAGGCGCTGGCCCGGGACCGGACCCGGCACCAGGTTTCCGAGGTGACGTCGCTGGGTCTGGTGCAGCTGACGCGCAAGCGGCTCGGCACCGGTCTGATCGAGGCGTTCTCCACGACCTGTACGCACTGCGCGGGCCGCGGCATCATGCTGCACGCCGACCCGGTGGACACCGCGTCGCCGAACGGTCGCAAGACCGAAGCGGCCGGTGGTAGTGCCGGTGGCGGTGGGGGTGGCGGTGGCCGGCGCAGCAAGCGGGCCAAGAAGGTCGCCCCGCCTGCCGAGGAGGCGCCGGTGACCAAGGTGCCACCGCATCCGCAGGGCGAGCACCCGATGTTCCGGGCCATGGCGGCCGCGAACGGTAAGCACGAAGACGACGTCGACGCCGATGAACTCGACGAGGACGCGTTGGTCGACGGCCAGATGGCCGACGGTGACGGCGGCGAGCCCGCCGAAGCGCTGACGGACCTCGACCAGGCCGACGACGAGCTGGATGCCGACGAAGCCGAAGACGACGAGGCTGAGGACGACGAGGCCGACGACGACGACGAACTCGAAGTCGAACTCGACGAGGACTTCGAGGACAGCGACGACGAGGGCGACGACCTGGACCTCGTTGATGGCGACGACGAAGACTCCGACGAGGACGATGAGTCCGACGAGGACGACGACGACTCGGACGACGACGAGGATGACGAAGACGACGAGGATGACGCGGATGAGCCCGCCGAACCGGTCGTCACGCAGGCTCCGGTTGTCCGGCAACGGCGTCGTGCGGCGGCCCGCCCCGCAGGCCCGCCGGTCGGAGGTGTCGATGGGTGATGCCCGGAGGGTCCACGCGGTTTGACCCTCGATTAACTGGTCACGTACCCTTAACCAGTTGTCGCCTGGCTGACACCGGCGACAGCGGGTGCCTAACGGCCCCGCATCACAGACCCGCGCTCGCAGCCTTCGGGTGGCGCGCGCCCCGCAGTAGACGAAACGAAGAACAGAGGGACACCAACGATGGCAGCCGATAACGCCACGTACGCAATCGTCAAGACTGGTGGCAAGCAGTACAAGGTTGCCGTCGGTGACGTGGTCAAGATCGAGAAGCTCGACGTCGAGCAGGGCACCTCGGTGTCGTTGCCCGTCGCTCTCGTGGTCGAGGGTGCGAAGGTCACCACCAGCGCCGACGCGCTGGCCAAGGTCACTGTGACCGGTGAGGTGCTCGAGCACACCAAGGGCCCCAAGATCCGTATCCACAAGTTCAAGAACAAGACCGGCTACCACAAGCGCCAGGGCCACCGTCAGCAGCTGACGGTCGTCAAGGTCACCGGCATCAAGTAAGAGGGAGCGAACAACATGGCACATAAGAAGGGCGCTTCCAGCTCTCGTAACGGTCGCGATTCAAACGCGCAGCGCCTCGGCGTCAAGCGGTTCGGCGGCCAGGTCGTCAAGTCCGGCGAGATCATCGTCCGTCAGCGCGGCACCCACTTCCACCCGGGCGTGAACGTCGGCCGTGGTGGCGACGACACGCTGTTCGCCACTGCCGCTGGTTCGGTGCTGTTCGGCACCAAGCGTGGCCGCAAGACGGTCAACATCGTCCCGGTTGAGGTCTAACCTTTTCCCACGAGTGTTGAAGCTGCCACGAGGTTTCGCCTCGTGGCAGCTTTTCTTTTTGTTGAGGGAGAGGACGTCAGATGGCACCCCGGTTTGTTGACCGTGTGGTGATCCACACCCGCGCCGGCAACGGCGGCAACGGATGTGCGTCGGTACACCGTGAGAAGTTCAAGCCACTCGGTGGACCCGACGGCGGCAACGGCGGCAAGGGCGGCAGCATCGTCCTGGTCGTCGACCCGCAGGTGCACACCCTGCTGGACTTCCACTTCCGTCCGCACGTGGACGCGCCCTCGGGCAAGCCTGGCGCGGGCAGTAACCGTGAAGGCGCCGCGGGTAGCGATCTCGAGGTCCGCGTGCCCGATGGCACGGTGGTGCTCGATGATCAGGGCCGTCTGCTGGCCGACCTGGTTGGTGCCGGCACGCGCTTCGAAGCCGCCGCCGGTGGCCGCGGCGGGCTGGGCAACGCCTCGCTGGCCTCACGGGCCCGTAAGGCGCCTGGCTTCGCGCTGCTGGGGGAGAAGGGTCAGATCCGCGACCTCACCCTCGAGCTCAAGACGGTCGCCGACGTCGGCCTGGTCGGTTTCCCGTCGGCCGGCAAATCTTCTCTGGTGTCGGCCATTTCGGCCGCCAAACCGAAGATCGCCGACTATCCGTTCACCACGCTGGTCCCCAACCTCGGTGTGGTCTCGGCGGGCGACAACACCTTCACTGTGGCCGACGTCCCGGGATTGATCCCCGGTGCGTCCGAAGGCCGCGGTCTCGGCCTCGATTTCCTGCGTCATATCGAACGCTGCGCTGTGCTGGTCCACGTAGTGGACTGCGCCACCCTGGAACCGGGCCGCGACCCCATCTCCGACATCGAGGCGCTGGAGGCCGAGTTGGCCGCGTATACGCCTACGTTGCAAGGGGATTCGACCCTAGGGGACTTGGCTGAGCGGCCCCGTGCGGTGCTGCTCAACAAGATTGACGTGCCCGACGCCCGCGAACTCGCCGACTTCGTCAAAGAAGAGATCGCAGAGAAGTACGGCTGGCCCGTCTACGAGATCTCCGCGGTGAGCCGAGATGGCTTGCGCCCGTTGACTTTTGCTTTGTGGGATATGGTCGCGGCGTACCGGGCTGCGCAGCCGGTGGTGGCGCCGCGCCGGCCCGTCATCCGGCCCGTCGCGGTCAACGAGAGTGGCTTCACCGTCGAATCGGACGGCTTCGGCGGATTCATCGTGCGCGGCACGCGGCCGGAACGCTGGATCGCGCAGACGGCGTTCGACAACGACGAGGCCGTCGGCTACCTCGGCGACCGGCTGGCTCGGTTGGGCGTCGAGGACGTGCTACTCAAGAAGGGTGCCCGTCCGGGCTGCGCCGTCACGATCGGCGACGTCACGTTCGACTGGCAGCCGCAGACGCCCGCCGGTGTCGACATGCAGATGTCCGGTCGCGGCACCGACATCCGTCTGGAACAGACGGACCGGATCGGCGCCGCGGAACGCAAGGTGGCCCGTAAGGAACGTCGCCGGTCAGGGGAAGACAGTGAGGGGCTAGGGGACGACGCGTGACGCTCCGCTCCGCCGCGGTTTCCTCGCATCGGGAGGCCGTGCGCACGGCGCGCAGCGTCGTCGTCAAGATCGGGACCACTGCGCTCACTGAGCCGGGCGGCATGTTCGACGCCGGCCGGCTGGCCACCTTGGCGGACGCCATCGAGAAGCGCATGAAGGCCGGCTCGGACGTCGTGATCGTGTCGTCCGGTGCTATCGCCGCGGGCATCGAGCCGCTCGGCCTGACCAAGCGCCCCACTGACCTGGCCACAAAGCAAGCGGCGGCCAGCGTCGGCCAGGTAGCCCTGGTCAATTCGTGGAGTTCGGCGTTCGGCCGGTACGACCGCACCGTCGGGCAGGTGCTGCTCACTGCGCACGACATCGCACAACGGGCGCAGCACAACAATGCCCAGCGCACGTTGGACCGGTTGCGCGCGCTACATGCGGTGGCGATCGTCAACGAGAACGACACGGTGGCCACCAACGAGATTCGGTTCGGCGACAACGATCGGCTGTCGGCCCTGGTGGCTCAGCTGGTCGGGGCCGACGCGCTGATTCTGCTGAGCGACATCGACGGGCTGTACGACTCCGACCCTCGCAAGGGCAATGCCCGTTTCATCCCCGAGGTGGCCGCATCGGGCGACCTTGACGGCGTGTCTGCAACCGGCGGCAGTCGGCTGGGTACCGGCGGCATGGCCTCGAAGCTGTCGTCGGCGCTGCTGGCCGCTGATGCGGGCGTCCCGGTGCTGTTGGCTGCGGCCAGCGACGCCGCTGCTGCGTTGACCGACGCCTCGGTGGGCACGGTGTTCGCCGCCCGCCCCGAACGCATGTCGGCGCGGCGGTTCTGGATGCGTTACGCGGCCGAGGCCACGGGCGTGCTGATCTTGGATGCGGGTGCGGTGCAGGCTGTCGTCGGGAAGCGGAAGTCATTGCTGTCTGCGGGCATCACGGCGGTGTCCGGCCGCTTCCACGGCGGTGACATCGTCGAACTGCACGGGCCTGATGGCAAACCTGTCGCGCGTGGGGTCGTGGCCTTTGATGACACCGAACTCACAGCAATGATCGGCCGGTCCACCAGCGACCTCCCCGCGGAACTGCGCCGACCTGCGGTTCATGCCGATGATCTGGTCGCAATTTGACCTCGAGTTTGTGTGTATTTGGCTAGAATCAACGTCTTGTTCAGCGATTTTCCCGCTAGATAAAGCCAGCTCATTGAATTGGCGCTATGCTGCGTTCGATACCACGCAGCAAACGAAATGGGGGGCTGATGGGGCGGCAGTCCGTGTTGGCGGTCGGTGCGCATCCCGATGACATCGAACTGGGTTGCGGCGGTGCGTTGGCAAAGCATGTGGCAGCTGGTGACCGGGTCACCATGTTGGTCGTCACCCGCGGCGAAGAGGGGCCGGGCGACTCTCAGGAGCGCGTGCGTGAGCAGCTTCGCGCAGTAGAGGTGCTGGGCGTGCATGAGCTGTTGTGGGGCCAGGGTTTCGGAGACTGCCGGGTCTCGCTGCAGGAATTCGAGTTGGTGCACCTGATCGAGGATGCAATCGAAAAGTCCGCTGCCACAGTCGTTTACACCCATACGGCCAATGACAGTCACCAGGATCACCGGGTGGTTTCCCGCTGTACGCTGGGTGCCGCGCGGTGGGTGTCGTCGATCATGACCTACGGCGGGCCGTCGGCCATCGGCTTCAACCCGACTGCGTTTGTGGACATCTCCGATTCGCTGGACAAGAAGGTCGAAGCCCTGATGTCGCACGTTTCGCAGGCAGAGGCCAGCGAAAAGGTCAGCGCCTCCTGGGTGCGCAGTTCCGCTGAGCACTATGGATTCCTGTGCCGCCGGGCGTTCGCCGAAGGATTCGAGCCGGCCCGACTGGTCGTCGACTTCTAGCCCTGTGCCGACGTTTCTGGTGGTCGGCGCCGGCCCGACCGGGCTTGGCGCTGCTGTTCGGCTGACTGAACTCGGCATCGACCACCTGGTAGTGGATTCCGGCGATCAGGTCGGCGGCATGGCGGCGTCGGTGCGCGACGAACACGGCTTCACCTGGGATCTTGGCGGCCACGTGCTGCACAGCCATTTCGCGGAGTTCGACCAGGTTGTCGAGGCCGCCGGGGTGGCGATGAACGACGTGGCCCGCAACGGGTGGGTCTGGCTGGACGGCAGTGGCCCGGCGAGCCTGGTGCCCACGCCCATTCAGCAGCAACTCGCCGAGCTACCGAAGGACCTGCGTCCGGACGCGCCGCTGCATAACCTCGCCGACTATTACCGAAACAATTTCGGTGGCAAACTTTTTGAGGAATTCTTCGGCCCCTACAACTACAAGATGTGGACGGCTCCGCTCGAGCATATCGACCACGAATGGACGTCGTTGCGCAGCGGTAGCGCCGCGCCGAACGTCCCGCGCTTGGGCTTGGCGGGTTCGGCGACGGGGCCCGCGGGCAGTTTCCCGTACCCGATCGGTGGCACCGGCGCGCTGTGGCAAGCCGTGCACGAGAGGGTCCTGGCGCCTGGGACGGTGCGCCTGAACACCCGCGTCGTCGACGTCGACGTGACGCGGCGGGTGGCCACCTTGGCCTCCGGATCGAGCGTGCAGTACGACTATTGCGTCAGCTCGGCGGCGTTGACCACGGCCTGGGACTGGCTGGGCGGCCTTGAAGGGCAGCCGCGAAATACCTTGTGCGCCAGCAGAATCTACGCGGTCGGCCTCGGCTATAGCGGTCCGGCGCCGGCGGCACTGGCCGACAAGACCTGGCTGTATTGCCCCGATCTGAACGTGCCCTGGTACCGGGCCACGATGCTGCACAACTACGACCGCGCCAACGCCGGCGAGGGCCGCTGGAATGTGCTGTGCGAGGTGCCGGTGCTGCCCGGGCAATCGTTGACCGCCGACGACGCGGTGCGTCGCACCGAAGAATCGTTGCGCGCACTCGGTGCCTTGTCGGAGTCCGTCGTCAGCCGATTCGTGCAGGAGGTGCCGATGGGCTATCCGGTGCCGACGTTGGGCCGCGACGACATCGTGCGGGCAGTCGACGAACGACTGCGCGCGCACGGCTTCTACAGCCGGGGCCGGTTCGGAGGCTGGCGTTACGAGTCGTCCAACCAGGACTACGGCTATATGCAGGGCAGGCAGGCCGTCGACAACGCGCTGTTCGGTACGTCCGAGGACGTCTACTGGCACCCGGACAGGTTCTGAGCTTCCAGTTCAGTGGTGAGCATCGCCAATATCTCTGAGCAGCCACTGTCCATCTTCACCGTGGCGAGCTCGTCGCCGCGGGTAGGGCCACGGTTGATGATCGCGACGGGCTTGCCGGCTGCGGCCGCATGTCGGACGAAGCGGTAGCCGGAGAACACCGTCAGCGATGAACCGGCGACCAGCAGCGCATCGGCCGCATCGACAAGTGAATATGCTTGCTGCACTCGGTCTTTCGGGACGCTGTCGCCGAAATACACGATGTCGGGTTTGAGGATGCCGCCACACACCGGGCAGTCCAGGTATTGGAAGTCTGCGACGTTGTCGACTATCGCGTCGGCATCAGGTGCCACGGCAATGCTGCCGACCTGCGTGGCGCGTTCGGTGAAACCGGGGTTCAGCCGTTCCAGCTCGACAGCCAGCGCGGCCCGGGTCATCGCGTGCCCACAGCTCAGACAGACGACCTGGGCATACGTCCCGTGCAGGTTCACTACGGTCTGTGAGCCGGCCTTGGTGTGCAGCAGGTCCACGTTCTGGGTGATGACGCCCGTGATGAGCCCGGCGTGCTCCAGGGCGGCCACCGCGCGGTGCCCGGCGTTGGGCCGGCGCGCAGCCATGTGCCGCCAGCCCACATGGTTACGAGCCCAGTACCGCTGCCGGAAGCCGGGGCCCGACAGGAACTGCTGGATGGTCATGGGGTTGCTCGGCGGCGAGTCAGGCCCGCGGTAGTCGGGGATGCCGGAGTCGGTGGAGATGCCGGCACCGGTCAGCACAGCGAGACGCCGGTCAGCCAGCAGATTGACCAGTTCGGGGGCCTGCACTCCATCGAGGGTAGGCGGTCTGCCGGGTTATGGGAGTTGACGGTGCGACAATCGTGGCGTGGATTTCTACTCCGCCTACCAGCACGGGTTCGTTCGGGTGGCTGCGTGCACGCACCACACCACGCTCGCCGATCCGGCCGCCAACGCCGAGTCGGTGCTGCGCCTGGCCCGGGCCAGCCACGACGACGCCGTGGCGCTGGCGGTGTTTCCCGAGCTGACGCTGTCGGGATACTCCATCGAGGACATCCTGCTGGCGGACACGCTGCTGGAATCGGTGCCTGAGGCCCTGGCCTCGATCGTTGAGGCATCGGTCGATCTGCTGCCCGTTTTGGTGGTCGGTGCGCCGCTGCGCCACCGGCACCGCATCTACAACACCGCCGTCGTGATCCACCGCGGATCGATCTTGGGGGTGGTGCCCAAGTCGTACCTGCCGACCTACCGGGAGTTCTACGAGCAGCGGCAGGTTGCAGCCGGCGATGACGTCGAGGGGACTATCCGGGTCGGTGGCGTGGACGTGCCGTTCGGCAGCGACCTGCTGTTCGCCGCGGCCGATCTGCCGAATTTCGTGCTGCACGTGGAGATCTGCGAAGACATGTGGGTGCCTGTGCCGCCGAGTGCGACGGCCGCGCTGGCCGGTGCCACCGTGCTGGCCAACCTGTCTGGCAGCCCCATCACCATCGGCCGGGCCGACGAGCGCAAGCTGATGGCCCGTTCGGCGTCGTCGCGCTGCCTCGCGGCGTACATCTACGCGGCTGCGGGGGAGGGCGAGTCCACGACTGATCTGGCCTGGGACGGCCAGACCATGATCTACGAAAACGGCGTGCTACTAGCCGAATCCGAGCGTTTCCCGCGTGGGGAGCGGCGGTCGGTGGCCGATGTCGACACCGAGCTGCTGGCCGCCGAACGGTTGCGCATGGGTACCTTCGACGACAACCGGCGCCACTTCGCCGACCGGACCTCAGGATTCCGGCGCATCGAGTTCACCGTCTCACCGCCGGCCGGCGATATCGGACTGCTCCGCGACATCGAGCGGTTTCCGTTCGTGCCGTCGGATCCGCTACGCCTGCAACAGGATTGCTACGAGGCGTACAACATCCAGGTGTCCGGCCTGGAGCAGCGGCTGCGGGCGCTGAACTTCCCGACCGTGGTGATCGGCGTCTCCGGCGGGCTGGATTCCACGCACGCGCTGATCGTCGCGGCCCGGGCGATGGACCGGGAAGGCCGGCCGCGCAGCGACATCCTGGCCTTCACCATGCCGGGTTTCGCGACCGGCGACCACACCAAGAGCAACGCTACGGCACTGGCCAAAGCGCTCGGAGTCACGTTCTCCGAGTTGGATATTCGCGATACCGCCCGGCTGATGCTCGCCGAGATGGGACATCCGTTCGCTCGCGGCGAGGCCGTGTACGACGTGACGTTCGAGAATGTCCAGGCTGGGTTGCGCACCGATTTCCTGTTCCGGCTGGCGAACCAGCGCGGCGGCATCGTGCTCGGTACGGGCGACCTGTCCGAGCTTGGTCTGGGCTGGTCCACCTACGGCGTCGGCGACCAGATGTCGCACTACAACGTCAACGGCGGCGTGCCCAAAACCCTGATCCAGCATTTGATTCGGTGGGTGATCTCGTCGGGACAGTTCGGCAATGACGTCAACGACGTGCTGCAGTCCGTGCTGGACACCGAGATCACGCCGGAACTGGTGCCGGCGGGTGATGGCGAGGCGGTCCAGAGCAGCCAGGCCAAGGTGGGACCGTATGCGCTGCAGGACTTTTCGCTGTACCAGGTGCTGCGCTACGGCTTCCGGCCGTCGAAGATCGCGTTCCTGTCCTGGCACGCCTGGCGCGATGCTGCCGCTGGGGCGTGGCCCGCAGGCTTCCCCGACGATGAGCGGGTGGCCTACTCGCTGGCTGACATCCGGCACTGGTTGACGGTGTTCGTCCAGCGGTTCTACTCGTTCAGCCAGTTCAAGCGGTCGGCGTTGCCGAATGGGCCGAAGGTGTCGTCGGGTGGTGCGCTCTCACCGCGCGGGGACTGGCGGGCGCCGTCCGACATGTCGGCGCGGATTTGGGTCGACGAAATTGAGCGCAACGTCCCGGAACGTTGAGCGTATTCGCCGGACAAGAATACCGACGATAGGTATGTTTTTTCTGCGAAAGCGTAAATACGCGGAGTTTTCTCGGGTAGCTTCCAGGCTGTTGGTTGCCGATTCGTGGGGAGGCACTGATGTCTGGAGCGCGGTATATCGGTCGGGTTGGTGGGTTGGCCGTCGCACTTGGGGTTGGATCTGCGATCGCGCTTGGTGGTGGCGTGGCGTACGCGGACGCCGGCACCGCTGGGGCGGGGGCCTCGCACGACACCTCGAGTACCGGGTCGGCGAATAGTCCCGGCAAAGCTGAACGGGTCAATAAGCCCAACGCGCCTAAAGTGCCTAAAGCGCCCAAGGCGGCGGAATCGAAGACGTCGGATGCCGATGCCGGGTCAAAATCGTTGCCGGACAAGGATTCTGATTCAACGGCGGGCAACGCGGGCGGGCGCCATCGGTCCACTCCGGACCGGCCGGCCTCAATGGTGAAGGCTGGCGCACCCAAACCGACAGCTGAGGTTTCGGCGCCGACGCCGACGGCCGAGGTGTCAGCGCCTGCCGCGCCGGTCTCCGCGGCGGTGACGCCGCAGATTCAGGCGACCACCAGCGCCGTCAAACCACCCGTCGGTTCGACACCCACCGCTCCGGTGCAGTCACCGGGGGCGTGGGTGCTGCTGGCCGCGGCCCGCCGCGAATTGGGCGTCGAGCGAACCGCCAGCGTCCTGCCGGTATCGGCCGTCAACCCGTCGACCTCGGTCAGCCTGACTGCCACGAGCCTCCTCAGCCTGAATCCCGCAGGCCCGGTCGTGCAGTTCGACGACGGCATCATCCACGGGTCCATCGGGACGCCGCTCAGCGGACCGGTGACCTACACCGTCCTCGGTGGCTCGCAGGGCAAAGTCCGGATGCTGGGCACTGGCGCCTTCACCTACCTGCCGAACTACACCGACGTCACCACAGGCACGGCTGAACAGTTCAAGGTGCGCGTCACGCAGCAGACGGCGTTCGTCCAGGCATTGGAGCAGATTCCGCTGCTTGGCTCGGTTGTCCCGAATCTGCTGGTGACCGTGCGCCAAATTCCGGTGCTGGGCGGACTTTTGACGCCGATCATCGGGTCATCGGTCGTGGTCCCGGTCAGTGTCGACCTCGCCGGCCTGGTGCCGAGCGGAGCCCCGGTGGCCTACACCTACATGATGGCGTCGTTCGACGGCACGCCCATCAGCGTCAACTTCTTCCCGGCCTCAGGGTTGCAGGCGGGGCACGTGGCGCCGACGGTCATGTACGGACCCGGCATGACACAACCGGCCGTCGTCGACCCGTATTCGCAAGGGTTCGTCGGCGTCGGCACCATGCGGTCTGCCGGCTACAACATCGTCACCTGGGACCCTCGCGGCGAATACTATTCCGGTGGCACGTTGCAACTCGACAACCCGAACTTCGAGGGCAAAGACGTGTCGTCGATCATCAGCTGGATGGCCAAACAGCCTGGCGTGCAATTGGATAACGCGGCCACCCTCGATCCCCGCGTGGGCATGATCGGCGTCTCCTACGGCGGTGGCATCCAGTTCGCGACGGCGATCAACGACAAGCGCATCGATGCGATCGTGCCGGGGCTCGCCTGGAACTCGCTGAATGATGCCCTGTACCCGAGCGGGGCGTTCAAGACGGCATGGGGGTCGCTCCTTGCGCTGGGCTTGGTGCAGACGGGCGCGCGCATCAACCCGCAGATCTACAGCGGCATCGTGTTGGGCGACCTGCTGGGCATCCTCACCAAGAGCCAACAGGATGTGTTGGCCAGTAGCGGCCCCGGTGATCTGATCAAGAACATCACCGCGCCCACGCTGATTCTCCAGGGCACCGTCGATGACCTGATGACGCTGAACCAGGCGATGCAGAACGTCGCGCTGATGCAGGGGAATGTCGACGCGAACGGTAACCCGTTGCCGCTGAAGATGATCTGGTTCTGCGGTGGCCACGGTGTGTGCCTGGACCCGCAGAGTGCCATCCAGAACCAGCTACTGACGGACGAGACGCTCAACTGGCTCGATCGCTACGTCAAGGGCGACACCTCGGTGAATACCGGGCCGAAATTCGAATGGGTCGATCAGAACGGCCAGTTCTACGCGTCTGATGTGATGCCGACCGCCCCGAGCTTCCACGGCACCCCGATCACCGACACTGGCGGCGGCGGGCTCATGCCGTTGATCCCGATCTTCGGCGGCTCGGGCCCGCTCGGAAATCCGTTGGGACTGGACCAATCGCTGCCCATGCCGACGAAAGCGCAGAACGCGATCAACATCCCGTTGGCACTACCCACGACGGGGGTGACGCAGCTGGTCGGGTCGCCTCAGGTCACGGTCAACTACACCGGGATTGGGACCGGCCGCTTCGTCTACGGCCAGATCGTGGACAACAACACCGGGCGCGTGGTCGGCAATGTGGTGACGCCGATTCCAGTGAAGCTGGATGGGCAGGCCCATCAGGTGACGGTCAACCTCGAGAGCATCGCCTACACAGCCAAGCCCGGTGATTCGCTGACGCTGCAGCTCGTAGCCTCGACCACTCCGTACGAGAGCTTCACCTCGTTCGGCTTCATCAACGTGTCCTCGGTCGCGGTGTCCCTGCCGACCGTGGCGGCGGGCGTCGTGGCGGTTGGGAGCGCACCTCCGGTCGCCGCGTAGGGACGGCGAATCTCCCTCAACTGTCAGGCGACGGCGAGCACGTCCTGCTGATCGAGGTCATCGGCCTTGCGCTGAGACCTGGCCGCCGTGTGCACCATGAGCGCGAAGCTGACGGTGATGGGAATGACGGTGCCGTCCATGCCACCGGCCAGTACAGCGTCGGCGACGGTGAATGCCGGCGGCACGATCTGCGCGTACAAGCTGGCGAACGTCGGTGCCGCGGCGAAACCCCATAGCGCCCATCGCCACTGCCGTTCGCGCACGGTGTTGCCCAGGGCGCGGGCGCGGACCACGCCACGGATCGCGAACGCAATGGTGATCCAGGCGGGCACCACGTGAAATATCACCAGCGTGTGCGGTATCGCGGGCGGTAACCGCAGGACCAGGCCGGCGTACACCAGTGAACCGAGCGCGGCCAAGCCGAGCGTGGCTGCGTACGTCCACCCCGGTGCCGACGCGACCTGGGCGTCCGGCTCGGGGTGCTGCGTCAGCATGAAGCCGAACACCGCGCTGGCGGGTGCGGCGACGCCGAGCACGATGGCGCCGACGCCAATGTTGGTCAGCAGGTCGTGTTGCGGAATCAGCGGCTGGATCCCGATCCAGATCACCCGTAGCAACGGCGCCGTCATCATGAGCGCGATGCTGTAGGTCATCCAGGCTCGATGGGTGATCACGTCACGACGACGGATCGCGTACACCGCATACCAAGCGCTGCCGAATGTGCCGATCGCCAAGGCGCGCAACTGCGTTTCGAACGCCGGCCCGATGAAATGCTGCGCCGCCGGGGTGAGGTACAGGAACGCCAGCGCAGTCAGCATGCTGACGGACATGAGGGCGAGATATGCGCGCCCCGTCCACCGGTGCACCGCCGGCCGTTGTTCGCGCAGTCGCGGTGAGAACTGAAAGAGGCCAAGGGCCAAGGCAACCGCGGCCAGCGTGGTGTGGACCGCCAGAACCATACGATGCGTGGCATAGGCGGAGTGGCGGACCGATTCAACCGACCCAGTGCCGACCGCATAATCGCGGCCGTTGATCAAGGTATTGACCACGTCCTGCCAACGCGACATGCCAGGGGCAAACAGCGGCCAGGTGTAGTTCAGGGCCAGCGGCACATAGAGGATTGCCACGGCGACAGTGACGACGAAAAACTTCCGCGACACGGCGATTCGGTTGTGGTCGTCCATTTCGGGTCAGAGTCTAGGGCCACGTATGGCCAATTGACGGTATTTGCTGAACGGGAGCTGTCGCGCGCGTACGGCACGTGATCAGAGGCGGTCCATCTCGCGGGCCAGGCAGGCCTGCTCCAGGTAGCTGTGGTGCACGGTACGCGGGGCAGGAACCCGTGCTGGGGAGGTGAACGCCCGGCGTGCGGCCGCGGCGATGGCGCGCTCCGCGTCGGTCCACCAGTGGGTCAGCGCCGGGTGGGTGGTCGCCATGCTGAATTGCATTGTAGTGGTGCCGCTTTGGCTCATCGGGGTGCCCTTCGTGGGTGGTGACTTCCACTCTTCCGGCTAGCGACGGGCATTCCATCGGCCATGGCACGTATTTCGAGAGGTGTGCGGCGCGGGCCTCGTCTACGCCATTGGCGGATGCGTACGCGGAGATGCTGAGGGATGCGCACGTGGTTGCCCGACGGCGGTTAGGACGAGCGAAATCGACGGGAATAACCTCGATGCGACTGTGTCGCTGCCGACTGGCGCTGCTAGTTGCTACTTGCGGCCGTCGAGGGTTCGACGCGCGTTGCCGGGTTCATCGGGACGAACACGACGGCTTGATTACTGCAGTTCGGAATGAGCTGCGTGACAACGAATTTGGCGCAGCGTGGGCCGAAGGCGGCACCTTGTCGGTGGGCGGGGTGATCGTCGCGCATGCAACTGGCTCAGGAAGCTGCCCGCCACGACTGATCAACGCGGTCGAAGGCAATCGGCAAGGTGATCGGTCCACTCAAGCCAGCTAACGGTTTCCATGGCGCGGGCCCGGTCACTCGGGGGTTGGGCATGCGCGCAGTCATGTGGGCCAGCGCTTCGGCCAATTCCATTTTGGCCAGGTGCACGCCGAGGCAGTAGTGGGTACCGGCGCCGAAGGTCTGCATCGCCGGCGCCCCCTCACGGGTGATGTCGAGGCGGTCGGGGTCGTCGTACACAGCGGGATCGCGGTTGGCTGCGGCGGTGTTGACCAGAACAAAGGTCCCGGTGGGGATCGTGATGCCCGCGAGTTCCACATCCTCAAGGGCCATCCGCACCGCGCCGATGGCGACCGGGGAGTGGCGCATGGTCTCCTCGACGGCGCGCCCGGCCAGGTCCGGATGTGCGCCCAGCAAGGCCCATTGCTCGGGGTGCTCACACAGGACGTGCACCGAGCCGGCGACTTGGTTGCGGGTGGTGTCAGTGCCGGCCGCCAGCAAGCTGGTGGAAAGCACCCGCAGCTCGTCGGCGCTGAGCCGGTCACCATCCTCTTCGGCGCGGATGAGATCCGAGATCAGGTCGTCTGTGAGGGTGTGCCGGCGGCGGACGACCATGTCGTCGATGTAGGCGTCGAGTGCATCCCAGGCGGTCAGGATCGCGGTCTCGTGCTGCGCGACATGCCAGTCGAATGCCTGCATGAAGTCGTCGACCCAGGCCGACAACTGTGCCCAGTCCTCGGCCGGGGCGCCGAGCAATGCGCAGATGACCGGCGTGGGGTATTGCCGCGCGATGTCGGTGACGACGTCGCAGTGTCCGCGCGCGACCTGGCGGTCGACGAGGTCGCTGACGACGTCGACGACCGTGGTGCGCAATCGCTCGATCGCGCGTCGGTTGAAGGCGGTTGCCACCAGCTGACGCAACCGGGTGTGCTCCGGACCGTCGATGCTGATGATCGTCGAGCAGACCCGGTCCCAGACCGGGCCCGACGTAATGCCTTGAGCCGCAAGGTACATGCCTTGCGGCACGCGAAATCGTTGGTCGCGGAGCACCGCGTGCGCGAGATCGTAGGTCAGCACTTCTGGCCCGTACGGTCCGATGGCGATCGGCGATTGCTCACGCGCCTGCCGGATGATCGCTTGCGCTTCGTCGGGGCTCTGCGCGCCGGAGTAGTCGATGAAGGGCAGTCCGGCGTCGAAGACGCTCGGGTTACCGGTCGCAGTGGTCATAACATTGACTATCCGGCGATAGCAGCGCTAGGTCATCAGCCATGTGGCGCATATCCGCGCTGCAAGGGCGTAGGTCGGTGCTCCGATTGGTACCGGCCCGTCAGTCAGCCGGGCCCAGCGCGTCCTCGATGGCCTCGTCGGACGGCGCGCAGTTGCCGGCGCCAGGCGCCAGGGTGGCCAGGGCGCCGGCGGTCACGGCCCGCCGCAGGGCATGTGATGGATCCTGCCGCCAACCCGCCGCGAGCACGCCCGCGAAGACGTCACCGGCGCCCGTCGTGTCGACCGCCTCGACTGCGGGTGCCGCGACCTCGGTATCGCCGTCGGCCGTGCGATGGACAGCGCCGTCTGCGCCGCGCGTGATCACCAGATGCGGGACGGGCCAATGCCATTGCTGCGCTTCGGTTTCGTTGACGATCACCACATCGGTGACAGCGGCCAAGGTGGCAAGCACCCCCGGTTCGGTACCGGCGGGAGACGCGTTGAGCATGACGGTGGCGCCGCTCGCTTTGGCGAGCCGCGCTGCGGCCAGCGCGGTGGCCGACGGAATTTCCAGCTGCAGCAACAGCACATCGCAGTCGGCGACCACCGCGCGGACGTGCGGTGAATCCAAGGTCAGGTGCGCGTTGGCGCCCGGGGCCACCACGATCATGTTCTCGGCGCTGGTGCCGACCATGATGGCCGCGGTGCCGCTCGGGGCCGACAGGCTGACGACCGCGTCCACGCCAACGCCGTTGCCCTGCAGATGCTTTCGCAGTACCGCGCCAGTCGCGTCGGGGCCGATGGCTGCGACCAGCCGGACGTTGGCCCCGGCACGGGCCGCCGCGACGGCCTGATTGCCGCCCTTGCCGCCGGGTTCCGAATGCAAAGACGACGCCAGCACCGTCGCACCCGGCGCCGGAAGTTCGGTCATACCGAACACCAGGTCCATGTTGACGCTGCCCACCACAGTGATCCGAGTCACGGGGTCACGGTAGCCCCGACCGGGCTGAACCGCTGATACCTCGTTACCCTGGGTTAATGAGTGTGCACGCAGCTACGGGGACTGATCTGCGCCAGCAGGTACACGACGCGGCCCGCCGGGCCCGGGTCGCGTCCCGCACCTTGGCCACACTGACCACCGAAGCCAAGAATCGCGCGCTGCACGCTGCGGCCGATGCCGTTCTTGCCGCTGCTCATGCCGTTCTTGCCGCCAATGCCGGGGACATCGAGGCTGCGCGCGCCGCCGGCACCGCCGAAGCGATGATCGACCGGCTGGCCCTCAACCCGCACAGGCTCGATGGCATCGCTGCCGGGCTGCGGCAGGTCGCCGGCCTGCCGGACCCCGTCGGCGAGGTGCTGCGCGGCAGCACCCTGCCAAATGGTCTGCAGATCCGTCAGCAGCGGGTACCGCTGGGCGTGGTCGGCATGGTGTACGAGAGCCGGCCCAACGTGACGGTCGACGCCTTCGGTCTGGCCTTGAAGTCGGGTAACGCGGCGCTGCTGCGCGGCAGCTCGTCGGCGACTCGGTCCAACGCGGCGCTGGTCACGGCGCTGCGGTCGGCGCTGGCCGGCGAGGGCTTGCCGGAGGACGCGGTGCAGTTGCTGCCCAGCGAGGACCGCGCCAGCGTCACTCACCTGATCCAGGCTCGTGGCTTGGTCGACGTGGTGATCCCACGCGGCGGCGCCGGTCTGATCGATGCCGTGGTGCGCGACGCCACGGTGCCGACCATCGAGACGGGCGTCGGCAACTGCCACGTCTACGTCCACGAAGCCGCCGATCTCGATGTGGCAGAACGCATTCTGCTGAACTCCAAGACCCGCCGACCCAGCGTGTGCAATTCGGCTGAGACCCTGCTGGTCGACCGGGCTATCGCCGACGCCGCGCTGCCTCGGCTGGTGACCGCGCTGCAGGACGCCGGGGTGACGGTGCACCTGGACCCCAGCGAGGACGAGCTGCGCGCCGAATTCCTCTCACTCGACATCGCGGTATCTGTCGTGGACGGGGTTGATGGCGCGATTAACCACGTCAACGAGTACGGCACCGGGCACACCGAAGCCATCGTCACCACCAATCTTGCTGCGGCCCAGCGATTCTCCGAGCAGGTCGACGCCGCCGCGGTGATGGTCAACGCGTCGACGGCGTTCACCGACGGCGAGCAGTTCGGGTTCGGCGCCGAGATCGGCATCTCGACCCAGAAGCTGCACGCCCGCGGCCCCATGGGGCTGGCGGAACTGACATCGACCAAATGGATCGTGTGGGGCGACGGCCAGACCCGGCCCGCCTGATAGGAGAGACATGAGCACACCCGCCCGTTCGGTCCCGCTGTTCGCGGACATCGATGACGTCGCCAACCGACTCGCCGAGACCGGATACTTGCCCGATACCGCCACGGCCACAGCGGTTTTCCTGGCCGATCGGCTGGGCAAGCCGCTGCTGATCGAAGGACCGGCCGGCGTCGGCAAGACCGAACTGGCGCGGGCCATCGCCCAGTGCACCGGCTCGGAACTGGTGCGGCTGCAGTGCTACGAGGGCGTCGACGAGGCCCGCGCGCTGTACGAGTGGAACCACGCCAAGCAGATCCTGCGCATCCAGTCGGGCCAGCAGTCGGGCGACTGGGACCAGACCAAGATGGACGTGTTCAGCGAGGAATTCCTGCTGAGTCGCCCGCTGCTGACGGCCATCCGGCGCACCGAGCCCACTGTGCTGCTGATCGACGAGACCGACAAGGCCGACATCGAGATCGAAGGCCTGCTGCTGGAGATCCTGTCCGACTTCGCCGTCACCGTGCCCGAGCTCGGCACCATCACGGCGCAGCAGAAACCGCTGGTGGTGCTGACCTCCAACGCCACCCGCGAGCTGTCCGAGGCACTCAAACGGCGCTGCCTGTTCCTGCACATCGATTTCCCCGACGCTGACCTTGAGCGGCGCATCCTGCTGTCCCGCGTGCCCGAGCTGCCGGAGAAGATCGCCGACGAGCTGGTGCGCATCATCGGGGTGCTGCGTGGCATGCAGCTCAAGAAACTGCCGTCGGTGGCCGAGACCATCGACTGGGGCCGGACCGTCCTGGCGCTGGGCATGGACACCATCGACGACGCGACGATCGCCGCGACGCTCGGGGTGGTGCTCAAGCACCGGTCCGATCAGCAGCGTGCTTCCAGCGAGCTGAAGCTGAACTAGGGGAGCGGTCATGGCTGTCGGACGAACCCCTGCACAACCCCTTGCCCCGCAAGGCATCCCGGGCCACCTGGTGGGGTTCGTCGACGCCCTGCGCAAGGTGGGCATCAACGTCGGGCCGTCGGAGACCGTCGACGCCGGCCGCGTGATGGCCACTCTGGGCCTGGGTGACCGCAAGGTGCTGCGTGAGGGCCTGGCCTGTGCGGTGTTGCGCCGGCCCGACCATCGGGAGACCTACAACGCGTTGTTCGACCTCTGGTTCCCGGCGGCGCTGGGGGACCGGGCCGTGCTGGAGCTTGACGACGACGCCGCCCCGGAGAACCGGCCTGACCGGATACCGCCGGAGGATGTCGAGGCGATGCGCTCGGCGCTCATCGACCTGCTCTCCGACGCCGACATGGCGAATCTCGATGACCGGCTGATGGCGATGATCGCGCAGATCGTCGACGCCTACGGCAAGTACAACTCGAGCCGCGGCCCGTCGTACTCGTCGTATCAGGCGCTCAAGGCCATGGGGCTCGACCAATTGGAAGGCAAGTTGCTGGCCGGGCTGCTGGCGCCCTACGGCGACGAGCCGACGCCGACCCAGGAACAGATCGCCAAATCGATTGCCGCCAAGCGTATTTCGCAGCTGCGGCACATGGTCGAGTCGGAGACCAAGCGGCGCACCGCCGAACAGATCGGCCGCGACCACGTACAGACCTACGGCATCCCGCAGCTGGCCGAGAACGTTGAATTCCTCAGGGCGTCAGGTGAACAACTGCGGCAGATGCGCAATGTCGTTGCGCCGCTTGCTCGTACGTTGGCCAGCCGGCTGGCGTCGCGTCGCCGCCGCTCCCATGCCGGCCAGATCGATCTGCGCAAGACGCTGCGCAAGTCGATGTCGACCGGCGGGGTGCCCATCGACGTCGTCCTCAAGAAACCGCGCCCGGCCCGGCCCGAGCTGGTGGTGCTGTGCGACGTGTCCGGCTCCGTCGCCGGCTTCAGCCACTTCACCCTGATGCTGGTGCACGCGCTACGTCAGCAGTTCTCGCGAGTGCGGGTGTTTGCCTTCATCGACACCACCGACGAGGTCACCGAGCTGTTCGGGCCCGACGCCGACCTGGCCGTCGCGGTGCAGAAGATCACCCGGGAAGCGGCCGTCTACACCCGGGACGGGCATTCGGACTACGGCCACGCCTTCGTCTCCTTCATGGACAAGTGGCCCAATGCGCTCTCGCCGCGCACGGCACTGCTGGTGCTCGGCGACGGCCGTAACAACTACCGCAACCCGCAGGCCGACCTGCTGGCGGGCATGGTCAGCGCCAGCCGGCACGCGCACTGGCTCAACCCCGAGCCCAAGCACCTGTGGGGCAGCGGCGACTCCGCGACCGCCAAGTACCAGGACGTCATCACCATGCACGAATGCCGCTCGGCCAAGCAGCTCGCGTCGGTGATCGATAACCTGCTTCCTGTGTAGCCCCGCCAGTTTCGCGAGGTCCTGCCCCCAAGTTGGCTGCGAACCCTGCCGTAAGCTGGCCAATCGTGAATCGACGCAGGCTGGGAGTGATGGGCGGGACGTTCGACCCGATCCACCATGGCCACCTCGTCGCGGCCAGCGAAGTGGCTGACCTGTTCGACCTCGACGAAGTCGTGTTCGTCCCCACCGGGCAGCCCTGGCAGAAGCGCGACCGGCATGTCACCGCCGCTGAGGACCGGTACTTGATGACGGTCATCGCGACTGCCGCCAACCCGCGGTTCTCGGTCAGCCGCGTCGACATCGACCGTGGCGGTCCCACCTACACCAAGGACACGCTGCGCGACCTGGCCAGGCAGAACCCCGATACTGACCTGTTCTTCATCACTGGCGCCGACGCGCTGGCGTCGATCCTGTCCTGGCAGAACTGGGAGGATATGTTCGCCACGGCCCGGTTCGTCGGGGTCAGCCGGCCCGGCTACGAGCTGGACGGCAAGCACATCGAGGAGGCGCAGAAAGAGCTGCCGCCCGACGCGCTGACCCTGGTCGAGGTGCCGGCGCTGGCCATCTCATCGAGCGACTGCCGTCGCCGCGCGCAGGCCAACCGGCCAATCTGGTACCTGGTGCCCGACGGCGTCGTCCAATACGTATCGAAGCGGGGGCTGTACCAATCGGCCCCCACAACGCAGGAGGAAAAGTCGTGACCGCCACACCCGAGGCCCTGGCCATGGCAACGGTCGCGGCCCGCGCCGCCGCCGCCAAGCTCGGCGAGAACATCAGCGTCATCGACGTGTCGGACCAGTTGGTCATCACCGACTACTTCGTGATCGCCTCAGCGTCCAACGACCGCCAGGTCAACGCCATCGTCGACGAGGTCGAGGAAAGGATGCGCTGGGCGGGTCACAAGCCGGCCCGTCGCGAAGGCGCCCGTGAGGGCCGCTGGGTGCTGCTGGACTATGTCGACATCGTGGTGCACATCCAGCACCAGGAGGAGCGCGAGTACTACGCGCTGGACCGGCTGTGGCGGGACTGCCCGGCCATCGAGGTGGACTTGGACGGCGAGCTGCCGGCGAATCCTGACGCTGAGGCTGACGCCGAGGCCGACGAGCTCGACGAGGCGGCCGAGTGAGGAACCGCCGCCTCCTGCTGTTGCGTCACGGCCAGACTGCCTACAACGCGACCAGTCGGATGCAGGGCCAGCTGGATACCGAGCTCAGTGATCTCGGTCGGGCCCAGGCGGTGGCGGCCGCTGAGGTGCTGGCCAAGCGTCAGCCGCTGGTGATCGTGTCCTCCGATCTGCGCCGTGCCCTGGACACCGCGACCACGCTGGGCGAGCAGGCCGGCATGCCGGTGTCTGTGGACGCGCGGCTGCGCGAGACGCACCTAGGGGATTGGCAGGGCCTCACCCATCAGGAAGTCGACGCCCTCGCACCCGGCGCGCGACTGGCCTGGCGCGACGATGCCCGCTGGGCGCCGCACAACGGCGAGAGCCGGGTCGACGTGGCACACCGCAGCGTGCCGGTGGTGGAGGAGCAACTCCGCAACCTGCCGGAGTGGGGTGTCGACGAAGTCGACCGCCCGGTGGTGCTGGTGGCGCACGGTGGGCTGATTGCCGCGCTCACCGCAGCTCTGCTGGACCTGCCGGTGGACAACTGGCCGGTGCTCGGCGGCATGGGCAACGCCAGCTGGGTGCAGCTGTCCGGTCACAGCGCCGGACTTGGCAACGACGACCCCGTCAAGTGGCGCCTGGATGTGTGGAACGCTTCGGCTCAGGTGGCGAACGATGTCCTCTGACCCGTCATCCCCCCCGGGTCGCTCCGCTCCTGCCCGCCGGCCGGTCCTCCTCGTGTTCTGCGACTCGCTGTCCTACTACGGTCCGGGTGGCGGGCTGCCGTCCGACGACCCGCGTATTTGGCCGAATATTGTTGCCTCCCAACTCGGTTGGGATCTGGAACTGATCGGCCGGATCGGCTGGACTTGCCGCGACGTGTGGTGGGCCGCCACGCAGGATCCGCGATCGTGGGCAGCGCTGCCCAAGGCGGGTGCGGTGATCTTCGCGACCAGCGGCATGGACTCGCTGCCCTCGCCGCTGCCGACGGCGATGCGAGAACTGATCCGATACGTGCGTCCGTCGTGGCTGCGCCGGGTGGTGCGGGACGGTTATGGCTGGCTGCAGCCCCGGCTGTCGCCGATCGCGCGGCCCGCGCTGCCGCCGCACCTGACCGCCGAGTACCTCGAAGAGACCCGTGCCGCAATCGATTTCAACCGTCCCGGCATCCCGTTCGTGGCGACCATTCCATCGGTGCACATCGCGGAGACGTACGGTAGCTCCCACCGGTGGCGCGATGCCACCGTGTCGGCGATTACGGATTGGGCTGACTCCTACCGCGTTCCGATCGTCGACCTGAAGGCAGCCGTCGGCGACGAGGTGATGTCGGGCCGAGCGAATCCGGACGGTATCCACTGGAATTTCGAGGCGCACCGCGCGGTTGCGGAACTCATGCTCAAGGGGCTGGCCGAGGCCGGTGTGGTGGCGCAGGGGACTGACGACTAACCATGGCTGTCGTGGTGGTCACCGACTCGTCGGCGCGGCTTGACCCAGATGAGCTGAAACGCTGGGACATTCGAGTGGTGCCGCTGCATGTGCTGCAGGACGGCATCGACTACTTGGACGGCGTCGACCCGATTCCGCAGGACATCCAAGACCGTTCACACGTGTCGACGTCCGGGGCGGCTCCCGGTGACCTGACCGACGTCTACCGGCAGGCGCTCGCCGACAGTGGCGGTGATGGTGTGGTGGCCGTGCATCTGTCGGCCGGGCTGTCGAGCACCTTCAGCTCCGCGGCCGCCGTCGGCCGTGAGCTGGGTTCGGCTGTGCGCGTGGTCAATTCACGGTCCGCGGCCATGGGTGTCGGCTTCGTGGCTGTAGCTGCAGCGCGGGCTGCCGCGGCCGGTGCCGAGCTGGATGCCGTTGAGGCACAGGCGCGTTCGGAGTCCACCCGGCAGCACGGCTTCATCGTCGTGCATCGGCTGGACAACCTTCGGCGCAGCGGGCGGATCGGCACGGCGGCGTCCTGGCTGGGCACCGCGCTGTCGCTGAAGCCGTTGCTGCAGATCGATATTGACGGCCGGCTGGTCCTGGATCAGCGGATCCGGACCGCGGCCAAGGCGCATGCCGCGATGATCGAGCGCGTAGCCACCCTGGTCGGTGACCGGCCCGCGTCGATCGCCGTGCACCACGTCGACAATCACGACGACGCCGCGCAGATCGGCGCCGCGTTGACTTCCCTTCTGCCCCAGGTTGATTCACTCGTGGTAACCGACATGGGACCCGTGCTGGCGGTGCACGTTGGCTCGGGCGCCGTCGGCGTGATCGTCAGTACTTAGCACTCAGCCAAATCTCTTGAACCGGCCATTTCAACCGCATTCGAACAGCGTCGTGGGCAGGCAGTACCTGGCATAGGTGGAACGAAAGCAGGTAGACGACGGCGCGGGGGAGCGCTTTTCGAGTACCGGTCTACTCGTTCGGGGAAGGTTCCGTCGCCGCATCCTGAAATCCAGAGCGGCGCCCCTCGCCGCTAACCCGGTGAAAGGTGACGACGATGAGCAGCACGATGCACTTCAGCTGGACGCATGCCCTAGCCGTTCACGCACCCACCGCGCCCCGGTGGTTCACCAGCGCGGAGCGGGCCGTCAGCCAAGCGGTGCGTTGGCTGACCGCCGAGCGCCCAGCCGGTCACGTGTACGAGACGCACGCCGGCTACATCGAAGATGCGCTGATGGCGCGCGAAATGTATCGACTCTGAACAGCTTTGGGCTAGCCCGCGAACCGGCCCGTCACCGGCGGCAGGTCCTTGAGGGTCAGGATGCCCGGCGCGGCGGCGACCACGGCAGGTACGGCGTTGGTGACCGGCAGCGCCGTGTAGATCATGCCGAGTCCGTTGAGGCTGACCTCGCTCCAGTCCTTCGACGGCAGGCAGTACACGACGGTGCGCATGTTGGGCACGCCGAACACCTGGATCACGTGGCCGTGGGCCACGGGCTTCGGCGGGGTGACGTGGTTGCCCATGATCCAGTTGAAGCCGACGCTGACGACGTTCTTGTCGCCGACCCAGCCGCGGTGATACCCGTAGACGCTGGCCACGGTGCCCTTCGGGATCTGCATGAAGCCCAGGTCGGAGTCCTCGTCGGCCGCGGTGAACTGGACGTCGAAGGTGATCCGGTCAAGCTTGGCGCCGATGGCATCGGCCATCATCGCTGCTGACTCGGCGAACACTTCGCTTTCCAGGCGCACGTTCTCGGCCAGCCCCGGCGTCTCGGGGTCCTTGCCGAAGCCCATGGCGGCCATGGTGCCTGCCGATTCGTAAACCCCGCAGTCGACGGACTCGGTGATGCGGATTTCGTCGACGCTCTCGCACGCGCTGGACAGCACCATGCCCATCATGTTCGTCAGGCCAGGGTGTGCGCCGCTGCCGAAGATCGTGGAATTGCCTGCCTCGCAAGCCTTCTGGATGCGCGCCAGGTCCTCGGGGGACTGCTTGCCGCCGGTGATCCAGGCCGCGCTGGAACACACGTTGATGCCCGATTCGAGCAGCCGGACCAGTTCGTCGACGCTGGGCCAGATCGGGTTGTAGCAGCACGCGTCAGGCTTGAGGGCGACGAGTTCCTCGATGTCATTGGTGGCCTTGATGCCCGTGGGTTCGGGCCAACCGGCGAGGTCGGCCGCGTCGACCCCGACCTTGTCCGCGCCGTAGGCGTACACACCGACCAGTTCCATGTCGTCACGGGCGATGATCGCGTGCAGCGACCGCTTGCCGATGTTGCCGGTGGTCCACTGAATGACGCGGAGCGGACGGTCGGTGGTCATGGATGCCTCCTCGTTGCGGCTGTCTGACGGCGGGGTGCGCTTTCGCTAGACACTATGCCGCAGATGTCTACCGACCTTCGGGGGTCCCGGTGGCTGGGTGATTCATCCACAGAACGAGATTGATCCACAGGCAGCGTCGGTTGGCGGATTTTCTCGGCTTCCTGGTCGGTGCTGGTGCCTACCGTCGCGGACATGGTCACTCAGACACCGGTCGACCGGACCCAGCGGCGACTGACCGCACAGCCAGGCGATCCCGATCCCGATGGCACTGCCGATTCGAATGACGACACCGCGTTGTCGCGATGGTTGCCCGACGCGGTGACCGACCGTCCCGGATGGTTGGCCGCCGTGCGCGCCGACCCGGGCCGCGCCGGCGTGATCGCCCTCGCGGTGGTGGGGGTGGTCGCGGTGCTGATCACTGTCGTCGCCGTGCTGGGTGACGACAAGCCGCCGGTCACAGCGGCGAAACTGCCTCCGGTGCAAATGGTTTCGTCCAGTGCACCGGGGCCGCCGGCACCGCCCGCCAAGGCGGAGGACGTCGTGGTCAGTGTGGTGGGCCTGGTGCACAAGCCGGGGTTGGTGACGTTGCCCGCGGGGGCGCGCATCGCCGATGCCGTCACTGCTGCCGGGGGAGCGCTGACAGGCGCCGACCTGGTCAGCTTGAACATGGCCCGTCGGGTTGCCGACGGTGAGCAGATTCTGGTCGGGATCACCGCACCGCTGGGTGCGCCGACGGCCATGCGCAGCTCGATCGGTGCGGCGCCCGGCGCGCCGGAGAAGGGGCCATCGGGTGACGGAAAAGGTTCGGGTCCAAAGGGACCGGTGGACCTGAACACGGCGACGGTGGAACAGCTCGATGCGCTGCCTGGCGTCGGCCCCGTCACGGCGAAAGCGATCGTGGCCTGGAGGACTGCCAAGGGCAGGTTCGCGAGCGTCGACCAGTTGGGCGAGGTCGACGGGATCGGGCCGGGCAAGCTGGAGAAGCTCCGTGAACTGGTCAAAGTGTGACGAGCAGCCCTACCCCCGACGCTCCTGGCATCGATCTGCGGTTGGTGCCGGCCGCCCTGACGTGCTGGACGGTCACCGCCGTGGGCGTGTGGTGGGGACCCTGGGCCGCGCTGGCGGGGGTGTTGGTCGCGGTCGCGGCGGTGCTGGGCGTCGGAGCGCGGGTAGGCGCGGCACGCTGGTCCGCGGTGTTTGCCGTGGCGGCGGTGGGAACGGCCTTCGCGATCGTCGTGGCTTTGCGGGTGCACGCAGTCCAAACCCATCCGCTGGCGTCCCGATTCGGTTCGACCGTGATGGTGACCGTCACGCCGACCGAGTCCCCGCGGCCGATCCGAGGAGACCGGCTGATGTTCGCGGCATCGCTGCAGAAGCTCCAGGATGTCGAATCATCCGGGCGGGTCATGGTTTTCGCTTCCGCCGACGGGTATTCCGAGGCCGTCGCGGGCCGCCCGATGGCGTTCAGGGCCAGGGCTGCGGCGCCTAAGAGGCGCGACCTGTCGGTGGCAGTGCTGACCGCGGTCGGTGCACCCCGGTTCGGGACCGCGTCGACCGGGCAGCGAGCCGCGGCACGGGTGCGGGCCGATTTCGCGGACGAGGCGCAGCTGACCTTGCCTGCGGATCAGGCCGCGATCCTGCCGGGGTTGGTACTCGGTGACGTGTCGGCAGTTGACTCGGACACCACCGCCGCGTTCAAACGAGCCGGGTTGACCCACTTGACCGCGGTGTCCGGGGCGAACGTGACCATCGTGTGCGGCGCGGTGTTGTTGTGCGCGGTCGTGGTGGGGCCTCGGGTGGCGGTCGGGTTGGCGGCGGTGACGTTGTTCGCGTTTGTGGTGATCGTGCAGCCACAGCCGAGCGTATTGCGAGCTGCCGCAATGGGTTCGGTGATGTTGATGGGGATTCTTGTACATCGGCGCCGGCAGGCCATCCCGGCGTTGTCGGCCAGCGTGCTGGTGCTGATGGTCATCTCGCCGGCGCTCGCGGTAGACGCCGGATTCGCGCTGTCGGTGGTGGCGACGGCCGCGCTGGTCGTGATTGCGCCGGTGTGGTCCCGTTGCCTGGTTGGCCGCGGCTGGCCGAAGCTGATCGCCGACGCCGTGTGCGTGGCCGTTGCGGCGCAACTGGTGACCGCACCGTTGGTGGCGGCGATATCGGGAAGCTTGAGTCTGGTCGCGGTGCTCGCCAATCTCCTTGTGGCTCCGGTTATTCCGCCCATCACCATCCTTGGCACCGCCGCCGCTGCGGTGGGGTGGTGCTGGCCCGCCGTGGCGCAATTGCTGATCCGGTTCACGGGCCCGGAGCTGTGGTGGCTACTGCAGGTGGCGCGGTGGAGCGCGGCACTCCCCGGGGCGGCGGTCAGCGTCCCGTCGGGCTGGGGCGGTGCTCTGCTGCTCAGTGCGACGACCGTTGGCGCGGTGCTGCTGGTGGCCGCTTGGCGTAGGCGGCGGGGACGGAGGCAAACCGACCACGGCTGCAGCGTGTCGGCGGGACGTGAAACGATCGACGAGTGAGTGGATCGACCGAGGCCCTGCATCTGGTGTTGGGCGACGAGGAACTGCTGGTCGAACGCGCTGTGGCCGAGGTGCTGCGCACTGCCCGCAAGCAGGCCGGCAACGACAACGTCCCGGTCGACCGGCTGCGGGCCGGTGAAGTGTCCACCAGCGAGCTCGCTGAGCTACTCAGCCCGTCGCTGTTCGCCGACGAGCGCGTCGTGGTGCTGGAGTCGGCGGCCGAAGCGGGCAAGGACGCCGTCGCGCTCATCGCCGATGCCGCGGCCGACCTGCCCGGCGGCACCCTGCTGGTCGTCGTGCACTCCGGCGGTGGCCGGGCTAAGGCGCTGGCCGATCAGCTGAAAAAGCTTGGCGCCCAGGTACATCCGTGCGCGAAGATTACCAAGGCCGCTGAGCGTGCCGACTTCGTCCGCAAGGAATTCCGGTCGCTGAAGGTCAAGGTCGGCGACGACGCCGTCAATGCCGTGCTCGACTCCGTCGGCTCGGATATCCGTGAGCTGGCCGCGTCCTGTTCACAACTGGTGGCCGACACCGGGGGACAGATCGATGTAGCTGCGGTGCGTCGCTACCACTCCGGTAAGGCCGAGGTGAACGGCTTCGACATCGCCGACAAGGCCGTCTCCGGTGACGTCAGCGGCGTCGCAGAGGCGCTGCGCTGGGCGATGGCCGGCGGGGTGCCGCACGTGGTGTTGGCTGATGCGCTGGCCGAGGCGGTGCACTCGATCGCCCGGGTCGGCGGGCTGTCGGGGGATCCGTACCGGTTGGCGGGCGAGCTCGGCATGCCGCCGTGGCGCGTGCAGAAGGCTCAGAAGCAGGCGCGGCGGTGGTCCAAGGACACCGTCGCCGAGGCGCTGCGCGTGGTCGCGTCGCTGAACGCCGATGTCAAAGGTGCCGCGGCCAGTGCGGATTACGCGCTGGAGTCTGCGGTGCGACGCGTCGCAGAGCTGGCTGACGGCTGAGCCGTCGAATGTGCACCGACAACTGAGCGGCTGCGCCGCAGCCGTCGAGCACAACAAAACCGCGGCCCGATGATTCGGGCCGCGGTTTCGCGAAAACGAGGGGCTTAGCTCAGATCTTGTTGAAAGCCAGGGTCAGCGCCGACTTCTTGTTGGCGGCCTGGTTCTTGTGGATGACACCCTTGGTGGCAGCCTTGTCCAGCTTGCGGTTGGTGGCGACGAGCAGCTCGCCGGCCTTGTCCTTCTCGCCGGCCTCGACGGCCTCGCGGAAGCCGCGGATCGCCGTACGCAGCGCCGACTTCACCGACTGGTTGCGCAGACGCGCGAGCTCGTTGGTGCGGATGCGCTTTTCCTGCGACTTGATGTTGGCCACGCGTGTCGTTCCTTCTACATCTCAATTTTGGGCATGCTCGGGAACGAGCGTGCTCGGTCTAAAGTCTGTGCTATTCGCCCGACTACGGGCAGCGAGTGTTCAGGTTACCAGCGTCCGCGCAAAATCCCCAAAGCGCGCGTACGCGCAGTGGCCGGCAACAGCCCCGAGCATATCTCTGACTGCTGCTTGGTCCTGCCTAAACCGCCAGGTTGACGCGGCATGTCGGCCCGACTCGCAGCCATCGTGTCGGGTGGGCGTCGACCGAGCGGCACTTCGCCACGGAAATCGCCCGGCTCGCTGGACTTTCCCGTCGTTCGGCCTGCCGCGGAACTACGATGGTTGTGAGGTGGATCACGATCGGAGGCGGCGATGCGGATCGCGGACGTACTGCGTAACAAGGGTGCCGCGGTGGCGACCATTGCTCCAGAGGCCACGGTGTCTCAGCTGCTGGCCAGTCTGGCTGCGATGAACATCGGGGCCATGGTGGTGGTCGGACCCGACGGATTGGTCGGCATCGTGTCCGAGCGTGACGTGGTGCGCAAATTGCACGCGCGTGGCGCCAGCCTGTTGGGCCAGCCGGTGTCGGAGATCATGACGACGGTCGTGGCGACCTGCACGTCGCGCGACACTGTCGACCATCTCGCCGTGCTGATGACTCAGAACCGGGTGCGGCACGTACCCGTCGTCGACGACGGGAGGCTGGCCGGCATCGTCAGCATCGGCGACGTCGTCAAGACCCGGATGGAAGAGCTGGAGACCGAGCAGCAGCACCTGCAGGACTACATCACCCAGAGTCGCTGAATCTCCTGCGACCCGTTCTTACCGTGGTTGCCGCCACATCGGAATCAGTGGTGGCCCGCCGTTCGGCAGCGTCATCTCCCCGGTGACCTCGAACCCGAACCGCTGGTAATACGGCACGTTCGCCGGGTTGCTCGACTCCAGGTAGGCGGGCGCGTGCTCGGCGTCGCACCGGTCCAACCGCGACCGCATCAACGCCTGCCCATAACCGCCGCCGCGCACCGTCGGGTCACTACCGATCACCGCGAGATACCAGTGCGGTTCCTCGGGGTGGTGCTTCTTCATCAACTCAGATGCCGCTTGTCCCCGCAGCGCAGAGACGCCCAGCGCCAGGATCATCGTGGGCGCCATCCGCAACTCGGCGACCCACGACTGCCGCCACTTGCCCGGCGGATCCCATAGCGCCGCGGCGCCGACTCCGGTTTCTGACGGCGCGATCTCCACACCGTCGTGGGCCAGATGGGTGTGTCGAGTCAGCGACGCGAACAAGCGAGGTAGCCCCCGCCGGCGTATCCGGTCGTTCGGAATCATCCAGCGCATCATCGGGTCGTCGGCGAACGCATGGGCCAGAGTCTGCGACAGGGCCCCGATGTCAGAGCGGGTGGCCGGCCGCGTCTTGATGTCACGCATGGGTCCCAGCTTGCCGCGGGTTGGTCGAGCGTTGCAGGGATTGCAGGGATTGCAGGGATTCAGCGCACGCTCGTCGCCCGCGAGCGCGACAGATATGCACGCAAAATGCGGCGTGTTGCGTACAGACACGCACGCTCGCGGGAGGGACCCACAGCACGGCTCGCGGGGAAGGTTTAGGACCAGGAGTAGCTGGACCGCAAGCGGGCGGCGATGATGTCGAACTTCTCGCGCCCCAGGATCGCGCCTTCGCGGCGGATGCCTTCCTCGGGCACGTCGAGCACCCGATCGAGCCGCACCCAGCTGGCGCGTCCTTCGTAGTCCCAGCTGCCCGAGCCGATCCCGATCCAGTCGGGATCGCTCTGATGGCGGTCCTGGCTGGACAACATCAGGCCCAGCAGAGTGGTGCGGTCACGGCCCACCACCAGCACGGGGCGGTCCTTGCCGCGGGTCGGATCGTCTTCGAAGACCACCCAGGTCCAGACGATTTCGCCCGGATCGGCCTGGCCGTCCAGGTCGGGTGAGTAGACGACGCGGCGCGCGCGGTGCGCCGTGGGCACGATGTTCTCGGTGACCGGCCGACCGGCAGTGATGGCGGCAGGCGCCTCCGCGGGCACCGCGCCGAGCGCGGTCAGGCCCACCTCGATGCCGAACCTGATTCCCTGCTGGATGGTCCGGGAAAGGCCGTCAGGCTGCTGCAAATTGCGGATGAGTTTGGGCGCCTCGTTGAACACCAGTTGTTCCGCCAGACGCTGGAACGTCTTCCACTGCGACGCCATGACTTCGAGCATAGGGGAGTTTCCGGGCCGCGATTTAGGCGCCGGGGTCCTGGCTCGATACCCTGGTAGGTGCGCAGAGCGCGCACAGAACCGTCGTCACCAGGAGATTCCCATCAGCAGTTTCGCCGACAAGACGTTCACTGCGCCGGCGCAGATTCGGAACTTCTGCATCATTGCCCATATCGACCACGGCAAGTCCACGCTGGCCGACCGCATGCTGCAGCTCACCGGCGTCGTTGACGACCGGTCGATGCGCGCGCAGTACCTGGACCGCATGGACATCGAGCGTGAGCGCGGCATCACGATCAAGGCTCAGAACGTCCGTCTGCCCTGGAAGGTCGGGGACGAGGAGTTCGTCCTGCACCTGATCGACACCCCGGGTCACGTCGACTTCACCTACGAGGTGTCGCGTGCGCTGGAGGCCTGTGAGGGTGCGGTGCTGCTGGTCGACGCCGCGCAGGGCATCGAGGCGCAGACCCTGGCCAACCTGTACCTGGCGCTGGATCGCGGATTGACCATTATCCCGGTGCTCAACAAGATCGACCTGCCGGCTGCCGACCCGGACCGCTACGCGGGCGAGATCGCGCACATCATCGGCTGCGAGCCGACGGACGTGCTGCGGGTGTCCGGCAAGACCGGCGTGGGCGTGACCGAGCTGCTCGATGAGGTGGTCCGGCTGGTGCCCGCGCCGACCGGCGATCCGGATGCCCCGACTCGGGCGATGATCTTCGACTCGGTCTATGACATCTACCGCGGCGTGGTCACCTACGTGCGTGTGGTGGACGGCAAGATCACGCCGCGCGAGAAGATCGCCATGATGTCCACCGGGGCCACCCACGAACTGCTCGAGGTAGGCATCGTCTCGCCGGAGCCCAAGGCATCCGTCGGGCTGGGCGTTGGTGAGGTGGGATACCTCATCACCGGTGTGAAGGATGTCCGTCAGTCCAAGGTCGGCGACACGGTGACGACGGCCCGCAAGGGCGCCACCGAGGCGCTCACCGGGTACCGCGAACCCAAGCCGATGGTGTACTCGGGTCTGTACCCGGTGGACGGGTCGGATTACCCCAACTTGCGCGAGGCGCTCGACAAACTGCAGCTCAACGACGCCGCGCTGACCTATGAGCCGGAAACCTCTGTGGCGCTTGGCTTTGGCTTCCGGTGCGGCTTCCTTGGCTTGCTGCACATGGAGATCACCCGCGAACGCCTGGAGCGTGAGTTCAACCTCGACCTCATCTCGACCTCGCCCAACGTGGTGTACCGGGTGGAGAAGGAAGACAACACCGAACTGATCGTCACCAACCCGTCGATCTGGCCCGAGGGCAAGGTCCGCGCTGTCCATGAGCCGATCGTGAAGACGACGGTGATCGCACCCAGCGAATTCATCGGCACCATCATGGAGCTGTGCCAGTCTCGCCGCGGCGAACTGCAGGGCATGGATTACCTGTCCCCGGAACGCGTCGAGCTGCGTTACATCATGCCGCTCGGCGAGATCATCTTCGACTTCTTCGACTCGCTGAAGTCACGCACCCGCGGCTACGCCAGCCTCGACTACGAAGAGGCCGGCGAGCAGGAAGCCGACCTGGTGAAGGTCGACATCCTGCTGCAGGGCGAGGCCGTCGACGCGTTCAGCGCCATCGTGCACAAGGATTCGGCGGCGGCTTACGGCAACAAGATGACGACCAAGCTCAAAGAGCTGATCCCTCGTCAGCAGTTCGAGGTGCCGATCCAGGCCGCCATCGGCTCGAGAATCATTGCGCGCGAGAACATTCGGGCCATCCGCAAGGACGTGCTCTCCAAGTGCTACGGCGGTGACATCACCCGTAAGCGCAAGCTGCTCGAGAAGCAGAAGGAAGGCAAGAAGCGGATGAAAACCATTGGCCGCGTGGAAGTTCCGCAGGAGGCCTTCGTTGCCGCGCTGTCCACCGACGCGGCGAGCGACAAGCCCAAGAAGTAAGTCCGCCAACAAAACTGCCCCAAATCAACCGATTTGGGGCAGTTTTGTGTTTGCGAGCTATGCCGCGTGGTGCGGACCCGCGGAATGTCCGCCGTGGTGGTGTAACCCGGGGATCATCATCGGCACGTCGTCGCGGTAATTCCGGTACGAGTCACCGAGGTCGGCGACCAGATCGTGCTCCTCGAGCTGGATAGCGATCAGGATGTAACCGGTCGTGGCGACCGCGAACAGCAGGTGCCCCGCGGTCATGGTCGGAGTGGCCCAGAACGCCACGATGAAGCCCACCATGATCGGATGACGCACCACTCGGTAGAACAGCGTGGTCTGAAAAGCCAAGTCGCGGTACGGTTCTCCGCGCCAGGCCAGGTACACCTGCCGCAGCCCGAACAGGTCGAAGTGGTTGATCATGAACGTCGAGGTGAACACGACGGCCCAGCCCGCCCAGAACAGGGTGAGCAGCACGAACCGGCCGGCAGGCGCCGTCACGTCCCACATGACCTGGGGCATGGTCCGCCATTGCCAATACAGCAGCCCCAGTATCAGGCTCGACATCAGCACGTAGGTGCTGCGTTCGACGGCCTGTGGCACGAACCGGGTCCACCACCGTTTGAACGCCGGCCGGGCCATCACGCTGTGCTGCGCGGCGAACAGGCCCAGCAGGATGATGTTGACTACTACGGCTTCGCCGATCGGCGCCGCGATTCCGTGGTCGACGGTGCGTGGCACCAGTACGTTGCCGACAAAGGCGATGGCATAGAGGAACGCCGCAAGAAAGAGCGCGTAACACAGCGCCCCATAACCGAGTGTGAGATAGCGCTTCATGCTGTCCTCCGATTCTCGGAATGATCCGGTGACGCCGTCCGTACCGGTCGACTTACGCGCAGCGTTGGGGAAGCCCTAGGCGCGGCCTGGAAGTTGGAAGCGATGAGCGCATGGCAGCGCAACGGTCGTGACCGCGCCGACGGAGGAGGGGCCGGCAGATTGCCGGTCCGTAACGTCACACCTGGCGCCGCAGCCCCTGGTCACCGATCCAATATAGGCCGGAAACCCACAGGTGAGAACACTGCGACCAGACACAAATGTCCCTGACACGCCGAACGTGCAGGGACATTTGTGTCTGGCGCAAGAACTAAGGCGAGCCCTCGGCGATGCGGCGAACCGCGTCGATGAAGACGTCGATCTCCTCGAAGGTGTTGTAGAACGCGAACGACGGCCGCACCGTGGCCTCAAGTCCGAGGCGGCGCAGGATGGGCTGGGCGCAGTGATGCCCCGCCCGTACCGCGATGCCTTCGGCGTTGAGCGCCTTGCCAACCTCCAGCGGCTCATGCCCGGCCAACACGAAGGACAGCACGCTGGCCTTCTCGTCGGCTGTGCCTACCAAGCGCACCCCTGGAATGGCCGCGAGCCGCGGCGTGGCGTACTCCAACAGAGCGTGTTCGTACGCCGCAATCCGTTCGACGCCAACGCGTTCCACGTACCGCAGGGCCTCGCCGAGCCCGACCGCATCGGCGATATTGCCGGTGCCGGCCTCGAACTTGTTCGGCGGTTCCTGGAACACCGAACGTTCCAGCGTGACGTCGGCGATCATGTTGCCGCCGCCCTGCCACGGCGGGGTTTCGGCGAGCACATCCTCGCGGCCGTACAGCACCCCGATGCCCGTCGGCCCGTAGATCTTGTGCCCGGAGAACACGAAGAAATCCGCACCGAGCTCGGCCACATCGATGGGGATATGGGGGATGGACTGTGCGCCGTCGATCAACACCCGGGCCCCGTAGCGGTGGCCCAGTTCCACGATCGTCTTGACCGGCGTCACCGTGCCGAGCGCATTCGAAACCTGCGTTGCAGCAACCAGTTTCGTCCGCGGCCCGAGCAGATCCTCGAACTCGCTGAGCAACAGGTTGCCCGCGTCGTCGACGGGCGCCACCTTGATCACCGCACCGGTCTGCTGCGCAATCAGTTGCCACGGAACGATATTGGCGTGGTGCTCCAGATGGGTGATGACGATCTCGTCACCCGGACCCAGATGCTTGCGCCCCCACGAGTAGGCCACCAGGTTGATGGCTTCGGTGGTGCCGCGAACGAAGATGATCTCCTCGGTCTTGGCAGCGCCGATGAACCGGCGCACCGCCTCGCGGGCCTCCTCGTACGCATCGGTGGCCCGGGCCGCCAATTCGTGTGCCGCACGGTGGATGTTCGAATTCTCGTGCGCGTAGAAGTGCGCCAGCCGGTCGATGACTGCCTGCGGCTTCTGCGTGGTGGCCGCGTTGTCGAACCAGATCAAGGGCTTGCCGTTGACCGTCTCTTTGAGGATCGGGAAATCGGCGCGGATCGCGTGAACGTCGAAGACCTCGTGATCATTCGGGATGGACGGCACCGGCTCGGCGGGCGGAGGAGCCGCGGCGGATTGCAGGAAGTAGTAACTCCCCGCATCGTCGGACGGCGCCGGCGCACCGGACCAGTTCAGCTCCGGCACCGTCGGGACCGATCCTGGCCACGACGGGACGTTCCCGCGGGGCGCTGGGGGAGCTGACGGCCGGGCCGACGCCAGCACACCGGGTGTCGTCGGGACCAGTCCCGTCGGCACCGCGAACGCCTCCAGGCCCCCGATGGGGTTGGCCGCATTACCCCGCGGCGCTAGCGGTACCACGCCCGGAAATCCTTCCGGCGCAGGTGAACTCGGTGACGGAACGAACAGCTCCGGCCCCGAGACGAACTCGCCCGGCGTGCCCGGATGGGCCAGACCGGCCTCAGCGCTGGCCGCCGACGCCGGAGCGGTGACGTCCGGAACCACCCCGCGCGGTGCCACCTGGGTGGTCACCGGCGGGCTGTCCGGACCGGGTCGGAAGCTGGTGGCGAACAACTGGCTGGCCAGCGCCGACAGCTCGGCCTCGTTCAATGGCTGGTCCGGAACGGGCGATGTCCCGTCGCTACGCTCGCCCCGGAACTCACTTGTACTCATGGAAGTGGTCCACTCCGACGTCCTCGAGGACCGCCAGCGCGTCGTCGGTGAGCACCGCCAGCGACGAGTAGAGCGTGACCAGGTACGACGCGATGGCCGACCGGTTGATGCCCGTGAAGCGCACCGACAGACCCGGCGCCTGCTCGCCGACCAGACCCGGCTGGAACAGGCCCACGACGCCTTGGCGCTCCTCGCCGGTGCGGACCAGGACGAACTTCGTCTTCCCGTCCACAACCGGCACCTTGTCCGACGGGATGATCGGGATGCCGCGCCAGGTGATGAACTGCGCGCCCAACAGGCTGACCACTGGTGGCGGCACGCCACGACGGGTGGCTTCCCGGCCGAACGCCGCCACGCCGAGCGGGTTGGTCAGGAAGAACGCCGGGGTCTTCCACACCTTGGTGATCAGCGAGTCCAGGTCGTCGGGCGTCGGAGTACCGCGCAGCGTCTGGATGGTCTGCTCGGGAGTCACCTGCGACAGCAACCCGTACTCCGGGTTGTTGATCAGTTCGGATTCCTGGCGTTCCTTGATGGTCTCGATGGTCAGCCGCAGCTGCTGGGCGACCTGGTCGTGCGGGCTGGAGTACAGGTCGGAGACCCGGGTGTGCACGTCGAGCAGGGTCGAGATGGACCGCAGCGTGTACTCGCGCGGGCTGGTCTCGTAGTCGATGTAGGTCTCGGGCAGCGGCTCCTCGCTGCCGGTGCCTTGTTCGGCATGGATGGCGACGCGTTCGGGGTTGACGACGCGGTTGACGCGGTAAATACCGGCCTCGACGGGAACCCAGCTGAGCAGGTGCAACAGGAATCGCGGGGTGATGGTCGACAGTTGCGGAACTGTCTTGGTGGCATTGGCGAGCTGCCTTGCGGCGAGATCGCCGAGGGCCTGCGATTCGTTCTGCGCAGACGTCATGGGGCTACCTCCGACGGGTCGGTGAGTGGGGTGCGGCGGCCACGTTACGGGCTATCCAGGCGCTGCACAGGGTTAGCGCGCACCGCGACTAAAACCCGGTCAACGCGTCAGTTGTGAGGAAGTCGGACTGTGGTTTTTCCGCAGGGGCACGTATGGTAGGGGCCATGACCCACGCCGGAGCGATGCGCATGTCCGTGCCGCGCTGCTTCGTGCCGTGTTGTTGTTGTTGATTTTCTGACGCCGGCCCTTTCGCGCGTTACGCCCGCCCCATCTTGGCGGTGCGCCGATACGCGCAGTTCACAGCCCCAGAAAGCAACACAGCAATGTCCTCCTCTTTGCTTGCACCCACCCGTACTCCGGTCGCGGTCCGCCGCACCGTGCGCCGTGATGCCGACATCACCCGGATGACGCGGTACCGCGGCGGCACGTACTCGCCGACCGTCGACACCGTGGTGTTCACCGATGGGACCACCGCGCGCACCGACCTGATCCGGCTCAACCCGAACATCGACGCGTACTCGGTCGACTTCCAGGGCATTGCCCCGACGCGGCCGTCGCACTACCGTCCCGCGAACTGGTCGGCGGTGCCCAACGAGGCCGCCCGCGCCGTCGAGGCCGAGGTGGACTGGATCATCCGTAATTCGTTCCCCACCCTGGGCACCGTCGAGCTCAGTCGGCGGGTGCGAGCGGCCGGCAATTTGGCCGGTGATGCGCACTTCGCCGAGCACGAGGCCATCGCCGCGACGCAGGCCGCCATCTGGCACTTCACCAACGGGTTGCGGTTGGACAATCGCCCGCTCAACGTGCCCGTCGTGGTGGCGGCGGAACCGGGCGCCATCACCTACGAGTTCGATGGTGAGCCCCAATTGGGCAGTTACGCAGTCGAATTGGTCAGTGATGCAGCCGTGTCATTGGTGCTGCAGAAGTCGGCCGACGGCGCACAGTGGCGCGATGTCGCGGCGTCGAGCCTCAATGTCGGTGCCGGTTTCGGACGTCATCGCCGGACACTCGGGGTTGGCGCGACTGCCTCGCACAGTCGGCCGGGGCAACAGCATCGCGGGTACCGGTTCTACCGGTTGCTGGTGCTCGCCGACCCGGATGCCGTTGTCGACATCGACGAGGTGACCTTCACGCTCAACGGCTCCGGTAACTACCGCAATGCCGAACGTGTTGTCGCGCTGTACAACTACCTCGTCGCGGGCGCGGAAACAGCCCGACGACTGACTGTGGTGCCGCGGCTGATCACCGACCGCGCGGTGACCGGCGCGGTCATCGGACCGCTGCGGTTCGAGGCAACCGATGCCGCGACGCTCACGGCTGTGGGCGGCACGCTCATCGACGCGGCGGGGGAGCCGATCACGGCCCCCGTCGTCCCCGGAACCGACATCTATCTGCGACCGGCACCCCAGGCTCGCAGGGTGACCATCACCGCGAGTGTCCCTGCGGCACAGAATGGTTTCGGCGGTCGCGTCATCACCGGCGTGGCGCACGACAGCAGCCTCACGCCCGTCGCACTAGCCGTGCCGACCCCGACCGTGATCGATTTCGAGCTGACCTTCTGACCGAAATCGCTAGTCACATCGGCGCATTGGCTGGCTGGAACACCCCGCTGCTGTCGGCCTCCTCCTCGGCGCGGATGACGTGCACGACGGCGTTGATCAGCGCCAGGTGGGTGAACGCCTGCGGGAAGTTGCCCAGGTGCCGGCCGGTGCGCGGCTCGATCTCCTCGGCGTACAGGTGCAGCGGGCTGGCGAACGACAGCAGCTTCTCGCACAGGTGCCGAGCCCGGTGGACCTCACCGATCTCGACCAGCGCTGACACCAGCCAGAACGAGCAGATGGTGAAAGTGCCTTCCTCGCCGGCCAATCCGTCGTCGGTCTCCTCGGTGCGGTAGCGCAGCACCAGACCCTCTTCGGTGAGTTCTTCGGCAATGGCCAGCACGGTGGCCCGCACCCGCGGGTCATCAGCGGGCAGGAACCGGGTGAGGATTGCCAGCAGCAGGGAGGCGTCCAGAGCGTCGTCGCCGTAGCGCTGAGTCAGGACGCCGCGCTTGTCGACGCCGTGGGTCAGGATGTCTTCCTTGATCTCGTCGGCGATGGCGCGCCACTGTTGTGCGTACGACTTTTCCCCTTGCAGCTCAGCAAGTTTCGATCCGCGGTCCAGTGCCACCCAGCACATGATCTTGCTGGAGGTGAAGTGCTGCGGTTCACCGCGCACCTCCCAGATGCCGCGGTCGGGTTCCTTCCAGTGCTTGACCGCCTCCTCAACCTGATTCTTGAGCACCGGCCAGAGCATCTCCGGAATCTGTTCACGGGACTTGGCGTGCAGGTACACCGAGTCGAGCATGGTGCCCCAAATGTCGTGCTGCATCTGGTTATACGCGCCATTGCCGATTCGGACCGGCCGCGAATAGTCGTAGCCCGACAGGTGATGCAGTTCCTCTTCGACGAGGCTGCGTTCGCCGCCGACGCCGTACATCACTTGCAGCGGATGGCGTTCCCCGTTGTTGGCGCCCGACACGTCGGCGATGAACGAGAAGAAATCGTCGGCTTCGCGGTCCAGACCCAACGTGTACAGGCCCCACAAGGCGAAGGTGGAGTCGCGGATCCAGGAGTACCGATAGTCCCAATTTCGTTCGCCCTGAGGCGTTTCCGGCAGTGACGTGGTGCTGGCCGCCAGCAGGGCGCCGGTCGGGGAGTACGTCAGGCCCTTGAGGGTCAGCGCGCTGCGTTGCAGATACGACCGCCACGGGTGGTCGGGGAAGTCGCCGACATTGATCCACTGCCGCCACGCCTCGCTGGTCTTCCACATCTTGTCGGAGGCTTCGTCGAACGTCTGCGGCGCGGGATGCTTGGACCAGGACAACGCGACGAACACCTTGTCGCCCTCGGTGAGCCGGGTCCGGGCCCGGGCCTCATGGCCCTCCAGACCGATCCGCAGGTTGGTGGTCAGGCGCAGCGTCGGATGGGCCTCAGGGTTCTTGCTGGCCCGCGCGATGGCCTCACCGTAGGCGGCGGCCGAGTACTCCCACTCCGCGCTCTCCCGGTGGTAATCGAACGACGGCTCACAGCTCATGACGAACTCGACGGTGCCGCTGACACACCGCACGGTACGCAGCAGGATGTGCTCGGCATCCCAGTCCATCGGAGTACGACGGTGCGTGCGGGAGCGGGTGTCGATGTCATGCCACGGTCCCATCACCAGGGCGTCGCGCACGATGGCCCAGCCGGTGTGCGTCTGCCACGTGGTCTCCAGGATCAACGAGCCCGGCAGGTACCGCCGCGCCGACGGCACCGTCACGCCGTAGGGGGCCAGCCGGAAGTGGCCGGCGCCGCGGTCCAGGATCGAGCCGAAGACGCTGGGGGAGTCGGGCCGCGGTACGCACATCCATTCCACCGAGCCCGCCGACGAGATCAGACAAGTGTTCTCGCAGTCGGAGAGGAAGGCATAGTCCGCGATCGGCGGAAACGGGGTACGCACCGCCGTCGAAATCGCACCGCCCGTCATTGAATCGTCGCCGGCCGCGGCGAGGTGAGGGACTCCATGCCCGTTCGCGGAGAAGCGGCCCGAATCGCTGGACTGTTCCGACTCATCTGTGTGTGGCAGCACCATGTCGCACATCATCGACCGCTCCTGTGGTCGCCGTCCACCGATCGCCTGTACCGGGCGCTCACAGATTCAACCCAGCGCGATTCGAAAGGGCGTACACCGTAGGCTGGAATCGATGAACGGCATTCTGAATTGGTGGGACGGCGTCGAGCTGTGGCTGTCCGGTCTGTCGTTCGTGGTGCAGACGATCATCGTGATGCCGGTGGTGCTGGCGCTCGCATATGGCCTGGCAGTGCTGCTAGATATCGCGCTGGGCTACACCATCACGCTCCTGCACCGCGCCCGCCATGTCGAGGAGGAAGTGCTGTGAACGGACTGCCGCAGTCGCGGGTGACGTTGATCCTGGTGCTGCTGGTGGTGCTGGTGATCGTGATGTGGCTACTGACTCGCTGAGCATTTGCTGCCAGGCAACCTCTGATATTCTTCCGGCCATGTACGCAGCGTCCGGCACTACCGAGGGCCACATCTTGGCTCTCATTGCCGTGGGTACTCGCGCTGTTGCTGACGTCGCCTGTTGTCGCTGACCCGTTTCCGTCCGCGGTTTCTGGGGTCGGCACTGGCTGCTGCTATGCCCACGTGCTGATTGTTCACCTTGCCGTGTGACGGGTAGTTCCCCGTAGACCTGCAAGGAAGGCCCATCCAATGCACAAGATCATCAAGAACTGGCGGCCCGTCACAGCTGTCGCAGCTGCCATGTCCGCAGCTCTGCTGCTTACCGCGTGCGGTGGCGGAGCAAGCGACACACCCGGCGGCGGTACGCAGGGTGGCGCCGGCACCACCTTGACCTTGGTGGCCTACGCCGTGCCGGAGCCCGGTTGGACCAAGGTCCTCTCGGCATTCGCGGCCAGCCAGGACGGCAAGGGCGTTTCCGTCACGACGTCCTACGGGGCTTCCGGTGATCAGTCGCGCAAGGTCGAGTCGGGAGCCCCCGCCGACATCGTCAACTTCTCGGTGGAACCGGACGTCACCCGGCTGGTCAAGGCCGGCAAGGTCAGCAAGGACTGGAACGCCGACGTCACCAAGGGCGTCCCATTCGGCTCGGTGGTGTCGCTGGTCGTGCGCAAGGGCAACCCCAAGGGCATCAAGGACTGGGACGACCTGCTCAAGCCCGGCATCGAGGTCGTCACGCCCAGCCCGCTGAGCTCGGGTTCGGCCAAGTGGAACCTGCTGGCGCCGTACGCCGCGAAGAGCAACGGCGGCAAGGAGGCCCAGGCCGGCCTCGACTATGTGGTGCAGCTGGTCACCGAGCACATCAAGACCCGTCCGGGTTCGGGCCGTGAAGCCACCGATCTGTTCCTGCACGGTACGGGCGACGTACTGATCAGCTACGAGAACGAGGCCATCAACGTCGAGCGACAGGGCAAGGACGTCGAGCACATCAACCCGCCGGAGACCTTCAAGATCGAGAACCCGGTCGCGGTCGTGACGTCCAGCCCCCACCAGGCTCAGGCGAACGCGCTGAAGAACTTCCTCTACACCCCAGAGGGACAGCGGGCCTGGGCACAGGCCGGGTTCCGGCCCGTCGATCCGGCGATCAGCGCCGAATTCGCCAAGGATTTCCCGGCCCCGCAGAAGCTGTGGACCATCGCCGACCTCGGTGGATGGACTGCGGTCGATCCTGCGTTATTCGATAAGGACAATGGCAGCATCACCAAGATCTATAAGCAGGCCACTGGATGACGACTTCGGCCCCGTTCGCCGACCTCCCGGCCCGGCCCGAGCCCACCTTCACCGGTGACTCGGCCGGGCCGGGGTCCGGCGTAGGTCGCGCGTTCGGCACCACGTCGCTGCGGGTGGGGGCGGCCAGTATTTGGCTGTCCGTCATCGTGCTGCTGCCGCTGGCGGCGATCCTGGTGCAGTCTGCGCACGGTGGTTGGTCGTACTTCTGGTCCGCGGTCACGTCGAACTCGGCCCTGGCGTCCTTTCGGGTGACGCTGGAGGTCTCGGCGGCCGTCGCGCTCATCAACCTGGTATTCGGGCTGCTGGTGGCGTGGACCCTGACGCGCGACGACTTCGTCGGCAAGCGGTTGGTGGACGCTGTCATCGACCTGCCCTTCGCGCTGCCGACCATCGTGGCCAGCCTGGTGATGCTGGCGCTGTACGGCCCGGCCAGCCCGGTGGACCTGCATCTGCAGCACACCAAGTGGGGCATCGGCATCGCGCTGCTGTTCGTCACCCTGCCGTTCGTGGTCCGCTCAGTGCAGCCGGTGCTGCTGGAGTTGGACCAGGAGACCGAAGAGGCGGCCGCCTCCCTGGGCGCCAACAACTTCGTGATCTTCACCAAGGTGGTGCTGCCGGCGCTGCTGCCGTCACTGTTGTCGGGGGCGGGCCTCGCCTTCTCCCGGGCCATCGGCGAATTCGGCTCGGTGGTGCTGATCGGTGGCGCGGTGCCCGGCGAGACCGAGGTGTCGTCGCAGTGGATCCGCACGCTGATCGAGAACGACGACCGTACTGGTGCGGCCGCGATCTCGATCGTGCTGCTCGTGATTTCGTTCGTCGTGCTGTTCGTGTTGCGGGTCATCGGATCACGTGCTGCCAAGCGTCAGGAGCTGGCCACATGACCCTCTCCCCGGTGGTTCGCTATCTGGTCCGGTACGTGGCGCTGGCCTACGTCCTGGTGTTGGTCGTCGTGCCCGTCGGCCTGATTCTGTGGCGGACGTTCCAGCCTGGCCTGGGGGAGTTCTTCGCCCAGATCACCACGCCGGCCGCCATTTCCGCGCTGCAGCTGTCGCTGTTGGTCGTGGCGATCGTGGTGCCGCTTAACGTGTTGTTCGGCGTGCCGACCGCATTGGTGTTGGCGCGCAACCGGTTCCGCGGTAAGAGCGTGCTCCAAGCGGTGGTCGATCTGCCGTTCGCGGTGTCGCCCGTCGTCGTCGGCGTCGCCCTGATCCTGTTGTGGGGATCGGCCGGCCTGCTCGGATTCGTCGAGCACACTTGGGGATTCAAGATCATCTTCGGATTCCCCGGCATCGTGCTGGCCAGCATCTTCGTCACCGTGCCGTTCGTGATCCGCGAGGTCGAACCTGTGCTGCACGAGTTGGGGACCGACCAGGAAGAGGCGGCCTCGACCCTGGGTGCGCAGTGGTGGCAGACGTTCTGGCGGATCACCGTGCCGTCCATCCGGTGGGGCCTGACCTACGGCATCGTGCTGACCGTCGCCCGCACCCTGGGGGAGTACGGCGCCGTCATCATGGTGTCCTCCAACCTGCCCGGCACCTCCCAGACCCTCACCCTGCTGGTCTCCGACCGGTACAGCCGCGGCGCCGAATACGGCGCGTACGCCATGTCGACGGTGCTGATGGCCGTCGCGGTGATCGTGCTGATTGTCCAGGTGATTCTCGACGCCCGGCGTACCCGGGCTGCACAATAGCTTTCGATAGGAAGAACCGAACATGAGTGACGAGCACAAGCAGGGCACCCCGCCCGCCATCACGGTGCGCGGTGCCAACAAGCATTACGGTGACTTCGCCGCCCTGGACAACGTCGATTTCGACGTGCCGGAGGGGTCGTTGACGGCGTTGCTCGGCCCCAGTGGGTCGGGCAAGTCCACGCTGTTGCGGGCCATCGCCGGCCTCGACACCCCGGACACCGGCACCATCACCATCAAGGGCAACGACGTCACCGGCGTGCCTCCGCAGCGGCGCGGCATCGGCTTCGTGTTCCAGCACTACGCCGCGTTCAAGCACCTCACTGTGCGCGAGAACGTCGCCTTCGGCCTGAAGATCCGCAAGCGGCCCAAGGCTGAGGTCAAGGCCAAGGTCGACGATCTGCTGGAAGTGGTGGGGCTCAGCGGTTTCCAGACGCGCTACCCCAGTCAGCTCTCCGGCGGCCAGCGCCAGCGCATGGCCCTGGCCCGGGCTCTGGCAGTCGATCCCCAGGTGCTGCTGCTCGACGAGCCGTTCGGTGCGCTGGACGCCAAGGTCCGCGACGACCTGCGGAGCTGGCTGCGCCGTCTGCACGACGAAGTGCACGTCACGACCGTGTTGGTCACGCACGACCAGGCTGAGGCGCTCGACGTCGCCGACCGGATCGCGGTGCTCAATCGCGGCCGCATCGAGCAGGTCGGTTCGCCCACCGAGGTTTACGACAGCCCGTCCAACCCGTTCGTCATGTCGTTCCTCGGCGCGGTGTCGACGTTGAACGGGACGCTGGTGCGTCCCCACGACATCCGCGTGGGCCGGAACCCGGATATGGCCATCGCCCAGGCCGACGGTGAGGTCGCGGCCACCGGAGTGCTGCGGGCAAGGGTCGACCGAGTCGTGGTGCTGGGCTTCGAGGTTCGGGTGGAGCTGACGACGGCCGCGGACAACACGCCGTTCACCGCACAGATCACCCGCGGTGACGCGGAGGCACTACAGCTGCGCGACGGCGACACCGTGTACGTCCGGGCCACCCGCATTCCGCCGATCGCGGGGCAGACGCAAGAAGTCGAGGCTGTGCTCACGCGGGCTTAGTGCGCTGCGACGGCCACCACTGCGCCCTGGCTGGACTCGGGCAGCGAGACGCTGACCACGGACGTTCTCTCTCCCCACTGACTTCGGTCCAAAGCTGTCATAAATCGTGACAGTGTCAGCCGATGCTGACAGCCTCAGATCGCAAGTGCCACAGGGAGAGCCGACACCCCGGGGTAACCGCCTCGGGCGTGCGCAGAGATCGCGCGAGTTACCAAACTGGCGATCTCTACGCACCTTCGCCGAACGAACCTCTGGTCGCGAACGCTGCGTCACGGACCTTGCTCAGATGTACATCGCCGGGTCGATGTAGCTCGTCGGATCGACGCATTGCTCGCGTTGTTTCTCTGTGCGATGACGAACCACGGCCGGAATGCCGGTGGCAATCGAATCGCATGGAACATCATGTGTGACAACGGCATTGGCGCCGATGGCGGAGTCGTCGCCAATTAGGATCGGGCCGAGCACCTTGGCGCCGGCGCCGATGGTCACCCGGTTGCCGATGGTGGGATGACGCTTGCCGTGGTTGAGGCTGCGGCCGCCCAGCGTCACTCCGTGGTAGAGCATGACGTCGTCGCCGATCTCGGTGGTCTCACCGATCACCACACCCATGCCGTGGTCGATGAAGAACCGGCGGCCGATGGTGGCGCCGGGGTGGATTTCGATGCCGGTGAGGAACCGGGTGAATTGCGCCAGCACGCGGGCCGGGCCCCGACCAGCGGGCTTGGCCCATAGTTTGTGGGCCAAGCGGTGCGACCAGATGGCGTGCAGACCGGAGTAGACCAGCGTGTTCTCGACGTCGCTGCGTGCCGCCGGGTCGTGGCCGCGTGCGTTGTCCAGGTCCTCGCGGAGCGTGGATAACAGCGTCATGCTTATTTACTTCCCGTCGCTTCGCTCGCCTGGTTTCAGTCTCGGATGTGCTCGTACAGCGCCGTGGAGACGTACCGCTCGCCGAAGTCGGGAATGATCACCACGATGAGCTTGCCGGCGTTCTCGGGGCGCTTGGCCAGCTCCAGTGCGGCCCACACGTTGGCGCCGGCCGAGATGCCGCCCAGGATGCCCTCATCGGTGCCCAGCGCCCGCGCCACGGTGATGGCGTCGTCGAACCCGGCGTCGATGATCTCGTCGTACACAGACCGGTCCAGCACCTCGGGGACGAAGTTCGCGCCGAGGCCCTGAATCTTGTGAGGCCCGGCCTGTCCGCCAGTGAGGATGGGGGAGTCGATGGGTTCGACACCGACGATCTGCACCCCGGGCTTGCGTTCCTTGAGGACGTGCCCGACGCCCGTGAGAGTGCCGCCGGTGCCGATGCCCGCGACGAAGATGTCTACCTCACCGTCGGTGTCGGCCCAGATCTCTTCGGCGGTCGTCTTGGCATGGATCGCCGGGTTGGCCGGGTTGGCGAACTGGTCGGCCGCGACCGAATTGGGGGTCTCGGCGAGGATCTGCTTGGCCCGCGCCACGGCCCCCGCCATGCCCTCGGAACCCGGCGTCAGCACGATCTCGGCGCCGTACGCGCGCAGCATCACTCGCCGTTCGACGGACATGGTCTCCGGCATGGTCAGGATCACCTTGTAACCACGCGCTGCACCCACCAGAGCAAGCGCGATACCGGTGTTGCCGCTCGTGGCCTCCACGATGGTGCCACCGGGCTTGAGTTCGCCGGACTGCTCGGCGGCGTCGACGATGGCCACGCCGATGCGGTCCTTCACGCTGTTGGCAGGGTTGTAGAACTCGAGCTTCGCCACGACCTGCGCACCAGCGTTCGCCGTCAACCGATTCAGCCGGACCAGCGGGGTGCGCCCGACCAGTTCGGTGACGTTGTCGTAGATCTTGCCCATCGATGACCTCTCGTCATGCGCAAGCTCACCTTTTCAGGTGGGCTCGCATCGGACCTATTGGTGAAATTGTGGGTGCTTGCACGGCACCGGACTGCTACGCGTGATCGTCACGCCGCGACTGGCACCTGCCGAATCTGCTGAATAACGGCACCTTCGTCAAGGGTTTCGATCATCTCAAAATCTATCTGCTTGGGAGAACGCGCGAGCCCCGGGTGGGTATTTCCCCCGTCGATGCGAGAACCCAGGATGACCGCACGGTCGAGAGGTAGCTGGAAACGCGCAGCAGCACCGGGTGTGATGCCCGTCATGGCAGTGAAAAGTCTTGTCTGCCTGGGGAACTGGCGTGGGACACGACTGCCTGACGCTGCCTGTCAGGAACAGGTTGCGTCAACTTGGTAGGACGTGACCTCCCCGTGGTCATTCTTGAAGGTTCCCTTGACTGAATAGTGCTTCCCGTCCTTGGTGACGGTGGCACCCCAGCCTTCTTGCGGCGTGCTGGCCACGTAGCTGACGTATTGGCCGTTGACGTTCGCCAGCTCGACGCCTTCGACACTCGGCGGATCCCCCTTGAGCACCACCCCGCGGCCGTCAGCGGTGTTCTGGCCGATGTTGATGACGAGCCCCGAGTCGGGCAGCGGACTACATAACGTCGGGGCGCCTGTCACCAGCGGCTTGTCGGCGACGACGATGGTCGTCGTGCCGCTGTACTGGCCGTTCGCCGAAGCCGAGCCAGCCGTGGAGTTGCCGCTTTGGGTGCCTTTATCGTTCGAGCATCCGGTCAATCCGACTGTGACAACTGCCGCGCCGCAGACAGCAAGGACAAGCCCAATTTTCAACGCATTTTCCGTTCATGTGATGCCGATGTGCCGAACACGACAAGCCTAGGGGCTACCGCCGCGACCCGGGCACGCCCTCAGACTTCGATTCGTGAGCCCAAGATCACAGTGCGGTCCGGAGGCAGCTGGAAATAGGCCGCAGCATCGGACGTGATGTACGACGTGCCGATGAAAAGCCTTGTCCGCCAAGGGGCCATCGACGGGTGCTTGCCCATCACCAGGTCGACCTTGGACAGGAAGTAGGTTGCACCGGCGAGGTCCAGCGGCCCCTCGGTGTGCGCGGCGTCGACGAGCGCCAGTGCCGCTGGCACGTCGGGCCGATCCATGTAGCCATAGGTGGCGGTGACGTGGATGATTCCGTCGTCGCTGTAGCCGAGGTCGTCGACCGACAAACGGTCGGCGGGGGCGACGCGCGGCACCGTCGTCGTCATCAGGGACAGCACCACCACATGCTCATGCAGCATCCGGTTGTACCTGACGTTGGCGCGCATGGCGAGTGGCGCCGTCTCGATGCCGCGGTTGAGGAAGACCGCCGTGCCGGGCACCCGGGTCAGTGGCGGCTCGCTGGTGACGATCGAGTCGACGAACTGGCGCAGCGGCCCCTCGACCGCGTCGCGGGCCTGCGTGACGACGTTGCGACCCTTCTGCCAGGTCGTCATCACCGTGAACGCGATGAGACCGATCAGCAGCGGCAGCCAGGCGCCGTGCACCAGCTTCGTCATGTTTGCGGCCAGGAACAGCAGATCGACGGTGAGCAGCGGGGCTCCAATCGCGATCACGGCCCAGAGCGGCCATTGCCACCGGGCCCGCGCGATGTAGAGGAACAGCAGGGTGGTGATGGTGATGGTCCCGGTGACCGCCATGCCGAACGCGTAGGCAAGGGATGCCGAGCTGCGGAACGCGAACACCAGGGTCAGCACCGCGACCATCAGGATGGTGTTGATCCACGGCACGTAGATCTGGCCCATGGTGGACGCGGAGGTGTGCATGACCCGCAGCCGTGGCAGATACCCGAGCTGTGCAGCCTGAGCGGCGACGGAGAATGCGCCGGTGATCACCGCCTGCGAGGCGATGACCGTGGCCGCCATCGCCAGGATGACCATCGGCAGCCGGCCCCAGTCCGGTGTCAGCAGGAAGAACGGGGCGTCCGTGACGGTGGGGTTCTTCAGTAGCAGTGCGCCCTGCCCGAAGTAGCTCAGCGTGCACGCCGGGAACACCAGGAGCATCCAGGCCAGGGTGATGGGCTTGCGGCCGAAATGCCCCATGTCGGCGTACAGCGCCTCGGCGCCCGTCACCGACAGGACGACGGCGGCCAGCGCGAAGAACGCGACCCCGAAGTGGCCGGCCAGAAATCCCAACGCGTACATGGGATTCAGCGCCTTGAGGATTTCGGGTTCCTTGGTGATGCCCATGACACCGCAGGCGCCGATCGCGGCGAACCACAGGATCATCACCGGGCCGAAGAACCGGCCGACGGCCGCTGTGCCGTGCCGCTGGACGCTGAACAACACCGCGATGATGACTGCGGTCATCGGGACCACCCAATCGGCGAAGCCGGGGTCGATGGTCTTCATGCCTTCGACCGCGGACAGCACCGAGATTGCCGGGGTGATCATCGAGTCGCCGAAAAACAGTGCGGCGCCGAGAATTCCGAGTCCGGCCAGGATGGTCGCGGTGCGCTGACCGAGCTTGGCCGACGAGCGCTTCACCAAGGTGATCAGCGCCATGACGCCACCCTCGCCGTCGTTGTTGGCACGCATGACCAACGTGACGTAGGTGACGGTGACGATGAGCATCACCGACCAGAACACCAAAGAGACCACACCGTAGATGTGGTCTCTGCTGATCGGCACGGGATGTGGGTCGCTGGGATCAAACACCGTCTGCATGGTGTAGATCGGGCTGGTGCCGATGTCACCGAACACGACGCCGAGCGCGCTGATGGCGAGGCCGACACGCAGCCCTTGCCGACCGGTATCGGGGTGGGTTTGCACGCGCGGTGTCTCCTTTGTCCGGATCGTTCGTCGACCGTCCGGATGTTAGGCGACGTGGGCGGGCTGCGCGATCAGTGCCGCAATGCGGCCGCGGGCAGGTGTCGACGGTTCATCCGGCGGCACACCAGAAGGACGGACGCCGGCAGCGCCATCATGGTCAGGAGTTGCAGCAGGTCAGACATCAGCGGTCCTGGAGTTTCCCATGAACCCGAGTCAACCGGCGCGATCGGCGCCGCGCCCTGATCTATACGTATTCCTTACGGCGACGACGGCCGTCTTGGCGGGATTCAGACGCGGTCAGGCAGCCTGGCGGGCGGCTGCGACGGTGTCGAAGCGGTCCAACAGGGTGTCGGCGACCAATCGGTGTGAACCCAGCGGCTGTGCCATCGGAATCCGGTGGGCGGCGGCGAAGTCGGCAACCCGGTCGGTGATTCGGCCGTGGGCCAGGAACCACGGCGCGATGACCAACCGTGTCGCACCCTGATCCCGCAACCGCGCCGTCGCCTCGGCCAGGTTGGCCTGGGGGCCGGTGGCGAACGCCGTCGTGGCCTGCCAGTGGGTGCCGGCGATCAGTCCGGTGGCGACCGTGGCGGTGCGCGTGTTGGCCGCCGCCGATGACGACCCCACAGCCGTCACCAGGACGCCCACGCTGGCGTCCAGCCGGGACACCCCGGACTGCGTGAGTCGTTGGCTCAGCACGTGGATCAGCCGGTCGTCCTCGCCGAGCACGTCGGCCTGCCGGACCGTCGGATTGGTGTCGGTGATCATCGCCGGGATGTCGACCCGGGCGTGATACGCGTCGGCCAGAAGCAGCGGGACCACCACACTGCCCGCAGGGGAAGTGGTCAACACGTCACACAGATTCGGCGAATTCTGTTCGCAGAACGCCACTTTGACGTCGAGGTCGCGCCGCAAGGTAGCCACGGTCCGGGCTACCTCGCGGGCGTTGGCAGCTGACCGTGGGTCAGCACTGCCGTGCGCGGTGAGAATCAGTTGCACGGGCTACCTCAGGACGCGTGCAGACCGCATTCGGTCTTGGCCAGACCGGCCCAGCGACCGCTGCGGGGATCAGAGCCCTCCGCCGGCTTCTGGGTGCACGGCGCGCAACCGATAGACGGATAGCCTTCGTCCACAAGGGGATTCACCAAAATGCCGTTGGCTTCGATGTACGCCTGCATCTCGTCGTCGCTCCACGCGGCGATCGGGTTGATCTTCACCAGACCGAACGCGTCGTCGAAGCTGATCAGCGGGGCGTTGGCGCGCGTCGGCGCTTCCACCCGGCGGATGCCGGTGACCCATGCCGAATAGCCCGCCAGGGCCTTGGACAGTGGCTGCACCTTGCGCAGACTGCAGCACCGCGCGGCGTCAGTGGAGAACAGGTCCTTGCCCACCAGCTGGTCCTGCTCGGCGACGGTCTGCTCGGGGGTCACGTTCACCACGTTCACGCCGTACACGGCCTCGACCGCGTCACGGGTGCCGATGGTCTCGGCGAAGTGGTAGCCGGTGTCCAGGAACAGGACGTCGACGCCGGGATGGACCTTCGCGGCCATCTCGACCAGGACGGCGTCTTGCATGTTGGATGCGACGACGTAGTTTCCACCGAAGTTCTCGTCCACCCAGCGCAGCAGTTCTTCGGCGCTGGCGCCGTCCAGCTCGGCGGCACCGCGCTCGGCGAGCGCCCTCAGGTCGGTCTCGGATACGGCAGTCATGTCTGCGGTCACCTCAAATCAGCTTCGTCGGCCCGAATGGCCCACTGAGCGAAACGCTCGCCGGCCTCGCGTTGTTTCACGAAGTTGCGCACGACCCGATCGATGTAGTCACCCAGCTCGGTGGCCAGCACCTTGTGCTGACGCAGCTTGCGTCCGAAACCGCTGTCCAGGCCCAGGCTGCCGCCCAGGTGAACCTGGAAACCTTCCTCGGGGCCGTTGCCCTCGTCGATCATCTGGCCCTTGAAGCCGATGTCGGCGATCTGGATGCGGGCGCAGGAGTTCGGGCAACCGTTGAGGTTGATGGTGACCGGAACGTCCAGTTCTGCGTTCAGGTCGGCCAGTCGCTGCTCCAGTTCGGGCACCAGGGTCTGGGCGCGAACCCGGGTTTCGGCGAACGACAGCTTGCAGTACTCGATGCCGGTGCAGGCCATCAGGTTCTTGCGCCAATGCGACGGCCGGGTCTGCAGGCCCAGTGCGTCCAGGCCGGCGACCAGTTCCTCGACCTTGTCGTCGGGGACGTCGAGGATGATCAGCTTCTGGTACGGGGTCAGCCGGACCCGGTCGGAACCGGCGGCCTCGGCCAGATCGGCGACCTGGGTCAGCAGGGTGCCGGAGGCGCGGCCCGCGATGGCCGCGACGCCGACGGCGTTCAGACCGTTCTTGAGCTTCTGCACGCCGACGTGGTCGATGGTGTGCGGAACCTGCTCGGGTGCCGGGCCGTCGATCAGCTTGCGGCCCAGGTACTCCGTCTCGAGAACTTCCCGGAACTTTTCGACGCCCCAGTCCTTGATCAGGAACTTCAGCCGGGCCTTGGAGCGCAGACGGCGGTAGCCGTAGTCCCGGAAGACCTTGGTGATGCCTTCCCAGACGTCGGGCACCTCGGCCAGCGGCACCCAGGCGCCGAGGCGCTGGGCCAGCATCGGGTTGGTGGACAGGCCGCCGCCGACCCAGATGTCCAGGCCGGGTCCGTGCTCGGGGTGGTTGACGCCGATGAACGCGATGTCGTTGATCTCGTGCGCGACGTCCTGCAAGCCGGAGATGGCGGTCTTGTACTTGCGGGGCAGGTTGGAGAACTCGGGGTTGCCGATGTAGCGGCTGACGATCTCGTCGACGGCCCAGCTCGGGTCGAGCACCTCGGTGAGCGACTCACCGGACAGCGGACCACCGAGCACCACACGCGGGCAGTCGCCGCACGCTTCGGTGGTCTGCAGACCGACGGCTTCGAGGCGACGCCAGATCTCGGGCACGTCCTCGATCCGGATCCAGTGGTACTGGATGTTCTCGCGGTCGGTGATGTCGGCGCTGTCCTGCGCGAACTCGACCGAGATTTCGCCGATGGTCCGCAGCGCTGCGCTGGTCAGCGCGCCACCGTCGCAGCGCACCCGCATCATGAAGTACGGGGCCTCCAGCATGTCGGCGTTGTCGTCGCCGGTGAAGGTGCCGTCGTAGCCCTGCTCGCGCTGGGTGTAGAGACCCATCCAGCGGTAACGGCCGCGCAGGTCGTCCTTGTCGATGCTGCTGAAGCCCTGCTTGGAGTGGACGTCGATGATGCGCTGCCGCACGTTGAGTGCGTCGTCCTCCAGCTTGAACACCTCGTTGGGGTTCAGCGGCTCGCGATTGCCCAGTGCCCACTGGCCTTCATCGCGGGTCTTGGCAGGTTTTGCTGTTGTCACGGATGGTTTTCCTTCGCACAAGAGCAGGCGTTGGATCACGCATTCGCCGGGGGCTGTCCGGCACTGCTGATCCGGTGCCGGCTGAAGATTCTGATGGTCAGATCTGCGGCATCAAGGCAGACAGCAGCTGCTACATACGCGCTTGAAGTCGACATGCCGCCGCATTACCAATGCGGAACCGAGGGTGCGGTTGAGGCTGGCGGACACCCCGTCATTCTGCCACGAACAGGGCATTCGGCCTAACTGGGCCAGGTTCGGAATCAGCGCGAGCAAAAGTTCGCCGCCTGCGATGGGACACTGGTGACCATGACCGATGCCCACGCCAGCCGCACCGGCCCGTTCGGCATCTATGTCCACGTGCCGTTCTGCGCGACCCGCTGCGGATACTGCGACTTCAACACCTATACCGCCGGTGAACTGGGCGGAGCCAATCCCGAGGGCTGGCTCGCGGCCCTGCGAACCGAGTTGTCGATGGCCGGCGCCCAGGTCGATCTGCCGGTCGACACGGTGTTCGTCGGCGGCGGTACGCCGTCCCTGCTGGGCGGCTCCGGGCTACGGGCAGTGCTCGATGCGGTGCGGGACAATTTCCGCCTGAATCCCGGCGCCGAGATCACCACCGAGTCCAATCCGGAGTCGACGTCGCCCGAGTTCTTCACCGAGCTGCTGGAGGCCGGCTACACCCGGGTCTCCCTCGGTATGCAGTCGACTGCACCGCACGTGCTGGCGGCGCTGGACCGGACGCACTCGGCCGGGCGGGCCCCGGCGGCGGCGCGCGAGGCGCTGGCGGCCGGGTTCGGACACGTCAACCTCGATCTCATCTATGGCACCCCGGGGGAGTCGGACGACGACCTGCGCCGTTCCGCGGACGCCGCCATCGAGGCGGGCGTCGATCACGTGTCGGCCTACGCGCTGATCGTCGAGGACGGCACGGCGCTGGCCCGGCGGGTGCGCCGCGGCGAGATCGCGGCGCCGGACGACGACGTGCTGGCCAGTCGATACGAACTGCTGGACGCGCACCTTTCTGCGGCGGGGCTGGATTGGTACGAGGTATCGAACTGGAGCCGCCCCGGCGGCGAGTGCCGGCACAACCTCGGCTACTGGGACGGTGGTCAGTGGTGGGGCGCCGGGCCGGGCGCGCACGGGTTCGTCGGGTCGCGGCGGTGGTGGAATGTCAAGCACCCCAACACTTATGCGCAGACCTTGGCCGACGGTCGGCTGCCGGTCGCGGACTTCGAGGACCTGGACGACGCAACGCAGCACACCGAGGACGTGATGCTGCGCTTGCGTTTGCGCAGCGGGCTGCCGATCGATGTGCTGACTGCCGCCGAACGGGGCCGCGCGGAGACGGTGGTTGCGGACGGCTGGGCGATCTTGAGCGACGATCGTCTGGTCTTGACCGATCGCGGCCGGTTGTTGGCTGACGCGGCTGTGCGCACTGTTCTGACGTGAAGGTTGTTCCCTTTGGCCACATGCGTCACACAAGCTGAATTGTGCACTAGCAGTTAATGATTGGCGTGGGATGACGTCATCCACTCAGTTTGGCGGCTCGGCGCCGAAGGTGTGAGCAGGGGCACCTGGCTATTTGTTGTGAGGTTAGGCTAACGTAACTTCGTGCTCAAGGTGACTGCTGAAGCTACAGACCCGGCGTCCGAGACGCGTATCGCGTTGCCGGACAACGTTGCCCCGGCCGATCTGGTCGCGCATCTCGCGGCCGAGCTCCCGGAGCGTTCGGGCGACGATTACCTCGCCTACGAATACTCGGGCGAGTGGGTGCTGGCGGTCGGGGTGACCGCGGCCATCGAACTCGACAGCGACGAACTACGTATCGTCGACGAGGACGGTGCGACCGCCCGTCAGGCCTGGACCGGCAGTCCGGGCCAGGCCCTTGGTGACGCCGTCGACCGCCTGCTGCTGGAGGACGATCGGCTATTCGGTTGGGTTGCTTTCGAATTCGGGGCCTATCGGTTCGGGTTGCAGCACCGGGTGCCGGCCGGCACACCGCTGGCACGGGTCTTCAGCGCCCGCACCCAAGTGGTGGTGACCGCCGACGAGGTGCGGATTTCCGGCGATGTGGAGGCTGCGCTGGACGCGATGCAGCGCGTGGTGCAGTCGGGGATTCCGGCGTCGTGCGCGCCCCGTGGAGTCGACGTCCGCGCCGACGGCAGTGACTATCGGCAGCGGGTGGCCGCGGCGGTCGGCGAGATCGTCGCCGGTCAGTATCAAAAGGTGATCCTGTCCCGGCGGTTCGAGGTGCCGTTCGCCGTCGATTTCCCGGCGACGTACCGCGTCGGCCGGGCTCACAACACGCCCGCGCGGTCATTTCTGTTGCGGCTGAGTGGGATTCGCGCCCTGGGCTTCAGCCCTGAATTGGTGGCGGCGGTCCATGCTGACGGCACCGTGCTCACGGAGCCGTTGGCCGGAACGCGCGCCTTCGGCCGGGGCCGGGACAACGACCGCGCTGCGCGGGAGGACCTGGAGTCGAACTCCAAAGAGATTGTCGAGCACGCGATTTCGGTGCGCACGTCGCAGCAGGAGATCGCCGAGGTGGCTGAGCCAGGCACCACAGTGGTCAGTGACTTCATGACGGTGCGCGAGCGCGGCAGCGTGCAGCACCTCGGTTCGACCGTCGCTGGTCAGCTGTCGGAACAGCTGACCCGGATGGACGCGCTGGAGGCGCTGTTCCCGGCGGTGACCGCATCCGGAATCCCCAAGGCGGAGAGCGTCGATGCCATCATGCGGCTCGATGAGTCGCCGCGCGGGCTGTACTCGGGCGCGGTGGTCATGTTCAGCGCTGACGGCGGCATGGACGCAGCACTCACCCTGCGGTCGGCTTATGAGACCGACGGCCACACCTGGTTGCGGGCCGGCGCCGGGATCATTGCCGAGTCGACACCCGAGCGCGAGTTCGAGGAGACCTGCGAGAAGTTGACGACGCTGGCGCCGTACCTGGTGCCCCGGGCCTGAGTTAGAAGCTGAGTTAGAAATCGAGGCCGGTCGGGTCGGAGCTGACGGCTGGTTCTCCGCCGGCCTCGGTGAATGCCCGCAGTGCGCGGACCATGCCCTGGCGTTCGCGGGTCGGCATCAGCTCGACGACGCGGGCGATCTCGGCGTGACGGCGCCTGGTCACGGTGTCGACGACGCGGTGCCCGTGCCGGGTCAATTCGATGATGATCTCGCGCCGCGAGTCCGGGTGCGGGTGCCGGTCGATCAGCCCGGCGGTGACCAAGCGATCGGCCATCCGGCCGATGGTTGACGGCTGGACATCCAGCTGACGGGCCAACGCGCTCAGGTTGGTCGGGCCGCGCGTCGACACGATGACCAGGACCCGTAGCTGCGGAACGGTCAGGGATTCCTCGACTTCGGCGACCGAGCGGGCCGTGATGTCCAGTAACAGCCGTGACGCGGTGACGAGTGCGTCGGCAATGCCGCCGACGGAAGCATCGCCGGCTCCACGCGTTCGGGTACTCGCCACGGGTCCTCCTGAGCTGCTCACCTATTCGACTGTTGCTCAGGCTGCGAACATACCGAATTGCGAAGGATTTTCACGCGAGAGGACAATAATCTGCCTATTTTCAATCGAAGATGGGCAGATTATTTGTCTGCTCCGTAACTGTTCAGCAAACGACGGCGAGATCGCGTTGCCCGACGAACTTTCGTAGCCGTGCCACCGCGACCGTGATGCACAGCACGACCAGCGTGGGACCCGTCGCGACAATGGCGAACTGCGAGACGTCGACCGGGAAGTTGAAGATCAGATAGAGCGCGAAGACGGGGTAGAGGCCGCACAGCATTCCGAGACCCACACACAACCGCGTGTGTAGTTGGTGCCAGTCGCGGACATCGTCCGCACTCCAACCACGCTCGGGTAGCGCCGATTCGGCCAGCGCGGGGGCGACGACGCCGGCGACCTTCTTCGAGTTGGGCGTGCCGAGCAACCCGCTGATGGCGAACGACCAGACGAGCAGCGACATCGGCACCAGCTCAAGGGCCTGAACCACGCGCGGATTCTTGGTGGTGAGCGTAATGGTCAGCGAGCAGGCCGCCCCGACGAGCACCAGGATGTTCGCGGGCTCGACCTTGCGCTTGCGCACCATGGTCAGCGCGCCCTGCACGCCGGCGGTGATGATCGCCCCGACCAGCGCCAGGTACGGCTCCACGTCGAAACCCCGCAGCACGTAATAGGCGGCTAGCGGTGGCAGGGTGTTGATCGCGGTGGTCTTGATGTACTCGCGCAGAGTCTTCGGGGTGTCAGACATCGGGCTCCTGTCGGGGGAATTCTCGGGTGGCACGTTGGGGGTTAGGTCAAGGTCGCGATGATGGCCTTCTTGTCGACCTTGCCGACCGCGGTCAGCGGCAGTGACGACTGCGCGACGAGGCTGTCCGGCCGGCTGTGCGCGGCGACGCCGCGGGCGTCAAGATGGCTGTGCACGTCGCTCAGAGTGAGCGCGCCGCCGTCGAAAACGACTACTGCACAAATCTTTTCGCCCAAGTACGGGTCGGGGAGCGGCACCGCGGCGGCGGCGCGGATCGAGGGGTGGGTGAGCAGATGCTCTTCCAGGTCGAGCGCCGAAATGGTCTCCCCGCCGCGGTGAATCACGTCTTTGATGCGGCCGGTGACTTCCAGGTAGCCATCGGGGCGACGTCGTACTCGGTCCCCGGTGCGGTAGAAGCCATCCGGACTGAAGGAACGCTCGTTGTCCGACGGGGCCCGGTAGTAGCCGCCCAGGGTGTACGGGCCGCGTACCAGGAGTTCGCCTTCGCCGCCGGGCGGGACGTCGGCGCCGTCGTCGTCAACGACGCGGAGTTCATCGGCGGGACATAAGGGTGCGCCTTGGGTGTGGTCCAGTAGTTCTGCGGCGTCGCCGGGGCGGGTGTAGTTGATCAGGCCCTCGGCCATGCCGAAGACCTGTTGCAGCCCGGGCGTCAGGGCGGCGCGGACGGCGGCCGCGTCCGGCGCGGTGAGCTTGGCGCCGCCGACCTGCAGCAGCCGTAAGGTGCTGGGGCGCTGCGGTTCCCAGTCGCAGGCCTGGGTCCACAGGGTGGCCAGCGCGGGCACCAGGGCGCAGACGGTGACGCGATGCTGGGCGATGGTGGCGAACGCGGATTCGGGGCTGGGGTCGGTGGTGAAGACCGTGGTTGCGCCGACCGACATCGCGCCGAGCAGGCCGGGGCACGCCAGCGGGAAGTTGTGCGCAGCGGGCAGTACCGCCAAATACACGTCTTCGCTGGTCATTTCGCACAGCTGGGCGCTAGCGGTCGCGTTGTAGTAGTAGTCGTCGTGGGTGCGGGGGATGAGTTTCGGCGCGCCGGTGGTGCCGCCCGATACCAGGAGCAGGGCAGGGTCGGTGGTGTTGAGCTGGGGCGGAGCTGTCGGCGGATGGCCGGAAAGGGAAGTCCAGCTGGTGAATTCACCGGCATCACCGTCGACGATCACGTGGTGCAGTCCGGGGTGTTCGGCGACGAGGTCTCGCGCCAGGTCGCGGTAGTCGAAACCGCCGAAATGATCGGCGATGACCAGAGCGACCGCGCCGCTGACCGTCGCGAAGTGGCTGAGTTCGGCGCGGCGATGCGCGGGCAGACACATCACGGGCACCGCGCCGGCGCGCAGCAGGCCGAACAAGGCGACGGCAAAGCGGGTGATGTTGGGCAATTGCAGCAGGATGCGGTCTCCGGCGCAGATGCCCAGCGCGGCAAATCCGGCGGCGGCTTCAGAGGCCAGCTGATCCAGTTCAGCAAACGTATGTGACGCGGTTGGGTCGATGACGGCGACCCGGTTGGGCCAATGTTGTGCCGCATCTGTCAGCAAGCTGTCCAGGGATTTACCCGACCAGTAGCCCGCCGTGCGGTAGTGGTCGGCTCGACCGTCCGGAAATGGAACGAAGCCAGTCAGCAAATGCTGTTCGGCCTCGGTGGGGGCAGTGGTGCGCGTCACGACGAGGTCCCTCGGGTAGGCATGGTGATAACGGCAATATAGGGTAGCCTAATCAAAATTAGGGCAGCCTGTCTTTAGGAAATCTGGAGGATGTTGTGGGCGTCGTCGCAGTGAATTCGCAGGCCATCCGAGAGGAGGTCGCCGAACTGCTCGGTGCCCATGCAGACACCGTTGACCCTGGTGCCGACCTGATTGGCCAAGGGTTGGATTCGATTCGGATGATGTCGCTGGCGGGACGCTGGCGTAAGCAGGGCATCGACATCGACTTCGCGGCCCTGGCCGCCGAACCCACGATCTCCGCGTGGTCCGAACTGCTGTCCGCCGCCGGTGGCCTACAACGTGCGGAAGCTACTGCACCGCAGGCGGATTCGAATCATGATCAGCCGTTCGGGCTGGCTCCGATGCAGCACGCCATGTGGATCGGCCGCGAAGACGACCAGCAACTTGGTGGCGTTGCCGGACACCTCTACGTCGAATTCGACGGGCATGGGGTGGATGCGGCGCGGTTGACCGCTGCCGCAACAGCTTTAGCGGCAAGGCATCCCATGCTGCGGGTCCGGTTTCTCGCTGACGGCACGCAGTGCATCGGTGCGCTCGACGGCGATTTTCCCGTGACCGTGACTGACCTGCGGGACATGCCTGTCGACCAGATCGCCGAGCACCTGGCCACCACCCAACGACGCAAGGCCCATCAGCAATTGAGCGGCGAGGTCTTCGAACTGAGCCTGTCGCTGCTCCCTGACGGTGCGACCCGGTTGCATGTGGACCTGGATATGCAGGCCGCCGACGCCATGAGCTACCGCACCCTGATGGCCGACCTCGCGGCCCTGTACCGCGGCGTCGAATTGGCGCCGCTGGCTTACACGTACCGCGAATATCGCATGGCGACAATGCAATCAACGCAGCAACCCAATCCGAAGGCCGACGCGGACAGGCAGTGGTGGGCCGAGCGGCTCCCCAACCTGCCCGACCCGCCCCGGCTGCCGCTCGTGCCGACCGCCGAGCAGGACGATCCGCGGCACACCACCCGGCGCTGGCACTGGCTGGCCCCCGACGTCCGCGACGCGCTGTACGCGGCGGCACGGCGGCGCAGTATCACCCCGGCCATGGCTCTTGCGGCGTCGTTCTCGGATGCCCTGGCCTGCTGGTCATCCGGACAGCGTTTCCTGCTCAACGTGCCGCTGTTCGGGCGCGACCAACGGCACGTCGACGTTGACCGCCTCGTGGGCGACTTCACGTCGTCGCTGCTGCTCGACGTCGACCTGACCACCGCGTCCACCGCGACGGCGCGCTGCAGCGTATTGCAGGACGCATTCCGCAGTGCCGCAGCGCATTCCGAATACTCCGGGCTCGAAGTGCTCCGCGACCTGAGCCGGCACCGGGGCACCCAGGTGCTGGCGCCGGTGGTGTTCACCAGCGCACTCGGCCTCGGCGAACTGTTCGGCGCAGCGGTGATCGAGACGTTCGGCACCCCGGGATGGATCAATTCGCAAGGGCCGCAGGTGATGCTGGACGCTCAGGTGACCGAGTTCAACGGTGGGGTACTGGTGAACTGGGATGTGCGTGAAGATGCGTTCCCAGCCGGGGTCATCGACGCCATGTTCGCCCGGCACATCGCTGAGTTGGAGCGGCTGTCCGGTGACGACGCGGAGTGGGACGCGCGCACCCGGGAGCCGCTATCCGCGGCGCAGCGTGCGGTGCGCGACGCGGTGAACAGCGGTACCGCGGCGCCGAGTGGCGCTGCCCTGCATGCCGGCTTCTTCGCCTCGGCCGCCGCGCGCCCGACGGCCACGGCACTCATCGACGAGGTTCGGCAGTGGACCTACGCCGAACTGGTCGAAGAGGTTTCGGCGGTGGCGTCGGCATTGCGGGTCGCCGGTATCACGCCGGGAGACACCGTCGCCGTGCTCGGACCCAAGGGCGCCGAGCAGATCATTGCGCTGCTGGCCATCCTGGCTGCCGGTGGCGTCTACTTGCCCATCGGGGTAGATCAACCCGCCGACCGCACCGAGAAGATCCTGGCCACCGGTGGGGTGCGGATGGCGTTGTATTGCGGTGATCTCGCGCCGACGTGGAGGCCGTCGTTGACGATTGCCGAGGCGCTGCGCATCGGGCGTCGGGTGGAAGGCCCGTTCACCCCGGCCGACACTGATCCGCAGGATCTTGCCTACGTGCTGTTCACCTCCGGCTCCACCGGCGAGCCCAAGGGCGTCGAAGTCACCCACGACGCGGCGATGAACACCGCGGAATTCCTATACGGGCACTTCAACATTGGGCCGGCCGACCGATGCCTGGCGCTGGCCACCCTGGAATGCGACTTGTCGGTGCTCGACATGTTCGCGACCCTCGCGACCGGCGGCAGCATCGTCGTCGTCGACGAACCGTACCGGCGCGACCCGGACCACTGGGCCGCACTCATCGCCGAACATGGCGTGACGGTGCTGAACTTCCTGCCGGGCTGGCTGGAGATGCTCGTTGAGGTCGGCGCGGGACGCCTGGACACGGTGCGGGTAGTGCTGACCGGTGGCGACTGGGTCCGGACCGCCATGGTCCGGCACCTGCAGGCTCAGGCACCTGACGTCCGGGTGGCCGGCCTCGGTGGGGCCACCGAAACAGCCATCCACGCAACCATTTTCGAAGCCGGAGAGCTACCGGATACCTGGTCAGCGGTGCCGTACGGGGTGCCATTCACCAACAACGCCTGCCGCGTGGTCAATGAATCCGGCCGGGACTGCCCCGACTGGGTGGCCGGCGAATTATGGTTCGCTGGACGGGGTATCGCCGCGGGTTATCGTGGCCGCCCGGACCTCACCGTTGACCGCTTCGTGCGCTACGCGGGCCGGACCTGGTACCGCTCAGGCGATTTGGCCCGGTATCGGCCCGACGGAAATCTGGAGTTCGTCGGGCGTGCCGACCATCGGGTGAAGATCAGCGGCTACCGGATCGAACTCGGTGACGTCGAAGCCGCGCTGCAGCGCGTGCCTGGGGTGCGCGCGGCGGTGGCAGGCGTCGTCTTCGGCGGTGAACGCGGTAGCGACGTGCTGGCAGCGCTGGTGTCGGTCGACGATTCCGCGCTCACCGCGCACCAGGTCACCGCGGCGGTGGCCGAACTCGTGCCACCGCACATGATTCCGCGACAGGTGCAGATTGTTTCGGCAATCCCGTTCACTGTCGGGGGCAAGACCGATCGCCGTGCCGCTGCTGGTCAGTTGGCCGCGCTGGTCACGGCAGCCGACGGCACCGTGCGCGCACTGCCGGAAACCACGCTGGAGCGCGCGTTGGTGGCGATCGTCGCAGAACTGCTCAACGTCGATGCAGGCGTCGAGGATGACTTCTTTGAACTCGGCGGCGATTCGGTGCTCGCCACCGCGACCGTCGCACGGATTCGGAAGTGGCTCGACACTCCGACCGTCGGGGTACCGGACATCTTCGCCGCGCGCACCGCACGGGCGCTGGCGCAACGCCTCACCGGCCGCGAAAACGGAAGTGGGCGACTCGATTTGGTCGCCGAGCTATACCTGGAGATTGCTGAGATGAACCACGACGACGTGCTGTCCGCCTTGGATCCGGTGGCTGCCTCGTGACCGCAGTGAATGTGAGTGTCGCACCCTGGATCAAGCACTACCCGGGCTCCGGCGAAACCGGCGCGGTTGTGGTGTTCCCGCACGCCGGCGGCGCTGCGGTGGCCTACCGGGACCTGGCAACGGCGTTGGCGGGCAAGGGCATCGACACCTACGTCGTGCAGTATCCGCGCCGCGCCGACCGATTGGCACATCCCGCGCATCCGACAGTCGAGCAGCTGGCCGCCGACCTTTTCGCCGCTGGTAACTGGTCGAGCGCCGGTCCGCTGCGCCTCGTCGGGCATTGCATGGGTGCGGTGGTGGCATTCGAGTTCGCGCGGGTGGCGGAGCAGCGCGGAGCCACCGTGCACGGTGTGTGGGCATCGGCCGGCCAGGCGCCATGTGACGTGGTGGCGGCCCCGCGGCTGCCAACCGGCCCTCGCGAAATACTGGCCGAGATGGTCGATCTCGGCGGCACCGATCCTCGGCTGCTGGCTGACGAGGATTTTGTGGAACTGCTGCTGATGGCGGTCGGCGCGGATTACGAAGCGCTGAACCGATACGTGGGCGGCGGTCGCATCGCTGTCGACATCCATGCGCTCGGTGGCCTTAGTGATCACCGTATCGACCGGGACATGCTGCGCCGCTGGGAGAATCACACCTCGGGCACCTTCACTTTGACCGAGTTCGACGGTGGTCACTTCTACCTGAACGACCATCTTGATGCCGTCGCGGACGTGATCAGTGCGGGCTGACTCACAGAGCTTTGACGATCCGGTGGTCATCGTCGGGATGGCGGTCGAAACACCCGGTGACGTCGACACCGCCGAAAGTTATTGGCAGTTGCTGTCTTCCGGGCGGGAGGCGCTGAGTGCATTTCCGGCGGATCGCGATTGGTCCGTGCGGAAGCTCCTCGCCGGCTCCCGCCGCGAAGGCTTCAAACGCATCCACAACCGCGGCGGCTTCCTGTCCGGTGCGGCACTATTCGATCCCTCCTTCTTCGGTATCTCACCGCGTGAAGCGGTGGCGATGGACCCGCAGCAACGGGTGGCGTTGCGGGTTACCTGGCGGGCCCTTGAGAACGCCGGTATCAACCCGGACGATCTGGCCGGGCACGACGTCGGCTGCTACGTCGGGGCCTCAGGTACTGGATACGGCCCGGATTTGGCGGAATACTCCGATCTGAGTGGGCATCTGATCACCGGTACGTCACTCGGGGTGATCTCGGGACGCATCGGCTACCTGCTTGGCCTCGATGGTCCCGCGCTCACCATCGACACGTCGTGTTCGTCGGCGCTGACCGCGTTCCACACTGCGGTGCAGGCACTGCGGATGGGCGATTGCAGCATGGCGCTGGCCGGTGGGGTCTGCGTCATGGGTTCGCCCGGATACTTCGTGGAATTCGCCAAGCAACACGCGCTGTCGGACGACGGGCACTGCCGGCCCTACAGCGCGCAGGCCAGCGGCACGGTGTGGGCTGAGGGCGCCGGGATGTTCGTGTTGGAACGAAAGTCGTTGGCGCTGCGCAATGGACACCGCGTGCTCGCCGAGGTGCGGGCGAGCTGCCTCAACCAGGACGGGCGCAGCACCGGGCTGACCGCGCCGAGCGGTCCGGCTCAGGCGCGGCTGTTCCGCCGCGCGCTCGACATCTCTGGGGCCCGACCCGAGCAGATCGGGATGATCGAAGGGCACGGCACCGGAACCAAACTCGGTGACCGGACCGAACTGAACTCGTTGGCCCAGACCTACGGCGCCACCGCTTCGGGGCAGGGCGCGGTCCTGGGTTCGGTGAAATCCAATGTCGGACACAGCCAGGCCGCAGCCGGCGCGCTCGGGCTGGCCAAGGTCCTGGTCTCCGCCGAGCATGCCGCCATCCCGGCCAGCCTGCACACGGCGGAAGCCAGCGCTGAAATCGATTGGAGCGCGCAAGGATTGCGGTTGGCGGCCGATCACACCCCGTGGCCCGCTATCAATGGCGAACGTCTCGCCGCTATTTCGGCATTCGGTATGAGCGGCACTAACGCGCACGTCATCGTCGCCATGCCCGACGGGAAAGATGGACTGGCCGCGTGATGAGCATTTCCCACTTTCCCGACGGCCGGATACCGGTGCTTCTCAGTGCCCACACCGAAGAGCTGCTGCTGGCGGAGGCGACCGGGGTCGCCGACTACCTCGACCGGTCTGACGGTGCAGACGTCGCCGCGGTGGCCGGGATGCTGACGCGACTACGTCGTAGGCGTCGGTTCCGCGCTGTAGTGCGGGCGCATGACACCACGGAATTGGCGGCCGCACTGCGGGCTTTGGCAGCAGGGGATGAGCACCCGCTGGTGGCGGTGTCCTCGCGGACCGCAGCGCCGCGGACGGCGTTCGTGTTTCCGGGCAACGGCAACCAGTGGCCGTCGATGGGGGCCGACGGGTACCGGCAGTTGCCGGTGTACCGGGCTGCAGTCGACCGCTGTGCCGAGGCGTTCGTCGCTGCGGGGATCGACTCACCGCTGGCGTTCCTCGCTGATTCGGCTGATCGGGAGTGGACCCAAATCCACAGCCAGAGCGGCCAGTTCACGCATGCCGTCGGACTTGCCGCGGTCTGGCAGGCGCTGGGCATCTCGCCCGACGTCACGCTGGGCCACAGCCTCGGTGAGATCGCAGCGGCGTATGTCGCCGGCGCCATGACTCTCCAGGATGCCGTCGCGGTCGTCATCGCCCGCGCCGGGGCCCTGGATAGCCTGGCCGGTGACTTCGGCGCGGCCAGCCTGGGCGTGAGTGTCGAGGAAGCGCAGCACGCACTTTCGGAGGCCTCCGGCTGGATGGAACTGTCGGTGGTCAACTCAGCGGCCTCGGTGGTGGTGTCCGGTGAGCGGGGTGCCGTCGCAGAGCTGGTGTCCGACATGCAATCTCGCGGCCGGTTCGCCCGGGTCATCGCGATGAGCTTTCCCGCCCACACCAGTGCATTGGATCCGTTGCGGGACAAGCTCCTGGCGGGACTGCCGGAGGCGGCGTTCGGGGAGGCCGCGATGCCGTTCGTCGGTTCGGTGACCGGTGACGTCGTCGGTGCGGGCACTGAGTTCGGGGAGTACTGGTACCGGAACCTACGGAGCACCGTGCGGTTCGACCGCGCCGCCGCGACAGTACGAGACAGCGGCGTCGAGGCATTCGTCGAGATGTCGGCCCACCCCGCGCTGCTGCACGCGCTCGCGGACACCGACGCACCCCTGATCGTGGGGTCGGGACGTCGCGATGAGGCCTTGGTCGACGTGTTGTCCGACAACATCGCCACCGCCGCTGTCGCTGACCCCAACTATCACTGGGGCGAGCACATCGAGCCGAATCAACCTCTGCTACGCGGTTTTCCGCATGCCCCAATGGCGGCACTGCACCTGTGGGCGCAGCCCGAACCGCTGCCCGCGGTAGCCGGGCTGACGGTCAGTGCCGAGCACTGGCTGCCGCAGCCCGAAGAGACTGTCCCACTGATCATTCGCCGTGCGGCGGTGCTCGCCCTGCCGGGACCGAATGGCGAGTTGGCTGACCGGCTCCAGGTTGGCGTGCAGGCCCACCTCGGCACTGCGCTGGTGGACTCTGTCGACGCTGATCTGCTGATCGTCGTCGCCCCGATGCTTGACCACCCCGATGCCGAGGCGGCGGTCACGGACTTGGCCGAGCTGATCGGCGCCGGGCTGTGCGACTATCCGAATGCCGTTGGGCCGCAGTGCACTGACGTGTGGTTGGTGACGGTCGGTGGTGAGCACGTGCTGGATGACGAACCGGTGGCGCTGCCGGCTCAGGCCGCCCTCGCCGCGATGCACCGCAGTATCGGGTTCGATCATCTGGATCAATCGTTCCGGCACCTCGATCTGGCGTCCTGGGACCTCGACGACACGGCTGCTGTGACCGCCGTCGAGACCATGCTGGGCACCGGAACGGAAGTGGCGCTGCGGGATTCGCAGCAGTACCGGCGCACGCTGCAGGCTGTGCCCGTCGCCGAAGAACCAGCGGCGGGGCTGCTGGACAACGTGGTGATCACCGGAGGCAGTGGCGCGGTCGGCAGGCACTTCGCACGAACGCTGGCGGCCGCCGGGGCCCGGCGCATTGTGCTGGTAAGCCGCGGTGGCACCGACCGGCAAGAGTTGGTCGACATCGCCGCCGGGACCGAACTGGTATCGGTGCGCTGTGACATCACGTCGCCCGAACAGATTTCGGCTGCTGCGGCAGCACATGCCGGTGCCGGGGCCACGCTGGTGGTCCACGCGGCTGGTGCTGCAGTGTTCGGCACGACGGTCGGCACGGACGACTTCCTCGACACCGCCGCCGCGAAGCTGACTGGCCTGGCTCGCACGGCTGAGCTATGGCCGCTGCGGCCGGAGTGCCGAATCCTGGTGTGCTCCTCGGTGTCTGGGCTGTGGGGCGGCCTTGGCCATGTTGCCTATGCGGCCGCGAACCGCATGCAGGATGTGGTGGCGGGACAACTCCGTGCGAAGGGCCTCGATTGCGTTGCCGTGCGGTGGGGGTTGTGGCCCGGCGCCGGCATTGTCGATGCTGACGAGGTCGCGCGGATCGAGCGCGCCGGTCTCCGTGAGATGGATCCCGACGCGGCCATCGAGGCGGCCATGGGCGCGCACGGATCGGCCCCCGTGATTTTCAGCGCCGACGCCGATCGACTGGCTGCCCTGCTGGGTGAGTCGGCGGTGGCCACAGAACAGGCTGCACCACAACATGTTTCGTCCGGCGTCAGTACAGGCACCGGTACCGAAGACGTCGTCCGCCACGAGCTGTCCGTGGTGCTCAAACTGGGCGACCCGGCAGGTATCGACTTGACCGCGGCGCTGTTCGACCTCGGCCTGGATTCGCTGCTGGCGCTCGACTTACGTAAACGACTGCGGCGGGGCACCGGCTGGTCTCTGCCGCTGGCGGGCCTGCTCAGCGGCATCACCGGTATCGAACTGGTGGACCTGCTATCCGATAGATCAGAAAAGGTGGAGAGCTAGCGTGACTGAGACCGACATCCGGGTTGACGACGCCCGGCTGGAGCTGTTGCGGCGCAAGCTCGCCGAGCGCGGCCTGCAGTCCCAGGACCAGAGCCAGCCTCATGACGGGGCGGCTGTCGCTCCGGTGCTATCCGACGGCCAGCGCCGGATGTGGTTCGTGCAGACTGCTGATCCCGCGGGTGCGCTGCTCAATGTCTGTGTGTCCTTTGCGATCAGCGGTGACCTCGACCATCAGCGGCTGCGCGACGCGGTCAACGAGGTGGCCGGCCGGCATCCGGTACTGCGCACCACCTATCGGGCGGACGCTGAAGGTGAACCCGGTCTGACGGTGCACGACCAGTTGACGCCGGGGTGGAGCACGCCCGATCTCGGCGAGCTTTCCGAAGCGTCCCGCGGACTGCGACTCGAGGTGTTGGCGCAGCGGGAGTTCGGCACACCGTTCCAGCTCGACACCGAATCGCCCTTACGGATCAGCCTGATTCGGATCGGGGCTGACGAGCACATCATGCTGCTCACCGCACACCACATCGCGTGGGACGATGCCTCGTGGGACGTGTTCTTCACCGATCTCACCCGGGCCTACAGCGGTGAGCGGCTCACCGAGGTCATCCCGGCGCCGGCCCCGTCCGACGACCACGCCGAGGACCTGGACTACTGGCGCACGGTGCTGTCCGATCCGCCTGAGCCACTGGAACTTCCGGGTGCGCATGGGTCCGTGGTGCCAACCGGTCATCGTTCGCAGCGCGTCACCCGGCACCTCGATGCCGACACCGTGGCCCGGATCGCCGACCTGGCACGCGAGACTGCGTCCACTCCCTACACCGTGCTGCTGGCCGCCTTTGGCGCCTTGATGCACCGCTACACCCACGCCGACGACTTCCTGATCGCGACTCCGGTGCTCAACCGCACTGGCGGTACTGAGGAGGCGCTCGGCTACTACGGCAATACGGTGGCGCTGCGGCTGCGGCCCGAATCACGCCGCAGTTTCAGCGAATTCGTCAAGCAGGCCAAGGACACCACGCACGGCGCCTTCGCGCACCAGCAGATCAACCTCGACCGCGTGGTGCGGGAGCTCAATCCGGACCGCCGGCACGGGGTGGAACGGTTGGCGCGGGTCTCCTTCGGCGCCCGCGAGGCGGACGGCCGGGGATTCTGCCCGCCGGGAATCGCCTGCCGACGGGCCGAGTACCGCGGCCACCTGACACAGCTGCCACTCGGCTTCATGGTCGAATTCGACGAATCAGGGGCGCTCGTCGAAGCCGAATACCTGACCGAAATCCTTGACGCCGCACTGGCTGATCAACTGTTGCGGCACTACGTCGTGCTGCTGGAGTCCGCCCTGGCCGACCCCAGCCGGGCGCTGGCTGACCTGGTTCTGATGGACGACCGCGATGCCGACTGGTTGCGCGCGATGTCCGCGGGCGAGCAGTTCAGTACTCCCGACACCACGTTGACCGCACTGGTTGAAGCTCAGGCCGCGCGGACGCCCGACGCGGTCGCGGTGGCCTACGAGGGCCGCCACTACACCTACCGCGAGCTCAACACGGAGGCGAACCGGTTGGCGCACTGGCTCATTGGCCAGGGCATCGGTACCGAAGACCGCGTCGCGGTGCTGTTGGACAAGTCGCCCGAGCTGGTCATCACCGCGCTGGCCGTGATCAAGGCCGGTGGCGTGTACCTACCGGTCGATCCGAGCTATCCGGAGGACCGACTGTCCTTCATCCTCGGTGACTGCGACCCGAAACTTGTGATCCGCGAACCGGTTACCCGTCTCGACGGGCTGCGCGACGACAACCCGACCGACGCCGATCGGGTGCGTCCGCTCACCGCCGCCAACACCGCCTACCTGATCTACACCTCGGGTTCGACCGGCCTGCCCAAGGGTGTCCCGGTGCCGCACCGTCCGGTCGCCGAGTATTTCGTGTGGTTCGTCGACGAGTACCAGATCGATGCCGACGAACGGCTGCTGCAGGTCGCGTCGCCGAGCTTCGACGTGTCCATCGCCGAGGTGTTCGGCATGTTGGCCTGCGGTGCCCGGCTGGTCATTCCGCGCCCGGGCGGTCTCAATGACATTGGCTATCTGACCGAGCTGCTGCGCACCGAGGGCATCACCTCGATGCACTTCGTTCCCTCGTTGCTGGGGCTGTTCCTGTCGCTACCCGGAGTCAACGAGTGGCGCAGCCTCAAACGGGTGCCGATCGGCGGTGAGGCCCTGCCGGGTGAGGTGGCCGACAAGTTCCACGCCACCTTCGATGCGCTACTGCACAACTTCTACGGGCCGACCGAGACGGTGATCAACGCCAGCCGGTACCGCGTCGAAGGCAAGCAGGGCACGCGGATCGTGCCGATCGGCAAGCCGAAGATCAACACGCAGCTGCACCTGCTGGACGATGCGTTGCGTCCGGTGCCGGTGGGTGTCATCGGTGAGATCTACATCGGCGGGACCCATGTCGCACACGGTTACCACCAGCGCCCCGGGCTGACGGCCGAGCGGTTCGTCGCTGATCCGTTCACCGAGGGCGGCCGGCTCTACCGCTCGGGTGACCTGGCCCGGCTCAATGTCGACGGCGATATCGAATTCGTCGGCCGGGCAGACGAACAGGTCAAGATCCGCGGCTTCCGCATCGAACTCGGCGAGATCGCAGCTGCCATCGCGGTGGATCCCAGCGTCGGACAGGCCGTCGTCGTGGCGAGCGACTTGCCCGGGTTGGGTAAGAGCCTGGTCGGCTACCTGACCCCGGCCAAGCAAGGTGACCTGGAATCGGTTGACGTGCAACGGATCAAGGCCCGCGTGGCGGCCGCCCTACCCGAGTACATGGTGCCGGCCGGCTACGCGGTGCTTGACGAAATCCCGATCACCGCGCACGGCAAGATCGACCGCCGAGCACTGCCGGAACCGGACATCCAGTCCCGCACCGCATTCCGGGAATTGACGACCGATACCGAGCGGACGGTCGCCGAGCTGTTCGCCGACCTGCTCGGAGTCGACAGCGTCGGCGCCGACGATTCGTTCTTCGAACTCGGTGGACACTCCCTGCTGGCCACCAAACTGGTTGCCGCGCTCCGGGCCCGGTGCGACGCCGAGATCGGCGTTCGTGAGGTCTTCGAATTAGGTACGGTCGCAGAGATTGCCGGCCGTATCGACACCGGGGCGCCGCGGAATCGGCCGCCGCTGGTGGCGATCGAGCATGCGGGACCGCGCCAGATGTCGGCATCGCAACTGCGCCAATGGTTCCAGTATCGGATCGATGGTCCAGGCCCGGTCAACAACATTCCGTTCGCGGCCCGGATCACCGGACCATGCGACGTGGACGCGTTCGTCGCCGCGCTCGGCGATCTGGTCGCACGGCATGAGGTGCTCCGCACCACGTACGCCGAAATCGATGGTGTGCCTTACCAGGTCGTGAACGACTCGGCTCCGCTTCCGGTCCGCCGCGCCCGCGGTGCTGACGAGCAATGGCTGCAGGCCGAGCTCGACCAGGAACGTCGATTCGTGTTCGACCTGGAGGCACAATGGCCGATTCGCGCTGCGGTGCTGTCGATTCCAGGGCAGCACGTGCTGTCCATCATGGTGCACCACATCGCCGCCGACCATTGGTCGGCGGGCGTGCTGTTCACCGATCTGGTCACCGCCTATCGCGCCCGTCGCGAGCAGCGGGCACCGGACTTCGCGCCGCTGCCGGTGCAATATTCGGACTACGCGTCCTGGCAGGCCGATCTGCTGGCCGACGAGTCCGGAGCGCTTGCCGCGCAACGTGACTACTGGCGTGGCCAGTTGGCCGAGCCGGCCGCCGACCCCGGTCTGCATCCCGATTTCACCCGGCCGCCGGTGCTGTCCGGTGAGGGTGCATCGGTGCCGTTCGTCGTCGATCCGGAGGTTCGGGGCAAGCTCACGGCACTGACCCGCGAGCTCGGCATCACCGACTTCATGCTGTTGCAGTCCGCGGTGGCGGTCGCGCTCGCGAAATCGGGGGAGGGGCTCGACATCCCGCTCGGCACCCCGGTGGCCGGCCGCACCGAAGCCGAACTCGATGCTCTGGTGGGCTTTTTCATCAACATCCTGGTGCTGCGCAACGACCTCACCGGTGACCCCACACTGCGCGAAATCCTGGTTCGGTCCCGGGACACCGCGCTGGCCGCGTATGCGCACCAGGACCTGCCGTTCGATCACGTCGTCGACACGGTCAGTCCGGCCAGGTCGTTGTCACGCAACCCGCTGTTCGGGGTCGTCGTGCATGTGCGGGAAGACCTGCCCACCGAACACATCATCGATTCCCGTGCAGACGGCGACACCACCTTCACGGCGCTGGAGCCGACGTTCGACGTGGCGCACGCTGACCTGTCGGTGAACTTCTTTGCGACGCAAGACAGTTACCGCGGGCATTTGATTTACCGCACCGACCTGTACGCTCCGGAGACCGCCCAGCGCCTCGCGGACCGGCTGGTCCGGGTGATCACCGGCATCGCCGAGAACGCCGATCAGCGCCTGCGGGACCTGCGCGTCGATGAGGCCGTCGCAGGGGTCGACGGGGTCTTGGTACTCGACGACTGGCGCCAGCCCGTGGGCGTTGGGGTGGTGGGCGACATCTACTACACCGACGGTGCCGAAGCAGATGCGTTGTCGCCCAGCGGGGAACGCGGACGGTGGCGCGCTGACGGACAACTCGACCGCATCGAGGCCGTCCAACTCCGAGCGGCCGGCGGCGCGACCGTAGTCGAGCCCGCCCGCACCGATACCGAACGCGCGCTGATCGCGCTGCTGGCCGAGGTGCTTGATCCAGATACCGAAATCGGCCGCAACGACGACTACTTCAGCCTCGGGGGCGACAGCATCAAGGCAGTTCAACTCGCGGCCCGGGGTCGCGACGCCGGGATGAAGCTGACCGCTCGGATGGTCTTCGAGTACCCGACGGTGCACGAACTGGCCACCGCGATCGAGGCTCGCTCATTCGGGGAAAGTCAAGGGACGCAGGGCAGTGACCGCGAACACGCGCCGATGACGGTGTCGGGACTGTCGAGTAGTGAACTCGCCGCGTTGACCGCGTCGTGGACCGCATCGGAGGAGCCGCAGTGACCGCACTGCAACCCGCGCCGGTCATCGAGGACGTCCTGGCACTCAGCCCGTTGCAGCAGGGCCTCTACTCGATGGCCCAACTGGATCAGGCGGACGACCCGTACGTCATCGCGATGTCGGCCGACATCGCCGGCGACGTGGACGCGACGCTGTTGCGCGATTGCGCTGCAGCGCTATTGGTACGGCATCCGAACCTACGGGCCAGCTTCATGCCGGCCGGAACTCGGACGGTCCAGGTGATCCCGAGTGCCGTCGATCTGCCGTGGCAGCAGCTCGCGGCTGACTCGTCGGCCCGCGCGGACGAGCTGGAAGCGCAGGAACGCCGCCGCCCATTCGCTTTGGAGCGGGGGCCGGCCATTCGGTTCATGCTCATCGAAATGCCCGAAGAATGTTGGCGGTTCGCGGTTGTGGCGCACCACATCGTGATCGACGGCTGGTCGCTGCCGTTGTTCGTCGGTGAATTGCTCGCGCTCTATGCCGCCGGTGGGGACATGTCGGTACTGCCTGCCGCACCGCGCCCGTACCGCGATTACATCGGGTGGCTTGCCGCCCGCGACCTGGACGCCGGCCGTCAGCGGTGGCTGCACCACCTGGCCGGTCTCGACGGCCCGACGATGCTGGCGCCGGCACTGGGGTCCGGTGAACTCGGCGACGATCTGCCCCGGTGCACCGCCATCACGGCGCACCGGGACGAGACGCACCGGCTGGTCGAAGCAGCGAAGGCTCGCGGCGTCACCGTCAACACTCTGACCCAGATGGCATGGGCGGCAATGTTGTCGGTGTTGACCGACCGTCGTGACGTGGTTTTCGGGGTGACCGTTTCGGGCCGACCGGGAGAACTGGCCGGCGTGGAGTCCATGGTCGGGCTGTTCGTCAATACCGTGCCGCTGCGGGTACAGCTGGATCCGGTGCAGAGCGTCGGCGAGCAGTGCTTGGCCCTGCAACGTGAGGCCGCAGCGCTGCGGGAACACAGCTATTTGACCCACACCGACCTGCGGTCCCTGGGTGGTGTCGGCGAAATGTTCGACAGCCTCCTGGTTTACGAGAACTTCCCGCCGGGGAGTCTGGTGGGTACCCGCGAATTAGAGGTCCGGGGTGCGACATTCCGGCCCCGAGCGCTGCAGAGCCTCGCGCATTTCCCGATCACCATCGCTGCGCACCTGACCGACGGCGAACTGACCATCCTGGTCGAGACCAAAGATGGTGCCACGGGGCTGCTCTCGCCGGACACCGTGGGACGCCAGCTGCTTGCGGTGATGCAGCGACTCGTCGACTGCTGGGACCGGCCGCTGCGTGATGTCGGCATTTGTCTGACCGCGCCCGCTGCGGCTGAAGCTGCAGCGGCCGCCGAAACCGGTGGCATCCATGAGAAATTCACCGCCACTGCCCGTAGCAGGCCGGGCTCGGTAGCCCTGACCTATGACGGTGGCGCGCTGACTTTCCGTGGTCTCGATGAAGCATCGGATCGCATTGCCGCGGAACTGCGGCATCGCGGCGTCGAGACCGAGATGCCAGTGCCGGTGCTGCTACGCCGGGGCCCGTCGTACGTGGCGGCGATGCTCGGTGTGCTCAAGGTGGGAGGACTGATCGTCCCGCTGGACCCCGCGATGCCCGCCGACCGGATCGAGGAGATCCTGCGGCAGACGGCGGCATCGGTCGTCGTGGACGACGCGTTGGTATCGGCTGCCGCCAGCAGGACTACGGGCGAATTCGAGCCGACGCCAACGAATCCGGGCCAGGGTGCCTACATCGTGTTCACCTCGGGTACCACCGGAAAGCCCAAGGGCGTGATCGGCACGCACGCCGCGGTACTGGCGTACGCCGCTGATCATGCGGCGCGGGTGCTGGAGCCTGCGGCGGCGAAAGCCGGTCGGCCCCTTCGGGTTGCGCATGCCTGGTCGTTCACGTTCGACGCGGCCTGGCAGCCGCTGGCCGCACTACTGAACGGCCACGGTCTGCACATCGTCGGCGACGACGTCCAGCGTGACGCTGAGGCGTTGGTGGCGACCATTGGTCAGTACGGTATCGACCTCATCGACACCACCCCGTCGATGTTCACGCAGCTGCAGGCCGCCGGGCTGTTGGCCACGGTGCCGTTGACCGCGCTCGCGCTCGGCGGCGAAGCCGTCGACCCGAACGCGTGGGCAGCCATCCGAAACGAATGCGACCGCACCGGTATGGCGGCGTACAACTGTTATGGCCCAACCGAAACCACCGTCGAAGCCGTGGTGGCAGCGTTCACCGAACACGACACCCCCGCCATCGGGCACCCCACCACCTCGACCCGCGCCTACGTGCTGGACGCCTGGCTGCGACCGGTTCCCGACGGCGTGACCGGTGAGCTGTACCTGTCCGGCGGTCAGCTCGCCCGGGGATATCTCGGTCGCGCGGGGGAGACCGCGGCACGCTTCGTTGCCGACCCGTTCGTCGCCGGTGGACGGATGTACCGCACGGGTGATGTGGTGCGCCGGGATCCCATCACCGGTGGCTTGCAGTTCCAGGGACGCACCGACGATCAGGTGAAGATCCGCGGCTTCCGAGTCGAGCCTGGCGAGGTCGCTGCGGTGTTGCACGGCCATCCCGGGGTGCGGCAGGCGCACGTCACCGTCCGGCGGCATGGCAGCGGCCCGCGGCTGGTTGCCTACGTCGACGCGACGGCGTCGGTCACCGAACTGCGGCGGATGCTCGCAGCCCGGTTGCCGAGATACCTGGTACCACACCACATCATCGCCGTTGACGAGATTCCGTTGACCGTCAACGGCAAGGTCGACGACGCCGCGTTGGCCGCAGCCGACTCTGTCGCTGATGCCGGGCAGTCGGCCGCGCCGGCCTCGGACACCGAACTGGCCGTGGCACAGTTGTTCGCTGACGTCCTGGAGGTGGCCGATCCGGCCGGCCTCGATGTCACCGCGGACTTCCTCGATCTCGGGCTCGACAGCATCGTCGCGCTGTCGGTGGTGCAGGCGGCCCGCCGCCGTGGCATTGCGTTGCGAGCGCGGATGATGCTGGACTGCGCCACTATTCGCGAACTGGCCGACGAACTGGATGCTGACAACGAAGCCGCCGCAACGGCTGCTGAGGAATCCGGACCTATCCCGGTGCTGCCGAATGTCCGGTGGCTGTATGAGTTCGGCGATCCGCGGCGGCTGGCGCAAACCCAGGCCCTACGGCTGCCGGACGCCATCACCGCTGAGAACGTGAACACCTTGCTGCACAACGTCATTGCCGGCCACCCGGCGCTGCGCAGCCGGCTGGACCGGGCCACCATGACGCTGGTCGACCATCCGGTGGCGGACATCCTGACCGAGGTCACCGTGGACGGCGACCTGCTGGCCGCTGTCGCTGAGCAGACCGATCGCGCGGTCGAGCAGCTGGACCCCGAGGAGGGACGGCTGCTCCAGGCGGTGCTGCTGTACTCCCCGGAGGGCAAGGTGCTGTTGCTCAGCGCCCACGTGCTCGGCATCGACCCGGCATCATGGCGGATCGTGCTCGGCGAGTTGGAAAATGGTTGGCACGCCCTGCTTTCCGGTGCCACTGCGGCCCGGGCGCGGGAACACACCAGCTACCGGACCTGGTCGAGGCTGGTCGCCGAACGCGCCGACACCCTCGACACCATCGACTTCTGGGAACAACAGGTGGCCGGCTCGGACCCGCAACTCGGCAACCGACGCCTGACACAGGAAAGCGACTGTGCCGCAGACGTGGTGGTGTCGATAGCGGTGGTTGACGCCGATCTCACCGCACGACTGCTGGCGGCGGCGCAGCCCGTCACCGATCTGTTGGCTGCGGCGACAGCCCGTACCATCACCCGGTGGCGGCAGCGCCGCGGCCAGGACACTCCGGCACCTCTGCTGGCGTTGGAGACCCACGGCCGCGCAGACACCGTGGTGGCCGGCGACCAGATCGATACCGGTGACACCGTCGGCTTGTTCAGCGCCATCTACCCGGTGCGCATCACTTCCGAAGCGCCACACCAGGTCAGCGCGGAGATCGCGGCGATCCCCGGACACGGCATCGACTTCGGGCTGCTGCGTTACCTGCGGGCTGATACTGCGGAGCGGTTGTCGGCGCATCCCGAACCTCAGGTGCTGCTGAACTATCTGGGCCGCGTCCATCTCGGCGCCAGCGGTGATGCGCTGCAGCTCGATGGCGCGCTGCTGGCCAGTGCCTCGCCGGTGCCGGAACCCAACTATGCGGTGCACCACGAGCTGACCTTGATGGCCGGGATCGTTGACCATCACGGCTCCACCGCACTCGGCGTCCAATGGCGCACGGTGCCAGACATTCTCAGCACCGACGATATTTCCGAATTGCAACAGCTGTGGGAATCGCAGCTCAGGGAAGTGGTGAAATGACCGAGACCCCAAGCACATTGGCCGTCATCGGCGCCGGTGCCAAGGCCGTGGCGGTGGCCGCAAAGGCGGCTGAACTTCGGGCCATGGGCGTCGACGCGCCTGAGGTCATCGCGGTGGAACGCCTTGGTATCGGGGCCAATTGGCAGGCCGCCGGAGGCTGGACCGACGGGCGGCATCGGTTGGGTACCGGCCCGGAGAAAGACGTGGGTTTCCCGTACCGCTCCGCTGTGGTCCCGCGCCGCAACGTTGAACTCGACGAACGCATGATGCGGCACAGCTGGCAGTCGTACCTGATCGCCACCGGACAGTTCGGCGAATGGATCGACCGCGGCCGCCCCGCGCCGACGCACCGGCGGTGGAGCCAGTACCTGACGTGGGTGGCGGAAAGCGTTGCCATGCAGGTGGTCACCGGTGAAGTCACTCAGCTGTCCGTGGACGGCGAGCAGTGGGTGTTGCACACCCACGAGCAACAGGTCCGGGCCGACGGCGTGATGATCACCGGCCCCGGGCAGGCCGAGCGGTCGATTCTGCCGGGGCACCCGCGGGTGCTGTCCATCGCCCAGTTCTGGCATCGCGTCGCCCAGGACGAGCGCATCAGCGCCGAGCGCGTCGCCGTCATCGGCGGCGGGGAGACCGCGGCGACCATGCTCGATGAGCTGTTCTCCCACCGGATTTCGACCATCACGGTGATCTCGCCGGGGGTCACCCTGTTTACCCGAGGCGAGGGCTACTTCGAGAACACACTGTTCTCCGACCCGACCGGCTGGGCCGGCCTCAGCATCTCCGAGCGCCGAGATGCCATGGCGCGTACCGACCGTGGCGTGTTCTCCGCCCGCGTCCAGGAGTCTCTGCTGGCCGACGACCGAATCCGGCACTTGCGCGGTCGCGTCGCCCATGCGGTACCCCGAGACGAGCGCATCCGGTTGACACTGCAGACCGAACGCGAGACCGGCAACCTCGAGACGGTCCATGGCTTCGACCTCGTCATCGACGGATCCGGCGCCGACGCCATGTGGTTCGCCCCGCTGCTCAGCCAAGACGCACTGGATGTACTGGAACTCGGTATCGGAGCGCCATTGTCCGCTGACGCGCTGCAGCGGTCCATCGGATATGACCTCGCCGTCACGGGCGTCGCACCAAAGTTGTTCCTGCCCAGCCTGTCCTGGCTCACCCAGGGGCCGGGGTTCCCGAACCTCAGCTGCCTCGGTCTGCTCAGCGACCGGGTGCTGGGGGCTGACCTTTCCACCCCATCTGCGAGGAGAAGCGATGAGCAGCAATCCGTTCGATGACGAGAACGGCGCGTTCTACGTCCTGATCAACGACGAGGATCAGCTCAGCCTGTGGCCCGTCTTCGCCGACGTGCCCGCCGGCTGGCGCGTGGTGTTCGGTGAGACCACCCGGGCGGACTGCCTGGCCTACGTCGAAGAGACCTGGACCGACATCAGGCCAAAGACGTTGCGGCACTCCCTAAGTGTTTAGGGCATATCTCTCGATTTTGGGTGCGATGACCGGACTTGTCGGGCGATAGGCACGGCGGTGTGCTCCTCTCACACCGTCATCCCTACGCAGTCCGAGCCTCTTTGATCGTTGCTTTGTCGAGGGCCGATTTTTGTCGTACCCCTCTGCGATGATGGTGTTATGTCCACCGCCGCAACCTCTTTCGCTTCTGAGGTGAGTCCCTGCGAGCGGTTGGAAGCGTTGTTCGACGAGGTGGCCGAGCTGACCGGTCAACGCAACGCCATCGACGGACGCTTGGTGGACATCGTCGCGGAGATTGATAGTGATGGACTGTGGGGTGCCACCGGTGCCCGGTCGCTCCCGTCGCTGGTGGCCTGGAAGGCCGGGGTGACGCCCCGCAACGCGGAAGTCATGGTGGCGGTCGCGCACCGGCTCGAAGAGTTTCCGCGCTGCGCCGACGGGATGCGTGAAGGCCGGTTGTCGTTGGATCAGGTCGGGGTGATCGCCGAACGCGCGGCAGAGGGCTCCGATGAGCACTACGCGCAATTCGCCGCCAGCGCCACCGTCACCCAGCTGCGCACCGCGATCAAGCTCGAACCTCGCGCCGATCCCGCACCCCGGCCGGAGTCGCAGCGCTCGATCAGCGCAACCGTGCACGAGGACGGGTCCACGACCTGGCATATCCGACTGCCGAAAGTCGAGGCCGCGAAGTTCGACGCCGGGCTGGCCTCCCATCACGATGGGTTGATCGCGGACTGGAAACGCGACCACGACACCGACGAGCCCAACTCCGCGCAGGCGCCGCCGTTGCCGAACCAGGTGGATGCGTTCATGAGCCTGGTCGAGGCCGGCTGGGACGTGGATGTGCAACGGCGGCCGCACGGTCAGCACACCACCGTGGTGGTGCATCTGGATGTCGAACATGACACGGCCGCGCTGCATCTGGGCTCGCTGCTCACGGACCAGGAACGTGCCTATCTGCTGTGTGACGCGACGTGTGAAGTGTGGCTGCAACAGCACGGTCAGCCGATCGGAGCAGGCCGCACCACCCGCACCATCAGCCGCCGCCTGCGCCGAGCCCTCGAACACCGCGACCGCTGCTGTCAGGTGCCCGGCTGCGGAGCCACCCGGGGCTTGCATGCCCATCACATCCGGCACTGGGAGGACGGCGGCCCCACCGAACTGCACAACTTGGTGCTGCTGTGCCCTTATCACCACCGGTTGCACCACAGCGGTGGCATCACCATCACCGGGCCCGCCGACCGGCTCGTCGTCACCGACGCAGCCGGACAACCCCTGACCAACAGATCACTGGCGCGACCACCCACCACACCAGCACCGGACGTTCCACCATGCGCCGGGCCGACTGGCGAGCGCGCGCAATGGTGGTGGTACCAACCATTCCAACCACCACCACCGCCGTCGACGAACTAGGTTATTGACCCCGTCTGCCGATGGTTGGCGTGGCTAGTCCGCGACGAGGCCATGCCCATCAGTTCGAGGGTTCGGGACGTCCCCGAGCTGAGCGACACCTCCAGGTGCTCTGGTCCTCGATGTCCGTGGGCGAGAATGAGCGTTCGATAGATTTTGGGCTCGACAGCTCAACGCTCACAGGGGGAGTGCAGCAATGACCTATCCAGATCCTCGATATCCGCAGTAGCCACCACCCGGGCCGTATCCACCCGGTCCGCTGGCGTATCCCGCGCCTCAGGGCTACGGGTATCCGCCTGCCGGCTACCCGAATCCGCAGCAGCCGTGTCCCTACCAGCAGCCCGGCTACGGGCAGCAGCCGTACCCGTACTACCCGCAGCCCACCGCGCCCCACCCCGACGCCAAAGGTGACGGCAACTCATGGGGCTGGCACTTGGGGAGCCTGGCGATCGCGTTGTTCACCGGTCGCAGCACGTACGGCTTCGGCGGCGATGCCCGCAACCGCGTCACCATGGCCCTGATCTCCATGGGCATCGGGCTCGTCGGCCTGCTGCTCATCGTGCTGATCGTCTGGCTGAGGACCTAACGCGCCGTCACTCGCCGGCCGGTGAAATCTGTTGCGACAGCGGTATATCCATGTCATACACCCGGGCGTGCAGCACCACGCGGTTCCGCAGCGCGGACCGCACTGCGCGGTGCAGGCCGTCCTCCAGGTAGATGGTGCCCTGCCAGCGGACCGCGTGCGGGAACAGATCGCCGTAGAACGTCGAGTCCTCGGACAGCAGCCGGTCCAGTGCGAGCACCGTCGTGGTGGTGACGATCTCGTCGAGTCGCAGTTGTCGCGGAGGAATCTGCGCCCATTCGCGGTAGCTCAGCCCGTGCTCCGGGTAGGGCTTCCCGTCGCGTACCCCTTTAAAGATCACGCCGCGAACACCCCGTGAGCCGAGCGGGTCCGCAGTGACAGCGTCGGCATACACCTGACCCTAGCCGGTCGACACTACGTTTGCCGACGCATCCGACGGCGCGGCGGCATGGGTCCCGCAGCCGAATCCAGCGTCACCGTAAAATGACAGTGAAAAGCGGAGGTGCCGAATGAGTAGTGCCGACGACCGTCGCTTCGAGGTGCTGCGCGCCATCGTCGCCGACTTCGTATCCACCAAGGAGCCCATTGGCTCGAAGGCGCTCGTCGAACGCCACAACCTTGGTGTTTCGAGCGCCACGGTGCGCAACGACATGGCGGTATTGGAGGCCGAGGGCTACATCACCCAGCCGCACACCAGCTCTGGCCGGGTGCCCACCGAGAAGGGCTACCGCGAGTTCGTCGACCGGATCGATGACGTCAAACCGCTGTCGACCAGCGAGCGTCGCGCGATCCTGAGCTTCCTGGAGTCCGGCGTCGACCTCGATGACGTTTTGCGTCGCGCGGTTCGGCTGCTGGCGCAGCTGACGCGGCAGGTGGCCATCGTGCAATACCCGACCCTGTCGCGGTCGTCGGTGCGTCACCTCGAGGTGGTCGCGCTGACCCCGGCGCGGCTGCTGCTGGTCGTCATCACGGACACCGGCCGGGTCGACCAGCGGGTCGTCGAACTCGGCGACGCCATCGGTGACCATGAGCTGTCCCAGCTGCGCGAGCGGCTCGGCGTGGCGCTGGAAGGGAAACTGCTCTCCGCCGCGTCCATCGCGGTGGCCGATCTGGCATCGCAGATGGACGGGCACGGGGGCCTGGGCGACGCAGTGGGCCGTGCCGCGACGGTGCTGGTCGAGACCCTGGTCGAACACCAGGAAGAGCGGCTGCTGCTCGGCGGTACCGCCAACCTCACGCGCAACACGGCAGATTTCGGCGGGTCCCTGCGGTCGGTGCTGGAAGCTTTGGAGGAGCAGGTTGTGGTCCTGCGGTTGCTGGCCGCGCAGCAGGAGGCAGGTAAGGTCACGGTACGCATCGGCCACGAAACCGAGGCCGAGCAGATGGCAGGTACGTCAGTCGTGAGCACCGCCTACGGCAGCTTGGGCAAGGTTTACGGCGGTATGGGCGTGGTGGGTCCCACTCGGATGGACTATCCGGGCACCATCGCCAACGTCGCGGCCGTTGCCCGGTACATAGGCGAGGTACTGGGCACCCGGTGAGGGTGTTCGGCGGTTCGAGAGATTAGGCAAGGTTCTTAGGCGTGGCACGCGATTACTACGGCCTGCTCGGCGTGAGCAAGGGCGCCAGCGATTCGGAGATCAAGAAGGCCTATCGCAGGCTGGCCCGGGAATTGCACCCCGACGTCAACCCCGATGAGGGTGCGCAGGCGCGGTTCGCCGAGATCAGCACCGCGTACGAGGTGCTCAGCGACCCGGAGAAGCGGCGCGTCGTCGACCTCGGCGGTGACCCGATGGAGAGCGCCGGAGGCGGCGCCGGTGCCGGCGGCTTCGCCGGATTCGGTGGCCTCGGCGACGTGTTCGAGGCGTTCTTCGGCGGCGGCGCGACCTCGCGCGGGCCGATTGGCCGGGTGCGGCCCGGTTCGGACTCGCTGCTGCGGCTGCGGCTGAACCTGGAGGAGTGCGCGACCGGCGTCACCAAGCAGGTCACCGTCGACACCGCGGTGCTGTGCGATCTGTGCCAGGGCAAGGGCACCCACGGCAATTCCAAGCCCGCCCGCTGCGACACCTGCCACGGTCAGGGCGAGGTGCAGACCATCCAGCGTTCGCTGCTCGGCAACGTGATGACGTCGCGTCCGTGCCCCGTGTGCGGCGGCGTCGGCGAGGTCATCCCGGACCCGTGCCACCGCTGTGGCGGCGACGGCCGGGTGCGCGCGCGGCGTGAGGTCAGCGTCAAGATTCCGGCCGGCGTCGGTGAGGGCATGCGCGTGCGCTTGGCCGCGCAAGGCGAGGTCGGCCCCGGCGGTGGCCCCGCCGGCGACCTGTACGTCGAGGTGCACGAGCAGCCCCACGAATTGTTCCTGCGCGACGGCGACGACCTGCACTGCACCGTCTCGGTGCCGATGGTCGACGCCGCGCTCGGCACGACCGTGACGGTCGACGCCATCCTCGACGGGCCGACCGAGATCACCATCGCGCCGGGGACCCAGCCGGGTTCGGTGACCACCCTGCGCGGGCATGGCTTGCCGCACTTGCGCTCTGGCGTGCGTGGCAACCTGCATGCGCACATCGACGTGGTGGTGCCGTCGCGGCTCGACAACCGCGACCTGGACCTGCTGCGCAAGTTCAAGGAGCAGCGCACGCGCGACGTGACCGAGGTGCGGTCCGCGCAGAGCATCGGCAGCGGCGGGGGCGGCTTGTTCAGCCGCCTGCGCGAAACCTTCAGCGGCCGTTAGCCTTCGAGTCCGCTGATGAGCCGGGCGCTGTTCTACGTCGACGCCCTACCGGACGTCGGAGGACTGGCCGTCGTCGACGGTGATGAGGGATTCCATGCGGCGACGGTGCGACGCATCCGTCCCGGTGAAGAACTCGATCTGTCCGACGGTGCCGGGACGTTGGCGCACTGCGTGATTGAGGACGCGGTGAAGGGCCGGTTGACGGCGCGCGTGCTGTCAACCGCCGTGGTCCCGGCGGCGGTGCCGTCGGTGACAGTGGTGCAGGCTCTGCCCAAGTCCGAACGATCCGAATTGGCAATCGAATTGGCCACCGAAGCCGGAGCCGACGCTTTCGTGGCTTGGCAGTCCGAGCGGTGCGTCGCGCGCTGGGACGGTGCGGCCAAGGTGGAGAAGGGTTTACGACGCTGGGCTGCGGTGGCCCGGTCGGCGGCGCGGCAGTCCCGGCGGCCGTACGTGCCGTCCGTCAGCGGTCCGGTATCCACGGCGGAGTTGGCCTCGTCGATCGGTGCCGGTGTCACACTGGTGCTGCACGAATCGGCGGAAGTGCCGTTGCGCGAAGTGATTTCGTCGTCGGTGGCAGCAGTGACGTTGATCGTGGGGCCTGAGGGCGGCATCACCGACGGTGAGGTGGCGGCGCTGGTCGCCGCCGGCGCGGTGGCCGTTCGACTGGGCCCGTCGGTGTTGCGCACGTCGACCGCGGCCGCTGTGGCGCTGGGTGCGCTGGGCGTGCTGACGCCGCGCTGGTCGTCTGACTAGACCTCTCCGTGCAGGTATTTCGCCCGCGCCTCTGCCTCGGCGGCCAATGACTGCTCGGGAGTCGGCAGTTGCATCTGCTGCTCGATGTAGTCGCGGGCGGTGGCCGGGTCCAGGCCCTGGTAAGTGAGCATCTGCTCGACCAAAAGATGCTGCACCGCACGGCCTTTCATGTTGGCCAGCTTCGCCGTCGCCAGAATCTGTTGCGCGAGTTGCGATTCAGGCATCCTGGCCACGTCGTGGGCCAACGCGATGCGCTGGATACGCCCGCCGGTGCTGGCCTGGACCGTGATGGTGCCCGCCGGGTTGGATACGTTCACCCAGACCGGGACACTCGGAACGGCCGTGACATCGGGCGCGGGCGCGGGCTGCGCATAGTCGGGGTGCGCGCCGCCGAACTGGCTGTCTTGACCCCAGTGGTCCCCGGGTAGCCAACTGTCTTCTGGATCGGCGGCAGCAGTGTCGCCGTAGCCGAACGAGTCGAGCACACTCTCGTGCTCGTCGGGGTCGTCCCACGAATTGCCTGGCATCGGGGTTAGCTCGGCATCGGATGTTGGTTGATGTTGTCCGCGCCTTGGGCGTCGGCCTGCTCGTACTGGCCTGCTGCCGTCATCAGGTCCTCGGCGGTCTTGGTGACCATGCGCTGAAGATTGGTGCAGGCCGCGGTGCGCGCCGTCATGGCACTGGTCACCGCGGTTGCCGTGGCCGAGCAGATGGTGCCGTGCGTCGAGGACACCTTCGCGGCCGTGCTGGCGGTGGCGCTGCTCGCGGCAGGGTAGTGGCCGGCGGCCTCGCTCTGCTTGCCGGATAACTCCCGCAACTTGCCCGGGGTGACGTTCAGGGTGGTCATGATGAAAGTCCCTTCGGGTTAGGTCTCGGTCGTGATGCGCGGCGGCGCAGACAGATTGGCCGGATCCAGGCTGACGTGGACCGTACCCTGGGCTTGCTCGGGCTGGACGTCGAACTCTACGTGGCGGGCACCGTCGTCGACCGAAACGTGGATTGGGGCACGGCCGGCATGGGCGCCGTCGCCGGCTGCCGCGCCGTCCGGCTTGGCGTTAGGGTCGCCCAGCTCCCCATCGGGCTTGCCGTCGCCGTCCTTATCCTCTTGTGCGGCCTTGTCTTTCGCGGCCTGGTCCGCCTTGTCCTTCTCGTCGTTCTTTTCCTTCGCGGACTGAATCGCCTGACCGATGAGGCCGGCCAGTGAGCCGAGGCCGCTGCCCGCGCCGCTGCCGCCGCCGGGACTGCCTCCGCCCGAAGGCATTCCACCCATCGACGGCATGCCGCCCATCGGCGAGCCGCCGGCGCCGGTGGCGCCTCCAGACATGCCAGCCGTGCTGGGCATCTCCGGCATCTTGGGCGTGCCCCCACCGCCCCCACCGGGGTTCCCACCACCACCGCCACCACCGGTGTCATTGCCACCCGGGGTATTTCCGGGACCTCTGCCCGGCGGGGTGTTCCCTGGGTCGACTCCGGGTTCGGGACTCTGCGGGAGACCAATTGGCGGGGGAGCAGTGGCGGTTGCGACGGTCTGATATCCGGATGCGGCCGCCTGCATCTCAGTCGCATTGGCGGCGGCGTGGGCGGTCATGGCCTGCATGACCTGATTGGCGGCAGACATCGCGGTATTGGTGGCCACGGTCTGCTTCGTGATCCAGCCGGGAATGTCGCCCATATTCAGCGACATCACCGCCGGCGGGATGGCCATAGACAGCATGGTTGAGATGGTGTTCATCTGCTTGCGGGCGGTCGCGAGCTGCTGTGCTTCGCGGGCAAGGATTTTCGCGACGGCGCCATCTGCCTCGACGATGGCGTTGGTCTGCTCGATCTGGCTTTTGTTCTTGGTCGAGTAGGCGGTAGCGCCGGTGCCGGACCAACTGTCGCCGGGGACCGCCTGGCCGAGAGTCGTGGCGCTCGACTTCAATTCGTCTGCGCCCTTGCTGAATGACTCTCCGTGCTCGGGCGCACCGGTACCCAACTGCTTGGACATGCTCTCGAGGTCCTGCAGGCCGCGCGCGATGATCGGCGTCTCGAACGACGCCATTTGGAACAACTTGCCGGCCATGTCTGCTGCGTCGGCGATCAGTCCGCCGACGGCCATGACGCCGTTGACGATCGCATTGTTGACGTCATTGAGGAGGCCGAGTTCGGTGTCGATGGTGGCTTTGACACCGTCGACCAGCCCTTCGACCAAATGCTCGCCACCGTCGAGGACGGTCTCGCCGACTTCACTCAACGTGTGGGTGTAAGTTTCCACGCCTTCGGTGAATACGTGACCGGCTTCATCGATGGCGTGGTCGACACCATTGACAACCTTGGCCGCACCGCGACCGACGTCGGTCAGAAAATCTGTGAGTCCGCCGAACATCTAAGTCGCCCAATCATATTCGCTCACAGACAGGGCCGCGGCGATCAATGTTGACCCCGGAGGTATGCCGCCTCGGCCTCGGCCACCGCGTCATCGGCCTGTCGCGGCGTCGGCAGGTCGGACGCGTTGGCCTCGATGATGGCCTCGACGCGTTCCTCGTCGAGTCCTTCGGACAGCAGGACGCCTTCGATGAGGGAGCGTTGAATCGCACGGCCCTTCATGTTCGCGAGTTTTGCAGTGGACAAGATGCTGCGGGTGAGTTCGGCCTCGGTCACCGCGGTGGCGCCAGGGCTGAGTTTGATTCGCTGGATCGAACCGCTGATCGATGCCTCGGCAGTGACTCTGCCTGCGGGGTCGGTCACCGCGAACACCGCCACCCGCCGCGGTTCGTCGTCCTGCGGTGCTTCGTCGTCATCCGGTGCTGTGGTGGCTGGCGGCTCCATCGCGGCCGCGTACGAGTCGGCGTCATCCGGTTCTTCGCGGTGCGCCTCGTCGTCTGAGGTCACCAGCTGGTCTAGACCCGAGTCGTCGGGGTCTGCGTCGTCGACGCTGCCGGTGTCGCCGAGGTAATCAAGCGCGCCAGCGGTGTCCGGATCCTGGTCGTCGTGGTCGTCGTGGTCGTCGTGGTCGTCCCAAGAATGGTCGGACATCGATCAGACCTGAATCTGCTTGGAGAGGTGGGAGCCTTCCTGCGCATCGGTCTGATCGTATTGGGCCGCGCCGCGGGTCAGATTCTCAGCCAAGTGGCGAGATTTGTTCTGCATCTGCTCGCAGGCAGCTTTACGCGCATTGTTCGCAGCGCTCAGCGCTGATTGCGTCGACAGGCACAGCGGCCCGTGGGTGGCCAGCACTTTGACCTCGACGTAGGACGTGGTGTTGCCCGCAGCGCTGAACACAGCGGCGGCATCGGTTTGCTTGGTGGACAGCTGCCCCAACTCTGAGGTTTCGACGCTGAGCTTGCGGGTCATGTGTAGCTCCTCTGGGAAAAATTAGGTCTCGGTTGTGATGCGTGGCGGCGCAGTGGGATTCGACGGATCCAGGCTCACGTGGACAGGACCTTTGGCTCTCTCGGGATCAACGGCCACCTCGACGTGATGGGCGCCGTCGTCGAACGACACCTGGATGGGTGCGCGCCCGGCGGGCGAGTCTGTGCCGGCGGCCGCTCCCGGTGGATTCGCATCCTCGGGTTTGGCGTTCGGGTCGTCGGGCTTGCCGTCGCCGTCTTTGTCGGCATCGGGTGCGTTCGGATCTTTGGCGTTCGGATCCTTGGCGTTGGGGTCTTGCTTGCCCTGCTGCGCAGCCTGAGCTGCTTGCGTCGCAGCTTGCGCCGCCTGGCCCGCGATGCCGGCGAGGCTGCCGAGGAGGCCGCCACCCCCACCGCTGCCGGAGCCGCCGCCCATCTGCGGCATCGACGGCATGCCGCCGCCGGCGGCACCGGCGCCTGTACCAGCGCCGGTAGGCATGCTTGGGGCGCTGGGCATCTGCGGCATGCTGGGTGCGCCGCCACCGGCGCCCGAACCGGAGCCGCCCCCGGAACTCCCTCCGGAGCCGCTACTGGGCCCACCACCGGGCGTGCTGTTGGTCGGACCGGTTCCGGGCGGATTGTTTTTGGGATCCCCGCCGCCTGGCGGGCCGTACGGCGAATCCGTGCCTGGCCCGGGCGGCGTGCCCGGCTCGGGTCCGTTGGGGGTAGAACCGCCGTCATCGCCTTTGCCCGCTGGGGGCGGCGGCATGGAGCTCAGGGGCGGGGCGTTCGACGCGGTTTGATACAGACTCGTCGCCTGGGCCAATTGTGCTGCGTTGCTTGCTGATTGAGACGTCATGGTGCTCATCGCCATGGTTGAGGCCGCGAGGGCGACGGCAACCGATGTGGCCTGTAGCGCAAGCGATTCGGGAGAGCCGATGACTGTTGCTTCCAATGCCAAGCAGACGGGGATCATGGCACCGAGGCAGGTGGAGATGTCGTCCATCTGCTCACGTCCGGCGGCCACCTGCTGCGCTTCGGCGCCCAGGATTTGCACGACCAGATTGTCAGCCTGCAGCAACTGTTCGGCGCTGCCGATCTGCTCGGCATTCCGGCTGGAGTAGGCCGATGCGGCGCTGCCGTGCCATGCGTTTGGATAAGCGCTGCTGAGTCCGTCGCCGGCGGCCTGAAAGAGGTCGGCGCCCTGCGAGAACGATTCCCCGGTGTCCGGATCGCCGATCCCGAAGAAGAGTGACAGGCCCGTCAGCGTCATCATCCCGGCTTCGATGATGGGGGTCGCCGCGGCCTCGCCCATCAGCAGTTGGGCGAGCTGGCCCGCGTCGTTGACCAATCCGATGGCACCCATCGGATTGCCTGCCATCAGCTTCTTGACGTTGTCGCCGATGTCCTGTGCGGTGTCGAGGGCTTTGTCGACCTTGTCGAGTACATCGTTGGCCTTGTCGAGTGTCTTCCCGAGTTTGCCCAACGGGCTACCGCCGTGATGGTCGCCACTGTGGTCACCGCCGCCGCGGTGCGGGCTGTTGCCGTGTTCGTCGCCGCCGTGTGGTGGACGAGGGATGTGCTGCGTGGGCTCGTCGCCACGGTGTACCGGCGGGCGCGGGATGTGCTGGGTCGGCTCGTCGCCACCGCGGTGCGGGGGGTTTGGATGGTGCGGCCTAGGCGATGGGCCCGGCGGCCGCGGTGGCCTCGGAAGTCGCGGATGACCACCAGACATGCAGAACCCTCCCCGATTCCTCATCGACCAGCGGACCCTCGCCAGTGAATTCGAGCCTAACAGCGCCAAACCTCCGTCCATTGCGCTAATTCTCAAATCCGTGGGGCGGCGGGGCAGCCGGATCTATGTGGCCCGGGGCACACCAATTCCTGCCACAATCAGTCAATTCCTGCCAGCGGAATTAATACCTTGACCTGGCTGTTTACATCAATGTGACAGAGGCCTACGCCGCTGTAGGGGAAAAGAAGGACATAAAGAGGAGCACTCCATGAGGAGATTCGGGTACGCAGCAGTTATCGCCGGTGGTTTGGTCACCGGCGCCATGGGGTTCGCCGTTCCTGCCGTCGCCACTACTGGGCCGGCACCGACTGGCCTGCAGGCCTCGGTGGTTCCGACGGGCGTTGATCACTTGAACTGGCTGGATGACGTCCACCGCGGTGCCAAGGCACCCCAGGTCGACACCCAGGTGCACCAGAGCCGGTAATCGTCGATAACACCAACTTGACCGCGGGCGGCACCAGATCGGTGCCGCCCGCGGTTGCGTGACCAGCCAACTCGTTGGGCGCGGCTCAGGCCCGGCGGTAGAATGTGGTCCTCAGCTCGACCCAAGAAAGCAGGCATCGAAAACCACGTGACGCCCCGCGAGACGAACACCGCCTCGTCGCGCTCCTCGGAGTCCGACCCGTCGGTTCGAAGCAGCATCACTGTTCCGCCTGACCTTGTGGTGGGCCTCCTCGGTTCAGCCGACGAAAATCTGCGCGCTATGGAAGAGCTGCTGGCGGCTGATATCCACGTCCGCGGTAACTCGGTATCGCTTGCCGGTGGGCCGGCTGAGGTGGCGCTTGCCGAACGCGCCGTCAGCGAATTGATCGCGATCGTGGCCCGCGGACAATCGCTGACGCCGGATGTCATTCGTCGAAGTGTCGGCATGCTCAATGGTGCCGAAACCGAGTCGCCGGCTCAGGTGCTGACGCTGGACATCCTGTCCCGGCGCGGCAAGACAATTCGGCCCAAGACGCTGAACCAGAAGCGCTACGTCGACGCGATCGACGCCCACACCATCGTTTTCGGCATCGGCCCCGCCGGTACCGGAAAGACCTACCTGGCAATGGCCAAGGCGGTCAGCGCATTACAGACCAAGCAGGTCAGCCGCATCATCCTCACGCGTCCTGCGGTGGAAGCAGGGGAGCGCCTCGGCTTTCTGCCTGGCACGCTGAACGAGAAGATCGACCCGTATCTGCGGCCGCTGTACGACGCCCTGCACGACATGATGGACGCCGAGATGATCCCGAAGCTGATGGCAGCCGGGGTGATTGAGGTTGCGCCACTGGCTTATATGCGGGGCAGGACATTGAATGATGCCTTCATCGTCCTCGACGAGGCGCAGAACACCACTGCCGAACAGATGAAGATGTTCCTGACCCGCTTGGGTTTTGGGTCCAAGATCGTGGTGACCGGCGACGTCACCCAGATCGATCTGCCGGGCGGCGCGAAGTCGGGCCTGCGTTCCGCGGTCGAGGTACTCGATGGCATCGACGACATCCACATCGCAGAACTCACGAGCGCAGACGTGGTGCGGCACAAGTTGGTTGCGGAGATCGTCGACGCCTATGAAGTAGCAGAAGCCAAATTGAGCGACGGCCTGGCCAACCGTTCGCAGCGCCGAGCCAGCGGCCGGACGAGGCGGTGACGCAGTGACGGTGGAGGTTTCTAACGAGTCGGGTATCGATGTATCCGAGGACGAGCTGATCAGCGTCGCGCGGTTCGTCATCTCGAAGATGGACGTGAACCCAGCGGCGGAGCTGTCCATGGTGCTGGTGGACCAATCGGCAATGGCTGATCTGCACATGCGGTGGATGGACCTGCCCGGTCCCACTGACGTGATGAGCTTTCCGATGGATGAGCTCGAACCCGGTGGCCGGCCGGATGCCCCGGAACCGGGACCCTCGATGCTTGGCGACATCGTGCTGTGCCCGGAGTTCGCGGCGAATCAGGCTGAGACAGCCGGACATTCGCTGGGCCACGAGCTGGCGTTGCTGACCGTCCACGGTGTGTTGCACCTACTCGGGTACGACCACGCCGAGCCGGACGAAGAAAAAGAGATGTTCACCCTGCAACGCGAGCTACTCGAGGAGTGGGTGGCCGACCAGGTGCACTCGTACCACCAGGACCGACAGAGCGAGAAAGACCGTCGGCTGCTGGACAAGTCGCGGTACTTCGACGAACCGTGACCGGATTGACGCCGTTGATCGGCGCCATAGTGCTCATCGTCTTCGGCGGGCTGTTCGCGGCGATCGACGCCGCCATCAACACGGTCTCGATCGCTCGGGTCGACGAACTGGTCCGCGATGAGCGGCCCGGTGCGGTGCGGCTGGCGAAGATCGTCCGGGAGCGGCCGCGGTACGTCAACCTTGTTGTGCTGCTACGGGTTATCTGCGAGGCATCAGCGACGGTCCTGCTGGTCGACTACCTCGATGAGCTGATGACGCGGGGTTGGGCATTGGTGTCTGCTGCGGCCATCATGGTCGTGGTCAGCTTCGTGGCGGTCGGCGTCGGTCCGCGCACCGTGGGCCGGCAGAACGCCTACTCCATCTCGTTGCTGACAGCGCTTCCGCTGCAGGTGATTTCGGTGTTGCTCACTCCGATCAGTCGGCTGCTCGTGCTCATCGGGAACGCCCTGACGCCGGGCCGCGGCTTCCGCAACGGTCCGTTCGCCTCCGAAATCGAGCTGCTCGAGGTCGTCGACCTGGCGCAGCAGCGCGGCGTGGTGGCCGACGAGGAGCGGCGAATGATCAAGTCGGTCTTCGAACTTGGTGACACGCCCGCCCGTGAGGTCATGGTGCCCCGCACAGAGATGGTCTGGATCGAAAGCGACAAGTCGGCGGGGCAGGCGACCTCTCTCGCGGTGCGCAGTGGCCACTCCCGGATGCCGGTGATCGGGGAGAACGTCGACGATATCGTCGGCGTCGTCTACCTCAAAGACCTTGTGCAGCAGACCTACAACTCCACCAACGGCGGTCGCGAGACCAAGGTCGTCGAGGTGATGCGGCCGGCCGTGTTCATGCCGGACTCGAAACCGCTCGATGATCTGCTGAGCGAGATGCAGCGCACTCGCAACCACATGGCGTTACTGGTGGACGAATACGGTGCCATCGCCGGCCTGGTGTCCATCGAGGACGTGCTGGAAGAGATCGTCGGCGAGATTGCCGACGAATACGACACCGACGAAGTGCTGCCGATAGAAGAATTGGGCGACAACCGGTTTCGGGTTTCCGCCCGGCTGCCCCTGGAAGACTTGGCCGAACTGTACGGCCTGGAACTCGACGACGATCTGGATGTGGACACCGTCGGTGGGCTCCTTGCTCACGAGTTGGGCCGCGTGCCGCTACCGGGTGCCGAGGTGAGCTGGGAATCCCTCCGGCTGCGCGCCGAAGGCGGCGGCGACCATCGTGGCCGCGTGCGTATCGGCACCGTGTTGGTGGCCCCGGTCGAGCCGCAACGTCCTGAAACCCTCGACGCCGTAGCACAAGGAGATAGCGATGAGTGACGAATTCCATTCTGGCTTTGTGTGTTTGGTCGGCCGACCCAACACCGGGAAGTCGACGCTGACGAACGCGCTCGTCGGTACCAAGGTCGCGATCACGTCGAACCGGCCGCAGACCACACGGCACACCATTCGCGGCATCGTGCACCGCGAGGAGTTCCAGATCATCCTGGTGGACACCCCCGGTCTGCACCGGCCCCGGACGTTGCTCGGTCAGCGCCTCAACGAACTGGTCAAGGACACTTACTCCGAGGTCGATGTCATCTGCATGTGCATCCCGGCGGACGAGACGATCGGTCCCGGCGACCGCTGGATCTATCAGCAAATCCGCACTGTCGCACCGCGAACCACGCTCGTCGTGATCGTCACCAAGACCGACAAGGTGCCGCGCGATCGGGTGGCCGCGCAGCTACTCGCGGTCAGCGAGCTCACCGAGGGTTCGGCCGAGATTGTGCCGGTGTCCGCCGTCTCGGGTGAGCAGGTTGATGTGCTGATCGACGTGCTGGCGAGCAAGCTGCCGCCGGGGCCCGCGTTCTACCCGGACGGTGAACTCACCGACGAGCCCGAAGAAGTACTGATGGCCGAGCTGATCCGAGAGGCCGCGCTGGAGGGTGTGCGCGACGAGCTGCCGCACTCGCTGGCGGTGGTCATCGAAGAGATCAGTGACCGCGAAGGCCGCACCCCCGAGCAAGGTGAAATGGTCGATGTGCACGCCATCATCTACGTCGAGCGCGACAGCCAAAAGGGCATCGTGATCGGCAAGGGCGGGTCGCGGCTGCGCGAGGTCGGCACCGCGGCGCGCACGCAGATCGAGAAGCTGCTCGGCACCAAGGTGTATCTGAACCTCCGGGTGAAGATCGCCAAGAACTGGCAGCGCGACCCGAAACAGCTTGGCAAGCTCGGCTTTTAGGTTTCCCGCTCGCGGGAGTGGGGCTAGGGCTGGGACCACCAGTTGTCGGGCTGCTTGGTGGTCCAACCGCTGATCGCCTCAAGGCTGGCCGCAAGTGAGATCAACAGCGGCTCGCTGCCCTCCGGTCCCATCAACTGCACGCCGATAGGCAGGCCGTCGGAGGTGAACCCGGCCGGGACGTTGATCGACGGCCAACCCAATGCATTCCACGGCCAGCACACCGGACAGGCGGCGATCATGGCCCGGTCGGTGGCCGCGCTGCTGCGCCGGTCGAAGGCGTCGATCAGCGGCGGCGGCAGTGCCGTGGTCGGTGCCAGCACCACGTCGAACAGGTTGAAGATCCAGCCGATCCGGCGTGCAAGCGCGGCTTCGCGCCGCCGCGCTTCACGCAGTGCATGCTCCGACAACAGCCAACCGGTCCGAATGTTGCTGCGGGTGCGCGGGTCCAGGTCGACGTCGGGTCCCACGCGGTCGCGCCATTCGGCGAGTCCCGAGGTTGAGCGAGCCAGGAAATCCAGGGACAGCTGCAGCCCATATTCGGGATCGTCCGGCCGGACCGTGTGCCCGAGCTCTTGAAGTTGTCCCGCAACGGAATTCAGCGCTGCCCGGATCTCCGGATGCAACCGGGCCCGGAACAGGGTGAACGGAAACTTGGTCGACAGGGCGATGCGTAGCGGGCCCGGTGCGCGGCCGACCGCCTCGGCGGCGGCGATCGGCGGCGGCTTGTGCAGATCGCCGTCGGCATTGCCGGACGCCGCGTCCAGCAGCAGGGCCGCGTCGGCGACGGTGCGAGCCAGCACCCCGTTGACGGTGATGCCGTTGAACGCCTCGGGTAGCGGCCAGGTGGAGATTCGTCCGCGCTGCGGCTTGATGCCCACCAGACCGGTCCAGGCGGCGGGGATGCGTACGCTGCCGGCTCCGTCGGATCCGATTGCGGCGGCGACCAATCCGGCTGCCACGGCCGTCGCGCTGCCACCTGACGACCCGCCCGGGGTGTGTCCGCGGGACCACGGATTGCGGGTGTGCCCGAAACCCGGCCCGCTGGTGAACGGCCACTGCCCGAGCTCGCAGGTATTGGTCTTGCCGACGATCACGGCCCCGGCCGCCCGTAGCCGACGCACTACCTCGGAGTCCTCGGCCGCGGGGCGTACCGGACCATCGGTGCCGAAGCGGGTCGGCACCCCAGCGACGTCGACGTCGTCTTTGATGGCAATCGGTACACCGAGCAGCGGAAGACGTTGTCCAGCAGCACGTTTCCGATCGGCCTCGGCGGCGTCCGCCAGTGCCTGCTCGGTGAACACCACCCGGAACGCGTTGAGCTCGAGTTGGCTGGCGGCGATGGCGTCCAGCGACTGCTGCACGATCTGCTGTGACGTCACCGCGCCGCTGGCAAGCCGGTACAACTGCTGGGTCAGGGTGGGGAACCGGGGCTGGGCAGAAGGTGGGGCCATGTCGATTCTGAGAATAGATTGAGCGCTCGCCCGGCGCTGCCTAACCGAAGTTGTCGGTTCGTGATGGGACAATCGCCCGATGCGGTTGTACCGGGATCGAGCGGTCGTGCTGCGCCAGCACAAGCTCGGCGAGGCCGACCGGATCGTCACGCTGCTCACCCGCGACCACGGGCTGGTCCGCGCAGTGGCCAAGGGTGTGCGGCGAACCCGCAGCAAGTTCGGCTCGCGGTTGGAGCCGTTCGCCCACATCGACGTGCAGCTGTACCCCGGCCGCAATCTCGACATCGTCACCCAGGTGGTGTCCATCGATGCGTTCGCCGCGGACATCGTCAACGACTACGGCCGCTACACCTGCGGCTGCGCCATTCTGGAGACCGCTGAGCGGCTGGCGGGTGAGGAACGCAACCCGATGCCGGCGCTGCAGCGCCTTACCGTCGGCGCGTTACGGGCGGTGGCCGACGGCAGCCGGCCGCGGGAGCTGGTGCTTGACGCCTATCTGCTGCGGGCCATGGGTATTGCGGGCTGGGCGCCGGCCATCACCGAATGCGCGCGCTGCGCTGCTCCCGGGCCACATCGGGCGTTCCACGTCGCTGCCGGCGGCAGTGTGTGTGTGCACTGCCGGCCGTCGGGGTCGGTCACCCCGCCGCAAGGTGTGCTGGATCTGATGGCCGCGCTGCACGACGGCGACTGGGAGTTTGCGCAAGAGTCGCCTGCGGGGCATCGCAGCCAGGCCAGCGGCCTGGTGGCCGCGCACCTGCAGTGGCATCTTGAGCGTCAGCTGCGGACATTGCCTCTGGTCGAGCGCGTTTACCGTCCAGATACCACGGTCATTGAACAGCGGGTGACCCTACTCAGGCAGGATATTGCCCATGGCACTCAACCGGGCGCGCAAGACCAGCTATCCGCAGCTGCCGCAGGCGCCTGACGACTATCCGGTTTTCCCGGACATCTCGACATGGCCGGTGGTCTTTCCCGAGCTCCCGCCGAACTCCAACGGCCGGTTCTCTCGACCGCCGCAGCATCCGTCCAAGGCCTCCGCACCGCAGATTCCCGCCGGCCAGGTACCCAACCACGTCGCGGTCGTGATGGACGGCAACGGCCGGTGGGCGACCCAGCGTGGGCTCGGGCGCACCGAGGGCCACAAGATGGGAGAGGCGGTGCTCATCGACATCACCTGCGGGGCCATCGAACTGGGCATCAAGCACCTGTCGGTGTACGCGTTCTCCACTGAGAACTGGAAGCGCAGTACCGAAGAGGTCCGGTTCCTGATGGGCTTCAACCGCGAAGTGGTGCGCCGGCGGCGGGAGAACCTCAACGCGATGGGCGTCAACATGCGTTGGGTCGGTTCCCGGCCGCGCATGTGGAGCAGCGTCATCAAGGAATTCGACATCGCCGAGCAGATGACGGTCGGCAACGACGTCATCACCGTCAACTACTGCGTGAACTACGGTGGGCGCACCGAGATCGTCGAAGCGGCACGCGAACTCGCCGAGCAGGCGGCGGCGGGCAAGATCAATCCGAGCCGGATCTCCGAGGCGTCGTTGTCCAAGCACCTGCACCGGCCCGACATTCCCGACGTCGACCTGTTTATCCGCACGTCGGGGGAGCAGCGCGCCAGCAACTTCATGCTGTGGCAGGCGGCCTACGCTGAGTATGTGTTCCAGGACAAGCTGTGGCCGGACTACGACCGTCGCGACCTGTGGGCTGCCTGCGAGGAATACGTCAACCGGAACCGAAGGTTCGGGAGGGCCTGATGTCGAACTTGTTGCAGCGCTTGGCTTCTGTGCTCGCCGAGTCGGTGACCATCGTCGAAGAGACCGACGGTGCCCTGACGGTGACGCACGACGGGACGGTCGCGTCGTTGCGGGTGGTGAACATCGGCGAGGGACTGGAATTGGTCTCGCTGACCCAGCCGCTGGCGTGGGACATCAGGCTGGACAACAAGATTCGGGACCGGGTCGCCGACCACGCCGGCCGCACCATGCTCGGTTCGGTGGTGCTCGTGGAGCGGCCCGGCGATCCGAAGGCCAACGGCGCCAAGAAGGTCGGCGACGTGATGCTGCGCTACAACTTTCCGGCCGCTGGGCTGAGCGATGAGGCGTTGTCCACGCTGATCATGTTGGTGCTGTCCACCGGCGTCGACGTGCGGGCCGACCTGGCTTCGTGACCGTCATCCGGATCGTCGCCGCGGTGGTGGTCGACGAGCATGGGCGGCTGCTGGTGGTCCGTAAGCGCGGGACGACGACGTTCATGCAGCCGGGCGGCAAGCTCGAACCGGGGGAGACACCGGTCGAGGCGCTGGTCCGTGAGGTCCGAGAGGAACTCGGTGTCGACGTCGTCGATGTGCGGGAGTTGGGGCACCACACCGCGGTGGCGGCGAACGAGCCGGGGCACACGGTTGCCGCTGACCTGTTCGCAGTGGAGCTGGCCGGCGAACCGGCGGTCCAGGCCGAGATCGAAGAGATGGTCTGGATCAACCCGCACGATCCCGGCGACATCGTGTTGGCGCCGTTGACTGCCGAGACTGTGTTCGATTGGGTGCGGGGACGATGATTCCCGATCTGAGCTGGGCTCCACGCCCCTCGAGCGCTGCTGGTTAGGCCGGCGCGCACCGACTGCAAATCCCGAAGATCTCCAGAGTGTGACTGACATCGGAAAAGCCGTGGGCCGCAGCGGTTTCGGTGGCCCAGGCCTCGACCTCGCTACCTGCTACCTCGACCGTCGCGCCGCACTGCCGGCACACCAGATGATGGTGATGGTGGGCCTGCGAACACCGGCGGTACAACGCTTCGCCGCTGTCGGTGCGCAGGCTGTCGACCTGGCCGGCGGCGGCCATCGACTGCAGGGTGCGGTAGACGGTCGTCAGCCCGATGCCCTCGCCGCGGCGACGCAGTTCGTCGTGCAGTTCCTGGGCCGAGCGGAACTCTTCGACGTTGGCGAGCAGCGCGGCGATCGCGGTGCGTTGTTTGGTGGACCGGGTCGGGGCGGTCACGCGCGGTCTTCCTCAGCGTGAGCGATGGCGTCGACGACGATGTGCGCGAGGTGATGGTCGACCAAGCGGTACATCACCTCACGGCCGGCACGTTCACCGGCGACCACGCCGGCCGACTTGAGGATGCGCAGGTGCTGGCTGACCAGCGGCTGGGGCACCTCGAGCGCGTCGACGAGCTCGTGCACGCAGCGCTGCGATTCGCGCAGCTGCAGCACGATCGCGATGCGGATGGGGGCGGCCAGGGCCCGCAGCAGGTCGCCGGCGGCGTCGAGGGTCTCCCGAGGTGGAGATGACGGAAAAGGCGCGGCGCTGTGCTGATGGTCGAGCTCGTCGTGCGTAGTGGTGGGTGACACCCCAATGACTCCCGACTATTGGAAATAGTTTTCATTTAGCTTTCCATGCGTGAATCCGCATGTCAAAGGTTCCGTCGGTATCGGCGGATACCGTCGTGGCATGACAGCACTGGAAGTCGTGGTCCGCGGGCGTGCTCGCCGCAAGTACGCCGCCGAGCGGGCAACCGTCGCGGTGACGGCGACCCTGGACGATGCCGACCGCACCGACGTGTACCGCCGCGCGGTCGCCCTGCAGGATCGGCTGATCACCGATCTGCGCGGTCTGTGCGACGCCGGTGCCGTGAACACATGGTCGAGTGACCAGCTCCGCGTGTTCAGCTATCGGCCGTACTCGAAGAACGGCCGGGCCCCGCTGGCATTCCGGGTCGACATCAGGGTCGAAGCGGAATTCGCTGATTTCGAACAGCTTTCGACGTTTCTGGACCGGTGGGCCGTCGAAGACGGGGTCGAGATCGGACGCATCGACTGGGACGTCACCGAAGTAAACCGCCAGACGTATGAAGCGGAACTGTGTCAGGAAGCGGTGCGCAACGCCGCGGTGAAAGCACGAGCATTCGCCGAGGCTGCGGGCCGCGGTGAGGTGACGGCGGTGCAGTTGGCGGACCCGGGCATGCTGCAAGCGCAGGCCGAATACGACGGCCCACGGGTCATGGCCATGGCGGCTCCGGCTGGGGGTGCGGGCGGCGGGCCCACCCTGGACCTGCGCCCCGACGACATCACGATCGGGGCCGCGGTGGACGCGAAGTTTGTGGCCGAATAGCTCCCACTAGTCTGAACAGGTTGCATCCGACCTGACACAGGAGTGCTCGTACATCGTGGCGTCCATCATTGACACCGTTGCCAACCTGGCCAAACGCCGGGGCCTCGTCTTCCAGTCGGGCGAGATCTACGGCGGTACCAAGTCAGCGTGGGACTACGGGCCACTGGGTGTCGAGCTCAAGGAGAACATCAAGCGTCAGTGGTGGCGGTCTGTCATCACCAGCCGTGACGATGTCGTCGGCCTGGACAGCGCGATCATCCTGCCGCGCCAGGTGTGGGTGGCCTCGGGCCACGTCGCGGTGTTCAACGACCCGCTGGTCGAGTGCCTGAACTGCCACAAGCGGCAGCGGCAGGACCACATGCAGGAGGCCTACGCCCTGAAGAAGGGCCTGGACGATCCCGATACCGTGCCGATGGACGAGATCGTCTGCCCGGACTGTGGCACCAAGGGGCAGTGGACCGAGCCGCGCGACTTCAACATGATGCTCAAGACCTTCCTCGGCCCCATCGAGTCTGAAGAAGGCATGCACTACCTGCGCCCCGAGACCGCGCAGGGCATCTTTGTGAACTTCGCCAACGTGGTGACCACGGCCCGCAAGAAGCCGCCGTTCGGTATCGGCCAGATCGGCAAGAGCTTCCGCAACGAGATCACCCCGGGCAACTTCATCTTCCGCACCCGTGAGTTCGAGCAGATGGAGATGGAGTTCTTCGTCGAGCCGTCGACTGCGCCGGAATGGCACAAGTATTGGATCGAGACCCGGCTGCAGTGGTACATCGACCTCGGTATCAACCCGGAGAACTTGCGGCTGTACGAACACCCGCTGGAGAAGCTGTCGCACTACAGCGCCGGCACCACCGACATCGAGTACAAGTTCGGCTTCGCCGGCAACCCGTGGGGTGAGCTGGAAGGCATCGCCAACCGCACCAACTTCGACTTGACCACGCACAGTGAGCATTCCGGCGTCGACCTGTCGTTCTACGACCAGGGCGCCGACACCCGCTTCGTGCCGTACGTCATCGAACCGGCAGCCGGCCTGACCCGTTCGCTGATGGCGTTCCTGGTCGACTCGTACCACGAGGACGAGGCCCCCAACGCCAAGGGCGGTGTCGACAAGCGCACTGTGCTCAAGCTCGATCCGCGGCTCGCCCCGGTCAAGGCGGCAGTACTTCCGTTGTCGCGCAACGCCGATCTGTCGCCGAAGGCCCGTGACCTCGCTGCCGAACTGCGCAAGAACTGGAATGTCGAGTTCGACGACGCCGGCGCCATCGGTCGCCGCTACCGTCGCCAGGACGAGATCGGTACGCCGTACTGCATCACGGTCGACTTCGATTCGCTCGAAGACCACGCGGTGACGATTCGTGAGCGCGACGCCATGACGCAGGAGCGCGTCGCCATCGACGCGGTCAGCGACTACCTGGCGGTGCGCCTCAAGGGCTGCTGAGCCTCTTCCTCCGAGCAGACACAAAGCTGCCCCTTTCCTACGGGAGAGGGGCAGTTTTGTGTCTGCTCGGCAACCGTTCTTGAGCGCCTTCTGACCGATTCGGGACAACGCGTTGGCTAATTTCTTCGCAGGTCTTCCAAAGTGGGCACTTGGGAAGTTAGAGTCCCCAATTAGGCGGATCGGAAGAAGGGGGTTAATCTTTGCTGGCAGCCGACGGGTCCCAGCTTCGTCGGCAGCTTCTAGCTCGCGGTGGGCCGTCCGCCCCGATGGTGGCCCACCGTTGAGCGCTCTGTGTCGGTGGCATTCGGTGCGGACTGAACGCACTCGGATTGCGTTCAGTGGCAACGATGCGCGCGCCGTACTGAGCGGTACCTGTCCTATGCGTGGAAGTCTTTGACGAAGGGTTTGAACAAGGATGCATGACTTGACAGCTCATGGTGGCCAGCGCGCGGCTAAGGTCGCGAAGCGCTCTGCTGTGCGGCGAATTGCCCAGCAGCGCAATGCCACTCGACTGCTCGCCGGTGGCATTCTGGCCGCTGGCTTGGCAGCTGCGGGTGCGGGTATGGGCGTCGCCGCAGCCGATTCAAGTGTGGATTGCGCTGCTGGTGCAGTGGCATGCGGTGCCCGCAATGTCGCGGCCGTGGCGCCAGTGGCTTACAACGGTCCGTTCCTGGGCCTGATCGGTAACGGCATCGATGCCAAGGCCGACTGCACGGGTGCTTCCTGCAACGGTGGCGCCGGTGGTCTGCTGTGGGGCAGCGGCGGCAAGGGCGCGAATGGCGGCAATGGCGGTAACGCTGGTTTGCTGTTCGGTACCGGTGGTACCGGTGCCGCGGGCGCCGACGGCCAGAAGGGCGGCAATGGCGGCACTGGCGGTCTGCTGATCGGCAACGGTGGCAATGGTGGTGCCGGCGGCGCGGGCGCCAACGGTGGCAACGGTGGCAATGGTTCGTTCCTGCTGGCCGGCAACGGTGGCAAGGGCGGCGACGGTGGCCTGGGCGCCAACGGCGGGAGTGGCGGCAACGGCTCGCTGCTGGCGCTGGGTAACGGCGGCGCTGGAGGCGCTGGCGGCAACGCAACCGCCACCACAGCTGGCGGTAACGGCGGTAACGGCGGCAGCGGATCATTCCTGCTGATAGGCACCGGCGGCGCCGGCGGCGCTGGCGGCACTGCCCTCAACGGCGTCTCCGGCACCAACCCCACCCCCAACGGCACCCAAGCCGCCAACGGCACCGACAGTCCAAACGATTACCAGGGCAACCCTCCTACGGTGAGCGGCTCAGGGACCGACGGCGCCAATGGAACCGCGGGACAGGCCGGCGGCAACGGCGGCAATAGTGGCAACTCGGGTTCCAACGGCAGCACCTCGATTTCCGGGAACGGCGGTAACGGCGGAACCGGGGGCGCGGGAGCTGCCGGCGGTAACGGCGGCAATGCCGGGTGGGCCGCGTCGAATCCGGGCACCGCCACCTCCGGTAACGGCGGTGACGGCGGTGCTGGCGGTGCTGGTGCCAACGGTGGCAATGGCGGGAACGGCGGCAACTCGTTCAGCAGCGTTGGCACTGCCAACGCTGGTAACGGCGGTGCCGGCGGTGTCGGCGGTAACGGTGTCGCCGGCACGGCAGGCGCCGCCGGTGGTAAGGGCGGCAACGGCGGTAGCGGTTCGCTGTTGGGCGGAGGCAGCGGAAGCGGCGGCTCCGGTGGCACCGGCGGCACCGGCGGCGCCGGAACCAACGGCGGCAACGGCGGTAATGGCGGGAACGGCGGCTCCGGTGGCCTGCACTGGCCAGCCGGTCAGCACACCTTGCCAGGCACCAGCGGCACTGGCGGTGCGGGCGGCGCCGGTGGCACTGGCGGTGCAGGCGGTGCGGGCGGCGCGGGCGGTACCGGCGGCAAGGCTGGCTCCACCGGACTGTTCGGAACCCCCGGTAAGGCTGGCAGCACGGGTGCTACCGGCAGCGCTGGCGCATCAGGCGCGAATGGCACAGCAGGCTCGGCCGGCAAAAATGGCTAGCTAAAGGTTCGCGGCCCGATCGGAGCACGTTGTGTTCGGATCGGGTCGCGAATCAACGGCGCCACTGGTCGTGCCGATAGTGGTGGCCGATGGCGGGTGGTGCCGCCGGCTCTGCCGGTCACGCCGGCGCCAACGGCTGACCCCAATAAGTGAAGGTGAGTGCCGCTCCGGTCTCGCGCCGGGGCGGCACTCACTCGGCGTTTTGCGCTAGCTGCAACAATCAATCAGGCCGCGCAAGCGGCTAGAGTACTTTTTCAAGTTGATCACTTTTAACCGGCGAGTTCGCCTGCGGTGCAGGCTTATTGGCTCGTCGGCTCAACCGAGCGATAGGAATCTCGACATGGCTGCGGCTGCTGAAGCTGACTCTGTCACGACGACCACCGGGCAGCGCTGGATCGCACCCGTCGCACTGTTGGTGGCGGTTGTCGCTGTTGCGCTCGCCGCGTGGGCATTGGCGCGTCCGTCGCAGCCGAGTCCACAACAGGCTGCGCAGCCGACCGCACAGCCAACGAAGGACGACTCCAAGGGAGCCGTCTGCGGTGCGTTCGACACCGTCAGCCAGGCTGTCGGCGTTCAGACCCACTTGGACCTTGGACCCGAGCCGCTTCCGCAGGCCGCGGTGGCGGGCAATGCTCGCTTGGCGTTGGTCGGCGGTGGTCAATACCTGGTCAATGCCGTCGGACCGGGTACGCCGCAGGAACTTGCGGACGCGGTGCGCGCGTTCGGCAATAGCCTGACTACCGTCGGGATCAATGCGCTCGCCGGAACGCCCAACTCCGATCCGGCTCAGACTGAGCGGTTGAAGCAGGCTGAGGCCCACCGCAGTACGGTCGCCGGACTTTGCGCGTGATTGCGGGATCGCGGCCCTCGGCGGGATAGCACCGGCCAATGTGCGCTGGCTGCGACACGAGTGGCAGGCGGGGGATCGGTGTCTGACGAACTGGCGACGGGCCGTGTGCGTCGTGCATCCGCGGTGGCCGGTTTGGCCGTTCGCACGCTCGGTGGGCATGCACTCGCAAGTGCTCGCGAGCGAATCGGTGCGTCAGGGGCCGTCGACCGATTCCACGACCGCAATGCGGAGCGCTACTTCGAGGTGTTCGGTCGCTCCAAGGGTGTACTGATGAAGGCCGCCCAGATGACCTCGATGGTGGATACGTCGTCGCCCGATAGTGAGTTCGCGCCCTATCGCCGAGCGTTGTCGCGGTTGCAGAACGAGGCCCCCGGCATGCCGGGGGACGTCGTTCTCGACACGATTCAGTCCGAATTGAAACAACCCATCGACCGAGTGTTCGCGGAGATCAGCGCCGAGCCAGTGGCAACCGCGTCCATCGGACAGGTGCATGTGGCCACGCTCGTGGACGGTCGGTCGGTGGCGGTCAAGGTGCAGTACCCCGGGGTGGCTGCCGCGATTCGTGCGGATCTGGCGAATACTGAACTGCTCGTGGCGTTTTGGCAGATGATCCAGGCGGGCAACGGAGTCCGCGTCGCGGGCCTGCGGGAGATTGCGGCCGGGGTGGCCGAGCGCATCGCGGCCGAGGTCGACTATCGGCAAGAGGCGGCCAATATCGCAGCGGTCCACAGTTTGTACGGCGACCATCCGTTCATCCGGGTGCCGGAGCTGATCTCCGAGGCATCCGGCGACCGCGTGCTGACCATGACCTATATCGATGGCCTCGATTGGAGCGATGCGCAGCAGGCCGATGCAGAGTTGAAGAACTCGTGGGCGGAGGTCATATTCCGGTTCATGGCCGGCTCGTACCGCAACGGCAGCCTGTATCAAGGGGACCCGCATCCGTGGAACTTCCGGTTCGGGACCGACGGCACCGTCGGCTTTGTCGATTTCGGCTGTGTGGCGACCATGACCGAGCGGTATCGACGGGCAATCGTCGAAATCGGCCGGCATACCTACGACGGCCGCCCCGACGAGCTGCACCAGGTGATGGTTGAGGCGGGTTTCCTGCCAGACCCGACGGCGTTGAGTCCGGCCGAGGTGATGCAGTGGTGGCGGGACATGCTGCAGGAACTGGTGGGTCCACAGCCCGTGACCTACTCAACTGAGTCCATCAGTCGGCTGATGAGTACGTTTGCGGACGCGCGATCTGAGGATCACCCACAGCGTCACCTGGTGCCGCCCCGCGAATTCGTCATGATGTCCCGGATCGAGTTTGGGCACGCCGCCATCTTCGGCGGACTGAATGCGACGTTCCATTCACGCGCGGTGATGGACGAATTAGATGGTGTGGCACCGCCTCTGACGCCATTGGGTCACGTGCACGACGAATGGGTTCGGCGCCGCGGGCTGCCCTACGGTATGCAGGCGCGCTGACGGCCGCCTGCTCGTTGCGGCCTGAAATTACTGCCTGAAATTGCCGCCGGGGACGTGCCGCGGGCTCGAATAGGATGTGAGCCAAGGGGATTGAAGGGGGCGGCGGTGGGTGTTCTCGGCGCATTTATGTCAACATGGGACGACGCGCGCGCGATGTTCGGTTCGGGCGCACCGGTTGGCGGTTCCGAATTCGACATGAGTGATCGGTTCCGCGAATTGCGGAGCAGGGTCCTCGCGGCTGTGCCTGAAGGAGACTGGACCGGGCCTGGCGCCGAGGCGTACGCGGACCGCAATCGCCAGCAGGCCGGAACCATCGCGAGACTTGCCGCCCTTGACCGGCGTCTAAGCCTTGAGATCGACCGTTCGGCAGCCGTAGTGGTGGCAGGCCGTCGTGATCTGGACTCCGTCAGACAATGGGTAATCGATACCGCTGCCAGCGTGCCACCCACCGCTGCGGGCGAACGGACTCTGCTGCCTGTGGTGGCCAAGGGGACTGCTGAGATCGCCGAAATCCTCAATCGGTCGACCGGCGATATGAATGGCATCGCAGCGCGCATCCGCGCTATCGGCACGCGTTATGAGTAAGCGGTTCCTGCTCACGCAGGAACTGGAGGTACTAGAACCGGCCACCGCCACCAGAGAAGCCACCGCCCGAACCTCCCGAGCCCGAGCCGCCGAAAGTCGTTGAGCGCCAACTTCCGCCGCTGTCGCGGCTGCCCCGAATCGCACCGGACAGCAGACCTCCGATAATGATGCCGCCCAGCTCGGCGCCGGTACTGGTGCCGGTGCGGGCGAGGACGTCGTTGCCGGCCAGGGTCTGCGCTTGTTTGAGCAGATCTGCTGCGGTGTTGGCCTCCGTGATGGCAGCAGGCAGGTCGGTGCGTGCCGTCGCCTTGGCGGTCTCGATGCGGCGCTGGGCTTCTGCCAAGCGGGTACGGGCCTCCGACCTGACGCTCCCGCGATGCGTGTCGATGAAGTCTGCAACCCCACGCACCTGGGATGTCGCGGCCAGCAGTGCTTGATCGAACGATTGCTGCAGCCGTTGGCGTGCCGCGGTCTCGTCGGCGATGACCAGCAACAGCTGGTCTAGCTGCGCGTCAGCGGCGGTCAATTGGGTGAACGCGCCGAACGGATCGGCCGCGCCCAACTTCTGGGCGTTCGAAACCGCAAGGGCTGCAGCGGTCCGCGCGGCCGTCAACTCGGCATAGTGCGGTCCGGGCGGGATCGCATCCGCGGCGGCAATGCCGTTCTGCAGGTCGGTGATTGAGGCGGGCAAGACCGCGACGGCGTGCGTGATGTCGCCCGCGGCGCTGTCGACGGCGTCTAACATGCGCTGCGCCTGACCCACCGCCGACTCGGCGGCGTGGATCGCATTGGCCAGCGCGGCCTGACTGTCAGCCGCCTTGTTGACCAATCGTCGTGCGGCAGTGACGTTCTGGTCCGCGAACGCCAACCGATCCTGGGCGACGGCCACATTGCCCGCCACCGACGCCAGCGCCGTACCGGCGAATTGGCCGTGCAACTCCGTCAGGGTCTGTTGGGCGGGCGCCAAACGGGCCGTCAGTCCGACCATCTGCTGCGTCAGCGCGTCGAGCCGCGTCGGTGCGGTGATCACCAGGTCCCGCAGTTCGTGGAACGCGGCGCGCTGGGTCTCCAACTCCTTGTCGGCCCGCGCAGCTGCGACCACCACCTGGGTCAGCAGGTCGCGCCGCTGTTGCGGGGTCTCCGGCACCGCGTCGTCGAGGATGTGGCGCACGCTGAACGCCTGTGCCATAGCCGTTTTCGCGTTCTGGACCGCGGCGGTGAACAGCGCGGTATCCGCCCCGCCGAACTCGCCGACCGCCAATGCCAGTTCGTTGTCGCTGGTGCGTACCGCGTTGTCGACGTCGACGAGGATCGACTTGGACAAGTCCTCAAGGGTGTCCAGCGGCATGGCTGTGAGTGCACCGGCATCAGTGGCGTCGACTTGCCGGGCGGCGGCCAACTCGGCGGTCCGACGCTGCCGGCGTCGACGCCAACCCCACCAGAAGAGTCCAGCCAAGGCGACGCCGATGACGGCCAGCGCCACCGTCATACCAGCCCAATTGAATGGTGGTGCCGGCGCGCGCAGCCCGTCGGCGGTCGCGATGGCCGCGCCCGCCCAGTCCCCGTCGTGCAGCTTCACTTCGACGACATCGCGGCGCAACCGGTCGACGTCCACGCCGCCCGTCGCGGCCTGCGGGACCAGCAGTGCGTAGGCGCGATCCTGGACGGCCACCGCCAGAATGGCGTCGTGGTCGCCCAGAAAGCTTTGGCGCCAAGTATTTTCCGCCCAGTCGCGGGGGTTGGCTCCATCGAAGCTGTCGACGTAGACCACCCACAGCCGGGTACTGCGCGCGGTGTACAGCTGTTGCACCGCATCGGAAACCTGGGTGTGCTGTTGCGGATTCAGCGCCTGAGCCTCGTCGGTGACGTAGTCCGGCAGCCGTAGCGGGGGCTGGGCCGACGCGCCAGGAGCCAGCAACGTCCCCACCATCAGGATCGACATCACGAGCCAGAGCAGCCGCATTATGCGCATGTGGCCCAATGTAGTGACAGGGTTGCGGTAAATCGGCGTGCCCGAGCTGGCAGACTTTCGGCGGTGGGCACTGTAAGCGATGGATACAGCGACTTCGACCAGCAGCGGCTGGTCGAAGAGGGCGTCAAGAGCGCCACGCTGCCCGGCACCGATGCGGGACACCGCACCGATTTCGCGCGTGACCGCGCCCGCGTGCTGCACAGTGCCGCGCTGCGGCGGCTAGCCGACAAGACCCAGGTGGTCGGGCCCCGGCAGAGCGAGACCCCACGCACCCGGCTCACCCACTCCCTCGAAGTAGCCCAGATCGGGCGACACATGGCCATGGGGCTGGGCTGCGACCCGGACCTGGTCGACCTGGCCGGTCTGGCCCACGACATCGGCCACCCGCCCTACGGCCACAACGGCGAGCGCGCACTAGACGAGATCGCCAAACCGTTCGGCGGCTTCGAGGGCAATGCTCAGAACTTTCGCATCCTGACCCGCCTGGAACCTAAAATGCTTGACGCCGAAGGACGTTCGGCGGGGTTGAATCTGACCCGCGCGGCGCTGGACGCGGTGATCAAGTACCCGTGGTTCCGGGAGGACCGGGTCAAGTTCGGTTTCTACGACGACGACGCGGCCGCGGCAGCCTGGGTGCGCGAGGGCGCTCCCGCTGAACGGCTCTGCCTCGAAGCTCAGGTGATGGACTGGGCCGACGACGTCGCCTACTCCGTGCACGACGTCGAGGACGGCGTCATCTCAGGTCGCATCGACTTGCGGGTCTTGGCCGACGCTGACGCAGCCAACACCCTGGCCCGCCTCGGCGCCCGGTCAAATCCGAACGTCACCCACGACGACATGCTGGCGGCCGCGCAGCGCTTGTCGCAGCTACCGGTGGTGACCAGCGTCGGGAAGTATGACGGCTCCGTCGCGACGTCGGTGGCGCTCAAGAGGCTGACGAGTGAGCTGGTCGGCCGGTTCGCCAACGCCGCGGTCACCGAGACCAAGACGCAAGCCGGCCGGGCCAGGCTGCGGCGCTTCGAGGCCGATCTCGCGGTCCCAGCCTTGGTCCGGGCCGAGGTCGCGGTGCTCAAAATGCTGGCCCTGCAATTCATCATGTCCGACCATGTGCACCTGCAGATTCAGGCTGACCAGCGGACGATGGTGCACGAGGTCGCGCTGGCGCTGTGGGGCCAGGCCCCGGCCAGCTTGGACCCGCAATTCGCCGCCGAGTTCGCCCTCGCCGCCGACGACGGGGCCCGGTTGCGCGTGGTGGTCGACCAGATCGCGTCGTACACCGAGAGCCGGTTGGAGCGCGTCCACGAAGCGCGCTCGCCGCGGCCGTTGGACTAGCTGCCCAGCGCGCGGCTGATCACCAGATCCGCGTGCGCCCACAGCAGTGCACCGCCCACACCGTCGACGACGGTGTCCCGGGCGTATCCGGCCGAACCCTGCACAAAGCCGTCGGCAAGCGCACCAGCCAATCATCCCGATCAGCCGCCCGAACAGCGCCGCCTACACTAGGCGCGTGGCCGGCCGGATTCCAGATCGCGATATCGCGGCCATTCGTGAACGCACCCGTATCGAGGACGTCGTCGGCGAGCACGTGCAGCTGCGCCGCGCCGGGGCCGACTCGCTGAAGGGCCTGTGCCCGTTCCACGACGAGAAGTCACCGTCGTTCCACGTCCGGCCCAATCACGGGCAGTTCCACTGCTTCGGCTGCGGCGAAGGCGGCGACGTCTACGCCTTTGTGCAGAAGATCGAGCACGTCACGTTCGTCGAGGCCGTCGAACTGCTCGCTGACCGGCTGAGCTACACCGTCAGCTACGAGGGGGCCTCGGCCACCAACGTGCAGCGCGACCGCGGGAGTCGCAGCCGGCTGCTGGCCGCCAACTCCGCCGCGCAGGAGTTCTATGCCGAGGCGCTGCAGTCCGAGGAGGCCGCGGCCGCCCGGCAGTACCTGATCGAGCGGAACTTCGACGCCGAAGCCGCCAAGCGTTTCGGGTGCGGCTTCGCGCCGTCGGGTTGGGACACGCTGACAAAACACTTGCTGCGCAAGGGATTTACCTTCAAGGAGCTGGAGGCGGCCGGACTGTCCCGGGAGGGCCGGCGCGGTCCGATGGACCGGTTCCACCGTCGGCTGCTGTGGCCGATCCGCGGTGCGACGAGCGAAGTGATCGGGTTCGGCGCGCGCCGCTTATTTGACGACGACGCCATGGAAGCCAAGTACGTCAACACCCCGGAAACGGTGTTGTACAAGAAGTCTCACGTGTTGTTCGGCCTCGACCTGGCCAAGCGGGACATCGCAAAGGGGCACCAGGCCGTCGTGGTCGAGGGCTACACCGACGTCATGGCAATGCATATGGCTGGGGTCACCACCGCGGTCGCGTCGTGCGGCACCGCGTTCGGCGACGAGCACCTGTCGATGCTGCGGCGACTCATGATGGACGACAACTTCTTTCGCGGTGAGCTGATCTACGTGTTCGACGGTGACGCCGCCGGCCGGGCCGCCGCGGTGAAAGCCTTTGAGGGCGAACAGAATCTGACGGGGCAGTCGTTCGTCGCGGTCGCATCCGACGGTATGGACCCATGCGATCTGCGGCTCAAGGCCGGCGACGGTGCGCTCCGGGATCTGGTGGCGCGCCGAACCCCGTTGTTCGAGTTCGTGATTCGCACCGCGTTGGAGGATCACGACCTCGACACCGCTGAGGGCAGGGTGGCGGCGCTGCGCCGATGCGTGCCGTTGGTGGCCCGGATCAAAGAGGCCACCCTCCGCGACGAGTACGCCCGCCAGTTGGCCGGCTGGGTCGGTTGGGACGATGTGTCACAGGTGATTTCGCGGGTGCGAGAGTCCTCCAAGGGCGGTTCCGCCACGTCGAAGCGGGATTCCCGGCGTCAGGCGGCACCGTCGGCCCCGGCCCCGACAGTGGGACGTCCGAACCCGAAAGATCCGACGCTCTGGCCGCAGCGTGAGGCACTCAAGTCGGCGCTGCAGTACCCGGCGCTGGCCGGACCCGTCTTCGACGGACTGCCGGTCGACAGCTTCACCCACCCCGGATACGCCGCTGTTCGGCAGTCGCTCACCGCTGCCGGCGGCACGGCCGCGGGTTTGGGCGGCGCGGAATGGATCGAAGCGGTCCGGGGCGTCGAGCCCACGGCGGCCACGCTGATCACTGAACTGTCGGTCGAGGCCTTCCAGGTCGAGGAAGACAAGCTGCCGCGGTACATCGCGAGCGTGCTGGCCCGGCTGCAGGAGGTCTGGGTCGGTCGGGAGATCGCCGAATTGAAGTCGAAACTGCAGCGCATGTCGCCGGTGGAGCAGAGCACCGAGTACCACGCGCTGTTCGGCGACCTCGTCGCCATGGAGCAGTACCGGCGCAGCCTGCTCCAGCAGGCCAGCGGCGACGACATCAGCTGACTTCATCGGCTGTAACACCTGGCACTGGCGTACGCGATATGGTGAGGCAGAACCACACGTGTAGGGGAGAGGCCACCATGACCATCCGAGCAACCCGGCTCTTCGCCGCAGCAGCGCTCGTGGCCACCGCAGTGGCTGCCCCCGTCATCGTCGCGCTGAGCAGCGCTCCAGCCGATCAGGTGTCGGCTGACGGCGGCTGCCTCGCCTGGTTCGGTAATAAGGAAGATGGCAACTGCATGGGCCGGTCCAATGGACAGCCCGTGAACGTGGGCACGCCGTGGGGTGTTTGGGGCCCCCAAGGCGGCGTCAGCAGCGGTCCGCTGCTTCCGGGGCAGTCCTGGAACCAGCCGCTCGGCTGAGGTTCTCGAACCAACAACCGCCCGATCAGTGATCGGGCGGTTTTCGCGCGTGTCAGGCGCCGGTCAGTCGTGAATCGACTCGGGGTGCAAGACGGAGGTCTGCGAGTCGATGGCCGTCAAGCGCACCATGTTCGGATCGGGTGACACCTTGTCGGCCAACCTGCGCCGGCCGGCATCCAGCATGGCCTTGGTTTTCGGGCTTTCGGTGATGGCGCGGTAGGTACCGGCGATCTGCTCATAACGGCGACGGCCGGCCTTGGCTCCCAGTACATAGCCAACGGCCATGACGGCGACGGTGCGGATCACTGGACCCCTCCCTGATGACGGTGCTTGCCTCCATCCTGCCTCACGTTCGCCACTGCGTCTGGTCCGACCGGCCGCTACCAGCCGATTCATACATCTGCGGGGTCATGCGCTAAAGTCATGCACCGGTCCAGGGACACGCTCCCGGGGCCGTGAGTAGTCCCCTGTAGCTCAATTGGCAGAGCTCCCGACTGTTAATCGGGCGGTTATTGGTTCGAGTCCAATCGGGGGAGCAACGGTGACCAGCACGCGAGTGCTGGTCATTTTGCTTTCTGAGCCCGCGGGCCCGCCAGCGGTCCTGACTCCTCTGCCGAGCGTGTGGTTCGGCGCGGTCTCCTACGGCGTGTCACCTTGGAATGTCCCACGCTCGGAGCAGGAATGCGTCCGCCCTCGGCCTAGTGTTTGCCGCCCGCGTCGGAGCTACTCGAGCTAGAACTGGACCCGGAATCGAAGCTGCTCGAACCGGAGCCGCTGGAGCTTGAGCCGCTTGAGCTGGACCCGGAGTCCGAGCTGCTCGAACTGGAGCCGCTTGTGCTTGCCGCTGAACCGCTAGGACTGGACTCAGAGCCGCCACTTGAGCTTGGGCTGGACCCGCCGCCGCTAGGGCTGGATCCACCAGAACCCGCGTCCGGGCTTGGGCTGCCACCGACGGGGCTGGCGCTGGGGCCGCTCGGACCCGACTCGGAGCCGGGGCTGGCGCCTGGGCTGCCGCCACCCGTGTTTGGGCTGCCGCCACTGGAGTTGGGCCCCTCACGGGGGCTCAGTTCGCCGCCGTTCGGGCTTGAGTTGCCGCCACTGGGACTGGGGCTGGGGCCACTCTGACCTGAGTTGGTGCCACCGGGATTCGTCGGAGATGGTGCGTTGGTGACCGATGGGGGAATGGGATTCACGGGTACCGGGCTCGGCTCGCTTGGTCTTGGCGGTGTGCCGCTGTCCGCCGGCGGCGGTGGTGGGGTCGGCGGTTGTCCAGCGGGCGGGGTTGTCGGCTTTGGCGATGTCGGCCGATCACTTGGCGGGTTCATTCCTTGGGGGAGGTGACCCCAACCTTCCGAGCAGCCGCTGGCCGCTGGGTTTTCCGCACAGACGCGATGGTGATAGTCGTTCCACCACGGAATCCCACACCCGATGCTGTTGGGATTATTCAGACACCAATTGTCATCGTTATTCGGCGCAGTGATATCCGGTGTGTCAGCTGGCGCCAAGTATGGCTTGCAATTGATCAGTTTCGGATTGTTTCCCGGTGGGGCGGGATACGGCGTGCCGTCGTCGTAGCTGACAATGTGGCCGTTGTTGACGATGACTTGTCTGGCGGCTGGGTCTGTACAGATTTGAGCATCAGCTCGTGCTGGTGTCGTTGAGGTAAGCATCACGAGGACACCAGTTCCGATCACGCAGGTAGAGGCAGCGCTGAGGGTTCGTTGAATTCTGGTGCGGTCAATTCGATAGTGCTGAATACCCATCTCCTTGATCCTTCCAAGCGTGGGTGTTCGCTAAAGATTCGTCGATTTGATGCGACGTTTTGTTGCAAGAGGGGAGCGTCGATGGGCGAATTGACGACCGCAACCGGTACGCGCTCCAGCGAACCCCGGCCACGACAACAACTGATGAACCGACCCTTGTTTTCGTCCCTTCTCCGCAACGAACTTTTCGGTGCCTCTGATGCACGACTAATACCGAGGCTATGGATTTCGGCTATGAATGACGTGTGCTGACGGTAGGCACTGCTTGTGGCCAGGTCGGATCTTCGGAACGCGAGTTTTGGCGGACGCTGGTGCGGGTATCCGCTCTACATGAGTGAATCGCCTGCGTTCGGCGCTGCTGCCTCGCCTCGGCGACCGGAGCCCGATCCTGAACCCATCACGTACGGCACCGCGGTACCGGGCCTCGTGACTGTCGCAGTGAGCCTGGCGGCTGTGGTCGCCGGATCCGTCGCGATGGTGGCCGGATATCTCACGTTTGGCGCGGTGGCGATGATCGTGTCACTGGCCGCAGCGACGTTCGGCGCGGTGTGGTTGCTGTCCGGGATGTTGCTCAACGAGCACCATCACTCCCACGGCCGGCACGCCTGAGATACCGCTATTGCGCGGGCCCCAGGTCGCACCAAACCAGAACGTGCTTCGGATCCTGGTCTTCGGTGCTGCCGGGCACCTGGTTCAGGAGATGGCCCCAGTACCGCTGCGCAGTACGTACCGCGTCGGGACGTGATTGACCTGCCAGTCGCAAGGAATGGCCGCCCGACAGCTCGACCAGCGCCTCGGCCAGCACGTAGGGCGACATTCCGCTGTCGTGGGCGACCGCGATCAACTCCACGGCCGCGTCCTGCCAACGCCGCCGCTTTAGTCCGACGAGGACGCCGACTGCAAGGCACAGCACGCGACGTTGCGCTTTGGTACCCGAGACCAGCATTGGCCCGAAGGTGTTCGGCCGGGGGGCATCTCCGGGCAAATTACCGTCGTTCACCGGCGGTACACCACCGACCGTGGCCGCCATGGCGAATAGATACCCGCGCGTGCCTGCATCCAAACGCTTGGATTTCCCCTTGCTGCAATCTCTTTCGCGCCCTGGCTCACCCCAACCGGGCGGCCAACACATAGGTGGAGTGCCCTGCCGGCGGCCCGGGCAAACCATGGTCAACGTGTGGCGCGCGCTGGACGCAGGGTGGGTCCCGTCGCATGGCAGTAATCCGTAGGCTGACCCAATGCGTTCCACCAGTTATGTGTCAGCGTTCGCCCTGCTCGCGGGATCGGCGCTACTGGCCGCCGGGTGTGGTTGGAGCCCGAAAGGCGGGGAGCCCACTCCGGAAGCCGACAAGTGCACGCCCGCCGATGCGCCACCCCAGAACGTCGTGGCCGCGTCGATCTTCACGCTGCCGCCTCCGCCGACGGGCAAGTGGGTGCAGATGAGCAGCGGTCATACGTCGAACTGTGCGTTGTACTGGGTGCAGCTCGGCCAAAACAACTCGACGCCGGACAGCCCGCAGCAGGTGGTGTTCTTCAACAAGGGCACGATGCTCGGAACCCCGACGCCCACCGCGCGGCCATACATCACCGTCACGGCTAGTACCCCGAACACCGCGACGGTGCAGTACCAGTGGCAGCAGGCCAAAGATCAGCCAGGGATGCCGACGGGTATTGGCAGTGTGCGATTCACCGTCGAGGGCGGCGCGCTGAAGGCGCTGGATCCGATCCCCGGGCCGCAATAGCCACCGTCGAACGTGAAGAAGATGGCGAAGAAATCGCCAAAGTTGGCTATCTACTTCACTTTCGACGTCAGGTCTTGGCCAGTAGTCCGCGCATGATCTGAATGGCCGAGGCCAGGGTGTCTCGGTCTGTGCTGTCGAGCTGCTCCAGGAACGGGTCGATGGCGTTGCCGCGGTCGGCGCGCACCTGAGCCAGGGTTTCGACGCCGTGCGGTGTGATGCTGATGAGCACGGCGCGCGCGTCGTCAGGGTCGACGGTGCGGGACACCAGTCCGGCGTCCTCAAGCCGGCGCACCTGGGTCGTCATGGTCGGTTGCGAACAGTGGTCCAGGGCGGCGAGGTCGGAGATGCGAGCGCGGCCTTCGGTTTCGATGGTGGAGAGCAGGCGGGCCTGTGCGACGGGCAGTGAGAGGCGGACGCGCTGATTGGCCAACCGGTTGATGCGTGCAACGACGGCGAGAAGATCCGAGGCGAGAGTCGTATCGGTTGCCGGTGCAATTGTCATGTTCAACATAGTTTCATAGATTCTCTATGTAGTCGAACGACCGTCCTCACGTGGTGACGGTCACAACTCCGTCCAGTTTACTCGTCAAAACAGCTGGCAGAATTGTGCAATGACTGCTGCCGGCACCCAACGCACAGCCGGTCCCCTCAATGCGGGCGAGTACGCCCAGGCCGCCGTGATGGCGGCGCTGAGCGCGGCGACCGCCATCATTGCTGTCGTAATCCCTTTTGCCGCAGGGCTGGGCTTGCTGGGCACGGTCCCCATGGGGTTGTTGGCCTATCGCTACCGACTTCGGGTGCTGGTGGCTGCGACTATCGCCGGCGGCACTATCGCCTTCCTCATCGCTGGCCTGGGTGGCCTCATGACCGTGGTGTTCTCCGCGTATATCGGCGGCCTGACGGGCATCGTGAAGCGCCGCGGACGGGGAATCGCGACGGTCCTGTGGGCGTCCGTCGGTGCGGGAATCGTGTTCGGCGCGTACATCATCGGTGTTCTGCTGCTGGTGGGACGGCTGCGACAGCTGATCTTCGCGTCGATGACCGCCAACATCAACGGCATCGCCAACGCCATCGCGGCCGTCCCGGGCGGTGAGCACGCGGCCGACGACCTGCGCACCGGATTTGCCGACTTCCTGCACTACTGGCCGGTGCCGATCATGATCTCGATGGTCATCCACATCATGATCGTCACGCTGCTCGGCTGGTGGGCCTTGTCACGGGTGCTCAAGCGGCTGTTCGGCATTCCCGACGTTCACAAGCTCGACACCGTCGCTTCGGACGGGCCGGTGGCCCCGGTCCCGGCCCGGCTCCGTGACGTCCGGTTCCGGTACCCGGGTACCAATCGTGATGCGCTCGGCCCGGTGAGCATGGACATCAACCCGGGGGAGCACGTCGCCGTCACGGGTGCCAATGGCTCGGGCAAGACCACCTTGATGCTTACGCTCGCGGGTCGCGCGCCGACCGCGGGCAGCATCGACCGTCCGGGCGCGGTCGGCCTCGGGCAGGCCGGCGGTACCGCAGTCGTCATGCAGCACCCGGAGAGCCAGGTGCTCGGCACCCGCGTCGCCGACGACGTGGTCTGGGGCCTGCCGCCGGGCACGACCATCGATGTCGACAGGCTGCTGGCCGAGGTCGGTCTCAGCGGCATGGCCGACCGGGATACCGGCGGACTGTCCGGCGGTGAGTTGCAGCGCCTCGCGGTGGCGGCGGCCCTGGCCCGCGAACCCGCGCTGCTGATCGCCGATGAGGTCACCAGCATGGTCGACCAGCAGGGACGTGACGTGCTGCTATCGGTGCTGTCTGACCTGACGCGTCGCCACCGGACGTCACTGGTGCACATCACCCACTACAACGACGAGGCCGACTCAGCGGACCGGGTGGTCCGGCTGGATGGTGACACCGACAACATCGAGATGGTCGCGACCGCGCCGGTGCCCATCGTTGCGGCCGGCATCGAGCCTGAGGGCCCCGCCGTGCTTGAGGTGCGCGGGGTGGGCCACCAGTACGGCAGCGGAACCCCGTGGGAATCAACGGCATTGCGCGATATCAGCTTCACCGTTCACGAAGGCGAAGGTGTGCTGATTCACGGGCTCAACGGCTCAGGCAAGTCGACACTGGCCTGGATTCTGGCCGGGCTCACCGTGCCCACCACCGGCAGCTGTCTGCTCGACGGTAAGCCGGTGGCCGATCAGGTTGGCACCGTGGCCATTTCGTTCCAGGCGGCCCGCCTGCAGCTGATGCGGTCGCGCGTCGGCGCGGAAATCGCCTCGGCTGCGGGGTTTTCGCGACGGGACCGGGGCCGGATCGCCGAGGCTCTCGCGATGGTCGGGTTGGACCCCGAACTGGCCGATCGCCGGATCGATCAACTCAGCGGCGGCCAGATGCGCCGAGTGGTGTTGGCCGGGCTGCTGTCTCGGCGACCACGTGCGCTGATCCTGGACGAGCCGCTGGCCGGATTGGACGCCGCGAGCCAGCGCGGGCTGGTGGCGCTGCTCACCGAACTGCGCCGCACCACTGGACTGACCGTGGTGGTCATCTCGCACGACTTCGCCGGGCTCGACGAGCTGTGCCCCCGCATCCTGCGGCTGCACCGCGGAGAACTCGCTGAAGCCCCGATCACCACGGGAGGACGATCATGACCGCGCCCGCCACCAACCAGCGCCGGTCCATGGTGCTGTTGCGCCCGGTGCCCGGCACTTCGCCCATCCACGAACTGTGGGCCGGCACCAAGCTCATCGTGGTGGCGCTGATCGGCGTCGTCTTGACGGTCTATCCGGGGTGGGTACCCATTGGCTTGGTGGCGCTGCTGATCGTCATGACCGCCTGGCTGGCGCACATCCCGCGGGGCGTGTTGCCGACAGTGCCGCGCGCGGTGTGGCTGCTGCTGTTGCTCGGTGCCGGCACGGCGGCGCTGGCAGGCGGCACGCCGTTCGTCGGCGTCGGGTCGGCGCATGTCGGACTGGGCGGTTTCCTGAACTTCATGCAGATAACCGTGCTGTCCATCGTGCTGCTGGGGTTGGGCGGGCTGGTCTCGTGGACCACCAATGTCGCCGAAATCGCGCCTGCCGTCGCCACTTTGGGCCGGCCGCTGCGGTGGCTGCGGATACCGATCGACGAGTGGGCCGTTACGTTGGCCTTGGGGTTGCGCGCTTTCCCGATGCTGATCGACGAATACCGCGTGCTGTTCGCGGCGCGTCGGCTGCGACCCCGGCCCGAGCCGACGACCCGCCGGGAACGGAGCCGGCGCCGGCGCGCCGACATCGTCGACATGCTGGCGGCCGCAGTGACCGTGGCGCTACGTCGCGGTGACGAGATGGGCGACGCGATCACGGCGCGCGGTGGCGTGGGCCAGATCGTGGCCAGCCCGGCCAGGCCGGGACGCGCCGACGCGATGGCGCTGCTGCTCGTGGTCGCGATGTGTGCCCTGTCGGTGTGGGTCGAGGTGTACACCCCGCTGGCGACCAGCAAGCACTAGCGGTTGGCCGCGGCGTTGGCCGCGCGCTGGGCGTCGCTCAGGGCTGTGGCGACGGGTGCCCGGCCCAGGAACATCTCGTCGAAAAGCGGTTTGATGGCGTGGAATCCGGCGGGAAAACCTGCGCCGCCGGGGGCCGGGATGCGTGGTCCGTCCAGCACGTGAAAGAAGGGCTGCACGTCAACGTTGCGGTTCTTCCAGTAGTCGAAGTAGACCCGCTGGGCGTCGAGCACTGCGGGGACGGCGGCACCGTTGGCGCCCAAGAACGCATTGGCGTCTGCACTGCCTATCCACGTCAGGACTGCTCGCACCGCATCCGGGTGCCGGGTTGCTGAATTGGCCGCGGCAGCAATGCCATTGGTGACGCTGACGCGTCCCGCCGGGCCACTGGGCAACATCGCGACGCCCCATCGGAAGTGGGCCTGGTCGGCAATGGCGGCCAAGTTGTAAGTGCCTGATTGGAACAGCGCCATGCGGCCCTGCAGGAACTGGTTGCGGGAGAAGTCGCCGTTGTCGTTGGTGTCGGCGGCTGAGGGCGCGACGTGGTCGGTGTTGATCAGGTTGACCAGATACTCGAAGGCTTCGCGCGCACCCGGGTTGTCGAAGGCGAAGCGGTCGCCGTCGCTGAAGGTGCCGCCGGCCGAGCCGATGTAATTGAGATAAATGTCCTGCATAGCGTTGGCAGCGTTGTAGCCCCACTGCCGCACCTGTCCGGCGTCGAATCCTGGTGTACCGGCTGGGTTTCCATTGCGGTCCAGCGTGAGCCGGGCCAGTAGCGGTCGCAGGGTGTCGTCGGTATCGGGGGACCAGTGCAGCGTTTCCAGGTCGGCCGGGTCGATCCCGGCGGCGGCCAGCAGGTCGGCGTTGTAGTACAGCGCGATACCGCCGTCGGTCAGTTGCGGTACAGCCCAGAGCTTTCCGCCGCGGGTGAACTGCCCCGCCACCGACTGGTCCCACGCCGTGGCAGCGCCTGGACCCAGCAGGTGTCCGATGTCCAGCAGTCGGTCGGTGTCGGCGTAGCCGGCAAAGTAGGCGTTGGACAGCCAGAAGATGTCGGCGGCTCCGCCACCGGCGACGTCGGTGCGCAGCGTGTCGAAGTACGACGCGTAGGCGACGACGTCGACTCGGACGTCGATGCCGGGGTGGTGGCGCATGAACTCGGCGAACGACGAGCGGTACGCGGCGGCTACCTGAGCGTCCCACAGTCGCACGGTGACAACGGTTTTCCCGGTGGTGTCGGTGCGGCCCATGAGCACGGCGGCCATCAGCAGCACCACCATGGTGGCGGCCAGGGCAGTGACGAATCGGACGGAGAACTTCATTTCATACCGGTGACGACGATCGAACGGACGATGTGCCGGCCCAACACACTGAACAGCAGAATCAACGGCACGATCGCGACGGTCGTCGCCGCCAGCACCAGGGTCCACTGCGCGTCGAATCGGGATTGCAGGCCCGCGGTGGCGACCGTCAGCACCCGCCACGACGATCCGCTGGTGATCACCAGCGGCCACATGAAGCTGTTCCATTGCGAGACAACGGTGATCAGTCCCAACGTCACCAGGATGGACCGGCTGGCCGGCAGCACCACATGCACGATGACGTCGAGGGTGCTGGCGCCGTCGATACGGGCGGCGTGGATCAGATCGGTCGGGATGGACCGGAAGTATTCGCGTAGAAGGAAAATCGCATAGGGCGAGCCGAACATAAACGGCAGCACCAAGGCCCAGAAGGTGTTACGGAGGCCGGCTTCGGCCATCATCAGGTACAGCGGCACCACAGTCACGGTCGCCGGCACCATCAGCGTCGCCAGATAGACCCAGAACAGGGTGTCCCGGCCGGGGAAGTCAAGGCGGGCAAAGGCATACGCTGCGGTCACCGAAAAGGTCAACTGGCCCAACAGGATCACCGCGGTCATCAGCGCGGTGACCAGCGCGGCACGGCCGAAGCCCGCGTCGGCCAGCGCGGTGTAGTTGTCGAGCGTCGGCGGATTCGGTAGGGACAACGGCGACTCGGTGTTGAACTGACGGGCCGAGGTGAACGACGTCAGCAGCCCCAGTCCGAACGGCAGCAGGGTGATGGCGGCGCCGAGCACCAGGATGAGGTAAATCAACCCGTTACGTGAGGTCATAGCTGATCCGTCGGCGGAAGTAGACGTGCTGCACGAGCGTGACGCCAAGCAGCAGGATGAACAGGATCAACGCCATCACCGCGGCCCGGCCCACCGCAGCCGAACCGAACGCCTCGGCGTAGATGCGGTGCGCGATCAGGTCGGTGCGGCCGTCGGGGCCGCCCGCAGTCAGCGCGTAGACGGTGTCGAAAACCTGTGCTGCACTGACGATTCCCGTCACCAACACAAAGAACATCGTGGGCCGGAGCATGGGCAGGGTGATGCGCCGGAACCGCTGCCAGCCCGTCGCCCCGTCGATGCGGGCGGCGTTGTGAACATCGCCCGGGATGGCCAGGATTCCCGCGAGGAAGAACAACGTCACATAGCCGACGTTGGTCCAGACCGTGACCGCCGAAACCAGCGGCAGTGCCAACGTCGGGTCGGTCAGCCATTCAATGCGGTGCCCGAGGACGGTGCTGACCGCACCGTCGGTGGGGCTGAGAATCCAGCGCCACAACACCGCGATGGCCAGTGGCGAACAGATCCACGGCACTACGTACAGGGTGCGGAAGAACCCGGTGCCCGGGAGCTGGCGCGCCAGCAGCATCGCCGCGACCAGGCCCAGCACTGTCTGGACGGGGACTACCAGCGCGATGAACCCGAAAGTCACCGCCATCGAACGACCGAACGTCGGGTCGGTGAGGACGGCGTGCCAGTTGTCCAGCCCGACGAATCGGATGGGCCCCAACAGGTCCCAGCGCTGCAGGCTCAGCCAACCGACCACCAGCATGGGCAGCAGCAGGAACATGACGACGCCGAACAGGCTGGGGGCGAGCAGCGCATAGCCGGTTACGGTGTCCCGGAACCTGCGGCGTGCCACCGGATCATTAAAGCGTGTGGTGCTACTACGGTGTAGCCGTGACTGCACTGCGACGGGTTGACGCCGACTTTCTGGCGTTGCCGCGCCATTTGCTGGCTGAGGCCGCCATAGCGGCCGCGCTGGCTGCCGGGGCGAGCTACGCCGACCTCCGGGTTCACCGAATCACCACCGAGCACATTCAGCTGCGCGACGGTGAGCTGGAGACGTCGGTGGTGACCCGTGAGATTGGGCTGGCGGTGCGGGTGATCGTCGACGGCACCTGGGGTTTCGCGTCGCACGCGGAGCTGAACCCGGAGGTCGCTGCGGAAACGGCCCGCCGGGCGGTGCAGGTCGCGGTGGCTTTGGCGCCGTTGAACGCCGAGCGCATCGAGTTGGCGCCGGAGCCGGTATACGCCGACGTGTCGTGGGTGGCGCCGTACCGCGTCGACCCGTTCGAGGTCACCGCTGCCGACAAGATCGCGCTGCTGGGCGAGTACTCGGGCCGGTTGCTCGCGGCTGACGGAGTTGATCACGTGTCGGCGGGACTGCAGGCGGTCAAGGAGCAGGTGTACTACGCCGACGCGTTCGGCTCGTCGATCACGCAACAGCGGGTGCGGGTACAGCCGTCGCTGGAGGCGGTCGCCGTGGACAGTGCGGCCGGGTCGTTCGAGAGCATGCGGACCCTGGCGCCGCCGACGGCCCGCGGCTGGGAGGCCGTCGCCGGCGACGAGGTGTGGGACTGGACAACGGAACTCGCTGAACTGCCGTCGTTGTTGGCGGAGAAGGTCAAGGCGCCCAGCGTGACAGCTGGTCCTACCGACCTGGTCATCGATCCGACGAATCTGTGGCTGACCATCCACGAATCCATTGGGCACGCCACCGAATACGACCGCGCCATCGGCTACGAGGCGGCGTACGCCGGAACATCCTTCGCTACCCCGGACAAGCTGGGCACCATGCAGTACGGGTCGCCCATCATGAACGTCACGGCGGACCGCACCGTCGAGCACGGGTTGGCCTCCATCGGATTCGACGACGAAGGCGTCCGGGCGCAGAGCTGGGATCTGGTGCGCGACGGCGTCTTCGTCGGCTACCAGCTGGATCGGGTGTTCGCGCCGAAGCTTGGCGTGGGTCGGTCCAACGGCTGCTCCTACGCTGACTCCCCGCACCACGTGCCGATCCAGCGGATGGCCAACGTCTCGCTGCAGCCCGGCGCCGAAGACCTAAGCACTGACGACCTGATCAGCCGCGTCGAGGACGGCATCTACATCGTCGGCGACAAGTCGTGGTCAATTGATATGCAGCGCTACAACTTCCAGTTCACCGGCCAGCGGTTCTTCAAGATTCGCGATGGCAAGCTGGACGGACAGCTGCGCGACGTCGCCTACCAGGCCACCACCACCGACTTCTGGGGATCGATGGAAGCCGTTGGCGGCCAGTCGACCTGGCGTCTTGGCGGCGCATTCAACTGCGGCAAGGCACAGCCGGGCCAGGTGGCCGCCGTCAGCCACGGTTGCCCGTCGGCGTTGTTCCGCGGAATCAATGTGCTCAACACACGAACTGAATCGGGGCGTTGATGATCAGTGCACCGCAGGTTGTCGACCTGGTGCTGGCCGAGGCCGCCGGCCGGGGTCGAGCCGATGAGACCATCGTCCTGGTGACCGATCGGTCCACCGCATCGTTGCGCTGGGCCCGTAACACCATGACCACGAACGGCGAGTCGGTCAGTCGCGAGACGACGGTAATTTCCATTGTCCGCCAAGGCGATAAGGCCCGGGTAGGCGTGGTCAAGTCCAGCGAGGTCGATACCGAGACCCTCGGCGGCCTGGTTGCGGCGTCGCAGGATGCGGCGCAGGCGGCGCCGGTGGCCCGGGATGGCGCGCCGGAGCTGACGGGCCAGGAGTGTTCGGACGATTGGGATGCGCCGTCGCCCCTGACCGGTGCGTCGGTGTTCGGTGCTGTCGCCGCCCGTCTGGGCGAAGGGTTCCACCGCGCTGACGCGCTGTACGGGTTCGCGCGTCATGAACTCGACACCACCTATCTGGCCACCTCGGGTGGCATCCGCCGGCGGTTCACGCAGCCGACCGGCTCGGTGGAGGTCAATGCCAAGCGTGGTACTGCTAGCGCGTGGGCCGGGGTCAGCACCGCCGATTTCCTTGATGTGCCAATCGATTCCATGCTCGACGACCTGTGCCTGCGGCTGGGTTGGGCATCGCGGACGGTGGAGTTGCCTGCCGGCCGCTACGAGACATTGATGCCGCCGTCGACTGTGGCCGACATGATGATCTACCTCGGCTGGAGCATGGACGGTCGCGGCGCGCAGGAGGGTCGCACCGCGTTGTCTGCTCCGGGCGGCACCCGGGTGGGGGAGAAGCTCACCGATCTGGGCCTGACGCTGTACTCGGATCCTGTTGCGCCAGGCCTGAATTGCCTGCCGTTCGTGGCGACCTCGAGTTCGTCGGAGCGGGTGTCGGTGTTCGACAACGGCCTCGACATCGGCCGCGTCGACTGGATTCGTGATGGCGCGGTCAACGCGTTGGCCTATCCGCGTTCTGCTGCAGCGGAATTCGATGCCCCCGTTGCCGTCCCTGCCGACAACATGCTTATGACCGGCGGCACGGTCAGCTTGACCGACATGATCGCGTCGACTGAACGCGGCCTGCTGCTGACCACGCTCTGGTACATGCGCGAAGTCGACCCCACGGTGCTGCTGTTGACCGGCCTGACGCGTGACGGTGTCTATCTGATCGAGGACGGCGAAGTCACGGGCGCGGTCAACAACTTCCGGTTCAACGAAAGTCCGCTGGATCTGCTGCGCCGAGCCACCGAGGTCGGGGTCAGCGAGCAGACGTTGCCCCGCGAATGGGGCGACTGGGCCACGCGGGCACAGATGCCGTCGCTGCGGATTCCGGACTTCCACATGTCGTCGGTCAGTCAGGCGCAATAACCTTCAGCACCGCGGCGACGTCGTCGTCGGTGGTTGCCCAGGAGCAGACGAACCGGACGATCGGTTTTAGCGGATCCGGTGCATGCACGGCGAAGCGTTCCCGGACGCGTGCGGTGGTCGCGGCGTCGAGGATGACGAACACTTCGTTGGCCTCGGTCGGCGCGGCCAGTTGTAGCCCGGCCGCCGTGATCCCGGCGCTCAAGGTCGCGGCCATATTGTTGGCGTGGGCCGCGGTCTGCAACCAGAGGCCGTCGCGCAGCATCGCCTCGAACTGAGCCGAGATGAAGCGGTGCTTGCTGGCCAGGTGACCGATTTGCTTCTGCACGAAGCGAATTCCGGGGAAATGTTCGGGCCGGCGGACGAGTACAGCATCACCGAACAACAGGCCGTTTTTGGTGCCGCCGACCGTGACGATGTCGGCGTCGCCGATGGCGTCGCGTGGATGAATATCCAGGGCGGCTATGGCATTGGCGATGCGCGAGCCATCCACGTGCACCAGCAGGTCGTGCTGGTGGGCGTAGTCGACGAAGTCTTTCAGCGCGCCGGGCGACCAGATGCGGCCGTTCTCGGTGGACTGGGTGATGGTGACGATGCGCGGCTGTGAGTGATGAACCTCGCCGCGGCGGGCGATGTGCCGGTCAAGTTCCTGTGGCGCGATCAGGCCGTCATCGCTGGGCAGGGGCGTCAGCTGCGCGCCGGAGAGCCGGACGGGCCCGCCGGCTTCGTCAAGCAACGAGTGCGCGATGTCGCTGCACAGAATCTCCTGCCACGGCTGGACTGCGGACGCCAGCGCGATGATGTTGGCAGCAGTACCAGTCAGCGCGAACAGCACGTCGGCGTCAGGAGCATCGAAGGTTTCTCTGAGCGCGTGTGCTGCGCGTTCAGTGCTGGCATCGGTGCCGTAGGAGCTCATGGTGCCCTGGTTGGCATTGACGATGGCCTCGATAACCAGAGGGTGAGCACCAGCGGCGTTGTCGGAGGCGAATGCAGCCGAGACGGTCGAACCCATGCGTCGATGGTCTCATCGCGGCAATAATCCGGGGTGTGGAGGATCTACTGACTGGCTTGATCGCGTTGTCACCGCCCGCTGATCGCAGGCTCAACGCGGTGATGCGACAGACGAGTGCTGAGACATTGGGATTGGCGGCGTTGCCCTACGAAGAGGTATTCGGGCCGGTGTCCGATGCCGAGCCACTGGTGGCTGAGTTCGCCGAGCAGTTCAGCATCGATGTGTCGGTGATTACTGTGGCGCAGCGCGAGCAGCTCACCGCAGCGCTGGGCGTCAACAGCTTTCGCATTGTGGCGCTGATGTTCATCGCCGACTTCGTCCCGCGGGTACGGGCCGGATTCGCAGCCCTCGGCCTGCCCCCGATCGCCGACCCCGACGGCTGGGACCACGACACCGATCCGGTTGACCTGCTGCTCAACCGGTTCGCCAGCACCGTCGGTGCGTTACGGGAGCTGGACCCGGTGATGACCGAGGTGGTCCGGTTGCGCGGTGCCGCCGCGCACAACTGCCGGCTGTGCAAGTCGCTGCGCGAGGGCACCGCGCTGGACGCGGGCGGCAATGAGTCCATGTACTCCGAGATCGAGCTCTACGAGTCGTCCGAGCTGCTCGACGCGCGGCAGAAGGCAGCGCTGCGCTACGTCGACGCGCTGGTCTGGACGCCGGCGCGGATTCCGGCCGAGGTGGCCGCGGGCGTACGTGCGCACTTCTCGGACGCGGAGGCCACCGAGATCACGCTCGACGTCATGCGCAATGGCATCAACAAGATCGCCGTCGCATTGGGTGGTGACGCACCGCGGGTCGCCGAAGGCACCGAGCGGTACCTGCTCGGTGCCGACGGTCAACCCGTGTTCTCCTGAGATAGCACGCGAACGGCCTTCGCGATTTCGCGCACCGCCGGCTTGTCGCTATGCGGACATAGGCTGGAACGCCCCTTTGCGAGCGATCAGAAACTCCCGCAACGAGAGTGGTTCACGCCCGGTCAGGTCGCGGACCTTCTGCGGGTCGACTGGAATGGACTGTCCACTGCGAGCGATCGCGGCGCCGACGGACGAGATGTGCTGGGCCATACCGTTGTTGATCACGCTGTTGCCGCGGTGTTCGAGTTCGTGGCGCCATTCGTCTGCCGAGATGGCTTCGAAACGGACGGGGCGCTCGAGAACATCGGTGAGTAGTTCGGCGATCTGCGCGTGGGTGAACGCCTCGGGCCCGAGCACGAACGAGGTGGGGCCGTCGAATTGGTCGGGGTGCAGCATCGCGGCGATGGCAAGTTCTGCTGCGTCGCGACCATTGATCCAGCCGATTGTGCTGTCGCCGAACGAATTCCGCATCACGCCGTCCTCGTGAACAGATTGCGTGTGCAGCACTTCCAGGTTCTCGTGAAACAGTGCCGCAACCCGTAGGATCAGCACATCCAGTCCCGCCCACTGCAGACCTCCTCAGCGAGCCACTGGTTTCGTCCCAACTCGCTGGGATGGTCCGGTTGTGCGGCCCCCATGGACATCACCACGACGCGAGGGCGTCGGCCGACCTCCCGAGCCGCTGCGGCGAAGTTGGCTGCCGCCGGCACCACACCGGGAGCGACGGGGTAGGTGAAGTATGCGAGGTCGACGTCGGCCAACGCTCCGATGAGGGTTCTCCGCTGATGTAGGTCGCCGATCACCACTTCGGCGCCTAGAGACTGCAGCAGCTCTGTGCGCTCACTGAGCTCGCGGGCCAGCACCCGAACGTGGTGTCCCTCTTCGTGGAGGCGTCTGACCACGTGCTCGCCGGTGTTGCCGTGCCGGCCGGTGGCCCCGGTGACGAGGACTGGGTTGGCTGTACTCGCGCTGTGTTTCATCGCGTGATTCCTTTCGAGCGGCTTCGTTGGGCAATTTGAGTATTGATGACTATACTCAGGTTGGGATCAGGTTAGATCGGATGGCCATCGATGTAAAGCGTTGTTATAGAACAGATTTCGCGGAAGTTTGTGGTACGAGGGTAACGTCAGCCCTTGAAGTACACGATCTGATGGGTGCTGGTCAGTAGCGCACCGTCGCGGGACCAGACATGTGCACTCTGATCGAAGTACCCGTCGGCGAAGCGGTTGGCGTGTGCACTGCCCAAAACGAAGTCGCCGCCGAGCTTTTCAAGCTCTTGCCCGTTGGCGTGGAAGTACGTGGTCAGCGAGATGGTCCCTGCTGGAGTGAATTCACCACGCCGCAGGAAGACCCGGGGATAGAAGATGTCGGACATTGCGGCGAGCGCGGCGAAGTCGAGGCCGCGCTGGCCGGCGTCGCGCACCCACAACGTCGTCCTGGATGACGGGCTGGGCGCGGAACCCTCTGTCGGAAAAGGGTTTTCGACGTAGCGCGTGTCGTATTGCTTTACCCACACCAGTGGTGGGCCGCTAACCGAAAGCCCTTCGGGCTGCGGCACGTCCGGCATCTGGGTTTCGTCGTCCGACCACGTGTCTCGACGGATGCCGAACACCATGGTGGCAGTGGTCTTGACGTCGCCGTCCTGGCTGAGTTCGGCGATCCAGTGCTGGTTGGTGCGGTTGGTGCGGGCGGGCTTCAGCGAGATGTCGAACTCGCCGTCAGTGATGGGTGCCGCGAAGTTGACGGTGAGCGCCAGCGGTTCACCGATGCGATCCGGCCGCAGCTCAACTGCGTGCAACAGCGTCGCCGCGGTGATCCCGCCGAACGGGCCGACCATGTTCGCCCAGTCCGGCTGAGTCCGGCCACGCATGCGGGTGGCATCGATGGGCTGCAGGTCCAGGGCGTTATCGAACGAGTGAATGCCGGTCACGCTCATCATCATGCCTGGTGGTGGCGGGGTGCTCTCAGTGCGTCGCAGCCCGGCTGGAGACTTTGCCGGCTGCGTCGGCGCGGAAGAGCGCGTCGTTGTAGTGGCAGCCCGCCGGAATCCACTCGAACGTCTTTTCTTCGGCGAACTTGTAATACAAGACTCTGCGCCCAGCATTCGGTGCGGTTGGCGGGGGAGTGCTGTGCATGATGTCGCCGAAATGCAGTGTCAGATCGCCGGGTTCGGTGTCGAGCTTGACGAGCGGAAGCTCGCCTTCCTGTCCCCATTGGATCGGGTGCTTGGTGTAGCGGTGCGACCCCGCGAGGACCATCAACTGGCCGTTGGCGGCGTTGGCGTTATCGAGTTGGATGCCGGCCTGAATGAGCGGACACATGACGGGGTGGCCGCCGATGCCGTCATCGACGTGCCAGCCCAGATCGCCGTCGCCCTTGACTACGTCGGAGTTCTTGATGAAAACCATTGGGCCGTCAAGCCTGTCGTCGCAGACCCGTAATTCGGGTCCGGCAAGCCGGGCGTACTCGGTCATGCGTGGTTCGGTGCACAGTTCTTGCAGGGCATCGGAATAGCGGCCCAAATAGTTGATGCGGGTGACGATTTCGGCACCCGTGGAGTTCAGTGACCACCACGAGAACGGGTCACCTGGTGTAGTCATGGCGCGCACCTTTTCGATCTCGGTGCCCCAGGACGCGACCTCAGTGGAGCTGTAGACGCCGCGGATGTGAAGGTAGCCCGCGACATTGAAGAAATGGCGCATGGCGTCGCGGTCATCGTCGGCGGTGAATGCCTGGTGCAGATCGAGTGGGCGGCCCTCACGGTCGACCAGAACGCCGCGGACCGCATCGGTGTAGATCGGCATGCCGGTCAGCAGGGTTTGGATGGCGGGTTCCCAGCGCCGCCAGGAATCCAGCGTGCCGCGGCGCAGCCGTGCGCGGTCCGTGCGTACCGCTCCGGACGCCGACAGCAGTCTGTTCAGAAAAGCCGAGAACGTCGTCTCGTCAAGCTCTACTAACGTGGTTGCGCCGACGTCGCCATTGACTGCCTCCACTCCCGTCGGCGTCGCGCGCCAGGTGTAGGTCGCGCCATCGGCGAGCTGGAAGGCCAGCGCTGGCACCCCGGCGAGGTCCTCGGTGATAAGAGTGCCGTGCTGCGCGTTGAGCGCGGGGAGCTCGTGGGCGTGGAACGCATCGAACGAGTGCTGTGGAAACGACGCCGCGATGGCATCAACCCACGGCAGTCCGGTCCCCAACTGATCGGTAGCCATGCTGTGCCTTTCGCTACGACATCGATTATCAGCCCGTGGAGCGTCGTCCCAGCGCGACGTGCGACCATGGTGGCCGCGATCTTCGCGATGGGGCGGTAGCTCAGTTGGTTAGAGCCGGGGACTCATAATCCCTTGGTCGCGGGTTCGAGCCCCGCCCGCCCTACTCAAGTGTGTGCGACGTCGGCTCGTTGACGCCCTACGTCGAGCGTGTGGGGTAACGAGGGCGCGATCGGCGTGTCACCTCAGCAGCCCACACGCTCGGCGTAGGACGCGGCTCACCGAGACCAGGAGCAGAGGGCTGCCTCCCGCACATCGGCTCGTCGGCACCAGCCAGCCCAGCCTGATACCGCAGAATTGACCCGTGCAGTTATCGGCCGCGGTGCGTAGAGCCAGTGTTCTGAGAGCTGCTGATCCCGGCCGGATCCGATTGCGCAGCGCGGCGGCGACGACGTTCTCGCTGCTGCTGGCGATGGGCGCCATGCTGGCGTTCACGCGCGCGGCGGGCCAGCCGGTCACGGTCGCGATGCTCGGCGCGGTGGTGGCGATGCAGGCCTCCGCTTCGGTCAAGGACCGCGACCAGCGCAGCCGCAACATCACCACGGTGCTGCTGTTCCTCCCGTCGATCGGCGCCATTGCCCTGGCCGCATTTCTGGGGCAGCACGGGATCATCGCCGACATCGGCTTCATCGTCGTGCTGTTCGCCGCGGTGTGGGTGCGCCGCTACGGTCCGCGCGGAAACGCGCTGGGAATGATCGCGTTCATCTCCTATTTCTTCGCACTGTTCTTGCGAATCCCGGTGCAGCACATCCCGGTGTTGGCGGTCGCGGTCGCCGTCGGCATCATCTCGTCGCTGCTGGTGCACGTGCTGCTGTTTCCTGAGCGGCCGCGAGTTGAGGCCCGCCGGCTGCTGTCCGCGTTGCGCGCCGCATCGATCTCCACGCTCGACGTGGTCACCCAACGCGATCAGTTCAGCGCCGACGAGGCGCGGTACCAGCTTGACCAACTCGGCGAGACGGCGCTGCTCATCGACGACTGGCTGGACCGTCACGAGGCGGCGAAATCGCTGAGCGTCACCAGCAAGGATCTGGCGCTGCGGGTGTTCGAGGCGCAGATCATGTTGGAGCAGGCAGCGTCGTTCCTGTGGTGGCTCGATCAGGATGAGCCGTGGCCCGACGGTTTGTGTGACGCTGTTGCCGCGCTGCGGCTGTGCCTGGACAACAACCCCACCGAGGAACAATTGCGGCATGCCCGTCGGATGGGCGCCGCAGCGGAGGAGAAAGCCGACCTGTCGACCTCCGCCGGCGTTACGACGGTGACCGCGTACCGGGCGATGCAGGCACACTTGGCAATTCATCACATCACCACCAACGCCCGCGGTATCTGCGACGACGATATTGCCGCGTCCAGCGATGACGATGATGACGCGGACGACGGTGCCGACGCCCCGTCCGGACTCGATCCCAACACCAAAGCGGCCATTCAGGTGGCGGTAGCAACCAGCGCGGCAACGGTTTTGGGTGAACTCATCTCACCCGACCGCTGGTACTGGGCGGTGCTGACGGCCTTCCTGGTGTTCACCGGCGTCACGACTCGCGGCGAAATCCTTTCGCGCGCGGGCCATCGCATCGTCGGCACGGTGGTCGGGGTGGTGGCGGGCGTCCTGCTTGCGGCGGAGATTGGGCGGCATCCGGCGATACAGATCGTCGTCCTGGTGGTGTGCGTGTTCTTCTCGTTCTACCTCGCGACCGTTGCCTACTTCTGGTTGACCTTCTTCGTGACGGTGCTGTTGGCGATGTTGTACGGGCTACTGGGGAACTTCAGCCCGCAGGTGCTGGAATTGCGGATCGCCGAGACGGCGGCGGGCAGCCTCGTGGGCATCGCGTCCGCGTACTTCGTCTTCTCCACGAAAACCCGTGCCACGTTTGCCGAAAAGGTCGATGTCTACCTCGACCACATGGAGCAGCTGATCGACACGGCCGTGACGGCGGTGCTGTCCGCCGGCGATGCCACCGACCTTGTTGTCGACACCCGCCGGCTCGACAATGCTCTGAAGGAAGCCATCACCGCGGGCAAACCGCTTCAGATGGGCCCACTTTCGGAACTACGGCGTGGGGTCAAGCGACTCATGCGCGGACTGCAAGTCGCCAACCGCTCCGCGCACGCCTTGGCCCGAGCGGGGGTCACGGCGTCACATGGCGGCCCGGCTCCCGACGGCGCCGACGACGCATTACATCGTGCAGCTGCGCGGGCCCTCCACGCGATAGCCGGCATCCGGAAATTGATCGCGGGTGACGATGCTGATCCGCGGGAAAAGCGAAGCGATGCAGCGCTGTTCGATATCGGTATGTCGGAAATGCGCCCAGGGCCGGTGCGCGCCGCGGTCCGCGCACTCAACATCCTGGACCGCACGCTCAGTGAGGTCACCACCCGGGTGTAATACCGACCGCGGAGCGTCGGCGATCTGCCTAGCTGCCGTGGTGGGTGATGGTCCGCTGCCGGGGCGCTGCGTCGATATTATGCGGCGCCGAGTCGGTGTTGACGTGCGGCGCGGAGCCGCTCGGAGTGCTGTGGTGGTTCGGAGTAGTCGGGACGGACGGAGCGAAGGACGGGGCGAAGCTGGGCGGCACGACGACCGGTGTGCGCGTCGGAGTGGCGGTGGGGGGGGCCGCCGGGGGGGGGGGGGGGGGGGGGGGGGGGGGG
>NZ_MPKW01000038.1 GCF_009729415.1 Mycolicibacterium sp. CBMA 234
CTACGCGACGGCCTGGGCATGCAAGCCGGCCAAATCGCCGACGTCTTCGCCGACTGGAACAACGGCGACCTCGACAGCTACCTCATCGAAATCACCGCCGAGGTGCTCAAGCAGGTCGACGCCACCACCGGCCAGCCTCTGGTCGACGTCATCGTCGATGAAGCCGAACAAAAAGGCACCGGCCGCTGGACCGTCAAATCCGCCCTCGACCTCGGCATCCCCATCACCGGCATCGCCGAAGCGGTGTTCGCCCGGGCCCTGTCCGGCTCGGTACCCCAACGCCGCGCCACCGTCGGCATGGCCGCCGGCCAACTCGGTGAAAAACCCAGCGATGCAACGAAGTTCATCGAAGACGTCCGCCAAGCACTGTATGCATCCAAGATCGTCGCCTACGCCCAAGGGTTCAACCAGATCGAAGCCGGCAGCGCCGAATACGGCTGGAACGTCAAACCCGGCGACCTGGCCACCATCTGGCGCGGCGGCTGCATCATCCGCGCCAAATTCCTCAACCGCATCAAAGACGCCTTCGACGCCGAACCCGAACTGGCGACCCTGCTGGCCGCGCCCTACTTCCGCACCGCGGTCGAAGCCGCCATCGACAGCTGGCGCCGCGTCGTGATCACCGCCACCGAGCT
>NZ_MPKW01000004.1 GCF_009729415.1 Mycolicibacterium sp. CBMA 234
TAATTTGTGTTCGGCGGTGTCCTACTTTTCCGCCCGTGCAGGGCAGTATCATCGGCGCTGGCAGGCTTAGCTTCCGGGTTCGGGATGGGACCGGGCGTTTCCCTGCCGCTGTTGCCGCCGTAACTCTATTTAATTACGCCTCCACCGGCCTTGGTAAACACCCTTGTTGGGGTGTTATTTGGTGGTGGGGTGTGGTCTGTTCGACTTTTGGTCGTGGATGTGGTTGCGGGCACGATGTGCAATGTTCTTTGTTTTACACACTGATTTTTTTGGGTGTGTGTAAGTTTTCGGCCGGTTAGTGCCAGTTCCCTAAATCCATTACTGGATGTACAGGTCTGGTCTATCAATCCCGTGGTCTGCGGGGGGCCTTATCCCTCTAAAAGGGTGAGAAACCTGGTCTTGGAAGAGGTTTCCCGCTTAGATGCTTTCAGCGGTTATCCTGTCCGAACGTAGCTATCCAGCCGTGCCCCTGGTGGGACAACTGGTAGACCAGAGGTTCGTCCGTCCCGGTCCTCTCGTACTAGGGACAGGTTTCCTCAAGTTTCTGACGCGCGCGGCGGATAGAGACCGAACTGTCTCACGACGTTCTAAACCCAGCTCGCGTGCCGCTTTAATGGGCGAACAGCCCAACCCTTGGGACCTGCTCCAGCCCCAGGATGCGACGAGCCGACATCGAGGTGCCAAACCATCCCGTCGATATGGACTCTTGGGGAAGATCAGCCTGTTATCCCCGGGGTACCTTTTATCCGTTGAGCGACACCCCTTCCACTCGGGGGTGCCGGATCACTAGTCCCGACTTTCGTCCCTGCTCGACATGTACGTCTCGCAGTCAAGCTCCCTTGTGCACTTACACTCAACACCTGATTGCCATCCAGGTTGAGGGAACCTTTGGGCGCCTCCGTTACATTTTAGGAGGCAACCGCCCCAGTTAAACTACCCACCAGGCACTGTCCCTGGACCAGATATATGGTCCGAGGTTAGAAGCCCAATACGATCAGAGTGGTATTTCAACAACGACTCCACACACACTGGCGTGTGCGCTTCACAGTCTCCCACCTATCCTACACAAACCGTACCGAACTCCAATACCAAGTTGTAGTGAAGGTCCCGGGGTCTTTTCGTCCTGCCGCGCGTAACGAGCATCTTTACTCGTAGTGCAATTTCGCCGAGTCTATGGTTGAGACAGTTGAGAAGTCGTTACGCCATTCGTGCAGGTCGGAACTTACCCGACAAGGAATTTCGCTACCTTAGGATGGTTATAGTTACCACCGCCGTTTACTGGGGCTTAAATTCTCCGCTTCACCCCCGAAGGAGTTAACAGGTCCTCTTAACCTTCCAGCACCGGGCAGGCGTCAGTCCGTATACATCGTCTTGCGACTTCGCACGGACCTGTGTTTTTAGTAAACAGTCGCTTCTCACTGGTTTGTGCCACCCCCCACCGCTGCCCACCGCAAGGGTGCTGACAGTAAGGGGTCCTCCTTCTCCCGAAGTTACGGAGGTATTTTGCCGAGTTCCTTAACCATAGTTAACTCGTACGCCTTAGTATTCTCTACCTGACCACCTGTGTTGGTTTGGGGTACGGGCCATGTGTGCACTCGCTAGAGGCTTTTCTTGGCAGCATAGGATCACCGAATTCGCCTCACTCGGCTATGCATCACCTCTCAGACATATGAACGACGGATTTGCCTATCGTTCGTCCTACAGGCTTACCCCGGTATTACCACTGACCGGTACGGCTACCTTCCTGCGTCACCCCGTCGCTTGACTACTACCCACCAGGGTCCCACGCAGCCGGCAACACGTGATCCCCGAAAGGATCATCACGTGCCATTTGGATGGTTAGCACAATGGATTCATCACGGACGCACACACACGGGTACGGGAATATCAACCCGTTGTCCATCGACTACGCCTGTCGGCCTCGCCTTAGGTCCCGACTCACCCTGGGCGGACTGGCCTGCCCCAGGAACCCTTGGTCTTTCGGCGGGCAAGGTTCTCACTTGCCTATTCGCTACTCATGCCTGCATTCTCACTCCCACACCCTCCACAGCTCCATCACTAGGCTGCTTCACTGGATGCAGGACGCTCCCCTACCCATCCTTGCGGATGCCGCGACTTCGGCGGTGTGCTTGAGCCCCGCTACATTATCGGCGCACAATCACTTGACCAGTGAGCTATTACGCACTCTTTCAAGGGTGGCTGCTTCTAAGCCAACCTCCTGGTTGTCTTCGCGACTGCACATCCTTTTCCACTTAGCACACGCTTAGGGGCCTTAGTCGGCGATCTGGGCTGTTTCCCTCTCGACGCACGGAGCTTATCCCCCGCCGTCTCACTGCCACGCTTTTGTCTTACCGGCATTCGGAGTTTGGCTGACGTCAGTAACCTGGTGAGGCCCATCGGCCATCCAGTAGCTCTACCTCCGGCAAGAAACACGCAACGCTGCACCTAAATGCATTTCGGGGAGAACCAGCTATCACGGAGTTTGATTGGCCTTTCACCCCTACCCACAACTCATCCCCTCAGTCTTCAACCTAAGTGGGTTCGGGCCTCCACGCGGTCTTACCCGCGCTTCACCCTGGCCATGGGTAGATCACTCCGCTTCGGGTCCAGAACACGCCACTACACCCCTTACGGGGATACGCCCTATTCAGACTCGCTTTCGCTACGGCTACCCCCCACGGGTTAACCTCGCGACATGTCCCTGACTCGCAGGCTCATTCTTCAAAAGGCACGCCATCACCCCACCACGAAGGAGGGCTCTGACGGATTGTAGGCACACGGTTTCAGGTACTATTTCACTCCCCTCCCGGGGTACTTTTCACCATTCCCTCACGGTACTAATCCGCTATCGGTCATCAGAAGGTATTTAGGCTTACCGAGTGGTCTCGGCAGATTCACAGCAGATTTCACGGGCCCGCTGCTACTCGGGAACACCACACAAGGCAGACGTCGGGTTTTCACGTACGGGACTCTCACCCTCTACGGCAGGCCATCCCAAGCCTTTCCGTTAACCACGACATTTTCTTACTGCCCTCCAGTCGGATAGAACTGAAAAGATGGGTCCCACGACCCCGCACACACAACCCCTACCCGGTATCACATGCATGCGGTTTAGCCTCATCCGCTTTCGCTCGCCACTACTCACGGAATCACAATTGTTTTCTCTTCCTACGGGTACTGAGATGTTTCACTTCCCCGCGTTACCTCCCACACCCTATATATTCAGGCATGGGTAACACGACATCACTCGTGCTGGGTTTCCCCATTCGGACATCCTCGGATCAACGCTCGGTTGGCAGCTCCCCGAGGCTTATCGCAGCCTCCTACGTCCTTCATCGGCCTCTGATGCCAAGGCATCCACCATGCGCCCTTAAACACTTACGACACAAAAAACCAATTGAAAACAAGAATCAAAATTGCACATCAACACACAAAAAACACCCCCGAACCCGAAGATTCGGAGCTGACAATTTGCGCGTTAGATGCTCGCAACCACTATCCACAAGTCAAACACCACACCCCACCACCAAAACCGGTGAGGCAACAACAACCCCCACCACCCCCAACGGAGCGGTGTCTCCCACCCCACAAAGAGGGGAAGCAACGGGCCTGTTGTCTCAGGACCCAACAGTGTGTCTGGTAACTCTTTCGGTCAACGTGTTATCCCAGCTGACCAGCGTTTGTTGTATGCACCCACCGAACAAACCCACTACGGGCGCCGGCGACAATCCCAACCACGAACTCCGACACTATTGCCGGCATGGGGGAAACCCCGAAGGGCATGTAAATGGTGCTCCTTAGAAAGGAGGTGATCCAGCCGCACCTTCCGGTACGGCTACCTTGTTACGACTTCGTCCCAATCGCCGATCCCACCTTCGACGGCTCCCTCCCACAAGGGGTTAGGCCACCGGCTTCGGGTGTTACCGACTTTCATGACGTGACGGGCGGTGTGTACAAGGCCCGGGAACGTATTCACCGCAGCGTTGCTGATCTGCGATTACTAGCGACTCCAACTTCACGGGGTCGAGTTGCAGACCCCGATCCGAACTGAGACCGGCTTTCAAGGGATTCGCTCCACCTCACGGATTCGCAGCCCTTTGTACCGGCCATTGTAGCATGTGTGAAGCCCTGGACATAAGGGGCATGATGACTTGACGTCATCCCCACCTTCCTCCGAGTTGACCCCGGCAGTCTCTTACGAGTCCCCGCCATAACGCGCTGGCAACATAAGATAGGGGTTGCGCTCGTTGCGGGACTTAACCCAACATCTCACGACACGAGCTGACGACAGCCATGCACCACCTGCACACAGGCCACAAGGGAACCAATATCTCTACTGGCGTCCTGTGCATGTCAAACCCAGGTAAGGTTCTTCGCGTTGCATCGAATTAATCCACATGCTCCGCCGCTTGTGCGGGCCCCCGTCAATTCCTTTGAGTTTTAGCCTTGCGGCCGTACTCCCCAGGCGGGGTACTTAATGCGTTAGCTACGGCACGGATCCCAAGGAAGGAACCCACACCTAGTACCCACCGTTTACGGCGTGGACTACCAGGGTATCTAATCCTGTTCGCTCCCCACGCTTTCGCTCCTCAGCGTCAGTTACTGCCCAGAGACCCGCCTTCGCCACCGGTGTTCCTCCTGATATCTGCGCATTCCACCGCTACACCAGGAATTCCAGTCTCCCCTGCAGTACTCTAGTCTGCCCGTATCGCCCGCACGCCCACAGTTAAGCTGTGAGTTTTCACGAACAACGCGACAAACCACCTACGAGCTCTTTACGCCCAGTAATTCCGGACAACGCTCGCACCCTACGTATTACCGCGGCTGCTGGCACGTAGTTGGCCGGTGCTTCTTCTATAGGTACCGTCACTCGCGCTTCGTCCCTATTGAAAGAGGTTTACAACCCGAAGGCCGTCATCCCTCACGCGGCGTCGCTGCATCAGGCTTGCGCCCATTGTGCAATATTCCCCACTGCTGCCTCCCGTAGGAGTCTGGGCCGTATCTCAGTCCCAGTGTGGCCGGTCACCCTCTCAGGCCGGCTACCCGTCGTCGCCTTGGTAGGCCATTACCCCACCAACAAGCTGATAGGCCGCGGGCCCATCCCACACCGCAAAAGCTTTCCACCACACCCCATGAAGAGCGTGGTCATATTCGGTATTAGACCCAGTTTCCCAGGCTTATCCCAAAGTGCAGGGCAGATCACCCACGTGTTACTCACCCGTTCGCCACTCGAGTACCCCGAAGGGCCTTTCCGTTCGACTTGCATGTGTTAAGCACGCCGCCAGCGTTCGTCCTGAGCCAGGATCAAACTCTCCAAACAAAAACCCCCGGACAAACCGGGCAGAATTCGAATCAGAAAAATCCGATCACAAACAAAAGACACCAAAAACTGGCATCAAAAAAAACAACAACCACACCCCACAAACGGGAAAACACGAGATGCAGTCAAAAAAACAACAAACAAAAACCACCAAACACACTATTGAGTTCTCAAACAACACGCCC
>NZ_MPKW01000005.1 GCF_009729415.1 Mycolicibacterium sp. CBMA 234
ACGGGAAAACACGAGATGCAGTCAAAAAAACAACAAACAAAAACCACCAAACACACTATTGAGTTCTCAAACAACACGCCCGGTCTGACCGCGCAACAAACCCGCGGCTAAAAAGCCGCGGTCCGTAATGCGGGCAGTGAGGAACTCCCAACCTAATGGGTGTTACTCTCGGATTCTGTCTTCGCTCTCCGGACCGTGTCCGTGTCGCTCTGACCTGGATAAAGTTACGTGAGGGCTAACGGCGAGTCAAATCGCCAGGTCAGCGGGCCCTTTCCCCAGGCCACAGGGGGTCATTTCCCCTGGTCAGGCCCCTAAACCCGCCGAACTCCGGCAATGTGGCGCTTGCCACGCCGCAACACCAGCCAGCGATCGTCCAGAAAGTCCGATGGTTGTGGTACCCACTCGTCGGTTTCCACCCGAACGTTGTTGACGTAAACGCCCCCTTCGGCCACAGTCCGGCGCGCTTCCCCACGACTCTTGGACAGACCCGTCGCAACCAGCAGGTCGGTGATCCCATCCGGACCACCCGGCACCAGCTCCGCGACCTGGCCATTGCTTGCCTCGGTCAGCGCCGCCGACAGCGTCGATTCGTCGAGGTCGCCGAGTTCGGCACGGCCGAACAGTGCCTGACTAGCCAATTCGACGGCGTCGGTCGCGCCCTGACCATGCACCAATGTGGTCAGTTCCCGGGCCAGCCGGCGTTGGGCAGCGCGTTCGTGCGGACGCTCCGCAGTAGCGGTCGCCAATTCGCCGAGTTCGTCGGCGGACAGGAACGTGAACCAGCGCAAGTAGCCGACGACGTCGGCGTCGGCGGCGTTCACGAAGTACTGGTACCAGGCATATGGGCTGGTCAGCTCGGGGTCGAGCCACAAATTGCCGCCGCCAGTCGACTTGCCGAACTTCTTACCGTCGGCCGAGGTGACCAGCGGAACCGTCAACGCATGTGCGGTGGCGCCGAGCTTCTGACGCACCAATCGCACCCCAGCGATGATGTTCCCCCACTGGTCGGAACCGCCGATCTGCAAGCTGCAGCCATGCTTCTTGTGCAGCTCGACGAAGTCGTTGGCCTGAAGGAGCATGTAGCTGAACTCGGTGTAAGAGATGCCGTCGCCTTCAAGCCGGCGCTTGATGGTGTCGCGGTCGAGCATGACGTTGACCGAGAAGTGTTTACCCAGGTCACGCAGGAATTCAATGGCCGACATCGGCCCGGTCCAGGACAGGTTGTTCTCGACGATCGCCCCGTTGCCGGAGTCGTTGAACTCGACGAACCGTTCCAGCTGGCCGCGGATACGTTCGGCCCAATCGGCGACGGTATCGGCGGTGTTCATCGTGCGTTCCCCGTTATCCCGGGGGTCGCCGATCATTCCGGTGGCACCACCGGCCAGCACGATCGGACGGTGTCCGGCCTGCTGAAAACGTCGCAGCGTGAGCAGGGGAACCAGGTGTCCGGCGTGCAAGCTGGGCGCAGTCGGGTCGAAACCTGCATACAGCGTGAGCGGACCATCCGAGGTCGCGGCCGCGAGCGCGTCGCGGTCGGTCGATTGCGCGATCAGGCCGCGCCAGTCCAGTTCATCGAGGATGCCAGTACTCACGAACTTGATCTTTCCCTATCCGCAGTGGCAGATGGTCATCAGTCGCTATCGCCAGGCTTCGGAGCCCGGGGACTGCGCCGGTACGCCGAAACCTCAGGGGTGTCCGGCAACCAGAAGCGCCACGGCCGGTCGGCGGCCTGACTGACCCCCACCCTCGGCCCGGCAGTCCCCGCGTGCGGGGTCATCAGCTCCAGACGTACCGGAGAAAGTCGGTCCAGCAGGTCAATACCGTTGTCCGCCAAGGTGATTCCCAACGCCTCGCACAGGTTGCCCGGTCCGCGGGCCACCGCCACCTGGCCAATCCCTGGGCGCCGCCGGGCTTCGGCGACACCGCAACCGTCGACGATTCGGGCCGCCCGGAGCAGCACCGCCCCTGCGACCCCATCACCGGCGCAGACGACGTTGGCGCACACATGGATGCCGTGACTGCGGTAGGTGTACAGGCGTCCCGCCGGCCCGAACATCACCGCACTGCGGGCGGTCGGACCGCGGAACGAGTGCGCTGCAGCATCCGGCCAGGGCCCTGACGGCGGACCACCGTATGCCTCGACCTCGACCACCGTCGCGATCACGCCGCGGCCATACAACGTCGCCCCGAGGAGGCGCCTCGCCGCGGTGACCGGATCGGCAGAGAGTTGGTCGACGCTCATGAGCCGTCATTCTGCCTGGTCATTGACATCACGCCGCACCCGGAGGATTATTCACCACATGATGAGTTCATCAACTGATGAATTATGGGATCGCCCCGCTGACGTGGCGATTCGAATCGACCAGCTGACCGTCATCCGCGGCAAACGGCGCGCACTGGACAACGTGACGGTCGAGATTCCGCGCGGCACCATCACTGGGTTGCTCGGCCCGTCCGGCTGCGGGAAGACCACCCTGATGCGCAGCATCGTCGGCACGCAGGTCATCGCGAAAGGCACGGTCACCGTGCTGGGCAGCCCCGCAGGATCAGCCGACCTGCGCCGACGCGTCGGGTACGTCACGCAGGAGCCGACCGTCTACAACGACCTGCGGATCGTCGACAACGTGCGGTACTTCGCCGCCCTGACAGGCTCCGACAAGACGTCCGTTGACGAGGCGATCTCCGCCGTCGGGTTGGAAGATCATCGAACCGCGTTCTGCGGCAACCTTTCTGGTGGACAACGAACCCGAGCCTCACTCGCGTGCGCGCTGGTCTCCAAGCCCGACCTGCTGGTGCTCGACGAGCCGACCGTCGGCCTGGATCCGGTGCTCAGGGTTGACCTCTGGGACCAATTCGACCGACTGTCCCGTGACGGCACCACACTGCTCGTATCCAGCCACGTCATGGACGAGGCTGACCACTGCGGCGAGCTGCTGCTGATGCGCGAAGGCCGAATCCTCGACCACACCACCCCCGCCCGACTACGAGAGGACACCGGATGCTCATCGCTGGAAGAAGCGTTTCTGACCGTCATCCGGCGCAGCACCGCGGCCATAGCCGGTTGACGCTGCGGCCCTACCTGGCCACCACCACCCGCATTCTGCGGCAGTTGGCCGCAGACCATCGCAGTACGGCGATGATTCTCGTAGTGCCGAGTGCGGTGATCACGTTGATGTACTTCATGTTTCACGATCTGCCGCACAGGCTGGGGGCACTCTCCCCCTTCAACAATGCGTGCTTGATCCTGCTCGGCGTCTTCCCGTTGGTCGTGATGTTCCTGATCACCTCGATAACCATGCAGCGCGAACGAGCTTCGGGCACGTTGGAGCGAATCCTGACCACTCCCCTGCGCCGCCTCGATCTGCTGGCTGCCTACGGCTCGGCGTTCTCAGTAGCCGCTGCCGCCCAAGCCAGCATCGCGTGCCTGGTGTCGTTCTGGTTCCTGGGATTCGACACCGCGGGCAGTCCTGCGCTGGTGTTCCTGATCGCCATCATCAACGCGGTGCTCGGCGTCGGGCTCGGCCTGCTGTGCAGCGCCTTCGCCCGGACCGAGTTCCAGGCGGTGCAGTTCATGCCGGTCGTGATCGTGCCGCAATTGTTGTTGTGCGGCATCATCGCTCCGCGCGAGATACTGCCGGACTGGCTGCGGTGGATCAGCAACGCGCTGCCTGCGACGTATGCGTTGGAGGCACTTCAGCAGGTCGCCGACCACACCGAGGTCACCGCCACGACGGTGCGAGACATTGCCATTGTGGTCGCGTTCGCCGTCGCCACCATGTGCCTGGCCGCCGTCACCCTGCGCCGCCGGACCCCATGACAGCGACCCAACCGAGACCTGGCCGCAAGCCGCGCGGTCGTCCGACCGGAACCTCGGACACCAAAGAGACGATCCTGACGTGCGCGCGGGACCTGTTCGCGCGCAACGGATTCACCAACACGTCGGTGCGGGCGATTGCCTCCGCCGCCAACGTCGACCCGGCGCTTGTACATCACTACTTCGGGACCAAGCAGCAGCTGTTCGCCGCGGCGGTGCACATTCCCGTCGATCCGGCGATGGTGCTGGGTCCGCTGCGGGACACCCCGATCGACCAACTCGGCCACACGCTGCCATCGCTGCTGCTCCCGCTCTGGGACTCCGAGCTCGGCGCCGGATTCATGGCGGCATTGCGCTCGATGTTGGCCGGCGATGAAGTCAACCTGATGCGCATCTTCCTGGAAGACGTCATCACCACCGAAGTCGGTGCGCGCGTTGACAATCCACCGGGTACTGGACGGACCCGGGTGCAGTTCGTCGCATCGCAACTGATCGGGGTGGTGATGGCGCGCTACATCCTGGAACTGGAGCCGTTCAAATCGCTTCCGGTGCACCAGATCGTGGAAACGATCGGCCCGAACCTGCAGCGCTACCTCACCGGCGAACTGCCGGCGTCAAACTAGCTCTGGGCGTTGTCCAGCAGGCGCTGGTGTTCGGCGTCGTCAGTAACGTCGGTCGCCTCGTCGATGAGCAAAACCGGTACCCCACCGTCGATTCGGTAGGCCCGGCGCAACCTCGGGTTGTACAGGCACTCATCACCCACCAACAGCAGCGAGCCCCGGTCCTGCGGGCACACCAAAATACGGCGCAACGCTTCGTCGATCATCGGTCCTTACCCACCCAGCGGAATCTGCGAGCCACCGGTACCCGGCACCAGACCCGGCGGCAAGCCACCGGGGCCACCAATAACGATGGGGCTCTGGGGCTTTGCACCGGAAGCACGGGACTGATTGCGCTTCTGGAACTTCACGGTGTCCTCCAACGCGTGGATCAGCGGCACCTGGTTGGGGCGCTGATCGAGGGCCGCCTCGATATCGGCGAGGTTGCCCCTCGACGGGCCGAAGCCCTGCGCTCGCAGCTTGAGCGAGGTGTGAAGCAACTTCGAGAGGTCACCGCCACTGGAGCCGATGTCGTACTGCGCGTCGAGGTCGTCGAGAACGTCGGCGTGCGCAGCGGCGGGACTGATCATCACACCGGCAGCCACAGCTCCCGCCAGAATCGCGCCGGCAACACCGCGCCGCCGACGGCTGGTGTGTGACGTCATGCGTCCTCCATTCGGGTATCTGCGCCGACCGTGATTCCACCGACCGACCAACCGCAGCGTAACAGCGCCCATCGGCGCCGGCGGGCCGTCACGACAGACTGCTGTCCCCGGTCAGCTCCGCATATGCGGCCGAGGTGAACGGCACGAAGGCGTCGCTCGCGGCGTCGAACTGCCAGGAGTCGTCCGTCGGCTCAGGCACGCCGCTGGCACGCAGCTCGGCGAGCACCGGGCGGTACGACGCGTTCAGCGTCATCTGCGGCACCACATGGATGAGGTCCGGAACCGCGCCCACGGGCAGTGTCGCCAATGCCTCCCCGAGGTCGGCGGCGAGCACACTGCCGCCGGGACGCAAGCTCAGCGCGGTGACCGCCAACTCACGATCGGCGAGCGGCACCCGGTAGGTGACGGAGATATCGACCGCGTCGAGGCGGCCGAGCACAGTGCCGATCTCCCTGCCGAACACGGCACCACGCGGGGTGCGGATGACCGAACGGCGGTTGTCCACCATCCAGTAGTCGCCGTCGTCGTCCTTGCGGAACAGGAATTCGGTGGACACCCAGGTGTCTCCTGGCGCGAATACGCCGCGCTTGACCGATGCCGTCGGGTCGACGGGCCCGCGCGGCTTGGCCAGCAGCACGCCCACCTCGTTGGGCTCGGCCAACGCCACGAAACCTTCGTCGCCCTCGAGGATGAGGTCGTCGTCGACGTCGTACGCGGCGAGCGCGATCTGACCGCCGCCCGGCATTGGCCGTCCCTCGCTGCCGATCTTGGCGCCCGACACGTTGGCCAACACAGCCTGGCCGTCGGTGGTGGTGAAGAACTCGAGGACGTGCGCGGGGTGGAACGCTTCTTCGACGCGGCGCCACAATCCGGCGGGCATGCCCGAGCCGATGAACAGCCGCACCGGGTGAGTTCCGTTGAGTACGAACGACGGATCGTCGATGACGTCGCGCAGCATCGCCCAGGTGTAGGACACCACGGTGACGCCGTACTGCCGCAGCTCGTGCACGAAGCGCTCGGGGCGCAGGCCGCGCGACAACGCGATACGGGCGCCGCCGACGACCGCACCGCCCAGCGCAACGAGCAGTCCGGACTGGTGATGCAGCGGCGTAAGGCAGTAGACGGTGTCGCCGCGGCCCAGGTTGGCCGCCGAGGCGGTGCCGAAAGCCGAAAGGGCCCAACGGAAGTTGGTGATCTGCCGGGCCACCAGCTCACCGCCGACATTGGCGAATGCGACGTAGGCCAGGTCCTGGGCGTAACCCGGATTGGGGCGGTACCAGCCGGGCAGCTCGACGACATCGGGGTCGATCTGCTCCATATCAATGATGGAGTCGACGTCGTCGTAATGGTCCAGATGCAGGTCGCGGTTCTCGCCGCCACCGAGAACCAGCACGCGGGTCCGCAGCTGGCGGGCAGCCTCGAGATTGGCCGGGTCAGAGATGATGTCGGTGACGCCGCCGAGTCGGGCCGCCACGGCCAGGTCGGCATCGGGCGGCATCAGCACGGCCACCGCACCGAGGCGCGACAGCGCCGCGATGGCGACCAGCGCACTGGGACGGGTCTCCATGAGGACGCCCACGCGAACGCCTTGCCGGACACCGACTTCGATGAGGCCGCGCACCACGTTGTTGATGCGGCGGTCCACCGCTTCGTAGGTGTGCACCCGGCCGTCGAACAGCAGGAACTCACCGTCCGGCGCACCTTCGGCCTGCTCGCAGATGATGCGGCCCAACGAGATTCGCGTGTGGTCGTTGATCTGTCCCAGTCGGGCCAGCCGCGGCAGCGTGCGGACGGTCTCGATGGCCAGCGCCCGGGTGGACTTGCCGGCGGACACCACTGCGTCGGCTGCGGTGCTGGCCAAGCTGAACGCCATTTCGGTCGCAGCCGCGGCACCGTGCGCGACGCGGGCGGCGAGCTGCACCGACTCGCGCGGCAGTTCGGACTGCAGCGGCATCGGCACCACGTCGGCAGGCATCGGCCCGCCGGCGTCGAGCCACTTGACCCACGACGCCACCGTCGGCCAGCTCTGGCCGGCTGCCTTGGAGCCCACAACGAGACCGAAATGCCCGACGCGGATGAGGTATTCGTAGACATCGGCATCCGGAGCCGCGCGCTTGATACCGCGCACCGCGGCGGGCTGACCGATGTCGTCAACCTCACCGACCACAGCCAGCACCGGGCAGGTGATGTCCGACAGCGTCACGAGGTTGCCGTGAATGGCGAAGCCGCCCGTCATCATGCGGTTGTGGGCGATGAACTGCTTGAGCAGCTCGGCGATCGCCGGGCCGGACCAGGCAATCCAGCCGTCACTGGCCAGGAACCGGCGCTGCTGTTCCCGCGGCAGCAATGCCTCGCGGTCGTGCAGCTGGCGCAGGAAGTCGAGGCGCGACTGCGCCGTCTTGATCGGGTCGAGCATCTGAAAGCCGTTGCGCGCCAACCACCCCGGGATGTTGAGGCGGCTAAAGACGTGGTCGGCCATGAAATCGGCGACGCCCGACGCCAGGGTGGCCGGCATGTTCATCGGCAGCGCGGCCAGCGTATCCACCGGCGACCCGAAGGCCACGATGCTGGCCAGGTCCCGGGACTGCCGGTACGCGGCGGTCTGGTAGGTGAACATGCCGCCCTGCGAGTAGCCGGCCAGGTGCACGTCCTTGCCGGTGGTCGCCTTGACGGTGTCGATGGCCTGGCTGAGCGCCACCACGTGATCGGCCAAGTTGCGGTCCATGCCGCCCTCGACCTGGTCCGGCGAGCCGAAGTCGATCACCCACGGGTCGAGCCCGGCGGCATGCAGGATGCCGACGGCGCCGTCGTCGCGCGTCACGTCCCACATGTCCGCGGACATCATCATCGGGTGCACCATCAGCACCGGTGAACCGGCCGGAGCCGCACCCGGGCGGGCGTCCGGCGGAAAGTAGCGCCGCAGGCGGTACATCGGGACGCTCTCGACGATCTGGAACGGCGACGGCACCGCACCGGTCTCGAGCCCGCCATAACGCAGCACTTCCAGGCCGTTCTGGGCGGTAGCTACCAACCGCTCCACCGGCCCGGTGATCGCTGAAAAGTCCACCACCGGGTACTCCCTCACGGTCAAATCGGAACAAATCCCCCTGAATACGACGCCATCATGGCACAACGTGGCTGTGACCTCGCTGTTGTGGCGTGGCGCGAGGCCCTGCTGCCGCCGCCTAGAATCGTCGCCTGATGGCGCATCTATTGGGGGCTGAGGCCCTGCATCTCGAGTTTCCGACCCGTGTGGTTTTCGATTCGCTGACGGTCGGGATCGAGGAGGGCGACCGGATCGGCATCGTCGGCCGCAACGGCGACGGCAAATCCAGTTTGCTGGCGATGCTGGGCGGGCGGCTGAAGCCCGACTCCGGCCGGGTCACTGTGCGCGGCGGCGTCCGCATCGGGATGCTCGACCAGGCCGACACCCTCGACCACACCGACACCGTCGGGCACGCCGTCGTCGGCGATGTCCCTGAGCACGAATGGGCCGGCGACCCGCGCGGCCGTGACGTCATCGCCGGCTTGCTGGGCGACCTCGACTGGAACGCGGTGATCGGCACGCTGTCCGGCGGGCAGCGTCGCCGCGTGGCACTGGCCCGACTGCTCGCCGGTGACGACGACGTCCTGATCCTCGACGAACCGACCAACCACCTCGACGTCGAGGCAATCACCTGGCTGGCCGCGCACCTGAAGAAGCGCTGGGCCGCCAACGCCGGCGGCCTGCTGGTCGTGACCCACGATCGCTGGTTCCTTGATGAGGTCTGCACGGCCACGTGGGAGGTGCACGACCGCATCGTCGAACCGTTCGACGGCGGCTACGCGGCGTACATCCTGCAGCGGGTGGAACGGGACCGGCAGGCGGCCTCCTCTGAGGCGCGGCGGCAGAACCTGGCCCGGAAGGAACTTGCCTGGCTGCGCCGGGGTGCACCGGCGCGGACGTCGAAACCGAAATTCCGGATCGATGCTGCGAACGCGCTGATCGCCGACGTGCCCGAGATTCGTGACAAGGTGGCGCTGCAGTCGCTGGCGGTGACGCGGTTGGGCAAGCAGGTCGTCGATATTTTGGACGCCTCGGTGACCTACGGCGAACGGGAGGTGCTGCACGATGTCGAGTGGCGGATCGCGCCCGGCGAGCGCACCGGCATCCTCGGTGTCAACGGCGCCGGCAAGTCGACGCTGCTCGGATTGATCGACGGGTCGGTCGAACCGACCGGTGGCCGGGTCAAGCACGGCAAGACGGTGCAGATCGCCACCCTCACCCAGGGTGTGGAGAAGCTGGCCGAGCATCTCGACGAACCCGTGCGAGTGGTGCTGAGCCGGCTGGCCACGACCTATGCGTTCGGCTCCGGTTCCAAGGCACAGGAACTCACGCCGAGCCAGCTGCTGGAACGCCTCGGCTTCGCCAGCGCCCAGCTGTCCACGCCGGTAAAGGATCTGTCCGGCGGGCAGCTGCGCCGGCTGCAGTTGCTGCTGATCCTGCTGGAGCAGCCCAACGTGCTGATCCTCGATGAGCCGACCAACGACCTCGACACCGACATGTTGGCGGCCATGGAGGATCTCCTGGACTCGTGGCCGGGCACGCTGATCGTGGTCAGCCACGACCGGTACTTCCTGGAGCGCGTCACCGATCAGCAGTTTGGCATCCTCGGCGGCCGGCTCCGTCACCTCCCCGGTGGCGTCGACGAATACCTGCGGCTGCGCGCCTCCCACGCGGCTCAAACCGGTACCGCCGCAACCAAACCGGCCGCGCCGGTGTCGGAGGGTTTGTCAGGGGCCGAATTGCGTGCGGCCCAAAAGGAACTCACGGCCATCGAGCGGCGGCTGGAGAAACTCGCCGGGCAGATCGACACTGCGCACCAGCGTCTCGCCGAGCACGACCAGGGCGATTACGAAGGGCTGCAACGCCTTACGGGCTCACTGCGCGAACTCGAAACCGAGGTGACCGAGCTCGAGGAACGCTGGATGGAGCTGTCCGAGGAAGTCAGTAGCTGAGCGTGGTGGCCGGTTAGCGCTCACGGCCATGTTGACGCCCGGGTGTGCTGCCCAGCGCGCGACGATAGGCATCGATGAATGCGCTCGGTGTTGCCCACCCGCACCGAACCGCCACACTGCTGACGTCATGATGTTCCGCGAGCAGTACCAGTGCGTGTTGCAGGCGTAGTTGAGTTCGCCACTGCGGGTAGGTCATTGACAGGTCATCGCGGAACAGCCGGGACAGGGTCCGCTCGCTTGCACCGACACGCTTGCTCAGTTCGGACAACGAGAGTGGCGTCGCCAGCGCCTCCGCTACCAATTCACATGCCTGCTTGAGACGTTCGTCGTGAGGGGTTGGCACCCACAGGCCAGCATGGGTATCGGCTGAACCTACTTCGTCATGTAACACGGCCAGCATGCGCAGATGTCGGCGCTTATCAGTTGGAGCGGCCGTCGAGCACGCGATGATGAGTTCGCGCATCAGCGGGTTGACCGTGAGAACCACCAGCTCCGGCGGGACATCGCGAAAACGCGCCGGGTCCAGGCCTACTGCATGCAATTGGGTGTGCCCATAAAGCCGATGCTCATGCCACTGGCCCACCGGTATCCAGATTGCGCGGTTCGGTGGTGTTATCCACGTACCGGCGGGAGTAGTGACCGAGACCGCCCCTGTCGAGGGGTAAACGATCTGGTGCAGGACATGGTGATGGCGGTCGATCCGGCTTTTTGGCAGCAGTGATCGCGTCTCGGACACACCGTGGCGTATTTCCGACATATCAGGGCAGATTATCGGAAGTTTCGACCACCTCGTGGTCGATAGCGTCGTGGTTGCCTGAAAGGAGCCACGATGCCCGTGACCGCCACCGAGATACAGACCGTGCCATGTCCAGCAGGCGCTGGACCGTCGACGTCACATACAGAGGTTGCCATTGTGGGTGCCGGCCCGGTGGGACTGTTTCTCGCACGTGAGCTCGCCCTCGCCGGGATATCCGTTGTGGTGCTCGAAAAGAGCGCCAGCCGTAATCCGCATTCGAAAGCCACCTCCATTCAGGCGCGTACGATCGAGCTGCTGATCATGCGGGGCATCGCTCAACAGTTCTTGGACGCCGGAATCACAAAGCCGAGTTACCATTTCGGCGGTTTGACCAGACTGATCAACCTTGGCGGGGTCGATTCGCCCTTCCCCGCCACCCTGGTGCTACCGCAGTCGCGCACCGAGGAGTTCTTGGAGGCCGCGGCGATAGCCGCCGGAGCCCGAGTGCTACGCGATCGTGAAGTCACCGGCCTGACGCAGGACGCCGACGGCGTCACCGTGAGAGCCTCCGACCGCACGGGCGCAAGCGAGATGGTCCGGGCCGCTTACGTTGTGGGCGCCGACGGGGCGCGCAGTGTCGTGCGCAAGCTCGGCGGATTTGAATTCGAGGGGTTCGCGGCGGACACATTCGGCTATCTGCTGGATGCGCCACTGCGCAACCCGCCGTCTACCAACTACATTCACAACGCGCAGGGGTACCTGATGATCCTGCCGCTGTCGCACTCGCTGTATCGACTCGTCGGCATCGACAGCGATCCCCATGCGCCGGAACGGATCCCACGCTCCGAGGCTGCCATCAGGGAGTCAATTGCACGTATCGCCGGGACCGATCTGCAGATCGGGAAAACCGCGTGGATCTCACACTTCGGCAATACCACAAGGCAGGCAACGCAATATCGCAACGACCGGATTTTTCTGGTTGGCGACGCTGCGCACATCCATTTCCCGACCGGTGGCGTAGGACTCAATCTCGGACTTCAGGACGCCGCCAATCTCGGTTGGAAACTCGGCTATGCGTTGCGCGGGCACATCTCTGCCGACGATCTCGATAGTTATCACGCTGAGCGGCATCCCGTTGGCGCCACTGTCCTGGAGTCAAGCTTGAGCCAGACAGCTCTCATGACCGCGTTCAGCCCACAGGGCCTGGCACTGCGCAATTGGCTCTGCCAACACATCGAAACGAACCCACAACTCGAACAGACTCTTGCCGAATACATTTCGGGAGCTGGAATTGCCTACCCTCGCAGCAGCGAGACTGACCATCCTCTGGTCGGCCGGCGCGTGCCCGATCTTGCACTCATCATCGACGGCCGGCCGACCTCGCTGTACTCGTTGTTCGACCAGCCAGTACACGTCGGCATCGAATTCGACCCCGGCGCAATGACTTCGGTCCCACTGGGCCAACTGCCGGTACGTATCCACACTGCCGAGAAGATCGCGTCCTCAGAAGAACCATGGGCCGCAACACGCGCCCTGCTCATAAGGCCCGATGGATACCTCGCATGGGCGACCTAGACAGGCTCATCTGGACACGTCGCGTAGCTCGCCAGTTCCCTGGTGATGGTGGCTTTCCGAAGCAGAAACCTGCCCTCGTCCAACTTCTTTCGCCGCAGCCAGCCGGTCACCTCGAAATTGCACTTGCTGGCATTGCAGGACCGGCAGGCGGGCACGACGTTGTCGAGCGTGTATCGTCCGCCGCGCGAGATGGGCTGCACACAGTCTTTCTGCAGGTCTGCGTCGTCAGCCTCGCAATAGGCACAGCCACCCCAAATTTGTTGCAGCGCAGCCCATTGCTCGGTCGTGAGGTCATGGTCGACCTTCGCCATGCGACGCTTGCGACGTCGGGCGTACACCGCGGCGCGGCTGCGAGCTGGCATCCTGCGAGCCTACGGCCGCACGCGGGCTCAGTCGCGCAGGCGGGCCCGCAACTGATCTGCGGTGTCGCGCAACGCGACGAGCTGCTCAGCGACGCGGGTCGGTGACGTACCGCCCCGCGCGTCGCGGGAGCCCACCGAGCCGGCGACTGTCAGTACGTCGCGCACTTCGGCGGTGAGTCCAGGATGGATACCGGCCAGCTCGTCGGCGGCAAGCTCTTCGAGCCCGACTCCCCTGGCTTCCGCGGCCTTGACCGCCGCGCCGGCCGCTTCGTGCGCAACCCGGAACGGAATGCCTTGCCGCACCATCCATTCCGCAATGTCAGTGGCCAGGGTGTAACCCCGCGGCGCCAGCTCTGCCATGCGATCGGTGTCGAACGTCAGGGTGCCGACCAGCCCGGCCATGGCGGGCAGCAGCAGCTGCAGCTGAGCGACGGAGTCGAAGACCGGCTCCTTGTCCTCCTGCAGATCGCGGTTGTACGCCAGCGGCTGCGCCTTGAGGGTGGCCAGCAGGCCGGCCAGGTTGCCGATCAACCGGCCCGACTTGCCGCGCGCCAGTTCTGCGATGTCCGGGTTCTTCTTCTGCGGCATGATCGAGCTGCCGGTCGACCACGAGTCATGCAGCCGCACGTAACCGAACTCGGTTGTACTCCACAGGATGATGTCTTCGGATAGCCGAGACAGATCGACTGCGATCATGGCGAACACGAAGGCGGCCTCAGCCGCGAAGTCGCGCGAGGACGTGGCGTCGATCGAGTTGTCGGCGGCCGCATTGAAGCCGAGGTCGGCCGCGATGGCGTCGGGATCGAGGCCCAGCGAGCTGCCGGCCAGAGCGCCGGATCCGTAGGGCGACACCGCTGTCCGCTTGTCCAGATCGAGCAGCCGGTCGGCGTCACGCAGCAGCGGGTGCGCGTGCGCGAGCAGATGGTGGGCCAGCAGCACCGGCTGAGCCGACTGCAGATGCGTCTTGCCCGGCATGATCGCCGTCGGGTGCGCGGCAGCCTGCTCGGCCAGCGCGGCCGCGACGTCGAGCACGCCGTTGCCGACGGTCTTGATGGCGTCGCGCAGCCACATCCGGAACAGCGTCGCCACCTGGTCGTTGCGGGACCGGCCCGCACGCAAACGGCCACCCAGGTCGTCACCGACCCGGTCAATCAGGCCACGTTCGAGCGCACCGTGCACGTCCTCGTCGGTCGGCAGCGGCCCGAAGGAACCATCTGCGACGTCGTTACCCAGGCTGTCCAGCCCGGCCAGCAGGCCGTCGCGCTGCTCTTCGGTGAGCAGGCCCGCGCGGAACAGCACGCGGGCGTGTGCCTTCGACGCGGTGACGTCATTTGGCGCCAGTGCCCAGTCGAAGTGCGTCGACTTGCTCAGTGCGGCAAGCGCTTCGGACGGGCCGGAGGCGAACCGGCCGCCCCACAGCGAGCCTTCGTTGGTCCCACCGGTGCTCATGAACGTGCCCCTCGTCGAGCGCGAGCGTGCGTTGCTGCACACCTAAACACGGTGTGTCGGGTGCAGACACGCACGCTCGCGGTAAATGTGCTTACAGTCCCAGATCGCGCTTGGCGGAGATCTTGGAGCTCAGGCCGTGCAGCTGGACGAAGCCCTTGGCGGCGCTCTGGTCGAAGCTGTCGCCCTCGTCGTAGGTGGCGAGGTTGAAGTCGTACAGCGACTCGCCCGAGCGGCGGCCGTTGACGGTGATGTGGCCACCGTGCAGCAGCAGGCGGATGTCGCCGGAGACGTGCTGCTGGGTGTGCTCGACGAACGCCTCCAGCGAGGCCTTCAGCGGGCTGTACCAGAGACCGTCGTAGGTCAGCTCGCCCCACTTGCGGTCGACGCCACGCTTGTAGCGGCCCAGCTCACGCTCCAGGGTGACGTGCTCGAGCTCGGTGTGCGCGGTGATCAGCACCATGGCACCCGGGGCTTCGTAGATTTCGCGGGACTTGATGCCGACCAGGCGGTCCTCGACGACGTCCAGGCGGCCGACGCCCTGCGCGCCGGCGCGGGTGTTGAGCTCCTGGATGATCTGCAGCACGCTCAGCGGGCGGCCGTCGATGGCCACGGGGCGGCCCTTGTCGAAGCTGATGATCAGCTCGTCGGGGGTGTTGAAGTGGACCGTCGGGTCTTCGGTGTAGTCGTAGACGTCCTTGGTCGGCGCGTTCCACAGGTCCTCGAGGAAGCCGGTCTCGACGGCGCGGCCCCACACGTTCTGGTCGATGGAGAACGGCGACTTCTTGGTGACGTTGATCGGGATGTTGTTCTCCTGCGCGAAGGCGATGGCCTTCTCGCGGGTCCAGGCGTAGTCGCGGACCGGGGCGATGACGTCCAGCTCGGGGGCCAGGGTGTTGAAGCCGACCTCGAAGCGGACCTGGTCGTTGCCCTTGCCGGTGCACCCGTGCGCGACGACGGTGCCGCCGTGGCTGCGAGCGGCCTCGACGAGGTGCTTGACGATCAGCGGCCGGGAGATGGCCGACACCAGCGGGTACCGGTCCATGTACAGCGCGTTGGCTTTGATGGTGGGAAGGCAGTACTCGTCGGCGAACTCGTCGCGGGCATCGACAACCACGGCCTCGACGGCGCCACAGTCGATGGCACGCTGACGGACCAGCTCCATGTCCTCACCGCCCTGACCCAAGTCGATGGCCACGGCGACGACCTCTTTGCCGGTCTCCTTGCCGATCCAGCTGATCGCGACCGAGGTGTCCAGACCGCCGGAATACGCCAGGATGACGCGCTCAGACATGTGTCAATCTCCTTCTTGTACTGCTATCTACAGGTTCTCGAAAGTGGCGGCGAGTTCAGCGCCGCTCATCGGTTCGCGGGCGACAACCACGATGGTGTCATCACCGGCAATCGTGCCCACAACATAAGGCAGGGCCGCGCGATCTATTGCACTGGCCAGGTAGTGCGCGGCCCCAGGTGGCGTACGTAACACCGCCAGGTTGGCACTGGCGTCCGTGGACACCAGCAATTCGCCGAGCAGCCGGGACATCCGTTCGGTACCGCCGGTCACTCCTTTGACCGGGCTGCCGTCCTCGGGGACGACGTAGACGCCGGTGCCGCCGTCGGCGCCGCGCAGTTTCACCGCGCCCAGTTCCTCCAGGTCGCGCGACAGGGTGGCCTGGGTGACCTCGATGCCCTCCTCGGCGAGCAGGGCGGCGAGTTCGGTCTGACTGCGCACCGGGTTCGACGACAACAGCGCCACGATGCGCGACTGCCGTCCAGCCCGGGTCGGTGCCGTCATCGCGCGTTGCGCTCCAGCAGCCAGGCCAGCAGTGCCTTTTGCGCGTGCAGGCGGTTCTCGGCCTCATCGAACACCGCGCTCTGCGGGCCGTCGATCACCTCGTCGGTGATCTCGTCCCCACGGTGCGCCGGCAGGCAGTGCAGCACGAGGGCGTCTTCTGCTGCCCGGCCCAACAGCGCGGTGTTGATCTGGAACGGCCGGAACGGGCGTACCCGGTCCAGCCCGTCGTTCTCCTGACCCATCGAGGTCCAGGTGTCGGTGACGAGCACGTCGGCACCGTCAGCGGCGGCCTGCGGGTCGGAGATGACGTTCACGGTCGCACCGGTCTCGGCAGCGCGCTTCTTGGCTGCGTCGACGACCTTGGGGTCGGGTCCGAAGCCTGCGGGCGCGGCGATGGTCACGTTGATGCCCGCGGTGACGCCACCGACCATCAGCGAGTGCGCCATGTTGTTGGCGCCGTCGCCGAAGTAGGACATGTTGAGCCCGGCCAGCTTGCCCTTGCGCTCGGCGATGGTCTGCAGGTCGGCCAGGACCTGACAGGGGTGGAACTCGTCGGACAGCGCGTTGACGATAGGCACGGTGGCGCCGGATGCCATGGCGCTCAAGCGTTCCTGCGCGAAGGTGCGCCAGACGATGCCGTCGACGTAGCGCGACAGCACCGCGCCAGTGTCTTCGAGGGTCTCCTCGCGGCCCAGCTGGGTGCTGCGTCCGTCGACGACGACGGCGTGCCCGCCGAGCTGGGCGATGCCCATCTCGAACGAGAACCGGGTGCGGGTGGAGTTCTTCTCAAAGATGACGGCGATGCCGCGCGGGCCCTCGAGCGGCCGCCGGCTGAACGGCGCCTTCTTGAGTTCGGCTGCCAGCGCGAGGACTTCGGCCTGTTCCTCGGGGGTCAGGTCGTCGTCGCGGAGGAAATGGCGGATCACTGGGACTCCCCTGCTGCGGTGTCGAGTACGGCGGGCAATGCGGTCAGGAATGCGTCGAGCTGGTCATCGGTGATGACCAGCGGCGGGGCCAGGCGGACCACGTCGGCGGCAGCGGCGTTGACCAGGAAACCGGCTGCGCGCGCGGCGGTTTCGACGGCCTTGGCCTGCGGTGCGGTCAGCACCACTCCGAGCAGGAGTCCGCGGCCGCGGACATGGTCGACCAACGGATGGCCCAGGCCCTCGATGTGGTGGGCGAGCGTCTTTCCCGCGGCATCGGCGCGGTGCACGAGGTCATCGTCGGCGAGGGTCTTGACCACCGCCAGCCCGGCCGCGGTGCACACCGGGTTGCCGCCAAAGGTGCTGCCGTGCATGCCCGGTTGCAGCAGGTCCGCCGCCGGGCCGATGGCCAGGCAGGCACCGATGGGCAGGCCGCCGCCGAGGCCCTTGGCCAGGGTCACGACGTCCGGCGTGATGCCGTCGTGCTGATGGGCGTAGAAGGCCCCGGTCCGTCCGATGCCGGTCTGTACCTCGTCGAGCACCAGCAGCGCACCGTGCTTAGTGGTGAGTTCCCGGGCCTTGACCAGGTATCCGGCGGGCGGCGTGACGACGCCGCCCTCGCCCATGATCGGCTCGAGGAACACCGCAGCGGTCTCGTCGGTGACCGCGGCTTCAAGAGCCTCGGCATCGCCGTACGGCACGTGCGTGACGTCACCGGGCAGCGGCAGGAACGGCTCCTGCTTGCCGGGCTGGCCGGTCAGCGCCAGCGATCCCATGGTGCGGCCATGGAAAGCGCCTTCGGCTGCAACGATTTTGGTGCGGCCAGTGAGCCGCGAGATTTTGAACGCGGCTTCGTTGGCCTCAGCACCGGAGTTGCAGAAGAACACCCGGGCCGGCGCACCGAGCTGCGCAACGAGGGCTTCCGCCAGGGCAATACCCGGTTCGGTGGCATACAGATTGGAGGTGTGCCCCAAAGTATTCAGCTGCTTGGTGACGGCCTCGATCACCGCCGGGTGCCGATGGCCCAGCACGTTGACCGCGATGCCGGCGAGGAAGTCGATATAGGACTTGCCGTCGGCGTCGGTGACCACGGCGCCGTCGCCGCTGACCAGAGCGACCGGCGGCGTGCCGTAGTTGTTCGTCATCACCGCTTGCCAACGGGCTTGCAGTGCTTGAGTTTCCGTCGTCATGCGGGGGTTACCACCTTGGTTCCGGTGCCTTCGTCGGTGAACAACTCGACCAGGACACAGTGTTCGACCCGGCCGTCGATGACGTGGGCGCTGGGTACCCCGTTCTGTACCGCCCGCAGGCAAGCCTCAATCTTGGGCACCATGCCGGATTCGAGCCTGGGTAGCAGCTGTTCCAGTGCGGCCGTGTCGATTTCGGTGACCAGCGACGTGCGGTCGGGCCAGTCGGTGTACAGGCCTTCGACGTCGGTGAGCATCAGCAGCTTCTCGGCGCCGAGCGCCTCGGCCAGAGCGGCCGCGGCGGTGTCGGCGTTGATGTTGTGCACCACACCGTCGGCATCTGGGGCGATTGTCGAGACCACCGGAATGCGTCCTGCAGCAATGAGATCGAGCACGGCGTCGGTGTTGACGTGCTCGACGTCGCCGACCAGTCCGATGTCGGTGAGCACGCCGTCGACCGTGACGCTGCGCCGCACCGCGGTGAACAGGTGCGCGTCCTCGCCGGTGATACCGACCGCGTACGGGCCGTGGGCGTTGATGAGGCCGACCAGTTCCCGGCCGACCTGACCGAACAGCACCATCCGCGCAATCTCGAGCACCTCAGGCGTGGTGACCCGGAAGCCGCCCTTGAAATCGCCTTCAATGCCAAGGCGTTTGAGCATCGCGCTGATCTGCGGGCCGCCGCCGTGAACAACCACCGGCTGGATGCCGCAGTTCCGCAGGAAGACCATATCTGCCGCGAAGGCCGCCTTGAGCACGTCGTCGGTCATGGCGTTACCGCCGTACTTCACCACAACGATCTTGCCGTGCAACTGCTTCAGCCACGGCAGGGCTTCAGCGAGGACCGCGGCTTTGGTGTGGGTAGAGAGCCCGGCCGTCGTCATGAGCTGTACGCCGAGTTCTCTTCGACGTAGGCATGTGACAGGTCGGTGGTGCGGATGGTCGCTTCGTGCTCCCCTATCGCCAAATCGACGATGACCTCGATATCGGGGCCAGACAGGTCGACATCCCGAGCGCCCGGGGCACCGGCACCGTCGATGCACACCGCAGATCCGTTGAAGGACACGCTGATCCGGTCAGCTTCAAGCTCGATGGGGGCGATGCCGATGGCGGCCAGCACGCGGCCCCAGTTCGGATCGGACCCGAACAGCGCGGTCTTGACCAGGCTGTCCCGGGCCAGTGCGCGCGCACCCACCAGGGCGTCGTCCTCACTGGCCGCACCCTTGACGGTGATCGCGATGCGCTTGGTGACGCCTTCGGCGTCGCCCTGCAGCTGAGCGCACAGGTCGTCGCAGACGGTGAAGACGGCGTCGTCCAATTCGCTTTGACTGGGCCGGATTTCACTGGCGCCCGACGACAGCAGCAGCACCGTGTCGTTGGTCGAACAGCTGCCGTCGATGTCGAGCCGGTCGAACGTCCTGGCGGCGGCATTCTTGAGAGCCAGCTTGAGCGCCTCGGTGTCGGCGACTGCATCGGTGGTGATGACCACCAACATGGTCGCCAGCGACGGCGCCATCATGCCCGCGCCCTTGGCCATGGCACCGACGGTCCACTTGTCCGGGTGGTGCAGCGCAACCTGTTTCGGCACCGTGTCGGTGGTCATGATGGCCCGCGCGGCTTCGTCACCGCCGGACAGGCCACCGGCCATCTCATGCACGATCTCGGTGACGCCGGCGAGCACCTTGTCCATCGGGAGCCGGTCACCGATGAGCCCGGTGGAACAGACGGCCACCTCGATGGCACCAGTCTCGGTGCCCCAGTCACTCAGAGCGGCGGCGACAGCCTCGGCAGTCTGGTGGGTGTCCTGGAACCCTCCGGGCCCGGTACAGGCATTGGCGCCACCGGAATTCAGAATCACCGACCGCAGCCGGCCGGTGGTGAGCACCTGCTCGCTCCACTGCACCGGAGCGGCCCGCACCTTATTGCGGGTGAAGACGCCGGCGGCCGACAGGTCGGGCCCTTCGTTGAAGACCAGAGCCAGGTCCGGTTTCCCGGAAGCCTTGATCCCGGCGGCGATTCCGGCAGCCCGGAAGCCTTCCGGCGCGGTGACGCCCTGATTGCGATGCAGGGACGGGGTCATCGACGAGGTCGAATTCACGGTGCTACTCCCACGGTGGATAGTCCTTCGGTTTCCGGCCAGCCGAGCGCGATGTTCATGGACTGTACTGCTGCGCCGCCGGTGCCCTTGGTGAGGTTGTCGATGGCGCACAGCGCCACCAGGGTCTTGGCGTCCTCGTCGACCGCGATGGCGATCTGCGCGGCGTTGCTGCCGATGACCGAACCGGTCTTCGGCAGCTGCCCTTCCGGCAGCAGGTAGATGAACGGCTCACTGGCGTAAGCCTTTTCGTAGGCGGCCCGGATCTCTTCGACCGACGCGGTGGTCCGCGCGGTGCAGGTCGCGAGGATGCCGCGCGAGGTCGGGATGAGCACCGGGGTGAACGACACCGTCACGTCCTTGTCGGTGACGGCCCGCAGTCCCTGTGCGATCTCCGGGGTGTGCCGGTGCGCGCCGCCGACGTTGTAGGCCCGGGCCGATCCGATGACCTCCGCCGCCGACAGGTCCACCTTGCCCGACTTACCCGCGCCGGATGTGCCGCTGACCGCGACCACGGTGACATTGGGTTCGACGAGCCCGGCGGCAACGGCCGGCACCAAGGCCAGCAGCGCCGAGGTCGGGTAACAACCCGGAACCGCAATACGTTTGGTGCCGACGAGCTTGTCCCGCCCGCCCGGCAGTTCAGGCAGACCGTAGGGCCAGCTGCCGGCATGCTCGGAGCCGTAGAACTTCTCCCACGCGGCGGCGTCGGTGAGTCGGAAGTCCGCGCCGCAGTCGACGATCAGCGTGTCGGGGCCGAGCTGCTGGGCCAGCGCCGCCGAATGTCCGTGCGGCAGCCCCAGAAACACCACGTCGTGCCCGGCGAGCACGTCCACCTCGGTGGGCTGCAGTACCTGCTGCGCGATGGGCAACAAGTGCGGGTGGTGCTCACCGACCGTGGTTCCGGCATTACCGGCCGCGGTCAGCGCACCGATGGTGAGGCGACCGTCCGCGTAGGCCGGATGGCCCAGGAGAAGTCGCAAGATCTCGCCGCCGGCATAGCCACTGGCGCCGGCCACCGCCACTGAAGTCATGACTCGATTCTGCATGATTATGCATCACACTGCAAATACATTTGTTCGGCAGGTTGACACCTGAACAATCCGGACGCGTAAGGCCTGCGCGGCGCGGGGCGAAACTTATTCGGCTCGCCGCAGTACCGCGGGGATGGTCAACGCCAAGATCTTCAAGTCGAGGGAAAGTGACCAGTTCTCGATGTAGTAGTTGTCCCACTCGGCGCGGTCGTCGATGGAGGTCTGCCCGCGTAGACCGTGGACCTGCGCCCAACCGGTGACACCGGCCCGCACGCGATGCCGTTCACCGTAGCGCCTGATCTGCGCTTCGAACAGGTCCACAAACTCCGGCCGTTCAGGCCGAGGGCCGACCAGACTCATCTCCCCGCGCAGCACGTTGACAAACTGCGGCAGTTCGTCGAGTGACGTGGCGCGGAGAACCTTGCCGATCGTGGTTCGCCGGTCGAACCCTTCCACTCCACCGGGCGCCGAGCCGACTTTCGGCTCGAACTTGTCGCTGGATTCATCAGGCTCACGCATAGTGCGGAACTTCAGGCACCCGAAGACCCTGCCGTCACGGCCCACCCGCGACTGGCGGAAGAAGACGGGCCCCGGCGAGGTGCATTTCACGAGCACCACGAGCGTCAGGAATATCGGTGAGATCAGCAGCAACAGCAGCGCTGACACCACCCGGTCGAAGACGTGTTTGACGGTGAACTGCCATCCTCGCGGATCCGTATGCGGCAGCGTGACCAGCGGGAGCCCGCCCACGTGTTCCACCCGGACCTTGGCGCCCGTGGTGTCGAACATTCGCGGCACCACCCACACGCGCAATCCGTTCAGGTTGGCGCTCCGGATAACGCGGGTCAGTACCTCGTCCGACGTCCTGGAGAACGCGATGACGATACCTTCGACAGCCGTCTGCCGGATGATCTCATCGAAGTCCGCCGGGGAACCGAGGTGCGGCACCACGGGTTTCGGGTCGCCCGGCTTACCGAACCACGGTTCGGCGTCAACGATGCCGACCGGCACCAGCCCATATTCGGGAGACGATTCCAGGCGGCTGATGACCTGGCCAGCAACATGACCATTGCCGACAATGAGGATCGGAGACACGAGGATCCCGCGCCGACGCAGACTGCGCTGAATGACAATCCGGATGAGCCGTCCGGCCGGCAGCAACAGCGAGGCGCATACCCAAAGCCTGACCAGCACGCGACCGGGATGCGCAAGCGCGCCGTCAAGGATCATGTCGCTCAGAAGCAGCATGCAAGCGAGCGCGATCGACGTCTCGATCGGCTCGATCTCATCGAGGAACCTGCGGTTGAGCGGGCGGCGATACGCCTTCCGCAATGCAAGCAAGACGATGAGCAACGGCGGGAAGAGAAGGTGGACCCAGAGCGGAGGAGAAACCGTGCCGGTCCGGACGCTCCACCATGCACCGAGAATCGTGGCCACCGACGCCGCCAACGCATCGATGCTCACCGTGATGATGGTGCTCAGCGGATCAGTTCGGGCCCGCTCGGCAAAGGTCTTCTTTTTGGCGCGAGGTTTGCCGTTGTTTGTGGGCAGCACTGCCGCTGCCTCGGCATCCGGGTTCCGTATCGCCAAGTCTTGCTCAATTCACTCCGGGCGCCATCGATCGGTGCAGCGTAAATTAATTTACGCGGCAGATGATATGCCATGTTCCCTCGACCGAGTGCGTCTCGGGAATCCTCCCTGGTGGACGAAATAGGTTGTGCGCAAGCGCGTGTCAGCGACGGTGTTCGGCACCCAGACGCTCGGCCGCCAGAGCCACTGCCGCGTCGCGCGCCGTGCTGGCCTCGTCCTCGGTCAAGGTCCGGTCCGGTGCCCGGAACCGCAGAGCCAGGGTCAGCGATTTGCGGCCCTCCCCGATCTGCGGGCCGGTGTAGACGTCGAACAACCGCACGTCCTCCAGCAGGTCGCCGGCACCCGCGCGGACCACGTCGACCACCGCCGCGGCCGACACATCGTCCGCGACGATCAGGCTGACGTCCTGGAACACCGCCGGGTACGGCGACACCGATGGCACGATGGCGCGCTCGATGACCGGAATGGCGTCGAGGTTCAGCTCAACCGCGCAGGTGCCCTTTGGCAGGCCGGTGCGTTCAATGACGGCCGGGTGCAGCTGCCCCGCGTAGCCGATCACCGTCTCGCCGATCAGCACCTCAGCACAGCGGCCCGGGTGCCACGGCAGCTCCTGCGCAGCCCGCAGTGTCACCTCAGTACCGCAGGCGCGGGCAATGATCTGCACGGCCTCGAAGGCGTCGGTGGCCTCGACCGCGCGGCCCGGTCCCCACGGCCCGGCGGGCTCGCGCAGACCGGTGAGCACCGCGGCGACATGCAGCGGTTGACGCGGCAGCGCCCGGTCGATCTCCGCGCGCTCGGCGTCGGTCGGACGACGGTCCACGGGAATCGGCGCCAGCGCCTTGGTGTGCGGGGTCGCCTGCACCACCTGCTCGATGGCGAACAACGCGACATCGGCGGCGCCGCGAGACACGTTGCGCACCAACGCTTCCAGCAGGCCCGGCAACAGCGTGGTGGCCAGCGCGGGCCGGTCGGCTTCCAGCGGGTTGAGCACCGAGATGGTGGCGCGCCGCGGGTCGTCGGCCGGTAGGTCCCAGGCGTCGAGCACCCCGGCCGGCAGGAACGGCGTCGGCAGCACCTCGACAAAACCACCCAGGGCCAACGACTTCCCGATGGCACGACGACGCTGCTGAGCCGCAGACAATCCGCGACCGGCCGGCGCCTGCGGCAGGACCGACGGAATGGCGTCGAGGCCTTCGAGCCGCAGCACTTCCTCAACCAGGTCGGCAGGCTGCTTCATATCGGGTCGCCAGCTCGGCGGCACCACCGTGACCGTGGCGCCGGACACCGTGACGGCAGCGCCGATCTGCATGAGCCGGTGGGCGGTGGTGCCCGCCGGGTAGCTGACGCCGGCCATGCGGTCCGGCAGGTCGACGGCGATGGTCACCGGAGGCTGCGACCAATCCGGTGCAGCGTGCTCGCCACGCCAGTCGGTGAGCGTGGGTTCGACTGTGCCACCGGCGATCTCGGCCAGCAGCGCAGCGCAGCGGTCCAGCGCGGCGCGCGAGATGGCAGGGTCCACCGAGCGCTCGTAGCGTCGGCTCGCCTCACTGACCAGGTGCAGCCGGCGCTGCGTGCGCGACACCGCGGCCGGGTCCCACACCGCCGCCTCCAACAGCACGTCGGTGGTGGTCTCGCGGACCTCGGTGGTGCCTGCGCCCATCACGCCGCCGATGGCCGCGGTGGCCACGTCGTCGACGATCAGCACGTCGCCCGGATCCAGTTTGCGCGTGACATCGTCGAGGGTGACGACGGTCTCCCCCGGGTTGGCGAACCTCACGTCGAAGCCGCCGGTGATCAGTTTGCGATCGTGGGCATGCATCGGGTGGCCGAGTTCGAGCATCACGTAGTTGGTGACGTCGACGGCCGGCGAGATGGCGCGGATGCCCGAGAGCAGCAGGCGACGCTGCAGCCACCACGGCGATACCGCGGTCGGCTCGATGCCGACGACCGGACGCAGCCCGAACCGCAGCACTCCGGTGCCGGGCTGGACTGTCAGCGGCCAGGCCTCACCCTCGGCCGGCAGGGCCGGAATGTCTGCGGGGTCAACGAAATCCAGATCGAAGGCGCACGCGATCTCGCGGGCCATGCCGCGGATCGAGAGGCAGTAACCGCGGTCCGGGGTGATGGCGAGGTCGAACACCACGTCGTCCAGGCCCAGCACCTCAGCGCCTGAGGCACCCGGCTCGGCGGTGCCCGGCGGCAGCACGATGATGCCGGAATGGTCGGAGCCGAAGTTCAATTCGGCGGCCGAGCAGATCATGCCGTCGGAGACCTTGCCGTAGGTCGTGCGCGTCGCGATCTTGAATTCGCCCGGCAGCACGCAGCCCGGCAGTGCCACCACAACCAGGTCGCCGACCGCGAAATTCCGTGCCCCGCAGACGATGTCGCGCGGCTGGTCTTCACCGACGTCGACCTTGCAGGCCCGGATGGGCTTCTTGAACTCGGTGAGTTCCTCGACCTCGACGACGCGGCCGACGGTCAGCGGTCCGGTGACCGGGCCGGCGGAGATGACGTCCTCGACCTCGTGGCCGATGCGGATGAAGGCCTGCTCGAGTTCCTCGGCGGGCACGTCCCAACCCGGAGCCCCGGCCTGGACGGCTTCCCGCAGCCAGCTGTAAGGGATACGCATCAGGCACCCACCCCGAACGGCAGGGAGAAGCGCACGTCGCCCTCCACCATGTCGCGCATGTCAGGAATTCCGTTGCGGAACTGCAGGGTTCGCTCCAATCCCATACCGAAGGCAAATCCGGAGTATTCGTCGGGGTCAATGCCGCAGGCCCGCAACACATTCGGGTTGACCATGCCGCAGCCGCCCCATTCCACCCAGCCGGGGCCGCCCTTCTTGTCCTGGAACCAGACGTCGACCTCGGCCGACGGCTCGGTGAACGGGAAGAAGTGCGGACGGAACCGGGTGCGTCCCTCCGGGCCGAACTGGGCGCGCGCCAGCGCATCCAGGGTGCCGCGCAGGTTGGCCATGGTCAGGCCCTTGTCCACCGCCAGACCCTCGACCTGGTGGAACACCGGGGTGTGGGTGGCGTCGAGTTCGTCGGTACGGAACGTCCGGCCGATCGAGACGATGTACACCGGCAGCTCGCGCTCGAGCAGCGCCCGAATCTGCACAGGCGAGGTGTGCGTGCGCAGCACCTGGCGCGACCCGTCCGGCGCGATGTGGAACGTGTCCTGCTCGCTGCGGGCCGGGTGGTCCGGCGGGAAGTTCAGCGCGTCGAAGTTGAACTGTTCGGTCTCAACCTCGGGCCCCTCGGCCAGCTCCCAGCCCATCGCCACGAAGGTGTCGGCGACGTTCTCGGCCAGGATCGTGATGGGGTGCCGGGCGCCGATCGGCTGGCGGGTCGACGGCACCGTCACGTCGATGCGCTCAGCCACCAGTGCCGCGGCGTCGCGCTCGGCGCGCAGCACCACGATGCGGTCGTCGTAGGCCTGCTGTGCGGCGGTCCGCGCGACGTTGACGCGCTTGCCGGCATCCGACCGCGCTTCCTTGGGTAGCGTGCCGAGCGCCTGGCGGGCCAGCGCGATGGGCGCCTTGTCTCCGAGGTGCTCCGTCTTGGCGCGGGCCAGAGCGTCGAGGTCAGCGGCGCCGTCAAAGGCGGCACTGGCGGCGTCGACCGCCGCGGTCAGTGCTTCTTCCGATAAGCCCCCGGAGGGCTCTGCGGGCCCTCCGCTCGGTACTTCCCGCCGTTCTTCACCCTGCTCAGCCACCCGGAGATCATAGCGACGAGCGTCGCGCCCACTGCACTCGCAGGGACCCCGACCACCGCCAGCTCCGGAGTGTGGACCAGCACGGCGTAGCCGAAGCACACTCCTACCCCGAACACCACGGCTTCCCCGCGTGTCCAGCGGACCGGCGGTGGCAGCCGGGTCGCGATGAGCAGACCCAGCCCGAAGGCCACCACATGGCCGGCCTCGGTGAAGTCGCCGCTGGCCGCGAGTACTGCGGCGGCGCCGGCCAGCCACCACCCCAGCCATACCGGTTTGAGGCGAGCCGGGACCGCCGCCGTCAGCGCCCCGACCACGGTCAATACGCCGTAGCTGACCCCCACGTCGGCGACCCGGCTGATCGACCATGGCAACCAGCCCGCTTCGACGGCCACCGCCAACCCGGCGGCAACGACCAGCGTCGTCACGACGTGGCCAACAGAGAAAACCACCAGCAGCCGGCCACTACGCCAGAGCAGTTCGGCCGCCGCGAGCAGGCAGACGAACCCGGGCAGCCAGAGGAAGAACAGGCCGTCGTCGGCGATGAAGGCGCTGCTGAGCAGGGTGCCGATGTGGCCGTGGGCCAAATTGTGCAGATTGGTACTGGTGTACGCGAGTACGCGGTCCTGGATTCGCGGCTCGAGCGCCCTGAAGGTCACCGTGGCGGCGATCAGCAGCACGGCATAGATCAGGGTGACCGGGACCCGCAGCAGCCAGCGCGGCACGTGGCCGACACTAAACCTCAGCGAGATCCCCGTCGTCGGGTTCGGCGACCGCGTCTTTCCGCGGCCGGATCCAGTACATGGACATGTCCTCGGGCACACCCGAGGCCTTAGCCGCGAACAGCTGCTTGCGCACCTTCTTAGGTGTGACGCTCATGGCGTCCAGGTACTGCTCGTCGATCCGGTCCAGGGTGGCCTGCGAGATGATCAGGCCGCCCTTGGTTGCCCGCTCCATCACCCGCGCTGCGATGTTGACGTCGACGCCGAGCAAGTCCGAGCCGATGCGCTGCGGCCGCCCGGTGTGAATGCCGGCCCGCATCTTGGGGTGGTAGCCGTCGATTTCGACGTCCTTGAGGGCGTCCAGGGCGCGTACGACGGACCGCAACGCGGTGACGGGATTGCTGAATACGGCCATCGATCCGTCGCCCATGCGCTTGACGATGTGCCCGCCGGATTCCAGCAGCGGCGGTTCGAATACCTGCGCCACCCGGCGCAGCAGCCGCAGCGTGGTCTCGTCGCCGACGCTCAGCGACCATTTCGAGAAGCCGACGAGGTCGGTGAAGACGATGGTCACTTCAGGGTTTGCCGGCCGACCAGAGACCTTTTCAGTGAGGGCCTGCCACACCTGCAGCCCGGCCAGGCTGACCTCGTGGGACGCCCCGCCGCGCGGCAGCAACCGGTCTGCGGCACGGGCCGCAGCGCTCGGCCCACCGACTCCGGCGACCGACAAGGGGTCACCGAATTCCGGATCACCGGGCAGGGCACGACGAGCCCGCCTGATGAAATCGACTACAGCCGGACTGTGATTGGTGTTCTGCAACCAGCCCAACGGTCCATTTGAGCCCGACGCGTCGGTCGTTCGCGCCTCGGGCTCTTCAACACCGTCGGATCGTTCTTCGAACGATTCGACTTCCACGACGCCACCCTAGGTGGCGGCCCACGGCAGCGGCAACGACCGCCGTCGGAGCGGCGGCGTAGACACACGTCACATCACTCGACGCTGACGGGAAAAAGGCTGGTCACCGAGTTGTGGAGGTCAGATGGACGCTCCGTAACGGTACCGGCGACACCGCCCGCAAATCGTGGACAACACGCGTTGTCACGATTATCGTGGCGGCCAGCACCCTCGGTATCAACGTTGAGCGAGGACACCATGACTGCACGAACGAAGCCCGACACCGAGTCACAGTCGCCGCTGGGGCCCGATTCACTGACCTGGAAGTACTTCGGCGACCTGCGCACCGGCATCCTCGGCGTGTGGATCGGCGCCATCCAGAACATGTATCCCGAACTCGGCGCCGGTGTGGAAGACCATTCGATCCTGCTGCGCGAGCCGCTGCAACGCGTGGCGCGCTCGGTGTACCCGATCATGGGCGTGGTCTACGACGGCGACCGCGCAGCCGATACCGGGGCGCAGATTCGCGGGTACCACGAGACCATCAAGGGCGTCGACCACGACGGCCGGCGCTACCACGCGCTGAACCCCGAGACGTTCTACTGGGCGCATGCCACGTTCTTCATGCTGATCCTCAAGACCGCCGAGTACTTCTGCGGCGGGCTCACCGAAGCCGAGAAGCGCCAGCTGTTCGACGAGCACGTGCAGTGGTATCGGATGTACGGCATGAGCATGCGGCCGGTGCCGAAAACCTGGGAGGATTTCCAAACCTATTGGGACCACAAGTGTTCCGAGGAGTTGGAGATCAACCGCGCCACGCTCGACATCTTCACCATCCGGATTCCGAAGCCGTGGTTCGTGCTGGTCCCCACCCCGGTCTGGGACCAGATGTTCAAACCCCTGGTCGGGGCGCAGCGGTGGGTCGCCGCCGGGGTGTTCGACCCCGCGGTCCGCGAGCGGGCGGGCATGCGCTGGACCCCCAGCGACGAGGTGGTGCTGCGCCTGCTGGGCAAGGCCGTCGAGCTGGCATTCCTTGCCGTCCCTGACGAAATCCGGTTGCACCCACGGGCATTGGCCGCCTATCGACGGGCCTCCGGCCAGGTCCGCGAGGATGCGCCCCTGGTCGAAGCACCGGGATTCATGGCCCCGCCGAAAGATCGCTGGGGCCTGCCGATGCACTATGTGCCACGGCACAAGTCGTTGATGGAACGCGCCGGTTCGCTGGTGCACACCACGTTCTCGTTGGCGGGCCTGCGCCCTGCACGTAACCGCTCAGTTCCCGGAAAGGCAGCCTGAATACATGCTTGATTGGTCCGACGTCGATCTTGCCGTCCGCGACGCCGTTCGCGAGTTCGTGGACAAGGAAATCCGGCCACACCTCGACGAACTCGAGGACGGCGACATGGAGCCCTACCCGATCATCCGAAAGCTGTTCGCCACCTTCGGGATCGACGTGATGGCGCGGGAGTCCCTGGAGCGACGGCTGTCTCGGTTGCGGGAAGGTGGCTCGTCGGACGGCAAGCCGCGGGCGTCGGGCGGCATGTTCGGCGGCGGACCCGACCAGGCCGGCATGGGCATGGTGCTGATCAGCGAATTGTGCCGGGTCAGTTCGGGTCTGGTCACCGGGGTGGGAGTCAGCCTGGGCCTGACGGTGCCCACCATCCAGAGCCGGGGCACCCTGGCCCAGCAGGAACGCTGGCTGCCCGGCCTGGTGACCTACGAGAAGGTCGGCGCCTGGGCCATCACCGAACCCGACTCCGGCTCAGACGCTTTCGGCGGCATGAAGTCCTACGTTGTGCGCGACGGGGACGAGTACATCCTCAACGGCCAGAAGACATTCATCACCAACGGACCGGACGCCGACGTTGTCGTCGTGTACGCCAAGTTGGACGAGGGTGACGGTGCCCCGAAGCGCGACCGCAAGGTGCTGACCTTCGTGCTCGACCGCGGCATGGAGGGCTTCGTCCAGTCAAAGCCGTTCCGCAAGATGGGCATTCACTCGTCGCGCACCGGCGAGCTGTTCTTCAACAACGTGCGGCTGGGCCGCGACCGACTGCTCGGCGAGACCGAGGACAACAAGGCCGGCGACGGCCGGGACAGCGCCCGCTCGAGCTTCTCGTCCGAGCGTATCGGCGTGGTGTCGATGTCACTGGGCATCATCGAGGAATGTCTGCGGCTGTGCGTCGACTACGCCAAGACTCGGACGCTGTGGGGCAAGGAGATCGGGCAGTTCCAGCTGATCCAGCTCAAGCTGGCCAGCATGGAAGTGGCGCGAATGAACGTGCGCAACATGCTGTTCCGCGTGATCGAGTCCGGCCAGCAGGGTCGGCAGATCCCATTGTCGGAGGCCTCGGCCATGAAGTGGTACTGCTCGCAGGCCGCCACCGACGTCGCGATGGATGCCATCCAGCTGTTCGGCGGCAATGGCTATATGACCGAATACCGCGTGGAGCAGTTGGCCCGCGACGCGAAGTCGCTGATGATCTACGCCGGCAGCAACGAAGTGCAGATCACCCACGTCGCCAAGGGGCTCTTGACCTGACGACTGTCGCCGCAAGCAGACGACCTAGAAGGCGTAGTGGAGGACGACGTTTCCTCTCCGGGATATAGCCGCGCTCGGCCCAGTAAGGCGGTTCATCACGCGAAGGCCAATCGGAAAACCGGCGACCTCAGGCTCACGGGTACATAGGATCTCCTTGACCAGTTTGAGCTTTGGGTGCCAGCGTTCCGGGTGGCGGGGATCGTCGAAGCCCGGGAATTTCGTCAGCGCCTTGATGGTGGCGGCGCCTGGGAAATGTTTCTGAGCCCACACCGCGAACTTGCTGTAGCCGTTGAACGCAATCTCCCCGCTGGGGAAGTGGTTGATGATGCCGCGCACCAACGAGCTCATTTCCTCTTCGGAGAGGAATGCGATCAGTCCGTCTGCGACGATCACCGCAGGCCTGTCGGTGGGCAGAGCGTCCAGCCAGTTCGGGTCGGTGACGTCGGCGCCGATGCCGTGGGGGTTGGCATGGTCAGGCAGCAGCTGCCGCCGGGCGGCGATCACTTGTGGAAAGTCGATGTCGTACCAGTCGGCGGTGGGAGGTGGCGTGATCCGCAGCGTTCTGCTGTCGAGGCCAGCACCAAGGTCTAAGCCGACAGCGTTGGGGTGCGAGGTGATGAACCGCCGCGCGATCTCGTCCAGCTTCTTGGCTCGATGCGCGATGTAGATCGCACTGCTGGTGGGGATGTGAAGCTTGGTGTAGTCGAAATCGACTGCCCCTACTATCTCGTCGGCCATGGCGTCGCCCAGGATCGGGTGCGGCAGTTTGTTATCGATCGCCCTGCCGCACAACGTGAGCCACAGGCTTTCCTCTAGAGGAGTGAAAGCCGGAAAGGTCATTGCCATCTGGTTCTTCATCCTTCCTCGGTGAGCCTGGAAGTTCCGTCGGACAGTGCCAATCGCAGCGCGACATGAGCAGCTCGCGGCCAAGCATTGCGCGAAGCGCCCCCCGAACGGTTGTCCATCAGACCGACTGAACGTCAGTTCAGAACACTAAACGATTGTTCAGCCTGAATCAAGGATCCGTCCTCGCTGATGGCGACGATGAACAAGTGCGTGGTCACTGCGCTGAATGTTGCTGGTCAGACCGCCGCATGAACGGACAATGCCGTGAGGGGAGCGAGTGCGGGACGTCAGAAACCGCAGTCGCGGCGCGGCACTTCAGGACTGGGCGCGGGAGCTCTCGTAGAGGCAGATGGACGCGGCGGCAGCCACATTGAGGCTCTCGGCACTCCCCCGCATGGGAATGTGGACCCGCTGCGACGCCATGGCCGCGACGTCGGCGGGCAGGCCGTGCGCTTCCGGCCCGAACAGCCAGGCCGTGCGCGCGGTCAGATCGGCGGACCGGATGTCGACGGAGGCGTCCAGCGCGGTCGCCAGCACCTCGACGCCGCTCTCGCGGATCGCCGAAACCACCGCGGCCGCATCGGAATCCACCACAACGGGCAGAGAGAAGATGCTGCCCGCCGAGGACCGCAGGCACTTGCCGTTGTAGGGATCCACGCTGTGCCCGGCGAACACCACAGCGTCCGCGCCCATGGCATCGGCGATGCGGATCAGAGTGCCGGCATTGCCCGGCTCGGACATCCCGACCGCGACGGCCAACAACCGCGGCGCCGACGCCAGGACGGACTCCACGGACTCCTCGGGCAGCGCGCACACGGCAACCAGCCCGACCGGAGTCACGGTCTCCGACAACACCTTTGCGGCCTTCTCGGTCACCAGTGACACGGGGGCACCGGCCAGCAGGTCCGAGAACCGCTCAGCCGCAGACGACGTCGCAAAGACCTCAGAAACAAGACCGCGCCGAAGCGCTGCCTCGACGAGGTTTGGTCCCTCGGCAAGGAAGCGCCCGGCGCGTTTGCGCCCGACGTGGCGCTGCAGCTTGGCCGCAGCAACCACCCGGGCAGATCGCTCGGTGAGCGCTGAGTCTGTAGTCAGACTCAGGCAGCCTCTCCGGACGGAGCGTTGACGTCCTCGGGCAGAGCGGCCTTGGCCACCTCAACCAGAGCGGCGAACGCGGTCGGGTCGCTGATCGCGATTTCCGACAGGTTCTTGCGGTCCACCTCGACGCCGGCCAGCTTCAGACCCTGGATCAGGCGGTTGTAGGTGACGCCGTTGGCGCGGGCCGCAGCGTTGATACGCGTGATCCACAGCTTCCGGAAGTCACCCTTGCGGGCGCGACGGTCGCGGTAGGCGTAGGTCAACGAATGGAGCTGCTGTTCCTTGGCCTTGCGGTAGAGCCGCGAGCGCTGTCCGCGGTAGCCCTTGGAGGCCTTCAGTACTGTGCGCCGCTTCTTCTGAGCGTTCAGTGCGCGCTTCACGCGTGCCATGAGATGTTCCTATCCTTCGATGTTCAGGGAGCGGGCGGTACTAGCCGGCCAGCATCTTGTTGACACGCGCGGTGTCGTTGGCAGCAACCACGGCGCGACCGTCAAGACGACGGGTGCGCTTGGTGGCCTTGTGCTCCATCAAGTGGCGGCGGTTGGCCTTCTGGCGCACGATCTTGCCGGTCCCGGTCTTGCGGAACCGCTTCGATGCGCCACTGTGGGTCTTGGCCTTGGGCATGTGTCCTCAGTTTCTTTCCATGCGATTCCCCACGGCGGCTTGAGGCCGCTGCGGGGTATCGCGACTGCTATTACGCGGTTGCGTCAGGTTCTGGTGCCGCGGGGGCCTGCTGGCCCGCCGGTGCGTCGGCATCGTGCGCCGCCTTGGCGCGAGTCTTCGCGCCGCGGTGCGGAGCCAGCACCATCGTCATGTTGCGGCCGTCCTGCTTGGCGGACGTCTCGATGAAGCCGTATTCGGCGACGTCGGCGCCCAGCCGCTGCAGGAGTCGGTAGCCCAGTTCGGGCCGCGACTGCTCGCGTCCGCGGAACATGATCGTCACCTTGACCTTCGACCCGGCTTCCAGGAAGCGGACGACGTGCCCCTTCTTGGTCTGGTAGTCGTGATCATCGATCTTGGGACGCAGCTTCTGTTCCTTGACGACGGTCTGCTGCTGGTTCTTGCGAGACTCGCGCTCCTTGAGAGCCGTCTCATATTTGAACTTGCCGTAGTCCATGATCTTGCAGACCGGCGGCTTCGCGCCCGGCGCAACTTCGACAAGGTCGAGATCGGCGTCGGCGGCGACGCGGAGAGCATCTTCGATGCGCACGATGCCTACCTGCTCGCCGTTCGGTCCGATCAACCGAACTTCGGGTACGCGGATGCGTTCGTTGACGCGTGTCTCAGTGCTGATGGGGCCTCCCGGGTTGTTCCAGTACTTGTTCAGTAGAGGTCACACACCCGGCTCAGCCATCTGTTCACACGAACAGAAAAGCCCTGCATATAGCAGGGCCCAATGCCGACCGATCACGGCTCACGCCGCCTGCGCACAACGCAGAACAGGCACAATATGCCTGTGACCGGACCGCCAAGCCGTGAGGCCGACGGTGGGAGTGGGACTCCACTTGCTGTCCTGGCGTAAACCAGGACGGTCGCGCATGACACTCTAGCAGGCATGACCGACCCGAACATAACGAGCGACCCTGAGACCACCGCGGATGATGCCCAGGTACGCGAACTGGCCCAGATTCCCGCCGTCGAGGTGATCACGCGCGCTGCCGTCATGCTGATGAGCGCAGCCGCCGAGAAACTGGGCCTGGCCGACGCCGACCCCGACGAGAGCCCGCACCGCGACCTGGACGAAGCCCGCCGCCTGATCACCGCTCTGGCCGGTCTCGTGCAGGCCTCGGCCGAGTACCTGGGACTGCACGCCGGACCGGTCCGCGACGGCCTCAAGAGCCTGCAGTTGGCGTTCCGGGAAGCCAGCGTCGCACCCGATGAGCCCGGCCACGGCCCGGGCGAGAAGTACACCGGCCCGGTCTGGTAACCCCCGCGCACCAGCCCCCGGCACGCCGACCCGCGCCGGGGGCTGCATACGCCGTTCTCATTTTCACCGAATATTGTCCGAACTTATGACGTTGACGCCGAGCAGATCGCAGCAGCGCCCGACGACAATGCAGTGGGTTCCGGCTGCGGCCGGCTGGACGGTCGGTGTCATCGCGACACTGTCGCTGTTCGCCAGCCTGTCGCCGCTGATCCGGTGGATCATCCGCGTCCCACGCGAGTTCGTTAACGACTACCTGTTCAACTTCCCGGACACCAGCTTCGCCTGGTCGTTCGTCCTGGTCCTACTGGCCGCAGCGCTCGCAGCGCGCAAGCGGATCGCCTGGTGGATCCTGCTGATCTACATGGTCGGCGCCATCGGCTGGAACGTTTACGGCCTGCTGTCGGGCAACCGCCCGGTGGTCGACCTGACCGTCATGGAGGACCTGGGCGAGGCGGTGGGTCTGGTCTTCCACATCGGCGTCATCGTGGTCTTACTGATGTCCCGCAGTCAGTTCTGGGCCAAAGTCCGCCGCGGGGCACTTCTCAAGGCCGCCGGGACCCTGGTCGCCGGCATGGCCGTCGGCATCCTGCTGGCCTGGGGCCTGCTCGAGATGTTCCCCGGGCGGCCACCGCTGGAGCCGGATTACCGGCTTGCCTACGCCGTGAACCGGGTCAGTGGTTTCGCCGCTGTCGGTAAAGAAGCGTTCGAGGGTGGGCATCCGCACGCCTTCCTCAATGCGCTGTTCGGTCTGTTTGGCGCGGTGGCGCTGATAGTCGCGGCCATCGTGCTGTTCCAGTCCCAGCGGGCCGAGAACGCGCTCACCGGCGAGGACGAGTCCGCCATCCGTGGACTGCTCGAGCTTTGGGGCAAGAACGACTCATTGGGCTACTTCGCCACCCGCCGGGACAAGGCCGTGGTCTTCGCCCCCAACGGCCGCGCCGCCATCACCTACCGGGTCGAAGTCGGCGTCTGCCTGGCCAGCGGCGATCCCGTCGGGGATCCGCGGGCCTGGCCGACGGCCATTGACGCCTGGTTGGCCCTCTGCCAGTCCTATGGCTGGGCGCCGGGTGTGATGGGTGCCAGCTCGGCCGGTGCCGAGGCCTATCGGCACGGCGGCCTGAATGCCCTGCAACTCGGTGACGAAGCGATCCTCCATCCGCAGAACTTCCGATTGTCGGGTCCCGACATGCGTGCTGTGCGTCAAGCCGTCACCCGGGCCCGGCGCGCAGGCCTCACCGTGCGGATGCGACGCCACCGCGACATCAGTCCCGCCGAGATGGCCGAGGTGATCACGCACGCCGACGCGTGGCGCGACACCGAAACCGAGCGTGGCTTCTCGATGGCGCTAGGACGCCTCGGCGACGCCTCCGACGGGGACTGCCTGCTGGTCGAAGCCGTGCAGGGCGACGGTCAGGTGGTCGCCATGCTCTCGCTGGTGCCATGGGGCAACAACGGGGTGTCGCTGGATCTGATGCGACGCTCCCCTGCATCCCCGAACGGGACCATCGAGCTGATGGTCAGTGACCTGTGCCAGCGGTCCGACGAGATAGGCGTCACCCGGATTTCGCTGAACTTCGCGATGTTCCGCTCGGCATTCGAGCAGGGCTCGCAGCTCGGCGCCGGCCCGATCCTGCGGCTGTGGCGCGCGCTGCTGGTCTTCTTCTCCCGGTGGTGGCAGTTGGAGACCCTGTACCGGTCCAACATGAAGTATCTGCCCGAGTGGGTGCCGCGCTACGCCTGCTACGAGGACGCGCGGCTGATCCCCCGCGTCGGTGTCGCCTCGGTCATCGCCGAGGGCTTCCTGATCCTGCCGTTCTCCCGCCGCGACGAGCAGCCCCACACCGGGCACCACACCGCCGCACCGAAAAACCTGATCGAGTCAGGTCGGCTGCATCCGGATGGCAGCGCCCCTGACATCAACGGGTTGGCGATCCCGGATCTCGAGACCGCGGACCGTCGGCTACCCGACCAGGTACGGGTTCGGATGGCCAAACTGCAGGCGTTGCAGGACAACGGAATTGACGCCTACCCCGTCGGCCAGCCGCCGAGCCACACCATCGCCGAGGCACTCGAATGCCCCGCCAACACTGAGGTCTGCGTGGCCGGACGCGTGCTGCGGCTACGCGACTACGGCGGCGTGCTGTTCGCCCAACTGCGCGACTGGTCCGGCGAAGTCCAACTGCTGCTGGACAATTCGCTCCTCGCCGAGGGCAACGGGGCGAGCGAAGTGACGGAAAACGGTCCGGTCGCCGAGTTCACTGCGGCGATCGACCTGGGTGACTTGATCGAGGTCTCGGGCGTCATGGGCGCCAGCCGCAATGGCACCGTGTCGGTGCTGGCGCACAATTGGCGCCTGCTCGGTAAGTGCCTGCGTCCGCTGCCCGACAAGTGGAAGGGCCTGACCGACCCCGAGGCCCGCGTCCGTACCCGGTATTTGGACCTGGCCATCAACACCGAGTCACGGGACCTGATCACCGCGCGCAGCCGGGTCCTGCATTCCATCCGGGAAACGTTGATGGGCAAGGGTTTCCTGGAGGTCGAGACCCCAATCCTGCAGCAGATCCACGGTGGCGCGAACGCCCGTCCGTTCGAGACTCACATCAACGCCTACGACCTGGATCTGTACCTGCGCATCGCACCCGAGCTGTACCTGAAGCGCCTGTGCGTGGGCGGCGTCGAGCGCGTCTTCGAATTGGGCCGGGCCTTCCGCAACGAGGGCGTCGACTTCAGCCACAACCCCGAATTCACCTTGCTCGAGGCATATCAGGCCCACGCCGACTACAACGTCTGGATCGACGGCTGCCGGGAGATCATCCAGAACGCCGCCGCTGCGGCCAATGGCTCTCAGGTGGTCATGCGTCCGGGTCCGGACGGCACCCTGACGCCCGTTGACATCTCCGGAGTGTGGCCGGTCAAGACGGTGCACGACGCGGTGTCCGAGGCACTGGGCGAGCAGGTCACGCCCGAGACCGATGTGGCGACGCTGCGCAAATTGTGTGACGCCGCCACTATCCCGTACCGGACGCACTGGGATGCCGGTGCGATCGTGCTGGAGTTGTACGAGCACCTGGTCGAGGACCGCACCGAGGCGCCGACGTTCTACACGAATTTCCCCACCTCGGTGTCGCCGCTGACCCGCCCGCACCGCAGCATCCCTGGGGTCGCCGAGCGCTGGGACCTGGTGGCGTGGGGCGTCGAGCTCGGCACCGCGTACAGCGAGCTAACCGATCCAGTGGAGCAGCGCCGCCGCCTTGAGGAGCAGTCGCTGCTGGCCTCCGGTGGCGATCCCGAAGCCATGGAACTCGACGAGGACTTCCTGCAGGCCATGGAATACGCGATGCCGCCGACCGGCGGTCTGGGCATGGGTGTCGACCGCGTGGTCATGTTGATCACCGGGCGCAGCATCCGCGAGACGCTCCCGTTCCCGTTGGCGAAACCGAGGTAGACGCCAGCCCCTAGGCGGTCAGTTCGCTCACAGGAACTTTGCAGCTTCTAGGTTCACCATGGCGCTGTGGCGATCGGTGCAGCGACGGCCAGCTTTTGGGGCGAACAACGTTTCGTTTATGGCGAGCAACATATTTCGTTGATGCACGGCTGGCTGCCGACGACCGTTCAGGCCGTGGCGCTGACGGTGCTGATCCTGGCGATCGGCTGGCGCAATCGCCGGTGGCGCACCATTTGGCTGCCCGCAGCGGTTGTCGCCGCCGTGCTGCTGACCATGGCGGCACGATGGTTCGTCGCATCGCAGGGCTGGTCCGATGAACCTGCGCCGCCGGGCGTCTGGGTGTGGACCGGCGTCACCGCGGCCGCGCTGATCCTGCTGATCCTGGGCTGGCGCGCCACGCGGTGGTGGCGCCGCGGGATGGCGGCGTTGTCGGTGCCGCTGTGCCTGCTGTGTGCGGCACTGACGCTGAACACGTGGGTGGGGTATTTCCCCAATCTCGACACCGCGTTGCAGCAGGCCAGTTCGGCACCGGTGCCCAATCAGACGCGGCCCGAGACCGTGGTCGCCATGCAGAAGGCCCGGCAGATACCGCGCAACGGATCCGTCGTGCAGGTCCAAACAGGCTCAGCCGCATCGGGATTCAGCCACCGCGACGAGTACGTCTACCTGCCGCCGGCATGGTTCGCGAGCAACCCGCCACCTCCGCTGCCGACGCTGATGATGATCGGTGGCGAATTCAACACTCCGGCTGACTGGCTGCGCGCCGGCAACGCGATCAAGACCGTGGACGACTTCGCTACTGCACATCAGGGCAACGCGCCCGTGTTGGTTTTCGTCGATACCGGCGGCGCGTTCAACAACGACACCGAGTGCGTCAACGGGCCGCGCGGCAATTCCGCCGACCACCTCGTCAAAGATGTGTTGCCATTCATGACAGCCAAGTACGGCGTCAGTAGCGACCGTCGAAACCGCGGCATCGTCGGCTGGTCGATGGGCGGTACCTGCGCAGTCGAGCTGACGGCGATGCACCCCGACCTGTTCAGCGCGTTCGTGGACATCGCCGGAGACATCGCGCCGAACGCCGGCAACCGGTCCCAGACCATCGCGCGACTGTTCGGTGGCAGTGCCGCCCGATACGCCGATTGGGATCCGATGACGGTGATGGGCCGGACCACGTATAGCGACGTCGCCGCCTGGTATGACATCAGCGGGCCGGCGTCGCGAGGGCCACTGCCCGCACAAACCGTTGCCGCGCATTCCCTTTGCGGCCTCGGCAGCACCCGCGGCATGCGGTGTGCGGTGGTCGAGCAACCGGGCAAGCACGACTGGCCGTTCGCCGCACAAGCATTCACTGTGACGCTGCCCTGGGTGGCCGGACAGATTGGGACACCGGGTGTGCCGCGGCTGCCGTTGCCCGGCGCGACGGCGCCGACCGTGCCGGTGGAGGCCGCCCGCCGGTAGTCGGCTAGTAGTCGGCTTCTGCCGCAAGGATTTCGGCTAGGAAGGCGTCCGGGCCGGGGTTGGTGAGCCGGGCCCGGGCGAACCGACGGATATGCTCCCGCACCGATGCAGGCTCGTCGGAGTCGGCACCCACGATGACGGCGGTGTCGGCCCAATCATGCGCCCACGCTTGGGTTTCGGTGACCGCGAGCACCAGGGTGGCGTTGCCGTCGATGTCCAGTGCCCCGCTGGCATTGACGGGCCCCGAGTCCAGACGCACTCGGACCCCGTCGGCGGGACCGATGGTGGCGACACTGATGTCGGCGACGACGGCCCCGTCGCGCGGGTGCACGGACCACTCGACAGTGTTCTCGGCAGCGTCGAAGGTGCGCGGCGGCACCGCCGTCCACGCGACCGACGCGACGCCGCGCGCGATCGCGGTTCCGTCGTCGGTCCCCGGCTTACCGGCCGCGAGCGCGTAGTCGTCGCGCCGCGGTTGCGTCTGTGGTGCAAGGATTTCCGACCAGTCCCCCAGACCGATGTCGTCGACAAGCGTGACGCAAGTGTCGAGAAGGTCAAGTACCCGAGGATCACCGGAGGCCGCCGCGCGCACCAACGCCTGCCGATGCGGTGCGAGCAGATCGGCGATATCCGAATCCAGGGTGTCCTGCGTGAAGTAGTCCTCCAACGCCGCGGTGCGCAGCGCCACCTCAGCGTCGAGTAACGCCGGATCCAACGCGGTGATGCCGTCGCGCGCACTCGTGGGCCACCACCGCCGCAACCAGTGCCCAATCGCCAGACGGCGAAGTGCCGCAAGAGCTTCGGGCTGCGGAGCGAGGTCAGCGAGATCGACGTCGCGCCCGGCCTCGACAGCGGCGACCACCGCGACATGTCCGGCCTCCCCCAGCACCCGCCACAACCAGTCCGCCGCAGCAAGATCGGTGAAGGTGATCCGCACCGGCTGCGCCGGATCGTGCACCGTCCACGCGAGGACGGCGCCGCTGGCCTCGAGCACCGCCACCTCGGGCGGTTCATGTACCTCGGGCCCCAACGCCCACAAACCGGATTCGACAGTGAGTTTCATCCCGTCGCCTCCAATTCCAGCATCGCTTTGATGCGCTGGCGGTGATCCAGGCTGACCGATCGGGCGACCCCGTCCAATAGGGCACGGACCTCACCGGCGTCGTCGCAGGATTCTTGCCAGACGTCGCGCCCGTGGAGTCGAGCCCACAACCGGGACACGTACGGGCGGACGAACGCCGCGAGGTCGTCGACCACCTGCTGCTGGCGCGGATGCATCGGCCCGCCATCGGTCAGGTACCGGCGGGCGTGCAGGACGTACGCCTCCTTACGAAGCCGCGCCTGAATCTGGCCGGCCAGGTGATAGCGCGGCCGGCGATTCACCTCCAGTGGCGCGAGGTCCATTCCGATCTCGATACCGGCGACCAGCGTGGCCTGGTTGTCCTCGGCCAGCAGGCCCCACGGCGAGGCCGAACGGTCCGCCTCTTCGGCACACAGCGTCGGCACGTCGGGCAGCTCGTCGCGGTCCAGAGCGCGGCGCAGCGTCGCCCGGACCCGATCCACGATGCTGCGGTCCAGCGGGCGGTCGGCGGGCCGGGCGCCGGTCACCGTCGGCTTCTGTTGCGGCGCAACGGCGCACAGTCCGATCTGGGCGACAGACCATGGGGCATCGGCAGATTCGTCACGCATCCGGGCGCCGAAGTTGTACGGGGTGGCATCGCCGATCAACGACTCCCAGACCCGCTGGCGCGCCGCCTCAGCGTTGTGTCCGCCGGACGGGCCCAGCACCGTCGCGAGGCCGGCCAGGAAGGGCTCGCATGATTCGTTGTCTGCCCGGACGTCGTCCCAACTCGCGTCCAACTGACGTGACAACGTCTCCAGCACAGCGGGATCGGCGAGATATTCGTGCAGCCGTTCCACCGCGGTGCGGTCGCGATCGCCGTGGACGTCACGCAGTGCCGCGGCGGCGATTGCCGAATCATCCTGCCCGGGTTCGCCTCTGGTAGCAGCCAACTCGAAGCACACCGGGAAGTAGAGCTCCTGAGCATTGCCGGTGGTAATCCGGTCCCGGCGGCGCTGCACTTTGAGCAGAGCGAACCACTGTGCCGCAGCCCGCAATTGCATCGACTGATCGATGATGGCCCGACGCATCTCGGCCGCGACATCCGCGGCGACCACAGGTGCCGAATATTCCGGGTGCGCGCGCAGCCGGAGCACCAGCGGATCGATGATGCGTTTGACCGCACGGCTCAACGGACCGCCGTCGGGGCTGCTCAGCAATTCCAGGCCCGGGCCGATCTCCCGCCACGCGGCGTCGATGACCGCGCGACGTGGCTGCGGCCCGCTGGTCATCGGCCAAGGATAGGCGGTCGGCTGCGGCCTCATGATCAGCGCGCGCCGTCAACGGTGAAGGTCACCAGGGCGGCCCAGTAGACCGGGCTCAGCGCCGCCTCATCGGTTCGCCAGTGGTGCAGGCAGGCTCGCTGCCACTGATTCACGGCCCGCGCCGGTGTGGCCGCCTCATGCGCGGTGTCGACGGCGATGATCGCAGCAGACATGGGATCGGCGAATTCGTCGGTCGTGACAGATCGATAACCCGCCGTTGTCGGCAGTGACCACAGGGTTGCGGTAACCACCTGGGCGCCACCGAGAATCATCGCCGCAACCAGACCGGTGGCTTCGTCGAACCGGTAGTCGGCACCTGAGGCGCAGGCCAGCAGCGCCACCTTGGGCGGGATTGGCAGCGCCATGACCATGATGTCGCCGGCGGTCAGGGGCGTGGACTCAGCGAGGTGCAGGGCCGCCCGGTCGGCCTGCCCGTCGTGGTCGGGGGCAGCGCTGGCATGGCCGACGTACACGAGCCGCGACGGCTGCTGTGCCAGTTGCGCTGCCAGCCAATGCCGGTCAGTGTCGACGCGACGGAACAGTTCCGCTGGCGCGTTCACCGACGGCAGTGCAGGACGCTCGGCGAAGTGCCGGGCGAGCACCGTGTCCGACGACGGCCGGCCCAGCACCGAGCCAAGCGCCGAATCCGGCCGTTGGCCGGGCACTTTCGGGTCCAGCACGAGAACCGGTGGGCCGTCGGCCGGATTCGGTTGCCGGCGGGGCGCATTCGCAATGTTGGGAGGAACCGCCAACAGGATATCGGCCAGCTCGATCAGGCGGTGGTCAGTGGCACCGGCCGGTGGGGCCAGCAGCCCCCACGGCACCCGGCTCAGACGGGTGCTCGGCGACACGAAAAGTACGGGTAGCTCGGGCCCGTCCCCGCACTGCCGCAGCAGATCCCAGGCATCCTCCGGCACCAGCACGCCCAGGAGTTGGGCTAACTCCTGCTCTCTTAGGGGCGCCGAAAACGGGCCGGTTGTCAGCGACCGTACTAAGGCGTCCGAAAGTTGTTCACCCGGAAGCGGATCCGGCAGCGCCTCGGCCAGCACCGACGTCAACGCAAGGAGGGCATCCTCGGCCACCACCCAGGTGACCATCCGCTCGCGGGATCCGAGCACCCGCAGGCTGGCATACGTCGCTATCCCCACATCGGCGAAGCGCAGCACCAGTGTCGTTGCAGTGGAGCTGGTTACGGACATGTCGACCACGCATCCTGATCCGCGGTGACGGCCCTGCCGTAGCGCGCCTCGGCCAGCTCGCGAAATCGCGCCAACACTGGCTCGTCGCCGGGCTCCATCTGCAGCGGCGGCAGTGGCCCGAGCCGGGTGAGTCCGCCGCCACCGACACTGACGGGGCCCGCGGCGACCGGCGCGAGCTGCTCGACATCGATGGCCGGGGCGGCCGTGGTGGACACCCGGGACCACTCGAGTATCGGGTCGGCCGCGGCGTCGACACTGAATGCGCCTCGTGCACTGTGGTATTCGATGAGTTCGCCGACCAACGCCGAATCCTGCGACTCCCAGGCCACCGCGAAGGCGCCGGCCAACAGCGGCGCGGCCACTCCGGCGGCCCACCGAGAGCGGGCGTCGGCGTCGGTAATCGAGTACCGCACCGAGTCGACGGCAAGCGCCGCGGGGATCTTCAGGTCGGCCGCGGTGGCCAATTTGGCTATCCCGGAACGGTATTGGTCAGTGCCGGGCTCGGCACTCCACACCCCGAGCGCCTCGCGGTACCGCGTCTCGGCCTGCTGCCAGGTGTCGGTCGGGGCGCCTGCGGCATCAAAGCCGAGGTCGGCCAACGCTTCCGCCCGCCAGACGGTGCCGAGCTGGTCGTCGAGTCGCGCGTACTGCAGCCAACTGCTCCGCGGCGAGGAATCCAGACAATCGCGGGCCTCGGCGATCAACCCCCGGGCCTCCTCGTAGAGACCCCGGAAGATGGCGATCCAGCTGCGCTGCAACAGAATGCGGTGCACATGCAGTGGCTTGCCCAGTTCGCGCCAGTGCCGTTCGGCGTGGCCCCAGCACTCGTCGGCGGCCTCCAACGCGCCGGCCGCCAGCCGGGTCAGCCCGAAGTACAACCAGCTCCGCGATACCTCGTGGGCGCGCGCCTGCCGGGCGATCTCCGGATATGCGGCGGCGACCAGCGCCTCGGTGCCCTCGCGGTCGCCCGTCGCCCAACTCACCGCCGCGCGTTCCAATTGTGCTCGGGCCGTGGCCAATTGCCAGCCGTGGGTCTGTGCCCGGGCTTCCGCGCGGCGAAGCCACGGCAACGCCTCGGCCACCCGGCCGGTTTCGGTGCAGAACCGCGCATAGCCGAGCGCGCCGGTAAGCCAGAGGTATTCACGGGCAGCGTCGTCGACCGGCGCGGCCATCGTTGCCAGCACCTGCTCCCACAGCGGCACCGAACGGACATGAAGATCGTCATCGCATAGCGCCAGCGCGCACACGATACGCGCGTGCGTCAGCAGGTAGATGTGTTCGTCGTCCAGGTCGGGGTATCGGGTGTCCATGCTGTCCCCCAGCGCAATCAATGCCTGCGCTGCTCCCTCGTGGTCGCCGATGGCTGCACAAAGGCCGGTCTGCAGGAACTTGGCCCGGCGCCGGTAGCGGCACACCATGTGGTCCACGTCCTCCGGGCTCATGGTCAGCTGCGCGACGATCTCGGGCGGTGCCTGCCCAGCCCGGATGGACGCGTAGATGTCGAGGCACTCGTCGGTGCGACGAATACACTCGCGCACCCCGTCGAACGCACTGCGGACCAGATAGATTTCGCCGAGTTGGGCGAAGACCTCGAGCATCTGGTCGTCCCGGTCGGCCGCCTCGATGGCGGGCATCAGCGACAGCAGCAGTTCCTTGGCTGTCGGCTCGTCGGCGGCGAACATCAGCGCACGAGCGCGGAGAAGTTCGTCGGTGATCGACACGGCCGCATCATAAGTCTGGCGAGCGCAGCGACGGGAAGACGGGCAGCGGGTGCACCCGACAAGATGGTTGCACCCGCGGCCCGGACGGCCCTGGCGGACATGTCAGCTGCAGGTCACCTTGATCTCGAAGTTCTTCGAGACCATCCCGGCCATCGGGTTCTTCATGTCGGCGCCCGCGGCCTGACCGGTGATGGTGTAGGTGCTGCCGTCGACCTTGACGTCAGCCGAACCGGTCTTCATGCCGCCCATCTCGGACACCGCCAGGGCGTTGCCGTCGACCACCAGGCCGAGGGACTGCACCTTCGGCGGCGCCGCGTCGGTCATCACGACGCCAAGGCCCTGCGCGCCACCACCGATCGGCGCACTGGCGATGTTGATGGTGCCGCCCTGCTTCACGCAGGTCACCGTCTTCAGGTCGAGGCCGGCGAGATCCTGACCCTCGACCTTGACCTCCGTATTGCCACTGGTGCTCACCGAACCCGGGCCGGATGCCTTCGGCGTCGCCGCCTTGTCGGTGGAGCAACCGATCAGGGTGGCACCCACGGCCAGCAGTCCAGCTCCAGCGGCGAGCGCACGATTGATGTTCATGGCAGAGGGTTTCCCTTCCTTGTACGTCGCCCCACTGGCGTCGTCGTGCGGTAAGTACATGCGGACGTCGCGGCTACCGATCCCAACTTTCTGGCGCGGTACGGTGAAGCCATGGCCGACGAAACCGCCGCCGAGCTGCCCTCGAACGAGTCGAACGAACCGATCGACGCCGAGCTGGTGCCGCTGGATCCGGCCCCGACTCCCCTGCCCGCAGCCGGCCTGATCGGCCTTCCGGCCGATCCCGGGTACACCTCCGACGGGGTCCCGACCTTCGAGGCCGTACGGGAGAAGATCGAGAACCGTTACGGCACAGCGATCGGCGCTGCTGAGCTGGCCGCGGAAACCCCGGAGGGCCGCTCGGTCGAGGAACAGTACGAGGCCCGGCAGAAGGCAGCCGCTGAACGGCTGGAGCAGATCCGTCGCTCGATGCACGACGACTGAGATGCGCACCTTCACCATTGCCGAGCGCCGCAATCGGTTGGCCCGGCGTCACTTCCTGAGCGACGCGGCGTCCGGCGCCGACGAGGTGACGCGGATGCTGGTCGGGCTGCACGGCACTGATCCGGCCACCCCGTATCTGTCGCTGTGGGCCCGGGTGCCGGACTTCGCCGTCGCCGATCTGGACACGGCGTTGTACGTCGACCGGAATCTGCTCAAACACATGGCTATGCGCCGGACGTTGTGGGTCGTCCATACCGCCGATCTACCCGCCGTTCAGGCCGCAGCCAGCGATCGCGTGGCCGACACCGAACGCAAGAAGCTGATCGGTAGCGTCGAGAAAGCAGGGATCGCGGACGACGGGGCCGCCTGGCTGGATCGTGCGACGGACGCGGTCCGTGGTCATCTGGCCGAGGGCGCCTTCGCGAACACCGCCACGCTGCGTGGCGAGTTGCCGGAGTTGGCCGGCGATTGGGACCCTGCACCCGGAAAGACTTGGGGCGGAAGCACTCCCGTCGCACCGCGCGTGCTGACCGTGTTGTCGGCGCAGGGGCATGTGCTGCGAGGACCGAATGACGGCACCTGGACGACGTCGCGTCCGCGGTGGGCGTCGGCCACACATTGGCTGCCCGAGCCCACTACGTCCCTGTCGGCCGGCGACGCCCGCACTGCGCTGTTGCGCGCCTGGCTGTGGACCTTCGGCCCGGCCACCGTCACCGATGTGAAGTGGTGGTTCGGCCAGACGTTGTCGTGGGCCCGCGAGGGGCTGCGCGCTATCGAGGCCATTGAGGTCGCGCTGGAAGGCAGCGATGACACGGGATTCGTGCTGCCCGACGACCTGGAGGTCGATCCTGCGGTCGCCCCGTGGGGCGCCCTGCTGCCCAGCCTGGACCCGACGACCATGGGCTGGCAGGCCCGCGACTGGTACCTGGGGCCACATGCCGGGCAGCTGTTCGACCGCTCCGGCAATGCCGGACCCACGCTCTGGTGGGACGGCCGCGTCGTCGGCGCCTGGGGTCAGGACACCGACGGCCGAGTACAGCTGTCGTACGTCGACGACGTAGGAGCCTCGGCCCGAAAGGTGCTGCAGCGCAAGGCCTCTGAGCTGACCGGCTGGCTCGCCGGGGTGCGGATCAAGCCGCGGTTCCCGTCACCGCTGTCCACGCAGCTGACCCCGCGCTGACAACAGACTCGACGCGCGCTAGGCACTCACCTTGCGCCGCTTGGCCTTTGGCGGTTCCGGTACGGCGGTCGGCAGCAGTTCGGCCAGGAATTGACCGGTGAAGCTGTCCGGGGTGGCCGCGACGTCCTCGGGAGTACCGGCTGCCACCACCGTGCCGCCACCGGCGCCACCGTGCGGCCCCATGTCGACGATCCAGTCCGAGGTCTTGATCACGTCGAGGTTGTGCTCGATCACGATGACCGTGTTGCCCTTGTCGACCAAACCGTTGATGACCTTGAGCAGCTTGCGAATGTCCTCGAAATGCAGGCCGGTGGTCGGCTCGTCGAGGATATAGACGGTGCGCCCGGTTGACCGCTTCTGGAGCTCAGCAGCCAGCTTGACGCGCTGCGCCTCACCGCCGGACAAGGTCGGGGCGGGCTGGCCCAGCCGGACGTAGCCCAGACCGACGTCGACCAACGTCTTGAGGTACCGGTGAATCGAGCTGATGGGCTCGAAGAACTCGGTGGCCTCCTCGATGGGCATATCGAGGACCTCGGAAATGGTCTTGCCCTTGTAGTGCACCTCAAGGGTTTCCCGGTTGTAGCGGGCCCCGTGGCACACCTCACACGGCACGTACACGTCCGGCAGGAAGTTCATCTCGATCTTGATGGTGCCGTCACCCGAACACGCCTCGCAGCGGCCACCTTTCACGTTGAACGAGAACCGGCCCGGCTGATAGCCGCGGACCTTGGCCTCGGTGGTTGCCGCGAACAGCGTGCGGATCTTGTCGAACACGCCGGTATAGGTCGCCGGGTTGGACCGCGGGGTGCGGCCGATGGGCGACTGGTCGACCCGCACCAGCTTGTCCAGCTGATCAAGCCCGTTGATCCGGGTATGCCGGCCCGGTACCTGCCGCGCGCCGTTCAGCTTGTTGGCCATGACGGTCGCCAGGATGTCGTTGACCAACGTGGACTTGCCCGAGCCGGAGACCCCAGTGACCGAGGTCAGCACGCCCAGCGGGAACGCCACGTCGACCTCTTTGAGGTTGTGCTCGCGAGCGCCCACCACAGTGATCTGCCGCTTGCGGTCGACGGGCCGCCGGATGGCCGGCACCTCGATCTGCTCCCGGCCCGAAAGGTAGGCGCCGGTAAGCGATTTGGTGTTCTCCAGCAGTTCCTTGTAGGTGCCGCTGTGCACGATCTGGCCACCGTGCTCGCCGGCGGCGGGGCCGATGTCCACGACCCAGTCGGCATGCGCAATGGTGTCCAGGTCGTGCTCGACGACGATCAAGGTGTTGCCCAGGTCGCGTAGCCGGACCAGGGTGTCGATGAGACGGCGGTTGTCGCGTTGGTGCAACCCGATGGACGGCTCGTCCAGCACATAGAGCACGCCGACCAGACCCGAGCCGATCTGCGTGGCCAGCCGGATGCGTTGCGCTTCACCACCGGACAGCGTGCCCGCGGCCCGCGACAGCGTCAGGTAGTCGAGCCCGACGTCGAGCAGGAACCCCAGCCGGGACTGCACTTCCTTGAGCACCTGACCAGCGATGGCCTGCTCGCGGGAACCCAGCGTCAGCGCGTTGAGGAACTTCGAGCAGTCCGAGATGGACAGCTCACACACTTGCGCAATGGATTTCGCGTCGTCGTCAGCCGACAGGGTGACGGCCAGGATCTCCGGCTTGAGTCGCGTCCCGGCGCACTCGGGGCACGGGATGTCCCGCATGAAGCCCTCGTAGCGTTCCTTCATCTGCTCGGATTCGGTTTGTTCCTGGCGGCGCTGCAGGAACGCCAGCACGCCCTCGAAGTCGGCGTAGTAGGAGCGGGTGCGGCCGTACCGGTTCTTGTACCGGACGTGCACCTGGTGATCGGAGCCTTCCAGAATTGCCTTGCGCGCCTTGGCCGGCAGCTTCTTCCAGGGGGTGTCGATGTCGAAACCCAGTTCTTCGCCGAGGCCGGCCATCATCCGGGTGAAGTAGTCGGCGTTGTGGCCCATGGACCATGGCGCCACGGCGCCTTCGGCCAGCGTCAGCTCAGGGTCTGGCACGACGAGTTCGGGGTCGACTTCCTTCTTGATGCCCAGACCGGTGCACTCCGGGCAGGCGCCGTACGGCGAGTTGAACGAAAATGACCGTGGCTCAAGGTCATCGACGGCCAGCGGATGCGAGTTCGGGCACGCCAGCTTCTCCGAGAACCGCTGTTCCCGCTGCGGGTGGTTGTCGTCACGATCGACGAACTCCAGCACCACGATGCCGTCAGCGAGCCCCAGAGCGGTCTCGACCGAGTCGGTAAGCCGCTGCTTGGAGCTGGCCTTGACCGTCAACCGGTCGACGACCACCTCGATGTCGTGCTTCTCCTGCTTCTTGAGCTTCGGCGGCTCGGTCAGCGGGTGCACCACACCGTCGACCCGCACGCGGCTGTAGCCCTGGCCGTTGAGCTTGTCGAACAGGTCGACGAACTCGCCCTTGCGGGTCCGCACCACCGGGGCAAGCACCTGGAACCGGATGCCCTCGTCCATGGCCAGCACCTGGTCGACGATCTGCTGCGGGGTCTGGCGCGCGATGCGCTCACCACAGACCGGGCAGTGCGGGGTGCCGGCGCGCGCGTAGAGCAGACGCAGGTAGTCGTACACCTCGGTGATGGTGCCGACGGTCGATCGCGGGTTGCGGTTGGTCGACTTCTGGTCGATGGAGACTGCCGGCGACAGACCCTCGATGAAGTCGACGTCCGGCTTGTCCATCTGGCCCAGGAACTGACGCGCGTAGGCCGACAACGACTCGACGTAGCGGCGCTGCCCCTCGGCGAAGATGGTGTCGAACGCGAGCGAGCTCTTACCGGACCCCGAGAGCCCGGTGAACACGATCAGCGAGTCTCTGGGCAGGTCAAGGTCGATTCCGCGCAGGTTGTGCTCACGCGCACCTTTGACGATCAGACGGTCCGACACACGTATCCCTTCACCAGTCTGGGCAATCCAGACACCACAGCGCCATGCTATGTGCCCCCACCGACAAGTCCCGATACGGTGGCGTCATGACCGTCGTCAATGACACCTACACCGGCCACGTCGAACCCGGCACCGCGGCACGTCGCACGCTGCCCGGCGCGACGATCGTCAAGGCATCCGTCGGCCCGATGGACAACAACGCGTACCTCATCACTTGTTCCAACACTGGAAAAACGCTGCTCATCGACGCCGCGAACGACGGCGCGGCGCTGGTGGAGCTGATCCGGAGCCAAACGCCCGATCTGGCGCTGATCGTCACCAGCCACCAGCACTTCGACCATTGGCAGGCCCTCGCCGAAGTGACCGAAGCCACTGGCGCCCCCACCGCAGCGCACGCGCTGGATGCCGGACCGCTACCCGTGGCGCCCGACCGGATTCTGGCCGATGGCGACACCATCACGATCGGCGACCTGACCTTCGACGTCGTCCATCTCCAGGGGCATACCGAGGGCTCGGTGGCTCTGGCGCTGCGCGGCGCCGACGGCGACGTCACCCACCTCTTCACCGGCGACTGCCTGTTTCCCGGCGGCGTAGGCAAGACCTGGCAGGAAGGTGACTTCGAACGGCTGCTCGGCGACGTCAGCCGCAAGGTCTTCGACGTCTACCCCGATTCGACGGTCATCTACCCCGGCCACGGCGACGACACCACGCTCGGCACCGAGCGCCCGCATCTCGACGAGTGGCGGACGCGCGGCTGGTAGCGGGTGGACTGGTCAGCTCACGCACTGACCCGTCGGCACGGGCTGGGTGTTACCCATGGTTGCCAGCGCGGGGCTGACTTGTTTGGCGGTCAACGCGAAACCCGTGTCGGGGTCGTCTTGCGCCGCCCCGAACACCACGCCGATGACGTGGCCGTTGGCGTCGACCACCGGACCGCCTGAATCCCCGTGTTGCACAGCCGCTCTGAGCGCATACACCTCGCGCGTCACCGTCGTGGTGCGGTAGATGTCCGGGCCGCTGAGGTTGATGACCTCGCGGACGCGGGCTGCCTTGGCGGCGTACGGGCCGCCCAGCGCATAACCCAAAGTCGCGGCGTCGGCCCCGGTTGGGGCGGGAGCGTCGGCGATGACCAAGGGATGCGTCGGCAGGTTCGGGATGTCGAGGATCGCGATGTCCAGGTTGGGGTCGAACGACACCACCTGACCGTCGTACTTCTTGCCGTCCACATCGACTGAGACGGCGTCTGTTCCGGCGACGCCGTGCGCCGTGGTCACGATCCGGTTCGGCGCCGCCACAAACCCGGTACCGTCCAGCTGCCGCTTGCAGCTGTGGGCGAGGGCATGAACCTTCAGCACGCTCGCCTGCGCCGCGGACACCGCGGCGTTGTGCACCACGTTGGGGTCCGGAACGGCGACCGACGCGATGGTCGTCGAGGTGGCAGACGGTGTCGCCGCATTCGTCTCGGTGTTGGACGAACGGTCACCGGTGCCGCAACCGGCGACCAATGCCGCGGCGAGCGCCACGCACGGCGCCACGGCGACAAGACGTTTACGGGCCATGCGCCGGAACTCTACGGGTCCGAAAACAGCTGTGGCCCCCGGCAGTCTCACCGGGGGCCACAGCTGAAATCCGAACCTACGAGGTGTGGACGATCAGCACGTCGACCTTGGCGCGACGAGCCACGTTTGCCGGCACCGAGCCGAGCAGACGGCCCGCGATGGTGCTCAGACCAACGTTGCCTACCACCAGCAGGTCAGCATTGGAGTTCTCCGCCAAGTCGACCAGCGCGTCGACGGGAGCGCCGACGACGGCCTTCTCCTCCACCTGAGTGGCACCGGCCGCCTCGGCACGGTCACGAGCTTCGCGCAGGATCGCGTAGATCGGCGCGTCGCCGGCGACCTGGTAGCCCTCCTCTTTGAGGACATCGGCCGCACGCTGATCATCGGCGTGCGGGAAGTAGGCGGTTGCCACGACCAACTTCGCATTGGCCCCCGCGGCGATGTGGGCAGCGCGCTCCACAGCGCGCAACGACGAATCCGATCCGTCCGTACCGACGACCACGGTCTGGTAGCCGCTCATCAATGGCCTCCCGTTATGCAGGTTTATGCGTCCGGCGTACTGTCCGGCGTCACCGCAGACAGTAGCGGCTCAGTTGCCGCCAGTGGTGCAGTTTGGCCGCACAAGTTCGCCGGGGACACCGCGAAAAATGTGCTTTACCGGCACTGATGGTAGTGGTAGCCGCGGTGCCGGGCTTGCTAATAGTGATGTAACCGCCGGGTGTTTCCGCAGAGTGACGTGGGCCGCCTCAGCACTCAGACGGTTAGCCCCGACCGAAATACAGCTCTTGCGTGGCAACGCAAACCAGCTGCCCGGCACGGTTGTACATCGTCCCGCTGGCGAGGCCGCGGCCACCGATTCCACTCGGCGAGCTCTGGTCGGACAACACCCAGTCGGTGAGATCGACAGGTCGGTGGAACCACAGCGCGTGGTCGATCAGGGCCGAGAATGTGTGCGCCGGCAGCGCGCCCCGCGGAATCATCGCCGCTTCCAGCATCGTGGTGCCGGTCAGGTACGCCAGCAGTCCGGCATGCAGCGCCGGATCGTCGGGCACCGCGTCGGTCGGGCGCCACCACATCCGCAGGTGCGACGAGGGCTCCGGCAAGTCCTTGGCCAGCCGCGGGTGCGGATCTACGTACCGCAGCTCGAACGGCTGGTCGCGGACCCAGAAGCCGTCGGATTCGTCGGCGTAGACAGCCAGCTGTTCCGCCATGGTCGGTACTGAAAACGGTTCGGGCACATCAGGAATGGACTCCTGATAATCAAGCGCGTCAACCGGTGTGCTGAACGACGCCAACGCCTCCAGCAGGATCTCCCCGTCCTGACGGGCGGTGATCCGGCGCGTCGCGAGGGTGCCGCCGTCACGCGCGGCGTCGACCTGAACGTCGACGGGGTACCGAGAATCGCCGGCCCGCAGGTAATAGACGTGCAAGCTGTGCGCGCTGCGTCCCGGTGCCGTCCGACTCGCCGCCACCAACACCTGACCGGCGAGATGCCCGCCGGCGATGTGGTGACCGGGGTTGTCGAGTTGAGTGGCCACGAAGTGGTGGTCATCGGTCTGGTCGACCAGCAGCGTGCCCACGAGATCGGACAGGGTCGGCGAACGGTACGTCACCTGAGGCATCTTGCCGTCAGCTTCAGTGCGTCGGCGAGGTAGGGGCCGCTGACGCTGTCGGCATGGGTCGCCGCCACCGCTGGTGTGCCGGTCGCGACCACGCGCCCACCTTCGCCGCCGGCACCCGGGCCGAGGTCGATGACGTAGTCGGCCTGTGCGACGACACGCATGTCGAGTTCGACGACCACCACCGTGTTGCCTGCGTCCACCAACTTCTGCAAGTGCACCATCAGCCGGTCGGTGTCTGCAGGATGCAAACCCGCAGACGGTTCGTCGAGCAGGTAGAGCGCGTCTCCGCGGTGTGCTCGTTGTAACTCGGTGGCGAGCTTGACGCGCTGGGCTTCACCGCCGGATAGCTCGGTCGCGGGCTGCCCCAGCCGCAGGTAGCCCAACCCGACGTCACACAGCACCGTCAGCGAGCGCAGTATCTCGGTTTCGCCGTCGAAGAACTCGCGCGCCTCCTCGACACCCATCTGCAAGATCTCGGCGATGTTGCGATCACGCCAGGTGATCTCCAATGTGCTTGCCTTGTAGCGAGTTCCATCGCAGTCCGAGCAGGGGGTGTAGACGCTGGGCAGGAATAGCAACTCGACCATCACCCACCCTTCACCCTCGCAAGTGGGGCACCGACCCGACGCGACATTGAACGAGAACCGCCCGGCCTTGTAGCCACGGCTTCGCGCTTCCGGCGTCTCGGCGAAACGACGACGAATGTGGTCGAACATGCCGGTGTAGGTGGCGACGTTGGACCGGGGCGTACGGCCGATGGGCTTCTGGTCGATGCTCACCACACGCCGCAAGCCGCCGATGGTGCCGACGATCTTGCCGTCAACCGGTGCGGAATCGCCTGCCAGCAACAGGTCATCCTCATCGGACGTGTCGTCGGTCGCACCACTCACCGGGGCGCCTAGATGCTCGGCGACCAGCGTCGGCAGGGCCTGACTTACCAGGCTCGACTTTCCTGCGCCCGAGATTCCGGTGACCGCAGTCAGACATTTCAGCGGGAACGACGCCGAGACGTCGTGAAGGTTGTTGCGGCTCACGTGTTCCAGCCGCAGCCAGCCGGCGGGCGCCCGCGGGGTGCGCAGCACCGGTTTCGTCAGACCGAAAAGGTAACGGCGCGTGGACGACTCGTCCACCTGCTGAAGACCTTCGGGCGGCCCGCTGTAGAGAATCTGGCCACCTCGCTCGCCGGCACCGGGTCCGATGTCAACCAACCAGTCGGCGGCGCCAATGATGTCGAGTGAGTGCTCGACAATGAAGACGCTGTTACCGCGGCGCTTCAGTCCCTGCAGAATGCCGAGCAGCGCATCCCGATCGCGCGGGTGCAGCCCGGCCGAGGGTTCGTCGAGCACGTACACCACGCCGAACAGCTGTGACGACAACTGAGTTGCCAGACGCAGGCGCTGCAGTTCACCCGATGACAGCGTCGGGGTGCTGCGGTCCAGCGACAGGTAGCCGAGGCCCAGATCCATGATCGGGTGCAGCCGCTCAAGCAGTTCGGCCGCCAAACGTCCAGCGGCGGCCCGCTTTTCGACGGAAAGTCCGGAGTCCACCTGGCGCGCCAGCTCGCCGGCGGCCACGGGTTCCAACAACTCCGCAAGGCGATTCAGGGACAGGTTGGATAGTTCCGCGATGTCGAATCCCTCGAAAGTGACCGACACCGCCTCGGGCTTGAGCAGCTTGCCATCACACGTCGAACACACCGCGCCGCGGACGAACGCGGAAACACGTTTCTTCATCAAAGCGCTCTTGGTGGTGGCGAACGTGTCCAGAACATAGCGCCGCGCGCCGGTGAAGGTGCCCTGGTAACTGGGCTCCATCTCCAGTGCCACGGCCCGACGCGTCTGCGTCGGCGTGAACCCCGCATACACCGGCGCGGTCGGCCGTTCGTCGGTGTAGAGGATCCAGTCACGATCCTTCTTCGGCAGGTCCCGCCATGGCGTGTCGACGTCGTAGCCCAGAGACACCAGGATGTCGCGCAGGTTCTGCCCGTGCCACGCCGCCGGCCACGACGCGATGGCCCGGTCGCGGATCGTCAACGACGGATCCGGCACCATGAGTTCCTCGGGCACCTCGTACACCCGGCCGATACCGTGACAGTCCGGGCACGCACCCTGCACGGTGTTCGGGGAAAAATCCTCCGCGAACAGCATGGGCTGGTCGGCCGGATAGTGCCCGGCACGCGAATAGAGCATGCGTACCAGGCTCGATAGTGTCGTCACGCTGCCCACCGACGACCGTGCGCTGCCCCCACTGCGATGCTGCTGCAGCGCCACCGCGGGCGGCATTCCCTCGATCGAGTCGACGTCGGGAACACCCACCTGGTCGATCAGTCGACGCGCGTATGGAGCCACCGATTCCAGATAGCGGCGCTGCGACTCCGCGAACAACGTGCCGAAAGCCAGTGACGATTTACCCGACCCCGACACACCGGTGAACACCACCAGTGCGTCCCGCGGAACATCGACATCGACGTTCTTGAGGTTGTGTTCCCGGGCGCCGCGCACCTGGACCTCGGCCGGTATGTTCGTCGACCGCTCATCCCACGGCCGCTCCGTCGATCTCGTCACCACGCGACCCTAGTCGCGGCATAGACGACTAGGTGTACTGAAATTCGCCCGGTTTCTGCCACCGCAGTATGCAGCGCCAGAAGATGAGTCGGCGCACGTCGACGCCGGGCAATGCGACGGCGGCTTGGTCGCGCAACTTACTGAGACCCGGCCAGGTTCGTGGCATCAACAAGCGCGTCGAGGGCGGCTTGTACGGCTACCCGCACGCCCGCGTCGGCAATCAATCCGTCACTGCCGACTAGCTGCCGGGCCACCGGGATATTGAATTCGGAGACGAGGTTGGCCCCGGCGTATCGGAGTACGAGACGTAAGGATTCGTGGGCGTTCGCTGCGCCCGTGGTTGCAGTCGATACGTTGATCCAGGTCACTGGTTTACCAGCGCCCATCGAGCGCGGGTGTTCGTCGCCGATCAGCCATTCGAGCAGATTTTTGAATGCGCCGGGCAGGGCCGCCGCGTATTCCGGTGTGCAGATGAGAATGGCGTCAGCTCCGCGAACCGCATCGCGCAAACCCTGAACCTGCTGCGGCAGCGGATGACGATCCAGATCCGGCTCAAAATATGGTAATTCGCTTATGCCGCAATAAAGTTCAGCGTCTACATTTTCGGGTGCGATGGCGACGACAGTCTGCAACATCGCAGTATTTGTGGAGCCATGCCGCAGGCTGCCAGAGATCAGCAGGACGCGCCTCGAAGGCAGACTGTTGGTAGAGCTCATGCCATTAGGTTCGCGCAACAATCATGCGATCATCGCACTGGCCCAAGTTTTACCTGCTCAACTACGCCCGAATGGCAGTCGACCGTAGTCAACTGCCATTCGAGCTAGCACGAGCGAGTGATGGGACTCGAACCCACGTGAACGGCTTTGCAGGCCGGTGCCTAGCCACTCAGCCACACCCGCACTGATGACCACAGTGCCAGCGATGGCTCTGGCCGCCCAGGGTTGCGATCGCGCTGATTACTACTCGTCGGCCTCCCCCACCGGCCGACCCACCACCGGGCCGCCCTGCGGCCAGCCGGCCGGCGAATCCTCCCAGGGCTCCTGGCGGCCGTACGGCGTCATGTCCAGGAACGGATAGCCGACTGCCGAGTGGTCGAGTCCGCGCGCGTACGCCGAATACGTGTGGAAAACCTCGTCGCCATGGCGCAGGAAGATGCTGGCGCCGGGCCAATCGCCGCGCAGGTCGTCGTCGCTGAAACCGTCGGCGTGCAACTCATCGAGCGACTTGTAGTTGTATTCGATCGGCGCCCGCGCCGGGTCGAGTGTCACGTGAAAGTCGTAGGTGAAATCCCCGTCGCGCGACGAGTACCAGGGAAACGTCCAGCCGTGCTGATCGCGGTAGCGGGCGATACTCGCATACGGCGCCCGAGACACGCAGGCGAAGGTGACGCCCTTGCCGTGCAACAGCTTTCGATCACCTTCGGTGAACGTCAGGTCGGCAGCGGCAGTGCAACTCGGGCAGCCGGCGTCGACCGCGTCAATCCACATGAAGTGGTGGATGTACAGCTGATCGCGGCCCTCGAACATCTCCAGCAAGGTGACTTCACCGTCTGGACCGTCGAACACGTAGTCCTCCTCCACCTTCACCATCGGCAGCCGACGACGCTCGGCGTTGACGGCGTCGCGCAAGTGGGTCACTTCCCGCTCCCGGGCCAGCAGCTTGGTACGTGCCTCAAACCAGGCGCCACGGCTAACCACATCGGGAAAGGCGGCGGGTTCTGCAGACATGGCATCTCTCCTCATCAGATATCGGCCAATACAAGACAGACCGCGACTCCCGCCAAAAGTCATCGCGCGCACGTTAATTTGTTCACCATGGAATGGCTGGCAGATCCCGCCTTTTTCGGCGGCCCCGGGCAGGGCTCGCGGCAGATCATCGAACTCGTGGTCGCGTTCGGCCTCACCGCGCTGATCGGTCTGGAACGCGAAATCCAGGGCAAGAGCGCGGGTTTACGCACTCAGACCATCGTCGGCACCGCCGCCGCACTGATCATGCTCGTGAGCAAATACGGCTTCAACGATGTGCTGGCCCCTGGCACCGTCATGCTCGACCCGTCCCGCGTCGCGGCCCAAATCGTTTCGGGCATCGGCTTTCTCGGGGCCGGCATCATCATCGTGCGCCGGGGTTCGGTACACGGGCTCACCACCGCCGCCTCGGTGTGGGAGTCCGCAGCTATCGGCATGGCGGCCGGGGCCGGCCTACTGCTGCTCGCATCGGTCATGACAGTCATGCATTTCCTGATCATCGTCGGGTTCATGCCACTGGCCCGCCGGTTGGCATCACGACTGGGAGGCTCGGTACGCCTGCACATCACCTACGCCGACGACCGCGGCGTACTACGAGACTTGTTGCAAGCGTGCGGTCGGCGGAACTGGCAGGTCGCCGATCTACAGACCGACCCTCCGGGAGAACCCCTTGAAGCGCCACCCGGCCATGTCGGCGTCCAGGTGACGCTGGCCGGTTCCGGCGTCATGCGTGCCGCGGATCTGCTCGCCCTGGTCGACGGTGTCACCGGCGTCCACCAGCTCGAGGAAGACCCCGACTAGCACCGACCGCCTCACCCCACAGGATGAGAGTGCGCCGGGCACAGATCAGCCCGTAGAGCGATCCGTGCCAGCATGGCCCAGACCTACCGTCGCGCCATGACCAGCCAACGACTTGTAGCCGCAGTTCCACGCATAGCCGCACTCGACGTCCTCCGCGGATTCGCGCTGGGCGGGATTCTCGTCGTGAACATCACGGTGATGGCGAATCCTGCCGGGCTCGCCGCGGGACCTGTCCACACCATGTTGACCGCGTTCTTCTCCGACAAGTTCTACGTCCTGTTCTCGTTTCTCTTCGGGTACTCCCTGACCCTGCAATTTCGTTCGGCCGAACGCGACGGCGTCGACGCCCGCCGACGGACTGCGCGCCGCTGCCTGGCATTGATGGCCATCGGCTTGCTGCACTGCGCTTTCTTCTTCAGCGACGACGTGCTGTTCGGCTACGGACTGCTGGGCCTGATCCTGTTGGTGCTGAACAGGATTCAGCCGAAGACCGCAATCCGGTGGGCCGCGGCACTGTACGGCACTTTCGTCGTCGCGGTGACCGTGCTCGGCATGAATGCGCCGCCAACCGCCGTCGTCGACGACGGCGCGGTGGCGGCGCTGCGGACGGGGTGGCTCACCGCAGCGTCGTATCGGTGGGAGACCTTCATCGACCGGTTCGACCTGTTCTTGGTCTTCGGGCTCCTCAACGTCTTCCCGTTGTTCCTCGTCGGCTTCGCCGCCGGCAAGGCACGACTGCTCGAAACGCCCGACCGGTATCAATCCGTGTTGCCGAAGCTGCAGTGGATCGGATTCGGCGTCGCCGCCCCGTTCTCGCTGCTGACGGCGATCCTCGACAACCCATCGTTGGCCGGAGTGACCGCGCTCCTCAATCTGCCCCTGGCTGCGGCATACGCGGCGACCATCCTGCGGCTGGCGCAGCATCGACCGCGGCTGGCGCAGACGCTCGGGACGGCCGGAAAGTTCGCCGCCACCAACTACATCAGCCAATCGGTCATCACGTCGGTGATCTTCACCGGCTACGGATTCGCCCTCGTCGGGGAACTGCCGGACTGGCTGGTGCTCGTCATTGCGGCGGCCATCTACGGCGCTCAACTCGTCGGCAGCCGGCTGTGGGCGCGCCACTACCCCTACGGCCCCATCGAGTGGGTGCTCCGCCGCGCCACCTACGGCCCGCGGAACACGTGGCCCACGCGCTAACCGCGGGTTCTCACCCCACAGCATGAGGACAGTGCGGCCCTCACTTTCCTAGAGTCCTAGAGGTGAGCACCATGATGCGATCGCGCGTCGACCGAACTCTGACCGTGGTCATCTACGCAGTGTCGCTGTTTCTGTTCGCGATGGCCTGGGCAACGATCGACGCAACGTACGCGGTGCCATCGGGTATCCGCCCCGCCATTGCTGCCCTCGCCGCCCTTCCGCTTCTCGCGATCCGCCCGAATCCCCTTCTCGGATGGGCGATATCGGCAACGGCCGCGCTGATACTCCCCCTCACCTGCTCGCCGATCGACAGCGCCTTCCCGTGGCAGATGGTTCATGTGGTGGTCCTGCTGGCACTTCTGGTCGCCGTCACCGTGCGGTGTCCGCGGGCCGCAGCCGCGGTGGCCTGGTTGTCGACGGGTGCGGTCCTGCTGGTGAACTCCCCTACCGAGACCGGCGTCGGGTTCGCCGTCGGGATGACCGTCGTCGTTCTGGTCGGACTGCTGATGCGCGAGCTCTTCGGGTCACGTCGGCAGCTCGCCACGCAGCGCGAGATCAGCGGGCTCGAGCGGGCACGCCGTGCGGTGCTGGAGGAACGCGCACAGATCGCCCGCGATCTGCACGACGTGATCGCCCACCACATGTCGGTCGTTGTGGTGCAAGCGCAGAGCGCTCCCTACCGGCTCACCTCAGTGACGGAGGAAACCAAGGCGGAATTCGACGCAATCGGGGCCAACGTCCGGGCCAGCCTCAACGAGATACGTGCGGTGCTCGGCGTCTTGCGCTCCGATGACGAATCAGCGGAACTGCGTCCACAGCCCGGCATCGCACGCATCCGCGAACTGATCGAGAACAGCCGGCGTGCGGGAGTTGACGTGTCCTTCAACACTTTTGGCGAACCGCCGGCAGTCCCCGAACTGGGTGGCGTGGTCCTCTACCGCATCGTGCAGGAGTCGCTCGCCAACGCGGTCCGGCACAGTCCGGGTGCGCCCGTGACGGTGACAATGGAGCACGGATCCGATGCCACGATGGTGACGGTGCGCAATGCACCCGCGGCGGTGCCCGGACCAGGCGGGACGCCCGCGGGCGGGAGCGGTATCGCCGGCATGCGCGAGCGGGCCGCGGCGATCGGCGGCACGGTTGATGCGCGGCGCCTGCCCGAAGGCGGCTTCGAGGTGCACGCAATCATTCCCGCGACTATCTCGACAACACCGGAGCCACACCCGTGACGCAGCCCATCACCGTCTTCATCGCCGACGATCAGGCCATGGTGCGGCAAGGATTTGGCGCCCTACTGGCCGCGCAGCCCGACCTGAGCGTCGTCGGCGACGCACCGAATGGCCGCATCGCCGTCTCGGAAGTCAGGCGTCTACGACCCGACGTGGTCTTGATGGACGTCCGCATGCCGGAGATGAATGGGCTGGACGCCGCCCGTGAAATCCTGTCAGCGACAATGACTCCACCGGTTCGCGTCCTCATGCTCACCACATTCGACATCGACGAGTACGTGTACGAAGCGCTCAGCGTCGGCGCCAGTGGATTCCTGCTGAAGGACGCGCCGGCCGACGACCTGATCCGCGCGGTCCGAGTCGTCGCGGCCGGCGACGCGTTGCTCGCGCCGAGCGTCACCCGTCGACTCATCGCCGACATAGTCCAACGCCGTTCCGCCCCACAGCCATGGAGTCGCGAACTTGCAACGCTGACACCGCGCGAACGCGACGTCCTCGAACTGATCGCGGCGGGGCTGTCGAACGCTGAAATCGCCGATCGCCTGATCGTCACCGAACATACGGTCAAGACGCACGTCGGCAATATCTTCGCGAAACTCGCGCTGCGCGATCGTGCCCAAGCGGTCGTCGTCGCCTACGAATCGGGTCTGGTCAATCCGGGATCAACCAACTGACAATCTGCCTACTGGCCCAGGTCAACGGCGTCACCAGTGCCCGAAAACTCGAAGAAGGTCCCGGCTGGCGGACGTTGTGACGACGGCCACAGATCCCGTTCCTGTACGTTTCCCAAGAAGAACCGGGGGAGATTAGACAACCGATGCGCGACCTGACAGATGCTGAATATCTGGCCGAGCTTGAGCCGACGGCCACCGATGCGCTCAATCAGCATCTGTCGAGATCCGTTCGTTGGTACCCGCACGACTACGTGCCGTGGGACAACGGAAAGAACTTCGCGGCGACCGGCGGCCGAGACTGGGATCCCGACCAATCACAGCTGAGCGAGCTGGCCAAGGCGGCCATGATCACCAACCTGCTCACCGAGGACAACCTCCCGTCCTATCACCGCGAGGCCATGACCCATTTGTCGCTCGATAGCGCGTGGGGTACGTGGGTCAACCGCTGGACAGCTGAAGAGAACCGGCACGGTATCGCCCTCCGCGACTACCTGCTGGTGAACCGCGCGGTCGACCCGGTGGCGCTGGAGCAGGCCCGGATGGAGCACGTAACCAACGGATTTGCGCCGACCGCCGAAGAAGAGGAAGCCATCGGTACCGGGGTGCTCATGGCCATCGTGTATCCGACGTTCCAGGAACTGGCCACCCGGGTCAGCCATCGCAATACCGGCAAGATCTGCAACGACCCAGTGGCCGATCGTCTGCTCCAACGGGTAGCGGCTGACGAGAACCTACACATGATCTTCTACCGGCAGATGAGTGCAGCCGCACTCGATCTGGCGCCCGACCAGACGCTGCACTCGATCGCCGCGGTGATCGAGAACTTTCGAATGCCAGGCACCGGCATGCCGAACTTCCGCCGCTACGGCGTCTTGATGGCCAAGCACGGCATCTACGATCTGCGCCAGCACCTGGAAGAAGTCATCCTCCCGCCGCTGCGGCAGTGGAAGATCTTCGATCGCACCGACTTCACCGCCCGCGGGGAGAAGCGCCGCGAGGAACTGGCCACCTATCTCGAGACGATGGAAAAACAAGCCAGCAGGTTCGAGGAACAACGCGACCGGCTGTTGGCGCGCGAAGCCGCGCGCCGAGAAGAGCACCAACCCGCTGCGGTCGGCTAGACGCCGGCGCGCGTGAACGAGAAGTGCTCGAGCTGATAGCGCAGGGCCTCTCGAACATCGGAATCGCTGCCGCGAAACTCTTCCTGCGCGATCGGCGCCCAAGGCGGTGGTCGTCGCCTACGAGTCGGGTCCGGTCAATCCGAGACCGCCCGGCTGACGTGTCCAGCAATCACGTCGTACACGCCGCGCGTGACGTCCGTGGAGTTGCTCATGATGTTGTATCCATGATCGACGCCGGGCACCTCGTGGTACTCCGCCAAGGCACCGACAGCGTCCAACTGCTGGGCATACCGCCATGCCTCATCTCGCAGCCGGTCGTACTCAGCGGTGACGATCAATGCGGGGGCGATGCCGTCGATGCCGTTTGCGTTGTTGCCCCATGCCGGCGAGGCCAGCCGATCGCGGCGCTGTGCGGGGTCCGGGATGTACGCGGTGTCGAACACCTCGCTCATCCACGGCCGCATTATGGCCTTGGCGCCCAACGGCGAGTGCTTGTCCCTGCTCGCCGTCACCAAATCCAGTGGCGCATAGTGCAACATCTGCAGCTTGAGCTCGGGTCCGCCCTGTTCCAAAGCGAGCCGAGCCGCAGCCGCCGACAGGCTGCCGCCGGCGCTCTGCCCTCCCACACAGAGCTTGGTGCCGTCCCATTCGCGTTCGGCAGCGGCGGCCCAGACGAGAACGTCGTACACCTGCTCGACGGGGGCAGGAAACCGGTGCCCCGGAGCCAGCACGTAATCCGTGTTCACCACAACAACATTCGCGTGCGCGGCGAGAAAACGGCACCAGGGATCATCCTGTTCACGGTGGCCGACGACGAAGCCACCACCGTGGACGTTCACGTACACACCTGGGGCGACGCCGGCCGGTTCGGGCCAGTACACCGTCGCCGCGGTATCCCCGTGGCGGGTCGGAATCACCACCGACGTTGTGTTACCGACGATTTCGGGAAATCGAACGCCCGGCTTCGGCGCCGGATTGATGGTGGACGAGAACAGGCGTGCAACAGCATCTGCCACAACCGGTTTGGCGAGGATCGACACAACGCGACTGTACCGACGTCGGCGCCGACGTCGTGTAACCCGACTAACCCACGCCCCTGCCAGCCCGGAACGACGCCACGCCACCGAGCGCCGCCAGCCCGGCGAAGACGGCGAACAACCAGCTGGCGCCGACGGCGTCGGACCGATCAACCGTGTTGACGACGATGCCCGCCAGCCCGGCCCCGAAGGCACCGCAAATCAGCTGCACCGTGTTGATCGCTGCCGCGGCTACCGTGCCTTGCGCTGGATCGTCGACCCGGCCCATGGCCCAGACCGACAGGTGCGGCCACGCCATCCCGACACCGACACCACTGACCAACATGGCCACTGCCCAAATGCCGACCACCATCGGCGACGCACCGTCAGCCTGCGCGAGAGCGGTGGCGCCCCACCCGATGGCCATCACCAGCGGCGCCACGGCGACGATGCGAACCACCCGGGCCGGCGCCGTCACGGAAGCACTGATGATCTCGCTGACCGTCCAGCCCACACTCAGCGCCACGGCGAGAAAACCTGCCGTCAACGGCACCAGACCCGCCAACCGCTGCCCATACAGCGGCACATACATGTTGGCCATGGTGGCCGCCATCAAGACGCCCAGCGTGACATAGATCCACTTGAACGGGCCAGGGCGGTAGGCGGTTTGCGGGAACACGCTCACCGCCATCCGTCGATCCACGGCGATGAACACGCCGACCAGCGCAACGCCACCGACCAGCAGCGCGACCATCAGCGGGACGCTGCGCTGGATCCCGGCGATGCTGATGGCCAGCGCCGAGGCACCGAGAATCACCAAGGACCACACCGGAATCCGCATCGGTACGCGGTCCTGAGTATCGGATCTGCCCGGCAAACTCAGCGGCACCAGGATCATCACCAACACAGTCAGAATGGCCAGCGCCCCAAAAGCCCAGCGCCACACGCCCAGTTGCGCGAACACGCCGCCCGAGGCCGGCCCCAGCAACGTCCCCACACCCCACATCGCTGATACCAACGCTGACGCCTTGCGCCAAAGTGCTTGCGGCAGAGCCGTGTTGATGACGGCGTAGCCCAGCCCCGCCACCGTGCCGCCGGCGGCCCCTTGCACCACACGGCCGGCCAGCATCACCTCCATGGTTGGGGCGAGGGCGCACCCGATGCTGCCGACCGCAAACACACTGAGCCCCAACAGGTATGCCCGGCGCGGACCGAACCGGGCCAGCATGCCACTGACCGTCGTCGCCGCCATCACCGATGCGACCAGGTACACCGTGGTGACCCAGGCATACAGCCGGTCGCCACCGATCTCACTCACCGCGCTGGGCAGCAGGCTGATGGTGAGGAATTCGTTGGTCGCGTACAGCGCGACGCCGCCAGCCAGAACCGTCGACGCCCCCAGGTATTTGGGACCGAGCAATTCCCGCCAGCTGCCTGTAGCCACGGTTTCGGTGCGCATCTCGGTCACGTCGGCGACGCTATGGGCTCAACCATGGTTGAGGTCAAGGACCGCTCATTTCAAGCCGGCCGCATCCATGCCACGGAGTTCCTTCTTCAGGTCGGCCACTTCGTCACGAATGCGCGCCGCCAGCTCGAACTGCAGGTCCCGGGCCGCTGTCATCATCTGTTCAGTGAGGTCCTTGATGAGGTCGGCCAACTCAGCGCGCGGCATGTTCTTGGTGTCGCGTCCCTCGACGATGCCGGCGCTGATCGCCCGTCCCGGCTCGCCCTGCGCGCGGCGACCGCGCGAGGCGTTGCGGCCCGAGCCACCCACCTCGACCGTCTCGGTATCCTCCGCCTCGCGGTACACCTGATCGAGGATGTCGGCGATCTTCTTCCGCAACGGCTTCGGATCAATGCCGTGCTCCTCGTTGTAGGCGACCTGCTTGGCGCGTCGACGTTCGGTCTCCTCGATGGCGGCCTGCATGGAGTCGGTGATCTTGTCGGCGTACATATGCACTTCGCCGGACACGTTGCGGGCGGCGCGGCCGATGGTCTGGATCAAGCTGCGAGTGGACCGCAGGAAACCTTCCTTGTCGGCGTCCAGGATCGCGACCAGCGACACCTCGGGCAGGTCGAGGCCCTCGCGGAGCAGGTTGATGCCGACCAGGACGTCGTACTCGCCGAGCCGTAGCTGACGCAGCAGTTCGACGCGGCGCAGCGTGTCCACCTCGGAGTGCAGGTACCGCACGCGGATACCGGTCTCCAGCAGATAGTCGGTGAGGTCCTCGGCCATCTTCTTGGTCAAGGTGGTGACCAGCACGCGCTCGTCGCGTTCGGTGCGCGCGCGGATCTCGCTGATCAGGTCGTCGATCTGGCCTTTCGTCGGCTTGACGACGATCTCCGGGTCGACCAGGCCGGTCGGCCGAATGACCTGCTCGACGAACTCACCGCCGGACTGGGCCATCTCGTACGTGCCCGGCGTCGCCGACAGGTACACCGTCTGACCGATGCGGGAGGCGAACTCCTCCCAGGTCAGCGGCCGGTTGTCGACCGCCGACGGTAACCGGAAGCCGAAGTCGACGAGGTTGCGCTTGCGGGACATGTCGCCCTCGTACATAGCGCCGATCTGCGGCACCGTCACGTGCGACTCGTCGATGACGAGCAGGAAGTCCTCGGGGAAGTAGTCCAACAGCGTGGCGGGAGCCGAACCGGCAGGACGGCCGTCGATGTGGCGCGAGTAATTCTCGATGCCCGAGCAGAACCCGACCTGCTTCATCATTTCGACGTCGTAGTTGGTGCGCATCCGCAGCCGCTGCGCCTCCAGCAGCTTGCCCTGGCCTTCCAGCTGCGCCAGCCGTGCCTCCAGCTCTTGCTCGATGGTCGAGATGGCCATGGCCATGCGCTCCGGACCGGCCGCATAGTGGGTCGCCGGGAAAATCCGCAGCGAATCGACTTTGCGCACCACGTCGCCGGTCAGCGGGTGCAGGTAGTACAGCGCCTCGACCTCGTCGCCGAAGAACTCGATGCGGATGGCGAGTTCCTCATACGACGGAATGATCTCGACGGTGTCGCCCCGTACCCGGAACGTGCCGCGGGTGAACGCCACGTCGTTGCGGTTGTACTGGATGTCGACCAGTAGACGCAGCAGACCGTCGCGAGGGACGTCGTCGCCGACCTTCAGCTCGACGGAGCGGTCCATGTACGACTGCGGAGTACCGAGGCCGTAGATGCACGACACCGACGCCACCACCACGACGTCACGGCGCGACAGCAGGCTGGACGTCGCCGAGTGCCGCAGCCTCTCGACGTCGTCGTTGATCGAGCTGTCCTTCTCGATGTACGTGTCCGTCTGCGCGATGTACGCCTCGGGCTGGTAGTAGTCGTAGTACGACACGAAGTACTCAACCGCGTTGTGCGGCAACATCTCCCGTAGCTCGTTGGCCAGCTGTGCAGCCAGCGTCTTGTTGGGCGCCATCACCAGCGTGGGGCGCTGCAGCCGCTCGATGAGCCAGGCGGTGGTCGCCGACTTTCCGGTGCCGGTGGCGCCGAGCAGCACGATGTCCCGCTCCCCCGCGGCGATCCGCCGTTCGAGGTCCTCGATGGCCGCCGGCTGGTCGCCGGCCGGCTCGTACTCGCTGACCACTTCGAAGCGGCCGCCGGCCCGCACCATGGCGTCGACCGGTCGATATTCCGAGTGCGCGAGGACGGGGTATTCGGTCGCGAAAGCCATGGGTACCAGCGTAGAGGCGAGCACCGACACGCGCCGCGGGCCGGACGTCGGGCGCGTACGCTAGCGCCATCCACGTACCCAAGCACGAGACGTTCGATCTGACCGCCCGCACGAACACCGATCCGAAGGGCATCGTGCGGGCCGTAGACGTGTACAAGGCCGAGCCGTGGGGCCTCTACATGGCACGCCCCACCCCGGGCCGCCCCCAGTTCCATTACCTGGAGTCGTGGGTGCTGCCGACAATCGGGCTGCGGGCCAGCATCTTCCACTTCAACCCCGGCCACGAACGTGACCAGGACTTCTACCTGGATGTCGGCCGATTCACCGCAGGCGAGCACATCTGGACCTCCGAGGACCACTATCTGGACTTGGTGGTCCGGTCCGGAGTCGGTGTCGTCCTCGAAGACGTCGACGAACTGCTCGACGCGGTTCGCCATCACCTGTTGACACCCGACGACGCTGAGCACGCCATCATGACTGCTACCGCCGCCATCGACGGGCTGGCGCGGCACAACTATCAGCTGGGCAATTGGCTAGCCAGTCTCGGTATGTCACTGACCTGGCGAGACCTCGACTAAACATGCAACCGGAACCGGCGGTAATCTCAACAACTATGACATTGACCGGGCGCGGCCGTATGGCCGCGGCATCGCTGGCCTGCGCTTCCGCGGTGGCCTTGAGCACTTCCCTGCTGTTCGCCGCGACAGCGGCGGCCGATCCAGCGCCGCCGGCGCCCCCGGCACCGCCCGCCCCGACCGGCGACACGCCTCAGTACGCACCAGGCCCCCACAACATCACGTACCGGGCCCGGGTCGACGGCGTGTCCCGCGGGACGCTGGTCACCTACCGCCTCACCGAGACCGAGCTCAACTCGGCGACGCCGAGCCTGCTGCCCGGCGAGATGTTCGAGGCCTCGGCCGTCCTCAACAACCCGGCGAATGCCGGCATGCAGGTGTCGATCCAGTGGCCCTACTCGGCCAGCCTGCACTGCGAAATCCTGGTTGACGACGAGATGGTCGCGCAGGCCGATCAATTCGTCGGTCCGCGCCTGACGCCGCAGCGCCAGGATCCCGGCTACGGGGTGCTCAGCTGCGGTTCGGTGACCGACTTCGATCCGACTCAGCAGTACAGCGCCGAGCCGCCGGGAACCCCGGCGGGAGGTGCGGCTTCTGCCCCGGCCACCCGGGTACCGGCGGCCCCGGCACCCGCGGCCCCAGCCGCCCTGACTCGCTAAGGGCGCCAACCGGTTTCGTCGGCCCAGGCCCAGGCCCGGCGATATGCGTCGGCCAGCCACGGCTCTTTGGCGTCGGCGTACTGGCCGCTCGTGGCCGGCGCGGCGGCCATTGCGTCGTGCTTGAGGGCGAGGTACTCCATGCGTTCCTCGTCGTTGGCAGCGATCCAGGCCGGGAACAGCAGGGCGAACTGCTGGCCCGGCCAGCCGTCGACCCGAATGTGCACGTTGGTCGGCCGGCCTGGGTCGGCCGATGCGTGAAAGCGCTTGTCCCACAATGTCGCATCGTCGGAATGATCGAATTCGGCGACGGTGCTGCGGGCGTCTGTCTTGGCGACGTCCTCGGTGATGTCCGTGTGCGGATAACCGGCGGGCTGCAGTAGATCGGTGAGTTCGTCGGCCAGTTCCAGCGACGTCACGGTCACCTGGATGTCGATGACGTCCTTGGCGTCCAGGCCCGGCACGGCCGTCGACCCGATGTGATCGACGCGCACGGCCCGGTGCCCACACGCCGTCTTGAGCCGCGCCAGGATCCGGCCGGCCTGCTCGGGCCAGGTCTCGTCGTACGTCACCAACTGCGGCGCGACTGTGGCGGGCACACCGGCCTGCACATTGCGGGCGAACGGAATGATCCGCTGCTCCCACAGCTCGCGCGCCTTGGCAGCCAATTCGTCTGCGCGACCGGAGTTGTCGAGCCAGACGTCAGCCACGGCCTGCCGCTGCTCGACGGTGGCCTGCGCTGCGATACGGGCGCGGGCGTCGTCCTCGGAGAAGCCGCGGTACTCGATCAACCGAGCGACCCGCACGTCCTCGTCGGCGTGCACCATGACCACCAGCGGGAACAGCGGCGCCATCTGGGACTCGACAAGCAGCGGAATGTCCTCCACCACAACAGAACCCACGGGCGCGGCGTCGATAAGCTCGGCCCGCCGCTTGCCCACCAGCGGGTGCACGATGCTGTTCAGGGTCTGTCGCTTCTGCTCGTCGCTGAACGCCACCGCGGCCAGCGCCGGCCGGTTGAGCGCGCCGTCGGGCAGCAGGATGTCCTCGCCGAACGCCTCGACCAGCTTCGCCAGCCCTTCGGTGCCGGGCTCCACCACCTCGCGAGCGATCACGTCGCCGTCGACGATGATGCCGCCGGCGGCCGCGAAGGTAGACGACACAGTCGATTTGCCGGCGCCGATGCCGCCACTCAGTCCAATACGAAGCACGCAGGACACCCTATCGCCCGCCCAACGTGAGCTTGTGTGCGAGCCGCGGCCGAAAGTTGGCACACAAGCTCACGTTCGAGCCCCACCAACAACAAATGCCCCGACCCAATGGGCCGGGGCATTTGTTGTTGAACTACTTAGGCGTTGCCGGCGAGCTTCTCGCGCAGCGCCGCCAGTTGGGCGTCGCTGGCCAGGGTGCCACCGGTCGACTCCTCGGAACGCGAGGAACCGCTGGTCGCCGGACGGGCAGCTGCCTCGGCGTCGGCCGCGGCGAACTTCTCCATCTGGGCGGTGTGCATCTTGTGGCGACGCTCGGCCTCGGCGTACCGGGCCTCCCACTCGTCACGCTGCTTCTCGAAGCCTTCCAGCCATTCGTTGCTGTCGGCGTCGAAGCCCTCGGGGAAGATGTAGTTGCCCTGCTCGTCGTAGCTGTCGGCCATGCCGTACTTCGACGGGTCGAACTCCTCGGTGTAGTCCTCGTTGGCCTGCTTGAGGCTCAGCGAGATACGGCGACGCTCCAGGTCGATGTCGATGACCTTGACCATCGCGTCGTCGCCGACCTGGACCACCTGGTCCGGGACCTCGACGTGGCGCTCGGACAGCTCCGAGATGTGCACCAGGCCCTCGATGCCCTCTTCGACGCGGACGAACGCACCGAACGGCACCAGCTTGGTGACCTTGCCCGGCACGATCTGACCGATCGCGTGGGTACGGGCGAAGTGGCGCCACGGGTCTTCCTGAGTCGCCTTGAGCGACAGCGAAACCCGCTCGCGATCCATGTCGACGTCCAGCACCTCGACGGTGACCTCGTCGCCCACCTGAACCACCTCGGACGGGTGATCGATGTGCTTCCAGGACAGCTCGGAGACGTGCACCAGGCCGTCCACGCCGCCCAGGTCGACGAACGCGCCGAAGTTGACGATCGAGGACACGACACCCTTGCGGATGGCGCCCTTGGTGAGCTGGTTGAGGAACTCGCTGCGGACCTCGGACTGGGTCTGCTCCAGCCAAGCGCGACGCGACAGGACCACGTTGTTGCGGTTCTTGTCGAGCTCGATGATCTTGGCCTCGATCTCCTTGCCGATGTACGGCTGCAGATCGCGGACACGACGCATCTCGACGAGCGATGCGGGCAGGAAGCCGCGCAGGCCGATGTCGAGGATCAGGCCGCCCTTGACGACCTCGATGACGGTGCCCTTGACGGCCTCGTCCTTCTCCTTGAGCTCCTCGATGGTGCCCCAGGCGCGCTCGTACTGAGCCCGCTTCTTGGACAGGATCAGGCGGCCTTCCTTGTCCTCCTTGGTGAGAACGAGGGCTTCGACCTCATCGCCCACGGAAACGACCTCATTGGGGTCGACGTCGTGCTTGATGGAAAGTTCGCGGGAAGGAATGACACCTTCGGTCTTGTAGCCGATGTCGAGCAGAACCTCGTCGCGGTCAACCTTGACGATGGTGCCTTCGACGATGTCGCCATCGTTGAAGTACTTGATGGTTTTGTCGATGGCGGCGAGAAAATCCTCGACCGAGCCGATGTCGTTGACGGCTACTTGCGGCGAGGTGACGGAGGGACTTGGCATGTGTTGAATGGCTCCGGACAGGTCTAATCGTAGGGACAAAAAATGCTTGTGTTTTCGTGATCCGTCATAGCGTGACCGCCCGACGATTCACACATACCTAGCGCCTATGCAGACACAGGTACTTGTCGAGGGTACTAGACGCGTAGACGCAGGCCAAACGCGCTGCCTCCAGCTGCCTAGGAAACCTGCGTGCGGCCGATATTCTGCCTCTCGTGTACCCCGCCCCGACGCCAGTGCCACCGCCGCAGCCGTATCTGGCACCGATGCCGCGACGTATCCGCAAGGTCGGCGCGCCCCTGGGCGTAATCATCGGACTGGGTGTGCTGGTCGGCTGCATCCTGCTGCTGACGACGCTGGCCAATCCGGTCGGGATGGTCATCGGCTTCGTGCTGGCCAGCGTGGCCACTGCGGTGGTGCTGCTGGTCTATCTGTGGTTCGACCGCTGGGAGCCCGAGCCCCCGCGCCTGCTGATCTTCGCCTTCATCTGGGGCGCGTCGATCAGCGTGGCGATCTCCGTGGCGCTCGAAACCATGTCCGCACCGCTGTTCGGCGAGGACGGATTCACCTCCATGGCCATCGTCGCGCCGATCGTCGAGGAAGCGGCCAAAGGCATGTTCCTGCTGCTGATGATGACCGGACGGCGCCGCAATGAACTCAACTCACTGACCGACTGCCTGGTCTACGCCGGATTCGTGGCGGCCGGATTCGCCTGGCTGGAGAACATCTTCTACATCGCGATGGGCGACACCATCTCGCATTCGCTGATAACCGCCGGCCTGCGGCTGATCATGGGGCCGTTCGCGCATCCGCTGTTCACCAGCATGACGGGAATCGGCGTGTACCTCGCACTGCAGCACCGGGGCTCCGGCGCCAAGGTCATGTACATCGGACTCGGGTACATCGCGGCGGTGGTCATGCACATGCTGTGGAACGGCTCGACGGTCGTCGGCGCCGGGGCGTACTTCCTGGTCTACCTGTTCTGGATGGTGCCGATCTTCGTGCTGGCCATTGTCACCGGCATCTCCGGCCGCGGACGCGAGCAGCGGGTGGTCGCCGAGAAGCTACCGGGCCTGATCACCTCCGGCCTGATCACCCCGAATGAAGCCACCTGGCTCGGCTCGATGCGCACCCGCAAGGCGGCGATCGCCGCGGCAAATCAGATCGGTGGTGCGGCGGCTGGAAAATCGGTGAAGGCATTCGCGGTGCAGGTCGTAGAGTTGGCCTTCGTCCGGGACCGCATCGACCGGGGCTTGGCCGATGAGCGGACCTATCAATTGCACGCCGAGGAGGCGTACTGGCTGACCGCCACGCGCGCCCAGGCGCCGGTGTTGCAGTGGTTGGCCACCTACCGGGCGGCCTGACTTAACCATTTGCGCGGGTCAGCGATACTTCTTTGCATGCTCGCGCACATTCTCGACATCCTGCCGGCGTTTCTCGTCGCCGCGGTGATCCTGGCCGCGCTGCCCGGACCGGCGACGGCGCTGTTCCTGCACCGCTCGGTGCGCGACGGCCGCAAGGCGGGGCTGGCGGCGGTCGTCGGCAATGAGATCGGCATCTGCGGCTGGACGCTCGCCGGTGGCGGCGGGCTGTCGATGCTGCTGGCAGCCAATCACTGGCTGTCCCTCGGGCTGCACGTCGTCGGCGCCGCGATCCTGGTCTGGCTCGGCATCAGCGCGTGGCGCAGCGCCAAGAGTTCAGGCGACGTCGAGGTCGCGTTGCCGCCGCGCGGACGTACCCCGGCAGCCGCGTTCCGCGCGGCCCTGCTGTCCATCGCCGCAAACCCGAAGGCCGCGGCCTTCGGCATCGTGGTGCTCCCCCAGTTCCTGCCCACCAGCGGCCCGGTGCTCCCGACGCTGCTGGTGCTCGCCGCCATCCAGCTCGTGATCGACACCTCGTGGTGCATCGGCGTCGTCCTGGCCGCCGATAAGGCACGAAACCTGCTCAGCCGCACCCACATCCGGCGCCGCATCGAGCGCGTCATGGGCGCCGCACTGGTGGCGCTGGGGCTCGCCCTGGCCGCGGACGCCTAGTCCACTAGTGCGCCGCGGCATCCCAACTGGGGCCGTAACCCACCGACACTTCGAGGGGCACGTCCAGCGGGTAGGCGCTGCCCATCTGCTCACGGACCAATGCCTCCAGCGTCTCCCGCTCACCGGCCGCGACTTCGAACAACAATTCGTCGTGCACCTGAAGCAGGATCCGGGACTTCAGCCCTGCGTCCTTCATGGCGCGGTCGACGTTGATCATCGCGACCTTGATGATGTCGGCGGCACTGCCCTGGATGGGCGCGTTGAGCGCGGCCCGTTCCGCGGCCTCGCGGACGTTGCGGTTGCTGCTGTCGAGTTCGGGCAAGTAGCGCCGGCGTCCCAGCACCGTCGAGGTGTAGCCGTCCTTGCGGGCCTGTTCGACCACTGAATGCAGGTAGTCCCGGACCCCGCCGAATCGGTCGAAGTACTGGTCCATCTGCTGCTTCGCTTCTTCGGTCGAGATCTTGAGCTGGCTGGCCAAGCCGTATGCCGACAACCCGTAAGCCAGGCCGTAGGACATGGCCTTGACCCGGCGGCGCAACTCCGCGGTCACCTCGTCGCTCGGCACGCCGAAGGCCCGCGACGCCACGAAGGTGTGCAGATCTTCGCCGGTGTTGAACGCCTCGATCAGGCCGGCGTCGCGCGACAGGTGCGCCATGATGCGCATTTCGATCTGGCTGTAGTCAGCCGTCATCAATTCGGCGTAGCCCTTGCCCACCACGAACGCCTCGCGGATCTGGCGCCCCGCTTCGGTCCGAACGGGGATGTTCTGCAGGTTCGGCTCGGTGGACGACAACCGGCCTGTGGCGGCGATGGTCTGGTTGAACGTGGTGTGAATCCGGTCGTCCGACGCCACCGCGTTGAGCAGTCCGTCGACGGTGACCTTGAGTCGGGTGGCGTCGCGGTGTGCCAGCAGATGCTGCAGGAACGGATGCCCGGTCTTGTCCAGAAGTGATTGCAGCGCATCGGCATCCGTGGTGTAGCCGGTCTTGGTGCGCTTGGTCTTCGGCATCTCGAGCTTGTCGAAGAGCACCACCTGCAGCTGCTTGGGCGAGCCCAGGTTGATCTGCTCACCGATGGCCGCATAGGCGGCCTCGGCCGCGTCGCGGATCTGGTCGGCGAACTGACTCTGCAGCCGGCCGAGCAACTCGATGTCGACGGCGATGCCCGCGTCCTCCATCTCGGCGAGGGCCCGCTGCACCGGCAGTTCCATCTGCCCGAGCAGCGCCAAAGAATCGATACGCGCCAGCTCCACGTCGAGCGCGTCGGCCAGATCGCCGACCGCCGCCGCCCGGACGATCAGGGCCTGAATCGCTGCGTCGTCGACCTCGTCGGGGTCATCGAGCAACGAAAGTTGTTGCTGCTCTTTACCTTCGGCACGCAATTCCCGGCCCAGGTAACGGACCGCAAGGTCGTCCAGAGCGAAGCTGCGCTGCCCGGGCCGGACCAGGTAGGCGGCCAGCGCGGTGTCGGAGGTGACACCGGACAGCTTCCAACTGCGGCCCAGTAGGTCGTGCCATGCCAGCTTCGCCTCATGTAGTGCCTTCGGCGGCCCCGGATCGGCGAGCCACGACGCCAGCGCGGCTTCGTCGTCCGAACTCAGGCGTGCGGTGTCGATGTAGACGCCTTCACCACTGTTGGACACGATCGCCACGGCGGTGGCGTCCGCGTCGAACGCCTTATTCGTACCGGTGACGGCCATGCCGAAGCGGCTGCCACTGCTGTGCTCTGCGAGCCAGGCCGCCAGCGTGCCGGGTTCCAGCAGGCCACCGCGCACATCGAAGCCGAGTTCAACCTCGGGCTCCACCGGCGACAGGGTGTCGAACAAACGGTCCCGCAGCACGCGGAATTCCAGGTCGTCGAACAGCTGGTGGATGCGGTCGCGGTCCCAGGGCTGCACCCGCAGCCCCTCCGGGGTGTGCGGCAGCGGCACGTCCCGGACCAAGTCGGTCAGCTCACGGTTGAGGATGACGCTGGAGAGGTTTGCGCGCAGCGAGTCGCCGACCTTGCCCTTGACCTCGTCAACGTGGTCGACCAGCGCCTGCAACGAGCCGTACTGGTTGATCCATTTGGTGGCGGTCTTCTCCCCCACGCCGGGGATGCCGGGCAGGTTGTCGCTCGGGTCGCCGCGTAGGGCGGCGAAATCCGGGTACTGAGTCGGCGTCAGGCCGTACTTCTCGACGACCGCGTCGGGAGTGAAGCGGTGCAGGTCGCTGACGCCCTTCTTGGGGTACAGCACCGTCACGTCATCGGTGACAAGCTGCAGCGAGTCCCGGTCGCCGGTAACGACCAGCACCCGGAAGTCCTCTTCCTGGGCCTGGGTGGCCAGCGTGGCGATCAGGTCGTCGGCCTCGAAGCCTTCCTCGGCTACGACTGTGATGCCGAGCGCTCCCAGCACCTCTTTAGTGATGTCGATCTGGCCGCGGAACTCATCGGGAGTGGCGGCACGCCCCTCCTTGTACTCCGGGTACTTCTCCTTGCGGAACGTCTTACGGGAGACATCGAACGCGGCGGCGACGTGCGTCGGCTTCTCGTCGCGCAGCAGATTGATCAGCATGGCGGTGAAGCCGTAGACGGCGTTGGTGGTCAGCCCACCCTGCGTCTTGAAGTTCTCCGCCGGCAGCGCATAGAACGCGCGGAACGCCAGTGAATTGCCGTCCAGCAGCATCAATGTGGGCTTGGTGGCGGGCGGGGCGTCCGTTGCGGTGGGGCTCACGGCCCTAACTCTATTCAGCCGCCCCGACAGCCAGTAATTGCCGCGCCATGTTCACCAGCTCGCGGGCCGCAGGACTCATCGGTCCGCCCGACCGCCAGGCGAACACCAGCCGCCCACGCAGGGCCGGCGTCAGCGTGATGAGGTGCAGATCAGTGCGTGACTGCACCATCGATTGCGGCAGCAGGGCCACCCCCAATCCGCGCGCAGCCAGATCGGCCAGCGCGTGCGGCGTGCTCGCCTCGAACGCGACGCGCACGTCGACGCCGACTTCAGCGCAGGCGAAGTCGAACTGCTGCCGGATGCCAGTGCCCACGGGCAGCGCGATCACCGCGCGGCCGGCCAGGTCCCCGATCCGAACGTTGCGCCGGCCATGCCACGGATCGTCGTTGGCGACCGCGGCGACGATCTGCTGGTCGGTGACCACGACGGCCGCGAGCCCGGACGGCAGCTCGGTGCCGACCGACACGATGGCGGCGTCCAACTGCCCGGTGCGCACCCCTTCGATCAGGGCGTCCGAGTTGGCCGTGCCCAGGGTGATGTCGACGTGTGGGTGCGCCCGGTGGAATTGCGCCAACAGGGCCGGCATGTCGACGTCGTGCGCGGTGACCGTGCCGATGGTGACGCTGCCCCGGACCAGCTCGCGCAGCTCGGCCACGGCGGTACGGGCATCGGTCACCGCGGCCAGCGCGGCTCGGGCGTGCGGCAGGACCGCCTGCCCCGCCGCGGTCAGCTGAATCTCGCGTCGAGCGCGATCGAACAACTGCTCGCCCAACTCGCGTTCCAGCCGGGCGATCTGCGCGCTGACCGCGGGCTGCGCGACGTGGATGCGTGCGGCGGCTCGGGTGAAGTTGGCCTCTTCGGCGACGGCGACGAAGTACTCAAGCTGACGCAATTCCATAAGCAATGATTATAGTTTGTGGACTAGATCGGTATTGGACTTATAGTTTCGCCGCGCCGAAGCTTGAGGCATGAAACAGATACTCATCGCCGGCGCCGGCATCGGCGGACTCACGACAGCCCTCACCCTGCACGCCCGGGGATTCGACGTCCTCGTGCTCGAACGTGCCTCTCACCTGCAGGCCCTCGGAGTGGGGATCAATCTGTTGCCGCACGCGGTCCGCGAACTCACCGCACTCGGCCTCGGCGCCACATTGACCGAAATGGCCGTGGCGCCGTCGGCGATCCGCTTCTACACCCACCACGACGATCTGCTGTTCACCGAACCCCGCGGGCTGGCTGCAGGCGACGCCTACCCGCAGCTGTCAGTGCATCGCGGACGGCTGCAGATGATGCTGCTCGACGCGGTGCGCGAACGCCTCGGCTCTGACGCCGTCCGAACCCGCAGTGGCATCACGGGGTTCCAGCAGAGCGCCGACGGTGTCGTCGCAGACACCGCCGCAGGTCCGGTCGCAGGTGCCGCCCTGATCGGCGCCGACGGCATCAATTCGATGGTGCGTGCAGCTCTGCATCCGGGCCACGATCCGCTGATGTGGTCGGGTATCACGATGTACCGCGGGGCCAGCGAGATCACGCCGTTCCTCGACGGGCACACCATGGCAATCGTCAAGGCCGACAACGGAGTTGACCTCATCAGCTATCCGATCGGCGGTGATCTGGTGAACTGGGTACTCCAGGTCCCCACCGCGCAGCCCGGCCCGCTACAGGGCGACGCGAAGTGGAACGCACCCGCGACCGCAGACGAAATACTGCCGCACGTGTCGGACTGGGACCTCGACTGGCTCGCCATGGACGCCCTGGTCACGCAGTCGCCGGCAATGTTCAGTTACCCCATGGTCGACAAGGACCCGCTGCCGCACTGGGGCGATGGTCTGGTGACCCTGCTCGGCGATGCCGCCCACCCCATGTACCCCGTCGGGGCCAACGGCGCGTCGCAGTCCATCGTGGACGCCCGCGTCCTCGCCGACGAACTGGCCGACCATGGCCTCGCCGGCCTGCGCCGCTACGAGGAGGCCCGGCGCACCGAGACCGCCGATGTGGTGGCCGCCAACCGCGAGATGCACATTGCCGGCGAGTCGCGGACCTCAGAGGAACTGGCCCGCCTCACCGCTCAGTACCGGACCGACACGGCGACGAGCACCCGGTCATGACAGGCTCGGCTCGCCAACGGGATCGAAGCGACACAGCTGTCCCCGGATCACGTCCGGCCGGTCGGTAATCGCCGCGATGTGCCCGTCCGGCCGTACGAGCACGTACGAGCCGGCGGGCACGTCGTAGTCAGCGCCGGGTACCAGAGACACCCGAGGAACACCGAAATCGACTGCAGTTCCGCCGAATTCGAGGACCGTCCAATTCGGTCCACGGAGCACGTCGAACAGTCGGCGCCCATCCGATAGCAGCGCGTCTGGCGCCCGGTCCCCGCCTCGGAGCGGTTTCGTACACTTCAACGTCTTTTCCCGACTGCCGGGACAAAACTGCAACACGTTTCAATTTCTGCCCTATCGGCAGCTACGCTGAGCTGGTGCCAGGAGTGACGGAAGCCGGTAGTCAGCCGGCCATTGAAGGTTGGTGGGACACCGACGAAAACGGTGCAACGCACCTCATCGGGGCCAAGTGCCCGCAGTGCGGAACGTATGTTTTCCCGCCGCGTGCCAATAACTGCCCCAGCCCCGCTTGCGACAGTGACGTGCTCGAGCCCGTCGCGTTGTCGCGCCGCGGCACGGTGTGGAGCTACACAGAAAACCGGTATCCCCCGCCAGCGCCGTACCCGGCAGCCGATCCGTTCGAGCCGTTCGCCATCGCCGCGGTCCAGCTGGAGGCCGAAGGTCTCATCGTGCTGGGCAAGGTCGTCGAGGGCACGCTCGCCGCGGACCTGAAGGTCGGCATGGAGATGGAACTGACCACCATGCCGCTGTACACCGACGCTGACGGTGTCGAGCGCACCACCTACGCCTGGGAGATCGCGCGATGAGCACTCCAGAACCGCTTTACATCCTCGGTGCGGGCATGCACCCGTGGGGCAAGTGGGGCCGTGACTTCACCGAATACGGCGTCGTCGCCGCCCGCGCCGCGCTGGCCGAGGCCGGCCTGGACTGGCGTCAGATCCAGCTGGTCGCTGGCGCCGACACCATCCGCAACGGCTACCCGGGCTTCATCGCCGGGTCGACGTTCGCCCAGAAGCTGGGCTGGAACGGCGTGCCGGTGTCCTCGTCGTACGCGGCGTGCGCTTCCGGTTCGCAGGCCCTGCAGAGCGCCCGCGCCCACATCCTCGCCGGCTTCTGCGACGTCGCGCTGGTCATCGGCGCTGACACCACCCCCAAGGGCGCCTTCGCTCCGGTCGGCGGCGAGCGCAAGAACGATCCCGATTGGCAGCGCTTCCACCTGCTGGGCGCCATGAACCCGGTGTACTTCGCACTGCTGGCCCGCCGCCGGATGGACCTGTACGGCGCCACCTCTGAGGACTTCGCCCAGATCAAGGTGAAGAACTCGAAGCACGGCCTGAACAACCCGTATGCCCGCTACCACAAAGAGGCTTCGGTCGAGGACGTGCTGGCCAGCCCGGTCGTCTCCGATCCGCTGCGCCAGCTCGACATCTGCGCCACCTCGGACGGCGCCGCCGCCCTGATCGTGGCCAGCGCCGAGTTCGCGCGCAAGCACCTGGGCTCGCTCGACGGTGTGCCGTCGGTGCGTGCGATCAGCACCGTCACCCCGCAGTACCCGCAGCACCTGCCTGAATTGCCGGACATCGCAACGGATTCCACCGCGGCCATCGCAGGTCCGGACCGGGTGTTCAAGGACCAGATCCTCGACGCGGCGTACGCCGAGGCCGGTATCGGTCCCGACGACGTCAGCCTCGCCGAGGTCTACGACCTGTCGACCGCTCTTGAGCTCGATTGGTACGAGCACCTGGGCCTGTGCGCCAAGGGCGAAGGCGAACAGCTACTGCGCTCGGGCGCCACCACCATCGGTGGCCGCGTGCCGGTCAACGCGTCGGGTGGTCTGGCGAGCTTCGGTGAGGCCATCCCGGCTCAGGCCATCGCGCAGGTGTGCGAGCTGACCTGGCAGCTGAAGGGCCAGGCCACCGGCCGCCAGGTCGAAGGTGCCCGCGTGGGTGTGACGGCGAACCAGGGCCTGTTCGGCCACGGTTCGTCGGTGATCGTCGCCCGCTAGTTTTCCAGGCCGAACGTGCCGAAAATCCCGAGAAATCCTCGATTTCTCGGGATTTTCTGCACGCTGGACCGATGACGATCTCGGTCCGGATCAAGAGGTTCCGGATCGACGAGTAGCGCGTGGATACTGCAGTCATGCCCCGCATCACTGCCGTTCTCGGCGATATCACCCATCAGGACGTCGATGCGATCGTCAACGCCGCCAACAACGCGATGCGTGGCGGCGGTGGCGTGGACGGTGCCATCCACCGCACCGGCGGGCCCGCAATCTTGCGCGACTGCATCGACCGCTTTCCCAATGGTTTGGCTACCGGCGATGCCGGCTGGACGACGGCAGGTGCGCTTCCCGCACGCTGGGTGATCCACACCGTCGGGCCCAATTACGCCGCCGGACAACGTGATCCCGAGTTGTTGCGGTCGTGCTATAGACGGTCGCTCGAAGTCGCCGACGAACTCGGCGCCCGCAGCGTGGCGTTCCCGTTGATCAGCGCGGGCATCTACAGCTGGCCCCTGGACGACGCGGTTGACATCGCCGTCAGGACCGCGTCAACAACCGATACCCAGGTCAACGAAGTGCGATTCGTCGCATTCAGCGACGCCATCTTCGACCGGATTGACACTCAACTCCGCCGAGCATGAGCTTACGTTCGAAATTTTGCACGATCTTCGAACACAAGCTCATGTTCGGCGGGAGGATAGCTCAGGCGACACCGAGGTACGCCGCGCGAATGCTGTTGTCCGACAACAATTCGCGGGCAATGCCCTCGCGGGTGATCCGCCCGGTCTCCAGGATGTACGCCCGGTCGGACCGACTCAGCGCCTGCTGCGCGTTCTGCTCGACCAGTAGCACCGTGGTGCCCTGCGCGTTGACCTCGGAGATGATGTGGAAGATCTGCGATATCACCTTGGGCGCCAGGCCCATTGACGGTTCGTCGAGCAGCAGCACGCGCGGCCGCGCCATCAGCGCCCGGCCGATGGCGAGCATCTGTTGCTCGCCGCCGGACAACGTCCCGCCGGCCTGCGAACGTCGTTCGGCCAATCGGGGAAACGTCTCCATCACCCAATCGAGCCGCTCGCGGTACTCGGCCTTGGAGGCGAATTTACGCCCATAGCAACCCATTTCGAGATTCTCAAGAATGGTCATGCCAGGGAAGATGCCGCGTCCTTCCGGGGCCTGGATCAGGCCGTCAGTCACCCGGCGATGTGCCTTGACCTTCGACACGTCCTGGCCGTCGAACCACACCGAACCCGACGACAGCGGCAACAGCCCGGACAGCGCACGCATTATGGTGGTCTTGCCGGCGCCGTTGGACCCCAGCAGGGTCACCAACTCCCCCTGCCGCACTTGCAGCGAAACCCCGTGCAGCGCCTGGATTCTGCCGTAGTGCACCGAAACATCCCTGACTTCCAGCAGCACCGGCTCAGAGTTCGTCATCGGGCACCCCCAGGTAGGCAGCGATCACTTTCGGATCCTCGCGAATCTCGGCCGGCAGGCCGTCGGCGATCTTCCGGCCGAACTCCAGCACCACGATTCGGTCGGTGACCCCCATGACCAACCGCATGTCGTGTTCGATCAGCAGCACGGTGTACCCGTCGTCCCGGATTGCCTGAATCAATTCGATCAGCGCCGACTTCTCGCTGGGGTTGAACCCGGCGGCAGGCTCGTCCAAGCACAGCAGTTTCGGCTCGGTGGCGAGGGCCCGGGCAATCTCCAAGCGCCGCTGATCGCCGTAGGAGAGGTTCCGCGCTTTCTCGTCGCCACGGTGCGCGATCCCCACGAACTTCAGAAGCGCGACAGCTCTTTCCACGGCGTCGCGCTCCTCCCGCCGGTGCCGCGCCGTCCGCAGGAGTGCACCGGGCACGGACGTCTTGTGCCGGGCGTCGGTACCGACGACGACGTTCTCCAACGCCGTCATCTCGCCCCACAGGCGGATGTTCTGGAAGGTGCGAGCAATGCCGCGGCGGGTGATCTCGTGACGTTTGATCCGGCCCAGGGGTGCTCCGTCGAACATCACCATTCCGGACGACGGCCGATAAACGCCCGTGATCGCGTTGAAGCATGTCGTTTTGCCGGCGCCGTTGGGCCCGATGAGGCCGAGGATTTCGCCACGCCGGATATCGAAGGTCACGGAATCCAGTGCGGTGAGCCCGCCGAATTTGACGGTGAGATCGGTTGTTTCCAGCAACTTTTCGCCCTCGGCAGCCTGCACATCACGGTGCAGGGCGGCCATCTCCTCGTCCGGCACAGGTCCGCTCATGCCGCCGCCTTCGAATCGCCGGCGTTCCGCAGCAATCGACGCGCCGACTTCCCATACGCCAGCAGCTGCTGGCGCACCGGGAACAGGCCCTGCGGCCGGAAGATCATCAGCACCACCAGCGCCAGACCGAAGAACAAGTACTTGAGGTCACCGAGGTTGATGCCGAGCATGTGCACCCCGAGCAACCGGTTCGGCAGGTAGACGATGATGAACGCGCCGAAGATCACGCCGAGTTTGTTGCCCTGCCCGCCGAGGACCACTGCGCACAGGAACAACATCGAGTTGATGATGTTGAAGGTCGGCGGTGCGACGTACTGCACCTGGCCGGCGTACAGCGCGCCAGACAGGCCACCGATGCCCGCGCCGATGACGAACGCCCACAACTTGAACTTGAAGGTGTTGACGCCCATCACTTCTGCGGCGTCCTCGTCTTCGCGGATGGCGACCCAGGCGCGGCCCACGCGGCTGCGCTCCAGATTGCCGACGAGCAGCAGGATGCCGACCATGAGGACCAGCCCGAGCCAGAACCACCACGTGCCGTAGTTGGCGTGGCCGGCGGAGTTGCCGCTGGAGAACACGCCGGTGGGCAGTTTGTCGGTCTCCCCCAGCTTGGGGTAGGCGATCTGATTGAGGCCGCGGGCGCCGTTGGTCAGATCGGAGAGGTTGTCGGCCAGCAGCCGGATGATCTCGCCGAAACCCAGCGTGACGATGGCGAGGTAGTCGCCGCGTAGCCGCAGCGTCGGGATGCCCAGGATCAACCCGGCCAGCGCGGTGACGGCCATGGCCAGCGGCACGCACGCCAGCCACGCCCAGTCCTTGTTCAGGAAGCCGCCCGCCCCCACCTGATTCCACGGGCTGTCCGGGCTGGTCAGCAGCGCGACCGTGTAGGCGCCGACGGCATAGAACCCGACGTAGCCGAGGTCGAGCAACCCGGCCTGGCCGACCACGACATTCAGGCCGATCGCGATGATCGCCACCATGGCGAATTGGGCCATGGTGCCGCCGAAGCTGATGCCGGGGGTGTTGAGGAACGCCGGCGTGTACAGCGGCAGCAGCGCCACCACGCCGAACAGCACTACGCCGACAACCCATTTCGCCGGCCGGCTCTGCTGGTCCCACCACTGCCGGACCTGATCACCGGGGGCCAGCACGTATCGGCTCCAGCCGCGGCTGCGCTCGTCGCTCACGCTCGTGCCTTCCCGAGACTTTCGCCGAGAATCCCGGTGGGACGGATCAGCAGCACCAGGACCAGCAGCACGAACGCCACCACGTCACGCCACTGGGTGCCGAAGAACGCCTGTCCGTAGTTCTCCATGACACCGAGGAGCAACCCGCCCAGCAGCGCGCCGCGCAGATTGCCGATACCGCCGAGCACCGCGGCCGAAAAGGCCTTGATTCCCAAGAGGAATCCGCCCGAGTAGATGATGCCCTGCGGCACCTTCAGGGTGAACAGCAACGCCGCGGCGCCCGCGAGCAGGCCGCCGATGAGGAATGTCCGCATGATGATGCGCTCTCGGGACACGCCCATGAGGGTGGCCGTCGTCGGATCCTGGGCAACGGCGCGGATGCCGCGGCCGAACTTGGTGCGGTTAAGCGCGATGTCGGTGAGCAGCGCCAGCACGACGGCGGCCACGACGATAACGATGGTGACGTTCGAGATATTCGCGCTGAAGATGGTGAACTGAGTCTTGGGCTGCACCAAGATGATTGGCTGCTGAGCGTTGGTGCCGCCGAACCCTTTGAGGATCTTCGGCAACACGAAATGCACGAACTCCTGCAGCACGAACGACATGCCGATGGCGGTGATCAGGAAGGTCAGGCCGCGCGCATTGCGGCGGCGCAACGGCCGGTAGGCAACAACCTCCAGCCCCATCGCGGCAGTGCCGGAGACCAGCATGGCCACGAGCATCGCGACGCCCAGATAGACGATCGTCAACCCGATCCCCACGCTGTAGGCATTACCGCTGGGTGCGAAACCGAGGATCAGCTGCAGCGCGAAGTACGCCCCGAACATGCCGAGCATGAAGATTTCGGAGTGAGCGAAGTTGATCAGTCGCAGCACCCCGAACACCAGCGTGTAGCCGACCGCGACCAAGGCATAGATCGCGCCCCACGACAGTCCGTCAATTGTCAACTGCCAGAACCCGTTCACCAGGTTGTCGACATTGAAATTGATGTTGGCCGCGGTGCACACGTACTGGCCGACGCAGTCGGGGGTCATCGGTCGGCGCCTCCTCGGGTTCTCGGGGCGGTGACTGTCAGGTAGCGAACGACGCGCCCGGCACGGGTCCGGACGCGTCGTCGTCGGCAGCTCCTACTGAACCTTGTAGATCCAGATGAGGTTGGTGGTCAGCTCGCCCTGATTGGTCCACTGGTACTTGCGGGCCACGCCCTGACCGTCGTATTTGGTCACGTAGTCGAGTAGCGCGGGCCGGGTGACCGCGCCCGAGTCGATGCCCTTGACCATGATGGTGCCCAGGTCGTAGCCCTCGGTGCTGTAGGTGCCCGGCTCCTGCCCGAACTTCTTGGTGTACTCCTCGGCGAACTGCTTGCTCGCCGGACCACACGGGCAGGACAGGACCGCGCCCTTGGAGGACTCACCGGCCTGCTTGACGAACTCGGGGTCCTTGGTGCCGTCGGCGCTGACGAACGTCGCCGTCACGCCACCGTCTTTGAGCTGCTGGACGAACGTCGCGGCCTCGGCGTAGTACCCGCTGTAGAAGATTGCGTCGGGGGCGGCACCCTTGATCTGAGTGACGGCGGCGGAGAAGTCCTTGTCGCCCTTCTTGACCGAGATGTTGCACGCCGCGTCCGCGACCGGTCCGAGCGTGGTGCGCACCGCGGTGGCCAGACCCAGGCCGTAGTCGGTGCTGTCGTCGACGACGCAGACTTTCTTGAACTTCAACGTGTTCTTCAGGTAGTTCGCGACCGACGGGCCTTGCACCCCGTCGTTGGCCAGCCCGCGGAAGAAGGTCTTCCACCCGTTCTTGCTGAGCGTCACGTTGGTGGCCGAGGCGGTGGTGGCGACCAGGCCGGCCTGGTCGAACACCGTGCCAGTGGCCTTCGTCTCGCCGGAGAAGGCGGGGCCCACCAGACCGATGGTGAATTTGTCATCGACGATCTGCGGTGCGATAGCGGTCGCCTTCTGCGGGTCGCCCTCGGTGTCGAAGGTCTTGAGCGTCACCTGGCAGCCCGGGTTGGCCGCGTTGTGCTTGTCGACGGCCAGCTGCACACCGTTCTTGATGTTGATACCCAGCGCTGCGTCGGGCCCGTTGAGGGCGCCGGCCATCGCGATGGAGACCGGCGGGCACTTGGCCTTGCCGTCGCCGGCCGGATCAGCCGGAGCGGCAGCGCCGGCGGACTTGATCTCGGCACCGTTCTCGTCGATCTGAACCTGTTCAACGATCTTGAGGTTCGAGCCGGCCGCGCCTTGCTTGGGATCAGACTGACTACAACCGGCCATGCCCAACACAATCAGGCCGGCGCTACCGACTACCACAGCATTCCGTGCTACTCGACTACGCACGCTCCACCTCCGGGTCATGGGTACCGTCCGATACTCGCGTAGACAGTAGCCAACACAGCGCTGCCACACCGGCTGTTGACCGAGCTCGCTGCGGGTAGATGTTTCAGACCTGTGAAAACACTGCGGCCCGAAACGCAGAGTTAACCGGAGCCTCCTCCGGTGCGGTCCAGGACCTCAGTCAGCCGACTCAGCCGGCGACTCGGTCGGCACAGGGGCCGGCGGATCCAGCGTCTCGACGACCACCTCGGCCACCCTCTTCATCGTGGTGCGGCGGTCCATGGCGGCCCGCTGAATCCACTTGAACGCCTCGGGTTCGGTCATGCCCTGCTTGGTCTGCAGGATTCCCTTGGCGCGCTCAACGAGTTTGCGGGTCTCCAGCCGGTCCGACAGCGACAGGACTTCCTTCTCCAACGCGGACATCTCACCGAACCGGCTGACCGCGACCTCGATGGCCGGCACCAGATCGGTGATGGAGAACGGCTTCACCAAGTAGGCCATGGCACCGGCGTCACGCGCGCGTTCGACCAGCTCACGCTGCGAGAACGCGGTGAGGATCACGATTGGCGCGATGCGCTTGGCAGCGATCTCGGACGCTGCGTCGATGCCATCCCGGCGGGGCATCTTCACGTCCATAATCACCAGGTCGGGTTTGAGCTTCTCAGCGAGCTCAACCGCTTCCTGGCCGTCGCCGGCCTCGCCGACGATCTCGTAGCCCTCTTCACGGAGCATCTCCGCCAGATCCAGCCGGATCAGCGCCTCATCTTCAGCGACGAGCACACGGCGCGGCCTGACGTCATCAGTTGTTGACCCGGTCATCCCCATATTGTCGCGTGACTTGCCCAAACAGGCGAGCTTGGGGCGCGACGTAGCCGCCAAAATCACATCCACTATGGTGGTACTCCGCACCGCCGAACGCCCTCGTATCCCAACTGGCAGAGGAAACGGATTCAAAACCCGTGCAGTGTGAGTTCGAATCTCACCGAGGGCACCAGCGCACCGACGAAAGTTGTTGCCGGTCATGAGCTTTTGTCAGCTCGTCACCCAATTCCTTGGCGCGCGGCGTCGGCCGCAGCCATCCACCAGTGACCGCGGCCATCCAGGTCACGACTCCGGCAGCACCTGACAAGCACTCACCTTCGCGACATAAGCCAACGCGTTCGGTTCCTGATGTGCAATCTCTTTGTCTTGTTGCGCTCCGCTGGGTTCCGGTTGAACCGTCACGGCATCGGCCGCGACAACAGTCGTTGCCAGGCCGTGGGCAACTTCCTGGCAGGGATGGCCGAACTTTTGCTGTTTGCACAGCAACGCAACAAATTCGGTGGGCGTGGGAGGCGTCACACCCGTGCCAGACACGGTTACCGCCGCGAGCCGCCGAATCCCCGGTTCGATTGCGTCGGCGTCCCCTTTGGGCGACACGTCCAGCGTGGTCGACGGCGCGGACTTTTCGGACTTGCCCGACTCATCACATGCAGTCAGACCAAGGTTGCACCCACCATGACGGCAGCACCAACGAGGACCGTTCGCACCGCCTTCGGCAACATTCCCGAGCGTTTCATGTGCGAATACTTGTCAGACGCGCCCGACAAACGGCACGGGTTCCAGTCCGCCGGAGGGCCGCAGCGGAATTGGCAGCGCAAATCCCGACGTGCGTTTGCTGTGATGACAATTGGCTACCCACTCGGCCGAAAGCAGTTAATCCCCGGCTCAACTCGCTTGGCGTCGCCTCCGCAGGTAGACGTCAGATTCGCCAATGCGGCCAGGTGCCGGGGACGCGAAACTTGAGGTCCAATAGCGCCGATGGTGCAAAACCTCGCAGCTAAACTGCTCGCATGGGGGCACTACGAGTCACTGCGGACGGACTGTTGGCTGTTGCCAGCCAACTGGAGTTGCACGCCCAGGCACTGTCGGCACATGCCGTCGGCGGGGGGCCCGCCCCCCCGCCGGCCCGACCACCGCCGACGTCGTCGCCGATATTCACGCGCGAGTTGATGCCGCATCCGCCGCACATGCCGAACGCATCTGGTCGGTAGCCGGCTCACTGACCACAGCTGCGCGCGCGTATACCGACTCTGACAGCTCAGCTACGGCGGCATTGGCGGAATAGCCGCAGTGAACGAACTCGAATTGCCGACGCTGGCGCAGATCACCGATTGGGATGTTGAACACCTGGTCGACGCGGCCGCGCAGTGGAATCGGACCGCCGATCTGTGGGAAGACTCGTTCCACGACGTATGGCAAGGCACGTTGCGCCCAGGCGGCACCACTTGGGAGGGCAGCGCCGCCGAAAACGCGCAAGATATCGCTTGGCGTGACCTGGTCAAGGTCCGCGGGTCAGCCGACTCGCTGCGCACAGCAGCGAACATTGCCCATACCGGGGCGGCCTCACTGCACGACGTAAAACGCCTGGCCCTCAACGCAATTGATGAGGCCCACACCAACGAATTCACCGTCGCCGACGATCTTTCGGTAACCGAGGTTCGGTACCGGTTCGTGGCCCGGGAACGCGAGTCACGCGAGGCGATGGCCGACGACCACTCCGCCGACATCCGGCACCTCGCCGCGAATCTCGTTGCGCTGGACCGTGATATCGCGCACCGACTGCGCGCGGCCATGGCCGGCATCGACGCGCCCATCTATTCGGTCTGAACGCACACGCACCAAAGGGGCCTACGCAGCACGCACTGCGAAGGCCCCTTTGCCAACCCGGGCTATGAACCCTGGTTCTGGTGCGTCTTACCGCCCGCCGGAGAGCGCTTGCCACCTGAATCGCCGTTGGCCCGTCCGGTCGGGTTCGACGGTTCACTGGCAGCGGGAGTCTGCTTGTTCGCCTTGTCAGCCTTGTCAGTCTTGTTGCTTGGCTTACCTGACTTGCCCGCCTTTTCCGTCTTGCCGTCGTCCGACTTACCTTGGACCGCACCATCTTTGGTGTCGTTCTTCGGCGCCGACGCGGTGGTATCAGCAGATCCGGTCGACTTGTCGTCGGACTTCGTTGCCCCACTTGGGCTGTCCGACTTCGGCGCCGACGGCGTGGACGAATCCGACGGCGACGTTCCAGACTTCGGAGTGTCGACCTTGGGGACATCGGTCTTGCCATCGGTCTTGGTTCCGTCGGTCGCCGGGGTCTCCGGATTCGACGTGCCCGTAGTTCCGGTCGTCGACGAGCCCTTCGGGTCCTCCGCGGCCGGCTTGGCCGGCGCTGCCGGCTCTTCCGACTTCGGGTCCGCAGACTTCGGGTCTTCAGACTTCGGGTCCGCAGACTTCGGATCTTCAGACTTCACGTCGACGACCTTCGACTCGCCCGCCCCCGCGGCCACGTGCTCAGCCGCGTCAACTGTCTTGGCGTCACCCGATTCCGGCTTCTCGCCGGCGGCGGGCTCCGGTGCCGACTTCGACTCGCCCACCTGAGCCTTCAGCTCCGTGACCGTCGTCTTAGCAGCCGCAAGGGTGTCCCCGCTGGTGGCAGCTAGAGCGACCGTCGCGCCAGCCGTTGTCGGTTGCGCCGCAGCGGGCTTGAAGATCTTCGACAATGCGTCGGTAACCGCCTTGATCGCGTTGGCAAATGCCGTCTGCAAGGACGCGGTGAACGACGCGAATGCCTGCTGCACCTGGGCGATGGTCTTCTGAATCATCTCGATCAGCGCCGCGATCGGCGAAGTCACGGGATTGGTGACGGTATCGATGATCAACTGCTTGATCACCGCCACGGCCAGCTTGGGCGTCCAGTCAACCTGGTAAATGCCCATGTTGTCGCTGCCGATCACCCCGTCACGGGTCGTATAGATGAACACCGGACCGGTGTAGGTCAGCATCCGCCAGGCGTTGACCATGTCCTTGATGTAATCGGCCTGCTGCTGCTCACCATGGACATTCGACGCCTCGCCATATTCGGTGGCCCAAATCAGTTTGGTGCCGTCGCCGTTCGTGACCATGACTTGGTGCAGTTGGCCGAGCATGGCCTTCGGGAACGGCCATAGACCGCCTTGCGAGAACGGCGTCGTGTCCTGGTACGGGTGGAAAGCGATCGCATCGAAGAATCCCTTTGCGCCTGCCGCATACATCGCCGTCAGGTACGCCGTCGGGTCCATGGCCAATCCGCCCGCGCTGATGATTGCGCCAAGGCCACCGGCGACGACCGTCACCGACGGATCGATCTGCTTCAGCACGGGATAGACAGCCTTCAGCAGATTGGTGTAGCTGACCGGGTCCACCGGCGCGTAGAAGCACACGCAGTTCTGTTCGTTCCAGACTTCATACGCGGAGATGGTGCCCTTGTACCGATTCGCCACCACCCCCATGAAATTCGCGTAGTCGGTGGGGTTGGGCGCTCCGACAAGGGGCACCCCTCCCCAGGCCGGCGTCTGGTTGACCATCGCCAACACACCCATGTTGCGCGCCTTCGCAGCGGCCATCACCGCGTCCATCTGCGACCAGTTGTAGACGCCCTTCAACGGTTCGACGCCCGCCCACGGGATGTTGACTCGAATGTTCGTCACACCGATCGACTGCAGGTGGTCCAGCGTGGTGGCGATGTCCGCCGGCGACAGCGCCCACAGGCTCGAATCGGCGATGCCGAGAGTCGAGTTGGAGTCGTCGATGGCGGCAGTCGGCGTCACGTCCGCCGCGACCATCCGGGGCTGCGTGGGGCCCATGTGGCTGTACGTGCAAATGACGGCCAACGGCATCAATAGGACAACGACTCTCAACATCAGAGCCCGGAACAGACTGTTCACCGCAGTCCCCCTTTCCAGCCTGGTCAGTGCCCACAAGCAACCGACATGTAGGCCGATAATTTACTGCTGCGAAAGGAACAAGATATACACAATTCTGAAATAAAAGTTAAACATCCCGCTCAACCACTTAAGGCAAACATTAAGGTGGGCTAAGTACTCACGGTTTGTTTGGATATAGCAAAGTCAATATGATGACGCAATTTGGCCAATGGCAACATTCTGCGGCACATTTACAGTGGTCACAGTAATTCGATGTTCTAAACAGAGACCATTCGACGTTGCTGTCGAATTTGTAGCAATTTTGATATTGATGCCGGTAAGCACGATTTACGAGCCCCGGCGAAGGGACGCGTCATCCCATTCCCATCCCACTCTCTGGACCTGTCAATCTCCCCGGCTTCCGCCCCGTAAGCGCTCCGTCCCGCCTCACCGCTACACGGCCGCGGGCGCTGTTCGCCGTCAGCGGAGTATCCCCAGGCAGGCACCAAATTCAGCCGTGCGCGTCTACGCTGAATCCATGGCGATCATGGACGGCGCTCGCGTCGCCGGTGGCGTCACGCCCCCGGCCAACGCCGAATTGGTCGCGGCAGTGCGCCGCTCTGTGTGCGTGCCGACCGCGACCGTCCGCCAGTGCCTTCACCCTGACGCCGACACCCTGAGCCCGACCGTCGCTCGCAGCCGCCGGATTCTGACCCGCACCAGCCGTCTGGGCGCCGTACTCAGCCTCTTCTTCACCTTCCAATCGCTGTCGACCGGCCCGTCGGCGATGTGGATCGGCGCGGTCAACCTGATCAGCGCAGCACTGTTCCTGCTCGTCCCGCTGCTCTACCGGTTCGGCGAATTGGTACCGCCCGCGGCCTTTGTGCTGATCGCCTACACCTCGGTCACCGTCGTGTGCATCGATGTCGGTACGGGCTCCGGAATCCTGTTGTACTTCGCCGTGGCGGGCGCGATCGCGTTGTTGATCGTGGGGCTGGAGCACCTGGCGTTCGCCGGGGTCGTCGCCGCGGTCGGCATCATCACCGCGTCCGTGCTGGAGTTCACCGTTCCCGCCCACACCGGTGCCCAGACCGAGATGGAAAGCCGGGTGACCTTCGTCATTACGGCCATCTCCGCCTGCCTGATCGTGATGGCGACAGTCTGGTCCGTGCTGCGCGAGAACGCCATCGCCCAACGCGCCATCCAGGCGGAGTACCTGCGGTCCGAGACGCTGCTGGCGAACATCCTCCCGGAGTCCATCGCGCAGCGGCTGAAGGATCCGGCCCATGCGGTGATCGCCGACAAATTCGACGACGCCTCTGTCCTTTTCGCCGACATCGCCGGGTACACCCAACGTGCCAGCGACACCGCTCCGGCCGACCTGGTCCAGTTCCTGGACACGCTCTACACCGACCTGGACGCCCTGGTCGACCGGCACGGCCTCGAGAAGGTCAAGACCAGCGGAGACTCCTACATGGTCGTCAGCGGCGTACCCCACGACCGCGACGATCACCTCGAGGCGCTGGCCTGCCTGGCTCTGGACTTCGCCGATGCGGTGCGCGAACTGACCGACCCGAAGGGGCGCCCCGTACCGATCCGCATTGGCATCGCCGCCGGCCCGGTGGTCGCCGGGGTGGTCGGGTCACGCAAGTTCTTCTACGACGTCTGGGGTGACGCGGTCAACGTCGCGTCCCGGATGGAGAGCACCGACGTCGCCGGGCGAATCCAGGTGCCGCACAACGTCTATGAACGCCTGCAGCATGCATACGAATTCGAAGAGCGCGGCGAGATCGAAGTTAAGGGCAAGGGCCCGATGCGGACGTGGTACCTCCAGGGCCGGCGGGGGGCCGCCGGCGCATCTCGGGCCGAGGGCGCTCAGTCCAGCCCGTGCTCGATGGCGTAGCGCGCCGCTTCCACCCGATTGGCCACCTGCAACTTGCGGAACGTCGCCTGCACGTGATTCTCCACTGTGCGGTGACTCAACGTCAGCCGCTCGGCAATCTGCTTGGCGGTCAAGCCTTTTGCCACGTAGCGGAGAATCTCGGTCTCACGTTCGGTCAACCCGGCAGCCGGGTCCGCGCCTGGCGCCTTCGCCATGCGCCGGTGCTCCCCCAGCACCAGGCCAGCCAAGCCCGGCGTGAACACCGCGCGGCCCTCACCCGTGGCACGGACCGCGTCGGCCAGTTCAACCTTGGAGGCGCTTTTCACCAGATACCCGGTGGCACCGGCCTTTACGGCCTCCAGCACATCTTCGCGCTCATCGGAGGCCGACAGCACCAGCACCCGGCTGGCCGGGGACACCGCCAACACCTGCGTTGTCGCCTCCACACCGCTGCCATCGGCCAGGCGCATGTCCATCACCACCACCTGGGGCTTGACCACAGCGGCCCGACGGCCTGCCGCCGCCACACCGTCGGCAGTCGCCACCACGGTGAACCCGGAGTCTTCCAAGTCACGGGCCACAGCGTCGCGCCAGATCGGGTGATCGTCGACCACCATTACCGTCAGCTGTGGCTCAGACATCAGAACCTGCCGCCCTCGGCACCGTCAGCTCCCATTCCGTGCCGGCCCCCGGCGCCGTCGTGAGCTCTGCCGAGCCACCGAGCGATTCCAGCCGTCCCACAATGGATTTCGTCACACCCATGTGCCCCTCCGCCGCCGCCTGCGCCAACCGTCCGTCGGCGATCCCCACCCCATCGTCGCGGATGCTGATCACCACTTGCTCCCCCAGGTCCTCGACGAGCACAAAAGTCCGGGCCTCCGGGCCGGCATGCGCCGCCGTGTTGCCCAGCACGTTGACCACCGCGGCCTCGAGCTCGCCCGCCACCGCCGCGTCGAGCAGGACCGGCCCGGGCGGCACGCTCACGGCGACCCGGTCACCGGCGTGCGCGCGGAGCATTCCGCCGACATCGATGAAACCGTCCGCCACCTCGTCCAGACCCGAGCTGACCAGCCGTCGCAGCGCACGCTCCTGCTCGCCGGCGAGCTGGGCGAGTTCCGTTGCCTCACCGCCGATTTCCCGTCCCCTGCGCGCCACGAGGGCCAGCACCTGGATGGCGCCGTCGTGCACTTGCCGGGACAACCGCTCCCTCTCGGCAGTAGCTGCTGCCAACCGGGCCGCCTGTTGCAGCTCCGCATGGGCCCGGCGCGCGGTCTGGGCGGCCATCCCGACCGCGAGCCCCACCGCCAATTCAATGACCAGCGTCGCCTGCCGGCCCAGATTGACGTCGAAATAACCCTTGAGCACCGCACCGGCCACCGTCACCGCCAGCCCGGCGCCCATCCCGGCAACGGGCCCCAGCTGGATTGCCGCCGACAGCGTCGCGTTGGTGGCCCACAACGTCGTCGGCCAGGACTGGTTGCCGGCGATCCACGCCGGGGACGCCACCAGGTCGGTCGACAGCACCAGCAGCACGGCGACCAGCACCTCGGCCAGCACCCACCCCGCCCGCCGGCCGAAGCCCAGCAGATACGCCGCGGCGCAGGCCAGGCTCCAGGCCATGAGCAGACCGAACAGAGCCCACGCGGCAATGGGGTGTGCCAGATCGCGGTTCACCGCCAACTGAAAACCCAGCGCGTAGAGACAACTGAGCAACCGGAAACCCTGCGCTGCCCGCCACAGCGGGGCGGCCGGGTCCGGTTTGGAAACCAATTGTGCAGCCACTACACCACTACATCACTACATCACTTTGGACAGGAAAGCCTTTGTGCGTTCATGTTTCGGGTCGGCCATGACCTCACGCGGGACGCCGCGCTCAACCACGACACCGGCGTCCATGAACACCAGCTGGTCGGCCACCTCACGCGCGAAGCCCATCTCGTGGGTGACCACCACCATCGTCATGCCTTGCTGGGCAAGCTTTTTCATGACGGCCAGCACCTCCCCGACCAGTTCCGGGTCCAGCGCCGAGGTCGGCTCGTCGAACAGCATCAGTTTGGGTTCCATGGCCAATGCGCGCGCAATGGCGACCCGCTGCTGCTGACCACCGGACAACTGCGCCGGATACGCGTCGGCCTTGCTGGACAACCCAACCTGATCGAGCAGCTCCCGAGCGCGGCTGACCGCGGCATCGCGCTTCACGCCCTTGACGTGAATGGGCGCCTCGATGATGTTCTCCAGCGCGGTGCGGTGCGGAAACAGGTTGAAGTGCTGGAACACCATGCCCACGTCGCGGCGCTGACGCGCGGCTTCCTTGGGCGGCAGCTCGTGCAGTTTGTCGCCTCGCTCGCGGTAGCCGACCAGCTGGTCGTCGACGTACAACCGGCCAGCGTTTACCTGTTCCAGGTGATTGATACACCGCAGAAAGGTCGACTTGCCGGAACCCGACGGGCCGACGAGCACCAGCACCTGACCGCGTTCGACATCGAGGGTGACGCCTTTGAGCACCTCCAGGGCACCGAAGCTCTTGCACACCTGCTCGGCGCGCACCATGGGGGTCATGGGTGCACCTCCCCGGTTTGCGCCAGCGCAAGCGCCTCAAGCTGTTTGGCCGTCAGCTTGCGCGACGCACCACGCGAGAAGTACCGCTCCAAGTAGAACTGCCCGACCATCAGCACGCTGGTGATGACCAGATACCAGGTGGCCGCGACCAGCAGCAGCGGGATGGGCTGGAAGATCACCGCCGAGATGTCCCGGGTGCGGGTGTAGAGCTCCAAGGTGTAGGGCACGGCGGTGACCAACGAGGTGGTCTTCAGCATGCTGATCACCTCGTTGCCGGTCGGCGGCACGATCACCCGCATGGCCTGCGGAAGGACAGTGCGCCGCATGGTCATCCACCACGACATGCCCAACGCGACCGACGCCTCGGTCTGCCCTTCCGGCACGGAAATGATTCCGGCCCTGATGATTTCCGCCATGTAGGCGGCCTCGTTGAGGCCCAGTCCGATGAACGCCATCTGGAACGCGAGCGACAGTCCCTGCAGCTGGATATGGATCAGCGACGGACCGAACGGCACGCCCAGCTGGATGTTCTGGTAAATCGACGGGAACAGGCCCCAGAACACCAGCTGCACATAGACCGGCGTGCCGCGAAAAATCCACAGGTAGCCCCATGCGACCGCGCGGAACACCGGGTTGGGCGACAGCCGCATCACCGCCAGGACGACGCCGAGCACCAAACCGATCGCCATCGCATAAATGGTGAGCTGCACCGTGTTCCACGCCGCCTCCGACACCCGTTCGTCGAACAGGTACTTGAGGTAGGTGTCCCAGCCGTAGGCGGGGTTGGTGATCGCACCGTAGACGAACAGGCCGGCCACGATGACGATCGCGACGGCCCCGATCCACCGCCACGGGTGGCGCAGCGGTACCGCGTCGATGGCGACCGGACCCGATTGGCCGGCCGCAGACCCAGCATTCGTCACGTCAGCTGGTGGCGCCGTTGACGACCGGTTTGTCGATCATCCCGGCCTGCACACCCCACTTGGCGGCAATCTGCTTGTACGTGCCATCGTCGATGAGGTGCTGCAGCGCCTGCAACAGCGACTGCGCCAGCGCCGAACCCTTCTTGACCGGCCACCCGTACGGCGACGAGCTGAACACCTCACCCGCCTGCACCAGCTTGCCGTTTGCCTGCTTGATCGCCCACAGCGTCACCGGTGAATCGGCCGACATCGCGTCGGCCTGACCGACCGCCACCGCGTTGGCCGCCTGGTCCTGATTGTCGAACTTCACCACATCGATCGGTGGCTTGCCGGCATCGGTGCACGCCTTGGTCTTGGCGGGCAGTTCCTCGGTGTCCTGCACCGTGGTCGACTCGACCGCGACCTTCTTGCCGCAGGCATTGTTGGGATCAATGTGATCACCTGGGCGCTGGGCCCACAGGCTGCCGGCAGAGAAGTAGGTGACGAAGTCGACCTGCTGCTCCCGCTGCTTACTGTCGGTGAACGACGACATTCCGACGTTGTAGGTACCGGCCTGGATCGCCGGGATGATCTTGGAGAAGTCGGTCTCTTCGCGATAGTCGACGCTCAGGCCGAGCGTCTGGGCGATGGCGTCCATCAGGTCGACGTCGAACCCGATGATCTTGCCGGTGTTCGGATCCTTGTATTCGTTGGGCGCGTACGGCAGGTTCACGCCGACGATCAACTTGCCGCTCGACTTGATGGCCTCCGGCACCGTATTGGCGATCGATTCGACCTTCGCGGCGGGAGCGGCCGAGGAGCTCGTAGCCGGCGAGCTGGATTCGGTGTTCTTCGCGCAACCCGATAGCGCCAACGTGCCTGCCAATGCGCCGCTGGCCGTCATAACCACCGCGATGCGCCATGCTGCGCTCCGACCGGACTGACTCACACCTGACACGGTTGCCTCTTCCTCTGCTTCTGAATCGCTCTGTCCTGACCGCACCTGCCATGACGCACCGTCAGCACACGTCGCCCGCGCGCTGCGTTGGGAGAACCTTATCGGCACGCTGGTCTCAGAGCGGCCCAATCGACTGTTGTCTACTTCGAAAACCAATAGAAAACAGCGAGGTGCGAACCCGCCACGCGCTGCGTCAAATATGTGAGACTGCGTCAATGACCACGCAAACTCCGCCAAGTCTGTTGCAACACCTGTGGAAATCCGCCCTGATCTCGGGTCTGATCGCAGTGGCACTCGGTGCGGCCGTATTGCTACAGCCGGGCATTTCGATCGCGGTCGCGGCGATCTTCTTCGGCGCCTACCTGCTTGTCACCGGCATCGGCCAGGTGGTGTTCGCCTTCAGCCTGCATGTCGCGGCCGGCGGACGGGTGCTGGCATTCATCAGTGGCGCCGCGTCACTGGTGCTCGCGGTGCTGGCGTTCCGGCACTTGGGCAACGCCGTCTACCTGATGGCCATCTGGATCGGCATCGGCTTCATCTTCCGCGGTGTGGCCACCACAGTGTCGGCCATCAGCGATCCGGGCCTGCCCGGCCGCGGCTGGAACATCTTCCTCGGTGTGATCAGCCTGATCGCCGGCTTCGTGGTGCTGGGTTCGCCGATCGAGTCCATCGGCACGCTGGCCCTGGTGACCGGCATCTGGCTGGTGGTCACCGGCGTCGCAGAGGTGATCACCGCATTCGGAATCCGCAAGGGAGCCAAGGCAGTCGAAGCCTGAATCGACCGATAGTGGGCCGATCCGCCGTACGGTGTGGGTCGGCCCACTTTTTTGGTTATGGACCCACCAAAAGTGGTCTACTACATTTTGTCGTAGACCATCGTCCTCCGGTTAGGAGTAGGCGCGCATGGACGCACTGGATGTATCGAGGTGGCAGTTCGGGATCACCACCGTCTATCACTTCATCCTGGTTCCGCTGACCATCGGCCTCGCGCCGCTGCTGGCCATCATGCAGACCATCTGGGTGGTAACCGGCAACACGGCCTGGTACCGGCTGACCAAGTTCTTCGGGAAGCTGTTCCTGATCAACTTCGCCCTCGGGGTGGCCACCGGCATCGTGCAGGAATTCCAGTTCGGCATGAACTGGAGTGAGTACTCACGATTCGTCGGCGATGTGTTCGGTGCGCCCCTGGCGCTGGAGGGCCTGGCCGCCTTCTTCTTCGAATCCACGTTCATCGGCCTGTGGATCTTCGGCTGGACCAAGCTGCCGCGACTGGTGCACCTGGCATGTATCTGGATCGTCGCGTTCGGAGTGAACGCGTCGGCGTTCTTCATCATCTCGGCCAACTCGTTCATGCAGCATCCCGTTGGCGCACACTACAATCCGGAAACCGGCCGGGCAGAGCTCACCAGCATCTGGGAGCTGCTCACCAACAACACCGGCATTGCGGCGTTCACCCACACGGTCGGCGGCGCGATCCTGACGGCGTCGACCTTTGTCGCGGCGATCAGCGCCTGGTGGATGGTGCGCAGCGGCAACACTGAAGAGTCGCGCACCATGTTCCGCCCGGCCGCCATGCTCGGCTGTTCCATCGCACTAGTGGCTGCCGCCAGCCTCGGTTTGACCGGCGACATTCAAGGCAAGCTGATGTTCGTCCAGCAGCCCATGAAGATGGCGTCGGCAGAATCGTTGTGCCACACCGAAACCGACCCGGACTTCTCGGTGCTGACCATTGGTACCCACAACAACTGCGACAGCGTCACGCACGTCCTCGAGGTGCCGTACGTGCTGCCGTTCCTGGCCGAGAGCAAGTTCACTGGTGTCCGCCTCGAGGGCGTACAAGACCTGCAGCACGAGTACCAGGCCAAGTACGGGCCCGGCGACTACCGTCCCAACCTGTTCGTCACCTACTGGTCCTTCCGCATGATGATCGGATTGCTCGCCTTCCCAGGCCTTTTCGCACTCACCGTGCTGTGGTTGACCCGCAGGGGCCGCATCCCAACCCAACGTTGGCTGAGCTACTTCGCGCTGGTGACGCTGCCCATGCCATTCCTGGCCAACAGCGCCGGCTGGGTCTTCACCGAGATGGGCCGGCAACCCTGGGTGGTGGCGAACAACCCAACAGGCGACCCCAACCTGCACCTGACCATCCGGCAGGGCGTGTCGGCCCACGGCGCGGGCACGGTGTGGATCTCGCTGATCACCTTCACCGCACTGTATGCAGCGCTGGCCGTTGTCTGGTTCTGGCTGCTGCGCCGCTACACGCTCGAAGGCCCGCTGGAGCACGATTCCGAACCGGCGCCACCGACACCGCCCGGTAGCGACGACGTCGCCCCACTGTCGTTCGCGTACTAGGAAGGGGCAGCCATGACACTGCAACACCTGTGGTTCATCATCCTGGCCGCGCTGTTCCTGGGCTTCTTCGTCCTGGAGGGGTTCGACTTCGGCGTCGGCATGCTGATGCACTTCTTCGGCCGCACCGACAGCGCCGTTCAAGGCGACCCGGAGCAGCACCGCCGCGCCGCCCTCAACACCATCGGGCCGATCTGGGACGGCAACGAGGTGTGGATCATCACCGCGGGCGCGGCGATGTTCGCCGCCTTCCCTGGCATGTACGCGACGCTGTTCTCGGGCTTGTACCTGCCGCTGCTGGCCATCCTGATCGGCATGATCGTGCGGGTCTGCGCCATCGAATGGCGCGGCAAGATCGACGACCCGCAGTGGCGCCGGTGGGCCGACATCGGCATCGCCCTGGGCTCCTGGCTACCGGCCGTGCTGTGGGGCGTGGCCTTCGCTTCCATCCTGCGCGGCCTGCCCGTCGACGCCCATCACCAGATTCAGTTGTCTGCGGGCGACGTGCTCAACCCGTACTCCCTGCTCGGCGGCATCGCCACAGCCAGCCTGTTCGCATTCCACGGCGCCGTGTTCGTCACGCTGAAAACCGAAGGGTCCGTGCATGACGACGCGCGCCGCTTCGCCACCAAACTGAGTGTTCCGGTGACCGTGATCGTGGCAGGTTTCGGCATCTGGACGCAGATCGCCTACGGCAATGACGTCACCTGGATCGCGTTGGGAATCGCTGTAGTGGCGCAACTTTCGGCGGTCCGACTGGTGTGGACCCGCCGCGCCGACGGGTGGGCGTTCGCGGCGACCGCCGTGGTCGTCGCCGCCGTGGTCGCACTGCTGTTCAGCTGCCTGTACCCGAACCTGATTCCGTCGACCCTCAACCCGGCGTGGAGCCTGACCATCCACAACGCCTCGTCGTCGCCGTACACCCTGAAGGTGATGAGCTGGGCCGCGCTGCTGCTCACCCCGTTGGTGATGGGCTACCAGGGATGGACCTATTGGGTGTTCCGGCAACGGATTTCCGCCGAGCACATCCCCGCCTCCATCGGCTTGTCCCGAAACGGCCAAGCACACTGAGCCGATCGTCGACCAATCCCCGGATGACCGCCGGTCTGCGGCGCCACCTCACTGCCACGGTCGGCTCCGGGGTCGTCATCACCGGCACGGCCCTCGCCGCGGCTGTGCTGACCGCGCGGGTGGTGGCCGGGATTATCACCACAGCGGCGCCGTTGTCGCATTGGGTACCGGAACTTGTTGTGCTCGCAGGACTCTGGACGCTGCGCGCCGCCGCACAGTGGTGGCAGGCGCGGTTGAGCCAGCACGGCGCCACCGCGATGATCGCCGAGCTCGACGCCCAGGTGCTGACGGCCGTGACCGCGCTGTCACCGCAGCGCCGCCAGGCGGTGCACGACGAGGCCGCGATCCTGCTCACCCGCGGCCTGGACGGACTACGGCCGTATTTCACCCGGTACCTGCCGGCGGTGGTCATGTCGGCTCTGCTGACCCCGGCTGCCGTCATCGTGATCGCTTGGTACGACCTGAAATCCGCTGCGGTCGTTCTCATCGCACTGCCGCTTGTCCCGCTGTTCATGGTGCTTATCGGCCTGATGACCACCGAGCGTTCTGCGGCCGCGCTGGCCGCCATGGCGACCCTGCAATCGCGATTGCTGGACCTCATCGCCGGTATTCCGACGCTGCGCGCCCTGAACCGCGCCGAAGGCGCCGCGCCCCGCATCACCGAACTGTCTGACGCACACCGGCATTCGGCCATGGCGACACTGCGGATCGCCTTCCTGTCCGCGTTGGTCCTCGAATTGCTGGCGACCCTCGGGGTGGCGCTGGTCGCCGTCGGCGTCGGCCTGCGGCTGGTGAGCGGCGGGGTCACCCTGCCGGTCGCACTCACGGTGCTGCTACTGGCGCCCGAGGTGTTCTGGCCACTGCGCCGGGTCGGCGTCGAATTTCATGCGGCGCAGGACGGCAAGGTCGCCTTCGCGCAGGCCAATCAGCTGCTGGACAGCACCGCGCAGCCGGCCTCCGGCACCGCGCAGATCACGTCGGCCCCGACCATCGAGCTGGCCCAGGTCAGCATCGGCGGCCGGGACGGCCCGGCGCCCCACAACCTGACGCTGCGCGCCACACCCGGCCGCGTGACCGTCCTGACCGGACCCAACGGCAGCGGGAAAAGCACTGCGCTGCAAGCGATCCTGGGGTTGACGGCGCCCGACTCGGGCCAGGTGCGGATCAGCGACGGCCAGCGCCGGGTCGACGTCGCAGCGTTGGACCGGCAGCACTGGTGGCAGCAGATCGGCTGGCTGCCGCAGCGACCGGTGCTCATTCCCGGCACCGTGAGGGACAACCTGGAACTGCTCGGCGCCCTCCCCGATCTCGACGGCGCTTGCCGCGCAGCAGGTTTCGACGAGGTGCTGGCCACCCTGCCCGCAGGATTGGACACGATGCTGGGCCGCGGCGGCTCCGGGCTGTCGCTGGGCCAGCGGCAGCGACTGGCATTGGCCCGGGTGCTGGGCCGCCCCTCCCCGGTGCTGCTGCTCGACGAGCCGACGTCGCATCTGGACGCGGAGCTGGAAAGCCGGGTCCTGCAGGCGATCCGGGGCTGCGCGGAGGCCGGCGCCACCGTCCTGGTGGTCGGTCACCGCGACGCGGTACTGGCAATCGGCGACGAGATTGTGCGCATCGGGGGTGACGTCCATGTCCACCGTTAGCGTCGCGCTCGGCTTGCTTCGTCCCCGCCTGGCCCGCCTTGCGTTGGCCGTCCTGCTGGGGTCCGCGGCCCTCGGCAGCGCGCTGGCCCTGGCCGCGGTATCGGCCTGGTTGATCACCCGGGCCTGGGAACGGCCCCCGATCTTGGAGTTGTCCGTCGCGGTCGTGGCCGTCCGACTGTTCGGCATCTCCCGTGGCGTGCTGGGCTATTGCGAGCGCCTGGCGTCACACGACGTGGCATTGCGGGCAGCCGGCCGCGCCCGCAGTGAGCTCTACCGTCGCCTGTGCAGCGCGCCATCGGCGACCGTGCTGCGGCTGAGCAGCGGCGAACTCGTCTCCCGCGCAGGCTCATCCGTCGACGACCTGGCCGACACCCTGGTGCGCTCAGTGCTGCCCATCGCCGTCGCGACGGTGCTGTCGACGGCGGCGGTGCTCGTCGTCGCCGTCATCTCCCCCGCCGCCGCGCTGGCCCTGGCGGTCGGTCTGCTGGCCGCGGGGGTATGGGCGCCGTGGCAGGCTGCGCGCGCCGCGGCGGCCACCGAACACCTTGCGGCAAACCATCATTCGGACCGTGATGCCGCCGTCATGCTGGCGCTGGACCACGCCGCTGAACTTGCCGTCGCCGGCCGCCTGACCGACGTCATCACCCGCGCATCCGACGACCACCGCCGCTGGGGCGACGCCGCCGACCGTGCCGCCCGACCCGCCGCGCTGGCCGCAGCAGTCCCGATCCTGGCTACCGGCGCCAGTGCCATTGCCGCCGTGTTCGCCGCGGTTGCGCTGAGACCGACCGTCGCCCCCACCACGTTGGCGGTGCTGATGCTGCTGCCGCTGTCCGCGTTCGAAGCGACCGCGGCGCTGCCGGCCGCGGCGGTTCAGCTGACCCGGGCCCGGATCGCCATTGGGCGGCTGACCGGAATGCTGGCCGACGACCCTGCCGACCGCCTCCCGGCCTCCGTCCCACCATTACGACTGGCCGCTGGTGACCGGGTGGCGGTGCTGGGAGCCAGCGGCCGCGGCAAGACCACGCTGCTGCTGTCCACCGCGCGGGGATACCGCGAAACCGATTCACCCGCAGGATTTTTCGCCGAGGACGCGCACCTGTTCGACACCACGCTGCGGGACAATCTGCTGGTAGCCCGCGGCGACTCCACCGATGACGAACTCACCGAGACCCTGCAGCACGTGGGCCTCGGACCGTGGTTGGCCAGCCTGCCGTCTGGGCTGTCCACCCTGCTCGACGGCGGTGCCGCCGCGGTATCGGCCGGACAGCGGCGGCGCCTGTTGCTCGCCCGCGCGCTGCTGACCGACTTCCCCGTCATCCTCCTCGACGAACCGACCGAACATCTCGACGCGGCCGACAGCGACCGGCTGCTGGGCGAGGTGCTCACGCCGGGTGGGTTGTTCGGCGCCGAGCGCACCGTCGTGGTGGCCACCCATCACCTGCCGGCGCACCTGAACTGCACCGTGCTCGACCTGGATGCCGCTGCCCGCGACGCTCCGGCTGTCCGTGCCGACAGTGCCAGTGACGACGGGTACCCTGCGGAATCATGAGCATGTACCCCGGTGCCGGCTATCCCGCGCCACCACCGCCGCCGTACGCCAATCAGGGCTACGGACCGTATACGCCGGCTCCGCGCAATGGCGTCGGGACTGCCGCGTTGGTGCTGGGCATCGTGGGACTGCTGGCGTCGTGGTCGGTCATCGGTGGGCTGCTGTTCGGGTTGGCTGCCATCGCGTGCGGCATCGTCGGCCGCGGCCGGGTCAAACAGGGCCTCGCCAATAACGGCGTGGTGGCCGGGGCCGGCATCGTGCTGGGCGCGCTCGCGACGGTGCTGGCCGTGGTGTTCATCTTCGTCGTGATCGGCTTCTACCAGCAGGTCGGGTTCAGCGACTACACCGACTGCATGACGCGCGCCGGGCAGGACTCGAAAGCGCAGGACACGTGTGTGCAGCAGTTCCGATCCCGCATCGAGCAGGAATTCGGCGTCAAGATCGAGCAGTGACGCCCTCGAAAAGCGTTACGCCGGAAAGTGTTTGACGATGCCCTCTTGGGTCACCGTGGCCAGCACCTGACCGGAGCGATCGAAGAAGTGGCCGGTGGCCAGGCCCCGCGAGTCCGCGGCCACCGGCGACGTCGTCGAATACAGCACCCACTCGTCGAACTTGATGGGCCGGTGGAACCACACGGTGTGGTTCATGGAGACCGCGAAAATCCGGTCGTGTCCCCACGACAGGCCGTGTGTGGTGATGATCGAGTCCAGCAGCGTGGTGTCCGATGAGTACACCAGCGCTGCGGCATGCAGCACTTGGTCGTCGGGCATGGCGCCCATGGTCTTGAGCCACACGCGGTTGTAGTCGAGCTTGCCGCCCTTGTCCCGCATCACCCAAGCGGGATCGTTCGTATAACGCCACTCGATGGGCTTGAGGGCTTCCACGAACAGCGGAACGGTCTCCTCGTAACCCTTGAGCAGAGCGTCAATCGTCGGCAGCGACAACGGATCCGGCACCGTGGGCGCCGCGACAGCGTGCTCCAGGCTCCGGCCACCGGCCAGGTGCGACACCAGGGCCGTCGCCAGCAGCACGTCCCCCTGCATGACGTCGACGCGGCGGTTGGCGAAGCGCCGCTCGTCGCGCAGCCGGACCACCTTGAACTCGAGATCGCGCTCCGGGTCGCCACCGGCGATGAAGTGCGTCGACAGCGCCGTCGGCGGCAGCTTCGGCGATACCGTCCGACTGGCGGCCACGAAAGCCTGCGCCATCATCTGGCCGCCGAACGTCCGGATCGGGTTCCGGCTCGGGTGACCACCGGTGAAGGTGTCGTCGTCGACCTGGGTGACGTCGAGAATCTTGAGCAGTTCCTCGAAATCCGCTGTCGTCACGCGTCTCGTTTTCCCGTCGCTTCGCTCGCCTCTAGCACCCCAAGCTAGTGGTCTTCCTCCCCGATCCGGTGCACGTGGATCAGGTTGGTCGAGCCTACTGTGCCCGGAGGCGCACCCGCGACGATGACCACCAGGTCGCCGCGCTTGTAGCGATCCAGCGCGAGCAGCGCCTTGTCGACCGCGTGGATCATGCCGTCGGTGCTTTCCATCTTCGGGACGATGAACGTCTCGGTACCCCAGGTCAGTGCAAGCTGGCTACGTACCTCCGGCAGATCGGTGAAGGCCAGCAGCGGCAGCGGCGTGTGCAGGCGGGACAGCCGGCGCACCGTGTCTCCCGACTGGGTGAAGGCGACCAACGCCTTGGCATCCAGCCGCTCCCCGATGTCGCGGGCCGCGTAGGAGATGACGCCACGCTTGGTGCGGGGCACGTGGGTCAGCGGCGGGGCGTCCGTGGAGTTGGACTCGACAGCTTTCACGATGCGCGCCATTGTCCGGACGGCCTCGAGTGCGTGCTTGCCGACAGACGTCTCACCCGAGAGCATGACGGCGTCGGCGCCGTCGAGGATGGCGTTCGCGACGTCCGAGGCCTCGGCCCGGGTGGGCCGGGAGTTCTCGATCATCGACTCCAGCATCTGGGTGGCGACGATGACGGGCTTCGCGTTCTCGCGGGCCATCTGGATGGCGCGCTTCTGCACGATCGGTACTTCTTCTAGAGGCAGTTCGACACCGAGGTCACCACGGGCGACCATGACCGCGTCGAAGGCCAGCACGATGGCCTCGAGGTTGGCGACGGCTTCGGGCTTCTCCAGCTTGGCGATCACCGGCACCCGGCGCCCCACCGCGTCCATCACCTCGTGCACCAGTTCGATGTCGGCCGGCGACCGGACGAAGGACAACGCCACCAGGTCGACGCCGAGCTTCAGCGCGAACTTCAGGTCGTCAATGTCCTTCTCGGACATTGCCGGAACGGACACGTTCATCCCTGGCAGGGACAGGCCCTTGTTGTTGCTGACCGGCCCGCCCTCGGTGACGGTGCAGACCACGTCATTGCCGTCGATCTTGTCGACGACGAGACCGACCTTGCCATCGTCGACCAGCAGCCGGTCGCCGGCGACGGCGTCTTCGGCCAGCTGCTTGTAGGTGGTCGACACCCGATCGTGCGTCCCCTCGCAGTCCTCGACGGTGATGCGCACGGTGTCGCCCGTGCGCCATTCGGTGGGGCCGTCGGCAAAGCGGCCGAGGCGGATCTTGGGGCCCTGGAGGTCGGCCAGCACACCGACCGCGCGACCGGCGGCGTCGGACGCCGCCCGCACGCGCTTGTAGGCCAACTCATGATCGGCATGGGCGCCATGGCTGAAGTTCAGCCGCGCAACATCCATACCCGCTTCCACCAGGGCCCTTATGGTCTCATCGGTGGACGTAGCCGGGCCGAGAGTACAGACAATTTTTCCGCGCCGATTCACGTGAATGAGCATAGTTGATCGATTCAGAAGAGGTGCGTCGGGAGCACTCCTGACGCCCAAACATCAGTCGAACGGGGCGTTGATACGCCGTTAGATCACCGTCGGAACCAACGGGAACCCCGGCAGATTGCGAACCACCGTCCACCCCACCATGGCCACCAGTGCTGTCACCAGCGGCGGCACCACCGACCACCGGCGACGCCGGCACACAACCAGCCAGACCACCAACAACGGCAGCCCGACCAGGGCGAAAACGTTGTCGACCACGGCGGCCGACAGATCACCGTGCAGCACGTCATGAGTCATCCGCAGCCCACCGCACAGCGGGCAGTTCCACCCAGTCAGCGCCTTGAACGGGCAAGGGGGAAAGCCGAAGCCGGGACGGTGCGGGTCAGCCAGGCCGATGTAGGCCAGCGCACCTGCCGCCGCGGCCGCAGTGCCAGCCATCGCAGCCACGCGCCCCACCCTGCCCTCTGACGTCATGAGTCCATGATGCCCGGCGGTCGCGGATTTACGCCGTTCGGCTGATGCCGAACATCCCCTCGGCAATGGTTTCACCGGCGCGCAGGACATGCTCCCGCACGGAATTGCCGAAGAAACTGCGCTATCCCACGTAGCCGGAGTCCCGGCGTCGCTGATGCGAGAGATTGTGCTCAATGGCACGCCAAATGAGGTCGTCGAGCAGGCAGCGCAATGGCGCGACTGCGGGGTCCGCTACCTGGTGCTGGCCAACATCAGTTTCATGCAACGCAGCCTGCGGAAAGGCATGGTGTCGGTTCAGCCGTTCAGCAAGATCACCCGGGAGCTCAAGAAGTTCTAACGGCGCACGAACGTCGGTGACCCCTCGACACCGACGTTCGCCGCCAACCAACGACAATATTGCCGTATTGTAACGGCTCCGGCAAACCTAGCGGAAGCTTAAGGACGCAACTGACCGTGACGGATCAGCGCGTTTACCGAGTCCTCCCAGCGGGTCAACTGGGCGTCGGAAGTGAACGTCGCGGGCAGGTGCCGGTCCAGGTGCCGGCGCAGGATGATCGCTCCCAACGTCAAGACCAACGGATTCAACCCGGCCCACACCGGATCGAGGCCGTCCGCCGCGTCCCCGTTGTCGACCATGCGCTGCCACCGCTCGATGCGGCCATGCGCCATCGCGTCGAATATCGCTGTGCCACTGGGGCTTTCAGAAGCCACCGCGCGACCCAGATAGTCCATGACCACCAGGTGGTCGGTCAGCAGCTCATGCACCGCCCGGCCGATCGCAGCGACCGAATCCGGACCCCGGCTCTCCAGCGCAGCAATCATGGTGGCGGTGATGAGTTTCAGGGCGGCATCGTCGACGGCTTTGATCAAGCCGTCCTTGGTGCCGAAATGGTGCTGCACCAACCCGACTGACACACCGGCACTGTCGGCCACCATCTGTAACGTCGCATCGGACGTACCCCGCTGCGCGAACACGTTCAGCGCCGCATTAAGGATGCGGTCTTGCCGAGACTGCTGCTGCACTCCGTCGGCTTTCTCATCCACAGGGGACATCCAACCACCGCAAACGCATTAACTGCCGGCTCTCAGGAACATACTCATCGCACAAAATCCGGCTGCGGGGCTGGTCCGCCGCGCCCGGGTTACGGTCAGCCGCACGCCTTGACGCTGCGGTGTGTCGGCTCCCCTGTTGCACATACGATTTGGAGCCGTCAACTCACCTTGACGGTCAAGGCGAATTGACGGCTCCACATCGAACACGTGCTTGGGAGAGCCTCCTGGCTCAGCCCTGTCGACGCCACCAACGACGTCGGGGCGCGGGCGGCTCCCACACCGGAACCTGTGCCGGCTCATGCTTTTCTGCGGCGTCCGGCTCGTCGTCAGCTTCAGCCGCCGGCTCGTCGTCAGCCTCTTCTGCCTCTTCAGCCTCTCCGGCTTCGTCGGCGTCTGTGGCGTCAGCTTCGGCGTCCTCATCGGTGGCGGCCGTTTCGGCGGTCTCCGGCTCAGGCTCATCAGCCGCGTCGTCGGATTCCGTTGCGTCCTCGGATTCCTCGGCGGCCTTGTCCTCGGCTTCTTTATCCGCGGCCGTCTCGTCCTCAGCCGTTTCGTCCTCAGCGACGGGCTCGTCCGCGACATCGTCCGCTACGACGGCGTCATCTGCTTCTGCGTCAGCCTCGTCCTCAACGGCCTCGTCAGCCGGGGTTTCAGCGTCAGCGTCTTCCGACTGAGCAGGCTCGGCATCCTCGTCGTCGCCGGGTTCGGCAACGGCGTCAGCTGATTCGTCGACGGTCTCTTCGGCCTCATCGACTGATTCGTCAGCCTCGGGCTCGTCGTCAGCCAGCTCTTCAGCGTCGGCGTCGGATTCGTCGGCCTCTTCGACGTCGTCGGAATCGACTGTCTCCTCGACGGATTCGTCGGTGGATTCAGCGGCTTCCTCATCGGCGTCGCCGACGGTCTCGTCCTCGTCGACGGTCTCGTCAGCCGTCTGCTCGGCGAGGGCCTCGGTTTCGTCGGACTGCGTCTCGACGGCATCGGCCTCGTCTGCGATGTCGCTGTCGGCCACGGGTTCATCCGTATCCGCGGCAGCTTCGTCTGTCTCGCCGCCGACAACAGCACCCGCGACGAGGGCAGCACCACCGGCAGCGACCGCCACCGGGACAGCCAGCTCTGCGGCCTTTACCGCCTCGGCATCAACCTCGTCGACCTCAAGCTCGTCAGCGTCAACCGCGCTGCGACCGGCGAGCGTCTCCGGCTCCTCGCGGCCCTTTGGCGCCACCATCATGTAGACGACCGCGCCGATGAACACGAAAGTCGAGGTGAACGAGTTGACCCGGATACCCGCGATCAGCGTCGCCGTGTCACTGCGCATCAATTCGACGCAGAACCGGCCGACACAGTAGGCGGCGACGTACAGCGCGAACAGCCGCCCGTGGCCCAGCCGGAAGCGCCGGTCGGCCCACAGCAGAAGGGCGAAAACCAGGACGTTCCACAGCAATTCGTACAGGAACGTCGGATGGACGATGGTCGCCACCTGCCCTGTGGACACGCCGTTCAGCAGATGCGGACTGACCACACCGGAACCGTCGGTGCGTTCGAAAATCTCCAGGCCCCACGGCAGATCGGTCGGGCGGCCGTACAGCTCCTGGTTGAAGTAGTTACCCAACCGGCCGATGGCCTGGGCGAGGATGACACCGGGTGCGATGGCATCAGCGAACGCGGGCAACGGAATTCCATGCCGGCGGCAGCCAATCCATGCGCCGACCCCGCCAAGCGCCACCGCGCCCCAGATACCCAGGCCGCCGTCCCAGATCCGGAGGGCCGCCCCGATACCCGCGCCGCCCTCGGCAAAGTACGTACGCCAATCGGTCATCAGGTGGTACAGCCGGCCACCGATGAGACCGAATGGGACCGTCCACAGCGCGATGTCGTAGATGACGCCCGCTTCACCGCCGCGGGCGACCCACCGGCGGTCGCCGATGATCAGCGCGGCGACGATGCCGGTGATGATGCACAGCGCATACGCGCGGATCGGTACTGGCCCCAAGTGCCAGACACCCTGCGCCGGACTTGGGATGTATGCCAGCAGCGTTGTGGTCACGCGGAAACTTTCTGTCGTACTCCGTGGGCCAGTTCTTCAGATAAAGCGCGTACCGCGGGGATGCCACCGTCGCCGAGCGCGGATACCAGCGCCGAGCCGACAATGACACCGTCGGCGTAGGCGGCGATCTCCGCGGCTTGTTCCCGCGAACGCACGCCGAGCCCGACGCCCACCGGGATGTCCGACACGGCCCGGACCCGGGACACCAACTCCGGCGCCATGTTCGACACGGCATCGCGTGCACCCGTCACGCCCATGGTCGACGCGGCGTAGACGAATCCGCGCGAGGCCGCCGCGGTCGCGGCCAACCGCTCCGGCGTGGACGACGGCGCCACCAGGAAAATGCGATCGAGGTTGTGGGCGTCGGAGACGCTGAACCACTCGTCGGCCTCATCGGGAATCAGGTCCGGGGTGATCAGTCCGAGCCCGCCGGCCGACGCCAGGTCACGCGCGAATGCGTCAACACCCCAGCGCAGCACCGGGTTCCAGTAGGTCATGACGACCGCGCGGCCGCCGGCATTGCTGATCGCCTCGACGGCCTTCAGCGCATCGCGGACCCGCACCCCACCCGCAAGCGCGGTGTTTGTGGCGGCCGCGATAACTGGCCCGTCCATTCCGGGATCGGAGTAGGCGACGCCGACTTCGATGATGTCGCAACCAGATTCGGTCATCGCGACCATCGCGTCGATCGAGGTCTGCACGTCCGGGAAGCCGGTCGGAAGGTACCCGATCAGCGCCGAACGTCCCTCGGCCCGGCACGATTCGAACAATCCAGCCAGTCGGCTCATGACGCTTCCCCAGTCCCACCGTCCAGTAGCCCGAACCATTTCGCCGCCGTCTCGACGTCCTTGTCGCCGCGGCCGGACAGGTTCACCACAATCACCGAGCCCGGGCCCAGTTCTCTACCAAGTTTCAATGCACCCGCTACCGCGTGCGCCGATTCGATCGCCGGGATGATGCCCTCGGTGCGGCAGAGCAGCCCGAACGCGTCCATGGCCTCGGTATCGGTCACCGGGCGGTACTCGGCCCGGCCGGTGTCCTTGAGGTAAGCGTGCTCGGGGCCGACGCCCGGGTAGTCCAAACCGGCTGAGATGGAGTGCGATTCGATGGTCTGGCCATCTTCGTCCTGCAACAGGTAGGAGAACGACCCCTGGAACGCGCCGGGCGAGCCGCCGGTGAAAGTGGCTGCGTGCCTTCCGGTTTCGACGCCGTCGCCGGCCGCTTCGAAGCCGACCAACCGCACGGACGGATCATCGATGAAAGCGTGGAAGACGCCGATGGCGTTCGACCCGCCGCCGACACACGCGGTCACCGCGTCGGGCAGCCGGCCGGCCTGCTGCTGGACCTGGACCCGCGCCTCCATGCCGATGACCCGCTGGAAGTCACGGACCATGACGGGGAACGGGTGCGGCCCCGCCGCGGTGCCGAAGCAGTAATAGGTGTTGTCCGCGTTGGTGACCCAGTCGCGGAAGGCCTCATTGATGGCGTCCTTGAGGGTCGCCGACCCTGCTTCGACCGCCACCACGGTGCCGCCGAGCAGGCGCATCCGGGCCACGTTCAGGGCCTGGCGGGCGGTGTCGACCGCGCCCATGTACACGACGCATTCCAGGCCGAGCAGGGCGCAGGCCGTCGCGGTCGCCACGCCGTGCTGGCCGGCGCCGGTCTCGGCGATGACCCGGGTCTTGCCCATGCGCTTGGCCAGCAGCGCCTGGCCGAGCACGTTGTTGATCTTGTGAGAACCGGTGTGGTTCAAGTCTTCTCGTTTGAGAAACAGCCGCGCGCCGCCGGCATGGTCGGACAGGCGGGTCGCCTCGTACAGCGGCGAGGGCCGGCCGGTGTAGTGCTGCTGCAGCCGGTCGAGCTCGTCGAGGAACGACTGGTCGGACCGGACCTTGTCGTAGGCCGCGGTGATGTCCTCGATAACCGCCATCAGTGCCTCGGGCACCAAGCGGCCGCCGTAGGCACCGAAGTGCCCCTTGGCGTCGGGGTCGTGGCTAGTAGCTTCGGCGACCGCGGCGCTCATCCGCGGCAATTCAGTACCTGTCAAATCAGACATAAGAACTCGGGCTGCTTCTTCGCGCAGGAGCCCACAATTCAGCGGGCTGGTTTCGGGCAGGACGGGTGGGTACCGGCAGTTACCAAGTCGGCGACTGCGGTCCGGGGGTCTCCGCTGGTCACCAGGCCCTCACCGACGAGAACCGCGTCGGCGCCAGCGCCGGCGTAGGCCAGCAGGTCGGCGGTGCCACGCACCCCCGACTCGGCGATCCGGATGATGTTGCTCGGCAGGCCGGGCGCGATGCGGGCGAAGCAGTCGCGGTCGACCTCAAGCGTCTTCAGGTCGCGGGCGTTGACACCGATGATCTTGGCGCCGGCCTGCAGGGCACGGTCGGCTTCTTCCTCGGTGTGCACCTCGACCAGGGGGGTCATGCCCAGCGATTCGGAGCGGTCGATCATCGAGGTGAGTACCGACTGCTCCAACGCGGCAACGATCAGCAGCAGCATGTCGGCGCCATGGGCCCGCGCTTCGTGAATCTGGTACGGGGTGACGATGAAGTCCTTGCGGAGCACCGGAATCGACACCGCGGCCCGCACCGCATCCAGGTCCGCGAGGGAACCGTTGAATCGCCGTTCCTCGGTCAGCACGCTGATCACGCGCGCCCCGCCGGATTCGTAGGCCTTGGCCAGCTTGGCGGGATCATCGATCTGCGCCAGCGCGCCCTTGCTCGGGCTGGCCCGCTTCACCTCGGCGATAACGGCGATGCCCGGCTCACGGAGTGCAGCGAGCACATCCTTGGCCGGTGCCGCCCGCTTGGCGCGCTCCTTGACCTCGGTCAGACTCAGCGCCGCTTCACGAGCGGCAACGTCGGCGCGGACTCCCTCGATGATGGAGTCGAGCACGGTCCCCGAAGTCATAGCGCGTCGTCGTCCTTCCGTGCCTGTTCGGCAAGCCAGATGATCATCTCGAAGGGTAGTCGCCGGGGCGGCGCAGACTGCCACCGGCCCACGCTCATTTGCTCCCGCCCTCGTTCTGGGTGGGATCCTGGCCCTCATCGAGGGCGTCCCACATCATCCGTTCGGACATGCCATCGGCAGTTTCTCCCTGCGCTGCCTCGCGACGCGCAGCTGGTGCGGCGTACTTGGAGGAAGCCGGCGCAGCAGCCCCGGGACGGACAGAACGCATCAGCAGAACCGCACCGGCCAGCGTCAACACCGCGGCAGCCAGCGTCACGCCGGCGCCCCAGTAGTGCCGCTGCGTCCCGACCAGGAACATGACGGCAATCTGCGCCATGTCGGCCGCGCGCACCGAGATGTCGGTGATGGCCCACAGGCTGATGGCCAGGTACGCCATGCCCGCGCTGGCGACCGCGACCAGCAGGGCCAGCAACCGCAGCGCCCACCCGCGCACCGCCAGTACCGCCACCGCCGCAGCGGCGACCAGCAGCGCCAGCGGGATCAGGGCCGTCGACCAGGCCGCGCCCGAGAGCGTCGTCGTCTTCGGCTGGCCCAGCCCGTCGAACGACGACACATCCGCCCAGGGCAGCCGGGAGGCGCCCCACAGCATCAGCGCGGCCACCAACAGGAGCACCTGCGCGGTGCGGGTCGCCCTCACGGTTCGCTCAGCGTCTCGGCAGCGGCGATGGCCGCGAGGACGGCCTTCGCCTTATTGGACGACTCGTTGTATTCGTACGGCCCGTTGGAGTCCGCCACCACGCCGCCACCGGCCTGTACGTAGGCCGTGCCGCCGCGCATCAGAGCCGTGCGGATCGCGATGGCGAAGTCGGCGTTGCCGGCGAAGTCGAGGTACCCGAGCACGCCGCCGTAGAGGCCGCGGCGCGTCAGCTCGACTTCCTCGATGAGCTCCATGGCCCGAACCTTCGGCGCCCCCGACAGCGTTCCGGCCGGGAAGCACGCGGTGACGGCGTCGAGCGCGGTCTTGTCGTCGGACAAGTGACCGGTGACGGTGGAGACCAGGTGCATGACGTGGCTGTAGCGCTCGATGTGGCTGTAGTCCTCCACCCGCACGGTCCCCGGCTTGCACACGCGGCCCAAGTCGTTGCGGCCGAGGTCGACCAGCATCAGGTGCTCGGAGCGCTCCTTGTCGTCGGCGAGGAGTTCCTTTTCCAGCAGAATGTCGTCCTCTTCGGTCTCGCCGCGCCACCGGGTGCCGGCGATCGGGTGCGTGGTGGCCACCCCGTCCTTCACCGTGACGAGCGCCTCCGGGCTGGAGCCGACGACCGAAAAGTCAAGTCCGCCTTCGGCATTGGGCACGTTGAGCAGATACATGTACGGGCTCGGGTTGGTCACCCGCAGGATGCGGTAAACGTCAATCGGGTCAGCGGCGGTGTCCATCTCGAACCGCTGCGACGGCACCACCTGGAACGCCTCACCGGCCTCGATATCGCCGACGAGCTTGTCGACGATGGCGGTGTACTCCTCGACCGTGCGCTGCTGCCGGGGCTGCGGCTGCGGGCGGCTGAAAGTGGCGATGCTCGACGGCAGCGGCTCCCCCAGCGCCTTGGTCATGACGTCGAGGCGGGCGACGGCATCGTCGTAGGCCCAGTCGACGCGCTCGTCGGTGCCGTTCCAGTTGACCGCGTTGGCGATCAGCGTGATGGTGCCCTCGTGGTGGTCCACCGCGGCCATGTCGGTCGCCAGCAGCAGCACCATGTCGGGCAGCTTGAGGTCGTCTTTCGCCAGCTCGGGCAGCCGTTCCAGGCGGCGCACCATGTCGTAGGCGAAGTACCCGACCAGACCGCTCGACAGCGGCGGCAGGCCCGGCACCGGCGCGGTCTGCAGCAGAGCCAGGGTGTCGCGCACCGCCTGCAGCGGGTCACCGCCGTTGGGTGCGTCCTGCGGCGTGTTGCCAAGCCAGACTGCTTCACCGTCACGGACGGTCAGCGCTGACGGGGCACCGGCACCGATGAACGACCATCGCGACCAGGACCGGCCGTTCTCCGCAGATTCCAGCAGAAACGTGCCGGGACGGTTGGCAGCCAGCTTGCGGTAGGCCGACAACGGCGTCTCGCTGTCGGCCAGCACCTTGCGCGTCACCGGGACGACGCGGTGCTCGGCGGCCAGCGCTCGGAATTCCTCGCGTGAGGTCGTGTTCACGCGGTAATCCTCCCAGAAGTAGCGTGGTGCTCATGAAACGTGGTGACGTGGTTACCGAGTTCTCCCTGCCCGACCAGACCGGGACCGTCCGCAGCCTTACCGAACTGCTGACTTCCGGGCCTATCGTGCTGTTCTTCTACCCCGCCGCGATGACGCCGGGCTGCACCATGGAGGCCTGCCACTTCCGGGATCTGGCCGCCGAGTTCGGCGCCGCCGGTGCATCTCGCGTCGGCATCAGCATGGATGCGGTGGAGAAGCAGGACAAGTTCGCCGAGAAGCACAGCTTCGACTACCCGCTGCTGTCGGACACCTCGGGCGCGGTGGCCGAGCAGTTCGGTGTCAAACGTGGTCTGCTCGGCAAGCTGATGCCGGTCAAGCGGACCACGTTCGTCATCGACACCGACCGCACGGTGCTCGAGGTCATCGCGAGCGAGATCTCCATGGACTCGCACGCCGACAAGGCCCTCGAGGCGCTCAGGGCGCGTTAGCCGCCCGGATCACCGCCGCCAGCGACGCGGTCAGCACCGAGTCGCTGCGGCCGCACGCCCATCCGCCGCGGTGTTCCAGATAGCTGACGGCAGTGGCGCCGATCGACTGTTGGGTCAGGCTCAGAATCTCGACCGGCCGGCCCACATCAGCCAGGGCCTGCGTCAGCGCCTCCACAGGTCCAACGCCGCGATGTGCGCTGCTGTGAGCGGTTCCGTTGACGATCAGCGTGATCTCGGTGGTCTCGTCGCTGCTCGTGTGCCAATCCTTCAGCTCCACGGGACCGCCCTGGTCCAGGTAGGTGGCCTCGAACAACTCGTACAGGTCGGCGGCGGTCACCTCAGCGCCACTGCCGTCGGCGTGGGCCTGGACGTGTCGCGCGAAGTCGATCTGCAGCCGCCTCGGCAAGTCCAGCCCGTACCCGGTGTGCAGCAGGTACGCGATGCCGCCCTTCCCCGACTGTGAATTAACCCGGATGACGGCGTCATAGCTGCGCCCGATATCAGCCGGATCTATTGGCAGATACGGCACCCGCCAATCGATTTCGCGTTCGTGTTTTCCGCTTGCGGAAGCCCGTTCGCGGTGTTCGCCCATACCCTTCTTGATGGCGTCCTGATGAGTGCCGGAGAACGCGGTGTGCACCAAGTCGCCGACATACGGATGCCTTTCGTGGATGGACATCCGAGTGCAGTGCTCGACGGTGCGGGCAATCGCGTCGATGTCAGAGAAATCGATCATCGGGTCGACACCCTGCGCGTACAGGTTCAGCGCCAGGGTCGCGATGTCGACGTTGCCGGTGCGTTCACCGTTGCCGAACACGCAGCCCTCTACCCGCTGTGCACCGGCCAGCACGGCCAGTTCAGCGCAGGCAACGCCAGTCCCCCGGTCGTTGTGCGGGTGCACCGACAGGATGACGGCGTTGCGGCGGGCCAGATTTCGGTGCATGTATTCAATTTGGTCGGCATACACGTTTGGGGTCGCGACCTCCACGGTGGCAGGCAGGTTCAGGATCACCGGCCGGCTCTCGCTGGCGTCCCACAGCTGCGTCACCGCGTCGCAGATTTCCAGCACGTAGTCGGGTTCGGTCAGGTTGAAAACCTCTGGGGAGAACTGGAATCGGACATTCGGCAGGTCTTCCGCGCAGGTCAGCACATCGAGAGCGCCGTGCAGGATCAGATTGCGCAGTTCGTCACGGTCCTTGCCCAGCACGGTGTTTCGCCACGTGGGCGCAGTCGCGGTGTACATGTGAATGACCACCTCGTTGCGCATGCCCCGCACCGACTCGACGGTGCGCTCGATCAGGTCGCGACGGGCCGGGGTGAACACGACGATGGTGACATCGCTTGGCGCGATGTCGGTTTCGGCCAGCAAGCGGACGAAGTCGTAGTCGGTCTGCGAGGCAGAGGGGTAGCCGACCTCGATCTCCTTGTAGCCGATCGCAACCAGTTGTTCGAAGAACCGACGCTTGCGGTCCGGGTCCATCGGCTCGGCCAGGGCTTGGTTGCCGTCGCGCAGATCCACTGGGACCCAGAGCGGTGCGGCGGTGATGCGTTTGGTCGGCCAGTCCCTTTGGGCGACAGGAATGTCCACGCGGTTGAAGACATCGGTGTAGCGATGCCAAGGCATGGGTGACGGTTGTTGACGGTTCCAGGAAGTGTTCATGAGTGGTCTGCTTTCGGTCAAAGGTGGAAGTGACCAGTCGCGACAGAGCCCCACGGCAGGGGGCCGGTCGGTCAGACCCCGCCGCGGCAGCCAAGCAGGAGCACGCGCGTCATGATGGGTAGACTATACACAACTCCTCAGACAAGTAGAGAGATTTCATGGTCTCGCAGGTACAGCGTCAACCACTGGCGGCACAGGCCGCACAGCTACTTCTGACGCGCATCAAAGATGGTGAATGGTCACTGGGACAACGCCTTCCGGGTGAAACCACCCTGGCCGCCCAACTCGGCGTGGGCCGCTCAACCCTGCGTGAGGCCATTCGGGAACTGGCCGGAAAAGGCGTTCTCGACAGCCGCCAGGGCGCGGGCGTCTTCGTCACCGCGCTGGATGTCAACGACGACTGGGATACGGTGCTCCGCAGCGCGAACATCGCCTCGGTCATCGAAGCCCGTATCGCCATCGAGGCCGAGGGCGCCGCATTGGCCGCGACCCGTCGCACCCCCGCGGACCTGCGCGCCATCCGCCGCACGCTGGCCGCCCGAAGTGTGACGGGGCAGTCAGTCGCCGACCACGTGGACGCGGACATGGCCTTTCACCGCGCGGTGATCGCCGCAGCGCACAACGATGTGCTGATCCAGTTGTTCGACGCGTTCCTCCCCCGCCTCCGGCTGGCCATGATCGACATGCTCAAGATCCGGCCGATCACGTCCGAGCCGTGCGACCACGACCTGCATCAGCAACTCGCCGACGCCATCGTCGCGCGAGATTCCGCCGCCGCGGCCGCCGCGAGCCGCACTCACCTCAGCACTTTGAAGGAATCTTTCTCATGACACCCGTTCTGGAGCTCGACAATGTGACATTCCGTCGCGAGGGCAAACAGATCATCGACGGCATCTCGCTGATCGTTCAGGAAGGCGAGCACTGGGCGCTGCTCGGTCCGAACGGCGCAGGCAAGAGCACCTTGCTGGGTTTCTGTGGCGCCGTGACGTTTCCGACGTCGGGCACCGTTCGGGTGCTAGGCGCCCAGATGGGCCGGACCGACCTGGCGCCGTTGCGACGGTCCATCGGCCACGTGAACCCGCGGCACCGGTTGCAGTACCCGCTGACCGTGCGGCAGGTGGTGCTGACCGGCATCACCGGCACCATCGATACTGCGGCCCGCTGGACCCCGAGCGCCGACGACATCGCTCGGGCGGACGAGCTCATCGGCACCGTGGGCCTGCCGCACCGGGCCGACTCGGTGTGGCCGACGCTGTCGCAAGGTGAGCGCGGCCGCACCCTCATCGCCCGCGCGCTGATCGCCGAACCGCGACTGCTGCTGCTCGACGAACCGACCACCGGTCTGGATGTGGCGGCGCGCGAGCAATTGCTGGAAACCCTTGATGCGCTGGAGCATTCACACCCCGACATGGCGTCTATTCTGGTGACGCACCATCTCGAGGAGCTGCCGACGTCCACGTCGCACGCCATGTTGATCGCCGACGGCCGCACCGTTGCCGTGGGCCCGGCTGTCGAGACGGTGACCACCGAGACTGTGTCGGAGGCCTTTTCGCATCCGGTCGAGGTCGGCTACGACCAGGGCCGGTGGACCGCGCGAGCCAAAGCCAGCCGAATCGACGTGTGACGCAACGAGATAACGACGACGTCACTCACTGTGGGTGCTGGTCGAGCCAGGTTTGCACCTGCTCGGCATGCGTGTTGGGCGGAAAAATCGGGTAGAAGACGTGCTCGATGATCCCGTCGGTGACCACCAGGGTGAGCCGTGAGTACAGGCGCGGGTGTCCCATCGCCTCGAACGTCGGTAGGTTCAGCGTGTCAGCCAAGGCATAGCCCGGATCGGACAGCATCGGGAACGGCAGGTGCAGCCGGTCGACGACTTCGGCCTGGTAATCCGGTTCCTGGCTGGACATTCCGTACAGCGCCGCCACACCGCGGCGCTGCAACTCGCCATAGTGGTCGCGGAAATTGCAGGCTTCGGTGGAGCAGCCACGCGCTCCAGGAATGTTGTCCCACCCGTCGGGCAGGTCGACGCCCGGCCTGCCGGTCAACGGATAGAGGTAGATGACCGTCCGCCCGGTCGGCAGCTCCGCGAGGTTCACGGTGTCTCCGGCACTGGTACGCAGCGCAAGGTCCGGCATGGGCAGGCCGGGTAGATGAGCGGCCCGGCCGTCGTCGACGGGCTGTGGCAGCCCAGCTGGAAGCTGTGTGAAATTGGTTGGCATGGTGATGATTTCCGTTCTGTCGCTGTTGGCGGCACAGGCGTCGTCGCGTATAAGCCGGCCCATCAACACCGCGCGACGACTGGTCAGGGCGGTGACGATCCGGTCGATGTCGGCGATGCTGTCGCGGTACACGGCCATCGATGCCGGGCAGTCATCGCCCTGCGGATGGCCTGCGTCCAGGCACTCGATAAACGGGGCGGCCTTCGACGGCGGTACGCCCAGCGCCGCGAGTTCGCGGATTTCGGTCACCGCCCGCAGATGGGCGTCGGTGTATTCGCGATAGCCGTTGCCGCCGCGCTGCGGGACGATCAGTCCCAACTGCTCGTAGTACCGGACCGCTTTCGCGCTTACCCCGGCCTGCGCCGCCAATTCACTGATCCGCATCCTCACTCCTTGCGGACACGGTAAACCTTGCCCCCGGGGGCAAGGTCAAGTTCAGCTGACCGCGCGCACCCCCTGTGCCCGTAGATACGCTCGCCACCCACCGAACTCCGAGATATCCGGAGCCTCGGTAGCCGCCTCGTCGGCGCACACGAACCCGGTCTCCCACGACCCGTCGTCAAGCTCCACCGCAGCCAGGCCCATCGGCGCTGGGAGGGCCACCAAGAATTGGCCGAGCGCCGCGGGCGAGAGCACCCAGCGCTCGACCTCGAAGGCTCGTCCACCGCGCTGTACGCGCACCAGCGCCGGCTTGCCGGACGGCAGCGCGGTCATCCGGTACCGCTCGGCCGTACGGGCCGGGCCATCCCAGCGCGCCCCGAGGTCATGCAGCTGACCGGCCAGTGGCTGGTCACGCAGATGAGCTCCGGCTACGACAAGCGTCACTGCCCCGGCTCCGGCCCGCTCAGGCCAGGACTCCCGCGATCCGTGGTCACCGCCGGTGAGCCGCGCCGCAATGTCGGCCACCACGGCGTCGTCGAACGGACGGCCCAGCACCGTCACTCCGAATTGTGCTGTGGTGCCATCGGATTCGGCGACATCGCCGGCCGGCACCGCGACCCCGCACATGTCGAACAGATTGCAGAAATTGGTGTACGTGCCGATCCGCGCGTTGACGCCGACGGGGTCGGCCGCCACCTCAGCGAGTGTCGGGTGCAGCGGCGCGGTGGGCACCAGCAGTGCATCACAGCCCGCCAGCGAGCGGAATGCCCTGTCGCGTAACCGATCCAGCTCGCGACGATCACGCAGCAGCCCGGTGGCGCTGTGGGCACCGCCTGCGGTGACGATGGCCGCGACGGTCGGATCCAGCCCGGCGTCGTCGCCGGCGCCGGCGATGAACTCCCCCACAGCTTCCGCGCGCTCAGCGACCAGTGCGCCGTCGTACAGCAAGCGCGCGGCAGCAAGGAAGTCCGCGAACTCGATGAGCACGATCCGCATCCCGGCCTCGCGCGCGGCGTCGACGGCCCGGTGGAACGCGGCGTCCCAGCCGGGAGCCATCGCGGGCAGTTCGGTGGGTACCGCCAGCGCGGGATCGGCGGGAGCGGCGAATCGGGTGTGCGTCGGCCACGGCCGCTGCGTCGTCGTTGCCATGACCGCCATGGCGTTCTCTGCGGTGGACAAGTCCCGCGCCAGGATCGTCACGCAGTCATAGCTCGGGCAGGCCGGGACGACGCCGACGGTCGACACCAGACCGATCGTGGCCTTGATCCCGACCAGGCCCTGATACGCCGCGGGTACCCGCCCCGATCCCGCAGTGTCTGTGGCGATTCCGAGGTCGGCGGCACCGATGGCGACAGCGACCGCCGAGCCCGACGACGAACCTCCCGAGATCCGGTCCGGCCGCCACGCGTCACGCACGGCGCCGTAGGGGCTACGGGTGCCGACGAGCCCCGTCGCGAATTGGTCGAGGTTGGTCTTGCCGATCACCACTGCGCCGGCTGCCCGCAGCGCTGCCACCACCGGAGCATCGGCGTCCGGGGTGTAGGCGAAGCCCGGACATCCGGCGGTGGTCGGCAGGCCTGCGACGTCGACGTTGTCTTTGACGGCCAGCAGCTGACCGGCGAGCGGACCGTGTGCCTGCGCGACGTCCTGCCGCACCTGCTGCTCGTCGCGCACGGTGATGAAGGCCTCGGGCCGCGCAGCGATGGCCGCGAACGCGGCACTGACCCGGTCCATCAGGCCACCTCCTGTCCCGTTGCGGCGCACGACTTCCCGCGTGAACCGATCTCGCCGCTGGCCTCCCAGCGGGCCCGCTCCTCGCCACGGGCAATTGTCATCCGGTGTCGCACTGCAGCGATGTCGTCGGCCTCACGCGCCAGGAAGTCCAGGTAGTCCGCGATCCGAAACTCACCCTCGGTGATGTCGACCGTGCCGCGGCCGGCGGCCACGTCGGCGCGCAGGTCGGTCAACTCGTCGGCGCTCACCGGATACCACGACACCTGATCGAAGAACCGCAGCAGCCACGGCTGCTCAGGCTCGAAGCCCGGTGTCGACAACGGGAATCGGTGATTCCACACCTGCGTCGTGCGGCCCATCAGCTGGTAGCCGCCGGGGCCCTCCATGCCGTAGATGCAGAGGTACGCACCACCGATACCGACGGCGTTCTCCGGCGTCCAGGTCCGCGCCGGGTTGTACTTGGTGGTCACCACCCGATGCCGCGGATCGACCGGGGTGGCCACGGGAGCGCCGAGGTAGACATCCCCCAGACCGAGCACCAGATAGCTTGCCGCATGGACGATGTCGAACACCTCCTGCTGCGAGCTCAAACCGTTCATTCGGCGGATGAATTCGATGTTGCTCGGGCACCACGGCGCATCGTCGCGCACACCGTTGCGGTAGCGGTCGATGGCCAGCTGGATGGTGGGGTCGTCCCAACTCAGCGGCAGCCGTACCGAACGGCTCGGCAGCACCAACTGGTCGACGGGTCCCAGCGTCGACTCGACGTCGAGGACGAACGCGGTCATCGTCTGGTGATCAGTGAGCGCGGCGTCGAACTTCACCTGTAGGGAACGGATTCCGGGCGTCAGGTCGACGATCCCCCGCGGTCGGTGCGCATCGATCGCGGTGTGCAATGCGTGCACCCGTGCCCGCAACACCAAATCCAGTGTCATCGTGCCGTATTCGACGAGCAGGTTGTCGTCCCCACTGCGTCGCAACGTTATCGACGTCGAGCCGTCACCGGTCACGCCGCGGTGCAGCACGCCGTCGTCACCGTCCCCACGCGGACTACGTACCACCGGCGACGCCGCTCGCCGCGAGGTGCCCAGCGCGGTCAGCGGCGCGGCAGCACTGGCCCGTACCGGAACGAAGCGCACCCGGTCGCCGGGGGTGAGCTGACCGAGCTTCCAGCGGTCGGCCGACGTGACCGTCACCGGGCAGACGAAACCGCCGAGGCTGGGCCCGTCCGGACCGAGCAGAATCGGGGTATCACCGGTGAAGTCCAGTGCGCCAACCGAATACGGAGTGTCGTGGATGTTGGACGGATGCAATCCGGCCTCACCGCCGTCGGGCCGCGCCCACTGCGGCTTCGGCCCGACCAGACGAACACCGGTGCGGTCCAGGTTGTGGTCAACCAGATACGTTGCCTCGTAGAGGGTTTCGATATCGGTACGGGTGAAGAACTCCGGCGCACCGTGCGGTCCTTCGGTGACCGCCAGCCGCCACTCATGTCCGATCGACGGCACCTCTTCGTCGGTGAGCCGGCGCGGACGGCCGACGGCGGCACCGATACCGAGGCGGTCGCCTGCCGCGAGCGCCCGTCCGCCGGCGCCGAACTTGCCGAGCGTGAAGGTCGAGCGCGACCCGAGGTATTCCTCAGCCTCGATTCCACCGGCCACGGCGACGTAAATCCGCATCCCGACGCCCTGCACCGTGCCGATCTCGAGGACGCCGCCGTCGGGCACCGCGATGGGCGCCCACTGCCGCACCGGAATACCGTCGAGCGTCACCGAGACCGGAGCGCCGGTGACACACACGATGCTCGCCTGGTCGAATCCCAGTGTCGGACCAGCCAGCGTCGCCTCCAGTCCGGGCGCGCCCTCGGGGTTTCCTACCGCGAGATTGGCCAATCTCAGCGACAGGTCGTCCATGGGCCCCGATGGCGGTACGCCGACCTGCCAGTACCCGATACGGCCCGGCCAATCCTGAACAGTGGTGCTCGGCCCCGGTCGCAGCACGGTGATGGGTGGCGCCATATACATACTCCTTTGCGGTACGTGGTCAGGACTGGCGGGTGACGATCATGCGCACCGGCGTGGGGTCAAAACCGTTGCAGGGGTTGTTGATCTGCGGACAGTTGGATACCAGCACGAGGACGTCGGTGTCGGCACGCAGCGCGACCCGCAACCCCGGCGCCGAGAGTCCGTCGACGATGCCGAGGGTGCCGTCGGCCTCGACCGGAACGTTCATGAAGAAGTTGAGATTCGGTGCCAGATCACGCTTTCCGAGGCCGTACCGCGCGCCTTCGATGAGGAAGTTCTCTACGCAGGCGTGCTGATGACGGGTGTGGTGGCCGTAGCGCAGGGTGTTGGATTCCTGCGAGCACGCGCCGCCGACGGTGTCATGACTGCCCACCTCGTCGGCCACGACGGTCATCAGCGCAGCACCGTCGCTGTCCCGCAACACCGTTCCGGTGCTGACGAACAGTGACCGCTGCGCCGCGATGGTGGTCTGAGCGCTGTACCGCCGGGACGTGTCGTCGGCGCCGTAGATCAGCGTGTCGACGGCCTGATTGCCGTGCAGGTCGACGATGGTCAGCACGTCGCCCGCACCGACGATCGCCGACCAGGGGCCACGGGCGTCGACGGTTTCGTCGAGGATGGTTGTGCCGGCCACCAGCGCGGGGACAGACTCGACGAGGGCGCTCATACGGAGACTCCTTGGGTGAGATGCAGTGCAGTCCAGACGTCTTCGGTATTGCGGTGCGCACGTTCGTATTCAGGGCCGATCGACTCCGCGCGAGCACCCAGTGCGGCCAGGTCTTCCGGGGCCGACCAAGCCAGCACCTCCAGCTCGGAGGTGTCGAAGGTCGGCGCCGGATCGAGCGGGTGCGCGGTGTTGGCGATCGCCGCGATCACCGGCAGGTGCACCACCAATTCGACGGCCGCCCCCGGTCCGGCCGAGCCCGACGACACCAGATGCCCGGCATCGTCGGCGCGGACGCCGTGGAAGAACGACACCGCGGGGCCGACGTCGCGGGGGCCGAGCCCGTGCTTGAGCGCGGCGAGCACCAGCAGCTCCCGGCCGGCTGGGCTCGCCGAGTGCACAGTGCCGGCGCCGTACCGGGCTTCGTTCTGCGCACGAGTTGTGGTGCCGCACAACGCATCGTGGTGGGCGGATGTGTCCGAGACGATGGTCGACAGCACCCGCCCCTGGTCGTCGAGCAGCGGATGGTCGATGCCGAGGTATGCCTGCCACGGCACCTTGACCGTGTCGGCGATATTCAGCCGCTCCCATGGCGCATCGGCCCGCCACAGCAGCACGTGCGCGCAGGCCCGCCCGTCAATGTCGGTCAGTCGCAACCGGGTTCCACGAGCCAGCACCTTGCTGGTGTACCGGCCACCAGGCACCGTTTCGGCCCAGGTCAGCCGCTCGGCAGCGACATCTGCGGGCGGTGTCGGCCACAGCGATGCGGGTACGACGGGCATGGCGGTCGTGTGTGCACCGGCCTGCGCACGGGCGTGCTCGCGCGCGGCCGTGGTTGTCGAGGTGTTCAGAGAAGATGGATGACCCACGAGAATCCTTTCGGCAGTGGCTGATTGGAAGAGATCAGAGTGACCCGACGGGGCACGGGTGAGCGCGCCGATACGGGAAGCACAAGGCACCGAGCGCGACGATTGCGACGACCGTGATGGGCCCGGCCCAGCGCAGCAGCGGCATGGTGCCGGCGGGGTCGTAGATTTCGGGCCGCGGCCAGGCCAGGTTGATCACCATCGCCAGGCCGTACACCACCGCGAACAGGTTGACCGGCAGCCCCCAGCGCCCCATCGAGTACAACGGACGTCCACCGGCGTCGGTAACCGATGCGTCCCAGCGCATTCCCCGCAGCCGGTGCACCAGCAGCGGTGTGGTCACCAACAGGTAAGCCACGTAGATCGCGATGATGCAGACGCTGGCCAGGGTCGCGAAGATGGCCGAGTTGCCGACATTGACCAGCAGCACCCCGACACAGGCGACGCCGACCACGATGGCAGGTGCCATCGGCGTTCCGGTGCGCGGATTGACGCGGGACAGTATCGACGAGAACGGCAGCCGGTGATCACGTGCCATCGAGAACATCAGGCGGGTGGCCGCGGTCTGAATTGCCAAGGTGCAGATGAAAATTGCGATGGCCACATCGACCAGGAGCAGCGTTCCCCACGACGAGGACAGCACCGCCCCCAGCACGTACGGCAGGCCCTCGGCGGCCAGCCGACCGTCGGTCAGGCTCGGCGCGGCCATCAGGGCGCCGATGATCATCAGGCCGCCGCCGAGTGCCGAGACGGTGAGTGCCGACCGGATGGTGCGCGGAGCGACGCGGCGAGCGTCGCGCGTCTCCTCGGCAAGCTCACCTGCCGATCCGAAGCCGACCATCACGTAGGCGGCCATCAGACCGGATGCGATCCAGGCCCAGCCGTAGCCGGAACCTGTTGCGCCGGTGTCGAAGACGATCTGGGGGCCGCGCTGGGCGTGGGTGAAGAACACTCCGATGACCGCGATCACACCGACGATCTCGCAGCAGACGCCGATCATCGCGACCCGCGACATCCAGCGCACTCCAATGCAATTGATGGTCGTGGTGACCACCAGCAGCGCTGTGCCCAGCAGTACCGCATTGGCCGCGCCGCTCGGGGATGTGAGTGCGGTGTCGGTGCCGATGAACTGGAATCCCGACCATACCGCCGGCAACACCACCTGCAGCGCGATGGCCGCGGCAGAGGCTGTGATGATCTGGGCCAGGATCATGAACCAGCCACCGAACCACCCGACGACCTCGCCACCGAGGCGCCGGGCCCACTGATAGATGGCACCCGAAATTGGGTAGCGCGCAGCGAGTTCGGCAAAACACAGGGCCACGGCGAACTGCCCGATGAACACCACCGGCCAGGTCCAGAAGAACGCCGGACCACCGAAACCGTATCCGAGACCGAACAATTGGAAGATCGTGGTGAGGATCGAGACGAATGAGAATCCTGCCGCGAAGGACGCGAACTTACCCAGGGAGCGATGTAGCTGTTGGTCATAGCCGAAGCCGGCGAGGTCGTCGTGATCCGCCGGCGACGTGGTGGTCAGTGTCATCCGATCTCGATTCTGCTGAGGCCCAATACCTGTCAATTGACAGAATTAAATGGGTCCGTGACGCAGATGGGTCACCAGAGTTTCCGACGTGGGTCGCGGTGTAACGGTTCCGTTTCCCACCGCTAACACCCGGATGGCACAGTGGTGTGATGAGCCGCCCCGGCCGCCCCCGCCACCGCGATGCCCTACGCCCCGGCAGTACGGCCGTCGAGCAGATCCTCGACGCTGCAGGTGAACTGTTTGTCACTCAGGGTTTTACGGTGACCTCAACCCGGTCCATCGCCGATGCCGTCGGCATCCGTCAAGCGTCGCTCTATCACCACTTCCCCAACAAGGAAGCCATCCTCGAAGCGCTGCTCGACGCGACGGTGGTGCCGTCACTGGAGTTCGCGCGGCGGGTGACCCGGTCGGTGGACGATCCGCGGGCCGCGCTGTGGGCCGTCACGGCCGGCGACACCGCCAGCCTCTTGTCGGTGCCGTGGAACCTGGGCCGGCTCTATCTACTGCCGGAAGTCGACGGTATCGAAGGATTTCATGTGCGGCGGCGCGAGCTGCACGCCGTCTATCGGGAGTTGGCGGTCCACGTCGTGGGCGGCGACGAGTTCCGTTGCGGCCTGCCGGTGCGCCTGACCGAGACCGTCATCGCTCAGCGCGTTGACCAACCCGATCTTGCCGGCGACGACGTCGCTGGAGCCATCGCCGATGCCGCGCTACGTGTACTGGGGGTCGATGTCGACGACGCCCTACGCGCCGCAGGGTGGACTCTGGTCGAGCAACATCTGCCCGCGGCTACGTGATTTGTGCACGATTTTCCGCGTCGGCCGCGGATTTTCGTGCACAAATCACTCAGAGGCGAGCAGCAGATCGGCGTCGAAACAGCTGTGATCACCGGTGTGGCACGCGCCGCCGACCTGGTCGACCTCCAGCAGCACCGCATCGCCGTCGCAGTCCAGTCGCACCGAATGCACGTACTGGGTATGGCCCGAGGTCGCACCTTTGACCCACTGCTCGCCACGGGACCGCGAAAAGTACGTGGCCTCCCGGGTTTCCAAGGTGCGGGCCAGTGCGTCGTCGTCCATCCAGGCGACCATCAACACGTCACCGGTGCCACGCTGCTGCACCACTGCGGTGAACAGCCCGGCCTCGTTGCGCTTGAGCCGCGCGGCAATTCCCGGGTCGAGACTCATCGGACCGTGATCCCCTCAGCCGCCATCGCCGCCTTGACCTGACCGATGGTCAACTCGCGGAAGTGAAACACGCTGGCCGCCAACACCGCATCAGCACCGGCCTGTACCGCGGGGGCAAAGTGATCCACGGCTCCGGCTCCCCCGCTGGCGATCACCGGCACACTCACCGCGGCCCGCACGGCCCGCAGCATGGCCAAATCGAACCCGGCTTTGGTGCCGTCGGCGTCCATAGAGTTCAGCAGAATCTCGCCGACGCCGAGTTCGGCTCCGCGCGTGGCCCATTCGACAGCGTCGATGCCGGTACCGCGACGGCCGCCGTGGGTGGTGACTTCCCAGCCCGACGGTGTGGGTTCAGAGCCTTCCGGCACGGTCCGCGCATCGACCGACAGCACGATGCACTGTGACCCGAACTGACGGGACAACTCCGACAACAACTCTGGCCGGGCGATGGCTGCGGTGTTGACCGACACCTTGTCGGCTCCGGCGCGCAGGAGGGTGTCGACGTCCTCGACCGACCGCACACCACCACCGACGGTCAACGGAATGAACACCTGCTCGGCGGTGCGCCGCACCACCTCGAGCATGGTCGACCGGCCCGACGACGACGCGGTGACGTCCAAGAACGTCAGCTCGTCGGCGCCTTCGGCGTCATAGGCTGCGGCCAGCTCGACGGGATCGCCTGCGTCCCTGAGGTTCTCGAAGTTGACGCCCTTGACCACCCGGCCGCCGTCGACGTCCAGGCAGGGGATGACGCGGGTTGCCAAGCTCACAGGTAATCCTCCGGAACCCCAACGGATTTCACGATCTCCAACATCCTCTCGTGCACACCGGGCGCAGCGGCCAGTGCGGACTTCGAATCCACCGTCCACGGCGCACCTGCGAGATCGGTGACGATGCCACCCGCGGCCCGCACCAGGGCCACACCGGCGGCGTGGTCCCAGACGTGGTGACCGAAACTGATTGCGCCACCGAGTACCCCCGCGCCCACATAGGCCAGGTCCACGCCCGTCGCACCATGCATGCGCATCCGCGAGCATTCGCGGCTCAGACCCGACAGCACCGCCGACCGGAAGCGCCCGGGAAAGCGGCCCTTCGAATCGATGTTGAACGTCTGGATGCCGACGATCGAATCGGCCAGGGTGCTCGGCGCCAACGGCGGCAACGCGGTGTCGCCGTCGCGCACCGGGCCGCCGTCCATGGCGACGTAGCGCTGGCCCATGAACGGCAGCCAGGTCAGGCCGGCGACCGGGGTACCGCGCCACAGCAGGCCCAGCAGGATGGCGGCCATCGGTGAACCGGCCGCGTAGTTGAAGGTGCCGTCGATGGGATCGAGCACCCACACCAGTTCAGAATCGATGGGCTCGCCACCGAATTCCTCACCGTGCACACCGATTCCGGTCGCCGACGTCAGTGCCGCGACAACCTGGCGCTCGATCGCAAGGTCGATCTCGGTGGCGAAGTCGTTGCCCTTCTTTCGAACCGCCGCGTCAGCCTGGTGGCCGGCGATGAACGGAGCGACGGCATCATCGAGGACGCCGGTCGCGGTCGCGACCAGCTCTGCCAACCTCGCCGATTCGATCACTTCACCGCGGCCAGCGCCTCGGGCAGCGTGAACCGCTCGGCGTACAAGGCCTTTCCGACGATGGCGCCTTCGACGCCCTGCCCGGTCAGCGTGGCGATGGCCCGCAGGTCGTCCAGGCTGGACACGCCGCCCGACGCGATGATCGGGGCGTTGGTGCGGCCGGCAACGGTGCTCAGCAGCTCGAGGTTCGGCCCGGTCAAGGTGCCGTCTTTGGTGACGTCGGTGACGACGTAGCGCGAGCAGCCTTCGCTATCAAGGCGTTCCAGCACGTCCCACAGGTCGCCGCCGTCGGTTTCCCACCCGCGGCCGCGCAGCCGCCAGCTGCCGTTCTCGAACTGCACGTCCAGACCGACCGCCACCCGGTCGCCGTACTCACCGATGGCCCGTTTGCACCACTCCGGGCTCTCCAGCGCGGCGGTGCCGATGTTCACCCGGGCGCAGCCGGTGTCCATGGCCGCCTTGAGCGAGGCGTCATCCCGGATGCCGCCGGAAAGCTCCACGGCCACATCGAGTTTGCCGACGACCTCGGCCAGCAGTTCCCGGTTGCTGCCCCGGCCGAACGCGGCGTCCAGGTCCACCAGGTGCACCCACTCGGCGCCGTCGCGCTGCCAGGTCTGCGCCGCCTCCAGCGCCGAACCGTAATCGGTCTCGCTGCCGGCCTTGCCCTGCACCAGCCGTACCGCCTTGCCGTCGACCACGTCAACGGCCGGCAACAAAATCAAACTCATAGCCCCTCAACCCAATTCGCCAACAGCGTCGCACCTGCGTCGCCGCTCTTCTCCGGATGAAACTGTGTCGCCGACAACGCGCCGTCTTCGACGGCGGCGATGAACGGCACGTGATGTGTAGCCCAGGTGACCTTCGCCTCGGCATGACCGCCCCACTGCTGGGCGGCATACGAATGCACGAAGTAGAACCGGGTGCCCGCATCGAGCCCCTTGAACAAGGTGCTGTCGGCCGGAGCGTCGACAGTGTTCCAGCCCATGTGCGGGATCACCGGCGCATCGAGCCGGGTCACCTCGCCGGGCCACTGCCCGCAGCCCTCGGTCTGCACACCGAATTCCACGCCCTTCGAGAACAGGATCTGCATGCCGACACACACGCCCAGCACAGGGTGACCCGCCGCAAGACGATCGGCGATGATCTTCTCCCCGCCGATGGACCGTAGCCCGGTCATGCACGCCTCGTAGGCACCGACGCCGGGCACCACCAGGCCGTCTGCCGCAGCAGCGGCCGCGGCGTCGGACGTCACCTCGACGTCAGCACCCACCCGCTCGAGCGCGCGCTGAGCCGACCGCAGATTGCCCGAACCGTAGTCCAGAACAACGAGTTGCTTCCGGCGGAGCCGGACAGAAGGCTGCGGTGTCACAGAGTGCCTTTGGTCGACGGCACGCCAGCCACGCGCGGATCCGGCTCGACGGCCTGGCGCAGTGCCCGGGCCACGGCCTTGTACTGCGCTTCGGTGATGTGGTGCGGGTCGCGGCCGTACAGAGTGCGTACGTGCAGCGCGATCTTCGCGTTGAAGGCCAGCGACTCGAACACGTGCCGGTTGATCACAGTGTGGTACGGCACCGACGAACCGGCGATGGTGAACGAAACCATGGACTCCGGTTCGCCGGTGTGCACGAAGTACGGGCGGCCCGAAACGTCAACGGCCGCATGCGCCAGGGTCTCGTCCATCGGGATGAACGCATCGCCGAATCGGCGGATGCCCTTCTTGTCGCCCAGCGCCTGCCCAAGTGCCTGACCGAGGACGATCGCGGTGTCCTCCACGGTGTGGTGCCCTTCGATCTCGACGTCGCCCTTGGCGTGCACCGTCAGATCGAAACTGGCGTGCGTACCCAAGGCGGTCAGCATGTGATCGAAGAACGGCACACCCGTGCTGATATCGACCTGGCCGGTGCCGTCGAGATCGATCTCGACGACGATGCTGGATTCCTTGGTGGTGCGTTCGACGCGGGCGCGGCGGGTCATGAAACTCCTTGTGGGGCTAGTTCCGTTGCGGCGAGCTTGGCGCTGACCTCGAGCAGGGCATCATTCTCTTCGGCCAAACCGACTGTGGTGCGCAGGAATCCGGGGATGCCCACGTCGCGGATCAGCACGCCGGCATCGAGGTAGCGCTGCCAGGTCGCCGCCGCGTCGGTGAACTGACCGAACAGGATGAAGTTGGCATCGCTGGGGATCACCCGGAAACCCATGCCGGACAACGCCGCTGCCACCCGGTCCCGCTCAGCGGCCAAGGTGGCGACGCTGCTCAGCGTCTCGTCGGCGTGCCGCAGAGCTGCCCGCGCCGCGGCCTGGGTCAGCACCGACAGGTGGTACGGCAACCGCACCAGCAGCATGGCGTCGATGACCGCGGGGTCGGCCACCAGGTAACCCAACCGCCCACCGGCGAACGCGAAGGCCTTGCTCATGGTGCGGCTGATGATCAGCTTGGCCGGGTAATCGGCGAGCAGCTCGACCCCGCTTGGCTGCGACGAGAATTCGCCGTAGGCCTCGTCCAGAATCAGCACGCCGGGAGCAATATCGAGCAGGCGCCGTAGATCAGAGAGCGGCACGCTCTGCCCAGTCGGATTGTTGGGGCTCGTCACGAACACCACGTCGGGCCGCTGGTCAGTGATCGCGGCCACCGCGACGTCGATGTCCAGCCCGAAGTCGGCCGCGCGGGTCGCCGACAGCCACTCCGTCTGGGTGCCGTCGGAGATGATCGGGTGCATCGAATACGACGGCACGAAACCGATGGCACTGCGGCCCGGACCGCCGAACGCCTGCAGCAACTGCTGCAGGATTTCATTGGAACCGTTTGCCGCCCACAGGTTTTCCGCCGTCAGCGGCACACCTGTCTGAGCCGACATGTACGCGGCCAGATCGGTGCGCAGCGCCATGGCGTCGCGGTCCGGGTAGCGGTGCAACTCCGCGGCGGCCGCCGCGACCGAGGCAGCGACGTCGTCGATCAGCGCCTGCGTCGGCGGGTGCGGGTTCTCATTGGTATTGAGCCGGACCGGAACCACCAATTGCGGTGCGCCGTACGGCGACTTGCCACGCAGATTGTCCCGCAAAGGCAGATCGTCAAGGGAAATGCGGCTCATCAGCGCTCGAACCTCCGGCGCACGGCCTCACCGTGCGCAGGCAGATTCTCGGCATTGGCCAGCGTGATCACGTGGCCCGCAACGTCTTTCAGCGCGGCTTCGGTGTAGTCGACGACGTGGATGCCACGCAGGAACGTCTGCACCGACAGCCCGCTGGAGTGCCGCGCGCAACCCGCGGTCGGCAGCACGTGGTTGGAGCCCGCGCAGTAGTCACCGAGGCTCACCGGCGACCATGCACCGACGAAAATGGCACCGGCAGAACGGATGCGGCCGGCAACCTCCGAGGCATCCTCTGTCTGGATCTCCAAGTGCTCGGCGGCGTAAGCGTTGACCACCCGCACCCCGGCATCAAGGTCGTCGACCAGCACGATGGCGGACTGCTTTCCACTGAGTGCGACCGTCACCCGCTCGCGGTGCAGGGTGGTGGCGACCTGCGCGGCCACCTCGACATCGGTGGCGTCAGCCAGCTTTTCGCTCGTGGTTACCAGCACGCTGGCGGCCATCTCGTCGTGCTCGGCTTGGCTGATCAGATCGGCGGCGATGTGCACCGGATCTGCCGAGTGATCGGTCAGGATGACGATCTCCGTCGGGCCCGCCTCGGCATCGATACCGACCTGCGAACGGCAGATGCGCTTGGCCGCGGTGACGAAGATGTTGCCGGGCCCGGTGATCATGTCGACCGGTGCCAGTTCCTCACCCGTGGTGTCGACCCCGCCGTAGGCCAGCAGCGCGATGCCCTGGGCACCGCCGACGGCCCACACCTCGTCGACGCCGAGCAACGCAGCGGCCGCCAGGATGGTCGGGTGCGGCAGGCCGCCGTGGTCTTTCTGCGGCGGGCTGGCGATCACCAGCGAGTCGACACCGGCAGTCTGGGCCGGCACCACGTTCATCACGACACTGGACGGGTAGACGGCGTTGCCGCCAGGCACGTACAGCCCGACGCGCTCCACCGGAACCCAGCGTTCGGTGACCGTCGCGCCCGGCGCCAGCGTCGTGGTCGTGTCAGTGCGCCGCTGGTCGGCGTGGACCGCGCGGGTGCGCTCGATGGCAACTTCCAGCGCCACGCGGATGTCGGCGGGCAGCTTGGCCAGGGCGGCGTCGAGCTCAGCTCGCGGTACCCGCACCGCGGCGGGCCGCACCCCGTCGAAGGAATGGCCGTAGTCGAGGGCGGCCTCCGCGCCGCGTTCGGCGACGGCCTCCACGATTGGACGGACCTTGGGCACCACTGCGTCCACATCGACCCCGCCGCGGGGCAGCGCGGATCGCAACTGCGCGGTAGTCAGCACACGGTTACGCAGGTCGATACGGGACATCTGAATCTCGGCCATCGATTCATATTGTCCCTGATCAGTCCAGTTGATAAAAATCCGCCACGGCGCGGCCGCCTAGCCGACCGTCGAGTTCTCCAGCGCACTCTTGATGATCGGTGCCGCCTCCTGCATCGCAGCGCGTAGTGGACCCGCGGCCGCGTCCGGCAAGACATCCCGCGACCAGAGGAAACGGCAGCGCCGCGGACCGGCTGAGGCAACCTGCATCACCGCATTGTCGTGCTCGGGTCGCGCGGTGTCACCGATCAGCGAGTAGGCGATGCGACGAACGGAATCGTCGCGACTGACCAGTCGTTCGCGGGCGACGAAACCATCCGCGAACGTCACGATCCGTACGTCGCCAGTGGCTTCGGAGGACGCCACGAAGCCCGGGGCCATGCGCATTGGGCCGGTCGCCCAGTCCCCTATCACCTGCCACACCCGGGCACAGTCGGCTTCGATATCGAACTCAATCTGAATGAATGTCATGGCACCAGTCTGGGCAGCGGCCGACCAGGTGTCTTGAACATTCTTGCGGGCAATCCGTGTTGTCCCAGGCTGTCGGTCCGCACGGCTAACGTGCAAGGCGTGTTGACCGCCAAGACGCTGATCTCACGACCCGATTTCCGTGTCACCACCTGGAGCTGCACCGGCGAAGACCAAGCCTGGTCCGAGCCGGAGTCCGCAATCGACGGGCGGTGCGTGCTGGTCCGTTCGGGGTGCTTTCGTCGCCGCGGGTCCGGCAGTGAGGTCGACCACGATGCGACACTCGGCTACCTCGCCGAACCCGGTGAGCGCGAGCATTTCGCCCACCCCCACGGCGGCGACGTGTGCACGTCAGTCCAGCTCAGCGCCGAGAGCTGGTGGCAGCTGGCCGGTGAGCCGCGGCGGACCGGGCCCGCTGCGGTGTATGTCGACGCCCGTCTTGAACTGGCACACCGGCGGTTGCTGTGCAATGGGCGGAGCGACCCCGACTTTCTGGCCGCCGAGCAGCTGGTGCGGATGGTCGGTTCGGCGTTGCGGTCCGCAGCGAGGCGGCCGATGCCCGCCTCTGATTCGCCGTCTCGGCCTTTCGAACGGCGGTTGGTCGCACAAGCTCGCGAAGCGATCAGGCAGGGCGACGACGCTGCCGTCGGACTATTCCCCCTCGCAGCCGCTCTCGGGGTCTCCCCATATCGCTTGAGCAGATCGTTCAGCAATGAGCTCGGGGTCTCGGTGACGCGGTATCGCAACCGGGTCCGGGTCGGACGGTCTCTGGACCATCTGCACAGCGGTCAGTCCACGCTGGCCGACGTCGCAGCCGCGCTGGGTTTCGCCGACCAGGCCCACTTCTGCCGAACGGTGCGTGCGCAGACGGGTCGCACACCGACCGCGATCCGGAGCGAATTGCGCGGTGTCGCCACACGTTAGCCATCCAGGCCTCGGCGTATCCGGCAGACGCCTCACCGGACCGCACGCCCGGCTATTGTCCGAGCACAGGCAAAAACCCGAATTCGGAGGCGTCAATGTCAAGCCGTCAGGAACACCCCAACAACGCCCCCGGCGTGCCGATGATCTTCCCGGTGTGGTTCGAGAACTTCCAGATCAAGTATCTCAACCCGGCGCTCCGCCCGCTGTCGAAGAAACTGCCCGGTTTCTCTGTCATCAAGCATCGTGGCCGCACGTCGGGCAAGGAATTCGAGACCATCGTCACCTCGTACCGCAAGGGCGACGTCCTGGCGATCATGCTGGCCCACGGCAAGACGAACTGGGTCAAGAACGTGCTGGCCGCCGGCGAGGCCGACATTCACGTGGCGCGGACCGACCTGCACCTGATCAACCCGCGGGTGCTGCCGGCCGGCACTGTTGATCCGTCGCTGCCGCGGGTCGCGCAGATCCTGGTGAAACGCCAGGGCGCTTTCGTAGCCGACATCGCCCACTGACAAACGAGTGGCCACGCTGGTTCTCAGCGTGGCCACTGTGTGTCGCAAGCTATTTGCAGACGTCTTTGATCTGCTTCTCGGCGGCGTCGGCGTCATCGAGGCGCACCTTCTGCTGCTGATCGTCCGGCTGATCGCCGGCGGTCGCCGCGACACCGATGTCCATCAGGGTGCTGCCGTATTTGCGAGCCGTCGCCGCGAGGTCGGTGGGCACTGCCGGATCGATCTTGTCCAACACGTACTGCCCGCCGGTAATCAGCGCCATCCGGGCGTTGGCCGCCACCGCCAGCGCGCCGACCGGATCGTTCGGTCCACTGGGAACCGACAGATTCGTGTTGATCGCGATGCTCTTGCTCACTCGCTTAATCGCGTCGCACAGTGCGATCTTGGCCGTGTCCTGCTCGGCCTCCGTGTATTCCTTGGCCTGATGTTTGACGGCGTACAACGCGTATCCGCCCACACCGATGCCGATCAGGCCGATGACAACAGCCACGATCGCGATGATCTGCGGGACAGACACCGAAGCCGACGGCGCGCCAGTGTCCTTGGCGGGCGTGCTCAGCGTGGAAGTCTTGTCTTCGGTCTTCTCGTCTTCTGGCATGCCCGTGATAGTAGCGGCCGGACTAGGTATCGAGCCCGACGTCGAGCACCCGCACCGAATGTGTCAGCGCACCAATGGCCAGGTAGTCCACCCCTGTTGCGGCATACGCGGCAGCCGAATCCAAGCTCAGCCCGCCCGACGATTCCAGCATGGTGCCCGGAGCGCGGGCGTCACGGCGCTGCACCGCGATCTGCGTTTGCCAGACCGGAAAGTTGTCCAACAACACCAATTCGACATTCTCGCCGAGGATTTCGTCGAGCTGCTCGAGCGAATCCACCTCGACCTCACACGGCAAACCAGGTGCCGCTGCTCGCACCGCCTGCAGTGCCGCCAGCACCGACCCAGCGGCCGCGACGTGGTTGTCCTTGATCAGCGCGGCATCCCCGAGGCCGAGCCGGTGATTGACTCCGCCGCCGACGCGCACCGCGTACTTCTGCAGTAACCGCAATCCGGGCAACGTCTTTCGGGTATCCCGGATGGCCGCGTTCGTGCCGGCCACTTCCTGCACCCAGCGGGCGGTCTCCGAGGCGATGCCGGACAGGTGGCAGACGATGTTGAGCATGGTGCGTTCGGCCGTCAGCAGGTCCCGCGTCGGCGCCTCCACCGTCAGTACGGAGTCGCCGGGTTTGACCTCGGCGCCGTCCTCGGCCCGGTCCCGAATCTCGTAGGCGCCCGCGCCGATCACCTTGTCCAACACCAGAACTGCGATGTCCAGCCCCGCGATGACGCCCGGCTGCCGCGACACCATCGACGCGACGGTGGTGGCGTCGGCGGGCACCGTCGCCGCCGACGTGACATCGGGCCCGTAGCGCAGATCCTCATCGAGCGCACGATCGATAATCGCCTGCGCGTCAGCCAATTCCGCTGCGGTCAACGCCATCAGATTTCTCTCCTCTTCGCACACACGCATCAACTAGCCACGGCGACCGGAACAGCCACCGCGGCGTGGCCGTCGCCGCCCAGGCGCACATCGATCGACACCCCGAACGCCGGATCACGGTCCGGCTGGTCGCTGCGATGGTGGCAGCCACGGGATTCGGCGCGCGTAGCGGCTGCCGCGGCAACCGCCGATGCAGTCACCGTCAGGGCCGCGTCTTCGACGGCAGCGCGGTCGGACATCACCGTGCCACGCGCTCCGGTCAGCAGTTCGCTCAGCGTGCCGAGTCCGGCCGCGTCCCGCTCCACCGACGCATATGTCGTCATGGCCCGTTGGAGCACCGCCCGGTCCAGCATCGGCCGCCGACCCAAATCCGGTTCCGGCACGCGATTTCCGCCGGCACCGCGCACCCGGGCGGCCGCCGCGCGCCCGGCGCGACCACCGACCACCAGGCCTTCCAACAGGCTGTTCGACGCCAGCCGGTTACCGCCGTGCATGCCGGTGCGGCCCACCTCGCCAGCCGCATAAAGACCAGCCATCTCCGTGCGACCGTGCACGTCAGTGACCACACCACCGCAGCTGTAGTGGGCGCCGGGCACCACCGGAATCGGTTGGCGCGCAGGGTCGATGCCCGCGGCCAGGCAAGCGGCCGTCACCGTCGGGAATCGGGTCGCGACGTCCGCGACGCCGCGCGCATCAAGGTAGACATAGTCGTCGCCGGTGGCGGCCAGCCGCGCATCGATGGCCGCGGCCACCACGTCACGCGGCGCCAGATCACCCATCGGGTGTACGCCGTCGGTCACCGAATCACCGCGGCGGTCCCGCAATACCGCGCCTTCGCCGCGCAGCGCCTCGGTGATCAGCGGGCACCGCCCGCCGGCCGCGCCCGTGTACAGCATGGTGGGGTGGAACTGAATGAATTCGATGTCGCGGACCGGTAATCCGGCCTGCAGCGCGAGCGCAATGCCGTCGCCGGTGGAGCCGTCCGGGTTGGTCGTTGCGGTGTAGAGCTGCCCCAGCCCACCGGTCGCCAGGATGACCGACGGCGCCGTCAGTACGCCGAGCCCGTCGGGACTGAGCACCAGCAGCCCGTTGACCGCACCGTCGTGGTGCAGTACTTGCAGCGCAACGTGATTGGGCCGGATATCGAGCGTCTGAGTCGCAGCGGCCAGCGCGCGCTGGACTTCAGCGCCGGTGGCGTCGCCGCCCGCATGGATGATGCGACGACGGCTGTGCCCGCCCTCGCGGGTCAGCGCCCAATCACCCGGCCGGGCTTCATCGAAAGCCGCACCGGCACCGACCAATTCGCGCACCGCGGCGTAACCGTCGGCGACGATCGAGGTGACCGCGTCAACATCGCATAAACCGGCGCCGGCGGCGACCGTATCGGCGACGTGCGCCTGTACCGAATCATCGGTGTCCGGGATGACGACGGCGATGCCGCCCTGCGCGTAGGCGGTGGCCGTCTCGCCGGACTTGCCGACGACCACGACCCGGCTGCCGGCCAGCTGCGCGGCGCGGGCCGCCGCCAGGCCGGCCACCCCGGTCCCGACGACAATCACGTCGGCCCGCTGGCGCCAGTAGCCCCGCCCGCCGCAGCCACCCAGAGGACGGCCCGCGCGGGCGCTCACTGTCATTCCCCGCCGCCGGGCTGCCCGATCCCGATCATGCGCTGCACACTCAAGCGAGCTGCGGCTGCGACATCTTCGTCAACGTGAACTTCGTCGGCACCGTCGCGCAGGCAGCGCAGCAGCGCCGCCGGCGTGATCATCTTCATGTAGGGGCACGACGCTCGGTCGTTGACCGCGAGAAACTCGGTTTCCGGTGCGGCACGGCGCAACTGGTGCAACATGCCGATTTCGGTAGCGACGAGGACCTGCTTGGCCTGGGTTTCGCGGGCGGCGTCGAGCATGCCTCCCGTCGACAGGATCTTGACCCGGTCCTCGGGCACGGCACCTTCCCCGGCCAGGTACAGAGCCGAAGTGGCACAACCGCATTCGGGGTGCACGAACAACTCGGCGTCGGGGTGCGAGCGGGCCTGGTCGGCGAGCTCGTCACCGTTGATGCCGGCGTGCACGTGGCATTCCCCGGCCCAGATGTGGAGGTTCTCCCGGCCGGTCATCCGGCGAACATGCGCGCCCAGGAACTGATCCGGGCAGAACAGCACGGTCTTGTCCGCTGGAATCGAGGCGACGACCTCGACGGCGTTGGACGAGGTGCAGCAGATGTCGGTCAGGGCTTTGACCGCCGCGGTGGTGTTGACGTACGACACCACGACCGCGTCCGGGTATTCGGCCTTCCACTCCCGCAGATCGTCGGCGGTGATCGAATCGGCCAGAGAGCACCCGGCGCGCTGGTCCGGGATCAGCACGGTCTTGGCCGGCGACAGGATTTTGGCGGTCTCAGCCATGAAGTGCACGCCGCAGAACACGATGGTGCCCTCGGCGGCGTCAGCGGCGATCCGGGACAGCGCCAGCGAGTCGCCCACGTGGTCGGCGATGTCCTGAATCTCGGGCAGCTGGTAGTTGTGCGCGAGGATCGTGGCATTGCGCTCTTTGGCGAGGCGACGCACCTCGTCCGCCCACTGCCCATCGGCGACCACATCGCCGTAGGCGGCAGTCCAGTCCGAGCCTTCGGGCTCGATGGTGCGGTCCAGAACCGTCATGGCCGTCTCCTTTGAACCTGGCCAGGTTTTCGACTTATGGTCGAAAACATGCCCCATGCTAGCACTGCCCGAAAAGTGTTTGCCGTCCCGTTCCCTTTTCGACATGAAGCCGCAGTTCAGCGCATCGCCAGGATCCGGCCGCTCCCGTTTCACCACCGGCCGCCGACCTTGACGGACCGCAAACGGGCGCCAGTCGACGTCCATGAAGCTGGCGGTGAGCTCCTCAGCCCGCCGGCATCGGTGGCCGCCTTTCATGTCCAACGAGTTTTTCGACTTATGATCGAAAACATGTCCACCGCAAGCGCCGCCCACGAAGTGCTTGCCGTCGTGTTTCAGGTTCAGCCTCAGCAGGCCCGAAAACCGCAGCTCAGCGTGCTGCTCTGGGAACGCGCCATGGAACCGCAGCGTGGCGCCTGGTCCCTGCCCGGCGGTCAGCTACGACACGACGAAGACATGACGAGTTCGGTGCGCCGGCAGCTCGCCGAGAAGGTTGACCTGCGGGAACTGACCCACCTCGAACAGCTCGCGGTCTTCTCGGAGCCGAGCCGCGTCCCCGGCCCCCGGACCATCGCCTCGACCTTCCTGGGGCTCGTCCCCTCCCCCGCCACCCCGGAGCTGCCCGGCGACACTCGCTGGCACCCGGTGTCGGCGCTGCCGCCCATGGCCTTCGACCACCGCCCGATGATCACCCACGCCCACGCCCGACTCGTGGCCAAGATGTCGTACACCAACATCGGATTCGCGTTGGCGCCACGGGAATTCACGCTCACCACACTGCGGGACATCTACGCGGCAACCCTGGGCCACCAGGTGGATCCGACGAACCTGCAGCGGGTGCTGGCTCGGCGCGGTGTGATCACCCCGACCGGTACGACGGCGCGCTCCGGGCGCAGCGGCGGCCGCCCCGCCGCGCTGTACCGATTTACCGACTCGACATACCGCGTTACCGACGAGTTCGCCGCGCTACGCCCACCTAGTTAACCTACGGGCCGTGACGTAGGTCACTTTCTGGCCACTTTTCGCGAGCCAGAATTGGTTTTTAAGGTTTCTTTAAGACATGATTTCTCGATGACCATGGGCAATGTAGCCAGGGCGTTCGACGCCGAGTGGATCGGCCAGCCGTACCACGAGGACCTCCAACCCGGCATCCGCCCGCTACGGCCCAGCGAGGACGCGTTCTACGTCGCACCTGTCGGCTTCGAGCACACCGCACCCGGCACCGTCCTGCGGTCCCGTGACGTCGAGCTCGGCTTCATGGGCGTCATCCCGCAGGGGGTCACCGCCACGCAACTGCTCTACCGCAGCACCGACCTGAACGGCGACGCCCAGGCCGCTGTGACCACCGTCCTGCTGCCCGTCGGCCACAACCCGGCCGCCCGCTGTCCGATCGTGTCCTACCAGTGCGCGATTGATGCGGTGTCCGACGCCTGTTTCCCGTCGTACGCACTGCGACGCCGCGCCCGGGCCCTCGGCTCGGTCGCACAGCTCGAGTACGTACTGATCGCCGCGGTCCTGGCTCAGGGCTGGGCCGTGTCCATCCCGGACCACGAAGGCACCGACGGCATCTGGGGCGCCCCGCACGAGCCCGGCTACCACATCCTCGACGGCCTGCGCGCCGCCATCAACACCGAATCACTCGGCCTGTTCGCCGACGCGCCGGTCGGCCTGTGGGGCTACTCGGGCGGTGGCCTCGCCAGCGCCTGGGCTGCGGAGGAGTACGCCGGCTACGCACCGGAGCTCGACGTCGTCGGCGCTGCCCTGGGTTCGCCGGTTGCCAACCTGGGCAACGTCTTCCGCCAGCTGAACGGCACCTCCAAGGCGGGCCTGCCGGCCACCGTGATCGCCGCGCTGATGCACGTCTACCCCGGCTTGAACCGCGTGATCAACGAGCACGCCACCGAAGCCGGCAAGGCCATGCTGCGCAACATCGAGGGCATGACCACCGCCGAGGCGGTCTTCCGGCACGCCGGACTCGACATGGACGATCTGCTGAAGTCGCCGCTGCAGGAGGTGCTCGATACGCCCGAGGTACGGCACGTCTTCGAGAGCATCAAGCTGGGCAAGACCGCGCCGACCCCGCCGCTGCTGGTGATGCAGGCCGTGCACGACCAGATCATCGCCGTCGGGAACATCGATGAACTGACGGACACCTATGTCATGGGTGGCTCGCACGTGACCTACCACCGGGACATCCTGAGCGAGCACATCGCCCTGCACCCGCTGGCCGCACCGATGACGCTCAGCTGGCTCGCGGACCGGTTCGCCGGCAAGCCGCTGGGCCCGACGGTCCGGACCTCGTGGCCGGCCCTGCTGAACCCGGCGACCTACTTCGGCTTGCTCAAGCTCGGTGTGGTCAGCACGAAGGTTCTGCTGGGGCTTCAGGTTGGGCGTCGGTAGCCGGTAATCCGTTGTGGGGCAACGCCGCTCGTCAGCCGACGGGCGGCAATGCCTCATCGGTTGCAGCGACCGGCACCGCCGGCCCCGCGGCCAAAACCGGCACCACAGGCGGCCAGGCACCCAGATCGTCGCGCTTGGTCGCCAACGTGCAGAACAGGTAGACCAACGCGGCGACGCCTGCCGGGAAGACCAGCGTCGTGGCAACCACCCATGGGGAATGGCCGAAGAACACCGGCGGTGCCTCGACCAGGTACGCCACCCGATGGTCCGGGGCTAGCGGCGTGCCCACCAAGTCCGGCGTCCCGTAGCGCCAATGGGCAAGGGCCGCACCAACTCCGGTTAGTGCGCCGGCGGCCGCGACACTGCCGATCGCCAGTGCACCGGCCAGCAGTGGGCCACGATGAGCCCGCCACTGCCACACCAAGGTTGCCGCCACCACGGCGATCACCGCGAGGAGCCCGATCGCCAAGGCGCCGCCCAAAAAGACCCGGTCCGCCTCGTCACCGAAGTAGCCGTGGACGCGGTCGCCCTTCTTGGTCAATGCGAGGACACCATCCACCGGCGGCGCGAGAAACGCCCACAGCGCGCCGACCAGCGCACCTGTCAGTGCCAGTCCGACGACGACGCGCAGCGCTGCCGCGCCATGCGAAAGCTTTGGCGGCGGCGCGGTTTCGGCGCCGGTCGCTACCTGCGGCTCTTCGCGCGGGCGTTCATCGCCGGCTTCGATGGGCTGGGTCACCGCTGGGTCTCCAGGTCCTTCGAGTCCACCACCCCGTGCCGCGAGCACTTGGCCCACCAGCCGTCAGGGCGCACCTGCACCACCATGCGACGGCCGCACTCGGCGCAGAAACGCGGCGCCTCCAGACCGAGCTGTGCCGTGGTCGGCATGACGGCGCCGTCAGCGGCATCCGTCGCAACGCCGGTGTAAACGTTGAACTTGCCGGCACTGACCGGTGCGGGCAATTCGCGTGTCATCACAGCGTGGCGTTGAGGGCCTTGATCGGCATCTGCAGATCGTCGAGCAGTTCCAGGTCCGACTCCGCCGGGCGACCCAGCGTGGTCAGGTAGTTGCCGACGATGACGGCGTTGATACCGCCCAGGATGCCTTGCTTGGCGCCGAGGTCGCCGAGGGTGATCTCGCGACCACCGGCGAAGCGCAGCATGGTGCGCGGCATGGCCAACCGGAACGCGGCGACGGCACGCAGCGCGTCGGCGGCCGGCAGCACCTCGAGGTCACCGAACGGGGTGCCCGGGCGCGGGTTCAGGAAGTTCAGCGGAACCTCGTGCGGGTTCAGCTCGGCCAGGTTGGCGGCGAACTCGGCGCGCTGCTCCAGCGTCTCGCCCATACCGAGGATGCCGCCACAGCAGACCTCCATGCCGGCCTCACGCACCATCTCGAGCGTCTCCCAACGCTCTTCCCAGGTGTGGGTGGTGACGACGTTCGGGAAGTACGACTTCGAGGTCTCGAGGTTGTGGTTGTAGCGGTGCACGCCCATGGCCTTGAGCCGGTCGACCTGCTCCTGATCGAGCATGCCCAGCGAGCACGCGATCTGGATGTCGACCTCGTTGCGGATGGCCTCGATACCGGCGGCCACCTGGGCCAGCAGGCGCTCGTCGGGCCCGCGCACCGCGGCGACGATGCAGAACTCAGTGGCGCCGGTCTTGGCGGTCTGCTTGGCGGCCTCGACCAGGCTCGGCACATCGAGCCAGGCGCTGCGCACCGGCGACGCGAACAGGCCGGACTGCGAACAGAAGTGGCAATCCTCAGGGCAACCGCCGGTCTTCAGGCTGATGATGCCCTCGACCTCGACCTCGGGGCCACACCACTTCATGCGCACGTCGTGCGCCAGGGCCAGCAGGTCTTCCAGACGGTCGTCGGGCAGCTGCAGCACCTCGAGCACCTGCTGCTCGGTGAGGCCTTCGCCTCGCTCCAAAACCTGCTCGCGGGCGATACCCAACACGTCAGTCGCGGCCTGAGTCATCGGCACTCCTTACTCCAGGCCGGCTGCGGCCCATAACTTGAACGGTGTTTAGGATACAGACGTGCAACTGCACCGAAGCGACGTGGTGGCCAAGGCCGCCGAGATCCTGGACAACTACGGCATCGCCGACCTGACCATGCGCAGGCTCGCGCGTGAGCTGAGCGTCAGTCCGGGCGCTCTGTACTGGCATTTTGCCGACAAACAGGAGCTCCTGGGCGCGGTGGCAGACCGGCTGCTGGCGTCCGCTGCCGCCGTCGCGGTGGCTGGAGAGTGGCCTGAGCGCATCGTGGCGCTGTGTTCGGCACTGCGCGACGCCCTGCTGTCCGCGACCGACGGCGCAGAGCTGGTCTCGGCCAGTTTCTCCGCCGGCCGGTCGGCCGAGCTGGGCCGGATCGTCGATGCGCTGGCCGAGGCGTGTGCCGATTCCGGGCTGACAGCCGATGACGCCGAACTCGCGGCCCGCACCATCGTCTACTACGTGCTGGGCTTCACTGCCGACGAGCAGTCGCGGCTGCAATGGGACGCTGCCGGCGCCACCGTCGCCGACGCCGACACGGTGTGGTCCGAGAATGCCGGTGGACGTTTCGCCTTCGGCCTGGACTTGCTGATCGACGGCCTCGCGGCGCACGCCATCACCCCGCGGCCGTGAACTAGATCAGATACCTAGATCAGATACTCGGTGCGGTTATCGCCGTCCCAATGCCGCAGCCCCACAAAGGAACCCACGATCTCGGCCGGGCGCCCGGCCACAGCCAACGCCGCCGCCAGCCGCTCGGCCGAAACACGACGGCCGAGCGTCACATGCGGGGTCCAGTCCCCCGGTTGAGTGTGCGGCATCGGTTCCGACGTCAGATGATCCGCGGCTAGCCGGCAGGCCGCGGCGTGGATGTCGAGTAGCTCGGCACTCGGCACGATCATTCGCGCCAATACCGCCGCCGATCGCCCGAACACCAGCGCGGAGCCAACCCGGCAGCGCAGCGGGAAACGCGGCAGCAGCACCGAAAGCGCTTCAGCGACAGCATGATCCATGCCACTGGCCACCACCAACGTTACGTGCGGCCGAGCCGCAGGAGACTGCGCCGACACCCCGGCCGCCCGGAGGCCATCCCAGGCATGCCGGATCACGGCCTCGGTGTCGAGGTCGAACAGCAGCTCGACCGAATGCACCATGTCAGCCGACCAGGCTCGAAACCCATTGCACGTCAAACGCTTCCGCACTGACGGCGGCGAATTCCTCAGGCGACAGCTGGCCCGCGCCTGATGGCAACAGCGCACGTACCGCGGCGATACGCGCCAGCGCAACACGATTGGAGGTCTCCGCGAGACCTGGGTCCTGAGGCCAGCTGCCGACCACCAGCCCAGCGCACGGAATGCCATGTGCAGCGAGCGATTCCACCGTCAGACCAGTGTGGTTGAGGGTGCCCAGTCCCGGGGCCACCACGACCAGGACCGCGGCCCCGAGTTCGACGGCCAAGTCCCGCAACGTCGTACCGTCGGCGCCCAGTTCGACGAGCAGTCCCCCGGCCCCCTCCACCAGGGTCAGCTGACCGGACCGGTCGACGTTCCGGATGAGAGCGAGGAGTTCAGCGCGCGTGGGCAACGCCATGCCGGCCAATTCTGCTGCCGCGACGGGCGCCAGCGGCTCGGGGTAACGCCAGCCTGGAACCAGCGAGGTGATCCCGGCCAGGCGGGCCACCTCAGCGAGGTCGTCGTCTCCGTGTCCCGCCGCGGGCGCGATGCCGGTCTGCACCGCTTTGCACACCGTGACGTGCAGTCCAGCCTGGTGCGCTGCACAGGCCAGTGCTGCGGTGGCGATGGTCTTGCCGACACCGGTGTCGGTCCCAGCGACCAGGAGCACCGTCACGACTGCACCAGCGCCAGCACCTCGCCGAGCACCCGGCCGGCCAAATCCATTTCAGCGTCGTCGAGCGAAGCGCGTGCGGTCAGCCGCAGCCGCGACGTGCCGGCAGGCACCGTCGGGGGCCGGAAACAGCCGACGCGGACGCCACGATCCAAACAGGCCGTCGCTGCGGCCAGGGCGACCTCCGGCTCGCCGAGAATGACCGAGACCACGGCCGAGTCCGGGGTGCCGACGGCCCCACCGAACCGGGCCAGCGTCGCGGCGTGGGCCAGCACGGCTTGCGCCCGCCAGGGCTCGGCGATGAGCACCTGCAGTGCGGCCCGGGCCGCACCGACGGCGGCCGGCGCCAGGCCGGTGTCGAAGATGAAGGTCCGCGCGGCGTCGATCAGATGGGCGCGCACCGCGGCGGGGCCGAGCACCGCGCCGCCTTGGCTGCCCAGGGACTTGGACAGCGTCGTCGTCACCACGATGTCGGGTTCGCCGGCCAAGCCGACTTCATGCACCAGGCCACGGCCGCCCGTGCCGCGCACGCCGAGACCATGAGCCTCGTCGACGATCAGCAGCGCGCCGTGACGGCGACACACCTCATGCAGCTGGCGCAGCGGGGCCAGCGCACCGTCGGTGGAGAACACCGAATCGGTGATCACGACGGCCCGCTCTTCGGACCGGCTGACCAGAGCCGTCTCGACGGCACCGACGTCGTTGTGCGCCGAGACCACTACGCGCGCCCGGGACAGCCGGCAGGCGTCGACCAACGAGGCGTGGCTGTAGGCATCGGAGACCACCAACGATCCCGGCCCGGACAGCGCCGCGACCGCACCGATGTTGGCGGTGTACCCGGAGGAGAACACCAAAGCCGACTCGGCGCCCATGAACGCGGCCAGCTCGGTCTCGAAGTCCTCGTGCAGCTCGGTGTTGCCGGTGACCAGGCGCGACCCGCCGGAGCCGGCGCCCCAGGTGTGCAGCGCGCTCACGCCACCTTCGATGACGTCGGGATGCTGCGACAAACCCAGATAGTCGTTGGATGCCAGGTCGAGTTCAGTGGCCACCGCGGGCCGGACCCGCAGCGACCGGCGCAGGCCCGCGGCCCGTCGCTGGCGTTCGACATCAGCGAGCCAGGCCAGCGGCGAGTGATCGGTCATCGGCGCGCTCCTGACTTCAATGCTCTTGAACGGTGTTCAGGTTAGCGCACGAGCCACCGCGACCACCGCAGAGGTGATCCGGTCGATCTCGTCCGGAGTGCAGATGAACGGCGGCATCACGTACACCAACTTGCCGAAGGGCCGCAGCCACACCCCGTGCTCGATGGCCGTCACCGTGGCAAGCGGCATGTTCACCGGTTCACGCATCTCAACGACGCCGATGGCGCCGAGCACCCGCACATCGGCCACGGACGGCAACTCGGCGGCGGGGGCCAACCCGCGTTGCAGCCCGTCCGAAATGGCCGCCACCTGTGCCTTCCAATCCCCGCTCAGCAGCAGCTCCACCGCCGCCACCGACACCGCGCACGCCAGGGCGTTGGCCATGAACGTCGGCCCGTGCATGAGGGCGCCCGGCTCCCCGGAGCTGATCACCCGCGCGATCTCCGCCGTGCACAACGTCGCTGCCAGAGTCACGTAACCACCGGTCAGGGCCTTACCGACGCACATAATGTCGGGACTGACGCCGACGTGGTCCGCGGCGAACAGCTCCCCGGTACGCCCGAAACCGGTCGCGATCTCGTCGAAGATCAGCAGCACGTCGTGCCGGGTACAGATGTCGCGTAGCGCGGTCAGGTACCGCGGGTCGTGGAACCGCATGCCTCCGGCCCCCTGCACCACGGGCTCGACGATGACCGCCGCCAACTCGTCGACGTGCGACACCAGCTGGGCCTCGAAGGCTGCGACGTAGTCCGGGTCGTACTCAGTGGGGACCCGCGGCGCGAAAATCTGCGGCATCAGCACATCGGTCCAGATCGAGTGCATGCCGCCGTCGGGGTCGCACACGCTCATCGGAGTGAAGGTGTCGCCGTGATACCCGCCACGCCAGGTCATGAGTTTGTGCCGGCCCGGGCGGCCGAGGCTGCGCTGATACTGCAGCGCCATCTTCACCGCGACCTCGACCGAGACCGAGCCCGAATCCGAATAGAACACCGTGTCCAGGCCGGCGGGCGTGATTTCCACCAGCAACTGCGCCAGCCGGGCCGCGGGCTCATGGGTCAGGCCACCGAACATCACGTGGTTCATGGCGCCGAGCTGCCGCGTGATCGCAGCGTCGAGCACCGGATGACCGTGCCCATGCACGGCGGTCCACCACGAACTCATCGCGTCGATGACCTCGACGGGCTGTCCCTCATGAATAAGGGTCAGCATGGTGCCGTGTGCTTCGGTGGCAACGACCGCCGGCATCGCTTCGGCGCCGATCGTGCTGTACGGGTGCCAAATGTGGGCGGAGTCGATCGCCGAGATTTCTGCAGGGGTCAGCGCTGGCACGATGACCGAGCCTAATCGCCTGCTGAGCACGTCGAAACACGCGTACTCACCGAGCGGACGACTCGCCGCTACATGAACACGGCCTGGATCTTGGGTAGATTGGCACCCGATCATGACGACTCTTGCTGCACCGCGGACGGCGTCGCCGCCCGGGTCGGGCAATGCCGCGCTCGCGACCGACGGCGGTGCCAACGCTGCCTCCGGTAACGCGACCGGCGCCTTCTACCGCCACGACCTGGACGGTCTCCGCGGCATCGCCATCGCCATGGTCGCGGCCTTTCACGTTTGGTACGGACGGGTATCCGGCGGCGTCGACGTCTTCCTGGCCCTGTCGGGCTTCTTCTTCGGCGGCAAGCTGCTGCGCATCGCCCTGACCCCGGGAGGGGCGCTGACCCCCGGTCCGCAGCTACGCCGGCTGGTCCGCCGCCTGCTTCCGGCGCTGATCGTGGTCCTGGCCGCGGGCGCGGTGCTGACCATCGCCATCCAGCCCGAGACCCGCTGGGAGACCTTCGCCGATCAGAGCCTGGCAAGTCTCGGCTACTACCAGAACTGGGAACTCGCCGAGACCGCGTCGAACTACCTCCGGGCCGGCGAGGCCGTCAGCCCGCTGCAGCACCTGTGGTCGATGTCGGTGCAGGGCCAGTTCTACGTCACATTCCTGGCCCTGATCTTCGGCTTCGCATACCTGCTCCGGCGACCGCTCGGTGACCGTCTGCGCCCCGCGTTCATCGTGCTGCTCGTCATCCTCACCGCCTCGTCGTTCGCGTATGCGATGCACGCCCACGACGTCGACCAGACCAGCGCCTACTACGACAGCTTCGCCCGCGCCTGGGAGCTCCTGCTGGGCGCCCTCGTCGGGGCCATGGTGCCGTCCGTCCGATGGCCCATGTGGTTGCGCAATACGGTGTCGATGATCGCGCTGGCGGCGATCCTGTCCTGCGGTGCCCTGATTGACGGCGTGCGCGAATTCCCCGGGCCATGGGCATTGATTCCGGTCGGCGCGACGATGTTGTTCATCCTCAGCGCCGCGAACCACACCGAGCGGCTGCCCGCACCGAACCGGCTGCTGGCCACCGGCCCGTTCCTGTCGCTGGGCGCCATGTCGTATTCGCTGTACCTGTGGCATTGGCCGCTGCTGATCTTCTGGCTGGCGTACAGCGGTAACAGCCGGGCCCATTTCATCGACGGCGCCTCGGTGCTGCTGGTGTCCGGGGTGCTGGCCTGGCTCACCACCCGATACGTCGAGAATCCGCTGCGCCGCCCGCGAACCGCGTCGTCCAATGCCGCGCTGTGGACCCGGCTACGGCGGCCGACCACGGTGCTGGGGACGATCGTCGCCCTGATGGGTGTGACGCTGACGGCCACGGCGTTCACCTGGCGCGAGCACATGAACATCGAACGCGCCAACGGCAAGGAACTCGCAACGCTGTCGCCGGTCGACTATCCGGGCGCCCGCGCCCTGCTGAACCACGCGAAGGTGCCGAAGCTGCCGTTCCGGCCGACGGTCCTCGAGGCCCACGACGACGTGCCGGCGACTACCGCAGACGGCTGTATCGCCGACTTCGACGACCTGTCCATCCGCAACTGCACCTACGGCGACCCGAACGCGATCCGCACCATCGCGCTGGCCGGCGGCTCGCACGCCGAGCACTGGATCACCGCGCTGGACCTGCTCGGCAAGCGATACCACTTCAAGGTGGTCACCTACCTGAAAATGGGTTGTCCGCTGTCGACCGAACCCAACCCGCTGGTGATGGGCGACAACCGGCCGTATCCCAAGTGCTACGAGTGGAACGAACTGGTGATGCCGAAGCTGGTGGCCGACCACCCGAGCTTCGTCTTCACCACCTCGACGCGGCCCTGGAACATCAAGTCTGGTGACGTGATGCCGGGCACCTACATCGGCATCTGGCAGCGGTTGTCCGACGCACACATCCCGATCCTGGCCATGCGCGACACCCCGTGGCTGGTCCGCGACGGCAAGCCGTTCTTCCCAGCGGACTGCCTTGCCAGCGGCGGTAATTCAACGTCCTGCGGCATCGCCCGCTCCGAGGTACTGTCCGACCATAACCCGACACTCGATTTCGTCGACCAGTTCCCGCTGCTGAAACCGCTCGATATGAGTAATGCGGTATGCCGCGCCGACACCTGCCGTGCTGTGGAGGGAAATGTGTTGCTGTACCACGACTCTCATCACCTGTCCGCCACCTACATGCGCACCATGACCCCCGAACTCGGCCGCCAGGTCGGTGCCGCCACCGGCTGGTGGTGAGCAGCCTTTATGGTGATCGCCGTCTGGCCCGGTAGCGCGTATCCACTCGGCGCCACCTATGACGGGTCCGGCACCAATTTCTCGCTGTTCTCTGAAGTCGCAGAGCGCGTCGAACTGTGCCTGATTGCCAAGGACGGTAGCGAGGAACGCATCAACCTCGACGAGGTCGACAGCTATGTCTGGCACTGCTATCTGCCGGCGGTGACGCCCGGGCAGCGGTACGGATTCCGCGTACACGGCCCGTGGGACCCGGCCGCGGGACACCGCTGTGATCCGAGCAAGCTGCTGCTGGACCCCTACGGCAAGTCGTTCCACGGCGACTTCGACTTCAGCCAGGCGCTGTATTCCTACGATCTGACTGAGCCTGCTGAGGCTGCCGAGTCTGCTGAGCCGGCGGACGCCGGCGAGCCGCCGGGCGTTGATTCGTTGGGGCACACCATGACCAGCGTCGTGATCAACCCATTCTTCAACTGGGACAACGACCGGGTCCTGCGCACGCCGTATCACGAGACCGTCATCTACGAGGCGCACGTCAAGGGCATGACGCAGACCCACCCGGCCATTCCTGAGGAGCTGCGCGGCACCTACGCCGGGCTGGCGCACCCGGCGATCATCGAGCACCTGAAGTCGCTGGGCGCGACGGCGATCGAGCTCATGCCGGTGCACCAGTTCCTGCACGATCACCGGCTGCTGGAGCTGGGGTTGCGAAACTACTGGGGCTACAACACTTTCGGCTTCTTCGCGCCGCACTACCAGTACTCGTGGAACCAGCACGCCGGCAGTGCGGTCGCCGAGTTCAAGACCATGGTGAAGTCGTTCCACGAAGCCGGCATCGAAGTCATCCTGGACGTGGTCTACAACCACACCGCCGAGGGCAACCACCTCGGCCCGACATTGAACTTCCGCGGCATCGACAACGCCGCCTACTACCGGCTCGACGACGACGATCCGGCGCTCTACAAGGACTTCACCGGCACCGGCAACAGCCTCAATGCCCGGCATCCGCACACGCTGCAGCTGATCATGGACTCGCTGAGGTACTGGGTCCTGGAGATGCACGTCGATGGCTTCCGCTTCGACCTGGCGTCGACGCTGGCCCGGGAGTTCTACGACGTGGACCGGCTATCGGCGTTTTTCGATCTGGTGCAACAGGATCCGGTGATCAGCCAGGTGAAGCTGATCGCCGAACCGTGGGACGTCGGCGAGGGCGGCTATCAGGTTGGCAACTTCCCGGGACTGTGGACCGAGTGGAACGGCAAGTACCGCGACACCGTGCGCGACTACTGGCGCGGCGAGCCGGCCACCCTCGGCGAATTCGCCTCCCGGCTGACCGGATCCTCGGATCTGTATGAGGCGACGGGCCGTCGGCCGTCGGCCAGCATCAACTTCGTCACGTGCCATGACGGTTTCACCCTGCGGGACCTGGTGTCCTACAACGAGAAACACAACGAAGCCAACGGCGAGGAAAACCGGGACGGCGAGAGCCACAACCGGTCCTGGAACTGCGGTGTCGAAGGCCCGACCGACGATTCCGAAATCCTCGAGCTGCGAGCTCGGCAGCAACGCAACATCTTCGCCACCCTGATGTTGTCCCAGGGCACCCCGATGATCAGCCACGGCGACGAGATCGGGCGCACCCAACAGGGCAACAACAACGTCTACTGCCAGGACTCCACGTTGTCCTGGATGGACTGGACCATGGTCGAAACCAACGCCGCGCACCTGGAATTCACCCAGACCGTGGTGGCGTTGCGCCGGCAGCACCCCGTGTTCCGACGCCGCAGGTTCCTGGCCGGTCAGCCGATTCGTAGCAGCGGCCAGGTCCGCGACATCGCTTGGCTCACCCCCGCCGGGCACGAAATGACGCTCGAGGACTGGGATTCGGGATTCGGCAAGAGCATCTCGGTGTTCCTCAACGGAGAAGCCATACCCGAGCCCAATGCCCGCGGCGAGCGAGTTATCGACGACTCGTTCCTGCTGTGCTTCAACGCCCACGACGAAGCGCTGGATTTCGTGATCCCCGGCCAGAGCTATGCCGAGAAATGGACCGCTGCCCTCGACACTGCCGATCCGCACGGACGCACCGATCTGGTGTCCAGCGCCGGGGAAACGATTTCGTTGCAGGCCCGATCGTTGCTGGTGTTACGTAAGACGGCGTGAGTGCATGTCGTCAGTGAAGCCGGCACTGCCCGTGCTATCCACGTACCGGCTGCAAATGCGCAGCGACGGTATGACTTTCGACGACGCGCTGGAGCTACTGCCCTACCTTGACGATCTCGGGGTCTCGCATCTGTACCTGTCTCCGGTGCTGACGGCCGTCACCGGCTCCACGCACGGCTACGACGTCACCGACCCGACCACCGTCTCCGTGGGGCTGGGTGGGCCGGAAGGTTTTTCGCGGTTGGCTGCGGCTGCACGGGCCCGCGGCATGGGGCTGATCGTCGATATTGTGCCCAACCACGTCGGCGTCGAACGGCCCGAGCAGAACCCGTGGTGGTGGGATGTGCTGACGCACGGCCGTGAATCGACGTTCTCCAGCTATTTCGATATCGACTGGGACCACGACCCCGATGGCCGAATTGTGTTGCCGGTATTGGGCTCCGAGTCCGACGTGGATGCGCTCGTCGTCGACGGCGAGGTGCTGCGGCTGGGTGAGCGGGTCTGGCCGATCCGTCCGGGCACTGGCGCGGGCACCGCGACAGAGGTACACGCCCGACAGCCCTACCGGCTGATGGGTTGGCGCTCGGACGCTTGTGGCTATCGGCGGTTTTTCTCCATCACCTCACTGGCCGCCAAGCGTCAGGAGGACCCGGCGGTGTTCGACGCCAGCCACGCCGAGATCGGCCGCTGGTTCCGTGAGGGGCTGGTCGACGGGCTTCGCGTCGATCACATCGACGGATTGACCGACCCCGCAGGCTATCTCGCCCGACTCCGTGAGCTGACCGGACTGGATCCCTGGATCGTCGCCGAGAAGATCCTGGCCCCCGGCGAACCGCTGGAACCGAACCTGCCTATCAACGGCACCACGGGCTACGACGCCCTACGCGAGATCGGCGGGTTGTTCGTCGACCCCGACGGCGCCGGCGCACTGACTGCGCTGGCTGCCGAAACCCGTTGCGATGCCCACGAATTGAAGATCGGTGCCGCCGCCGAGACGTTGGCCAACGAGCTGGCCAGGCTGCACCGGTCCATCGAGCGGGCCACCGGGATCGGCGACCCGACGCTCCCCCGTGCCATTGCCGCACTGCTCAGCCACGTCGACGTCTACCGCACCGACTACCGGTCACTGTCGGCAGTACTGCCGCAGGCAATCAGCGAAACCATTGCGGCAGCACCGGAATTGGCGGCCAGCGTCGGGCTCATCGTCGCGGCGGTCAACCATCCAGAACCCGCCGCCCGGTTGCAGCAACTCTGCGGCGCGGTCACGGCCAAGGCCATCGAGGACACCATGTTCTACCGCGACGCCCGTCTGGTGTCGTTGAACGAGGTCGGCGGCGCACCCGCTCGCTTCGGTATGAGCGCAGCCGAGTTTCACCATCGCGCCGCGGTACGGCAACGGGATTGGCCAACCACGATGGTGTGCCTATCCACGCACGACACCAAGCGCAGCGAGGATGTGCGGGCCCGCATCACGGCGCTGTCCCAATGCGCCGACCAGTGGGCACAGCGGGTACGCCGCTGGAACGTCGTGTGTGTACCGCCCGACGAGGGCACCGCATTATTCGTGTGGCAGAACATCATCGGGGTGTGGCCGACGTCCGGTGAGGTCTCTGATCAGCTTCGAGACCGACTTCAGTCCTACGCAGAGAAGGCCATCCGGGAGGCCCAGCTGCACACCAGCTGGGAGCAGCCGGACCGCGACTTCGAAGATGCGGTACGCGCGTGGATCGACGATCTGCTCGACGGGCCGGTCGCGACTGAGATCACCACGTTCGTCGGACAGTTCGATGCGGCCGCACGCAGCGACGCGCTGGCCCAGAAGCTGCTGGCGCTCACGGTGCCCGGTATCCCCGACGTCTATCAGGGCACCGAGTTGTTCGACGACAGCCTGGTGGACCCGGACAATCGACGACCGGTGGATTTCGTGATCCGGCGGGCCGAGCTGGCTGCCTTGAACCACCCCAAGATTCGGGTGGTGGCGGCAGCGCTACGGTCTCGTCGGGACCGGACCGACACGTACCTTTCCGGCGGCTACACACCCGCCTTCGCCGCGGGAACCGCCGCCGACCACGTGATCGCCTTCCAGCGTGGCACCGACGTCCTGGTGGCGGTGCCGCGGTGGACCCTCAAGCTCGACGAAACGGGCTGGGGTGACACCGCACTCGCGCTGCCCGCGGGCGAATGGACCGACCGACTGACCGGCACCACGTGGTCCGGCACTGTCACTGCTGACGCGCTGTTCGCCGAGCTACCCGGCGTGCTGCTGGAGAAATCCGGTGCCTGAGCACGAATTCTCGGTATGGGCACCCACGCCCCGCGACGTCGCCCTCGACGTTGACGGCGCCCGGCACCCGATGCAGCGCTTCGACGACGGTTGGTGGCGCATCACGGTCGAAGTACGAGCCGACGCCCGTTACGGCTTCGTGCTCGATGACCACGTTGGCTCGCGTCCGCTGCCGGATCCTCGATCGCCACGACAACCCGATGGGGTGCATGGGCTTTCGCAATTGTGGTCACCGCAGCCCGCCGCGCCATGGGCCGGACGTGCGATCGGCGGCACAGTCATTTACGAACTGCATGTGGGCACCTTCACCGGGCCCGGCACGTTCGACGCCGCGATCGAGCGGCTGGACCACCTGGTCGAGCTCGGTGTCGACGTCGTCGAGCTGATGCCGGTCAATGCATTCGGTGGCAGTCACGGCTGGGGCTACGACGGCGTGCTGTGGTACGCGGTCCACGAACCGTACGGAGGCCCATCGGGTCTGGTCCGGTTCATCGATGCCTGCCACCGGCGCGGGCTCGCCGTGCTGATCGATGCGGTGTTCAATCACCTTGGCCCGGCCGGGAATTACCTGCCCAAGTTCGGACCGTATCTGACCACAGGACGCACTCCCTGGGGCGAGGCGATCAACATCGCCGACGCAGCCTCCGACGTGGTGCGCCGCTACATCATCGACTGCGCATTGCGCTGGATGCGTAATTTCGGCGCCGACGGACTGCGCCTCGATGCCGTGCATGCCCTGGTCGACACCACGGCGGTGCATCTGCTCGAAGAGCTGGCCACCGAAACCGATGCGCTGGCAATCGAACTCGGCCGCCCGTTGGCTCTGATCGCGGAGAGCGACCTGAACGACCCGCGCCTGATCACGCCGCGCAACCAGGGTGGCTACGGACTGGCCGCGCAGTGGGATGACGACATCCACCACGCCATCCACACCGCGGTGTCCGGCGAACGGCAAGGCTACTACGCCGATTTCGGGTCGATGCAGACGCTGGCCACGACCCTCGAACGCGGCTTCTTCCACGCCGGCACCTACTCGTCCTTCCGGCGCCGTAGGCACGGCCGGCCGCTGGACACCACGCAGATACCCGCGACGCGCCTGCTGGCGTACACGTGCACGCATGATCAAGTAGGCAACCGTGCCATCGGGGACCGGCCATCCCAGAACCTGGAATTCGGTCAGCTCGCCGTCAAAGCCGCACTGGTGCTCGGATCACCCTATACGGCAATGCTTTTCATGGGCGAGGAGTGGGGCGCGTCGACCCCGTTCCAGTTCTTCAGCTCGCACCCCGAACCCGAGTTGGCGCGCGCGACCGCCGAAGGTCGCCAGGCCGAGTTCGCCGATCACGGCTGGGCCGCGGACGACGTCCCCGACCCTCAGGACCCGGCGACCTTCGAATGTTCCAAGCTCAACTGGGACGAGGCCAAGGGCGGTGACCATGCCCGCCTGCTAGGCCTGTATCGCGATCTGATTGCGTTGCGGCGCAACGAGCCTGACTTCGCTAACCCATGGCTGGACCAGCTGCACATCGAGTTCGACGAGACCGCCCAGTGGATCGTCATGCACCGCGGAGCGTTCGCCGTGGCGTGCAACCTCGGTACGCGCCCCGCGAGGGTACCCGTCACCGGCGAGGCGGTGCTGTCCTCGAGCGAGCCCCAGATCGCCGAAACGACACTGCTGCAACCGCATTCCTTCGCGGTGCTGCGCCGGGCCTAGGTCAGGTAGCGATACGCCGGCGACCCCGGCTCCAGTGGCTCGACGTGGATGCCGGAGCTGTGCATCCGGTCCAGCAGACCGTCGAAGTCGTGCGCCGAACCGAGTTCGATACCGACCAGCGCGGCCCCGGTTTCCCGGTTGTTGCGCTTGACGTATTCGAACAGAGTGATGTCGTCGTTGGGCCCGAGCACCTCGTCGAGGAATCGGCGCAGGGCGCCGGGTTCCTGCGGGAAATCCACCAGGAAGTAGTGCTTGAGACCAAGGTGCACCAGCGACCGCTCAAGCACCTCGCCGTAGCGCGAGACGTCGTTGTTGCCGCCGGAGATGAGGCAGACCACGGTCGAACCGGCTTCCACACCGCTCTCCATGAGCGCGGCCACGGACAGCGCGCCCGCCGGTTCAGCGACGATGCCCTCGTTCTGGTACAGGTCGAGCATCGCGGTGCACACCGCGCCCTCGTCCACCGTGGTCATCGACACCATGTCGCCGGCCGCAGCCAGTGCCGCGTAGGTCAGCGTCCCGGCCCGGGCCACGGCCGCGCCGTCGACGAACTGGTCGGCGTGCTCCAGCGTCACCGGCCCACCCTTGGCCAGCGCGGCGATCATCGACGCCGCACCCGCGGGCTCGGCCCCGAGGACCGCGGTCGCCGACGTGTGGGCGGCCAGGTACGTGGTGACGCCGCTGATGCAGCCGCCACCGCCGACCGGCACGATCACCAGATCGGGCTCGACGTCCAACTGGTCGAGGATCTCGAGCGCGATGGTGCCCTGCCCGGCCATGGTGCGCGCATCGTCGTACGGCGGGACCAGCGTGGCACCTGTGCGCTCGACGTCGTCCAGCGCCGCGGCGGCAGCCAGGTCGTACGTGGCGCCGCCGACGATCAGCTCGATGAAGTCGCCACCGTGGTACCGAATCCGGTCGCGCTTCTGCTTCGGCGTCTTGGCCGGCACGTACACGCGTCCGTGCACACCCATCAACCGGCACGCCAGCGCAAAGCCCTGCGCATGGTTCCCGGCCGACGAGCACACCACACCTGCTGCTTTCTCCTCCTCGGAGAGCTGCATGAGCAAGTTGTAGGCGCCACGGATCTTGTAGGACCGCACCGCCTGCAAGTCTTCGCGCTTCAGATAGACCTGCGCGCCGGTAAGCGCCGACAGCCGGTCACTGAACTGAAGTGGGCTGCGGGTCACCACCGAGGAAATTCGCCGCGCGGCCTCATCAATGTCGGCCGCGGTTAGCGGCGACCTGTGGGTTCCCTGGCTCGGCTCGGCAGACACCGACTAATGGTGCCACCTCGATGCAAAACTGAGCGCATGGACCCCACCTCAGAGCAGTTGCCGCCGGCGGTCAAGTCGTTCATCGCGCGGACCCACCTCGTGACAAGCGGCGCCGAGCACCATGTGCCGTCCTGGTTGCGGCCGGGAGATCCGGAGAATCGGCTGCCCGTGATCGTCGCCATCCTGGCCGCGGTGACGCTGCAACGCGTGATCCCCGATCAGTACACGATCCCGGGGCTGCCCCGGTGGCCGCTGATCACGCTGGAGCTGCTGCTGGTGGTCGTGCTGATGATCATCAATCCCTTGCGGTTGTCCCGGCAGACGACCATCGGCCGCTGGGCCATGCTGGTGCTGACCGCGGCCATCACCCTCGACAACATCGCCTCGGCGATCATCCTCGATCTGAACATCTTGTCCGGCAAGGTGAGCAACGAGCCCGGCGTGCTATTGGGCAGCGGCGCAGCGGTTTTCATCACCAACGTCATCGTGTTCGGCATCTGGTACTGGGAGCTGGACCGGGGCGGCCCGTTCGCCCGGCGAGCCGGCGACAACCCCTACCCAGACTTCCAATTCCCGCAGATGTGCGATCCGCAGAACGCCAAACCCGGTTGGCGGCCAACGTTTGTCGACTACCTGTACACCAGCTACACCAACGTGGTGGCGTTCTCCCCCACCGACACTATGCCGCTGTCGCGCTGGGCGAAGTCGATGATGACGCTGCAGTCGTTGGTCGCGTTGTCGACCATCGCGCTGGTGATCGCCCGCGCCGTCAACGTGTTGAAGTAGGCCAGCGTCAATCCCGGTGGAACTCCAGCAATTCGGCCTGCCGCAGCCCGCTGCGGTCGGTCGCTAACCAGCGCCGCGTCGAATTCAGCGAGCGCTCGATGAGGTCGCCCGAGTGGGAGAAATCGACCGGCGACACCCGCACCGGACACAGCGGCGGCACCACATGCAATTCGACAACGCCTTCGAACCGCTCGACGTCGGTGGCCAGCCGCCGGTTGATCGCCAGCGTGAACGCATGCATGGCCATGGCAATCGCGCCGTTTGGCGATTGCGGCATGGCGCACGAATAACCGGTCGGCAGCACCCACACCTCCGTCGCGCCGAGCGCCACCGCGTGCGACAGCGGGGTGTTGTTCACCACGCCACCGTCGACCAGATCCCTGCCGTCGATCCGGACCGGCGGCAGGACGGCGGGAATGGCGGCGCTCGCCACGATGGCGTCGACGGCGTTACCGGAGGACAGCAGGACGTCCTGCCCAGACAACACGTCCGTGGCCACCACGTGCAGCGGGATGGGCGCATCCTCGAGCCGACGGAACCGCAAGTTGCGGTGCAGCAGATTCCGGATGCCGGAGTCCGAGACCAGATGCGGGCGTCGCCCCAGGAACCCGAGCAACCCCAGACCCGGGCTGGTCGGGAACACTTCGCGGCGGGACAGCGTCCGCCACAGGTCCGCCAGCGCCAGCACCCCGTCGTGGTCCGGCCGACCGGCAATCCACCCGCCGTTGAGCGCACCGACCGAGGTTCCGACGATCAATTCGGGCCTGATGCCGGCCTCAGCCAGGCCCAGCAGCATGCCCACTTGGATCGAGCCCAGGCTGCCACCACCGGACAGCACGAACGCCGTTGTCATGGTCCTTCTCCGCCCTCCGTGGCGGGGCGTAGCGGAAGCCGCACGACGAACGTGGTGTCGCGCGGCCTCGAGGTCTCGAGCAACTCCCCGCCGTGCCGGTTGACGACGATCCGCCAGGCCAGATGCAGGCCCAGGCCGGTACCTTCGCCGAGCGGTTTGGTGGTGAAGAACGGCTCGAATATGCGCCCGCGAACGTCGGCGGGAATTCCGCTGCCGGTGTCGCTTATCTCAATCCGGACCGCGTCGTCGTCTAATCGGCTGCGCACAGTGAGCGTGCGCCGGTCGGCCAGGCGCATGGCGGCAATCGCATTCTCGATGATGTGCGTCCATGCCTGATTGAGTTCGGCTGGGTAACAGAGCAATTCGGGTATCGACGGGCCGAAGTCGGTGATCACCTCGACCGAAGTACCCGCGCCGATCCGCCCGGCGAACATCCGCAGAGTACTGGTGAGCAGCGCGTTGACGTCCGCCAACTGGAACGGCGCGCTGTTCAGTTGGGTGTACTGCTTGACGTCGGTTACCAGTCCCGAAATCCGTTGTGCAGCATCATGAATCTGATGCGTCAACAGTTCGGCCTCGACCCGGTGCCGCAACCACGTCATGGCACTTGCGAACCAGGACGGTGGCTGGTCGCCGGGAAGAAGCTGTTCGAGCCATCGGCTGTCCAGCCCAGCCTCGACGAACGTCGGCGCCATGTCCCAGGCGTCTGCAATCCCCTGGCTGGACAACCACTCACCGACCTCGTCCTCCAGGTCGCTCGCCTGCATCGCCGACAACGGCTGTCCGGACGCAGCCGCCGCCCGCGCGACCACATCGGTCTGCGCCGCGGCCAGGAAAGCTAGTGCAGCACTGTCGAATCCGCTGTCCACCAGCGGGACTGTGAGAGCATCCAGCCGACCGCGCAGGTCGGTGGCGGCGCGCACCACTGCCGCCACCGGATTGTTGAGTTCGTGGGTGAGCGCGGCCGAGAGCTGCCCGAGGGCCAGCATTCGGTCACGTTCGTCGGCGACGCGATGCTGCTTCTCCGCGGTCTCCGCCAAGCCGTCGATGAGGTACACCGCCATCGGGAACAGGCTCTTGACGAAGGCACCGAATTCCTCGGCAGGCATGACGAAGAACCGTGAGCGCCGGGTGACCCGCACCGAGAATCGGTTGTGGTCATGCCCGACAGGACTGAACGACGACCGCGCACCGAAGAAGGCGCCCGGCTGCGAGGTCCGGCTGAGCTCGAGCTCCCGCCCACCAGCCCACTTCGTGAGCACCAGGTCGCCGTCCACGAGCACCCGCAAGGGCGTGACGGGGTCGCCTTCCACGATGACGGACCCCGGGGCGAACACCTCGATGTGCCCGGCGCGACACAGCTGCGCCAGCTGCTCATCCGTCAAGGACTCGAACAGGAACAGGGCCTTCAGTTCCTCGGGTGAGCACTGCTGCTGGTCACCACCGACGTCTGTCACGCCGACACACTAAGCCCGTCGGGCCGATGCGCTGCAGTCATTTGGGTTCTGGACTACGTCAGCCAGTCAATACGACCGGCTCCCGACGCGAGAGAGACCCGAGAGATCTGATTTATGAGCGTCATCTGCGCTAGCGATAACGGCCTGCGCACGACACCATCAGGTGCTGCCCACGCGCAGTGCCGGCCGTCACGGAATTGCTCACCACATTGGATCATCGGCTAGAGTGAACACCGCCAGGCCGCAGTAACCCCGGGCCCCAAATTTCGCCGCCACGAGCGGCCTACCGCCGAGAGGCGTTCTGCGGTCTGGCTTTAACTTTTCTTCAGTCCAGTGAATTGCTGCGCCACAAACCGGCGGCGGCATGCAACTCGTTGGCCAGCCGCGTGAACGTCACCGCACGATCGGTGAGTTCCGCGGCACGCTCCGGCGCGGTCGTCGTCGCATCCTCAGCCAGGCTGGTGCAGCCGGCGGCACTCACCCGGCAGTACGCGGCGGCACGCTCCAGCGCGACGGCGAAGTCGCCCTCGAACACGCCGCGCAGGATCCGATCGGCGAGGTCGCGGATCTCATCCGGACCGACGGGCGTCTCCGCACCCGCGACCACTGGGTCGATCGAGTGCAGCACCTCGGCGCCGCGCCCGAACATCAGGCTGGCCGAGTATGGGTCGTCACGAATCGACAGCCGCAGCAGATACACCCGCCACAACGCGCCCGGCAGGCTGCGAGCGCCGGCACCCGCCCACAACTCGGCGATGGTCTCGATGCCGTGCTCGTCGGTATACGCCACCAGCCGCGACACCACGTCCGGATCCGGGTAGGTCCGTACCCGCTCCAGCAGCGCTGCCGCGGTCTCGTGGGCGATACGGCTGTCTTGCACGGGGTCTTCGACGTCATGGAAGGCTTCGAAGCCGCGGCCTAGGAACTTGGTCGGCTTATGTATGCGCCGGCGATCATCACTCATCGGTCATCCACAACGTCACCGCCAGCCGTCGGCTTCCTTCGCCGCCCGGAGTAACACATCGCACAACTCCCCCAACTCAGCCTGCCCGGCACCTTCGGCCACGGCAGTCGCCACATCCTCGGCGGCACACCGTACCTGATAAACCCGGTCAGAAAGAGCGGCCGCTTCGTCGGCACTGAGCACCACTGAATCCTCCGCCAGTGAGGTGCCTTTGACCATGGCCCGCTGCTCATAGGCGCGCTGACGGCAGGACTGGCGGCAATATTGGCGACGACGACCCATGCCCGCGTCGGCCACTTCCCGGCCACACCACCGGCACGGCTGGGCCTTCGAACGCTTCATGTCCGCCTCACGGTCGTGACTGTATCCGGCGGGGGTTCGAACCCCGGTATCATGGATAACCGAGTCGGGAACTTCACGGCGCTGGCCTGCGTTGATTCCCTGTCGCTATACCAAGGGAGTGATTTACGATGGCTGATCGTGTCCTGAGAGGCAGTCGCCTCGGAGCCGTGAGCTACGAGACCGACCGTAACCATGACCTCGCACCGCGCCAGATGGCCAAATACCGCACCGACAACGGCGAGGTATTCGAAGTTCCGTTCGCCGACGACGCGGAAATTCCCGGCACTTGGGCCTGCAAGAACGGCATGGAAGGCACCCTGCTCGAGGGCGACGTCCCCGAGCCCAAGAAGGTCAAGCCGCCGCGTACCCACTGGGACATGCTGCTGGAGCGTCGCTCCGTCGAGGAGCTCGAAGAGCTGCTCAAGGAGCGGCTGGAGCTGATCAAGACCCGCCGTCGCGGCTAGATCACCTGAGCCAAACGAAAAGCCCCGTGCGATGCACGGGGCTTTTGTTTGTCGGCCAGAACTAGCGGACGACGCCGCGGGCGCGGTCTAGCCGACCGCGAATGCCCCACTTCGCCACCTGCGACATAGCCTCGCGGATGTTAGACCCGCTCATCTTCGACACACCCAGCTCGCGCTCGGTGAAGGTGATGGGCACCTCGACCACGGTGAAACCCGCGTTGATGGCGCGCCAGCTCAGATCGATCTGGAAGCAGTAGCCCTTCGAATCGACGTCATCGAGGCCGATCTTCTCCAGCACGTCGCGCCGGTAGGCGCGGTAGCCGGCGGTGATGTCGTGGATCTTGACGCCCAGCAGCAACCGCGCGTAGGTGTTCGCGGTGCGCGAGAGGACGAGCCGCCGACGCGGCCAGTTGCGGATGGTGCCGCCCGGGACGTACCGCGAACCGATCGAGAGGTCGGCACCGGCGTCGACGGCGTCGAGAAGGCGGTACAGCTCTTCAGGCGCGTGGCTGCCATCGGCGTCCATCTCCACCAGCACGCTGTAGCCGCGTTCCAGGCCCCAGGCGAACCCGGCCAGGTAGGCAGCACCCAGGCCGCCCTTGCCGGCCCGGTGCATGACGTGGAGCCGGTCAGGATCGGCCAGCGCCAGCTCGTCGGCCAGCTGACCCGTGCCGTCGGGGCTGTCGTCGTCGACGACCAGCACATGGACGTCGGGCCGCGCAGCGTGCACCCGACCGACGATCAACGGCAGATTTTCGCGCTCGTTGTAGGTCGGAATGATGACCAGCGTGCGCTGACTCGGACGGTCGTCACTCATGCTCAAAGTCCCTGTTCGTTATCGGCCTCTGCGGCAGCATCAGCGCCGGCTTCATTGCCAGCCTGAATCCCCGCAACCGCCTTCCGGCGGCGCACGAGATTTCTATTGTGCCGCATACCCACCAGCAAAGCCGCAACGCCAACCCCCACAAGGACGACGTTCACAGCTGGTCCCCATCGGGTAGCCAGGGTCAGGTCGGTCTTCAAGCGCACCTGGCGGTCCAGATAGGCAGGCTCGAAGAACTCGGTCCGGGCGATGACGTGACCGTCCGGCGCCACCACCGCGCTGACACCAGTGGTCCCGGCGACGATCACGTACCGGTCGTGTTCGACGGCGCGCAACCGGGCGAACGCCAGCTGCTGCAGGCTCATGGGCTCGTCGAATGTCGCGTTGTTGGCGGGGACTGCCAGCAACTGCGCCCCATTGAGCACCGATTGCCGCGCAGCGCGGTCGAAGATGACCTCCCAGCACGTTGTCACGCCGATGGGCACCCCCGCGGCGGTGACCACCCCGGAGCCCGTGCCCGGCACGAAGTAGCCGGCCCGATCGGCATAGGGCGACAGCAGCCGGAAGAAACTGCGCCACGGCAGGTACTCGCCGAACGGCTGCACGATGGCCTTGTCGTGGCGATCCCCCGGCCCGTTGGCGCCGTCCCACACGATCACCGAGTTATTCGTGGTCGGATGCTCAGGCGTGTAGTCCGGCGCCGCCAAGACCGTGCCCACGAGGATCGGCGCCTGGATGGCCGAGGACGCAGCCGAAATCAGTTCTGCCGCATCGGCATTGGCCAGCGGATCGATGTCGGACGAGTTCTCCGGCCAGATCACCACCGTCGGTTGCGGCGCCCGGCCGGCCCGCACGTCGTCGGCCAGTACTTTCGTTTCGTGCACGTGGTTGTCGAGCACGGCGCGGCGCTGAGCGTTGAAGTCCAGACCGAGACGCGGCACGTTGCCCTGGACCGCGGCGACGTTGATCGCGGGGTCGTCACCCGCGCCGGCACCGGACTTACGGACGTGCGGCCACGCGATCACGATGAGCAGCAGGATGACGGCGATGCACGCGCCCGGGACGAACACCGCGGGCGGCGCCCCGGCACCGGTGCGGTGATCATGCCGCCAACGTTTGACCGCTTCGAGCACGATGGCCAGCGCACTGAACCCGACCAACGCCACCGCGAACGACACCAGCGGCGCACCGCCGACCTGCGCGAGCGGCAACAGCGGGCCCGACGTCTGACCGAACGCCAGGACACCCCACGGAAAACCGCCGAACGGCACCGTCGACTTGAGCCATTCGGCGCCCACCCACAGCGCAGCAAACCACACTGGCCAGCCGCGTAGCCGTCGCACCAGCACCGCGGCCAGGCCGAACACCCCGACGAAGAACGCTTCCAAAGCAGCCAGCATCACCCACGGCAACGGGCCGACGAAATTGCTGATCCACGGCAGCAGCAGCACATAGAACACCTGGCCGGCCAACATGCCGTAGCCGAAACCGCCGGCCGGGGTGGTCCGCTCGTCGATCAGAATCCAGGCCAGCAGCGCCATACCCGGGAACGCGAGGTACCAGAAGTCGAAGGGCGGGAAGCTCGCGGCGAGCAGCAGACCTGCCACGACGGCCAGGGCCAGCCGGATCAACCGCGGCTCGAAGAAGCGGCGCACGCGAGCGACGATCCGCGTTCCGCGGCCGGGGCCGGTGGCTGCGCCCGCGTCCTGCGCGTCGTCTGCCCGACTGTCTTCCTGACTGTCTTCTTGGCTGTCTTCCTGGGTCTCGTCGAGCGTCTGTTCCGCGGCTTCGAGGCCGTCGCGGCGCTCAGCCATGGATCAGCTCGCCGTGGTGCACGGTCTGCAGGCAGGTCGGCAGCTCGTCGTCCGGCCCCAGCGGCGGCAGCGCCGGTACCCGCGACCGGGGGTCCGTCGACCAGCGCTGGACGGCGTCGACCGGTGCGGTGACGTCCAAGGCCTCGGCGCCACCGGGCACCTGCCACACCGCGTATGACGCCATTGCGCCGGGCACCAGCGTCCCCGTCATACCGTCGCGGACGCCGCCGGCCCGCCACGCACCGCGCGTGGCCGCCAGGAAGGCAGATCGTGCCGAGATGGCACTGCCCGCCGTCCGGTGGCTGATGGCGGCGCGCACGGATTCCCAGGGGTTCATGCTGGTGACGGGACTGTCGGAACCGAAAGCGAGGGGCACGCCTTGGGATGCTAACAGCGCAAACGGGTTCAAACCCTGTGCGCGATCAGCGCCGAGACGCTGCGAATACATCCCGTCTGTGCCGCCCCACAGCGCGTCGAAACTCGGCTGCATGCTGGCCAGCACTCCCCACGCACCCAGTTGCCGGGCCTGGTCGGCATCCACCATCTCGAGGTGTTCGAGCCGGTGCCCGCAGCGCGCGACGGCAGGTGCACCGAAGGCTGTCACCGCCCGGTCGAAAGCCTCGACCACGGCCGCGACCGCGGCGTCACCGATGACGTGGAAGCCGGCGGTGATGCCGGCCTCGGTACAGGCCAGCAGGTGCGCGGCCACCGCGTCGCTGTCCAGGTAGGTGTTTCCGCAGCAGCCGGGCGCATCGGTGTACGGCTCCCGCAACCACGCGGTGCGCGAACCGAGCGCACCGTCGATGAACAGGTCACCAGCCAGACCGTGGGCGCCGGTCTGCGCCAGCAGGTCGCGGGCGGACGCGGCTGTCTCGACCGCTTCACCCCAGTACCCGACGATGTCGACGCCGTGCTCGGTGGCGCGCAGGTCGGCCCAGTCGTCGAGGCCGCCGATCTCAGGGCCCGCGCACTCATGCACCGCGACGATGCCGTTGCGGGCAGCCAGGTCGAGCGCGGCCCGTTGGGCATCGCGGCGCTGCGTCACGCTGAGCAGGCTCCGGGCCGCGGCGCGCACGCGGTGGTGCGCCTCGGCGGTCAACGGCCCCTGCTCGGAAAAGCCCCCGGTACCGGCCAGGCCGGACACCAGGCTGCGGAGTCCGGTCGTGGCGACCGCTGAGTGCACGTCGACCCGGGCCAGGTAGGCGGGCCGTCCGCCGAGCACGCCGTCCAGGTCCGCGGTGGTCGGGGTGAGGCGCTCAGGCCAGCCGGATTCATCCCAGCCGTGGCCCCAGACGATGCCGTCCGGGTGCTGCGCGGCGAACTCGGCCAGCAGCGTCAGCAGGTGCGGCAGCGAGGTCGCGGCGCGGAGGTCAAGGCCTGTGACCGTAAGTCCGGTGGCCGTGAGGTGCACGTGGCTGTCGACGAACGCAGGAGCGACGAACCCGCCCTCAAGATCCACGACGGTGGCATCCGGATACTGGGCCCGACCAATGTCGTCGGAACCCAGCCAGGCCACCACTCCGTCGCGGATTGCGATCGCGGTGGCGTCGGGCGCAGCCGGGCTGTGTACCCGGCCGTTAAGCAGCAGTGTCGTCACGAAGGTGACAGGTTAGTCCGTTCAGCTGGCGTGTCGGTGCGCAGCGACCGGCTCACTGTCGATGACTTCGATCACTTCCCCGTCGATGTACTCGCCGCGACCGCGGTAGCGCTCATCGTGATTGATGTAGATCACCTGGGTCGGGAAGTCCATCGGGTCCAGCTGACGACTGAACAACGCGCGTACCGCAGGGCGCAGCGCGGGTCGCGTCCACGGCATCAGCATCAACGCCCCGAGCACCGAGCTGGCCAGGCCCGGGACCACTACCAGGACCGTGCCCAACGCCACCAGCACGCTGTCGGTGGCCAGCGTCGGATCAGCGGATCGCGCGCTCAGCGCCTCCGACAATCTGCCGAAATGCCGGGTTATCTGGGCACCGGCAATCGCTAAACCAGCTGCGAACGTCGCCAGGAGGGCCAACAGCGTCCATGCCACACCGATCGTCGACGCGAGGCCTGCCAGCACCGCGACCTCGACCAAGGCATAAACCAGAAATAGTCGCATCGCCATGCACTGCTCAACGTGCGCGACGGGGTCTCGCGTTCCCGATCCGTCAGAAAATGACGGTTTCGTTACCGTGGCGAAGGATTCGGTCCTGGCAGTGCCACAGCACTGCCCGGGACAACACGGCCCGTTCCACGTCCGCACCGAGACGCACCAGCTCCTCGACGCTGTGCGTGTGGTCGACGCGGACGACGTCCTGCTCGATGATCGGGCCCTCGTCCAAATCCGCAGTGACGTAGTGCGCGGTGGCGCCGACGAGCTTCACGCCACGTTCCTTGGCCCGCCGGTACGGCGTGGCGCCCACGAACGCCGGCAGGAAGGAGTGGTGGATGTTGATCAGCGGACATTCGATGGCTTCGAGGAATTCCGGCGTGATGATCTGCATGTACCGGGCGAGCACCACCAGATCGACGTTGCCTTTGAGCAGTTCCAGCTGACGCTGCTCGGCCTGCGCGCGGATGTCGCGGGTCGCCGGAATATGCACGAACGGCACCCCGAACGCCCGGACCTGCTCGGCCAGGTCGGCGTGGTTGGAAATCACCATCACCACGGTCATGTCCAGCTCGCCGCGGCGGTTGCGCCACAGCAGGTCGAGCAGGCAGTGGTCAGCTGTCGAGGCCATGATGGCGACGCGTTTGGGTTTGGACGCATCGGTGAACCGGAAGTCCATGTCGAATTCGTCTGCCACCGCAGCGAATTCGCGCTCCAAGTCAGGTTGGGCAGCAGCCAGCCCCGGCAGGTGAAAGACGGTGCGCTGCAAGAAGACACCGTCTTCGGGCGCCGTCGAATGCTGATCCAGCGAGATGATGTTGGCGCCCGAGCGGGTGAGGAACGTCGACACCGCTGCGATGACACCGCGACGGTCCGGGCAGTTCAGCAGCAGCCGCCCGATGTCCTTGTGGCGCGGCAGCTTTGGCGCGCCGGCAGGGAATTGACTCACTACGCTGCCCGCAACTCCAGCGCGACGTTGTTCTGCATCCCGCCACGCAACTTGGAAAAGAAGTTGAACGCCTTGCCGATCAACCCGTAGCGCTTGCCGATGCCGTCGTAGACGGTGCCGAGCTGCGACTGGTCCAGGATCGCGGCCTTGCCCTCAACAGCCTCACTCTTCGGGTTGCCCCGCATGTCGCATTTGGCGACGGTGACGCGCGGCGTGTTCCGAATCCGCTTGACCTTCCAGGCCTTGGCCTCGGAGATGACCAGCAGCCGGTCGCCGTCGGGCACCGCCCAGACAGCTGTGGGCTTGGGTCGACCGTCCTTGGTGAAAGTGGTCAGCAGGATGTAGTTCGCGGTGGCGACATCGGCGAAGGTGAGGGCCATGGCGATCAGGCTAGTCGGGGTCTGTCTATGACGGGCGTCGAGATGGTTCGCCGATCGCGAAACGGGTGCCCTGTGTCGGCGGGCCACGAGCTAAACAGTCCCGAACCCAACTACACGGCGAATTCCGGGCTGATTTTCCGCCACCCAGTTGCGTTCGGTCATTGCGTCGACGCCGACCGTCACTCTTGTCCCGCGGAGCACATCCGCCTGCGTCCGCGAGGTTCGCATTGCGTCCGTCAATTGTCGGTGGCCAGTCGTAGCCTGCGTACCAATCGAACAGGGGGCTGACAGCATGAAAATCCTTGTAGCGACAGCGCTTACCCAAGGTGTCCGCGGCAACGACTACAACTACTGCGTCACCGGGGAACTCGTGTGGGTTCAGGAACCATGCGACCGTGACCGTCGAGACCCTGAAGGCGGATGCGGATGCGGCCGGGGTTTTGCCGGTCTTGCGTCCCATCGCGCCACAACCACTGCTCAGGTCGTGGATGCGGACATGACCCGAGAAGAACTGGTCCTCGCGATGCGGACCAGCCTCACCGACGGCGGATGGCCACTCGATTGGGCCGAAGCGATAGCCGACGAAAACCTCGCCATGGCTGCAGCATTTGCCACCGGGACAGTGATCGAACGTCGACTCGAAGAGTTCTGGCCGCGGGCCGCGTAGCCCTGCACCCGCAGAGATTGACGAAGTGGTTGTTTCGGTGCCCGCGAGCGACCACTTCGTCCATGTTGACGCCCGCTAGCCTTCCAACTCCCCCTCGGTCTCCAGCAATACCTGCTTGAGCCCGTCGAGCGTCTCGGCCTCCGGCTGCTCCCACATCCCGCGGCCGGCCGCCTCCAGGAGTCGCTCGGCCATGCCGTGCAGCGCCCAGGGATTGGACTCGTTCATGAACTTGCGGTTCTCCGGGTCCAGCACGTAGCTCTGGGTCAGCTGCTCGTACATCCAGTCGGCCATGACTCCCGCGGTCGCGTCGTACCCGAACAGGTAGTCGACGGTGGCGGCCATCTCGAAGGCGCCCTTGTAGCCGTGCCGGCGCATGGCGGTCATCCAGCGCGGGTTGACCACGCGGGCCCGAAACACGCGCGTGGTCTCCTCCGACAGCGTGCGGGTGCGAACGGCGTCGGGCCGGGTGTTGTCGCCGATGTAGGCGGCCGGGTCCTTACCGGTCAGCGCGCGCACGGTCGCGACCATGCCGCCGTGGTACTGGAAGTAGTCGTCGGAGTCGGCGATGTCGTGCTCGCGGGTGTCAGTGTTCTTGGCCGCCACCGAGATTCGCCGGTAGGCCCGGTTCATGTCGTCGGTCGCCGGGGCGCCATCCAGGCCACGGCCGTAGGCGAACCCGCCCCACGCGGTGTACACCTGGGCCAGGTCGGCGTCGTCGCGCCAGTTGCGGCTGTCGATCAGCTGCAGCAGGCCCGCACCGTAGGTCCCCGGCTTGGAGCCGAAAATCCTTGTGGTGGCGCGCCGTTGATCACCGTGATCGGCGATGTCGGTCTGGGAGTGGGCGCGGACGTAGTTGTCCTCGGCGGACTCATCCAGCCCGGCCACGAGCTGGACCGCGTCGTCAAGCATCGTCACGACGTGCGGGAAGGCGTCGCGGAAGAAGCCCGAAATACGGACCGTGACGTCGATGCGCGGACGTCCCAGTTCATCGAGCGAGATCGGTTCCAGCCCGACGACGCGGCGCGAGGCGTCGTCCCAAATCGGCCGAACACCCAGCAGCGCAAGCACTTCGGCGATGTCGTCGCCCGCGGTGCGCATGGCCGAGGTACCCCAGACCGAGAGCCCAACCGACTCGGGCCAGCGGCCGTAGTCGCTGCGGTACCGCTCCAACAGCGAATCCGCCATGGCCACACCGGTTTCCCAAGCCAGCTTGGACGGCACCGCCTTGGGGTCCACGGAGTAGAAGTTGCGGCCTGTCGGGAGGACGTTGACCAGGCCGCGCAGCGGCGAGCCCGACGGGCCGGCGGCGATGAACCCACCACCGAGCGCGTGCAGAATCTGGTCGATCTCCCGGTTGGTTGCGCGCAGCCGGGGCACCACCTCGGTGGCGGCGAAGCGCAGCACCTTGGCCACCTCGGGGTTGTCGGTGATGCGGTCGACGGCAGCCGCTTCCCAGCCGGACTCCTGCAGCTTGGCCACCAACTCGCGGGCCTGGCTCTCCGCAGCGTCGACGGCCTCGCGCTCAGCGCTACCGTCCTCGACGAGGCCCAGCGCCTCCCGCAGCCCCGGCACCGACTGCTCGCCGCCGAACAGCTGACGGGCCCGCAGGATCGCCAGCACCAGGTCCAGTTCGGCTTCGCCGGCCGGCGCCTGGCCCAGGATGTGCAGGCCGTCGCGAATCTGGACGTCCTTGATCTCGCACAGCCAGCCGTCGACGTGCAGCAGCATGTCGTCGAACACGTCCTCGTCGGGCCGGTCCTCCAGCCCCAGGTCGTGGTCCATCTTCGCGGCGCGCATCAGCGTCCAGATCTGCTGACGGATGGCGGGCAGCTTGCCGGGGTCCAGCGCCGAGATGGTGGAGTGCTCGTCGAGCAGCTGCTCCAGACGGGCGATGTCACCGTAGGTCTCGGCGCGGGCCATCGGCGGGATCAGGTGGTCGACCAGTACCGCGTGCGCGCGGCGCTTGGCCTGCGTGCCCTCACCCGGGTCGTTGACCAGGAACGGGTACACCAGCGGCAGGTCGCCGAGCGCGGCGTCGGTACCGCAGGCCGCCGACATGCCGAGCGTCTTGCCGGGCAGCCATTCCAGGTTGCCGTGCTTGCCCAGGTGGATCATCACGTCGGCGCCGAAGTGCCTGTTGATCCAGTGGTAGGCCGCCAGGTAGTGGTGGCTCGGCGGCAAATCGGGGTCGTGGTAGATCGCCACCGGGTTCTCGCCGAATCCGCGCGGCGGCTGCACGATCAGCACGACGTTGTCGGAAACCATTGCGGCGATGACGATTTCACCGTCGGAGTCCTGCGAGCGGTCGACGAACAACTCCCCTGGCGCCGGTCCCCAATGCTTGGTCACGGCGTCGGTGAGTTCGGCCGGCAAGGTCGCGAACCAGGCCCGGTAGTCCTTGGCGGACACCCGAACGGGGTTGGCTTCCAGCGCTTCGGTGCTGAGCCAGTCCGGGTCCTGGCCGCCGCGCTCGATCATTGCGTGGATCAGCGCGTCGCCATCCTCCGCGTCGACGCCAGGGATGTCACCGATGCGGTAGCCGGCCTCGCGCATGGCGCGCAGCAGCGCGACGGCGCTCGCCGGAGTGTCGAGGCCGACGGCGTTGCCGATGCGGGCGTGCTTGGTCGGGTAGGCCGAGAACACCAGGGCGACGCGCTTGTCGGCGGGCTCGATGTACTTCAGGCGGGCGTGCCGAACGGCCAGCCGCGCCACCCGCTCGCAGCGCTCCGGGTCGGCGACGTAGGAGATCAGGCCCTCGCTGTCGATCTCCTTGAACGAGAACGGCACCGTGATGATGCGGCCGTCGAACTCCGGGACCGCGACCTGCGACGCGACGTCGAGCGGCGAGAGGCCGTCGTCGTTCTCGTCCCACTGGGCGCGCGAGCTGGTCAGGCACAGGCCTTGCAGGATCGGGATGTCGAGGGCGGCCAGGTGCGCGACATTCCAGTTGTCGTCGTCGCCACCGGCGCTCGCCGTGGCCGGGGTGGCGCCGCCGGCCGCCAGCACTGTCGTGACCAGCGCGTCAGCCGTCCCGAGCAGCTCGATGAGCTCGGACTCGGCGGTCCGCAGGGAAGCGCAGAAGATGGGCAGCGGACGGCCACCGGCCTGCTCGATGGCCTGGCACAACGCCTCGATATATGAGGTGTTGCCGGCCAGTTGTTGCGCGCGGTAGTAGAGCACGCCGACCGTCGGGCCCTGGGCGTCCGAAGCGCGTTCCAACAGCCCCCAGCTCGGAGTGGTCTCAGGTTCGCCGAAACCGAGCCCCGTCATGAGCACGGTGTCGCTGAGGAAGGCATGCAGCTGGCGCAGGTTGGTCACGCCACCCTGCGCCAGATAGATATGGGCTTGCAGTGCGACACCGGCCGGGACGGTCGAGTGGCTCATCAGGTCGGCGTCCGGCGACTGCTCGCCGCTGAGCACGACGGTCGGGATGCCGCTGGCGACGACGGTGGAAATCTCGTCCTGCCAGGCGCGGTAGCCGCCCAGTACCCGCACCACGGCCAGGTCCGCACCGGCGAGGAGGTCCTGCAGTTCCCCCTCGATCAGTCGGGACGGGTTGCCCCACCGGTACTCGGCGCCGCTGGCGCGGGCGGTGATGAGATCAGTGTCGGATGTCGAGAGCAGAAGTACGGTCGGCACTGCCTATTCGTACCGTACGGGCGGCGTCGGGTGGTCCCGGCCCTTCGTCCGAGTGCATTGAAAAGCACAACGGGGCGGGTTGCTTGGCAACCCGCCCCGTCGAGGGTCTATCTGGTGGTACTACCCCAACGGCATTAGCGCTCCGAAGCGCTCCAGCGCGAGTACCAGGTCTTGCCCTGGTACGGCAGACCGGCGGCCACGATGAGGGCGAAGACGCCACCAACGTACAAAGCGAAATCGGACATTGCGTCCCTCCTTAGGTCATCCGAATGCGGTGTAGCAAACGGAAGTTCGCGTTCCACGGTACGGGCCGAAGCGCCCGAAACAAGGGACTTGTAAGGCACGGAACAGGCCGGAAACGGCAGTGGCCTACTTCACAATTTGCGATACAACGTAACGTAGACAAGGTGATTCGGAGCCGTGACGACGACGCCTGTCCCGGCGCCCTTCAGGTGCACCAGGCGGCCGACGGTGGGCTGGCCCGCATCCGCCTGGCAGGCGGCATGATCACCGCCGCGCAACTGGAGTCCCTCGCCCACGCGGCCGCCGAATTCGGTTCGCCGGCAATGGAACTGACCTCACGCGGCAATATCCAGGTGCGGGGCATCCACGATGCGGACGGGCTGGCCGCGGCGGTCACCGCGGCAGGACTGCTGCCGTCGGCCACCCACGAGCGGGTCCGCAACATTGTGGCCTCACCACTATCGGGCCGCAGCGGCGGACTGGGCGACATCCGCGACGTCGTCCAGAGCCTCGATCACGGCCTACAAAATCGCCCTGACCTGGCCGAATTGCCCGGACGGTTCTGGTTCGGAGTCGACGACGGCCGGGGTGACATCTCGGGCCTGGCTCCCGATGCGAGCACCCATCTGGTGTCCCCCGACACCGCCGCTGTGCTGATCGCGGGCCGCGACACCGGCGTGCGGATACCGGCGGCGCAGGCCGCGGACACCCTGCTGAACTTGGCCCAGGCGTTTCTGGCAGTGCGCGGGAACCATTGGCGGACAAGCGAACTCGACGACCCGGACGCCCTGCTGACCGAAGCCGGGCTACAACCCACCGAACCGTCCGGCGCAACGTGGCCGCACGTCGACACCCCGCCCGTCGGCTGGATCACCCAGGACGACGGTCGCATCGCGTTGGGCGCGGCCGTCCCGCTCGGTGTGTTGCAGGCCCGCACCGCCGAGTTTGTGGCGGCCATCACTGCGCCCATCGTGGTCACACCATGGCGCTCGTTACTGATCTGTGACCTCGAAGAGGGCATCGCCGACACCTCGCTGCGGGTGCTGGCACCGCTGGGTCCGATTTTCGACGAGCACTCCCCCTGGCTCTCGGTCAGTGCCTGCACCGGCAGCCCCGGGTGCGCCAAGTCACTGGCCGACGTCCGCAGTGACGCCGCCGCGGCAGCGGAATCGGGCGAACCCGCCGGGCGTCGGCACTTCGTGGGCTGCGAGCGCGCGTGCGGCAGTCCACCGATCGGTGAGGTGCTGGTGGCGACCAACTCGGGATACCAGCCGCGTCACCCGTAGGGTATCCGGGTGCTCGACTACGTCCGCGACGCTGCGGAGATCTACCGGCAGTCGTTCGCGACGATCCGCGACGAGGCGGATCTGGCGCGATTCCCCGACGACGTGTCACGCGTCGTCGTACGCCTGATCCATACCTGCGGCCAGGTCGACGTCACCGATCACGTCGCCTACACCGATGATGTCGTGACCCGGACGCACGCGGCGCTGGCCGCGGGCGCGCCGATCCTGTGCGACTCGTCGATGGTGGCCGCGGGCATCACGCGGTCCCGGCTGCCGGCGGACAACGAGGTGGTGTCCCTGGTCGCTGATCCCCGGGCTCCGGAACTGGCCGCGAAGCTGGGTAGCACCCGCTCGGCCGCAGCCGTTGACCTGTGGGCGGACCGTCTCGACGGGGCCGTCCTGGCCATCGGCAATGCGCCGACCGCCCTGTTCCGGTTGCTCGAGCTGCTGGACGAGGGCGCGCCCGTGCCCGCCGCGGTGCTGGGCGGCCCGGTGGGCTTCGTCGGCTCGGCGCAGTCGAAGGACGAACTGATCGCGCGGCCGCGCGGCATGGCATATCTGGTGGTGACGGGGCGGCGTGGCGGTAGTGCCATGGCCGCCGCCGCAGTGAACGCGATTGCGAGTGAACGCGAATGACAGGAATGACGGGCACGCTCTACGGCGTCGGCCTTGGGCCCGGCGACCCGGAACTGGTGACGGTCAAGGCCGCCCGGCTGATCGGTGAGGCCGACGTGGTGGCCTACCACAGCGCCCGGCACGGCCACAGCATCGCGCGGCGCATCGCCGAGCCGTATCTGCACCCCGGCCAGATCGAAGAGCACCTGGTCTACCCGGTGACCACCGAGACCACGTCGCACCCGGGTGGGTACAACGGCGCGATCGAAGACTTCTACACCGAAGCCGCCGAGCGCATCGCCGTGCATCTGGCCGCGGGCCGCAACGTAGCCCTGCTCGCCGAGGGCGATCCGCTGTTCTACAGCTCCTACATGCACATGCACACCCGGCTCACCGAGCGCTTCGACGCGGTGATCGTGCCAGGCGTGACGTCGGTGAGCGCCGCGTCTGCCGCAATCGCGACGCCGCTGGTGCAGGGCGAGCAGGTCCTGACCATCCTGCCCGGCACCCTGCCCGCCGATGAGCTGCAGCGCCGGCTCTCCGACACCGACGCCGCCGTCATCATGAAGCTGGGCCGGTCGTACCCGGCTGTCCGGCAAGCACTTTCGTCGTCCGGGCGACTGGACGAGGCGTTCTACGTGGAGCGCGCGAGCACCGAAGCCCAGCGGGTCCTGCCCGCCGGCGACGTCGACGACGCGACGGTGCCCTACTTCTCTATTGCGATCCTGCCCGGTTCTCGGCGTGCCACGGCACCGGTCGGCAGTGTCGTGGTGGTCGGGTTGGGCCCCGGCGATCCCGAATGGACGACGGCCCAGACCCGTCGGGAACTGGCGGCCGCGACCGATCTGATCGGCTACGGGCCGTATCTGGATCGGGTGCCGGCGCGTCCCGGCCAGCAGCACCACCCCAGTGACAACACCGACGAGCGTGCGCGCGCCGAGCTGGCCTGCACGCTGGCTCAGCAGGGCCGAACCGTCGCCGTGGTGTCGTCGGGCGACCCCGGCGTGTTCGCGATGGCGACCGCGGTGCTCGAAGAGGCACGGCAGTGGCCCGGCGTGACGGTCCGGGTGATCCCGGCCATGACCGCCGCGCAGGCCGTCGCCAGCCGAGTGGGTGCGCCGCTCGGCCATGACTACGCGGTGGTTTCGCTCTCTGACCGGCTCAAGCCGTGGGACATCATCGCCGAGCGGCTCACCGCGGCGGCCCGCGCTGACCTGGTGCTCGCGATCTACAACCCCGCGTCGAAGACCCGTACCTGGCAGGTGGCGGCGATGCAGGATCTGCTGCTCGAATACCGGGACCCGAACACCCCGGTGGTGATCGGCCGCGACGTGGCCGGGCCCGCCGAGTCGGTGCGCGTGGTGCGGTTGGCCGACCTGAACCCCGCCGAAATTGATATGCGCTGCATGTTGATCATCGGGTCTTCGCAGACGGTGTGGCACACCAGTGAAGACGGCGACCGGGTCTTCACCCCGCGGACGTACCCGGGTTCCTGACCCAGCGCTCGGCGTCGACGACGGTGCTTACCGTCGTCACGCCGGCAGGCAGTGCCGGGCGGTCCACCATGATCACTGGCACGCTTTGCGCTTGTGCGGCATCGATTTTGGCGCGGGTCATGGCGCCGCCGCTGTTTTTCGTCACGAGGGCGTCGATGTCGTACGTGCGCAGTAGCGCCAGTTCGTTGTCGTAGTCGTACGGCCCACGGGACAGCAGGATTTCGTGGTTCGGCGGCAGGGTTTCAGGCTCCGGCGGGGTGACGGCCCGGATCAGGAACCAGGCATCGTTGCCTCGGAACGCGGTGGTGCCCGAACGCCCCGTGGTCAGGAAAATCCGTTGGTAGCCGCGGTCTTTGACGGTCAGCGCGGCTTCGCGGTCGTTCGCGACGATGACGGCGTCACCATGTGGCCAGGCCGGGCGGGCGAGCACCAGGTGCGGCAGGTGCAGGTCGGCGCAGGCCTGGGCAGCGTTGGCGGTGATGGTCGCGGCGAAGGGGTGCGTGGCGTCGACGACAGCGGTGATCGCGTTTTCTGCCAGGTACTTTCGCAGGCCCGGGGCGCCGCCGAAGCCACCGATCCGGACCGGGCCGACCGGCAGTGCAGGGTCCGGGACCCGGCCGGCCAGTGAGCTGATCAAGTCGACGTCGGGGTGCAGGCGTTTGGCCAGGGCGCGTGCTTCGGAAGTCCCACCCAGCAGCAGGAGTGTCATCAGTGCGTACTCCCGCGACGGCGGCCGCTGGAGTACAGGTAGCTATCGGCAAAACCCTGCGCGCCCAACACCTCCCCGACGAAAATCACCGCGGTCTTGGTGATGCCGGCCGCTTTCGTCTGCTCAGCCAACTCGGCCAGGGTGCACTTGATGACCTGTTCAGTCGGCCAACTGACGAAAGCGACTACCGCACAGGGCGTTTCCGGTCGGTATCCACCTTCGACCAGCTGCGGGACGACGTTGTCGATCTGTGCCGCGGCCAGGTGCAGCACCAGCGTGGCGCCCGGCTTGGACAGCGTCACCAGGTCTTCGCCCTCGGGCATCGCCGTCGACAGCGTGGCTACTCGCGACAAGGTGATCGTCTGGGCCACACCGGGCACCGTCAGCTCCCGCCTCAGCGCCGCGGCCGCAGCGGCGAAAGACGGTACACCGGGGACGATTTCGTAGTCGATGCCGAGCTCGTCCAGCCGTCGGCACTGTTCGGCCACCGCGCTGTAAATCGACGGATCCCCCGAATGCAGCCGCGCCACGTCGAGTCCGGCCTCGTGCGCAGCCACCAGTTCACCGATGATCTGATCGAGATTCAGCGGACCCGTGTCGACCACGCGCGCATCGGGAGGGCACTCGGCGAGCAGGTCGTCGGGCATGATCGAACCGGCATAGAGGCACACCTGGCACGACTGCAGCAATCGCTGCCCGCGCACGGTAATCAGGTCGGCGGCCCCCGGCCCCGCGCCGATGAAGTACACCGTCATTCTTTGACCACCGTCCACTGGGTTATCGGCAATGCCGGGCGCCAACCGGTGAAGCCACCGAGAGGTTCGCCGTGATAGTGCTGGAACCGGCGCAGGTCGCCGCCCAGCTTTGAATAGAGTTGCACCACAAATGCTTCCGACTCCGCCGTCACGGCATTGGCGACCAGCCGGCCGCCGGCGTCGAGTGCGTCGAAACAGGCCTCGAACAAGCCCGGTTGAGTCAGTCCGCCCCCGATGAAGATGGTGTGCGGGGCCGTCACCTCTTCGAAGCTCTCCGGTGCCGCACCGCGGACATCGACGCGCACGCCGAACATGGTGACGTTGTTGACGATTCGCTCGCGCCGTACCAGGTCACGTTCAAACGCCACGGCCCGACCACCCGTCGCGCGGCACCATTCGATCGCGATGCTGCCCGACCCGGAGCCGACGTCCCACAGCACCTGACCGGGGCGCGGGTCCAGCGCCGTCAACGCCAACGCCCGGATGGTTTGTTTGGTGATCTGCCCGTCGTGGCCGAACTCTGCGTCCGGCAACACCGCGGCCACGCGCCGCTCGGGAAGGTACTGCACCGCAATGACATTGAGTGCGTTGACGTCCGGGGCCGCGGTGGACCACTCAGTGGCGGTCATGGTGGTGACGCGTTCCTCCGGGCCACCGAGTTGTTCGAGCACCGTGAATTGCGATTCACCACAACCGGTTTCCTGCAGCAGCTGAGCCAGCGCCGAAGGAGTCTCGGCCCCCTTGGACAGCACTACCGCGCGTCCACCGCGGCGGATCGCGGTATGGGGCGCGGCAGTGACCAGGCTGATCACTTCGGTGTCCTGCACCGGCCACCCCAGCCGAGCGCAGGCCAGCGTCACCGAGGACACGTGCGGCAAGACCGTCACTCGATCCCTGCCGAACAGCCGGATGAGCGTGGCGCCGATGCCGTGCAGCATCGGGTCACCGGAGGCCACCACGTGCACGGTCGGCAGGTCGTCGAACAGCGTCGACAAGGCCGGCAGCATGGGCGACGGCCAGGCCCGACGTTCGGCGGTGATCTCGTCGTCCAACAGATCCAGTTGCCGCGGACCACCGTAAATCACTGTGGCGCTGAGCAGTTCGCGGCGCGATGCCGGCGAGAGGCCGGCCATTCCGTCGGCGCCAATCCCGACGACGACGATCTTCCCTGGAGTCACCGTGGCATCTTCCGCCAGATCGCCCGCGGCACAAACCGCGTAGCGAAGATCAACGGACGGATCCCCCACGGCACCCACACCGCGCGGCGGCCCCGCCGCAGCGCTTTGACCGTAGCGTCCGCCACCTGGGCGGGTGTGCTGGACATCGGCGCCGGGTCCATGCCCTCGGTCATCCGGCCGATCACGAAGCCCGGCCGGACGATCAGCAACTGGATGCCGGTGCCGTGCAGCGCGTCAGAAAGCCCGCAGGCGAAGCCGTCGAGGCCGGCCTTGGCCGAACCGTAGACGTAGTTAGCGCGCCGGACCCTGGCCCCGGCGATCGACGAGAACACCACCAGCCGCCCCCGGCCGACGGCGCGCATGCGCTGCGTCAGGATCGTCAGCAGGTTCACCTGGGCCACGTAGTCGGTGTGCACGACGGCCACCGCATGGGTGGCATCGTCCTCGGCCCGGGCCTGGTCGCCCAGGATGCCGAACGCCAGGACCGCGGTGCCGATCGGTCCGTGCTCGGCTTCGATCGCGCCCACCAGCGCGGCGTGTGAGGCCAGGTCGTCGGCGTCGAACTCGCAGGTCCGCACGTTGGCGGCGCCGCCCGCGCGCACCGCCTGCACCTCGTCGGTGAGCTGATCGGCCCGCCGCGCTGCGAGCACTACGGTGTTGCCTGGGGCCAGCCGGACGGCCAGTTCCAGGCCGATCTCGCTGCGGCCGCCAAAGATGACGACGACTCCGCCGCCTGTATCCGTCGTGTCGTTCACGGCTGCGATTATCACCTGCGCTAGTTTTGGTCGTGATGGCGAAGGCAACGACACGGCTGACCAGTGACGCGCTGGCATTCCTCACCGAGCGTCATCTGGCCATGCTGACCACCCTGCGGTCGGACAATTCCCCGCACGTCGTGGCTGTCGGTTTCACCTTCGACCCGAAGACCCACATCGCGCGCGTCATCACCACCGGCGGCTCGCAGAAGGCACTCAACGCGTCCCAGCGTGGCGTCGCGGTGCTGAGCCAGGTCGACGGCGCCCGCTGGCTGTCGCTGGAGGGCAAATCAACCGTCAGCCATGACGCCGACGACGTGCGCGACGCCGAGCTCCGATACGCCCAGCGCTACCGCACCCCACGCGTCAATCCGCGGCGCGTCGTGATCGAGGTGCGAGTGGAACGTGTCCTCGGCTCGAGCGAGCTCCTGGACCGCGGCGAAGCCTGATCGGCTTTTTGGCCGAATTACTCGCGGCCACGGTTCTCGCGAATGACAACTATTCGTCATAAGATCGTGAGCCCGACGTCCCCATACCGGCAGGAGCATCGATGTCGCGCGGCACTCCGCTGGAAGACAGCGCCCGGGCGGGCTCACCCCCCACCGAGCGCGTCGTGAGCATCGTCGAGCTGTTGGCAGGGCAGTCCGAGCCCAGTTCGGTCGCGTCCATCGCGTCGCGCCTGGACCTCAACCGGGCGACCGTCACGTCGATCCTGCTAGCCCTCGAACGCGCGGGTTGGGTTGTGCGCCTTGCCGATCGGAATTACACGCTGGGCCCCGGCATGCTCGGTGTCGCGGAGGCGGTGCGCAATGCACTCCCCATGCCCGCAAGCTACGCCGAGGTCCTGCGCGATTTGGCACACACCACCAAGTGCGGCGTATCGCTGGCCCTGGTGGGCACCACCGAAATGACATTCGTCAGCGTGATCCGCGGACTGGGACAAATACCAGCCGGCGTCGGCGTCGGCGTCCGCCTACCCCTGAACGCCCCGGCGGGCGCCTCGGTCATCGCCGGCCGAGACTCGGCAACTCAGCAGCAGTGGCTGGCCACCGCACCGGAAGAACTGCGCCCCACATTCAGCAAGATGCTCGACCAACTGGGTTCCAACAGCGTCGCAACGTTCGGATTCGGCGACTCGAATCCAGAGGTGCTGGGCGTACTGGGTGACGTCGCCGAACTTCTCTCCGAGCACCCGAGGCGCGGCGCCCTTCGTCAGCGGGTTTTCGAGACCCTGATGAGCCTCGGTGGAATGCCTTACACCGCAGAGCAACTCGATACTTCGAAGCCGCTCCCCGTCAGCTACCTGAGCTGCGCGGTACGCAACGCCGATGGCTACGCCGCGTACGAAATTCAGCTGGGTCCGCTCAATCCGTCGGTGAGCGCCGCCGACCGCGCACGATACGTCGACGAACTGCGCGCTGCCGCAGCAAAGCTCAGCAGTAACTAGCAGTCCCACCCCCGCAACCCGCTCATCCCCAGCGGGCACCAGACGCTGCCCGCCAATCGGAAACCAACCCTTGCGCGGTCGCTGTGATGATGCTTACCATCTGCGCGTCGCCAAATAGTTGGCATCGCAATGACAATTATTCGTCACCAAAGGGGATCGGATGGATACAGCAACGACGCTGAATCACGTGGGACGCTCGGCTAGCTCAGGGCATGCCCGGTTCATCGGGCGCGTGGGCGCATTGGCCGTCGCACTCGGCATCGGCGCAGCCATGGCCAGCGGCCCCGCGATCTGCCTGGCCGACGACGGTAAGACCACCTCGTCCTCCGACAACGCATCGCCGAGTAAGGCGAAGCAGGACAAGACCGGCAAGAAGGTCAAACAACCTAAGTCTCAAAAGGATTCGACAACCGACAGTCAGCAGCCGACGGGCGACACCGACTCGACAACTAAGCCGAAATCAGGCGACGCCACCAGCACCCCGCGCTCGGACAGCGAATCGCCGAGCACCGATCCGGCTCCCACCACAAAGAAGCCGCGCCAGGACCTGAAGCGCCCGTCGACCACGAACACGAAGTCAGCCGCCCAGACCGCACAACCGGCGTCGACGGCTCAGCAGCCGACGAAGAAGACCAAGCCGACCACGCCGTCCCCCACCGCCGCGACGACGCCCACCAACCCGGGCGCCTCGACCACGGCGCCGGTCACCTCGGCATCGTCGCCCACCTCGGTGCCGTCGGTCCGGCCGACCGCCGCCGTCCAGATCAATCCCCTAACGGTCGTGCCGCATTCCGCGACGGCCCCGACGACTGGCGGAAACGTCATCACCCAGATGGTGTCCGGCTTGTTGGGCGCCGTCGGCCTGATTCCGCATGCGGGCACGAACCCGGTCGCTCCGGCACAGACACCGGTCCTGTTTACCGTGCTCGGCTGGATTCGCCGCGAGCTCACCAACACGTTCTTCAACAAGGCGCCGGTCATCAACTACAACGCCGCGTCCAACAGCCAGACCTTCGGCGGAGTGATCACCGGCAATCTCAATGCCACCGACGCCAATGGCAACAAGCTGACCTACACCGTCACCAGCGGCCCGAAGAACGGCCTGGTGAGCGTCAACCAGGACGGCAGCTTCACCTATACCCCAAGCCCGTCAACAGCTTTCACCGGTGGCGCCGACACGTTCACCGTCAAGGTCGACGACAGGCCGGGCAACCCGTTCCACATCAATCTGCTGAATCTGTTCGCGCCCGACGGCGGCGCGACCACCACCCAGCAGATCGCGGTCACGGTGAAGCCGACCAGCCCACTGGGCACCGCCGACCAGATCGCCTTGGAACAGCGCGCCCAGCAGATCGTCAACACCCCGCAGATGCAGGCCGCCATCGACGCGCTCAAGCAGGCCTGGCTTACCCACGCACAGCAGCAGTTCGGTCTCGTCGGCGGCGTCGACGCCAAGAATCTGGCACTGCTCGATGCGGCAGCCAGGGCACAGGCCCTCAACGCAGCCGAGCAGGTGGTGAACAACGACCCCAACAATCCGATGGTCTTCGCCGTCGACATGCCGGCCCACAGTTGGTACGGCACCACCACCCAGGACGGGCGTTTTATCTACGACAACCCTGACACCATCTACCGAACCATCCCGGTCAACAGCGCATCGACGTACGTCATCACCGGCAAGTACAACAGCGGCGTACCGATCGACGGCAACTTCACCGTCTACGCGGACATCAGCGATGCCAAACCGATCGGCACTCTGAACGCCAAGAACATCACCGTCAATCCCGACGGCACCTTCACCCTCACCGCAGGTAGCAACGCCGCCCTGCAGGGCACGCCAAATTACATCTACCTGCCGGCCGACGCCCAGCAGATATTCGTCCGCAGCACCATGTCGGACTGGAACACCCAGTCCGCACCCAGCCTGACCGTCACCCGCACCAGCGGACCGGCAGATACCTCGCCGCCGACGTTCGATGACATGGTGGCTCAAGCAGTTTCGGTCATTCAGAATTTCGCCACGTCGGCGCACAACACGGCACTGACCATCGTCACCGCCAACCTGCAGACCGGTCAGCTCAAGCCGCCCAACACCTTGACCCAGCCACTGCAATTCCCCGGCACCATAGGTACGCAGAGCCAAAGTCTGGGCTACTTCCAGCTGGCCAACAACCAGGCATTGGTAGTCACCATCAACCCGGGCAATGCCGGGTATGTCGTGGTGCCGGTGACCAACGACTGGGAACTGTCGCCGGACCCCGTCAACCAGCAGACCAGCCTGAACAACGGCACCGCGATCGCCAATCCGGACGGCACCTACACGCTGGTGATCTCTCCGACCGATACCGGCGTGGCCAACTGGGTGTCGACCGGTGGACTGAACCAGGGCACCCTGTACGTCCGATTCCAGGACTTCAACACCAGTTCGACCACTGGACCGTCGATTGTCTCGCAACAGGTGGTCGACCTCAGCCAGCTCAGCACTGTCCTGCCCGCAGGTACCGAGTACGTCACCGAAGCCCAGAGGCAAGCTCAGCTCACCGCCCGCCAAAACGGCTACAACAGCCGCTTCTCCCCCGGACAAACCACCACAGGAGCAACCTCCCTATGACCACCGCCGCCGTCACCTTCACGCCCGGATCCGCTGCCAACTGGCGCAGCCCCTGGGCCATGTATGCCGCACTGCGCGAACATGATCCGGTTCACCACGTGATCCCCGAGCACGCCCCGGACCAGGACTACTGGGTCCTGTCGCGCTACGCCGATATCTCCGCAGCTGCTAAGGATTGTGAAACCTTCTCGTCCGCAGAAGGCCTCACCATCAGCTACGACGACATGGAAGCCGTTGGCATCAAGGACAATCCGCCGATGGTGATGCAGGACCCACCGGTCCACACCACCTTCCGACGGTTTGTGGCCAAGGGGTTCACCCCCCGCCAGGTCACCGCCGTCGAACCCAAGGTGCGCGAGTTCGTCGTCGACCGGATCGAGAAGTTGCGGGCCAAAGGTAGCGGCGACATCGTCACCGAATTCCTCAAACCACTGCCCAGCATGGTGGTGGCGCACTATCTCGGTGTGCCGGAAAAGGATTGGGATCGCTTCGACGCCTGGACCGACGCCATCGTGGCGGCCAATGCCACGGGTCACCAGGCTGGCGCTGCCCCGGCCGTTGTCGAAATCTTCGCCTACTTCAACGAATTGATCGCCTACCGCCAGCAGCATCGCGAAGACGACACCGTCTCGCATCTGGTGGAGGCAGGCTTCGGCGCCGACGGCGACACCTCCGGAATCCTGTCTATCTTGGGTTTCGCTTTCACGATGATCACCGGCGGTAACGACACCACCACCGGAATGCTCGGTGGCGCAGTGCAATTGCTCACCGCACGCCGCGACCAGCGCCAGCTCCTGATCGACGATCCGGCGCTGATCCCAGACGCAGTGGAGGAACTGCTGCGGCTCACCTCCCCGGTGCAGGGCCTGGCCCGCACCACCACCCGCGATGTCGAGATCGAAGGCACCACCATTCCGGCCGGCCGCAAAACCCTACTGCTGTACGGCTCGGGCAACCGTGATGATCGTCAGTGGGGCCCCGATGCCGAGGAACTGAACGTGCTGCGCCGGCCCGCCCAGATCCTCACGTTCAGCCACGGCAACCACCACTGCCTGGGCGCCGCGGCCGCGCGGATGCAGGCGCGTGTCGCGCTGGAGGAACTGCTGACCCGCTGCCCGGACTTCGACGTCGACGCCGACGCTGTCGAATACGCCGAAGGCAGCTACGTTCGCCGTCCCACGCACCTGCCGTTCGCGGCACACGCATGAGCAGCGTGGAAGTTGATCGCGAGATCTGCATCGGCATGGGCATGTGCGAGGGCATCAACAGCACGGTGTTCCGGGTCGGTGACAGCGGCACCGTCGACATCGGTGACACCACCGATGTCGACGAGCAGGTGTTGCGGCGCGCCGTGGCGGCGTGCCCCACGGGGGCATTGCGCTTCATCGAGTAGCGATTCGGCGGTCGCCAGCAACCACCCGACATGACGCGCAGCCGGGCCCGACATGGTTCGATCTACGTTGTCATGACTATCGCCAGCCCCTTCCCCGATATCCAGGTCCCGACGACGGCCCTCTACGAGTACATCTTCGGAGACCTGGCTGAGTCGGACGCCGACCGCATCGCCATCACCGAGGTCGCAACCGGCGCCGACTACACCTACCGGGAGCTGACCACGCGCATCGAGGCGTTCGCCGGTGCTCTGGCCGCTCGGGGAATCGGGGTCGGCGATGTGGTGGGCCTGCTGGCACCGAACAGCGCCGCGTTCGCCGTCGCTTTCCACGGCATTCTGCGGTCCGGCGCCACCGCCACGACCATCAACGCGTTGTTCACCGCCAAGGACATCGCCAAGCAGCTGACCGATTCGGGTGCGGTCGTGTTGATCACCGTCTCCGCGCTGGCACCCCAGGCGCTGGACGCGGCGACGGTGGTCGGGCTGCCCGCCGACCGCATCGTCATCCTGGACGGCCCCGGCGCCTCGTCGGACGGCCATCCGAACGCCGCCGAACTGCTCGACGGCGCACCGCCGGCACCGCAGGTCAGCTTCGACCCGACGACCCATCTGGCGGCCCTGCCGTACAGCTCGGGAACCACCGGAAATCCCAAGGGCGTCATGCTTACCCACACGAATCTGGCGGCGAACGTCGCGCAGATTCGGCCGATTCAGGCCATGGACGCCGACGACCGCGTGGTGGCGGTGCTGCCGTTCTTCCACATCTACGGCATGACGGTGCTGCTCAACTCTGTGCTGCACGCGCGCGCCCGGCTGGTCATCATGCCGAGCTTCGATCTCGCCCAGTTCCTGGCGACCATCCAGGATCACAAGTGCACGTTCGCCTTCATCGCCCCGCCGGTCGCGGTGGCCCTGGCGAAGCACCCGATGGTCGACTCCTACCGGCTCGATTCGCTGAAAGGCCTGATGTCGGGCGCGGCGCCGCTCGACGACGACCTCGGGATGGCCGTTGCCGACCGGCTCGGCTGCCCCATCGTGCAGGGCTACGGCATGAGTGAACTGAGTCCGGTGAGCCACTGCATGCCGTTCGACGGCGGCCGCGAACTCGTCGGTGCCGTTGCGCCGCTCAGCTCCTGTGGCTGGACGGTGCCGGGCGCCGTCAGCAAGATCATCGACCCTGAGACCGGCGCCGAAATCGGCCTGCCCGAACACGGTTTGAGTGAAATCGGCGAATTGTGTTTCCGGGGCCCCAACGTGATGGCCGGCTATCTCAACAACGACGAGGCCACCCGCGAGACCATCGACTCCGACGGTTTCCTGCACACCGGCGACCTGGCGCGCGTCGACGCCAGCGGGTGCGTCTACATCGTCGACCGGCTCAAGGAGCTGATCAAGTACAAGGGCTACCAGGTACCGCCCGCTGAACTTGAGGCAGTGCTGCTCACCCACACCGGCATCGCCGACGCCGCGGTGGTCGGAGTCCGGGACCCGGAATCCGGTGAGGAAGTGCCCAAGGCGTTCGTCGTCCTACAACCGGAGTCTGTGTTGTCCCCCGCGGACATCATGGAATTCGTCGCCGCGCAGGTCGCCCCGTACAAGAAGGTCCGGCAGGTCGCGTTCATCGACGCGATCCCAAAGTCCGCGGCAGGCAAAATCCTGCGCCGCGAGCTGCGCGGCATCCGCGAGATTTAGGGCTCGTTCACCAGGCCGACGTCGCGCGCGGCTTTGGCCTGGCGATACCCGACGGCAAGGCCCACCAGCGGCATCAGAATCAGCCCGGCCAGCCCGAACAGGTCTCCCCGCAGCTCGGCCGGCTGAATGGCGGTCCACACCGGGATGAGGGTGTGCTCGATGGTCTGCAAATCCGAGGGCGCCGCGTCGCGCGGCGGTGCCACGGGCAGTGGCTGCGGTTGGGCGGCGGGCAGCGCAACGTCCAGCAGCGCCGGAGGTCCCACCTGGGCGGTGGCCGAGCCGACATGATGTTCGGCTACGACGATCGGCAGCGGCGGCACGCGCATGGCCGTGGCTGCACCGGGATTGGTCGCGGGATTATTGGCACCCGACGACCACGAACCGCCGTTGGATTGTGCCGACGCAGTACTCCCGTTCCCGTTCCCGCTGCCGTTCCCGCTGCCGTTGCCGTTATTGCCATTCCCGTTGTTGCCGTTGCCGTTGCCATTGCCGTTGTTGCCACCCGTTTTCGGCGCATTGTTCCCGGCGTTCCCGCGGGCCGCGGACCCGCCGTTACCCGAATTGCCACCCTGGCCGTTGCCGGAGTTACCTGAGCCGTGATTGCTGCCGCCATTGCCGTGGGAACCGCCTGGGGCGGCCCCGGCAATGGCCGTCGGCGAGCCTGACACCAGCACAAATGCGGCCACGGCAAGGGTCGCGCTACCTCGCAGCGTTCGGCTCCGGCGCACGTCCGCCCCCGATCGACTTCGTTGCCAGGTGCCACCCCGAAGCACCCTCTGGGCTCTCATCATGGCACGGCACCGCGGCCTGAATCGACAGTTCTGTCAGCGTGCTACGACAATCGGTGCGCCACTCACGCGGCGTCGGGGTCCTCGGCAATGCCATTTGCCGCCTTGCGCAGCAGAGCCAACGCGGTGCGGGCCCATTTCTCCGTCGCCCCGGCCAGACCGCACGCCGGGGTCAGGCCAATGCGTTCGCGCAGGACCGCGCGCGGAAAACCAAGTCGGTCGGTGACGCTCGCGGCGGCGGCCGCGACCTTCTCCACCGGCACCGGACGTTCGGGCGCGACGCCCGGCAGCACCCCCAGCATGACGGTCCGGCCCATTTCGACCCACTCACCGATGCCGTCCAGGTCGGCCGCGGACAGCTTGGACGCGTCCACCGAGATGGCCTCAAAACTGGTGCGCGCCAGCATTTTCCACGGCATGTCGGCGGCGCACACGTGGATGGCGGCCGCACCACCGACGGTCGCGAGGCACTCGTCGAGCAGGTTCGCGGCCAGTAGTTCGTCCACAGGTGCCACTGGCGACATCCGGGTCACGCCGGCGAGACGCCCCGCCAGCGCCGCGGGCAGCGAGGGTTCGTCGTACTGCACCACGACCTCGGCGTCGCACCGCCGCGCCACCTCCGCACGATGACGCGCGACACCCTCGGCCAATGAACCGGCCAGGTCACGCAGCGCACCCGGGTCGGTGATGGCCCGGTGGCCGCCGGACAACTCAAGCTCGGCGGCCAGCGTCAGCGGGCCCGGGACCTGCACCTTGATGGTCCGCCCCGTGCCGCGCAGCCCGGCCTTCTCCCACGCTTCTTCGAGCGCGTCGACGTCCTCGTCGAGCAGACCGGCGGCCCGGCGCACGACGCTGCTGCGCCCGGGCGCGATGCGATAGCCGCGCGGGACGGTGTCGATGCCGATGTCGACGAGCAGGGCACCGGCCCGGCCGATCATGTCGGCGCCGATGCCGCGGGCCGGCAGCTCCACCAGGTGCGGCAGCGCGGGCAGCTCACCGACGACGACTGCCGCCGCTTCCCGGGCGACCGTCCCCGGCCACGAGCCGATACCGGTTGCCTGGGCGAAAACAGTCACGGGGCCAACACTATTCGATGGGGTCCTCGGCCAGATCTTCGACGTAGATCCGCAGCCGGTCAATCGCACGATCCCAACGCTGCGACAAGGCGGTGAGGTAGTCGCTGGCCTCGGCGAGAGGATCCGGCTGAATGCGCCAGATCCGCTCGCGCCCGTGCCGGCTGCTGGTCACAAGACCCACCGCCTCCAATAGCAACAGGTGCTTGGTGGCCGCTTGCCGAGTCACCGGAATCACCTGTGTCACTTGCGAAGTCGAGCACGGGCCGGCGTCGCATAGCCGCACCACGATGCGCAGTCGATTGGGATCGCCGAGTGCGTCGAACAGCGGCGCCCGCTCCTCGACCGCAGAACTCACACCCGCTCGCCCAGCTGGAGGTACTTGCGTACCAGATTGGTCTGCGCTTCCCAGCCGCCGCTGTTGGCTTCGAACGCCGCGGCCCGACGCTCGGCCGGGATGGCGTCGAACCCGGATTCGACGATCTGCAGCAGGACCCCGTCGGCGGTTTCGGTCAGGGTGAACTCGACCAGCGTGGTCGGCTCCGCGGCGTAGTCAGCGTCCGGTTCGACGGCGTACGGGTGCCGGCGGAACGCCAGTCGCGTTTGCGGCTCCACAGCAACCACCTGCCAGACGGACGCCTTACCGGCGTGCGGTTGCTGCGCGGCGGCGACGTCGTCGTCGACTTCGGTTGGGGTGATCACCCCGGTCACCGACTCGCCGGCGACGAACGGGCCGTCGAAGCGGACCCCGAACCACCGCCCGAACTCATCGGAGTTGGCGATCGCTCGCCAGACCCGGTCGAGCGGCGCGCGCAGCGTGACTTCTTTTTCAATACGATCCGAATTCATAAGCAACCTCCTGGTTGCCTATCACGCTAGGGCGGACCATCCGGATGCGCAACCTTTTGGTTGCCTAGAGATATCAGCGGGTGATCGTGGCGCTGCCGATGACTTCGTCGCCGTCAGCATCAGCCCGGTACAGCACCATGGTCTGACCAGGCGCTACGCCGCGCAGCACCGAACGCAACTGCACCGTGAGCACGCCGTCGCGGTACTCGGCAACGGCGTCGGCCAGGCCACCGTGCGCACGCACCTGGACATGGCATTCCACCGGGCCCTCCGGCGCGACGCCCGAGGTGAACACGGGCCGCTCGCCGGTCAGGGTGTGCACCTCAAGGTCGTCGACGCCGCCGACGTGCACCGTTCCGGTCTCCGCATCGATGCCGGTCACGTAACGCGGCAGGCCGTCGGGCCCCGGACCCGCGATGCCGAGCCCCTTGCGTTGACCGATGGTGAATCCGTGCACGCCGTCGTGTTCTGCCAGCACTGCGCCGCCGGCGTCGACGACCGAACCACGACGCACACCGATCCGGGCCCCCAGGAAGGCCTGGGTGTCACCGGAGGGGATGAAGCAGATGTCGTGGCTGTCCGGCTTGTCGGCCACCGCCAGCCCACGGTCAGCCGCCTCCTGCCGAATCTGCGGCTTAGGGGTGTCACCGATCGGGAACAGCGCATGGCTCAGCTGCTCGGCCGTCAGCACGCCGAGCACGTACGACTGATCCTTGTCCGCGTCGACCGCACGGCGTAGCCGTCCGTCTTCCAACCGGGCGTAGTGCCCGGTGGCGACGGCGTCAAAACCGAGGGCCAGCGCGCGGGCCGACAGCGCCGAGAACTTGATCTTCTCGTTGCAGCGCACGCACGGGTTTGGCGTCTCGCCGCGGGCGTACGACTCGACGAAATCGTCGATGACGTCTTCCTTGAAGCGGTCCGCGAAATCCCAGACATAGAAAGGGATTTCCAGGATGTCAGCGACCCGGCGGGCGTCCCCAGCGTCTTCCTTCGAGCAGCAGCCGCGCGACCCGGTGCGCAAGGTGCCCGGCGTCGCGGACAAGGCCAGATGCACGCCCACCACGTCATGGCCGGCGTCGACCATCCGCGCCGCGGCCACCGAGGAGTCCACTCCCCCACTCATCGCTACCAGAACCCGCATGACTACCTTCCCAACCCGGCACTGGCCAGTGCAGCCTGCCGCGCCCGCTCGACCGCAGCCGGCAACACGGCCAGCACAGCATCGATGTCGGCGTCAGAACTCGTGTGGCCCAATGAAAAACGGAGTGATCCACGGGCGCTGGCCGGATCGGCGCCCATCGCGATCAAGACATGTGACGGCTGCGCCACCCCGGCCGTGCAAGCCGAGCCTGTCGAACATTCAATGCCCTTGGCGTCCAACAGCATCAACAGGGCATCGCCCTCGCAGCCGCGAAAAGTGAAGTGCGCGTTGCCCGGCAGCCGGTCGGCACCGGTGGCGCCGTTGAGCACCACGTCGTCGATACCGGACAGCACACCCTCGACTAGACGGTCGCGCAGCGCCCCGACTCGATTCCGGTGCGCGTCCAGGCCCTCGACCGCGACGCGAGCCGCGGCGGCCATGGCCACGACACTCGCGACATCCGCGGTGCCCGAACGCACATCGCGTTCCTGACCACCGCCATGCAACAGCGGCGTGCACGCCACGTCGCGCCGCAGCAGCAGCGCCCCGACACCGGTGGGGCCGCCGAACTTGTGTGCCGCCACGCTCATGGCGGACAGCCCGCTGGCGGCGAAATCAACCGGTACCGCGCCGATCGCCTGGATCGCGTCGCTGTGCATGGGCACGTCGAATTCGGCTGCCACAGTGGCCAATTCAGCGATCGGCTGAATGGTGCCAACCTCGTTGTTGGCCCACATCACGCTGACCAGCGCCACGTCGTCGTGGGTTTCGAGAATCTCGCGCAGAGCCTGAGGCGAAGTGCTGCCCGCCTTGTCGACGGGCAGCCAGGTCACCTGTGCGCCCTCGTGCTCGACGAGCCACTCGACGGCGTCGAGCACCGCGTGGTGCTCAATGGGCGACGTCACGATGCGACGGCGCTCCGGGCAGTTGTCCCGGCGGGCCCAGTAGATGCCCTTGACCGCTAGGTTGTCGCTCTCGGTGCCGCCCGCGGTGAAGATCACCTCGGATGGCCGGGCGCCCAGCTGCTGCGCCAGGGACTCGCGGGCCTCTTCCATCCGGCGCCGCGCGGCCCGCCCGGTGGTGTGCAACGAGGACGCGTTTCCGCCTGCCGCCAGGACCGCCGTCATCGCCTCGATGGCAACAGGGTGCATCGGGGTGGTGGCGGCGTGGTCGAGATATGCGGGGCTCATGGCCTGTCCAGGATACCGGCCAGGCCAAACCGGTCAGGCGGCCAGCGCGCGCCCGTGAACAGCAGCGACAGGCAACGGACCACACTGGTGCACCGCGGCCTGGCAGCGGCCGGCCAAATCCCGGCGGTCGGTGCCGGGCAACTGCAGCGATTGCACCTGGATGTGGCACACCGTCAGCCGGGCGGTGATGACGCGCTTGATGGAGGTCAGCAACGAATCGTCACCGATGAACGCCGGGATGGTCGACTGGGCGCCGTCCCGGTGCCGGTAGGTCAGCTGCAGCGGCTGAACCGGGCGTCCGGCGTCGACCGCGGCCTGGAACATCGCCGGAGCGAACGTGCCGTGGCCCAGGCCGCACCAGGTGGTGCCCTCGGGGAATGCGACGACGGTCTGACCCGCGGTCAGCCGGTCAGCGACGGTGCGCACCACGTCAGGCAGGCGGCGCAGGCTGTGCCGGTCGATGGGGATGACCTTCAGCAGCCGGGCGAGGGCCCCAAGGGCCGGCCACTCGATCAGGTCGGCTCGCGCCACGAACGACCCCGGCATGACCGCGCCGATGGCGAAGATGTCGACCCACGAGACGTGCCCGGCGACCACCAGCACGCCGCTGAGGTTGCGGATCGGCCCGCCGGAAACGGTGATCCGCACACCCAGGCACCGCAGCACCAGCCGGCAGTACGCCCGCTGGAGACGGGACTTGCCGGGCATCGGGACCGCCAGCAGCGGCAGCGTGGGCAGCAGCAGCACCGTCATGATCAGCCGCACCGTCGTACGCAGTGCGACCACCACGGGACGGCTGACCTGAGCGGCCTCCACCCGGATGCAGCTGGCGTCGCACGACGCCTTGGGCAGCCAGGAGTGCTCCTGGACCGGCACGGGCGGCGTAACGGGCGTGGTCACTGATCGGCCTTGTCGGTCGCCGCGGCCGCCGAACGCAGCCGGGTCAGGTAGCGGACGTCGGCCTCGTCCTTGTTCAGCAGGGCCGGGAAGTCGCCGACGCCGAAGTCGGGGTCGTAGGCGGGGTCGCCGCACACCTTGGCACCCAGGCGCAGGTAGCCGCGCATCAGCGGAGGCACGGTCACGCGGGCCGGCGGCTCGATGTCGTCGAGCAGCTTGCCGTCGATGATCACCGGGCGGTACGGCCGGACGGTGTATTCGGAGGCGTGCCGCTTGTTGACGAAGTCGCGCACGCCGCGAATCTGGGTGGCCGGCGGTTCGTCGGGGCTGCCCTGGATGGGCACCGACACGCAGCCGGTGACGTAGTCGTAGCCACTGCGGTCCAGGTAGGCCAGGATGCCGCCCCACATCAGCAGGACGACGGCGCCGTTGCGGTGGTCGGCGCGGACCACGGCGCGGCCCATCTCGACCAGCGACGGCCGCAGCACGTCGAGCGCGCTGACGTCGAATTCGGTTGCTGTATAGAGCCCGCCTGCCGCGATGGCACCTGGCGGCGGCAGCATCCGGTAGCAGCCCACGTACTCGCCGGTGTGGTCTTCGCGAACCAGCAGGTGGTCGCAGAACTCGTCAAATCGGTCGGCGTCACGACCGCTTTCGAAGCCGGGGCTGTCATCGGTGAGGGTGTAGCCCGGTTCCGAGGTGAACACGTGGTGTCGAAGCCGTTGCGCGGCCTCGATGTGTTCTCGGTCGGCCGACAGCAGCAGCGTGTAGCGCGGGGTGTCGGTCGACGAACTGGTGTCGTCAGGGGCGATGAGTACAGAACTAGTGCTCATGGTTTGCACGGTGACGGAGCTGTTCGGCGCGGCGGCATCAATCACGTAACGCGTTGATGACCGGTTGCGAAACATCACGGTCCGTTACATTCGGCGCATGATGCCGCGATGAGGAGCCGCGCCGCAATTGTCCGTGAGGCCGGTGGGAATTGGGTGGTCGAGGAGTTCGAGCTCGACCCGCCGCGCGCCGGTGAAGTGCTGCTGAAAATGGCGGCAGCAGGCCTGTGCCATTCCGACGATCACATCCGTTCCGGCTTCCTGGCGGCGCCGAAAGGCGCTGCACTGCCGGTCATGCCGCCGACCATCGGTGGCCACGAGGGATCGGCGGTGGTGCTGGAGGTCGGCCCCGGAGTCACCCGGTTCTCTCCCGGTGACCACGTGGTGACGTCGTTCCTGGCGGTGTGCGGGAAATGTCGTTGGTGCACAAGCGGTATGGAGTATCTGTGTGACGTCGGCGCCGGCACGCTGGTGCCCGGCATGCCCACCGACGGCACCTTCCGGCATCACGGCCTCTCCGGCGAGGAGCTGCGGCACACGTCCAAGATCGGGGCGTTCGCCGAACACACGGTGGTGGCCGCTGATTCGCTGGTCAAGATCGATCCGTCGTTGCCGCTCGTCCCCAGCGCGCTGCTGTCCTGCGCGGTACCCACCGGTTACGGGTCGACGGTGCACCGGGCCGGCGTGCGCGCCGGTGACACCGTCGTGGTTATCGGTGTCGGGGGTATCGGCACCGCGGCCGTGCAGGGCGCGCACCTTGGTGGTGCGTCGAATGTCATAGCGGTCGACCCGGTGGCGTTCAAACGCCACTCCGCGCTCGGGTTCGGCGCCACGCACGGTGCCGGGACGGTCACCGAAGCCGTTGCGCTGGTTCGGGATCTGACGCTCGGTGTGATGGCCGACGTGGTGGTCGTGTCACCGTCGGAAATCAATGACGGCGACGTCGCCGACGCCTTGTCGCTGACCCGCAAAGGCGGCACCTGTGTGCTGACCGGTATGGCGGCGGCGTCCGCCGGGACGGTGCAGCTCGACTTGCAGGACCTCATCCTGATGAACAAGAACCTGTGCGGCACATTGTTCGGCTCGTGCAATCCGACGACCGAAATCCCGGCGCTGGCCCGGCTCTATCAGGACGGCCACCTCAAGCTCGACGAGATGGTCACCCGGCGCTACCGGCTCGACGACATCAACGTCGCGTTCGACGATCTGCTGGGCGGCCGGGTGATTCGTGCCGTGGTCGACTTTTCCCTTACCTGACGCCCCTGGCGACCAACTTGGTCTCCAGATACTCCTCGAAGCCGGCCAGGCCCATTTCGCGGCCGATGCCGGACTGCTTGTAACCGCCGAACGGAGCGTCCGGCGCGTACCAGACGCCGCCGTTGACGTTGATGGTCCCGGTGCGCAGTCGCGACGCCACCCAATCGACCCGATCCTGATCTGCGCCGACCACCGCGCCGGACAGACCGTACGGCGAATCGTTGGCGATGCGTACCGCGTCGGCGTCGCCGTCATGCGCGATGACGGTGAGCACCGGGCCGAAGATCTCCTCGCGGGCCACGCGGGAATCGTTGGTCAGGCCGGCGATGACGGTCGGTTCGATATAGAACCCAGCAGCCGGGTCCACTGGCCGCCCGCCACCGCACGCAAACCGGCCACCCTCCTCGAGCGCCAGCCGCAGATAACCCTCAACCCGGTCGCGTTGGCGCGCAGAAATCAAAGGACCACACAACGTCGCCGGATCAGTGGGATCACCAAAACCGATCTTCGCCATGGCTTTTGCTGCCGCTTCGACGGCTTCGTCGTAGCGGTCCCGCGGCACCAACAGCCGCGTGGTGAAAGCACAGCCCTGCCCGGCGTGCATCGCCACGCCAGCGGCCGCGGCGGCACTGGCCGCGGGCAGGTCGGCATCGTCGAGCACGATGTACGCGGACTTGCCGCCGAGTTCCAGGAACACCTTTTTGATGGTCTGCGACGCCGCCACCATAACGGCCCGGCCGGTCGCCGTCGAGCCGGTGAACGACACCAGATCCACCCGTGGATCCTCGGTCAGTTGCGCGCCGATCCGGTGATCGTCTGAGGTGATGACGTTGACAACGCCCGCAGGAAAATCGGTGCGCTCGTTGATGATCCGGCCGACTTCGGCCGCACACCACGGGGTATCCGGCGCCGCCTTCAGCACGACGGTGTTGCCGGCGGCGAGCGCCGGGCCGAGCTTGGCGAAGTTGATCTGGTGCGGGAAATTCCACGGTGTCACCGCGCCGACCACGCCGCAGGGCTCGCGCACGACGGTGCGCCGGGTCGGCTTGCCGAACGGCGCGGCCTCACCGAGATCGGTTGTCCATTCGTAGTTCTCGGCGAGGTCGGCAACAAAGGCCAGACCATCGACCGGCAGCTGCAGATGCCCGCCATAGGTCAGCGACACCGGCGCACCGACCTCGGCCACGGTAATGGTCCGCAGGTGCTCGATCTCGTCGTTCAGCGCCGAGCGCAGCTGCCGCAGGCAGTGCACCCGCAGTGCCGTGTCGCGCGACCAGTCGGTCTCGTCGAAGGCGGTGCGGGCCGCCGCAATGGCCCGGTCCATATCGCCGGCGTCAGCGTTGGCGGCCTGGCCCAGCACCTCTTCAGTGGCCGGGTTGATGGTCGCGAATGCACCGCCGCGGCCCGGTACCAGGGCGCCGTCGATCAGCAACGCGGTGCTCATCGGCTCGTAATATCCATTCCCTCAAGGGTTTCCGCGTCACGCCACGCGGCGAGGATATCGGAGTATTCGGTGGGGCTGCCGAAGAAGAAACTGTCCTGGTTCAGCCGGTCATTGGCCTGGCCCTCACGGTTGTAGTAGCCGGGCGTGCAGGCTTCGCGCCGCCCAGCAATGACCACAGAGCGCGCCACCACATCCTTGACCCAGCCGTCTTCGGCCGCTGCGCTCGCTTCCAGTTCCGCGACGTCGTTCTTCAGGGCCCACGCGATCACCCACGCGGCGTGCCGGGACTGGGTGTCGATCAGATACGGGAAGTTCACCGTGAAGCCCGATTGCGCAATGCTGGCGATGAAGCAGTTCGGAAAACCGTTGACGTGCAATCCATGTAGGGTGCGCACCCCATCAGACCACTTGTCGGTCAACGTCTTTCCGTCGCGACCGATCACCTCGAAGCCGGTGCGTCGCGTGTAGTCGGTGCCAACCTCGAATCCGGTGGCGAAAATCAGGCAGTCCAAAGGGTATTCGACACCCTCCACCACCACCCCGGAAGCGCTGATCTGCTCGACGCCGCGACCCCTGGTATCGACCAGGGTGACATTGGCACGGTTGAACGTCTGCAGATACTCGTCGTGGAAACACGGCCGCTTGCAGTAGTAGCCGTACCAGGGCTTGAGTCCCTCAGCGGTGGCGGGGTCGGTCACCAGCTCGTCGACCCGAGCGCGGATCTGTTCCATCTTCGCGAAGTCCGCCAGTTCCGCCGTCGACGCCTGCGGGTCGGTGCCCTCTTTCGCAATCGGCAAGGCTTTGGCCAGGCTGGTCCAGGCGTCGGCCACCAAGTCCTCATCGGCCTGACCGCCAGCGGTGAGGATCTGAAAATTCTCGATGCGGCGTTGCTGCCAGCCAGGTTCCAGCGCCGCCGCCCAGGCCGGGTCGGTCGGCGCGTTGGCCCGCACATCGACCGTCGAGGGGGTGCGCTGGAACACGAACAACTCCCCGACCGCGGGCGCCAGCCGCGGCACGCACTGAATGGCGGTGGCACCGGTGCCGATGATGCCGACGCGCTTGTCGGCCAGATTCTCCAGGCCGGCGCCGCTGTAGCCGTAATCCCAGCGACTGGTGTGGAACGCATGACCTTCGAACGACGTGATGCCGTCGATACCCGGCAGCTTCGGCTTCTGCAGATAGCCGTTGGCCATCGAGACGAACCGGGCGCGCATGGCGTCACCGTGGTTGGTGATGATCACCCAACGCGAATCGGCCGGGTCCCAACGGATTTCCTGTACCTCGGTCTGCAGGCACGCGTTGCGGTACAGGTCGTAGTGCCGCGCTATCGCCTGGCAGTGCGCGAAAATCTCGGCGCCCTTGGCGTACTTCTCGGTCGGCACATGGCCCAGCTCTTCCAACAGCGGCATGTACACATACGACTCGACGTCACACGCGATCCCCGGATACCGATTCCAGTACCAGGTGCCGCCGACGTCGGCCGCCTTATCGATGAGGCGGATATCCGCCACCCCGAGCTCGCGCAGCCGGGCGCCGGTGAGCAGCCCACCGAACCCGGCCCCGATGATCGCGACGTCGACCTCGTCGGTCAGCGGTTCCCTAGTGAATCCCGGCTGCGCCCAAGGGTCTTCACCGAAGGAGGCGAACCGACCGGCAATCTCGACGTATTGGCCGATGCCGTCGGACCGCAGCCGTCGCGCGCGCTCCTCGGCATACCGCAGGCGTAATGCATCAGGGTCGAACGTCGCGCCGTCGCTGCCTGCGGTCCCGCCATGCGTCATCGATGCATATTGGAACACGTTTCAGTTTCTGGCAAGGGTTCATTCCCTGTCCAGGTGCGACAGCGCGATCCTCAGCCGCCGCCGACCGCGCGACACCCGCGACATCACCGTGCCCACCGGCACGCCCATGAGGGCGGCGGTTTCGGCATAGGTGTATCCCTGGACCTCGACGTAGAACATGGCCGTGCGCGCGCCGTCGGGTAGCTCGGCAAGCGCGGCCTCGACGTCACCGTCGGGCATGACGTCGAGCACCTCCACCTCTGCGGAACTGTGGACGGCCGACCGCTCGTGGCCGCCGGCGGTGATCACCTCGAGTGACACCTCTGTGGGACGGCATTGCCGGTGCCGGTGCCTACTGATCCATCGGTTGTGCAGAATCCGAAAGAGCCACGCGTTGAGGTTGGTGCCACTCCGGAAAGACCCGAACCCCTGATAGGCGTGTAACAAGGTGTCCTGCAACAGATCTTCGGCGTCAGCTTCGGAGTTCGTCAGCCGACGGGCACCACGACCGAGCGCATCGAACAGCGGCACCGCCTCGCTGACGAACCGGGCAGCGAGTTCTGAGTCCGGCACCGGTGCTGCCGTCACGTTCGAAGCCTCCCCTCGCCTGGTGACAGCACAGATCGCACCGCCGAACTCAGACTCGTCGCGTGGCGGCCGTAGTGAACCTTTGGAAGTACGTGGTCGACGATCCGAATCCGTGGTGCGGGTCGAGATGGATGACTTCACGAGTCGGCTTGCGTTCAACCCCGCGCAGGGTCAAATCCGCTGCCGAACGGCGCAGCCAAAGGAGACAACGTGAGCTTGGACAACATTTCCCACCTCGGTCAGACGGGGCTCGACGAGTTGGTTCCGTCGCGCTATGCGGTGCAGGTCGGCGACATCGAAGTACTCGTGATCAGTGACGGCGTGCTGCCGATCACGGCCTCGACGCTGGGCACCAATGTCCCGCCGGCCGAACTGACAGAGTGGTTGGACGAAAACTTCCTGCCGCCCGAGATCGTCGACTGGCCGCTGAACATCGTGGTGGTCCGCAGCGGCAATCGGACGATCCTGGTCGACGCAGGGCTGGGACTGGAGTTTCCGGACTTCCCACGGGCCGGTCAGACTGTGCAGCGGCTGGAGGCAGCGGGCGTCGACCTCACGTCGGTCACCGACGTCGTGCTCACGCACATGCACATGGACCACGTCGGCGGGCTGATCACCGAAGGGGTAAAGGAGCGGTTCCGGCCGGACCTGCGCGTGCATGCCGCCACTGCCGAGGCCGAGTTCTGGGCGGCACCTGACTTCACCCGCACGGTCATGCCCGGGCCGATACCGGACGTGCTGCGCCGGTGCGCCACGCAGTTTCTGGATCAGTACAGCGGTCAACTGCGGACATTCGAGACGGAGTACGAAGTGGCACCGGGGGTACTCCTCAGTCGCACCGGCGGTCACACGCCCGGCCACAGCGTGGTTCGTCTGGAGTCCCGCGGCGAAAAGCTGACGTTCGCAGGCGACGCCGTGTTCGCTCCCGGATTCGATAATCCGGAGTGGCAGAACGGCTTCGAGCACGACCCAGAGGAAGCGGCCCGTGTCCGGATTCGCCTGCTGCGGGAAATCGCGGCCACAGGTGAGGCGTTGGTCGCCACCCACCTGCCGTTCCCGTCGGTGTGCCACGTGGCGGCCGTCGGCGACACCTTCCGGTGCGTGCCCGCAGTCTGGGATTACTGACCGCTGATCACGAAAACGGCCCCCGGACCTGTTGTCCGGGGGCCGTTTTCAGCGTGATCAAGCAGCCGCGCCGCCGCCGTCGGCGTGCAGGGTCGAACCCGTCACTGCGTCGCCAGCCAGTCCACCAACCGGGTGTCGGACAGGATAGCGCCGCCGCTCGTGACCAGGCCAGTGTCACCGACTTTGGTGCCGAAGTAGACAGCGGCCGGATCGATGACGACCGGCAGGCTTGCGCCGGTGTGGGCCTGCGCCAGCTCGGCTAGCTGCGCAAAGGTCAGCTTCTCCGGCCCGCCGATGTTCACGATCCCGTCGACCGGCGCAGCCTGCGCGACGCGAGCGACTTCTGCGGCCACCTCTGCGCCGGCAATCGGCTGGATCCGCCCTTCGGGCGCCCGAACCTCACCGTCGACTGTCAACGACGCGGTTATCGCGACGGCGAATTCGTGGAACTGCGTGGCCCGCACGATCGTGTATGGAAGCCCTGATTCGGTGATGATCCGTTCCTGGGCGACCTTTGCGCGCATGTACCCGCTGTCGGGCAAGCCGTCGCAGCCCACGATGGACAGCGCGACGTAATGACCGACACCAGCCGTCTTGGCGGCGGCCACCAGATTGGTCGCCGACTTGGTGAAGAACGCCAGTACCGGGCCGTCGGAGAAGTCCGGCGAGTTGACGACGTCGACCAGCACGTCGGAGCCCGTGAGAGCCTCGACCAGGCCTGCGCCGGTGAGTACGTCGGCACCCGATTCGCGGGAAGCGGCCACGGTGTCATGGCCGGCGGCTTTGAGCAGTGCAACGTCCTTCGAACCGATCTGGCCGCTGGCACCCATTACGGTGATCTTCATCTGAACACCCTTTCCATCGTCGATTTCTGTTGTGCGGCTTCAACACTGACAGCCGTCTGGAACGCGTGGACCCCGGAAAGTCCGTAGTCGCGTGGGTCGGCCATTAGCGAACTCGCCGGTCCTTGCGGGCTTCGAGCTCGTCGTCATCGACCACGACCAGCATCGGTACGCCCGGCGTGCAGATCATCGTGACCAGGAACCGCAGCGCGATATCGGAACGATTGTTGGCATCCGAGTAGTGGATGACGTCGCCTCCGGGCTCCCAGAACGCCTCCCCGGCCTTGATCACCCGCGGCGGTTCACCTTCCAGTTCGAAGAGCATCTCGCCCTCCAGCACGTACCCGAACGACGGTCCACCCGGGTGGCGGTGTGGCGGTGCGCCCGCACTTCCGGCCGGCCACTCGATGATCGATGTCATCACGTGGGCATCGGCGGGAATGAACGGCGGCGTGACGGTCTGGATCGTCGTGATGGCCTTCATCAGGTCGGCAGAGTCGAACATTGTTGCTCCTCGAGTTGAATTGAAGTCGGGCTGGTCGAAATGCCAACGGGCGCTCAGGACATGACCCGGACGGCCCTGCGCGGTGTATTCAGCATCGGCGCGATGGAATCTGATCGGACCCTTGGAAATCCGTAGTCGACACCGAGGCCCCAGTGGGCTGTAGCCAGGTGGCGAGATTGGCGATGTAGTCCTTGAAGACAGCTAGCCGTAACGGGTCGGCGGCTATCTGCGTGCCAGGCGGGTCGGACACGAATGACGGTGCCCCGTAGGCGAGATCCCAGTTGTAGTCGGCGAAGTGGTGGAACGTCGATTCGGCGATCGCGCGGCCCATCGGCCGGCCGGCGGGCGAACATTCACCATCGATCACGACGGCCAGGTTGAACTGCCGACCGGTCGCGGTGCTGCGGCCCTTCGCGATTGCGCTGGCGAACAGGCCTTTAGCCGAGACCATGCCTTCGTGTGGATGAGCGGGGAACCACTCGATGTGGCCACTTGCGGTTCGGTTGGTGCGCAGCAGTTCGTGTGACGGACCGTCAACCAGTACCGGCTGATAGTCGCCGTTGGCGCCGGAATGGTAGTTGGGCCACGAGATATCCGGGTTGTCCTGGTCGTCGCACATACTGCTGGGATCGACGTTCTTGTCGTGAAATTCGTTGATCAGACCGAGAGAACCCAGACGGTTCAGACAGCACCCCAGGTCTTGATGGTCGCGCGCGGTGAGCACACCACCACCGCCCTCACGGAACCGCCGGATCCCGTCGGCATCGGCTTCCGTCAGACCATCTCCGACGTCGACCGCCATCAGCCACAGCTGCTCGAAACCCAGCTCGTCCAGCCGACTCAGCACCGGGTCGTCAGCCTGGTGCAGTCGATTGCGCGCAGTCACCTCGTGACCCGCCGCTCGCAGTTCGCCCGCTAGCAGGGAGAACCGGCTGATGTCCCAGTCGTCGGGGCACGAGGTGATGGTCGTCTGCAGCAGAATGCGGGACACGGAACTCATTTCGCTTCAAAGGGTTTCGCGGATCGCGATCAGGATGACCGTTCCTGCGCCGCGGCAAACCCTTGGAAGTTCGTGGTCTGGTGAACCGGTCCGCTTCAGCTCGCCGGGAAGACCTTGCGCAGCTGCCGCCGCGACGTGATGCCGAGCTTGACGAACACCTTTCGCAGATGCCATTCGACGGTGTGCGTGCTGATGAACAGCTGGGCGCCGATCTCCTGATTGGTCAGGCCGGCGCCAGCCAGACGGGCGATCTGGTCCTCTTGCGCCGTCAGCTCGTCGCCGGAACTGACCGGCTCCTTGCGTACCTTCTTGCCGGCGGCGATCAACTCCCGGCGCGCCCGCTCGGCGAAAGCCTCTGCACCCATGCGGCTGAACATCTCGTAGGCCTCGCCGAGATGCTTACGCGCATCAGTCCGGCGGTTCACGCGACGCAGCCATTCGCCGTAGCACAGGTGCGCCCGGGCCAGATGTATGACAACGGCGGTGCGCTCGAGCCGCTCGATGGCTTCGCAGTACAAGGCGTCGGCATCAGCGTCTGATGCGATGAATGCACGCGCATGGGCGAGCGCACCCAGTCCCCAGTCCGTGCCGCTGGAGCCCGCCCGCGCCGCCAGCAGCCGCACCGCCCACGCCGCAGTTTCCTTGTCCCCGATGCGAATTGCCGCTTCGGTCAGCTCGAACAGGGCCCTACCGTGAATCCCTAGGTCGTCGAATTCACAGCAGTCCCTGGCAGCAGCAAAGGCATCCGAATACTGACCCAGCCCGTTGTAGAGGACCGCCGACACGTACCCCGTCACCCCGAGCACCCGGCCTTCGCCCTTGCTCGTCGCCTCCGCCGCAGCGGACTCGATCTGGCCGATCGCGTCAGCGGGCACGCCCCGTAACGCCGCTAAGAGCAGCGACTGGTACCGCAATGGCGCGTAGTTCGTCGCCAATGCCATCGAAGCAGCCTCATCGATAAGCGTTGCCGCCGTGGTGAGTTCGCCGGCCAGTAGATGCACGCCCGCCCGGTAGGCGAGCGCCGCAGGAAGGACGGCCAACGCGCCGACGTCGCGTGCCTGGCCAATGGCGCCGGTGGCCAGTTGGCGGTAGAGCACCTCGTCCCACAGTTCACCGGTGGCCGATTCCTGCACGATGGCCAGCCCCAGGAACATCCACCGAAGGACTTGGCCGTCGCCGTCGCGCTCTTGACTGCGCATGAACTCCAACGCAGTGCGGATCAGCTCGGTACCGCCGCCGGTTGTGATTCGACTCGTCATGCCGCTCAACAGCAGATCGATCGGCCGCCTCAAGTTCTCCACGTTGCCGAGCGCCGCAGCCGCGGCCTCGGCCACCTGCACCAACATGCCTGGCGTACCGAGCCGTCCGGCATACATGGCCGCGGCGAGCGCTTCGAGGTATGTCTCCCTGGAAAGGCTTTCGTCAAGCGCCTCAAGATGTTTCGCAGCCGCAAGCAGGTTCGACACGGAGTCGCTGAGCGGCCGAACGCCCGGACCGCCGCCCCGGCTGCGGGCGAACTCCATCTGGGCCCGCAACCGATCCACTTGCGCGCGCTGCAGATCGGTGCGCGGCCCGAGGTCTGCGATCGCCAGGAGTTCATATGCGGCAGCCGGTGCTGCGGCGTCGCGTTTGGCCTGCGCCGCCGCGAGCGCCCTGGCCACCCGCAGGGCCGGGTCCAAGGTAAGCGCTGCCGCGCGTTCCAGAAACGCCGCCGCGGCGGCAATGCCGCCTTTGCTTTGCGCGCGATCGGCCGAGCGCTCCAGGTCCGCGGCCACCACATCGTCGGGACCCGACGCGGCGTTGGCGGCATGCCAGGCCCGACGGTCCGGATCGTGCTGCGGGTCCGTCGCGTCCGCCAAGGCCCGGTGAACCGCCCTGCGCTCGTTCAGGTTTGCCGAGCGGTATGCGGCCGACCGCATCAATGGATGGCGGAAGCGCATGCGCGACCCGAACTCGATGAACCCGTCGGCCTCGGCCGGAGCCAACGCCTCCACGGGCACACCCAGATTCTCTGCCGCGCGCACGAACAGCGCAGCGTCGCCCACCGGCTCCGCGGCCGCCACCAACAACAACCGCTGGGTATCCGGTGGCAGCGCCTGGACGCGACGCCGGTAGCCCTCCTCGACGTACCCCATCACGCCACGTCCGGTGCCCATGTTCCAGAATCCGCCCGCCAGCTCGGCGGCTGGAACGCTTCGCGGTACTTCGAGAAGGGCCAGCGGAATCCCTCGGGTCTCGGCGACGACGCGGTCACGCACCCGCGCGTCGAGCCGTCCCAGCACCACGGAGTCCAGCAGGTCACGGGCGTCGACGTCAGACAGACCGGTCACCTTCAGTTCCGGCAAGCCCCCCAGCGCCTCAGGGCCGGCGTCGCGGACCGCGAACAGCAAGACGACCGGCTCAGCCAGGAATCGCCGCGCAACGAAGGCCAGCGTCTGCACCGACACCTGATCGAGCCACTGCGCGTCGTCGACGAGACAAAGCAAGGGTTGGTCGGCGGTGGCGACGGCCAGCAGGCTGAGCACCGCCAGCCCCACCAAGAATCGATCTGGCGCCGCCCCGACGCCGCGACCAAAGGCCACATCCAACGCCTCGCGCTGAGGCTTCGGCAGCTCATCGAGATGATGCAGCAGCGGTGCGCACAGCTGCTGCAAGCCTGCATACGCCAGCTCCATGTCGGACTCGACGCCTGTCACCTGAATGCAACGGAGTCCGTCGGCGATATGCGCCGCGTGCCGCAGCAGCGCGGTCTTCCCGACGCCTGCCTCGCCGCGGAGCACCAGCACCTGGCTGCTACCGGAGCGAGCAGTCGAAAGCAGCCCCTGCAGCGTCGCGCATTCGCTGTCGCGACCGCGAAGCCGCTGCCCCCGGTCCGGGCTGGACATTGGCACCATCCTGTCTAGTTCTCGTGCAGAATACCTGGCCGAGCAGACGCAAAACTGCCCCAAAACCGAAGTCCTGGGGCAGTTTTGAGTTAGCTGTCGAGGCGGAGACTAGCCCTTGCGAGCCTTGACTGCGTCGGTGAGCTGCGGGGTGACCTTGAACAGGTCGCCCACGATGCCGAGGTCCGAGATCTCGAAGATCGGAGCCTCTTCGTCCTTGTTGACCGCGATGATGGTCTTGGACGTCTGCATGCCGGCGCGGTGCTGGATGGCGCCCGAGATGCCCAGGGCGATGTACAGCTGCGGGGCAACGGTCTTACCGGTCTGGCCGACCTGGAACTGACCGCCGTAGTAGCCCGAGTCGACCGCGGCACGCGAAGCACCGACAGCACCGCCGAGCGAGTCGGCCAGTGCCTCGACAACCGCGAAGTTCTCGGCGCTACCCACGCCACGACCACCGGCGACCACAACGGTGGCCTCGGTGAGCTCCGGACGGTCACCGGCGACAGCCGGCTGACGCGAGGTGATCGTGGTGACTGCGGCCTCAGTGGCCGGCACCTCGACGGTGACGACCTCGCCGGCACCGTCGGCCGGGGCAGCCTCAATGGCACCCGGACGCACGGTGATGACCGGCAGCACGTCGTTGGCCTGCGCCTCAACGGTGTAAGCACCACCGAAGATGCTGTGCACGCCCACGCCGCCAGCCTTGACGTCGACGACGTCGACCAGCAGGCCGGCGCCCAGACGCGCAGCCAGACGGCCCGCGACCTCTTTGCCCTCGGCGCTGGCAGCAGCCAGAACCGCAGCCGGGCCGGCCGACTCGACGAGAGCCTCCAGCACGTCGACGGTCGGGGTGACCAGGAAGTTCTCCGCGTCAGCCGACTCGGCGACGTAGATCTTGGCCGCACCGGCGGCCTTCAGGGCGTCGGTCAGCGGGGCGGCGGTGCCGGGGGCACCCACCACGACTGCCGACGGCTCACCGAGCACACGGGCGGCGGTGATCAGTTCGGTGCTCACCTTCTTGACGGCACCATCTGCGTGCTCAACGAGCACAAGTACTTCAGCCATGCGTATTTGCCTCTGTGTCTTTCGTGGAAGTTTGTCGTGGGGTGGGGGCTAGATCAGCTTCTGAGCAACGAGGTACTCAGCGATCTTGTTGCCGCCCTCGCCCTCGTCGGTGATCTTCTCGCCCGCAGCCTTGGCCGGCTTCGGCGTCGACGACAGCACCTTGCTGCTGGCGTTGGCGACACCGACCTCTTCGGCCTCGACGCCGATCTCAGCCAGGGTCAGCACGGTGACCGGCTTCTTCTTGGCGGCCATGATGCCCTTGAACGACGGGAAGCGGGCCTCGCCGATGCGTTCGGTCACGCTCACGACGGCCGGCAGTGCGGCTTCCAGAGCGAAGATGCCCTCGTCGGTCTCACGCTCGCCGGTGACCTTGCCGCCTTCGACGGAAACGTTGCGCAGGTGGGTCAGCTGCGGCAAGCCCAGCAGCTCGGCGATGATCGCCGGCACTGCGCCACCGACACCGTCGGTCGACACGTTGCCGCCGATGACCAGCTCGGCGCCTTCGATGGTGCCCAGCGCACGGGCCAAGGTCCACGCGGTCTGCACAATGTCCGAGCCCTTGAGCTCGTCGTCCTTCACGTGCACAGCGCTGTCGGCGCCCATGGACAGAGCCTTGCGGATGGCCTCGGTGGCCCGCTCCGGTCCGACCGTCAGCACGGTGACGGTGCCGGCGCCGCCGGCGGCCTCTTCCTTCTCCTTGATCTGCAGCGCAGCCTCGACGGCGCGCTCGTTGATCTCGTCGAGCACCGCGTCGGCGGCGTCGCGGTCGAGGGTGAAGTCGCCGTCGTTGAGCTTGCGCTCCGACTCGGTGTCAGGGACCTGTTTGATCAGGACCACGATGTTCGTCATGAGTGTGGTTCGTCCTCCTCGATGAGGCCGGCGGTCGGTCGGCCTGGCATTCACGATTCGCGCAACGACCAACATGTTACTACTGGGTAACTTATGTGGCACGGCGCAGGAACACCATAGCTGGTCGAGTCCAGCACAGGTGTGCCGCCATTTGTTTTCTTGACCACACGCGAGCTGGTTCGGCAACATGACAGAACCAGCAGGTGGGACGACCCAACCAATCGGGCATGGGAACAGCGGTACCACTCTGAGCTAGCCTGCCTATCTAATGAGCACTTTTCCCGAAACTCAGCCGACCGGAGCGGCGGCCGAACCGGTCGAGGTGCCGGTGATGCCACTGACCGGTGAGCGCACGGTTCCAGACCTGGCGGAGGAGAACTACTGGTTCCGCCGCCACGAGGTGGTGTACCGGCGCCTCGCCGACCGCTGCCGCGATCGCGACGTGCTTGAGGCCGGCGCCGGCGAGGGCTACGGCGCTGATCTCATCGCCGACGTGGCCCGCCGCGTGATCGGGCTGGACTACGACGAGTCCTCGGTGGCGCACATCCGCGCCCGTTACCCGCGGGTCGAGATGCTCCACGGCAACCTGGCCGCGCTGCCGCTGCCCGACGCCTCGGTCGATGTGGTGGTCAACTTCCAGGTCATCGAGCATCTATGGGACCAGGGCCAATTCGTCGCCGAGTGCCTACGTGTGCTGCGGCCGGGCGGGGTGCTGCTCATGTCGACGCCCAACCGGATCACCTTCACCCCGGGCAGCGACACCCCCCTCAACCCGTTCCACACCCGGGAACTCAATGCGGCCGAGATGACCGAGCTGCTCACCGAGCAGGGCTTCGTCATGGAGGCCATGCTCGGCGTCTATCACGGCGCCGGACTGCGTGCCCTCGACGCCCGCTACGGCGGTTCCATAATTCAGGCGCAGATCGACCGCGCCGTGGCCGATGCCCCGTGGCCCGCGGACCTGCTGGCCGACGTGGCCGCAGTGACGATCGACGACTTCGATCTGCTCGATTCCAACGCCGCCGATGGCCCGAACATTGATGACAGCCTCGACTTGGTGGCAATCGCGGTGCGGCCGTGAGTAATTCGTCCACTGCCCGACACTCCGAGCAGGTGCCCGGAATGTTCACGCTGGTGCTGCACACGCACCTACCGTGGCTGGCGCACCATGGCCGCTGGCCAGTGGGCGAAGAATGGCTCTACCAGTCGTGGGCAACGGCGTATCTGCCACTGACCCGCGTGCTGCGCACCCTGGCCGACGAGGGCCGCAGCCACCTGCTGACCCTCGGCATGACGCCGGTTGTCACCGCCCAACTCGACGACGCGTACTGCCTGGCCGGTATGCAGCAGTGGCTGACCAACTGGCAGCTGCGCGCACTGGAGGCCACCACCATCCGTGACGGTGGCGGGGAACCCGAGACGTTCAACTCACCGGAAGCATTGCGCGCCTTCGGTATTCACGAGCATCAGCAGGCCGGTGCGGCGCTCGCCGAATTCGCCGACCACTGGCAGCACGGCGGCAGCCCGGTGCTGCGTCAGCTCATCGGCGCCGGCACCATCGAGTTGCTCGGCGGCCCGCTGTCCCATCCGTTCCAGCCGCTGCTCAATCCGCGACTGCGGGAATTCGCGCTGCGCGAGGGCCTGGCCGACGCCGGCGCCCGCTTCGCCCACACGCCCGGCGGCATCTGGGCCCCCGAATGCGCTTACGCCCCTGGCATGGAGACCGGCTATGCCGCCGCCGGCGTCACCCACTTCATGGTCGACGGCCCGTCACTGCACGGCGACACCGCACTCGGCCGCCCGGTCGGCGAATCGAACGTCGTCGCCTTTGGCCGCGACCTGCAGGTCAGCTACCGCGTGTGGTCGCCGAAGTCCGGGTACCCCGGCCACCCCGCGTATCGCGACTTCCACACCTACGACCACCTCACCGGCCTCAAGCCGGCGCGGGTGACCGGACGCACCGTCCCCTCCGAATCGAAGGCGCCGTACGACCCCGAACGTGCCTCCAGCTCCATCGATACCCACGTCGCCGATTTCGTGAGCGTCGTTCGGCGACGCCTGATTTCTGAGTCCGAGCGCACCGGCCGGCCGGCCCACGTCGTCGCCGCCTTCGACACCGAGTTGTTCGGGCACTGGTGGCACGAGGGACCCGAGTGGCTCGCCCGGGTGCTGCGCGCCCTGCCCGAAGCTGGGGTCCGGGTTGGCACGCTGTCCGACGCGATCAACGACGGCTATGTCGGCTCGCCCGTCGAACTCCCGCCCAGCTCGTGGGGATCCGGAAAAGACTGGCAGGTCTGGTCAGGCGAGCAGGTGGCCGACTTCGTGCAACTCAACACTGAGGTCGTCGACACCGCACTGACCACGGTGGACAAAGCGCTCGCGCAGAATTCGGCATACCCCGCCCGCGACCGGGTGGCCGATCAGATCCTGCGGGAAGCCCTGCTCACCGTCTCGAGTGACTGGCCATTTATGGTCAGCAAAGACACCGCAGCGGAATACGCTCGGTACCGCGCGCACCTGCACGCACATGCCACCCGGGAGATCGCTGGTGCCCTCGCGTCCGGACGACGCGATCAGGCCGAGCAGCTCGCGGAAGGTTGGAACCGCGCCGACGGCCTGTTCGGCGCCCTGGATGCCAGGCGGTTGCCCCGATGAAAATCCTGATGGTCTCGTGGGAGTACCCACCCGTCGTGATCGGTGGCCTTGGCCGCCACGTCCACCATCTGGCCGTCGAACTGGCCGCTCTCGGGCACGAGGTGGTGGTGCTGTGCCGCCGTCCGGCAGACACCGACCCCAGCACCCACCCCACCACCAATGAGGTGCACGAGGGCGTGTGGGTGATCTCCGCGGCGCTGGACCCGAACGAATTCACCTTCGGCACCGACATGATGGCCTGGACGCTGGCCATGGGGCACGCCATGGTTCGCGCCGGCCTCAGCGTGCGCGACTGGGCCCCCGACGTCGTGCACGCGCACGACTGGCTGGTCGCCCACCCGGCCGTTACGTTGGCCGAATACTTTGACGTGCCACTGGTTTCCACCATCCATGCCACTGAGGCCGGCCGACATTCGGGCTGGCTGTCCGGGCCGGTGAGCCGGCAGGTGCACTCGCTGGAATCGTGGCTGGTGCACGAGTCTGACTCGCTGATCACCTGCTCGGTATCCATGAGCGAGGAGATCACCGAACTGTTCGGGCCCGAACTGCCCGACGTGAAGGTGATCTGCAACGGAATCGACACGGCCGGTTGGCCGTTCGCGATGCGCCGTAAGCATGACGGTCCCGCCGAGCTGTTGTTCGTCGGCCGACTGGAATACGAGAAGGGCGTGCACGACGTCATCGCCGCGCTCCCCCGCATCCGCCGGACCCACCCCGGCACCACACTGACCATCGCAGGCGACGGCACCCAGTACGACTGGCTCGTCGAAGAAGCCCGCAAGCACAAAGTCAGCAAGGTGGCGAATTTCGTTGGCCGCGTTGACCATTCAGGACTCCTTGAATTGCTGCACCGGGCCGACGCCGCCGTGCTGCCCAGCCACTACGAACCCTTCGGCATCGTGGCACTGGAAGCCGCCGCGGCCGGCACCCCGCTGGTGACCTCCAACGTCGGCGGCCTCGGCGAAGCGGTGATCGACGGCGAGACCGGCGTCTCCTGCCCGCCCCGGAACGTCGGCGCCCTGGCATCCGCCGTCCGCAAGGTGCTCGACGATCCGCCGGCTGCACAGCAGCGGGCCCTGGCCGCGCGGGACCGGTTGAACCACGACTTCTCGTGGCAGACCGTCGCCGCCGAGACATCGGACGTCTACCTGGCCGCTAAGCGCGGCGAGCGCCTCCCGCACGCCCGTCGTCCCATCGTCGAGCGCCCCCTCCCCGACCGCGGCTGAGAGTTTCTCCCGCGACCAGACGTAAAACTGTCGTTTCCCCTTCGAAAACGACAGTTTTACGTCTGCTCGCGAGGTGACAGAGCTTGACGGATATACCCCCCAGGGGTACAACGGCAGAGTGTTCACTCGCCGCAGCTTCTTGATCGCATCTGCCGTCACCGGCGCCTCGGCGCTTGCCGCCTGCAGCAAGACGCCGTCACCTGCGTCGGCCACAGGCGTCGACGAGAAGGCCATCGCCGCGGCCGAGGCGGCCCGTCCGCACTCGGGGCGCATCGTCACCGCGGCACTGCGCGCCCAACAGGCCACCGTCGACCTCGGCGGCGTCACCGTGCAGACCCTGGCGTACGGCGAGCAGGTGCCGGGGCCGCTGATCCGAGCGTCGGTCGGCGACGAGTTGGCCGTCACGGTGTCCAACGGGCTCGACCACGACACCTCGGTGCACTGGCACGGCATCGCGCTGCGCAACGACATGGACGGCGCGGCACCTGCGACACCGAACATCAAGCCGGGCAACGACTTCACCTACAGATTCTCCGTGCCCCACGCCGGCACCTACTGGGCCCATCCACATACCGGCCTCGACGCGGACTACGGCCTCTACCTCCCTGTGGTGGTCGACGATCCGGCCGACCACGGCGCGTATGACGCCGAATGGATTGTCGTTCTTGATGATTGGACCTCGGGCGCCGGCCAGTCACCGCAGCAGATCTACGACGGCTTGCGGGCTATGGCCAACACGGGCGGGCACGACATGAGCAACATGGGCGACATGGCCGGCATGGGTGGGGCCACCAGCGCACTCCTCGGCGGCGACGCCGGTGACGTCAAGTACCCCTATTTCCTCGCCAACGGCCGAATTCCGGCGGCACCAACGGTTTTCAATGCCAAGCCGGGCCAGCGCATCCGGCTGCGCATCATCAACGCCGGCGCCGACACCGCCTTCCGGGTGGCCCTGGCCGGTCACCGGATGACCGTCACCCACACCGACGGCTTCCCTGTTGACCCGGTGGACGTCGACGCACTACTGCTCGGCATGGGCGAGCGCTACGACGTCGTGGTCACCGCCGGGGACGGCGCCTTCCCTTTGGTGGCAGTGGCTGAGGGCAAGGACGGCAGCAACGTTCTAGCCCGCGCCCTGCTGTCGACCGGCACCGGAACCCCGCCCGGCCCCGAGTTCCGCCCGGCGGAGCTGACTCGTCGAGTTGGCACCGTCGCCGATTTCACAGCGACCCGCGCAGTCGACCTCGGCCCCATCGCCCCAGACGTGACGCTGGGCGCGGAACTCACCGGGTCGATGATGAAGTACGACTGGGGCATCAACGGGCGGCCGTTCGACAATCGGCAGCCTCTGACCGTCCGCCAGGGACAGCGCGCCACCATGACCTTCACCAATTCCACGACCATGTGGCATCCAATGCACCTGCACGGCCACACCTTTCAGGTGTTGCAGGCCGACGGACGGCGCGGTCCCCGCAAGGACACGCTGATCGTGCTACCCAAGCAGAAGGTGACCGTCGCACTCGTCGCCGACAACCCCGGTGACTGGATGCTGCACTGCCACAATGCCTATCACCAGGAGGCAGGCATGATGACCACCCTCAACTACAGCTGAGTTCGCTCGCGAGCGGAAGAGCTACCGGGAGCTCTTCTTACGCTCGATGTCGGCCAGGGCGCGGGCGAGTTCCTCGCGCTCGGCGGCGGAGGTCTCCCAATCCAGCTTGCGGTTCCTGACGACCTTTGCCGGTGCACCGACCGCAATGGAGAAGTCTGGAATCTCGCCCTTGACCACCGCGTGGGCGCCCAGCACACAGCCGCGGCCGATGCTGGTGTTGCGCAGGATGGTCACCTTGGCGGCGACCCAGGTGTCCGGACCGATTCGCACCGGGCCCTTGACGATGCCCTGATCCTTGATGGGCAGCTCCATGCTGTCCATCTTGTGGTCGAAATCGCAGACGTAGCACCAGTCGGCCATCAGCGCCGAATCACCGAGCTCGATGTCCAGGTAGGTGTTGATGACGTTGTCGCGGCCCAGCACCACCTTGTCGCCGAAGCGCAGTGACCCCTCGTGGCACCGAATGGTGTTCTTGTCGCCGATGTGCACCCAACGGCCGATTTCCATCTGCGCCAACTCCGGCGTGCACTGGATTTCCACGCCTTTGCCCAGGAACACCATGCCGCGCGTGATGATGTGCGGATTGGCCAGCTTGAACTTCAGCAGCCGCCAGTACCGCACCAGGTACCACGGGGTGTAGGCCTTGTTGTCGAGCACCCACTTCAGCGACTCACGGGTGAGGAAACGCGCCTGTCGCGGATCGCGTAGCCGCGAACCCCGCCATCGTTTGTGAATCGGTGCGCCCCACATCGTCGTCATGGCCGCAAAGCCTACGCGAGGCAAAATCGGACAATCGCCGGTCTCGGGCTAGTCTCGGGACTCGATGCCTGCACACCGATTGCGCCGCCTCGCTGCCCTCACCATCGCCGCGGCGACCCTGACCGTCGCCGGTTGCGGCAACACCGACTCCTGGGTCCAGGCCCACCCGTCGGACGGTTGGCCGGCACAGTACGGCGACGCGGCCAACAGCAGCTACACCGCGCTGGCCGGGGCGAGCACCCTGAAGCAGGACTGGGCCCGGTCGGCCAAGGGCTCCATCGGGGCCCAGGTGATCCTCGGTTCGGGGAGCTATCTGGCTATCAACGCGCAGTCGGCCAATGGCTGTTCGCTGATGGTCTGGGAAAGCGACCAGCGCGGCCGTCAGCGGTGGTGCACCCGGCTGTGGCCGGGCGGCGGAATGTCCAGTCCGCTCTTTGATGGCTTCGACAACATGTATGTCGGCCAGCCCGGCGCCATCATGTCGTTCCCACCGACTCAGTGGATCCGCTGGCGCCAGCCGGTGATCGGCATGCCGATGACACCGCGCATCCTGTCGCCGGGTCAGCTGCTGGTGGTGACGCACCTGGGCCAGGTGCTGGTGTTCGACGCGCACCGCGGCCAAACCGTCGGCGCCCCGCTGGATCTGGTCAGCGGCGTCGACCCCACCGACTCGGCTCGCGGACTCGCGGATTGTCAACCCGCCAAGGCGGCCTGCCCCATCTCGGCCGCGCCGGCCTACTCACCGGACACCAACATGATCGTGCTGGGGCTGTGGCAGCCCAATACGGACGCGCCCTCGCTCGTGGGGCTGCGCTACCACGAGGGCCAGACGCCGCTGCTCACCCGGGAATGGACCAGCACTGCGGTTGGCGGCGGCCCCATTGCCAGCCCGGTGCTTTCCGCCGACGGCAAGACCATCTACGTCAGCGGCCGCGACCAGCACCTCTGGGCGCTGAACTCGGCCGACGGTAAAGCCAAGTGGTCTGTCGACCTCGGCTTCCAGCCTCAGACGCCACCGTCGGTGACACCGGACGGCCTGGTCGTCGCCGGCGGCGGGCCGCACACCAAGCTCACTGCAGTCAAAGACAAAGGCGATAAGGGCGATGTGGCCTGGACCCGAGGCGACGTCGAGCCGCTGACGACGTCCACGCGCGCCGGCAGCGAGGTCGGGTACGCCGTCGTCACCGACGGTGACCATCCAGGTCAGGCTGGCCAGGCGCTGTTGGTCTTCTCCGCAGCCGATGGCCACACCCTGAACAGCTACCCGCTGCCGGGCGCGACGGGATGGCCCGTCGGAGTATCGGTCGGGCATGACAAGCGGGTGGTCACCGCCACCAGCGACGGCCAGGTCTACGCCTTCGCCCCTGCCTGACCCTGGGAATTTGTGCACGTTTTTCCGCGCCGAACGCGGAAGATCGTGCACAAATCGCTAGGCGAGCATCGATTCGATCGGCGCCCGTGGCACCGTCACCTGCACGGCTCCAGCGGATTCCGGCAGCACCTGCCCCTGGCTGAAGAAGAAGATCAGCGAGTCGTTGGTGAGCGCAAAGTTCTGATAGGTCTGCGGGTCCAATCCGGCTGCGGGCGGTAGCAAGACCGGCTGCGCAGACTGCCTGACCAACTCGCCCTGCACCATCGGCAGGATCACCGGAAACGGTTGGGCGCCAGGGGCGAACAGGGTGTCGATGGTGATCGGCTTACGCAGGTTCTGATCCCAGTTGAACGACTTGTAGAAGGTCTGCGGGTGCGCTCCGCCGACGTCCTGGAACGTCTTGAACACCACCGACTGCGTGGCCCGCGTCGGACTGGTCGAGCTGTACTGCGTCGCCGTGGTGTCCAGCTCGTACGAGGTCTCGTGCGGCCCAGGCATCTTCGCGACGTTGACGTACCCGTCTCGGGTCTCCGTGATGTAGTCGACGACGGCCTGCTGATCGGGGTAGTCGACCGGGTAGCTGATGTTGAGCGCGTAGCCGCGTGACGTGTCGCGAATCTGACACATCCGGGAGCCGTCGACGACGCCGGCCAGGTCCGAGCACTTCTGCGGGTTCGCCGCCGCAAGAGGGGCACCGAGCCATCCGACCGCGCCTGAGGCAGCGATCACTGCGGCGAGTACGGGTAGGCGCATGTGGTGGGTCCTCCGGGGGATAAATGAATGGCGGCACGTCGCCGCTTTTCCAGCGTACCTGTCAGGTGCCCGCAAACTGGGCATGATCTGCGACCAGACCATCTACCGTGACGGCCGGCAAATAAAGGCCGTGGACCGCGACGCGGCCCCGGCGCCGATGCGGGTGATCACGACGGACAACTGGGCACCCGATCGCTTCAGCTTCAGCTTGGACCGCAGCGCGTCGGGGTCGACGTCGACGCCGCGAACCAATATTTCGACGGCCGACGCGTCGTGCGCCGACAACGCCTGCCGCAGCCGCTTCTCGTTGTAGGCGATTTGCTCGATGACCTCGAATCCCCTTGTTCCACTGGGTAATTCGTCACCGGACAAATAGGCGATGGCCGGATCCAGCTGCCACAGTCCGTGCCGTGCGGCGTAGTGACGCACCAGACCAGCCCGGACCACCGCGCCGTCAGGGTCGACGATCCACCGCCCCGCGGGTGCGGCGGGGCAATCGTCGGGATCGGCGTCGGTGAGTTCCTCAGCCACCCGACCGGACTTGTCCAGCACAGTGGCCCGCCGCGTCACCCCGGATTCGGTCAGCCCAGGTGACCACAGACACGCCTCCCGGACACTGCCGGCCAGCGAGGTGATCTGCACCTCGCTGCTGAATCCCAGATCGGCCAATTGACCGAAATCTACGCCAGGAGCACATTTCACGACCAGGTCGCGGTCGCGATACACCTGCAGTAGCTCGTCCAGCGGGGGCGCGTAATCGCGGGGGTCGAACGTGCGACGCCCGGAACTGCGCCGGGCCGGGTCGACCACGACGACGGCGTCCCGCGTCACTGGCCGCAGCGCGTCGGCGCGGCACAGCTGCGCGCGGTCGCCCACGTTGTGCTGTGCCATGGCCAACCGAACCTCGTCGAGGTCACTGCCGATCAGCAGCGAGGCTGAATCACGCAGTGCCGCAAGCTCTGTGCCCACCGAACAGGTCGCATCGTGGACGACGCGGCCAGCCAGCCGGCGCGCACGGTGCAGCGCGACGGCGCCAGCCGTCGCCTGCTGCACCGCCTCGTCGGTGAACAGCCACGTATCGACAGCACCGAGCTCGGCGAGCTTGACCACAGCCCGCCGACGCAACAGCACCGTCTCCACCAATATCGCGGCGCGATCACCGAAACGCGAACGCGCCCAAGCGATGTCGGATACCCGGTTGGCTTCGGTCAGCGGCCGGGCCGCCACCTCGGCAAGCGCCCCCTGACCGGGGCCGGTCAGGTAGGCGACGTCACCGCGAGTGAAAACTACAGCCAATTCAGGAAGGCTTAACCCCGGTGATCATCACGTTGTAGAACCAGCCCTTCGGCACGACGCGGCGCCACACGTTGGCGTCGAACCAGCTCAGCGTGGTCCAGCCGCCGAAGGCGAACTTGGCCCACTTGAAACCGAGCTTGCCCTGGGGCACCGTCGACTCGAAGGTACGCACCGGCCAGCCCAGCATGGCAGCAGTGAATTCCTCACTGGCCGTGGCGACTTCGACCGCACCGGCGTTGGTGGCCATCCGCTCCAGGTCGGCGGGCTCGAAGGTGTGCAGGTCGACAATCCACTCCAGCGCTGCGGCGCGCGAGTTCTCGTCCAGCTCCGCCTGCGGCCGGCGCCAGGACTCCAGCCCCGGCAGCTTCATGGCCGCGACCGTGGTCTTCCAGGTCAGGTCGGCCAGGTGGCGGGCATAGAAGTTACCGACAGTGGTGGGCTCGCCGGCGAAGATGAACCGGCCGCCCGGCTTGAGCACGCGGACCACCTCGCGCAGCGACAGCTCGACGTCCGGGATGTGGTGCAGCACCGCGTGACCCACAACGAGGTCAAAGGTGTTGTCCTCGTAAGGAATTCCCTCGGCATCGGCGACGCGACCGTCGATATCCAGGCCCAGCGCCTGGCCGTTGCGGGTAGCCACCTTGACCATGCCCGGGGACAGGTCGGTGACCGAGCCGCGGCGAGCCACGCCGGCCTGGATCAGGTTCAGCAGGAAGAAACCGGTGCCGCAGCCCAGTTCCAGCGCCCGGTCATAGGGCAGCTCGCGCTGAACGTCGTCGGGGACGATGGCATCGAAGCGGCCCCGGGCGTAGTCGATGCACCGTTGGTCGTACGAGATCGACCACTTGTCGTCGTAGCTCTCGGCTTCCCAGTCGTGGTACAGAATCTGCGCCAGCTTGGTGTCATGGCGGGCGGCCTCGACCTGCTCGGCGGTCGCGTGCGGGTTCGGAGCCTGGTCAACTACCTGGTCAACAGCCTCGTCAACTACGTCGGACACCTGGGCGGCAGTCTCGTCTGCGGCGACCTCGGACGTCTGGTCGGTACTCGTCATGCAGGTCAGCCTAACTGCCTGTCACCGCGAGTTCACATCCACCGCTTCAGCGGACCCCGAACGCGGCCTTTGCTGTGGCCAGCGCCTCGGGCGAGGCATCCAGGAACCTGCGCACCCACTTCTGCGCTTCCTCGTAGACGTGGTCTGGCGCCACCAGTTGGTCGATCAACCCCAAGGACACCGCTTCCTCGGCCCCTGCGAACCGCCCGCTGAACACCAGTTCCTTGGCTCGGCTGTCGCCGACCGCGGCGGAAAGACGCGCCGCTGAACCCTCAAACGGTGCCCGGCCAGACAGAATCTCCGTCGACCCGACCTTGACGTTGTCGCCGCTGATCCGCCAGTCGGCGGCCAGGGCCAGCGTCAGGCCACTGCCCAACGCGTAGCCGGTCACGGCTGCGACGGTCGGCCGCGGGATGGCGGCGACGGCGTCGACCGCGGCCCGGCAGACCGCCCCGGCGACACGCGCCTCGGCCGCATCCAGGGTGCTGGTCTCGTGGTCGTCGTCGCCGGTGCAGAACACCTCGTGGCCGCCGTACACGATGACCGCAGTGACATCGGAGCGCTGCCCCAACTCGTCGGCCGCCGTGCCGATTTCCCGGCACATCTGGCGGGTCAGCGCGTTGCGCGGGGGCCGCGCCAGCAGCAGCGTGCCGATGCCGTCGGTGACGTGGACCTGGACGAATTCGCCGATCTCCATCACTGAGCCTTACCGGCGCGTGCGGCCTTGTAGCGCTCAGCGTCAAAGAACTCGATGTCCCAGGTGCCCTCACCCATGGTGAGCACGGGCTCGATCGGGACGATTGTGCGCTCGTCGGCGAGCAGCTCGCCGACGGTGCGGCCGTCCAGCGAGCTGAGCTGAGTCCAGGTGGGCGGCAACAGGAAGGAATGCCCCTGTTCGAACTCGGCGAGCGCGGCCTGGGGCGTCGACCAGGCGACGTGGTCGCTTTCGGTGTTGTTGCCGTCGGCACGCTGACCGGCCGGCAGAGCGCCGACGAAGAAGAAGGTGTCGTAGCGACGGGTCCGTTCTTCTTTGGGCGTGATCCAGTTGGCCCACGGCCACAACAGATCGGCGCGCAGCACGAGCTTCTCGCGGGCCAGGAACTCACCGAACGACAGGTCGCGGCTCTCCAGCGCGGCACGGGCTTCGTGGTAGACGGTCGCATCGGACACGATCCCGTCGGGATCGTCGGCCGGCCCCGCGAACAGCACCCCGGATTCCTCGAAGGTCTCGCGAGCCGCCGCGCACACGAGCGCGCCGGCAAGCACCGGGTCGACGCCGAGCTTGCCGGCCCACCAGGTGCGGTCAGGGCCGGTCCAGGCGACGTCGGCGTCGCGGTCACGTTCGTCGACGCCACCGCCGGGGAACACCGTCATGCCACCGGCGAAGGCCATGGACATGGTCCGGCGCATCAGGAAGACCTCGATGCCCGGCACCCCATCGCGCACCAGCATCACGGTCGCCGCCGGCCGCGGAAACAGCGGATCGGCCGGGTCAATCTGGGTCATGCACGCCTCCTGTGTGCCGCACGGCTGCGGGTACGACGGGCGAAATACCGCCCGTCGATGTAGTCCAGGGCGATCGACTGGCCGAAGGCCTGGGAGAGATTTTCGGACGTCAGCACGTCGGGCAGCAGACCGGCCGCGACCACCTGACCTTCAGAGAGCAACAGGCAGTGCGTGAAGCCTTCCGGAATCTCCTCGACGTGATGGGTCACCAGGACCGACGCCGGCGCGTCCGCATCGGCGGCCAGATCCGCCAGCCGCGCCACCAGCTCTTCGCGCCCGCCGAGGTCCAGCCCGGCCGCAGGCTCGTCGAGCAGCAGCAGCTCTGGGTCGGTCATCAGCGACCGGGCGATCAGCACGCGCTTGCGCTCGCCTTCGGACAACGTGCCGTACCGGCGGTCGGCGAGATGCTCGGCGCCGAGGCTCTCCAACGTGTCCAGCGCCTGGTTGTAGTCGACGTCGTCGTACTGCTCGCGCCAGCGGCCCAACACGGCGTAACCGGCGGAGACCACCAGGTCGCGCACTACTTCGTCGTCCGGTATCCGCTGGGACAGGGCTGAGCTGCTCAACCCGATCCGGGACCGCAGCTCGGACATGTCGGTGCGGCCGAGCCGCTCGCCGAGGACGAACGCCGTGCCCGACGACGGATGTTCGACGGCCGCCGCCATGCGCAACAGCGAGGTCTTGCCGGCGCCGTTGGGGCCGAGGACAACCCAGCGTTCGTCGAGTTCGACCGCCCAGTCGACCGGACCGACGAGGGTCGCCCCGCCGCGGCGCAGCGTCACGCCGACGAATTCGATCAGCAGGTCGTCATTGGCGGAGCCGATCAATTGGTTGGGGTCGGGCTGGGCGTCACGTTCTACAGGGTTGTCGCTGAGGGCGCCGGGCACTCGCTCATCGTAGCGACGACCGGTTCAGCGGCCCGGTCGCCCACCACATGCGCCCATCCGCTGGCGGCGAGCCAGCGCCGCGGCGTGCATCGCAGCACCAGTTGCACCAGCGGCCCAATACCCAAGGCGTACACCACGGTTCCCACGCCGACGGTGCCGCCCAGCAACCAGCCCACCGCCACCACAGTGACCTCGATGCTGGTGCGGACCAGCCGCACCGACCATCCGGTTCGGGCAACCAGCCCGGTCATCAAGCCGTCGCGCGGACCGGGGCCCATCCCGGCACCGATGTACATCACCGTGCTCAGTGCATTGAGCACCACGGCGCCGACCATCATCGCTGTGCGCACCGGCACCGTCGTCGGCTGTGACAGCACCGCCAGGGCGGCGTCGACCGTGACGGAGAGGACGATGACGTTCGCCACCGTGCCGACCCCCGGCCGGTTGCGCAGCGGAATCCAGCCCAGCAGCACCACGACCCCCACCAGCGCCGTGGCGCCGCCGATGGTCAGCCCGGTGTGCTTGGCCAGACCCTGATGGAAGACGTCCCACGGGTCCAGGCCGAGGCCGGCGCGCACGAACAGCGCCATCGACAGCCCGTAGCCGGTCAGCCCGGCGAGCAGCAGCACCGAGCGGCCGACGACCGCCTTCGGCTTCACGCGTGGTCCTGAAAACGAGCGCGGATGGCGTCCAGCTCGTGGCGCACGCGGCTGGCATCGACATCGCGGTCCCGGGCCCGGTTGTCGCGGCCTGACCGAAGGTGCTTGCCAGCCAGTTTGAATAGCCAGTTCGTTCGCATAGTCCCAGTTTCTCGGCCAACTGGCTTGCCTTTCAATATCCAGTTGACCGATACTGGCTTCAAATGTCGATCGAGATGTCAGCCAGATCACTTGATGAAGTCCTTCTGGCACGCGAATTGGGTAACTGGCGCACCTCCAGCCTCAGTGGGCCCGCTTACCTCGGCCTGGCCGACGCCATCAAGCTGCTCATCGTCGACGGCCGACTCCCCGTCGGGGCTCGGTACCCGAGCGAACGCGCACTGGCCGACGCGATCCGGGTGTCCCGTACCACCGTGACCGCGGCCTATGCCCAGTTGCGCGAGGACGGCTATCTCAACGCCCGTCGCGGCGCTCGCAGCACCACAGCGCTACCGCATGCAGCCTCGACCGCTGGGCCGACGCCCGCCGCCCGAGCCACGTCGGGCACCCTGAGCCTGGCCGATGCCGCCCCATCCGCGCCCCCAGCGGCGACCCTCGAGGCCTTCACCCGCGCCGCACAGCGGGTGGCGCCCTATCTGCACGACATCGGGATCGAGCTCACCGGCATCCCGGAGCTGCGTCATGCGATCGCCGAAAGATATTGCGCCAGAGGACTTCCCACCGACCCTGACGAGATCATGGTGACCAGCGGGGCGCTGAACGCGATCAATCTGGTGTTGGCCACGTATGCCCAGCCGGGCGACCGCGTCCTCGTCGAGCAGCCGACCTACCACGGCGCCATCTCCGCAATCACCGCGTCGGGCGCCCGCCCCGTACCGGTCAGCATGACCGACGCCGGCTGGGAGCTGGACGCCGTGCAGGCCGCGATGCGGCAACTGGCCCCTACGCTGGCCTATCTGATCGTGGACAACCACAATCCGACCGGGCTGAGCCTGCCGGCCGCGGGCCGCGAACGGCTCGCGCGGATCATTGGCGAGACCCGGACCCGCACCATCGTCGACGAAACCGTTTGTGACGTCTGGCTCGACGAGCCGCTGCCACCCCCGCTGGCGGCGTACTTGGACAGCCGGCGCGACCTGCTGATCACCGTCGGCTCGATGTCGAAGTCGTTCTGGGGGGGCCTGCGCGTCGGCTGGATTCGCGCCGAACGCTCCACCTTGGCCGCCATCGCCGCGGTCCGGCCGACGATCGACCTGGGTACCGCCATCGTCGAGCAACTGGCGTCGGCCGACCTGCTCCGCCAGGCCGACGAGGTCCTGCCCGCGCGCCGCGAGCTGCTGCGCACGCGTCGAGAACTGGCGAGTTCGCTTCTGCAGGAACAACTTCCGGAATGGACCGCCGGCCCGTGCCATGGTGGCCTGTCGATGTGGATGCGGCTGCCGGCACCCATGAGTTCAGCGCTGTCCGCCGCGGCGGCTCGCATGGGCCTCGTCATCCCGGCCGGTCCACGATTCGGGGTCGACGGCAGCCTGGAACGCTTCATCCGCGTGCCCTACACACAGCCCGAAGACCGCCTACGGGAATCGATTACCGTGCTGGCGGGGGCCTGGCGCAGCGTCACGGGCGTCGGTACGCCCGACGCCCACGCCGTCGTCGTCTGAATCGGTGGTCTGAACCGAAACTTATTGCTGGCTCTGGATCAGGCCGATGCAGGTGCCGATGTGCTGGGGTGTACACGGAATACCGTTCACCGTCTGCAATCCGCCGACCGACTGGGTGATGTTCGCACCACCGGCACCGCTGTTGGACGTCTGCGGCGGCACCGCCTGCGGGCCGCTGCGTCCCGCCGCGCCGCTGACGCACACGCCGTCGAAGTGACTGGGCACGGTGCCCCACGGGCAGGCGTACGCCGGCGCGGCAGCGGTCACCGAGACGACCGCCAACGGACCGGCAACCAGCGCGACAGCACTCACACCGACCAGAACTGCACGCAACATGTCACCGTCTCTCCACGCTTGCACTACAAAATCAACAACAGCAGTCACCACTGTAACGCGACTGCAGACGTGGCGGGGCCTGGCCACCGGATTCACCGGAGGCAGTTCCCGTCTGAATCGTCAGTCCTCGGGAATCTCGACCCGCCGGACCATCCCGTCGATGGCGTCAGCGGCCTCGATCTCCCCACGCGTGATGCCCAGAATGAACAGCACAGTGTCGAGATACGGGTGGCTCAGCGACGCATCAGCGACTTCACGCAGCGCCGGCTTGGCGTTGAACGCGACGCCCAGGCCGGCAGCCGACAGCATGTCGATGTCGTTGGCACCATCGCCCACCGCGACCGTCTGCTCCATGGGCACGCCAGCCTGGTTGGCGAAGTCCCGCAGCGCCTTTGCCTTGCCCGGGCGGTCGACGACCGGCCCGGTCACGCGTCCGGTCAGCTTGCCGTCGACGATCTCCAGGTGGTTCGCGGCCACGAAGTCGAGCATCAATTCCTCGGCCAGCGGCTCGATGACCTGACGGAACCCGCCGGATACGACGCCGCAGTGGTAACCCAACCGGCGCAACGTACGCAGAGTGGTCCGCGCACCCGGGGTGAGCTCGATCTGGTCGGCGACCTCGTCGACCACCTCGGCGGGCAGACCGGCCAGGGTGGCGACGCGTTCCCGCAGCGACTCCTCGAAATCGAGCTCGCCGCGCATAGCCTTCTCGGTGATCTCCGCGACCTTGGCCTCAGCACCGGCGCGAGCGGCCAGCATCTCGATGACCTCGCCCTGGATCAGCGTCGAGTCGACGTCGAACACGATGAGCCGCTTGGCGCGCCGGGCCAGGCTGTAGTCCTCAAGTGCGATGTCGACGCCTTCGGCGACCGCAACGCGGGCCAGGGCCGTCTGCAACTGCCCGTAGGCGGCGCCGGCCGGCACCGATACCCGCAGCTCCAGCCCAGTCACCGGGTAGTCGGAGACGCCGCGGATGAAGTCGATGTTCACCCCGAGCGCGGCGACCTCACGGGCCACCGTCGTGAAGGCCTCGGCGGTGATGGGCCGGCCCAGCACCACGATGGTGTGGGTCGACGGCTCGGTCAGGACCGGCTGGTCGTCGCTGCTGTCGATGCTGACGTCCAGGCCAAGTGCACTGATGGCCTGCTGCACGTCGGCGCGCAGCACGTCACCGGCCACCTCAGCCGGCACGCACACCAGCACGCCGAGGGTCAGACGGCCACGAATGACCACCTGCTCGACGTTCAACAGCTCAATCTTGTGCCGCGACAGCACACCGAACAGCGTCGACGTCACACCCGGCTGATCGAGTCCGGTGACGGTGATCAGCACCGACCCGTTTGACGTGGTCATCCGTTAAGTCCCCTAACGCAGAACCGCCCGCGCCTTAGGCGCGGGCGGGTCGGCTGATTCCTAGTGGTGCGATCGACCGATGTGCGCTTCGGCGCGCATCCGCTCGACCATGTGCGGGTAGTGCAGCTCGAACGCCGGGCGCTCCGAACGGATCCGGGGCAGCTCGGTGAAGTTGTGCCGCGGCGGCGGGCAGCTGGTGGCCCACTCCAGGGAGTTGCCGTAGCCCCACGGGTCGTCGACCACAACGGGCTCGCCGTAGCGCCAGCTCTTGAACACGTTCCACACGAAGGGCAGCGTGGACAGGCCCAGGATGAAGGCACCGATGGTCGAGATGACGTTCAGCGTGGTGAAGCCGTCGGTCGGCAGGTAGTCGGCGTAACGACGCGGCATGCCCTCGTCACCGACCCAGTGCTGCACCAGGAAGGTGGTGTGGAAGCCGATGAAGGTCAGCCAGAAGTGCAGCTTGCCCAGACGCTCGTCGAGCAGGCGGCCCGTCATCTTCGGGAACCAGAAGTAGATGCCCGCGTAGGTGGCGAACACGATGGTGCCGAAGAGCACGTAGTGGAAGTGCGCGATGACGAAGTAGCTATCCGTCACGTGGAAGTCCAGCGGCGGGCTGGCCAGCAGCACGCCCGACAGACCACCGAGCAGGAAGGTGATCAGGAAGCCCACCGAGAACAACATCGGTGTCTCGAAGGTCAACTGCCCCTTCCACATGGTGCCGATCCAGTTGAAGAACTTGATGCCGGTCGGGACCGCGATCAGGAACGTCATGAAGGAGAAGAACGGCAGCAGGACGGCGCCGGTTGCGTACATGTGGTGCGCCCACACGGCGACCGACAGGGCGGCGATACCGAGCGTCGCGTAGATCAGAGTGGTGTAACCGAAGATCGGCTTACGGCTGAACACCGGGAAGATTTCCGACACGATGCCGAAGAACGGCAGCGCGATGATGTACACCTCAGGGTGACCGAAGAACCAGAACAGGTGCTGCCACAGCAGGACGCCACCGTTGGCGGGGTCGTAGACGTGCGCACCGAGGTGGCGGTCAGCGGCCAGACCGAACAGCGCAGCAGTCAGCAGCGGGAAGGCCAGCAGCACCAGAATCGAGGTCACCAGGATGTTCCAGGTGAAGATCGGCATGCGGAACATGGTCATACCCGGGCAGCGCATGCAGACCACGGTGGTGACCATGTTGACGGCGCCAAGGATGGTGCCCAGACCACCGACGGCCAGGCCGACGATCCACAGGTCGCCACCGGCACCGGGCGAGTGGATCGCGTCGGTCAGCGGCGAGTAGGCGGTCCAACCGAAGTCAGCAGCACCACCGGGGGTGATGAAGCCGGCCAGGGCGATGGTCGCGCCGAACAGGAACAGCCAGAACGAGAATGCGTTAAGCCGCGGGAACGCCACGTCCGGCGCGCCGATCTGCAGCGGGAGCACCAGGTTGGCGAAGCCGAACACGATCGGAGTCGCGTAGAAGAGCAGCATCACCGTGCCGTGCATGGTGAACAGCTGGTTGAACTGCTCGTTGCTCAGGAACTGCAGCCCCGGCATGGCCAGCTCGGTGCGCATGAACAGCGCCATCAAGCCACCGATGAAGAAGAACACGAAGCAGACGACGCAGTACATGATGCCGATCAGCTTGTGATCGGTGGTCGTCACCAACTTGTAGATCAGGTTGCCCTTGGGGCCCATACGCTCCGGGAACGGGCGACGAGCCTCGAGTTCTCCGATTGGGGGCGCTTCGGCTACCAACAGATCCTCCAAATGTTCCGGGCGAATAGTTCGAGCACACGGGGCATCCCATGTTGTCTGCCGGTGATCTTATCCCCCATCGAACCGCATTGCGGCGAGGGTCCTACAAACTGTCGTAATTGGCTGAACCGGCCCCCGTCCCCGGCGCGGCGCCTGCGGTCGCGACCGCGCCTCATCTGGGCCGGAAGGCGCGAGTGTTACCGTCGGCCACGTGCAGTTTCCGACTCCCCGTACCCGACGGTCCAACGCGAGCGCAGCGGTGCTCACCGCCTTGGGAATCACCGTCGCGACGGCGACTTTGTCGCTTACGGGCTGTTCGGGCCACACCAGCGACCCTCCGGCAGCGAACTCGGCGCCGATCACCAGCACCACGCGCATCGCTACCGCCGGTGTGTTGGGCAACCAGCGCCGGCCCGACGATTCGTGCGCACCCGACGCGGCGGCGCTCGATGACGGCCCGCCGACCCGCCAAGTGCACCACGCGGCCGGCGCCACGGACGTCAAGGCCGACCCACAGCGCATCGTCGCACTGTCCGGCTCGGCACTGGACGCGCTGTGCGCCCTCGGCCTGCAATCCCGCGTCGTCGCCGCAGCGACCCCGACGGACGCGGCGGGACAAACGTCATACCTGGGCACCGTGATCCACAACGTCGCGGCGGTCGGCACCCGCAGCACGCCTGACCTGAACGCCATCAAGGCCGCCAATCCCGACCTGATCCTCGGCTCCGAGGCGTCGGCGACGTCGGACACCTATGGCGCGTTGTCGGCGATCGCTCCGACGGTGCTTACCGGAGCTTCCGGCGCGGCCTGGGAGGACGACCTGCGCACCGTGGGCGCGGCGACCGGCCGCGGCGGCGCGGCGGGCGCACTGGTCGACGGTTTCAATGCCGACGCCGCCAAGGCCGGCGCTCAGAGCGACGCTCCGCATTTCCAGGTGTCCGTTGTGCAGCTGACTGAGAAGACGATGCGGGTGTGGGGTGCGAACAACTTCCCGGGCAGCGTCCTCACCAAGGTCGGCGCGGATCGTCCTGCGCCGCAACGGTTTACCGACAAGCCGTACCACGAGATCGATATCTCGAAGCTCAACTCCAACACGGATCTCTCGTCGGCCGACGGCGACATCGTCTACCTGTCGTTCGATTCGCCGGCCGCCAAGGACCACGCCGCGACGCTCCTGGACGGGCCAGCGTGGAAGAAGCTGGCGGCGACGAAGGACAACCGGGTATTCGTGGTGAACAACGAGGTGTGGCAGACCGGTCAGGGCATGGTGGCCGCCCGCGGCATGCTCGACGACCTGCACTGGCTCAACGCGCCCATCAACTAGTGTTTGCACACGTGTTCCACGTGCTGAATATCACCTACACCCAGCCCCTCGACGTCGTCGACCAGTCCCGGCCGGCGCATCTCGAATGGCTCGGCGACCTCGTCGAGAAGCGTCGAATCCTGCTGGCCGGCCGGCTTGAATCGCAGGGCGGCGCCGTGCTGATCGCCTCGGACATGTCCGCCGAAGAAGCCGATGCCCTCACCGCCAGCGACCCGTACGTGCACGCCGGCGTCGCCTCCTATGAGCGGGTGAGCTTCAACGGCGGTTTCCGCGCGGCCGGGTTGTAGCAGGCAGAATTCACAGCCAAATGCGGGATTAGTTCAGCCGCGACGGCAGTTGTGTGTGGTCAGGGCCCGCTGCGTGCCCTCATTTCGTTACCTTCGCTAATCTTTGTGTTAGGTAGCCGCCGCTAGGCATGCCGAGAATGAAGAGGACTGATTAAAGCCATGACCACCACCGTTTCCGCCTACGCCGCGACCTCGGCGACCAGCCCGCTGGCCAAGACCACCATCGAGCGACGTGACGTCGGCCCGCACGACGTCGCCTTCGACATCAAGTTTGCCGGCATCTGTCACTCGGACATCCACACCGTCAAGTCCGAATGGGGCCCGGCCAACTACCCGGTGGTACCCGGCCACGAGATCGCCGGTGTCGTCACCGAGGTTGGCTCAGAGGTCACCAAGTACAAGGTCGGCGACCACGTCGGCGTCGGCTGCTTCGTCGACTCCTGCCGTGAGTGCGAGAACTGCCAGGCCGGCCTGCAGCAGTACTGCACCGGCAAGGGCGGCAACATCGGCACGTACAACAACGTCGGCCGCGACGGCACGCCGACCTACGGCGGCTACAGCACCGCCATCGTCGTCGACGAGAACTACGTCCTGCGCATCCCGGACAGCATTCCGCTGGACAAGGCCGCTCCACTGCTGTGCGCCGGCATCACCCTGTACTCGCCGCTGCGGCACTGGAACGCCGGGCCGGGCAAGAAGGTTGCCGTCGTCGGCCTCGGCGGGTTGGGCCACGTGGGTGTGAAGCTCGCGGTCGCGATGGGCGCTGAGGTAACGGTGCTCAGCCAGTCACTCAAGAAGATGGAAGACGGCCTGCGCCTCGGTGCGCAGCACTACTACGCCACCAACGACCCGACCACCTTCCGCACGCTGGCCGGCAGCTTCGACCTGATCATCAACACCGTGTCGGCGAACCTGAACATGGGCCTCTACCTGAACCTGCTCAAGAACGACGGCACGCTGGTCGAGCTGGGCGCACCGGAGAAGCCGCTGGAGGTGCCGGTGTTCCCACTGGTCAGCATGCGCCGCACCCTCGCCGGTTCATTGATCGGCGGCATCCCGGAGACCCAGGAAATGCTGGACTTCTGCGCCGAGCACAACGTCACGCCGGAGATCGAGGTCATCGACGCGTCGTACGTCAACGAGGCCTACGAGCGCGTAATCGCCAGCGACGTGCGGTACCGCTTCGTCATCGACACCGCAACCATTTAGTTCGGACGCCCGGTGGCCGACGATCCGGTAGACATCCTGCAGCGCTGGGAGCTTGCGGGCGGTGTCTGGCGGATCATCGGCCGCCGCGCGGAAGAATTGACCGTCGGGCTGTTCCAGTGCGACGGCGGTGAGCGGGTCGACGTGATCCGCTCCGCCGACGCCGCATTGCTGGCCTTCGTCGGCGACCGGGAATCCAACGCGGACTGATTGTCGCGTCAACCAAAAAGTTGACGGCATTTGTTGTGGCGCACTAGAAATTGACCATGACGTCCACTCGCGGTCGCCGCGCTCTGCTACCCCAATTGGCTCTCGCCGGCGTGGTCATGGCACTGCTGCCGATGGGCGGTCCGGTCGTCGCTCATGCCGATCCGGAACCGCCCCCTGTGTCTCCTGGTGTCACGGGCGTGCTCAATGACTGGCAGAAATCCGTATGTGCGCCAGACAGTTTCAGCCAGGACGATCCCGCCATCGCCGCACGCGACTGGCCGGGCGCGGTCCGGGCCGGCACCTGCGCCAGTGCCGTGAATCCCGGCCTCACCAACGGGCTGTGGATCACCCAGTGGACCGCCAACAGCGACATGACCTCGGCGCTGCAGCGCAATTTCATGGCCTTGTTCGCCTCCGCGGTGAGCGATCAGACGGCCATCATCACCTTCGCGGTCGCCTCACCGGAGGCACGCAAATCCCTTGAGCCACTGACGAAGTTCGGGTTTGTCATCCAGCCGGTGCCGACACTGAACTGACGGCCAAGCGGCTGCTCCCGACGTCAGTGTGTGTGGCTACCAGGGCTGGTGTGGCCACCCGTGGTCGAACCGGACCCACCCGCGGTGCTGGCGTGACTGCTGTTCGACGGCGACTGGCATTGGCCGTCGATGACGACCTGCCCCGGCTCACACGCGATGGTGTTGTCGGCCGCGGCCGTGGGAATTCCGATGGTCAGCGCTGCCCCGCTTAGAAGGCCAGCGACGAAAAGACGTGAGATCGATGTCGAAAGCGCCATAGTCGGCCCGCCTGTTCTCGACGTGTAAAACACGATATTAACGCCGACGTACAACGCGTCTAAGCGGATCGACCACCTCACTGCCAACTGCAAGCAGTTGCGGAGCTGGGTCTTAGAAATCCTGACTAGCCAACCTGCCGTCGTGGCGCAGGAAGTTCGTCCGTTCAGCTGCTATCAACCAACGGGCAATAGGAGGAGTCGTTCAGACCCCGAACTCACGCCCGGGGTCTGAACCGTGCTTTTAGAAGTCCCAGTCCGCGTCTTCGGTGTTGACGGCCTTGCCGATCACGTAGCTCGAACCCGAGCCCGAGAAGAAGTCGTGATTCTCGTCGGCGTTCGGGGACAGCGCCGACAGGATCGCCGGGTTGACGTCGGTTTCCTCACGCGGGAACAGCGCTTCGTAGCCGAGGTTCATCAGCGCCTTGTTGGCGTTGTAGCGCAGGAACTTCTTGACGTCCTCGGTCAGGCCGGTGCCGTCGTAGAGATCCTGGGTGTACTCGACCTCGTTCTCGTACAGCTCGTAGAGCAGGTCGTAGGTGTATTCCTTGAGTTCGTCGCGCTTGGCCTCGTCGACCAATGCCAGACCGCGCTGGAACTTGTAGCCGATGTAGTAACCGTGCACGGCCTCGTCGCGGATGATCAGCCGGATCATGTCAGCGGTGTTGGTGAGCTTGGCGCGCGAGGACCAGTACATCGGCAGGTAGAAACCCGAGTAGAACAGGAAGCTCTCGAGCAGCGTCGAGGCCACCTTCCGCTTGAGCGCATCGTCACCGCGGTAGTAGTCCATGACGATCTGCGCTTTGCGCTGCAGGTTGGGGTTCTCCTCCGACCAGCGGAAGGCCTCGTCGATCTCCACCGTCGAACACAGCGTGGAGAAGATGTTGCTGTAGCTCTTGGCGTGCACCGACTCCATGAACGCGATGTTCGTGTAGACGGCCTGCTCGTGCGGGGTCAGCGAATCCGGGATCAGGCTGACGGCGCCGACGGTGCCCTGGATGGTGTCCAGCAGCGTCAGACCCGTGAAAACCCGCATGGTGAGCTGCTTTTCGCTGTCGGTGAGCGTGCCCCAGGACGGGATGTCGTTGGACACCGGCACCTTCTCCGGCAACCAGAAGTTGCCCGTCAGGCGATCCCAGACCTCCGCGTCCTTGTCATCCTGCACGCGGTTCCAGTTGATCGCCGAAGCTCGGTCGATCAGCTTCATACCATCACTCACCAGAACCCCATTTCAGCCGCGGAGACGTGTTTGCCTTGCCCGTGCCACGACACTACCCCTGGTGTCTCGCCTTGCCGAACACCGCAAGAAATAGTGTTTTCGTGTCGCGCCAGTGAGGCCGACTCAGCGAATGAATTCATACTCCGCCGACTCGAATTTGCGGGTCTCGAGCCAGTATTGCCAGGTCATGCCACTCCACAGGGTCCGGTTGACGCCATGCTCGTCCATGTACCAGCTGTGGCAACCTCCGGTGCTCCACACGGTGCCAGCCAGATTCTGTTGCAATTCGGCGTTGTAGTCGTCCTGCGCGCGCCGACTCGGCATCAGAGCGGCTGCGCGAGCCTTGTCGGCGGCGGCGATAGCCTGCGCGGCGTAGCGGATCTGCGACTCGATCATGAACACCACCGAGTTGTGGCCCAGCGCGGTGTTCGGGCCCAGCAGGAAGAACAGGTTCGGCATACCCGCGACGGTGATGCCGCGGTGTGCCGCCATGCCCTCGCGATTCCACCGGTCCACCAGGTCCTCTCCACCGAGGCCCTTCATGTCGACGTAGGTGTATGAGTCAGTGACGTGAAAACCGGTGCACCACACCACCACATCGACCGGATGCTCGACGCCGTCTCGAGTGACGATGGCGTCGGCCGTCATTCGCTCGATGCCCTCAGTGAAGACCTGTGTCTTGGGGTTGGCAATGCCGCCATAGTAGGTGTCGGAGTTGAGGATTCGCTTGCAGCCCGCCACGTAGTTGGGGGTGAGTTTGCGCCGCAGTTCGGGGTCTTTGACACTGCGGTTGAGATTCCATTTGCCCAGCAGCTCACCGATTTTGAGCAGCCGCGGCTGCTTGGTCATGGCGAAGCCGACGCCTTCGTGAATCCAGTAGATGGCTGCCCGCATCAGCGCCCGGGCACCCGGCACGCGGCGGAACACGTCCTTCATCCACACCGGAAAAGCGTTGTTGGGCCGTGGCATAACCCAGGCCGGCGTGCGCTGATACAGGTGCAGCTCGGCGGCCTGATCGACGATCGCGGGCACGATCTGGATGGCGCTGGCCCCAGTCCCGATCACCGCGACCCGCTTACCAGCGATGTCGACGCTGTGATCCCACTGCGCGGAATGGAAAGTGGCACCGGCAAATTCGTCCATCCCGTCGATCTCGGGGACAGCCGGGATGTGCAAGCCGCCGGCCCCAGAGATCAGAAATTGCGCGATGTACTCCTGACCGGTGCGGTCATAGATGTGCCAGCGCCGCTCGTCTTCGTCCCAGTGCGCGCGGTCGACGTGGGTGTTGAACCGGATGTTGCGCCGCAGCCCGTACTTGTCGGTGACGCCCTTGAGGTAGTCGAAGATTTCCGGCTGGAACGACCACATGTGCGTCCAGTCCGCCTTCGGCTCGAAGGAGAACGAGTACATGTGCGACGGGATGTCGCACGCACAGCCCGGGTAGGTGTTGTCGCGCCAGGTGCCGCCGATTTCGCCGGCCTTTTCCAGGATCAGGAAGTCGCGATCCTTGAACCCCTGCTTCCGCAACGCAATGCCCATACCCAGGCCGGAGAAGCCGGAGCCGATGATCACCGCCCGCGTCACGATGGGCTCGGTGCGACTGTCACGGTCGGCTGCTGACGCTTCGGTTGACTGCTCGACCGTCATGAACCTGCTCTTTCCTGGGAACGGCGGTACCGGATAATTCCCAGTCTCCGGTCAGGCCGCCCAGGTGTCAACGCACCAGATCAGGCAGTTCAGCCCACGGATTCTTCGCGGCGCACGGCGTCGTGCACCGGCAGGTCCAGATCGAACCTGATGCCGAGCAACCGCGCGGTGCCGTTGATGGCACCGATCATGATGGTCGTCATATGCGCGACGAACTGGTCGCGGGGCAGCCGTCGCGGCGTCTCGTCGCTGCCGCCGAGCCACCAGTCGGTGGCCGATGCCGCCGCGCCGAACAACGTGAACGCCGCCAGCTCGAAGATGGCCGAGTCCAGGTCCATGTCCTTGAGCTCGCCGCTGATCATGGCGGCGATGGCCAGAGTGATGTCGCGGCCCCGGTTGACGGTCGTCATCGCCGCGGCGGACTGGTCAGCGAACCGGCCCTGCAGCAGGAAGCGCACCACGTTGGGGTGCTGGTCCACCAGATCCACGTAGTGCTCGACGGCGCGGCCGATGATCTGGCCGGTCGAATCGTTTTCGATGTCGATGGACGGAATCACCGCAGCCCACAACATGTCTCGCATGCGCTCGCCGATCTGCGAGAACATGTCGGACTTGTCGGCGAAGTGCCGGTAGATCTTGGGCTTCGCGGTGCCGGCCTCTTCGGCGATCTCCCGCACGCTGACGTTCGGGCCGAGCCGGTCGATCGCGCGGAACGCGGCGTCGACGATCTCCTCGCGGACCTTCAGGCGGTGTTCACGCCAGCGTTCGCTGCGGGCATCGACTTTCTCGGGCGCTCCCTTGCCGGCAGCGGGCTTGCCGGGAGTGACCTTGACCTGCACGGTGACCGACGGAACATTCACGCTCGGCACACCCGGAACTTTCACCCCGGCCTGGATGCCGGTGCGTGGAAGAGATGGCCTGCGCACCCCGCCACTGTACCGGGCGAGGAAAATTTGACCTGCTCAGACCGCTCGGCGCGGCGGATGTCACATGCGTCGGCGCGCCGTCTCACCCAGGCGACCGACAGTCTTCGCGCGTAGCATCGGCCCCGGGCTTCGCCCGAAAGTACCGGCCTGACAGGGACTTGATCACATGGCTGAGCGGTACGACGTCGTCGTCGCAGGTGGAGGTCCGGCGGGATCCGCCGCTGCGTGGCAAGCGGCGCAGACTGGCGCGCGCGTCGTCGTGCTCGACAAAGCCACCTTCCCGCGCGACAAGCCATGTGGCGACGGCCTGACCGCCCGTGGGGTCAGCTATCTGCAGAAGATGGGCCTCGCGAAGCAGGTCGCGACGTTCCACCAGATCAATCGGGTGACGGTGTTCAGCCCCCACCGCTGGGAGCTGTCGTTCCCGCGCCGGCCCGGCATGCCCGACTATGGCTGCACCGTCAGCCGCGCCCGACTGGACGCCTTGCTGCTTGCCCACGCCGCCTCGGCCGGCGCCGAAGTACGGCAGGGCTGCGAAGTCACCGGCACTGAACGCAGCGACGACGGCCGGGTGACGGGCGTCGTCCTCAAAAGCGGCGAAACCGTGCGAGGCGACGCCGTCATCGCAGCCGACGGCGCGTACTCCCCCATCAAACGGGCACTGCATCTCGAATCGGCGTATCACGGCTATTCGGCCATCGCCATTCGCGCGGAGATGCCCGCCAACCGCCCCGATTCTGACGCCCTGGAGATTTACCTCCAGCTGATGTTCGACGGCGACCAACTGCCCGGCTACGGCTGGGTTTTCCCAATGGGCAACGGCGCCTTCAACATTGGGCTGGGATACGTGAACAGCTACCGAAACTGGCAGGCCATCAACGCAACCCACTTCCTCGGCGACTTCCTGCAGACTCTGCCCCGCGACTGGGCGCTGCCGTCCATCGACGAGCTGAAGAAGAACAAGAGCGTGCGCGCCTGGCGGTTGCCCATGGGGTTCACGACGTGGCCGCCATGGCGACCGGGCGTGCTGTTCGCCGGCGACGCACTAGGTGCCGGGAAACCCGCCTCGGGCGCCGGCATCTCCAAGGCGCTCGAATCTGGTTTGGCCGCAGGCGAATGCGCCGTCGCCGCGCTCATGAACGGCAGTCCGGACGACTTCACCAACTACGGGCAGCGAATCGAGTCGGCGTGGGGCCGCGAGTATCGGCGCGGCCGCTTCTTTCACAAGCTGGCCGGCATTCCGGCAGTGGCCGGCGCCGGGCGCAGAGCAGTGGACAGCCGCGCCTTCCGTGACCTGCTACTGAAGTCGCTGTACAAGAAGGCGGAGGGTCCGTCTCATACGTGAGGGCGCGAATGTGAGTGCTGTGCACGAATTCTCGCGGCGCCCGCGAAATTCTGTGCACAGCACTCACACTCGGCTGTGTTATGCGAACTCGTCCATGAGAGTGGCCACACCTTCCTGCCTCCGGTGTGCGTCGATCTGCGGCACGAGTCGGCGGAAGTGCTCGGAAGCGCAGTGGGCGTCGAGCGCCGCCCGGTCTGGCCACGTCTCGATGAAGACAAAATGGCCGGGGTCTTCTTGGTCGACGAACAGGTCGTAGCTGCCGCAGAGCGGCTCCTGCCGGGTCAGTCGGACCAGCTCCTCCAACAGTGGATGCACCGTTTCGATCGACTCGGGCCGGATGAAGTCTTGAGCGATAACTTTGAGCACCAGCCCAGGCTACCCATGGGGCGCAATCGATTTCGCCGACCAGCCCTGGCCTGCCGTTGCGGCTACGTCAGCGTTTACCGCGTTGCGTCTTGCCGGGCTTGCGGGCGACTTTGCCCGCTGCGGCGCGAGCGGCCTGTTTCGCGAGCGTCTTCTCTCGCGCGCTGCGTTTCGGTGCCGGCTCGGCCTGGCCCCGCGACGAACTGGTCTTGCGACCCCGCACGATTCCGATGAACTCCTCGACGAGCTCCGGCTGCTGCCCTTCCGGGAAGACAAGCGCGACAGGGCACGTGGGCGCGTCGGTGATCGGCCGGTATGTGAGGTCCTTGCGGTGATAGAGCCGGGCCAACGACTGCGGAACAATCAGCGCGCCCATCCCCGCGGCGACGAGTTCTATTGCGCCCTCAGTGGTTTCGGGCCGGTATTCGACCGGGACGCCGGGCGAGCCCTCCCAGCCGACAACGTCGTCGAGTGGGAGCAACGTCGGCTCACCGTCGAGGTCCGCGGAGGCGATTTCATCGGCTGCGGTGAGGACATGGTCAGTCGGCACCACGGCGACCGTCGTCTCCTCATACAGCGCGATGACAGCCAGCCCCGATGTGTCGGTCGGCAGCCGCAGCAATGCCACATCGACGGTGCCGGCCCGCACGGCGTCGGCCGCATCTGCCGCATCGACGGCATGCAGGATCAGCGGAACCTCGCGGTGGCGTTCGGCCCAGATCCGAGCCCACTTCGCGGGCGTCCCGCCAGGGACATAGCCGAGGGTCAGGGAGAGCGCGGTCACCGCGTCAGGCTACCGATAGGCTGACCCCATGAGCAGGCCCAACGCGCAGTCCATGAAACCCGCCACCGCGGCGAAGAAGCTGGACGTCTACTTGCCCGCGACGCCTGCTGAATTCCAGGAGAACGCGATCACCCGCGCCGAGCTGGCAGCACTGCAGGCGGACCCGCCGCAGTGGCTCAAGGACCTCCGCAAGAACGGGCCGCACCCGAAGAACCTGGTCGCAGCCAAGCTGGGCGTCTCGATCGCCGGTCTCTCGCGCGGCGGCGTCACGGATGCGCTGACTACCGAACAGATCGATGCGCTGCTCGAAGAGAAGCCGGACTGGCTGATCATCGAACGCGAAAGCTACCAGCAGGTGCTGCGCGACCAGCGCCGCATCAAGGCGCTGCACGCGGATCAGGCGCGCGAAGCGTGACGGACCGGTAGCCACCGGTCCGTCGATGGCTGACACTCCAAACTGTCCGCTGGGCATCGCCACCTTCAACGTCAACGGGATCCGTGCGGCACGCCGTCGCGGCTTCGACGCGTGGCTCGCCGGGCGGGGGCTCGACGTGGTGGCCCTGCAGGAGTTGCGCTGCCCACCCGAGGAGGTCGGCGCGTTCGACGGTTATCGCGCGGCAATCGACTGCGGCTCGATCCCGGGCCGTAACGGCGTCGCGATCCTGACGCGCGAAGCACCGTCGGACGTGCGGACCTGGGTCTCACATCCGCCGCGCGCTCGGGGCCTCGGGGCCCATGCGCGCGAGGGCCGGTACCTCGAGGTCGATCTCGCGGACGTTCCGCTTACGGTGGCGTGTCTCTACCTGCCGAAGGGCGGCCTGCCCGCGCACCTGCAGCGGCCCGGCACCATGCGCGACACGCCTGACGGCGGCGCCAAGTACGACCGGAAGATGCGTTTCCTCGGGGCGTTCGCGCGCGAGCTGCGCCGGAACCGCCGGGCGGCGCTCGAGGCGGGCCGCGAGTTCCTGCTGCTCGGCGACCTGAACCTGGCCCATCTTCCGCACGACGTGACCAATTGGCGGCCCGCACAGAAGATGGAGGGCTTCCTCCCTGAGGAACGCGCCTGGCTGGACGCACAGATCGGGCCGCGCACGCTCGTCGACGTGGTCCGGACACTGCACGGCGACCGCCCCGGGCCACTGTCCTGGTGGAGTTGGGCCGGCGAGTCGTTCGTCAAGGACGTGGGCTGGCGGATCGATCACCACCTGGCCACGCCGCGGCTCGCGCGGACCGCCGTGTCGGTGACCGTCGATAAGGAAGCCGCACCCGGCGCGCGGCTGTCCGACCACGCACCCGTGGTCGTGCGGTACGCCTTCCCCTGAAATGTCCGTTTCTCAACGTCGTCATCCCGGCGCGCCCGGGTCCATCCAGAAGATCTGCCAGGAGTGGCCGTCCAGGTCGTGGTAGCTGCGGCCGTACGTGTTGTCCTCGTCGTCGGTATCCCCTGGTGTGCCGCCCGCCGCGATGGCGCGGTCCACCAGCGCGTCCACACACTCACGGCGCTCGACGCCCAAGCAGATGACGCACTCCTTCGTCGTCGATGCGTCGGCGGTCTGGACCGTGTGTAGCGAGTCGAAAACGTCGCGCCGCGTCAACATCGCGAACTGGTTCTCCCCCAGCACCAGCGTCACCGCACTGTCGTTGGTGAAGTTCTCGTTGAACGTATAGCCGAGGCTGGTGAAGAACTTCCGTGAGCGGTCGATGTCGCTGACCGGCATGTTGACGAGGATCATTGAATGCACTTTGGGTGCCTCCCGTGAGTTGGCGGGGTCCGTTGGTGGACCCGTCGCCCATATAGACCCGGCTGAGTCCGAAACTCATCGGTCGCACAGCTCCGCGGCGCCATCGGCTTGCCCCTCTGCGTCGTCGGCGGCGTACAGTCCACCGGCGTGAACTACGCGAGCGTGGAGAGGGCGGCCAGCAGCTGCCGCGCTTACCGCCGCGACCAGGGCGGCGGGAACGGCTGATGCCTCCCGAGCGGGTCTATCCAGACACCATCGCGTCCCCGGTGACCCGGGAGATGGTGGTGAAGAAGTCGCGGTTCATCGCGCACGTCGCGCCGGTGACCTCGGTCGCCGAGGCCGACGAGGTGATTGCCGCGGTCCGTAAGCAGGCGTGGGACGCCGGGCACAACTGCATCGCGATGGTCACCGGGCTGACCGCCGACCAAGCCCGGTCCTCCGACGACGGCGAACCGTCCGGGACCGCCGGCGTGCCGATGCTGGAGGTGCTGCGCCGCCGCGCACTCACCGACGTGGTGGCAGTGGTCACCCGTTATTTCGGCGGTGTGAAGCTCGGTGCAGGTGGGCTGATTCGGGCCTACTCGACCGCGGTGTCGGAAGCGCTCGACGAGGCGAAGCTGGTGCATCGCCAGCTGCTGCGGCAGGTCACCGTCGCCGTGCCGCACGCCGATGCCGGCCGGATCGACAACTTCCTCCGCGACTGGGCCGCGGGCAACGGCGCCACGCTCGGTGAGGTCGACTATGCCGCCGAGGCGCGGTTCGAGCTCTGGGTGCCGCCCACCGCGCTGGACCGGTTCGACGCGGACCTGGCCTCCGCCTCGGCGGGCGCTCTCACCGCCGAGGCGGGCGACGACCGGGTGGTGGACGTCCGTCCCTAGGACGTGACGCCGGAAGGCTCACGCCCGCGGGCGGCTCGACTGTGAGGCCTATGCACGCGAATCGACTTGTCCGCGTACACAACCCACACAGTCACGACGTCAAACGAATGGTCTCAAACGTTGCCCCAGGTCAACCTTGCGCCGCTTTGGCCGTCTCGGCGGCCTCCAGCTCTTGCATGAGCTTCATCGACAGGAACGTCATGGGTCCCTTGTCCTCGAACTTGCCGGCCACTTCGCCCACGATGCCGCCCTGGACGGCGAGCTGACCGATCAAGTCCAGCTTCAGTTGCGGGCTGCCCTCGGTGAAGTCGAGGTCGGCGAGATCCACCCACACGATGTTGGGTCGAGTGGTGGATTCGTAGACGTAGCGCTTGTTGGTGAGGTCCAGCACCACCTGCCAGATGGTCTGCGAGGCATCGGGTTTCCCCGGCTCCGGGATTCGGAAGGGCTGCGCGGCGTTGCGGATCACCGAGAACATGGCGGCGATAGCCTCCACCTGGGTGTTCGGGGTGGGGACCCGCTCGACGTAGAAGCTGGCCCGCGCGAACCGGTCCCGGGCATCCGTGCCACCGGGGAGCGGCTGGTCGCCGCCGAGACCCGTGAACGACTTCACCAGCTCCAGCTGCTTGTCGAAGGTCGGTGAATTGGTCATCACCTTGTAGTCGCGCGAGTGGTAGACCCGGGCGTGGCCGTCGACGTACTCGATGATCGCCGAGTCGCCGGAGGCGTCATCGAGGGCCAGGTGCAGGCCGGGCCGCTCGCCGCCAGTCGGGTCGTCCATCTGCACCACCTGCACGTCGGTCTCCGCGATCCACGCAGTGGCCTCGGCGACAGTGGCAAAGTTGTCCAGGAAGTACTGCAGCCAAATCCCCTGCCCAAGTTGGGTTCTGGAATCGTCCGGCTCGCCGTAGGTGGACTCCGCCAGCCACAGAATGTGGCCGGCCAGGCCGGCCTCGTTCATCCCGTCAGTGGAGGTGATGTCGTAGGCCGTGGCCACCACACTGCCGTACTTCGAGGTCCAGGTGAGCTTGCCGCTGACCGCGTCGTCGCGCTGCAAACCGCGCGGCTGCTTCCACAGGTTGGTCATCAGGTCTCTGTGGAAGTCCATGTTCCGGCCAACCAGAACTGAGTTGCCTGTCTTATCGCCGGTGTCGGGCCAGATGACTCGTGTGCACATGCAGCGACCCTATCGGCGGGCGCGGCGACCCTAGCGGGACGACGCCAATCCCACCGGGCGATGGACGCGCATCGGCAAAAGTGTTCTGCTGATGCGCACCGGAAGACCAGGGAGTCCCACGTGAGCGATATGTCGACGCCGGCCATCAGCGTCCGCCGAATTGGAATCATCGGCGTCGCAGTGACGATCGCGTTGTTCGGCGTCGGGCTGCTGTGGGCGAAGTGGATGCCCTACACCGACAAGATCGCCACCCTGACGGACACCCACCACTGGTCCGGCAAATCAGTCTTCCTCGCTAGCGGACAACCGGGAGCGGCACCGACAACCCATGGCGCATGGGCGTTCTGGGAAGCGTATTTCCAGTCGGTGTGGAAGGCCATAGTCGTCGCCGTCGTTGTCGCGGCCGCCATCGAGGTCTTCGTGCCGCGGCGCTGGCTGGTCGGATTGTTCGCTCGCCGAACGGCATTCGGCCAGGGCGCCCTGGCCGGATTGGCAGCGACGCCGAGCATGATGTGCACCTGCTGCACCGCACCAGTGGCGATCGGCTTACGTCGGCGCGGCGCCCCATTGGGGGCCACCGTCGCCTATTGGCTCGCGAATCCACTGCTCAATCCGGCGGTGCTGGCGTTTATCGCGTTGACACTGCCTTGGCAATTCATCGCGACAAGGCTCGTTGTCGGCGTGCTCGTGGTCCTCGGAGCCGCGATGCTGGCCAACAAGCTGATGACCCGTGGACAGCCGACGGCGTTCGCAACGGATAGCGACGAGATCGATACACCCCGAATCGGGAACGTACTAGGCCGATTTGGCCTGACGTTGGCCAAGTACCTCGCCATCCTGGTGCCTGAATACGCCGTCCTGGTCTTGCTGACGGGTTGGTTCAGTGGGTGGCTTTCGAACTTCGCCGGGCTCGACCGCGCGGCGGGTCCTATTGCCCTTCTTGCCATAGGCCTGGTCGGTGCGGCCCTGGTTATCCCTACCGGCGGTGAGATACCGGTAATCATCGGATTGCTCACCGCCGGAGCCAGTCTCGGCGTCGTCGGTACCTTGCTCATCACACTGCCCGCGCTGAGCCTGCCGTCGATGGTTATGGTGGCGCGCACCATGACTTGGCAGGTCACTGCAGCGATCGCCACGCTCGTCATCGCGGGTGGCTTGCTCGCTGTCGGCGTGCTGACCGCGATTGCATGACGGGCGACGATATGGCGTTACGGCTGCGCGACGATCTGCTCGCGCAGGATGTCGCCGTGGCCGGCATGCCGCGCGTACTCCTGGATCATGTGCGTGTAGATGAACCGCAATGTGACCAGGCCCGTCCGCCGAGGGAACTCCGCGCTCAGGTCCGGGTAGTCGGCAGCGATCTCGCGGGACCGCCGGCAGGCGCTCGTGAAGTCGGCAGCCACCGATTCAGTCGTGTCGCGGTCATTCAGCCGGAAGCTTGCCTCGACGTCTTCGGGAATTCCCAGCTCTTCGCGCGACAGGCCCGCGACCCGGTGGTGGAACCACACCTTCTCTACGAACACACCATGTTTCACCAAACCGAGCAGCGTGGTCAGCGACGGGACCAGCCGTCGGCGCGCATCCGACTCAGTGATGCCGTCCAATAGCGCCGCTAGCTCCGCCCGTTGGACATCGAGCATCGCGTTGAGCATCGTGCGGTCGTCGACGGTCCGCAAGATGGCGTCGGAGTAGTCAGGCATGCCGGCACCATAGCTCGGCTTCACGCAATATTCCGGCCGCACGTCATCGGAACGATGACATCGTCACAAGTGATGCCGTGTCGACCTTGCTTTCGCCGCCAGTCCTAGACCTGACCCGAGTCTTCAATGCAGTAACGACACGTGTCGTTTTTGACTCCGCGATTTGTGTGATACCTCGTATGCGCGCTGCGTCGGCTCGACGGCATGGGCCGACCCTTTCGAACCGCTGACATTTTGGCGCGCGTTTCCACACTGGCACTTCGGCCAAAGTTCGGGTTGCCAGCACCTTTCATTTTTTCGGAAAGCTTGGCCTTAGCGTCGTCCGACATCACATGACCGAAACTGGGGTGGTCAGCACCAAACTTCCCGTAATTCGGATTGTCAGCACCAATGTTCGTACCTTTGCGCGCGGCCGACCACTTCGCTCGTTGCTCGGCGGAGTGCTCCCGCTGATAGAACGGGGCCTCCTCACCGAATCGGCTGGGAATCTTACGACCAGTCGATCGAATCCTCGCCGCCTCCCGCATCTCCGCGGTCCACACAACGCCCGTCGGTCCGAGCCCGCCGTCCGCGAGGTTCAGCAGTGGATGCCCCTCCTGCCGCAGTAGGGCTATCCATGCGATTTCGGCCTCGCCAAGCTCGTCGAGCCCGTCTGTCCAGTCAAACGGGTCCACGATCAGATCTTCCCGCTGCTGCTTTCGCAACCAGTCATAGAACGGCGTTTTCCTCCCGGCCCCAGCGACTTTCAGATGCTGCCGAAGCCGCAACTGCGCGGTTTTCGTCGTGAGGCCGACATAGCGATAAACGGACTCCGACCGGAGCCTGACCCCATAGATCAAGCCTCCGGTCGGAGTTCTACCAGTCATGAAACCCGCTGTCAGCGACCAATCACTACAACATGCAACTGACGCAACCGTCCACGGCCGTGCCTTCCAGAGCCATCTGCCGCAGCCGGATGTAGTACAGCGTCTTGATGCCCTTGCGCCAGGCGTAGATCTGGGCCTTGTTGACGTCGCGGGTGCTGGCGGTGTCCTTGAAGAACAGCGTCAGCGAAAGCCCTTGGTCCACATGCTGAGTGGCTGCCGCGTAGGTGTCGATGATCTTTTCGTAGCCGATCTCATACGCGTCCTGGTAGTACTCCAGGTTGTCGTTGGTCAGGTACGGCGCGGGGTAGTAAACGCGGCCGATCTTGCCTTCCTTGCGGATCTCGATCTTCGACGCGACCGGGTGGATCGAGCTGGTCGAGTGGTTGATGTACGAGATCGAACCCGTTGGCGGGACGGCCTGCAGGTTCTGGTTGTAGATGCCGTGCGCCTGCACCGACTCCTTCAGCGAGCGCCAATCATCTTGCGTCGGAATGTGAATGCCGGCGTCGACGAAGATCTGGCGCACCTTGTCGGTCTTCGGCGCCCACTCCTGGCCGGTGTACTTGTCGAAGAACTCACCCGACGCGTACTTCGACTTCTCGAACCCGCCGAACTTCGTACCGCGTTCGATCGCAATGAGATTGGAGGCCCGCAGCGCGTGGAACAGAACCGTGTAGAAGTAGATGTTGGTGAAGTCGATACCCTCGTCGGAGCCGTAGTAAATCTGCTCACGAGCCAGGTAGCCGTGCAGGTTCATCTGTCCCAGGCCGATGGCGTGAGAGTCGTTGTTGCCCTGCTCGATCGACGGCACCGACCAGATGTGAGTCTGATCCGACACCGCGGTGAGGGCCCGGATCGACACCTCGATGGTCTGCGCGAAGTCCGGCGAATCCATGGCCTTCGCAATGTTCAGCGAACCCAGGTTGCACGAGATGTCCTTGCCCACCTTGGCGTAGGACAGGTCCTCGTTGAACACCGACGGCGTCGACACCTGCAGGATTTCCGAGCACAGGTTCGAGTGCGTGATCTTGCCCGCGATCGGGTTGGCCCGGTTCACCGTGTCCTCGTACATGATGTACGGGTAGCCCGACTCGAACTGCAGCTCGGCGAGGGTCTGGAAGAACTCGCGGGCCTTGATCTTCGTCTTGCGGATGGCGCCGTTGTCGACCATCTCGTAGTACTTCTCGGTGACGTTGATGTCGGCGAACGGCAGCCCGTAGACCTTCTCCACGTCGTACGGCGAGAAGAGGTACATGTCCTCGTTCCTCTTCGCCAGCTCGAACGTGATGTCCGGGATCACGACACCCAGCGAGAGCGTCTTGATGCGGATCTTCTCGTCGGCGTTCTCGCGCTTGGTGTCGAGGAAACGGTAGATGTCGGGGTGGTGCGCGTGCAGGTACACCGCACCCGCGCCCTGACGGGCTCCGAGCTGGTTGGCGTAGGAGAACGAGTCCTCTAGCAGCTTCATGATCGGGATGACGCCCGAGGACTGGTTCTCGATGTTCTTGATCGGCGCGCCGTGCTCACGAATGTTGCTGAGCAGCAACGCAACTCCGCCGCCGCGCTTGGACAGCTGCAGCGCCGAGTTGATGGAGCGGCCGATGGACTCCATGTTGTCCTCGATGCGCAGCAGGAAGCAGCTCACCGGCTCGCCGCGCTGCTTCTTGCCCGAGTTGAGGAACGTCGGGGTGGCCGGCTGGAACCGGCCGTCGATGATCTCGTCGACCAGCTTCTCGGCCAGGTCGGTGTCGCCGGCGGCCAAAGTCAGGGCCACCATGACGACGCGATCCTCGAAGCGCTCGAGGTAGCGCTTGCCGTCGAAGGTCTTCAGCGTGTAGCTGGTGTAGTACTTGAACGCGCCCAAAAACGTTGGGAAACGGAACTTCTTGGCGAACGCCCGGTCCAGCAGCTGCTTGACGAAGTTGCGGCTGTACTGGTCGAGCACCTCGCGCTCGTAGTACTCCTTCTCGATCAGGTAATCGAGCTTCTCGTCCTGGCTGTGGAAGAACACCGTGTTCTGGTTCACGTGCTGCAGGAAGTACTCCCGCGCCGCGAGCACATCCTTGTCGAACTGGATATTGCCATCCGCGTCGTACAGGTTGAGCATCGCGTTGAGAGCGTGGTAGTCGCTCTCACCGGGCAGCGCGTGTGCCGTGGCGGCTACCGGTTCTGCAGCTGTGACGGTTGGTGGCACGAGAGTTCCTTCCAGAAATCTTCCAGACCCTCACGAACGGCGGCGACGTCGTCCGGGGTTCCCATGAGTTCGAAGCGGTAGAGGTACGGAACACCGCACTTGCGGGAAACCACGTTGCCCGCGTACGCGAATTCAGCACCAAAGTTGTTGTTACCCGCGGCAATGACGCCGCGAATCAACGACCTGTTGTGTTCATTGTTGAGAAAGGCGATGACCTGCTTGGGCACGTAGCCGCCGTCGTTGACGTCCGGGGTGGACCGGCCGCCGCCATAGGTCGGCAACACCAGGACGAAGGGCTCGTCCACCTCGATGCGGCCGTGCAGGGGAATCCGGGTGGCCGGGACACCCAGCTTCCGAACGAACCGGTGGGTGTTCTCCGACACGCTGGAGAAGTAGACGAGATTGCTCACTGTTCCCTCTCCTCCCCCGGTTGATTGCTTTCTAGGCGGTGACCGCCACTGTGCTGAGCGCCTTGATCCGGTCCGGACGGAAGCCCGACCAGTGCTCGCCGTCGGCCACCACAACAGGGGCCTGCAGGTACCCGAGTGCCATCACGTAGTCACGAGCTTCGGTGTCGACGCTGATGTCGACCTTCTCGTACGCGATGCCCGCCTTGTCCAACGCCTTGTAGGTGGCGTTGCACTGCACACATGCCGGCTTGGTGTACACGGTGACGGTCATCTCGGTACGACTCCTCTGTAAAAGGCCTGGAAGCTGAACTGAATATGGCTGGCAACTGACGGGAAACAGCTTTCCGCTGATATCTCCATCCGGATCAGCGGCCCGGCAACCCCGGAAATTCCCGAATTTCCGGTCGTCCCGAGCCGCTCGATCAGTACGTCCGAGAATCCCCGTCCGACTGACTTTCCGGCCCCGGCCGACCCTCAAATCGTTGGGGTCTGTCGGTTCGCCAAACACTACACCTAGTGGCCGACAAACCGAAGCGATACAAGATGTTCCGAACAACATTCGTGAAATTCCCAGGTCGCAAGGCCAACACCAGGGCATTCCCCCGGCGTGTCGCACATCACACTTGAGAGTGTGTCGCGCTCCAACTACCGGTTTAGCACCAGCCACCGACAACTTTCGGCAACGCGCCGCCCCGAGGCCGCGCGGGCCTGCCGGGCCAAAACCCCCAGCTACGCCGATTTCGGCGTATTGAGCCCCGCCGATCTGGTACAAGCGTGACGCGTGTGGTTACTGCGATCGGGCGGCCCGCACTCCCACGGCCCACATCCCCACCGCCAGCACGGCCACCACTTCGGCCACCACACTGAGGACCGCATACGGTACCGGCTCGAGGCCCGTCTCCACGAATCCGAACAATCCGACGGTGCGCGACAGCGCGAAGGCGCCCAACGCCCCCGCCGACAGGAGGCCCGCCGCCCACGCGAACCACCGCGGGGCGCCCGCCGCCAGCAGCACCCCGACCGCACAGAACGCCGAGGACTGCAGCAGGAAGGCGGTCCCGATATCGGGAATGTGTCGATACCCGTGTATGTAGAGGTACGCGTGGATCAGGCCGCTCGCCAGCATGGCCACTGCGATCACCAGGCGGTAGACGACGTTCGTCACAGCAGGGTCCGTTCCTTGAGCGCCAGGGTGTGCTGGCCGGTCTGGTAGCTCACCTCACGGACGCCGAGCGCGTCGTGCAACTTGCCGGCCGGCAACGTCACCGGTTTCGGCGCCGGCCCGTCGCCGGGATGCGGCAACGGATACGCGGTGGTCGTACCGCTGTGGAAGGTGATGTTGCCTTCGGTCTTCGAAAATACCTGGTGCACATGGCCATTGAGGCAGGTCACCGACGCGAACCGGCGCAGGTAGCTCAGCGCCTGCGTGGCATCGTCTGTCCCCCAACCCCAATCGGGATACATCGCAAACAGCGGGATGTGGCTGAACACCACAATCGGCGTATCACTGGACAGCCCGGCGACGTCCTTCTCGACGAATTCGAGTTGATCGACCCCCAAATGGCCGAGCTTCTTGAGGTTGAGCGTGTTCACCAGCGCGATGACGTGCACGCCCGCGATATCGAAGCTGTACCAGCCGTCGCCGCGGGTGCCCGCGCCGAAAGTCTTGCGGTACTTGGCTCCGGCGTCGTCGGCCGTATCGTGTTCGCCCGGCACGGTGAAGACGTGCGGCGTCCGCAGACTGGTCATCATCTGCCGGACCTGGTCGAACTGCTGTGGGGTGGCCAGATGGGTGAGATCACCGGTGTGGATGACGAAATCCGGCGTGTAGTCGAGGCGGTTGACAGTGTCGATGGCATGGGTGAACGAGCCGGCGACGTCGGTGTTGGCCGCGCCGGTGAAGCCAATGTGGCTGTCGCTGACCTGCGCGAAGCGCAGGGTGGGCCGCGCCGCCGGTCCAGACGGGCTACCAGCTACGTGCGACAGCACTTCCCCACCGACCACCGTCAACCCGACAGCGGCGCCGAACCACGCTGTGTGACGGAGCAATTGGCGCCGGTTCATCTGCTGCGGGTCGTCGTTCATTGGACTACCACCGTTCCGTGCATGAAGGGGTGAATACCGCAGACGTACGCGAAGGTGCCGGGCGTCGCGAAGACGTAACTGAAGGTGGCCCCGGAACCCATTGTCGGAGAACGAAACTGGCCGCCTTCGGCGACGACGTTGTGGGGGTCTTCGTCGTGGTTGGTCCAGGTCACCGTCGTACCGGCCGGCACTGTCAGGGTCGCCGGCGCGAAGGCGAAGTTGTCGATGTTGACCGCGTTCGGCCCTGCCGGAGCCGGTGCCGGGTGGCCAGATTCGGGCGGCGACATGGTCATCGACCCCATCTCAGGCATCGAGCCGGTACTCGCGAGCCCCGGCGTGGCGCTCAGATCAGAACTGAAAACCGGTGTGGGTGCGGAGCTTTGCGGTGCTGTCGACGTGCAGGCGGCCAGCAGCAGGGCAGCGCCGCAGAGCGCCGCCAGGGATCGTCGCGACACGACGGGTACCTCCGTAGTCGTCGGGATCGGGTGCGCTGCGCACCCTCACCAACAGATACGTCGGCGGGTTACACACCTCAGGCCGGTTGGCTCGGAGGGGTCGGTGCGAACACCTCGATCACGCCGCCGACCTCGCGAACATCGAACTTCGGCAACGGTTTTGGCGCAATCGGCAACTGGTGGGTCAGAACGTGACCGTCTGTCGCGAACGACGTGGAATGGCACGGGCAGCGCAGCCGGTCGTCCGGCGCGTCGAACCACAGCCGGCAACCCTGATGGGTGCAGACGCCCGAAATGCCCTGTACGCGCCCGTCGACCCGGCGCACAAACCCGACGACGGTGCCCAGGTCGAACGGGTGCACGGCACCCTCGGACACCGCCGCGCTGTCGGCCACCTTCTGCCAGCTGCCCGAGGTCGGGACCAGCTCCTGGCTCGCGGTGTCCGAACCTGTCGGCGCCCCGCGTCCGCCCACCAGCGTCCGGTCGACCGCCACCGCCGCGACTGCGGCACTGGCCGCCGCCGACGTGCCGACGATCACCTGACGACGATTGGCCCGCAGCCATCCGGGTGGTGCCGCCGCGTCGCCGTCGAATTGCCCGGCGAGCCGGTGTTGCAGATCGGCGAGGAACTCCGGACGCGGCTCGTCGACACCAGGGCGCGCCGCCTGCAGATCGATGGCCGTCCGCATCTGTGCGGCGTCGAAGTCGTCGGGCTTGAAGCCCGCCGGCTTGCGTCCGCGCAGCAGATCGTCGAGGTACCGGCGCAACCCACGCGCGTTCATGGCTGCCCCTTCTCGTTGATCTGAGCCGCCAGCCGTAAAGCCCGGTGCTGCAACACCTTTGCATTGGCGACGGTGACACCCAGCTCGGCCGCGGATTCCTTGATGGACCTGGTCTGGAGGAATCGCAGCTCCAGTATGCGTCGATAGTTGTCGGGCAAGGCCTCCAGCACCGTCGCGACACGCTCAGGCGCGGTGCTGATGGATTGTTCGGACTCCGGCGGCGCCGCGATGTCTGGGTCGATCTCGGTGATCTCCCGCCCCATCGTTTCGCGCCAGTGCGCGGCCAGGACCGTCCGCGCCGTGCTCCGCAGATAGGACCGCACCTCGGCGGCACTGGCCGTCAGCCGCAGCGGCCGCAGCGCCGCCAGGAACACCTCGGCGGTGAGGTCCTCAGCATCAGCCTGGTTGCCGACGCGCGCATAGATGGTGCGGTACACCCACCTGGCGTTGTCCTGGTAGACGGATTCCCAATCGGGATAGCGCGAATCCGACGAGACCACGCGCAGTGGTGGTCGGTGCACAGGGTCACGCTGCGCAGACACATCGGCCCCGTCTCATCGGTGCGGCCCGGCACGCCCCGGAGCCACTTCACCAGGTAGATAGCCGCCAGGGTTACACACAGTCGTCGCCAGGCGAATCCAGCAGCCGGTCGCCGAACTGGCTGCACAACAACAGCGCGACTTCCACGTCCAGCCGGTCATCCTCGATGGGCCGGCCACGGCGTTCGATCGCCCGCTGGACCCGATACTTGACTGAATTGGTGTGCAGATGCAGCTCTTCGGCCGCAGCCTTGTTGCTGCCACCCGCCTTCAAGAAAGCCTGCAGCGTCTCTCGGAGACGCTGGTCACTATCGGTCGAACAGGCCAGTGGGCCAAGCACTTCGGTGGCCCACGCCGACAGCGCGTCGACATTCGATCCCAGCAGCGCCGCGAGTGCGATACCGCGGTGGCTGAACGCGGTGAACCGGCGCCGCTGCGGGCCCGACGCCACGGCGACAGTGCGGGCGTCTTCGGCCTGCCGGTAGGACAGCCGGAAGCCGGCGACGCCGGACTGTGCGGTACCCACGGCCACATACGGGCCGTCGTCAGGCACTAACCTGCCCAGCCACGTCACCGCATCAACCACGGCGGCCGCGGGCACCGCAACCCACGCCCATGCCGTGGCCCGATCCACCGAGATGAACAGCGGAGAGTCTGCCGCGCCGATCGATGCGGCGAACTGCTGGACCAGCCGTTCCATCTCGGCCAGCCGGTCCTCCGAGTCGTCGCTCCACAGCACAACCGCCAGATGAGTCCGCTGCAGCGGGTACCGGATCGCCACCGTCGCGGCGTCGATATCGACGTCGCCACCGTCCAGCAGTTCGCGAATCTCTGTGATGCGCACGCGGTTTCGGTTCTCCAGCCAGCTTTCACGAGCCTGCTGGTACACCTCGACCACCTCTTGGGAGATCCTGTCGATGTAGTTGAACGAGATGGTCGACATCACGTCGAAGACGTCCAACGCCAGTGCCAGATCGAGGTCCGCAGCCCGGATCTCCGCCAGCACCTCTTTCAGTACCCCCTGATGGCCCAGCCGGTAGGACCGGACCAGTGCGTTGGCCGAGATGTCCCGTTGAGCCAGCCGGCGGGCATGTTCAATCGCGGCCGCCGGGGCATGCAGTAGGTCGATCGAGATACCGTGCCGCGCTGCAGCGAAGAACGCATCGACGTTCGCCGCAACGGAATCGGCCAGGATCTCCTGGAGTTGTTCTTCGCCGCGCAGCTCGGCGATATTGGACACCAGCCCTGAGATCGAGCGGGTGATGTCGGCAAACCGAGCATCGAGTCGTGCGCCGATTTCGGCCACCGCTTGGGTCAACGCGTCGGCCGCGCCGTTGCGATCCCCGACCGCGGCCACGTTAGCCGCCCGTTCTCCCGATCACTCCCAAACCGTAATTGGTCATCAGCCCTTTTGTCCCCGAAGGACGACTCAGGCCAGATATTTCGTCGTTCGCGGACGTCGTCTGACGCCGCGCGAATTCATACCGTTTTGGACAACACCAACAGCCGGCCCCGACCGAAAGGCAGTCGCCATGACCTTCATCCTGGAGTTCCTCATGATCCTGGCCATCGGCATCTTCCCGCTGCTGCTGGCTGTCGGCGGCAGCATCTACCGCACGGTGTTTGCTCAGTAGCCACATAGTCCAAGGCCGTCGACTTCCGTTCCCGGAAGTCGACGGCCTTGACTGTTATCTGGGTTCTGCTCAGCCAACCTCAGCGGCCAGCTTGGCGATCACGCCACGCACGCCTTCGACCACCTCGGCCGTCTCACGCGGGTGCTTGCCGTCGAACGCCGAAGCCGCCAGCGACAACTTGACGTCCACCACGTTCGCGCCGGCGATACCGAACGACTTGCGGCTCTCGTCGTGCGCCCACACGCCGCCGTACTGCCCGGCGGCGGTACCGACCACCGCCAGAGGCTTGCCGACGACCGCACCGGCGCCGTACGGGCGGGACAGCCAGTCGATCGCGTTCTTCAAGACGGCGGGGATGGTGCCGTTGTACTCGGGCGTCACTGCCAGGAAGGCGTCGGCGTCGCCCGCGATCTGCCGCAGCGCCACCACCGCTTCAGGCGCCGACTCGTTGTCCAGGTCTTCGTTGTAGAACGGCAGTTCGCCGAGTCCGTCCGCTACGCGCACGGTCACTCCGTCGGACGCGGACTCCGCCGCCACCTCGGCGAGCTGGCGGTTCAGCGAGGCCGCGCGCAAGCTGCCGACCAGGACCAGGACTTTGATATCTGCCATTTTCTTTCCCCTTAACGTGGTTTGTGGCCGGCTCCCGCGAACCGATCCTCGCATGAGTCAACCGGACCACGGTCCGATTAATTCCACCTGAGTTAAAGTTCGTTTATGAGTGACGGGTTGGCACAGCTGCGGCCCACGAAGCTGCCCATGGCAGGTCTTCCGATGACCTCCACCGCGCCGGTCGAGCGCGGCGACGCGGCGCGTAACCGGCTCCTCCTTCTTGACGCGGCCCGCCGACTCATCGCCGAGCACGGCGCCGAGGCCGTCACCATGGACGACATCGCCGTCGAGGCCGGTGTCGGCAAGGGCACATTGTTCCGCCGGTTCGGCAGCCGCTCCGGCCTGATGCTGGTGCTTCTCGACGAGGACGATCAGGCAGCGCAACAGGCCTTCATGTTCGGACCGCCTCCCCTCGGGCCCGGCGCACCGCCGCTGGAGCGACTGGCCGCCTACGGCCGGGAACGACTGCAGTTCGTCTGGCCCCACCGAGCGCTGCTGTCAGAAGTCGGGCGAGATCCACAGAGCCGTTATGGTGCCGCGGCCGCCGTCCAACGGACCCACGTGAGAATGCTGCTGCAGTCCGCCGGCACCACCGGAAACCTGGACGCCCAGACCGATGCCCTGCTGGCCCTGCTCGACGCCGACTATGTCATCCACCAACACGACGACCTCGGCCACAGCCTGCAGAGCCAGGGCGACGCGTGGGAAAGCGTGGCGCGCAAGCTTTGCGGTACCTGACGTGGCTGCGTACCTGACATGACGACGGAGCCCTGGGTACTGCACGTCGACCTCGATCAGTTCCTGGCGTCCGTTGAACTACGCCGGCACCCCGAACTCGTCGGGCAACCGGTCATCGTCGGCGGCAGCGGCGACCCCACCGAACCCCGCAAAGTGGTCACCTGCGCCTCATACGAGGCACGGGAATTCGGCGTCCACGCCGGCATGCCGCTACGCACCGCGGCTCGCAAGTGTCCGCAGGCCGTCTTCCTGCCGTCGGACGCACCCGCCTACGACGAAGCCTCCGAACAGGTGATGGGCCTGCTGCGCGACCTCGGGCACCCCGTCGAGGTGTGGGGTTGGGACGAGGCGTATGTCGGTGCGGCAGTGGATGATCCGTTTGAACTGGCCGAGAAGATTCGCACCGTGATCGCGGCCGAGACCGGCCTGTCCTGCAGCGTCGGGATCAGCGACAACAAACAGCGGGCCAAGGTGGCCACCGGATTCGGCAAGCCGGCCGGGGTTTTCACCCTCACCAGCCAGAACTGGATGACGGTGATGGGCGACCGCCCGGTCGACGCACTCTGGGGCGTCGGCCCCAAGACCGCGAAAAAGCTTGCCGAACTTGACATCACCACCGTCGCGGAGCTGGCCCGCACCGATGCCGAGCTGCTCACTTCGACCTTCGGGCCCACCACCGGCCTGTGGATCCTGTTGCTGGCCAAGGGCGGTGGCGACAGCACCGTGACCGCCGAACCGTGGGTGCCACGTTCCCGCAGTCACGTGGTGACGTTCCCGCACGACCTGACCGATATTGCCGAGATGGATGCCGCTGTCACCGACCTGGCGCAGAAGACGCTGGCCGAGATCGTCGAGCAGGGCCGCCAAGTCACCCGCGTGGCAGTGACAATGCGCACCAAAACCTTCTTCACCCGCACCAAGATTCGCAAACTCCCCGCGGCTGGTACGGATCTGGCGGTCATCACCGCCACCGCCATCGACCTGCTGCATGAATTCGAACTGGATCGGCCGGTGCGGCTGCTCGGCGTCCGCCTGGAATTGGAAATGCGGTGTTAACCACCATCGCCATCCGGGGCTACCGATCGCTACGCGAAATCGTGCTACCGCTAAGCGAACTCACCGTCGTCACCGGCGCCAACGGCACCGGCAAGTCATCGGTGTACCGCGCACTGGGCCTGCTGGCCGACTGCGGGCGCGGCGAGGTCATCGGTTCCCTTGCCCGCGAAGGCGGATTGCAGTCAGTGCTGTGGGCCGGCCCGGAGAACACCAGCGGAGCCCGCCGGACCGGGACCACCGAGGGCACCAGCCGAACCCGTCCCGTGTCACTCGAACTGGGTTTCGCAGCAACCGATTTCGGCTACTTCATCGACCTCGGCCTGCCACAGGACCCGGGCCCGAATTCGATGTTCGGGCAAGACCCCGAGATCAAGCGCGAAGCGGTGTTCGCCGGCACGGTACCCCGCCCCAGCAGCACCCTGGTCCGCCGCACTCGGACCTACGCCGAGGTAGCGTCAGACTCCGGCCGTGGCTTCGATGAGCTGACCCGCGCCCTGCCCAGCTACCGCAGCGTGCTGGCCGAGTACGCGAATCCAGAGGCCCTGCCGGAACTTGCCGCGGTACGAGATCGGTTGCGCGACTGGCGGTTCTACGACGGCTTCCGGGTCGACCGGGACGCGCCGGCCCGCCGCCGGCAGGTGGGCACCCGAACCCCGGTACTCAGCGACGACGGCAGCGACCTGGCCGCCGCCGTGCAGACCATCATCGAGGCGGGCTTCGAAGATTTACCTCGGGCGGTTGCCGATGCATTCGACGGCGCCGAGGTGTCGGTGAGTGCCGACGGCGGACTGTTCGAACTGCAATTGCATCAACGAGGTATGCTCCGCCCGCTGCGGTCGGCCGAATTGTCCGACGGCACACTGCGATTCCTGCTCTGGGGCGCCGCACTACTGACCCCCGACCCCCCTCAGCTCATGGTGCTCAACGAGCCGGAGACGTCGCTGCACCCCGACCTGGTAGGGCCGCTGGCCGACATGATCGCTGCCGCCGCGCGTCGCACGCAGGTCGTCGTCGTCACCCATTCGGCGGTACTGCTCGACCGGCTGACCGCTTGCGACGCAAGCGAAGTCGAGTTGGTCAAGCAGTGGGGCGAGACCCACGTCGACGGTCAGACCATGATCAGTGCGCCGCCGTGGGACTGGGGCAAACGCTAACCCCGGCAGAAAAAGTCAGCGGCGCTTCGGCCGCAGCGCCCGGGTGAACAACACATTCACCTGCCGCATCGCCACGCTGTAGGGCCACCAGGCCAGCCGCTTGAACAGGTACAGCGCCCGGATATCGGGTGAGGTGTAGATCATGAACCGGTTCCGCGCCACCCCGGCAAGAAGCTTGTCAGCAGCCTGCTCGGGTGAGACCGCGTGCCCGGCGAACCGGGACACCCAGCGCTGCACCTGCGGATCGTCGCGATCCACACCCGCGATCTGAACCGTCTGCACCAGAGGGGTTTTCACCGCGCCGGGCACCACCACAGACACCCCGATGCGGTGCCGGGCCAGGTCGAATCGCAGCACCTCGCTCACGCCACGCAGCCCGTACTTGCTGGCGCTGTAGGCGGCGTGCCACGGCAGTGCGACTATTCCCGCCGCGGACGACACATTGGCCAGGCGCCCACCGTTTCCCGCAGCGACCATCGGCGGCACGAACGTCTCGATGACGTGGATGGGCCCCATCAGGTTGACGTCGACCATCGAGCGCCAATGCTGATGCGTCAGCGTGCTGACCGTGCCCCAAGCCGAGATTCCGGCGATGTTGAGCACCACATCCATGGCCTGATGCTGGGTGTGGATGTCCGCGGCGAAGGCCGCGACCGCGTCGTAGTCAGAGATGTCCAGCGCACGGTATTCGGCTACCTCGCCGCCGAGCGCACGGGCGTCGGCAACGGTCTGCTCGAGACCCGCCGCATCCCGGTCGGTCAGATACAGCACGGCGCCCTGCTGCGCCAGCTTGAGAACGGTCGCCCGGCCGATGCCGCTGGCCGCCCCCGTCACGAAACACCGCTTGCCTGCGTAGCCGCTCCACCGCGTCATGGCCCGACCCTACACAGGCAGGTCCCCGCCACCCCATAACGCGCTGAGCCACAGCCGATTCAGGATCTCGACAGCGCGCTGCGGATCTCCCTCGCGCCCGATGAAGGCACTGTCGTGCGACAGCGTCATGGCCGTCGTCGACGTCAAGGTGCGGACCAACGCCGGCAGGTCATCCGAAATCGGGCGCGCACCGGCATCCTGTTCGACGAGGCCGACGATCTTGGCAATAACCCCGTCCTCGAAATCGGCCATCAAGTCGCGGATTTCGGCATCTGTGTTCTGCGCGATGGTGCACGCGGACATGATCGGATCATTGATGGCGAAGATCGCAGCCGCGTTACCGACCATGCGCTCGGCGAAGGAGGCCGGCGTCTCGTCGGGTTCGCGGGGCGCGAAGTTGTGGGTGAGCACGTCGAGTTCTTCCATCGCCTCAGCCACGATCCGCGCCAGCACCGAGTACTTGGAATCGAAGTAGAAGTAGAAGCCCGACCGCGCCACGCCGGCCCGCGCGCTGATGGTGCTCACCGAGAGGTCCGCAAACGGCCGCTCCTGGAGGAGTTCACGGACCGCGGCAAGGATGGCGTCACGTTGCCGGTCACCGCGGGTGCGGCCCTTGTCGACCGGCTCGAGTTCGGCGCTCATGGCACTCACGATGTCACCGCCGACACACCAATTCAAAACTTGACACGCGTCAAGTATGGCAGCCAAGATGACATCCGGTGGTGACTTTCACCACAACATCGCATTCAGGAGTGGTACATGGCGACCATCAGCACCCCGCACTACCTCCTCGATCAAGCCCTGCGGCGGCTCAAGCCGACGCCGGTCACTGTGCCTGGAATGGGGATCGTCGAGCAGCACTTGCGGGCCAAGAAATGGGACGAGTTCGTCTTCGCTGAGCCACCGGCGGGCAGCAACCTCAAGCCGATCATGGGCGACGCGGGGCTGCCGATCATCGGCCACCTGATCGAAACGTTCCGCGCCGGACCCGACTACGTCCTGGAGCTGTACCGCAAACACGGTCCGCTGTACTTCGCCCAGACACCGGCCCTGCCGGCAGTGATGGCCATGGGCCCGGACGCCACGCAGGCGGTGTTCTCCAACCGCAACAAGGACTTCTCTCAGCGCGCCTGGGATCCGGTGATCGGGCCGTTCTTCGAGGGCGGGTTGATGCTGCTCGACTTCGACGAGCACATGTTCCACCGCCGGATCATGCAGGAGGCATTCACCCGCTCGCGCCTGACCGGCTACGTGTCCCACATCGATTCGGTGTCCACCAAGGTGCTGGCCAACGACTGGGTGGCCAACGATCCCCGCTTCCTGTTCCATCCCGCCGTCAAGGAGCTGACGCTCGACATCGCCTCTGAGGTCTTCATGGGCCATGCCGCCGGCACCGACCGCAAGCTCGTCACCACCATCAACGAGGCATTCACCACCACCACCCGCGCCGGCAATGCCATCGTCCGCAAGCCGGTACGGCCGCTGACCTGGTGGCGCGGTATTCAGGCCCGCAAGACGCTGGAGGACTACTTCTCGAGTTCCATCGCCGAGAAGCGCCGCTCGGAGGGCACCGACATGTTCAGCGTGCTCTGTCACGCGCAGGACGAAGACGGGCAGACCTTCACCGACGACCAGATCGTCGCGCACATGATCTTCCTGATGATGGCCGCGCATGACACCACGACGTCGACCCTGACCACCATGGCCTACCACCTGGCGGCCAACCCGCAGTGGCAGGACAAGCTGCGCGAAGAGTCCGCCCGCATCGGCGATGCACCGCTGGACATCGACGCACTGGAAAAGCTCGAAACCTACGACCTGGTGATCAACGAAGCACTGCGGCTGCAGACCCCGCTCGGGTTCAACTTCCGTCGCGCCGTTCGGGACACCGAGCTGATGGGCTACTACATCCCGGCCGGCACCGACGTGGTCACGTGGCCCGGTATGAACCACCGGCTTTCCGAACTGTGGACCGACCCCGAGCGCTTCGACCCCGCACGGTTCGCCGAGCCGCGCAGCGAACACAAGTCGCATCGCTATGCGTTCGCGCCGTTCGGCGGCGGCGCGCACAAGTGCATCGGCATGGTCTTCGGCCAGCTGGAGATCAAGACCGTCATGCACCGGCTGCTGCGCCGGTACCGGCTGGAGCTGCCGAACCCGGGTTACACGCCGTGGTACGACTTCGGCGGCATGGCCGTCCCGGTCGACGGCATGCCGATCGTCCTGCGGCCGCTGTCCTAGGGGGACGCAGCTGCTGCCGGCGGCCGGTGGGGCGGTACCTGACGCGTTAGTGGTTTTGGAGCGTGTAGGACCAGGAGCCGTTCTGGACGTGGCCGTCGTCAGCAGTGACCTGCCAGGTGACCGTGTACGTGCCGGGCGGTTGCGGCGGTGTGGTGTGAAGTTGCACGTTGAGTGCGGCGCCAGACGGGTACGGGGTATCTGAGGAGTAGGTCTTGCCGTCCGGCCCCGTAACCGAGAGTATCGGGCGAGTCGAGATGGGCGGCTCGCTGAAGAGCATGCTGACCTGGGTGGGCGCGACGCTGACGGTGGAGCCTCTGGCGGGCGTGGTGGAGACGATCGCCACGTGAGCGGAGGCGATGGGCGCTTGGACGAGGACCGTCGAGGCGACCGCTGATGCGACGCAGATGCGCAACGCCGCGGCGGTCAGGGTGCTTCTCGGAATGTGTTTCATCGCAAGTGAATCCTTCCCGTGGAGTTGTAGGACTGTTCTTGGTTACGTCGGTGGGTGACCGTGTGGTTCTTCGAGGACGGGTGCGGGGACCGCAGGACCGGGGACGGGGGCGTCCGCGGCGGCCGATTCGGCGCCGGTAGGGCCTTGGGGCGACGATTCAGCTTCTTTGGGCTTGCCGTCTGCCGATTCGATGATGGGTGCGGGAACGGCAGGCCCAGGGGCGCCGCCCTCAGGGGACGCCGATTCGGCCCCAGCAGGCTTGCCAGGCGGCTTGCCGTAGGGATCTTCCAGCGTCGTACCTTCGTTGCCTCCGCCGATATTCATGCCGGGATTGGGGGCAACGGGCGGGGTGATACCGCCTTGGATGCGGTACCGCGTGCTCGACGAGGTATAGGCGTTGGGTTTGTTGGGACTGTTGCCCAGTTCGCTTCCCGGCAGGCCCGCGGCTGAGGCGGCCGTATCGACGGTGGTCCCGATCCGGACCCCGCGGGCGTCGTTGGTGGCCGGCGGGGCGACGAGGATGGTGTTGTAGTTGTACTGGAAGCTGCCCGGCTGAGGCAGCGGCGCGCCCGGAATCCACGGGGGCGGCGGGGGCTGGGCGTGAACGACAGCCGCGGGCGCGGCGATGCCGCACGCACAGAGCGTCCCAGCGGTCGCGACGGCGCGAAACATGTTGAGCAACATGACTTTTGATGTGGGAGTCATGTCAGATCTTCATCGGGTCGCCGTAGACGGCGAACTCGGTGTGCGCCGCGGCGGTGGAGATCCGCAGGTAGGCGTACGAGCGGATAGTCACATCCCCGCCACAGGCATCGGCCTTGACGTGGATGTTGTCGATGTCGAGCATGCCTTGGCCGCCGTCGCTAAGGGCCATATTGGCCAGCGGAAGGTCGACGATCACGCCCGGCTGCAGCACCGTCTGAACAAATCCGGCCAGTCCGCCAGTGACACCGAGGCCGGCGTTGGTGCCGATTCCGGCGCTCGGCGCGACGCCGGCCGTGCCACCCAATTGCAAGCCGGTGGACACATCCGATTGGCAGCCCAGCTGGTAGCCCATGATGAAAAGGCTGTCGGTGATTGGGCTCGACCCTCCGGTGGCCGACGCGGTACCCGACGCCGTCACGAATGCCTCGCGCGAGTTGGCGGCCGCCGCAAGGTTCGGAACCGAGTTGATGGCCTCATGGTCGATCTTGATTTGCAGATGCCAGCCGTCACGGGTGACCTTGTCATACACCTGAGGGGCCATCGGCACGACGTCGGCATGAGCCGCCGCCATGGGCATCACAGCCGGTGCGGCCGAACACAATGCGGCCACCACAACAGCCACCAACGCTCCGCGCGTCCACCGTGTCATCAAATCGCTCCTTAGTTCGCGGCTTTACCCAGCCAGCAACATGTCCGACGAATAAGTCGCAACCCAAGACATAAAGTTCCCGGCCGGATCAGACGCACTTTGAACTGCGCAAATCAGGCGTCAAGGCAACACTCAGCCAGTAAGCACCGAACCCACAGCCAACAAACTAGCAACGTTCTCACAGGCTCAGTGCAGGTTTGGTCTCGTCACTACGGATAGCGTGCACGGCTGCGCTGCAGCCATCGTGACCGTGACCGCGGGAGCCTGAATCGGTTGGCGCACAGGAACTTAACAGCGGGTGCGACTTACTTGACCGGGTCGCATGCCGATCGGTGACGCGCTAGCGTGTCGCCGATGACCTCGAGTCGACACGGCGACCTGGTGGCGCGACGCCAACACGCCCGACGCATCGCCGCAATGGCAGTGACCGTGCTGACCACGTATTCCGGTGCGACCCCGGTTGCTGGTCACGCCGACCCGCAGCAGGCGGAAAGCTCGCCAATCACGTTGCACCCCAAAGTACTTGCCACGATCGCGCACGATCCGGCCGCGTACACCGAAGGCCTGGAGCTGGACGGAACCGCTCTGTATGAAAGCACCGGCGAAGCCGGCCGGTCCCAGGTGCGTGAGATCGACCCGGCGACTGGCGTCGTCCGCCGGGCGGTGCCACTACCGGACAACCTGTATGGAGAAGGACTCACCGTTGCCGGTGATCGCTTGTGGCAGTTGACCTATCGCGACGGTGTTGCTCTCGAATGGGACAAAGCTTCGTTGCGCCTGCTGCGTGAAGTGCCTTTCGCCGGCGAAGGCTGGGGCTTGTGCCGCGATGGAGATCATCTCGTCCGCAGCGACGGAACCGAGCGGTTGTACTTTCACAATCTGGCCGACTTCACCGAAACCGGCTCGGTCACTGTGACTTCCGCTGGTGCGGCCGTCACCGGGTTGAACGAGTTGGAGTGCGTCGACGGCCGGATCTGGGCGAACGTCTGGCCCAGCGATGAGCTCGTCCAGATCGACCCCGGCACCGGCATTGTCACAGCGGTGGTCGACGCGCGCGGCATGATGGTCGGTGGACGCCGCAACGACCAGGTACTCAACGGCATTGCCCACATTGACGGCCAAGAATTCTTGCTGACGGCGAAGAACTGGCCGCTCATGTACCGGGTCCGACTAGACCCACTGGCATGACGCCCGGGCCGTGGACCGGTGGGACCGATGTCGGTGCGACAGTGTGCTGTTCGCCGACACCTCGCCGCCACCGAGAAGTCCGAAACAACGAAAGGAATCATCCGTGCCTACACCACTACGACGTCCACTCATCACCACCACGGCTGCCGCGGTGACCGCGCTTGCCTTGGCCGGGCCGGCATCAGCTCACGTCAAGGTGTCCGGAACCGACGCCACGCAGGGCGGCTGGGGTGTGCTGACGTTCCGAGTACCGACAGAGTCGTCAACCGCGGCGACCACCGACCTGCTGGTCACGCTGCCCGACGATCACCCCATCATTTCCGCAGTCGCCCAGAACAAGCCAGGCTGGACCGTGACGGTGAACCGCAGGCATCTGGCTACGCCGCAAAGGGACGACGACGGCAACGAGATCAACGACTACGTGTCGACCGTGGAATGGAAAGCGACGACGCCGCAGGCCGCCATTCCGCCGATGCTGTTCGACACCTTCAGCATCTCGGCAGGACCACTGCCCAAAGAACCGTCGATCTCGCTGCCCGCGGCGCAGACCTACAGCGACGGCACGGTGGTCAACTGGAACGAAAGAGCCGTCGCCGGACAGCCCGAGCCTGACCACCCCGCACCAGTGCTGACGCTGACGGCCGCCGGCGCCGACACCAGGAGTGCCCCGACCGCCCCTGCGGCTCCGGTAAGCACAACCCAATCCTGGCTACCGACCGCGGCGCTGGTTACCGCCGCCATCGCGCTGTTGCTGGGCGTCGCCAACCTGGCGCTGACCCGCCGGAAGAGTTGACGGTGACGACGCTGCGCTCGTCGATCGCCTCCCCTCGGACGATATCGACAAACAGATAATCCGAATCAGTCGACGACTACGCCGACAGCCGGTTGGCACAGGCGACCACGGCCCGCAGCGCTGACTCCAGCGGGTCACGGGCCCAGCCCATGGCCCACTCCGCCCGCACGCCGTCGGTGCCGCGGATGAAGGTGGCGATACCGCCGCCGATGGCCGGCAACTGGTGGAACTTGATCATCTCGACGGCCATCCCGCGCTCGTGAAGCATGGCGGTCAGGGCGGCGACGGGACCGGTCGCGGCCGCCGTCGAGGTGGCGATGCAGGCCCCGACGGCGAGGGTTGCCTGGTAGGCGCCGACGCCGCGGATCGACCGGCCCTGGGCTTCCCAGCGGCCCAGCCGGATCGGGCCCTGCTGGTGGCCGTAGTGGTCGATGAAGGTGTCGTGGCACATCGTTTCTGCGTGTTCGCGCAGGTCACGAGGCAGTGGAAGGTCAAACAGATCCGCGAATCGCGATTCGGTCGGGATGGCGGTGGAGATGGTGGAAGTGCTCATGTGCCGGTCGTTTCTGCTCGAAAGAGGTGACCGACGGGTAGTAGCGTCCGACCCACAGCGAGGGGTCGGTCAGAATCAGACCCCGCTGTGGGTACTGGCTACTACGAGCATGTGAAGCACGACGGCGAGGTTAGTCACCGACCGCCGCTGCGGTCAAGCGGTTTTTCGGCGGGCTATGTTTTGCCCGATGAGCTGGCAACACGCACTACTTCTGCTCGCCGCCGGTGTTGCCGGCGGCCTGACCGGAAGCATCGCGGGCCTGGCGTCGGTCGCGACCTATCCGGCGCTGCTGCTCGTCGGGCTGCCGCCGGTGACGGCGAATGTCACCAATACCGTCGCTCTGACGTTCAACACCATCGGGTCGGTCTGGGGCTCACTCCCGGAACTCGAAGGCATGGGCCCCTGGCTGCGCAGGGTGCTGCCCATCGCGGCGCTTGGCGGCGCGGCCGGGGCCGCACTGCTGCTGTCCATTCCGACCGAGGGTTTCGAGCGGGTGGTTCCGATACTGCTCGGCTTGTCCGCCGTCACCATCGCCATCCCGCAACGCCGCGGCACGGAGGATGAACCCGGCCGCGGCCGCGCGATTCTGATCGGCGTCGCGATCTTCGTGATCTGTTTGTACGGCGGGTTTTTCGGCGCGGCCGCAGGTGTGGTGCTCCTCGCGCTGTTCCTGCACAGCGGCAGCGAATCCTTGGCCCATGCCAACGCCGCCAAGAACGTCGTCCTCGGGCTGGCCAATGGTGTTGCGGCCATTGGTTTTATCGCGCTCGCTCCGGTGAACTGGATCGCGGTGGTACCGCTGGGCATCGGCTGCCTGGCGGGTTCCCGGCTGGGCCCCGTCGTGGTCCGGCATGCGCCCCCAACCCCGGTGCGGCTGGGCATCGCGGTGGCGGGCCTAGCTCTGGCAGTGAAGCTGGGCTGGGACGCTTACGCGTAGGCGAACGGGTTGTCGCCCTTGGCAACCCGTACGCCCAGGTTGATCAGCTCGGTAGCCGAGGCATGCAGCTTCTCCCCCGCCTCACGGTCGGCCAGGCCCGCCAGGAACCGCGACCAGGTGCCCTCGATGACGATGCCCAATTTGAAGCACGCCATCGCGATGTACCAATCCAAATGCTCGGTGCGCCGGCCACCTGCCGCCCGGTAGGCCTCCAGCAGCTCGTCCCGGCCGGCCAGGCCGCCGGCCTCGGCCAGTGCTGCACCGACGACGATCGCGTTGGGCGCAGTCGGCCAGCACACCAGCATCCAGCCCAGGTCTAGCAGCGGGTCGCCGACGGTGCACATCTCCCAATCGACGAACGCCGCCAGTTCCGGACGGTCATGACGCAACATGACGTTGTTCAGATGGCAGTCGCCGTGCATGATTCCGGGCTCGCCGTCGGGCGGTTGGTTGTCGGTCAACCAGGTCGCCAGATGCGCGACGCCGTCCAACGATTCAGGGTCGTAGTGGTCATGCCGATAGCTGTGCAGCAACCCGACAAATTGCGGAACCTGCCGCCCCACAAAGGAACCCGGCTTGCGCAGCGCCGCAAGCGGGCTGCCCTCCCAGGCCACGTTGCCCAGCTGCGCCAGGCTCGCCGCGTACGACAGTCCGACGTCGTGGCGCAGCATCGGGTCGGCGGCATACGCGGGCGACAACTCCTCACCGGGGTTGAAGCCGTCAACCTCGGCCATCAGATAGAAGACGACGCCGAGCACCGATAGGTCCTCGCAACCGGCGATGAACGCGGGATGCGGCACCGAGGTGCCAGCGAGCGTGCGCAGCACGGCGATCTCGCGCTGCATGGTCTTGTCGCTGGTCGGGCGCGGATGCAGCGGCGGACGGCGGAGCACCACCGGCCGGCCGTCGATGCGCAGCCGCAGCACGATGTTCTGCGTCCCGCCGGTGAGGGGCTCAACGTCCGTCAGGTCCGCACCCAGTCCCTGGTCGCGGATCCAATTCTGGACGGCATTTCGGTCATGGTCGTTCAGAGTCGGCTGCATGATGCCAACGATTCTGACCCGGAATCAGCCAACCGGACAGCCAATTCTTACGATTCGTTTTCATCCGGGCCGACACACCGGGTGCGTCGTACTGTGGCGGTGTGGCACATAGATTGGACCCGCACCGATCGCTCGCCGGCCTGGCCGCCGCGGCCGTCGCGCTCGGTGTGGCTGCGCTCCTGGCGATTCCATTTGGGCCGCACGCCGATTCCCGCACGGCCATCGGGTCCGTGGTGATCGACCTGACCCCGGGGCCAGTCAAAGAATGGGCGATCCAGCGCTTCGGTACGTCAGACAAGCTGTTCCTGACCGTCGCGGTGATCGCGGCCATCGCCGTGATTGCCGTGGTGACAGCACAATTCGAGGACAGGAAGGTCGGGAGCGTCGCGATCGGCCTGGCCGGAGTGCTGGGCAGTGCGGCAGTACTGACCCGTGCGGGCGCGCAACCGGTCGACATCCTCCCGGCCCTCGTCGGTGCGGCCGCCGGCATCGTCGTGCTGCGCCTGCTGATCTCGGGACGGCTCAGTGCCCCGGCCCCCGACCCCGACGGTCAGGCCCCCGATGGTCAGGCGCCCGACCCCGGCCGGCGCCAGTCCCTGGCAGCACTGGGTTTTTTGGCTGCTGGAACGCTGGCCGGAGTCCTCGGTACGGTGCTGGGCCGCGCGGCGTCGTCGGTGTCCGGGGACCGCAATGCCTACGCCCCGCCGCCCCCCAAGGTGCCCGCACCGCCGATCCCGCCGGGCGTCCAGCCGGCCGGCGTGGATCTGCCGACGTTCATCACGCCGAACGCCGACTTCTATCGGATCGACACCGCGCTGTCCGTCCCACAACTTGAGCGGCAGAACTGGCACCTGAGGATCCACGGGATGGTCGATCACGAAATCACCTACAGCTTCGCGGATCTGGCACAGTTCGACGCTGTCGACAAGGTGGTGACGCTCACCTGCGTGTCAAATCCGGTGGGCGGCAACCTGATATCGAACGCCACGTGGAGTGGCTACCGGGTGCGTGACCTCCTGGCACGGGCCGGTGTACACGCCGACGCCGACATGGTGCTGTCCACCTCAATCGACGGGTTCACCGCCGGCACCCCGGTCGAAGCGCTGACCGACGACCGCGATGCCCTGCTCGCCGTCGCCATGAACGGCGAACCGCTGCCCACCGAACACGGCTACCCGGCCCGACTGGTCGTCCCCGGGCTGTACGGGTACGTCTCGGCCACCAAGTGGGTCGTCGACCTGGAACTGACCAGATTTGATCGGGCCCAGGCATATTGGACTGGGCTGGGCTGGTCGGCGAAAGGCCCCATCAAGACCGAATCGCGTATCGATGTGCCGCGCAGCGGCGCCCAAGTACCGCGCGGCGCGGTGACTTTCGGTGGCGTCGCCTGGGCGCAGCACCGCGGAGTCCGGGCAGTCGAGGTCCGCATCGACGACGGTCCATGGCAGCCCGCGGATTTGGGTACCGCGTATTCGAAAGACACCTGGCGGCTGTGGAGCTTCGACTGGCACGCCGACAAACCCGGTCGTCACACCATCACCGTGCGGGCCACCGACGACACCGGCGCGGTCCAGACGGCCGACGTCGCCGACGCCGTGCCCGACGGCGCGACCGGCTGGCATTCGGTGTCCTTCACCGTCGAGTGACCCGAAATATTCAGTTGGCGAAGCGTGTCCGGCTCATTACGGTGTCCGGATGACCGAACCGGCCCAGCACTGGCGCACCGGCCTCCGGGCCCGATTGATCGCATCGCGAAAGGCGAAGGACAGCGTTTCGACTGCGGCGATCCGCAGTGCGCTCAGCGCCATCGACAACGCGGAAACCCCAGACGTCCCGCTGCCCCGAGCCGGTGCAATCGCCGACAGCGCACATGGTCTCGGCGCGGCCGAGGTCGCCCGGTTGCGCCTGACCGACGACCAGATCCGGGGACTACTCCAGGTTGAGGTCGACGAGCGGCAGGTCGCGGCGCAGCAGTTGCGGTCTGTCGGCAGGGACGACCGAGCCGAACAGGTGCAGGCCGAGGCCGCGGTACTGAGTGAGCTGCTCACCGACTGAATATTGTCGGACCGCCGTGCCAAGCTGACGGGGTGCTACTCACCGACGTTGCCGGGACCTCTGCCGAGGTCGGCGCGGTGTCTGCCCGGTTGGCGAAGATCACCCGGATCGCCGCGCTGGTTGCCGCCGCGGCCGACGATCCCGCCGCGGTGAGCATCGTCGTCGACTGGCTGTCCGGTGAGTTACCGCAACGGCAGATCGGGGTCGGCTGGGCGGCGCTGCGCTCATTACCGTCCCCCGCCGACGAGCCGACGCTGACCGTCATCGGGGTCGACGCTGCCTTCTCGACGCTGAAGGCGGTCGGCGGCCGCGGTTCCACCGCCAAACGCACCGAGCTGCTGCACGCACTGTTCAGTGCGGCCACCGGGGTCGAGCAGTCTTTCCTGCGCGACCTGCTCAGCGGCGGGCTGCGCCAGGGCGCGTTGGCCGGAGTGATGGCCGAAGCGGTGGCGCGCGCCGCCGACCTCCCAGCCGCTGACGTCCGCCGTGCGGCAATGCTGGGCGGCGATCTCGCCACGGTGGCCGCCGCTGCGATGACCGATGGCGCCGACGGACTGCGGCAGTTCACGCTCACCGTCGGCCGCCCGGTGAGCCCCATGCTCGCCCAGACGGCAACCGATGTCGATGACGCCATCGAAAAGATCGGTGGGCCAATCCTATTCGAGACGAAGCTGGACGGCGTTCGACTGCAGATTCATCGGGCCGGCACCGTGGTATCCGTCTTCACCCGTAGTCTGGACGACATCACCGCCCGGGTGCCCGACGTCGTGAGCACCGTGCTTTCGCTGCCCGTCACCGATCTCATCGCGGACGCCGAGGCCATCGCCCTGCGGCCGGACGGTAGGCCGCACCGCTTCCAAGTGACCTCGTCGCGGATCGGCAAGCACTCCGACGATGGGGCGCAACCACTTTCGGTGTTCTTCTTCGACATCCTGCACCTCGACGGCACCGATCTACTGGACCAGCCAGCCACGCAACGGCTGGAGGCGCTGGCCCGCGTCGTCCCAGAGGAGCTCCGAGTCCAGCGGACCATCACCTCTGATTCGGTTGCCGCCCAACAGTTCCTCAACCAGACGCTGGTCGCCGGACACGAAGGCGTGATGGCCAAGAACCCGGTGGCCCCATACGAAGCGGGCCGGCGCGGCGCCGGCTGGCTCAAGGTCAAGCCGGTCCACACGCTGGACCTCGTGGTACTCGCCGTCGAGTGGGGGTCCGGGCGGCGCACCGGCAAGCTGTCGAATATCCATCTCGGTGCCCGCGACCCGGAGACCGGCGGATTCGTGATGCTGGGCAAGACATTCAAGGGAATGACCGACGCCATGCTGGAATGGCAGACCCAGCGTTTCACCGAGCTGGCCGACGGCGCGCTGGACGACCTCAACCCAATTGCCGGCTCCGCCGGCGGCGTCGTACAGCTGCGGCCCGAGCAGGTTGTCGAGATCGCGTTCGACGGCGTGCAGGGCTCGACCCGCTACCCCGGCAAGATGGCGCTGCGATTCGCCCGCGTGCTGCGATACCGCGACGACAAGCGGCCCGACGATGCCGACACCATCGACACCGTCCGTTCGCTGTACGAACGCTGAGCATTACCCCGACGTTTCGTCTCGGGCCAGACACAGCGATGACAGGATGTGGGGCATGTCGCCAGCCACCGCGCACCCCGACGAATCCGTAGGTGACGTCACGTACGTGCGTACCGACCCGGACCTGCCGCCCGTCGCGATCATCGACGGCACGCCCATCACCGCCCGACATCGGGTGATCTTCGGCGTCATCGCGCTGCTCGCCGCCGTCGCATGGGCCGTCATCGCGTTCGCCCGTGGGGAGACGGTCAACGCGGTGTGGTTCGTCATCGCCGCCATCTGCACGTACGTCGTCGGCTACCGGTTCTACGCACGCCTGATCGAGATGAAGATCGTCAAACCCCGCGACGATCACGCCACCCCGGCCGAGCTTCTCGAGAACGACACCGACTACATGCCGACCGACCGGCGCGTGCTGTTCGGCCACCACTTCGCCGCCATCGCCGGCGCCGGCCCGCTGGTCGGCCCCGTGCTGGCCATGCAAATGGGCTACCTGCCCGGCACCATCTGGATCATCGTCGGCGCTGTCGGCGCCGGCTGCGTGCAGGACTACCTGGTGCTCGTCATCTCGACGCGGCGGCGCGGCCGGTCCCTGGGCCAGATGGCGCGTGACGAACTCGGGCCTATCGGCGGTATCGCGGCCATCGTCGCGGTGCTGGTGATCATGGTGATCCTGCTGGCAGTGCTGGCCCTCGTCGTCGTCAACGCGCTCGCCGAAAGCCCGTGGGGCGTGTTCTCCATTGCGATGACCATTCCGATCGCCATCTTCATGGGGCTGTATCTGCGGTTCCTGCGGCCCGGCCGGGTCTCCGAGGTGTCTTTGATCGGCGTCGCACTGCTGTTGCTCGCGGTCGTCTCCGGCGGCTGGGTCGCCGAAACCTCCTGGGGCGCCGACTGGTTCACGCTGTCCAAGGTGACGCTGTCGTGGTGCATCATCGGCTACGGCCTGGCGGCGTCGGTCCTGCCGGTGTGGTTCCTGCTCGCGCCGCGCGACTACCTGTCGACGTTCATGAAGGTCGGCACCATCACGCTGCTGGCCGTCGGCATCCTGATCGCCCGCCCGGTGATGGAGGCCCCCGCGGTGTCGCAATTCGCCACCCGCGCGGACGGGCCGGTGTTCGCCGGCGGCCTGTTCCCGTTCCTGTTCATCACCATTGCCTGTGGCGCGCTGTCCGGCTTCCATTCCCTGATCTCGTCGGGCACCACACCGAAGCTGCTGGAGAAGGAAGGACAGATGCGGCTGATCGGCTACGGCGGCATGCTGACCGAATCGTTCGTCGCGATCATGGCGCTGATCACCGCGGCGATCATCAACCAGCACCTGTACTTCGTGATCAACTCCCCCACCGCGGCAACCGGCACCAGTGCGGCAACCGCGGCCACCTACGCCAACGGGCTGGGCCTGGCGGGTGCTCCGATCACCGCGGGGCAGATCACGTCGGCCGCGACGGAAGTCGGTGAACACTCGATCATTTCGCGCACCGGTGGCGCGCCGACGCTGGCACTCGGCATGTCTGAGGTGCTGCACCAGGTCTTCGGCGGATCAAGCATGAAGGCGTTCTGGTACCACTTCGCGATCATGTTCGAGGCGCTGTTCATCCTCACCACCGTCGACGCCGGCACCCGTGTCGCCCGCTTCATGTTGTCCGACGCCCTGGGCAATCTCGGTGGGCCGCTGCGGAAGCTGCGCGATCCCAGCTGGCGCATCGGCGCGTGGGCCTGCAGCCTGCTCGTCGTCGCGGGCTGGGGCAGCATCCTGCTGATGGGCGTCACCGACCCCCTCGGCGGCATCAACACGCTGTTCCCGCTGTTCGGTATCGCCAATCAGCTGCTCGCGGCCATCGCGCTGACGGTCGTCACCGTCGTGCTGCTCAAGAAGGGCCTGCTGAAGTGGGCCTGGATTCCGGGGCTGCCGCTGTTCTGGGACGCCGTCGTCACCCTCACCGCGTCGTGGCAGAAGATTTTCTCCCACGACCCCAAAATCGGTTACTGGCAACAGCATTCGCAGTATCTGGCGGCCAAGGCCGCCGGTAAGACGTCGTTCGGCTCGGCAAAGAACCCCGACCAGATCGACGCCGTCATCCGGAACACCTTCATCCAGGGCACCTTGTCCATCGTGTTCGCCCTGCTCGTCGTGATCGTCCTCCTCGTCGGCGCTGTGGTGGCCGTCCAGGTCATCCGCGGCGGCGGCCGACCGCTGACCGACGACGAGCCCGTGCCGTCGCGCCGGTTCGCCCCGCGCGGTCTGATCCCCACCGACGCCGAAAAGGAGGTGCAGAAACAATGGGACGCCTACTCAGCGACGCACGCGAGCTCGCCTCGAAAATCAGTTGGTACTGGTCATCATTGATGGGCGACAACCACTACGCGCGCTACCTGGACCACCGCCGTCGCACCCACCCCGACGAGCCTGTGCTGACAGAGCGCGACTACTGGAAGGCCCGGCACCGCGCCGCCGACGTCAACCCGCAGGGCCGCTGCTGCTGATCCGCCGATCCTCTGACCGCTGACTACGCGCCGTCTCCACAACTGCCCGCCCAGTGGACGCATACCGCCCGCGCTTCGTCACAGGGTGGTACCAAAAGAGACGATCCTCACTCCGTGGTACTAAATGAGTGTATGGACAGATGTCCAGCTGTTGCCCCACCAGCCTTAGGAGAAACGTGCAGTTCACGGTTTCTGATGTCACCGACGCCGTCGCCGCCGCCATCCCGGATCGCACCCTGCTCATCCAAGGCGACCGCCGCTTCACATACGCCGAGGTCGTGGCACGCGCCAACCGGCTGGCCGCCTACCTGCACGCGCAGGGCCTGGGCGTGCACACCGAGCGCGGCGAGCTGGCCGGCCACGAAGTCGGCCAGGACTTGGTTGGCATCTACGCCTACAACGGCCCCGAGTTCGTAGAATCCCTGCTGGGCGCGTTCCGGGCCCGCGTCGCGCCGTTCAACGTGAACTACCGCTACGTCAAGGCTGAGCTGCAGTACCTGCTGAACGACGCGGGCGCCTCCGCCCTGATCTACCACGCCGCATTCGCCCCGACGCTGGCCGAGGTCCTGCCGGACCTGCCCGACCTCAAGGTGCTGATCCAGATCGCCGACAGCTCGGGCAATGAGCTGCTGCCGGGTGCCGTCGACTACGAGACCGTGGTGACCGCCGACGTCCCGCCGCCGCCGGTGACGCCGTCGCCCGACGACCTCTACGTGCTGTACACCGGCGGCACCACCGGAATGCCCAAGGGTGTGTTGTGGCGCCAGCACGACATCTTCATGGCCTCTTTCGGTGGCCGCAACGCGATGACGGGCGAGCCCGCCCAGTCGGCCCAGGAAATCGTGGACCGGGCCTCCGCCGCCGCCGAGATGCGGATGATGATCCTGCCGCCGCTCATGCACGGTGCCGCCCAGTGGGGCGTGATGACCGGCATCAACAACGGCCAGACCATCGTGTTCGCCGAGGATGTCGAGGTCTTCAACGCCAAGGAGATCGTCGAGACCATCGCTCGCGAGAAGATCGCGATCGCGACGGTTGTCGGTGACGCCATGGCCCGGCCGCTGGTCGGAGCGATTGAAGAAGCTCTGGCCGACGGCAGCCACGACCCCAGCTCGCTGGTCGTCGTCGCAAACGGCGGTGCGCTGTTCACGCCGGCGGTGAAGGGCCGTCTGGTCGCGGCACTCCCGAACGCCATGGTGATCGACGGCGTGGGTTCGTCGGAGACGGGCGCTCAGATGTCGCACGTGTCAACCAAGGCCAACGTGTCCAGCGGTACCTTCACCGCCGGGCCCGCCACCCGCATCGTCTCGGAAGACTTCACCGCGATCCTGTCCCCCGGCCACGAGGGTAACGGCTGGCTGGCCCAGGAGGGCTATGTGCCGCTCGGCTACAAGGGCGACGCGGCCAAGACCGCCAAGACGTTCCCGGTGATCGAAGGCATCCGGTACGCGGTGCCGGGCGACCGTGCCCGACTGCTGGAGGGCGGCACCGTTGAGCTGCTCGGCCGCGACTCGGTGACCATCAACTCCGGCGGCGAAAAGATCTTCGCCGAAGAGGTCGAGTCCGCCATCGCGTCGCACCCGGCCGTAGTCGACGTCGTCGTCGCCGGACGGCCCAGTGAGCGCTGGGGCAACGAGGTGGTCGCGGTCGTGGCGCTGGCCGACGGCGCCCAGGTCGATGCAGCCGAGCTGATCAAGCACGCATCGGAATCCATTGCGCGCTACAAGCTGCCGAAGGCCGTCGTGTTCCGGCCGACCATCGTCCGTAGCCCCGCGGGCAAGGCCGACTACCGGTGGGCCAAGGAGCAGGCCCAGCAGGACTAGCCACAAACACAAACTGCCCCTTTCTCGGAGAAAGGGGCAGTTTGTGTCTGGGGTGCCGGCAAATCAGCCCGCGGCCCACTCCTTCGCCTTCTCCAACTCGTCGAGCCCGAAGACCTGAAGTTCACCGGGGATCATCCAGGCCACAGCGTGCAAAGTGTGTGCCACCCAAGGCTTATCGGATACCACTGCGATGCGTTTGAAGGCCGCGTGGTGCTTGAGCAGCGCACCGAAGCCGACCTTGAGGTCTTCGAGCAATCCACCCGGCCCGAAGCCCTCGTAGTCGGGGTCGATGACTTCGACGATCCTGATTTCGTCGCCGACGACGAGATCGTCCATGGTGGGCCGGAATTCGCGGATATCGTCACCGCTGACCCGACCCGATACGCGAATGCCGGTCACACCCTCCGGCATGTCTGACAACACTTCGATCATGTCGTCAGCCTACGTCCGAGTCACGCCCCGAAGCGGGCCAACGGATCAGCCGTCGCCTCGATCTTGGCGACGAGCCCATCGCGAATGGTCAGCACCACCACCGCGAAGAGCTGCCGATGCGCGAACGCCAACAAGACGGGTTGCCCGAGCGGGCCGGCGACCATCGTGGTCCCCGGTCCGAGGTAGAGCATCAGGTTCTCGGCTACCCGCTGCGGCCCGTGGTTGACGATCGGCGGGATCGGCGGGTCGGTCAGCACCGTCCCGACGCCCCACACGGTGGGATCGAGCACCGCAGCCAATGCCTGCACGTCCCCGCTCGCGCAGGCGGTGATGAACTTCTCGGTGACGAGTTGATGTTCGGTGGCCGCGAAACCCTCGGCGCGCACCTGATCGTCTGGGGTGCTCGCAATCTTCGTCCGGGCCCGACGAGCCAGTTGCCGGCAGGTCCCGACCGGCCGGCCCACCGTCTCGGCGATCGCGTCGAACGGGACCTGGAACACGTCGTGCAGGATGAACGCCACCCGTTCGCCGGGGCTCAGCTGCCGCAGCACCTGCAGCAGCGCGCCGGAGACCTCGTCGTCCAGGGTGATGCGATCGGCGGGGTCAGGATCACGTGCGGGCAGCGCAGGGATCGTGCCCTGTTCGAGGTCAGTCGGGCTTTCCCGACGGGCCCGCGCGGACCGCACCAGGTCGAGGCACAGTCGGCCGGCCACCGTGGTCAGCCAGGCCCGGACGTCGTCGATCTCACCGGGCTCCGTGCGCGACAAGCGCAGAAATGCTTCCTGCGCAACGTCTTCGGCATCGCCGACGTCACCCAGCATCTGGTACGCAAGATTGACCAGATACGGGTGGTGCCGGTTCCAGGCCGCGGTAAATCCGGTGGATTCAGTCATGAGTCTTAGACGATGCAGGGTGGGAAAAAGTTACCGCACCATTGGATGATCTGCCGCCGTAACTTTCGCGGCGTGTGTTCCGTCCTTGATTCATGACCATTCTCATTACCGGGGCCACCGGCAACGTCGGCCGCCCTCTCGTCGAACAGCTGCATCGTGCGGGCGTGAAAGTCCGTGCCATCACTCGCAATACATCCGCGGCCTTCCCACCGGAGGTCGAGACCGTGGCGTCCGTACGCGACGGCCTGACCGGCGTCAGCGCGGTATTTCTCAACTCCCGCGCCCTCGGACCGGACCTGGATTGGACGGTCCAAGCCGCCAAGGACGCCGGCGTGACCAAGTTGGTGGCCCTGTCGGCGATCAACGCGGACGACGACTTCTCCCGCCAGCCATCGAGGTTCCGGGGCGATCGCAATAAAGAAGTCGAGCAGCTGGCCGTTGATTCCGGGCTGGCGTGGGTAAGCCTGCGGCCGTCGTTGTTCGCCACCAACTTCATCGGCATGTGGGCCGGCCAGCTCCAGAACGGTGACGTGGTGGCCGGACCCTATGCCTCGGCGTCCAGCGCACCCATTGTCGAATCCGATATTGCGGCTGTCGCCGCCCACGCCTTACTCAGCGACGACTTGATCGGCCAGAAGGTGCCCTTGACCGGACCCCAGTCGTTCACCAACACCGAACTGTTGGCCGTCGTCGGGCAGATTCTCGGCCGCGATCTGCAGTACCGGGAGATCCCCATCGACGACGTCCGCCGGCGCTTCGAGGCCATCGGCTTTCCCGCCGAGTTCGGCGCGGCGTACGCCGCGCTGCTGGCCGAAACCGTTGACGTACCGGCGGTGGTCACCGACGACATCGAACGCATCCTCGGCCGTCCGGCCCAGACGTTCGCCGACTGGGTGGGCCGGTACCGTGCCGCCTTCACCCGCACCCTGCAGCCACAGCCCTGAAAGGACCAACCCATGTCTGATCCACGACCGCCGCGTTACCTCAAACAGATGAACAAAGTCGTTGTCGCCGTGGGGAAACTCGGCATCCCCGTCGGCCCCGCGATGGTCCTGACCGTGCCCGGCCGCAAGTCCGGCACGCCCCGGAGCACCCCGATGACGCCATTCGTCATCCACGGCGCGATGTATGCGGTGGCGGGCTATCCGGGCGCGCACTGGGCCCTCAACGCCCGTGCCGCCGGCACCGGCACCCTGACGCGGGGCCGCAGGTCACGGTCGGTGAAGATCACCGAGCTGACGGTCGACGAAGCGCGACCGGTACTGCGCGAGTTCCCCGTGCTGGTCCCGGTCGGCGTCAAGTTCGCGAAGAGTTCCGGCATGGTCACCGAGGGCACGCCCGACGAATTCGAGTCTCTGGCAGGCAGACTCGCCGTCTTCCGGTTCGATCCGCTGGGGTGATCTAGGGCCGTCAGCGGTACGCACTGCCCTGCTCGCGGTCGAGGTAGGTGTCGGACTTGTTCTTCAAGGCGAACAGGTACACCAGCAGCGATACCGCGATACAGGCAGTGACGTAGACGATGAACAGCGGCACCTGGTTGTGGGCCTTGAGAGCCTGGTAAATCAGGGGTGAGGTGCCGCCGAAGATTGAATTGGCCAGCGCGTAGCCGAGGCCGACGCCCAGCGCCCGCACGTGGACGGGGAATAGTTCGGACTTCACCAGCGCATTGATCGATGTGTATCCGGTGAGGATGACGTACGCGACGGCCACCAGCAAAAACGACATGATCGGCGAGTGCGTCTGGGGCAGGTAGGTGATGAGGATGTACGTGTAGACCAGCCCGCCGAATCCGAACCATAAAAGCAGGGGTTTGCGGCCCACCCGGTCGCTGATCATTCCGCCGATCGGCTGGATCGCCATCAGGAAGATCAGCCCGAGCAGGTTGATCCACGTCGCGGTCATAGGTTGGTTCTTGTAGGTCGCCTTGACCATCGCGGGCGCATTGACGCTGTACGTGTAGAACGCGACGGTGCCGCCGAGGGTGATCAGGAAGCACAGCAGCAGTGGCTTCCAGTAGCGCGCGAACAGCTCACGCATCGACCCGGCATGCGGTTCCTTGCCTTCCTTGACCGCCTCGAGAGTCTCCTTGGAAAGCGACTCGTCCATGCTGCGCCGCAGCCAGAACACCACCACGGCCGCGACACCGCCGACCGCAAAGCCGATGCGCCAACCGAATTCGCCTACCTGCGCGGTGCTGAGCGCCGTGAGGATGATGAGCAAGGTGAATTGGGCGAGCACGTGCCCACCGACAAGGGTCACGTATTGGAACGAGGAGAAGAATCCGCGGCGTTCCCTCGTCGCCGCCTCAGACATATAGGTCGCCGACGTGCCGTACTCGCCGCCGGTGGCGAACCCCTGCACCAGCCGACAGATGATCAGGATCATCGGCGCCGCGACGCCGATGCTGTCCCGCGACGGAACCAGTGCGATCACCAACGAGCAGGCGGCCATCAACGAGACGCTGACCATCAGTGCCGCGCGGCGGCCTCGGCGGTCGGCGAAGCGGCCGAAGAACCACGACCCGATTGGCCGGGTGATGAACGTGACCGCGAAGATCGCGTACACGTAGATCGTCGAATTCTGGTCGGCCTTATCGAAGAACTGGTTTTCGAAGTAGGTGGCAAAGACGGTGTAGACGTAGACGTCGTACCACTCGACGAGGTTTCCCGACGACCCCCGAATGGTGTTCCAGATCGCGCGGCGGGTCGCTACCCGGTCCGAAGGCGTCGGTGTGTCCTCGGTCAATACGCTCATGCTGCTCTCCAACGGTGGGCAACGAATAGGTCGTGGGCACATCATTGCGGCAGGCCGCCGGTAACGAATGGAATCTGGCCACAGCGCCGATTTCCTTGCACGATTCACAGATTCACAAAGACCGTACCCCCGGGCGCCGCCAGCTCAGTGGGCTCAACCCTCGCGGATCACACCGCGTTCGGAAAGGTGCTCGGTCAGCGGTTCCACCCCGACCTCGAAGTGCTCGGCCATCGCGGTCCGGGCAGCGCTTGCATCACCGCTTTTCAGCGCCGCGATCACCCGACGGTGGTCGCGGATCGACAGATCCGGCCAACCTTCCAGCGTCGGGAACACCGACTCCGGCGCGTAACGCGTTATCCCTGACATGAATTGGGTCAGTTTGGGCGAGTCGGCAACCACGTTGATCAGGCGGTGGAACTCGTGGTTGAGCCGCACCATGCGGTCGACGTCGGTGTGCTGGTAGGCCAGCTCCAGCGCGTCCTGAATCCGAGTGAGTTCAGTGACCTGATCGGCAGTGATGTTCTCCGCGGCCCGGGCCGCCAGCTCGCCACCGACAAACGCCTGCACCATGGCCACATCCGACACATCGCGCGCCGTCACCTCGAGCACCATGAAGCCACGCCGTGGATGCTGCACCAGCAGCCCCTCGGCCCGCAGGTTCAGCAGCGCCTCCCGTACCGGAGTGACGCTGACCCCCAGTTCGGTGGCCACCTGGTCGAGCCGCAGGTACTCCCCCGCCGGGAACGTGCCGTTGAAGATCCGCCGCCGGACAAACCGTGCCACGTCGTCGGAAAGCTGTGCGGGCGCGGCGAACTCGGGTTCAGATGCGGTATTCATTGAGCAAATTCTTACTGATGATGGTCTTCTGGATTTCGCTGGTGCCTTCGCCGATCAGCAGGAAGGGTGCGTCCCGCATGAGGCGTTCGATCTCGTATTCCTTGGAATAGCCATAGCCGCCGTGGATCCGGAAGCTCTGTTGGGTGACCTCCGAACAGAACTCGCTGGCAAGGTATTTGGCCATTCCAGCCGCGACGTCGTTGCGTTCGCCCGAGTCCTTGAGCCGGGCCGCATTGACCATCATCAGGTGTGCCGCTTCGACTTTCGTGGCCATCTCGGCCAGCTGAAAGGCGATAGCCTGGTGATCGGCGATGGGCTTGCCGAACGTCTCACGTTGCTGCGCATAGCGCACCGCCAGTTCGAAAGCCCGGAGGCCAACACCGCAGGCCCGCGCCGACACGTTGACGCGGCCGACTTCGATGCCGTCCATCATCTGGAAAAAACCCTCGCCGGGCTTGCCACCGAGCACATCGTCGGCGCTGGCACGGTAACCATCAAAGATGAGTTCCGTGGTGTCGATACCCTTGTAGCCGAGCTTGTCGATCTTGCCCGGGATGGTCAGCCCGGGTTTGACCTCGCCGAAGCCGGTCGGTTTCTCGACCAGAAACGCGGTCAGGTTGCGGTGCGGCTTGTCCGCTCCCTCGTCGGTTTTCACCAGGGCCGCAACCAGAGTCGAGCTACCGCCGTTGGTCAGCCACATCTTCTGGCCGCTGATGGTGTAGCCACCGTCGGCGTCCCGGATGCCCTTGGTCCGGATGGCCGCGACGTCGGAGCCAAGTTCCGGCTCCGACATCGAGAAGGCGCCGCGCACCTCGCCCGTCGCCATCCGAGGTAGGTAACGCTGTTTCTGCTCGGCGGTGCCGTGCCGGCGCAGCATGTAGGCGACGATGAAATGTGTGTTGATGACGCCCGAGATGCTCATCCACCCGCGGGCCAGTTCCTCGACGCACAGCGCATAAGTCAGCAGCGATTCACCGAGCCCGCCGTACTCCTGTGGGATCATCAGCCCGAACAGGCCCAGCTCTTTCATCTGATCGACAATGGCCTGCGGGTAGGAGTCCGAATGCTCCAGATCCTGGGCCACCGGGATGATCTCCCGATCGACGAATTGCCTTACCGTAGCGACGATTTCACGCTGAACTTCGGTCAGCCCAGCGGTCTGGGCCAGGCGAGTCATGCCACCACCCGTTCAAATACCGCGGCCAATCCTTGACCCCCTCCGATGCACATGGTTTCCAGGCCGTAGCGAGCCTCCCGCAGGTGCAGTTCACGCGCCAACGTGGCGAGCATGCGGCCGCCGGTCGCACCGACGGGATGGCCGAGCGAGATGCCCGACCCGCGCACATTGGTGCGCTCCCAATCCTCGTCGGTGAACTTCCACTCCCGGGTACACGCCAGCGCCTGGGCGGCGAAGGCCTCGTTGAGTTCGATGAGGTCGATATCGGCAAGGGCCAGACCAGCTTTGGTCAACGCCACCTCGGTTGCCGGCACCGGGCCGATACCCATGATGTTCGGCGGCACCCCGGCCACGCCCCACGACACCAGCCGCACCAACGGCTGCAGCCCGAGTTCGGTCGCGCGCTCCGGCGTCGTCACGATGCACATCGACGCGGCGTCGTTCTGCCCGCTGGAATTGCCGGCCGTCACAGTGGCATCCGGATCACTTCTACCCAGAACGGGTTTGAGCATGCCCAGTGCCTCGACGTTGGTGTCGGCGCGAGGGTGTTCGTCGGTGTCGATCACCTGATCACCGCTGCGCGACGTAACAGCCACCGGCACGATCTCGTCGGCCAATACCCCGCTGCGTTGTGCGGCAACCGCTTTCTGGTGCGACCGCACCGCCAACGCGTCCTGCTCGACGCGCGAGATCGCGTACTGCCGACGCAGGTTCTCCGCGGTTTCCAGCATGCCACCCGGCACGGGGTAGTTCTTGCCACCAGCCGTGGTCCGACCGCGGGCCAACCCGTCATGCACGGTGATGCCGCCGCGCGAGCCACCCCACCGCATATCGGTGGAATGGAACGCAACATTACTCATCGACTCCGCGCCACCGGCGACGACGAGATCGTTTGCGCCGCTGGCCACTTGAAGGCAGGCCTGGATGACAGCCTGCAGGCCCGACCCGCAGCGGCGGTCGACCTGCATACCCGGCACGGTGACCGGCAGCCCGGCGTCGAGCGCGACCACGCGGCCGATCGCCGGGGCCTCGCTGGACGGATAGCAGTGTCCGAGAATCACGTCCTGCACCGCGTCGACCGGAATGCCAGTGCGCTGCAACAGACCCTGCAGCGCCGCGACACCCAGCTCGACAGCGGTCAGCGACTTGAACATGCCGCCGTAGCGCCCGATGGGCGTACGCACCGGCGCGCAGATGACGGGGCTGATGGCGGCCATCTAAATGTGCCGTCCCCCAGTGATTTCCAGAACGCAGCCGGTCATGTACGACGACATGTCCGACGCCAGGAACGTCACCACCGACGCCACTTCACTGGGTTCGGCGGCCCGGCCCATCGGAATCTCCGCCAGCTTCTGATCCCAAATCCGTTGCGGCATGGCCTCTGTCATCGCCGAGCGGATCAAGCCCGGTTGCACCGCGTTGACCCGCACCCCCAGATGAGCGACCTCCTTCGCGGCCGCCTTGGTCAGGCCGACTATGCCTGCCTTGGCCGCCGAGTAGTTGGTCTGCCCGATCAGGCCAACCTTGCCCGAGATCGACGAAATGTTGATGATGGCACCGCTGTTCGCCTCCCGCATGACGCCCGCCGCCAGCCGGGTGCCGTTCCAGCAGCCCTTGAGGTGGACGTCGATGACCTGGTCGAACTGTTCCTCGGTCATCTTGCGCATGGTGGCATCGCGCGTGATACCGGCGTTGTTGACCATGACATCGATGGTGCCCCGGCCTCCGAACTCGATGGCCGCGTCGATCAGCGCCTGCACGTCGGCGGCAGACGTCACGTCGCACCGCACGGCCTTGGCCACGTCCGGACCGCCCAGCGCGGCGACGGCCGCCTCCGTCGCATCGAGGTTCAAGTCGCCGATCACGACGCGGGCACCTTCAGCGATGAAGCGCTCAGCGATCGCGTATCCGATTCCCTGGGCTCCGCCGGTGATCACCGCGGTACGTCCGTCCAGCAGCGGCATGGTCGTTCAATCCTCTCGATCGACTGAGCCGGCCGTTGGACCAACGCAGCGGCCGCCAACCGGCTTCATACATAAAATATGATATTTCTTGCATCAAACCAGAAGCATCCCCGTGTTGCACAAGGAGACCCAGACATGGCCGAACCCAGCGACGCATCGAGCACGGCAGCGCCTGCGGTAAATGAGCAGGATTTCCGCGACATCCTCGACGCCACCCGCCAGTTCGTCCGCACCGTCGTCATGCCGCGCGAATTGGAAATCATGAACGACAACCGGGTGCCCGACGACATCCGCGATCAGGCCAAGGGCATGGGCCTGTTCGGCTACGCCATCCCCCAGGAATGGGGCGGCCTGGGGCTGAATCTCATCCAGGACGTCGAGATGGCCATGGAGCTGGGCTACACCACGCTGGCGGTTCGCTCGATGTTCGGCACCAATAACGGGATCGCCGGGCAGGTACTGGTCGGCTTCGGCACCGACACCCAAAAGCAGCGGTGGCTGGAGCAGATCGCCAGTGGTGACTGCGTCGCGTCGTTCGCATTGACCGAGTCCGGCGCCGGCTCCAACCCGGCAGGCTTGCGCACCAAAGCGGTTCCCGACGGGAGCGACTGGATCATCAGCGGCCAAAAGCGGTTCATCACCAACGCCCCCACCGCGAACCTGTTCATCGTGTTCGCCCGGACCCGGCCGGCGGACGCCGACGGCGCCGGCATCGCGGTGTTCCTGGTGCCCGCCGACGCGCCTGGCGTCGTGGTCGGGCCCAAGGACGCCAAGATGGGCCAGGAAGGCGCATGGACCTCCGACGTCACGTTCGACGACGTCCGCGTGGGTCCCGATGCACTGATCGGCGGCAGCGAGGACATCGGCTACCGCGCCGCACTGACGTCGCTGGCCCGAGGACGGGTGCACATTGCGGCGGTGTCGGTCGGGACGGCGCAGCGTGCCCTCGACGAGGCGGTGGCCTACGCCGCGACCGCCACGCAGGGCGGCACCGCGATCGGTGAATTCCAGTTGGTGCAGGCGATGCTCGCCGATATGCAGACCGGCGTGATGGCCGGCCGGGCCCTCGTGCGTGACGCCGCGCAGCTGTGGGTCAGCGGCGCGGACCGTCGCATCGCACCGTCGGCCGCGAAGCTGTTCTGCACCGAAATGGTCGGCAAGGTCGCTGACCTCGCCGTGCAGGTACACGGCGGCAGCGGATACATGCGCGACGTGCCCGTCGAACGGATTTACCGCGACGTGCGCCTGCTGCGCCTCTACGAGGGCACCAGCGAGATTCAGCGCTTGATCATCGGCGGCGGACTGGTGAAGGCCGCGCAGCGGTTGTCTGCTGGCCGCTGACGTGGGCGAACAGCCGCTGGCTACTCGCCCGCCAGCAATCAGCCGATGATTCGCACGATCGATTCCACCACCGCGGCCGGTTTGTCTGATCCCTCGATCTCGACGGTAACCGTCATGGTCGCTTGAACTGCACCGCCCAGCTCATCGATTTTCGAAATTGCGGCGCTTGCCCTCACATTTGCTCCGACCTTCACCGGTGTGATGAATCGGACCTTGTTGTAGCCGTAATTGACGGCCAAAGCGATGTTGTCCACGCGATACAGCTGCTGTGTGAAATGCGGTAGCAAGGAAAGTGTCAGCAAACCGTGTGCAATTGTGCCGCCGAACGGCCCCGTCGCGGCCCGTTCCGGATCGACGTGAATCCACTGGTGATCGTCGGTGGCGTCGGCGAACAGATTGACTCGGTCCTGGGTGATTTCCATCCACTCGGTGGGTCCAAGCTGGCTACCTGCTGCTGCGACGAACTCGGACAGATTGCCGAAGACTTTCACACTGACCCCTCTCCTCATGGCCGCTTCGCGGCCGCACCGGTATTACTTCTAGCCCCTCCGCGAAGTCGGCACAATGCACAGTTTCCTGGCAGACGCCTGTCCCACTTCGAAGCAGACTTCGCCGATTCCAGGCACAATCGGCACTCACCTGCAAATATGTAGATATCCGGGCTTGCCATCATCCATCGAACCAGCTCAGGTGTTTTGCTCAATTCTGCGGCCACTGGCGGTCGACAGACAACGTTTGGCTACTAGCTGGATACGGGACCCCAACAACCCCGATACTGAATTACGGAATGCAGTCCGTGCGAGATGCGAATACCGCAATCGACTGTCAACAGACGTTGCAGTGGCTGCCAGAACGAATGGGGTAACGATGTCGGTGGGGTATGCCGAATATGAATCAAACGACGATATTCGTCTTGTCGAAAACATCACCTGGAGGGATTCCGACACCGCATGCACCGTTGTGCTGTCGCAGCCCAACACTGACCCCGAACTTTGGCACCGTTACCTCGACTCGGCCGAACGTAACTACCGCCGGCACGGCGTCGAAGCGGTAGTGGACGCTGCCGCGATTCGCAGCGGTGCCGATACCGCGTTGTTCTGGACCGTCATGGACCACCGCGGCAACATGGTGGGCGGCCTGCGGGCGAAGGCGCCACTCGGCTGCGCCGATGACTCGCACGCCGTCGTGGAGTGGCACGGACAGCCTGGGTTGGCGATGGTGCGGAAGATGATCGACGATCGCGCGCCGTTCGGTGTCTTGGAGATGAAGACCGCGTGGGTATCCGACCACCGGGCAAGCCGTCACTCGATCACCCATCTGCTGGCCCGCACCGCATTCCACGCCACCAGCGTCATGGGAGTGCAGTTCGTGATGGCGACCGCAGCCCAACACGTGCTGGAGCTGTGGAAGTCCGGTGGCGGTGTCGTGGCACCTATTCCGGCCACGCCGTATCCCGATGAGCGCTACCGCACCAAGATGATGTGGTGGGACCGTCGTACGATGATCAATCATTCTGAGCCGGAACAGGTTTCGAAGGCCCTACACGAGATCGGTGAGATATCAACCATGTTGGTTGCCAGTTGATGCCAGTTTTGGACCCCGACTGCATAACTCTGCTCGACCCCGACGTTGCCACCGATGCGGAATCCCTGCGAGGGCTGCGGGACGATCCGGCGGTGACGGTGATCGGCACCTGGGCAGATCAGGTCGCGGCACTGGCCGAGCTCCGGCCTGCACCGACAACAGAGCTGCTGGACGAGCCAGCCCGCTAGCAGTGCGATTCACTGGAAATGAAACTGCGGCTGCGAGAGGCCGCGCAGGGCCTCGGCATCCCTGTGCTGATGTCGACCAGCGACCGTGGGTTGGTCGACGTCGAACGCTTCGATCTGGAGCCCACCCGGTCCGCCTTCCACGGGCTTCTCGGTGATGTCGCCGCCGATACGATGGCCGGCTTGTCAACCGTCGAGAAGCTGCCCTACCTCTTGCAGGTCTTCGATCCCGATCGAGTGTCGACGCGGATGGGCGGATCTCTGCTGGAAGTGGGCCGCACCCTGTCGGGGTGGCCGCAGCTCATCGGCGACGTAACCGTCGGAGCTGCAACGGTATTGGAAGCCATTCGCCGGATCGGGTTGGACGAACCACTGGCGTCGGGCCGGACTCAGATCGACGTCGGCGACCTCCTGGGCGAATTGGCCGAACCTGCCGGAGGTGCCCAACCTGTCACCGTCGATGAGCCGGCGACCAGCTCCGTGTCGACCGGTCTGGGTCAGGTCATCGACGCCGTGGTCGCTGCTGTCAATGCCCGAATTGCTGCTGCCGTCAACGGTTTTTCCACCGAGGTGACATACACCGAGCCCGGCACCCAGCGCCCGCTTGAGGCGGTGGTGCAGCTACGTCCCGGCGGTGACCACGACCTCGCGCGGTGGCATCCGGCAGTATTCGACCGCGAGACCAACCGCAACCATGGCACCGGCGCAACACTGGCGCCAGAGATCGCTGAGTCGTTGGCGCAGGTCGCGCGCCAGCACGGGGCACGCCTGCACGTCATGATGGACCGCGACGAGATCACGCGCACCGCAAGGGTCTTCGCCGACGCTGACCGGACCCGCTACCTCACCCCCGCCCTGCACGAATAGATGATCTCGGAACTGCGCTGGCCCGGCGATGAGGACATGGACTTCGGCATCGGTCCCTGGCGCTGGGTCCCGGCGATTTGGCCGCACTGAATCTGCTGCGCCGCGGCGACGTGGTGGCCAAGCTCGACGATTGGGACGCTGGCACGGTTCTCGGTGACGACACGTTCAACCGGATGGTTTCCAGCAGCGGCATTGCGACCGTGCTCACCACCGGTACGACATTGAGCGACTTCGCCCGTGGCGGTGCGGCCGTCGCGGCGGTGTGGATGGCGGCGCAAGAGTTCGGACTCACCGTGCAGCCAGTATCTCCGCCGTTCCTCTACGCCCTCACCGGCACCGAATTCGGCGAACTCTCTAGCAAGTACGCCGACGAACTCCTGCGACTCCAGGGCACATTCAACGCGCTTACCGGCAAACGAAGCGACGAGTCAATGGTGCTCTCGCTCCGGATCTCAATGGCCGCGCCGGCTTCGGTACCGAGCCGGCGGAGCACCGTGTTTGAGGTCACTGCAGGTTAAGCTAATTGCCTCATGTCCAACGACGAATCTCCCCCATCACTTGATCGCGTGGTGACAGAGGTTGCGACGCGATTGATGGCGGCGGACGCCACCAACAGCACCGCGGTGTACACCGGCGTGCTGGAGATGCTCGTCAGGTATTTTGGCGTCGACGTCAGTTTTCTGCGCCGCAATGACCACGAGATCGGTGCGTCGGTACTCGTCGCGGAATGGCCAGTGCGCCCGGAGATTCCGGACCCGGATCCACTGCGCGTGGTGTACTTCGCCGACGCCGACCCCGTCTTCGCGGAGACCGAACATCGCAAGACGCCGATCATCGTTCGCCCCGACCCTGAAACGGACGCCTACCAGCGCCGCATCGAGGCCGACCGCCATGTGCCCCAGATATCGCTGGCAGCAACACCTTTGGTGTCGGGTGACAAGACAACCGGCGCCCTCGGATTCGTCAAATACGGTAACCGCGAATGGCCCACCGAAGAGATCAACGCGTTGCAGGCCATCGCTTCGCTGCTCAACCAAGCACAGTCACGCGTGCTCGCCGAGGAGCAGCTGCGTTACCTGGCCGAGCACGACGACCTCACCGGACTGAACAACCGTCGCGCCCTGATCGCACATCTCGATGCCCGGTTGCAGCCAGGACAGCAGGGCCCGGTGACCGCACTGTTCTTCGACTTGGATCGGCTCAAAGCCATCAACGACTATCTGGGTCACAGTGCCGGTGATTCGTTCATCCGGGTCTTCGCGCAGCGTCTCACCGAGGGCGTCGACAGCAAGACCGTGATCGCTCGGCTCGGCGGTGACGAGTTCGTCGTCGTCCCCTCGGAACCGATTTCGGGCACCGCGGCCGAGGCACTGGCTTATCAACTGCAGGACTCGCTGCGCCGTCGGGTCTGGATCGACGGCGAACGGCTCACGCGCGCAGTGAGTGTCGGCGTCGCCTCCGGAATGCCGGGCTCCGACAACACGTCCGACCTGTTGCGCCGAGCCGACCAAGCCGTGCTGAGCGCCAAGTCCGCCGGTGGCGACCGCGTCGCGGTGTTCACCAATGCGATGTCCCTAGAAACGGCCTACCGCAACGACATCGAACTGCATCTGCAGGACGTCATCGAGAACGGTGCGCTGCTGCTCAACTATCTCCCGGAAATCGACATGCGCACCGGGAAGCTACTGGCCACCGAAGCGCTCGTGCGGTGGGATCACCCCACCCGCGGTTTGCTCCCCCCGGCCGCCTTCATCGGTATCGCCGAATCAATCAACCTCGCAGGCGAGTTGGGCCGCTGGGTACTCCGCACGGCATGCAAAGAATTCGCCCGGTGGCGCGAAGACTTCCGGAAATCCCAAGGCAGCAGTGGCAATTCGGACGATCGGGATGATTTCGAATTACGCGTCAACGTGTCCCCGGTGCAGTTGGTCACTGACGGCTTCGCCGAGTCGGTGGCGAGCATCCTCGACGAGTTCGGTCTCGACCGGGGGTCGGTCTGCCTGGAGATCACCGAGAACGTCGTCGTGCAGGACAGCGAGTCCTCGCGTGCCACCCTGGCCGATCTCCGAAGAACCGGGGTGCGTTTGGCGATCGACGATTTCGGCACCGGATACAGCGTGCTGTCCCACCTCAAGTCGCTGCCAGTCGACGTTCTCAAGATCGATCGCAGCTTCGTGACCGACCTCGGCTCCAATCCCGGCGATCTGGCGATCGTCCGCGCCACCATCGCACTGGCCGACGCCTTCGGGCTGCAAGTTGTTGCCGAAGGCGTCGAAACCAAGGCTGCCGCAACGACATTGCTGCGCCATGGCTGCTACCGCGCGCAGGGGTTCCTACTGTCCCGGCCGTTGCCGAACGATCAGATGGCAACGCTCTACCGCAAAGGACGCGTACCCGTCCGGTTCACCAGCGACCTGTAGGTCCGCCGAACTGCGTTACCGCGCAACAAGTTCTACTCGGCCGAATCTGCTGGCGGGGACCGCCACGATGCAGACCTCCAACGTGCCGGCCAGCGGGGCCTCGCCCCCAGCAGATACGCCGGCACCACTGAAGTCCGGCGCTATCACCACACCGTGCCGGGCCCGGACAAAGTACGGACCTTCGGGTGTGCGCAGTTCCGCGCCGATGATGCGACGGTCTTCGAACATCAACGCGTGCAGTGTGCTCTCCGAGCAGGTGGCGATATCGCGCTCGGCGGCAGCTGCCGCCAGCCAGTCGAACAGTTCACCGGGCCCATCGTCGGCGCCCCACTCGATGCTCCCAATGGGCGCCAACCGAAGCGTTCTGTCCGACGAGTCGCGCACCGTCTCCGCGGACCAGCCGCGGACGGTGGTGTACAGCGCGCCGGTGACCGAACCCAGGCACCCCTGGGCCCAGTCCAGGAGGCCCGCACCGAAAAAGGTCTCGATGGTACGACTGTGCAGTTCGGACTCCGACAGCTCGCGCACCGCACGGGTCGGCACCCCTTGGTCGCGCGACGCCTGCTCCGCCGAGTCCGAGCCCAGTTCCGCGGTCACCGCCGCGAAGTAGACCGCCGTGGCGTCCAGATCGTCGTCGGCGGTCGCGTCATCAGCCCTACCCGCTTCCGCTTGGTCAGCATCGTCGGCGGCGTCAGCAGCCGCGCCAGAAAGCTCAACGCCGACGACCGACCGCGGCACGCCATACGCATCGATCCGCGACTCGAGCATGTCGCTCAACGTCGCTACGTCGCTCTCGGGTGACGCCGCAGCGCCGCGCACCCAGCGTCGGTCATCTAAGCGCAGCGCCCCGGCGACCAATACGTCCGTATCGGCATCGAACGCGGCAATGGCCGTCGCCAGACCACCGATACCGGCGCCGACGCACAGCACGTCAACTTCTGCGTCCCAATCCAACCTGAATTCCCTGAGTTAGGCGTCAGCGAATTTCAACAATCCGATAACCAGGGATCGATTCGCCGTTGGCATACCTTACATACTTTCGAAATGAACGACACCATCAACGGCTGAGGTTATGGCACCCTAGGATGAACCCGGGGGCCACATTGACCGCGCGCTGACGGAGGTAATCGACGAATGGGGCGCCAGCCGCGATCGGAAGTCACCCGACGCAAGATCATTGACTCTGCCGTCGATTTGATCAACGAGATCGGTTATCCCGCGGCCGGTTTGGCTGACATCATCGAACGCGCCGAACTGACCAAGGGCGCGCTCTACTACCATTTCGACTCCAAAGAGGCCCTGGCCACGGTCATCATTGAAGAAGCAATGGTGCTGCTGTACAACGTCTTCCAGTCCGCGCGAGACTCGGAACGCTGTGCGATGGAGTCGCTGATCGTCGGCACGTTCACCACCAGCGACCTGCTGGCCACGAACCGCACCGCCCAAGCGGGGACCAAGCTCCTGCGCACGTTCGCGGGGTTCAATCCGACCGCGCGCCATAGCTACGTCAATTTCGTCGACCAGTTCACCTCCGACATCGAGCGGGCGGCAGCCGACGGCGATCTGCGTCCCGGCGCCAACCCCGCCGACGTCGCCAACACCTTGGTGGCCTGGATTCTCGGTGCCGAACTGATGTCCAGCGCCGCGTCCGACGGGCAAGACCTGCGAGACCGATTCACCCAGCAGTGGCGCGTCTTGATGCCGGCGATCGTCACCGAGGAATCGCTCGACGGCCACCTCGCGTTCATGGTCTCCGCATCCACCAAGAAAGCAAACCTCGCGGAGCGCACCGCGACTACCTAGTCAACATCGCTAACTAAGTTCACTTCTTTATTGCTAGGCTGCGACCAGCCCAGCGACAAAGGAGTCTGTATGGACCTCAATTGGTCTGCCAGCGACCTGGCATTCCGCGATGAAGTGCGCGCATTTCTGCACGACAACCTGACCCCGGACATCCGGCGGGCCGGCCGCTTGATGACCAGCGTCTACAGCGATCACGACGCGAGCCTCGATTGGCAGCGCATCCTGCATGAACGTGGTTGGGCCGCACCGGCTTGGCCGGTCGAATACGGCGGCTGCGACTGGAGCCTGACGCAGCACTACATCTTCAGCAGGGAATCGACTCTGGCCGGAGCCCCGTCGCTGTCGCCGATGGGTATCCGGATGGTTGCCCACGCCATCGTCCGCTTCGGCACCGAGGAGCAGAAGAACTTCTTCCTACCCCGGATTCTGACCGGCGAGGTGTTCTTCTGCCAGGGCTATTCCGAGCCCGAGGCGGGTTCCGACCTGGCCGCCCTCACGATGGCCGCGGTATCAGACGGCGACGACCTGGTGTGTACCGGTAGCAAGATCTGGACCACCCACGCCACCGAGGCCAATTGGATGTTCGCGCTGGTGCGTACGACGCGCTCAGCCAAGAAGCAGCAGGGCATCACCTTCGTACTGATCGACATGAACACGCCGGGTATCGAGATCCGGCCGCTGGTCATGACCTCCGGCGAAGAGGTTCAGAACCAGGTGTTCTTCGACGAGGTGCGGGTGCCCAAGAGCAACGTCATCGGGCAGATCGACGATGGCTGGACCGTCGCGAAGTATCTGCTGGAGTTCGAGCGCGGTGGCGGCGCCGCCGCACCCGGGTTGCAGGTGCTCACCGACGACATCGCCGCGGCCGCCGCGCAGGCGCCGGGCCCGGATGGCGGCGTACTCCTCGATGACGCCGCGTTCTCCCGCAAGCTGGCCGACGCGCGCATCCGTACCGAGGTCCTGGAAATCCTGGAATACCGCGTTCTGGCGGCGCTCGCCGGCGGCGGGCACCCGGGTGCCGCGTCGTCGATGCTGAAGGTCCTGGGTACCGAGTTGAGTCAGACGCTGACCGAACTCGCCATGGAGGCCGCTGGTCCGCGGGGCCGCGCCTATCAGCCGCACGCCACTCGGCCCGGAGGTCCGGTCGCCGGATTCACCCCTCCCGCTGACGGTTACGTCAGTGGCGAGCCATGGCAGGCGGTGGCACCGCTGCGCTACTTCAACGACCGCGCCGGGTCGATCTACGCCGGCAGCAACGAAATTCAGCGCAACATCCTCGCCAAAGCAGAATTGGGGCTGTAAATGGACTTCACATTCTCCCAGGAACAGGAACTCCTCCGCGACGGCCTGTCCAAGTTCTTGACCACGCGATACGACCTGGAAACCAGTCGGGCCGCGGCCAAAACCGGCAGCGGCTGGCAGCCCGAGCTCTGGCAGTCCTTTGCCGACGAGCTCGGCATCCTCGGTGCCGCTCTCCCCGAAGAAATCGGTGGCATCGGCGGCGGGCCAGTCGAGGTGATGCTCATCGCCGAGGCCCTCGGCTACGCGCTGGTCATCGAACCGTACGTCGACACCGCGGTGGTCGCCGCCGGACTCCTGCAGCGCGCCGGGGGTTCCGCCGCGCAGGCCGTACTCGAGGAAATCGCTTCCGGCACAGCTATTGTCGTGCTCGCCGCAGCCGAAGCCCAGTCAGGTGACCGCTGGAAAGACGTGGCGACCACCGCCGTGCGCGACGGCGACGACTGGGTGGTGACCGGCTCCAAGATCATGGCGGTCAACGCTCCGTTGGCCACCCATCTGCTGATCACCGCACGGACCGAGGGCGGCATCTCGCTGTTCCTCGTCAACCTTGCATCGGCGTCCGCCGGACTCGTCATGCACGATTTCCGGACCATCGACGACCGGCGCGCAGCAGATCTGGAGCTGCACGAACTCCGCCTGCCGGCCGAAGCACTCCTGGGCACCGAAGGCCAGGCCTGGCCTTCTATTGCGCAGGCACGCGACGAAGGCGCTGCGGCCGTTTGCGCCGAAGCTGTCGGCAACATGCGAAAGGTGTTGGCCGACACCGTCGAATACGCCAAGCAGCGTCAGCAGTTCGGCCAGCCGATTGGCGCCTTCCAGGCGCTGCAGCACCGGATGGTCGACATGCACATGGAGCTCGAGCAGTCCGTATCCGCGGTCTATCTGGCCGTGCTGAACCTGGAGGCCGACGCGCACACCCGAGCGCGTTCCGTATCTGCGGCCAAGGCCACCATCGGCCGGGCAGCACGGTTCATCGGCCAGAACGCGGTGCAGCTGCACGGCGCCATGGGCATGACCGAAGAACTCGCGATCGGGCACTACTTCAAGCGGCTCACCGCCGTTCAATACGAATACGGTTCCACCGACTACCACGTGACCCGGTACGCCAAGCTCACCCGCGACTGAGGGGCAGCCGCCGCATTCCCGCGATCCCCGGCCCCAGGTTCGGGTTCGGCGGCGCGGAATCCGGCGTGCCAGAGGCGCTTTCGACGCTGCAGCGCTGCGCCCACGACAGCTCCGCGGCAGCATGGCGGCACGGCGTGTCGGGCCGCCGATACGCAGCTACGCACGCGGCACCCCGGCGCGATCATCGACACGCGTCGTATCAGCTTGCGGGACTGTCACTTTCACCATCGCTGCTATCCCCTTCCTCGGTGGGGTACAAGGTGGGGTGGTGGTATTGGTTGGTTCGGGGTTGGCCGACGTCCAGTAGTGGTGGTGGGGTCCAGTGGACTCTTCCGTCGGGGCCCATGGTGGTGGTCCAGCCGCCGGTGTCGGCCAATCGGTTGTCGCAGCCGCAGGCCAGGCCGAGATTGGTGATGTCGGTGGGGCCGTCGTCGCGCCAGTCCTGGTTCACGTGGTGGGCCTGGCTACGGGAGGCCGAGGCGGTGCAGTTGGGGCGGGTGCAGCCACCGTCGCGGGCGAACGCCATGATGCGTTGCGCGGCCGAAGCGGTGCGTCGGGTCCGGCCAAGGTACAGCGGCAAGTTGTCGTGCTGATTGAACACCGCTAAGTAGTGGTAGGCGCCGTGGGCGGCCATCTGGATGAGATCGCGCACCGGGAGTTTGGATCCGGTGTGGGTGACCGCGACACCGGCTCCACGCTGGAGCTCTTGCAGTGTGGTGGTGGCTACTACGGAGACAGGCAGCCCGTTGTGTTCGCCCAACATCCCCGACGTGAGAGCCATGCGGCCGACCATCTTGTACGCATCATGTTGGCGTTGGGCCAGGGTCCTGGTGTCGCCCGCGATCTGCTCGGCCGTGGGCGTGCCGGCGATACATGGCACCTCGTCGGCGGGGTTGCACATACCGGGCGCGGCGAGTTTTTCGTAGATCGCCTCCCAGTACGCCCGCGCCTCGGGATCGAGGGTGCCGCCGATCTCCGAAGTGCCGTCCGAACGCTGGTTACCCATCCGGACGCCGCGTTTACGGTCGCGTTCGGTGTCGTCGGGTTCGGGGCCGTCCTGATCCAACTGGTACAGCAGGTTTTTGGCCGCCGCGCGCAGTTCCTCGGGGGTTTGGTGTCGGGCACCGGCCACCAACGACTGCTCACACTGCGTCGCGGTCACCGGATCCACCCAGGCCGGCAGGTGCGCCATGAAATGGCCGATCACCGTGATGTGCTCGGCGTTGATCGCCCCAGCCGATTGGGCGCGGGCCGCGTCCTCCCACAACGGCGGCAACGCCTCCCCGGTCAACCCGGTACGGGGTCCGAGGTTCTCCATGTCCCGCACCCGCCGACGGGCTTCCTCAGCAGAGATATGCAAGCGAATGCGCAGCACCTCGGCCAAGCTCTTCGCCCCGATCTCCTTCGGAGTGGTCTGAGCCGCCAACGCAGCCAGGATCCGATGATCGACCGCTTCGGCAGCGCACCTCAACCGTTCGCGCCGGGACTGCAACTCCAACAACTCCCGCACCGACAACCCGGAGTAGTCCAAGGATGCGATCCGGGCCGCGTCAGCTTCGAGGCCGGCGTGCGCCTCCTCGATCACGGCCGGATCGGTGAATCCCATATTCGAACACTAGTTCGACCCGCCGACAAGAAACCGCCGGTTCTGTGGCGCTAGTTACCTACCGTGACCAGCGTAAACAAAGTGACCAAAGTTGTTTCAGAGGCATCGCGCGGGCGGGCCGAGGAAGGGGGTCGAGGTCGGTTTGGGCAGCGCGGCAGGCTGTTGCGCCAACAGCACGTTGAGCACAAACGCGCACTGCTACCGCCACCTGCCGGGTCCGCCGCACGGACCGTCACTCACGACACCGCAACCTCGTCAACATCCCACGTGCCGTCGCAGAGGCTCTCGGTACCTGCGATCAGCTCGGCGTTCGGCTCGTCGACCGCGATCACCCAACGCTCGGCGGCGATCAAACTCCGGCCGCCCGCGATATGCCGGGCGAGCAGACGTTGACGACGGACAGCATCCACTCCCCTGAGGTAATAGAGCCCGTCGACCAACTGCCGTGCACCTGCGAAACCGCTCGAGGGCAGCGCCAGATAATTGCCCTCAGTGACCACCAGCCGAGCAGACGCCGGCACCACCAGGCCGGCGGCAACGGATTCTTCGATCGCCCGATCAAACTGTGGCACATAGACATCCGAGGTCTGATAGGCGCCGCGCACTCGGGTCAGCGTCGCCAAATATCCGGCCGCATCGAACGTATCGGGCGCGCCCTTGCGTCCCTTGCGTCGTAGCCTCACCAGCTGCGCGTTGGAAAGGTGAAATCCATCCATCGGCACCAGTGCAGCGAAATCGCTTCGAGTGGAATTGAATTCATCGACGATTCGTGCTGCCACGGTCGACTTCCCGACGCCTGGTGGTCCGGTCAGGCCGACGACAACACGACCGGACCGCTCGTCCAGGAGTCGAGCGACATCGTCGGTCAGCGAGGTCATTCCGCGGACACTAGCGGTTGAACACGGCGATGTCGAAGACCCGGGCAGGCTGCATAGAGGTGGTCGCGATAGGCAGCACGCTCGTCGAGCGATTCGCGGCCCCGCTTCTGTGCGGCGATCGCCGCAGTACCGGTCCAGTCCTCGGCAAGGTGTGCGAATTGTGTTCGTGCGTGGTCAATCTGAGCGTCGACCTGCTGAGCTGAAGCCCGCGCATTGACGGACGCGGTGAGCAGTGATTCCGGATCGGACCCCACAACTTGCGAGACCGTGTACGGCATATCCAGGTGTCACTGGGTGGGAACCAGCCTGCCGCAGGGTCCGCCTGCGGACTAAGACCTAATGATGACCACGCACAGTGCGCCCCCACCGAACACGATGCACGCCATGGTGCTGACCGAGTTCGGTGGCCCCGATGTTCTGCACGCCGCCGAACTGCCCACGCCGGTTCCCGGGAACGACGAGGTGCTGGTCGAGATCGCCTGCACCAGTGTCAATCCGGCGGACTGGAAGACCCGTGAGGGCAAGCTCTCCGGCTACATCGACTACCACTTCCCCTTTGTGCTGGGCTTCGATCTGGCCGGCGTCGTCGCGGCCGTTGTGCCCGGGGTAACCCGCTGGCAGGTCGGCGATCTGGTCTTCGGGATGTCGAACCAGCGCCACGGTAAAGACGGCACCTACGCCGAGTACTGCATTGCTTCCTCTGAACTGCTGGCACCGCTGCCGCAGGGCTGGACCTACGTCGACGCCGCCGGTCTCCCGGTCGCGGGCAGCACCGCATACGGCGGCATGGTCGACGCCGGTGCGCTACAGGCCGGCCAGACCGTGCTGATCAACGGCGGGGCGGGCGGTGTCGGCAGTATCGCCATCCAGATCGCTCGTGCGCTGGGTGCGCGGGTCGCGGTGACGTGCAGCCCGAAAAACTTCGATTACGTCAAAGAACTCGGCGCTGAGCTGGCAATCGACTACCGCGGCGGCGACGTCGTCGCACAGCTGCGCGCCTGGGCCCCGTCGGGCGTCGATCAGGTGCTCGACGCCGTCGGTCTGGACACTCTGCTCCCCCACGCTGAGGAATTGGTCGCACCGGGCGGCAGCTACGTCGAGATCGAGACGCTCATCTCACGCGCCGACGAAGAGCGGGTGGCCCGCGCCGCCGAACGCGGAGTTCGCATCGTCTCCAACATGATTGCGGTGCAACGCCAGCCGCAGCACATGACGGAGTTGGCCGCGCTGTGCAGCGCGGGCTCGATCCGGCCGCCGGAGACCGAGGTGCTGCCGCTGGACAAGGTGGCTGACGCGCATCGCCTGGTGGAATCCGGCCACGTACGCGGCAAGGTTGTGCTCGCCACGCACACTGACTGAGCGGCCCGCGTCAACCAGCCAAAACCCTTGGTACGGGCAAGTATCCGCTGGGCTGGGCTGATAACGTGAAGCCAGAGATTCTGGCTGTGAAATGGGAGGCGTTGTGGGGCACGGTGATCGATCCGGCAGTGCCCCACCGCTACTCCACCACCTGGTGTCCGACGCAGCTGCCATCGCGCCCGACCGCCCGGCCATCATCGCCGAGGACGGCACTGTCACCACGTTCTCGGAATTCGACCGCGCGATCACGGCCGCCTCGGGTTGGATAGCGTCCCGAACCGCCCTCGGCGACCGGGTCGCGGTGATCGCCGATAATGGCCCGAACTACGCGGCGCTCTACTACGCGGTGCCCCGCGCCGGACGCATTCTCGTTCTGATCAATCAACGACTCAGTGCGGACGAGCACCTCGCGCAACTGGCCACTGCCGCGCCGACGCTGGTCCTGGGTGACGCTCGCTATCTGGAGCCGCTCAGTCGACCTGACACCATCGACTTCGATGACGAACAATGGACTGCGGCAACGCAATCCACCCAATGGCCGGTACCCGAGGAGCCCAGTCCCGACGACCCGGCCTGGTTACTCTTCACGAGTGGTTCGACGGGAACTCCGAAAGGTGTTGTCCACACGCATCGTTCGATCACCACGGCAGTCCGGGGCAGCATCGCAGGTAGGTCGGTCCGGCCGGGCGGCGTGTATCTGCTGCCCTTCCCGATGTGCCACATCGCCGGCTACAACATGCTGGTACATCACGCCGCGCAGTCAACAGTGCTGCCGGTAGCGGCTTTTCGGCCCGACGCCTTCGCGGCTGCAGTCAATCAGTACCGGGTGACGTCATGTTCACTGGCTCCGACAATGCTGCACAGCCTGCTGGCCCATCTCGATGAAACCGGCACCCGGCTGCCGACGTTGCGCGACATCGCCTACGGTTCGTCAGCGATCCCGGCCGCCCTACTGCGGCGGGCACTCGACCGCCTCGACGTCGGATTCCACCAGGGCTACGGCATGACTGAAACCGGCGGCAATGTCACGTTTCTCGGCCCCGACGACCATCGCGCGGGCGCGGCCGGTGACACCGCAGTCCTTGCCACGGCGGGCCGTCCACACGCCGACGTGCAAATCCGAATCGCACCGAACGGCGAAATCCTGGTTCGCGGAGACCAAGTGGCGCACCGGTACTGGCCCGACACACCCACTACCGACGAGGACGGCTGGCTGCACACAGGCGACGTCGGGTATCTCGACGCCGAAGGCCGGCTGGTGGTGACGGACCGATTGAAGGACATCATCATCACCGGCGGTGAGAATGTGTCCTCACGCGAAGTCGAAGACGTGCTGTCGTCGCACCCCGACGTGGATCACGTTGCGGTCGTAGGGGTTCCCGACCCCTACTGGGGTGAGGCAATCTGCGCCGTCGTCGTACCCACCGGCAGCACCCCGCCCGACGCCGACGCCCTCATCGCGTATGTGCGCGAACGGATCGCGGCCTTCAAGCGCCCCCGGCACGTGGTGTTCGTCGAAGCGCTACCGCACACGACCAGCGGCAAGGTCGCCAAACAGGTGCTGCGCGAACAACTCCGGGAGCGCTTCGCCGGCTAGCTCAGGCTGCACCCGTTGCCAACCCGGCCCGTTCCACACTCATCAGACTCTCGGTCTCGTGCTCGTGTCGGTACGCCACACCACCGCCGTTGAGGCCGAACAGCCGCTTGCTCCACAACAACCACACAACCGCAACGATGTTCACCAGGAGCATCGCCAGCCGCAGCCAGGTGACTTTCTCGGTCAACTCGTAGATCTCCAGCGGCAGGAAGATTCCCGTGGCCACCACCGCGAAGTACTCGCCCCAGCGCCACATCCCCCACAAGCCAACGGCTTCCACGAGTTCGATCAACGCATACACGGCAATGCCGATCGCGATCAGCAGCAGCGTATTGGACGACATGGTGAACGCGTCGCTGATGTGCCGCATGATTTTGGAGCTGTCGATGTTCCAGCCGATCTGGTCGGCCAGCGGCCGCAACAGGGGCAGGTCCTTGTCGAACATGTCGCGAAGGTGCACCCGCGCTGCCCTCACTCTGAACACTCCGTAGGACATCACGGCCAGCAGGAGAAACCGGAAGACCCGCTCGACCGCCAACATGCGCATCAACACGCGGTCGCGCAGCAGTCGGCCGCGGGGCACCTCAGGAGCCGATTCCGCCGGGCCCTTACCTCGCGGCGATCCCACGACGAACGTCTCGCAGCGCAGGCACCGCCATGCCTCACCGACTGGCGTTTGCACATGCAAACGGGCGGCCAGGTCAGCTTCGTCCGGAGCGAACGTTGCATGGCCGCGCAGTCCACAGGACCGCAGAGCGAAATCCACCATGCCCGTACCGTATCGACACCACCTGGGTGGAGCGCACCAATCCGTCGGCCGATTCCCGCCGGCGCGCCGAAGCTCTCCGGCGCTATCACGCAGTCCGCGCCAGAGCTGGGTCTGGCACATAGTGGGTCAGTCGCCCTACGCTGGCCACCATCGATGCTCGATCCACGCGGAGGCCAGGTTGCAGAATCCGGAAGCTTTCCTCGACCAGTTCGCCGACGACACAGCTGGGCGGGTATTCGCCGAGCCGTATCACACGCCAGACGGAGCGACGGTCATTCCCGTCACCAAAGTCAGCCACACCGGCTCCACCACGACAGCAAAACCACTCGGCGTCTTTGTGATCCGCGACGGCGGAACATCCTGGGTACCCGCGGTCGATGCGGACCGCATCGCTCTACTCGGCGTCGTAACCGGCCTAGTGACCGCGGTGATCGGTTGTCTGGCGATTCTGCGCCGGCCGCCCTGGCCGGACCTGTCCGATCACCGACATCTGGCGTCGCGACACCGCAGGTAATCCGCGCAAGTCACTCCCTGAAAACGCTCGCCCGGCGGGTTCATCTCGCTCGGCGTGGTTTGGCGGCTCTGTATTCGAGCATGTCTCCCAGCGGCGGGGATCGTGGAATCCTTGTCATACTGGACGGGGTGGCGGCCGGTTCTGCGATTCAGCTGATTTCAGCTGGCCCAACCATATCGGCCAATCACTGGGAACTTTACGCAAACTCCCAGCCAGATCCCAGGCGCAACTGCTAATCGCATCGTCAATTCTCCCTACGGTTACCCGAGACGGTCAACAGCGGGCGGGCGGAGGGAATGACCATGGGGTGCGCACGTTACATCGGTCGGGTCGGGGCATTGGCAGTGTTTCTCGGCGTAGGCATCTCGGTCACCACTGGCCAGGGAATCACCTACGCGGCGCCGACCTCGTCATCGTCATCAACCGATACGCATTCGGCTACCGACTCGCCCAGTCCCAGCAAGGCCAGCCCCAAACACACACCAACCCCGGCGACCGAAACCGCGGCAGCAGACAACTCAACGCAATCGGGTGCACCTGCCCCAAAAACCAAGCCATCGGCCGACGTCAACCGTAGCGTCGCCAATCATCACCGCGTCACCCCGAAAACCCCCGACAGCAAGACGGGCGCTAGTACCACATCGCCCTCGACGTCCAACGAATCACCCAGTGCGGCAATAAAAATCAGCCAACCCAAACCAACTCCGACGGCGGCCGTAAACCAATCGCTCGCACGTTTCGTCGCCGCCACCGCGGCCGTGCCGACTACCGCGTCCACGAAAGCCGTAGCGGCCGCAGTGCCCCTGGCGGCGGTCACCACCCACACCGCGGCAATCCCGACCGCGCCCAACGTGATCGGTCAAATCGTCACTGCGGCTAAACAACTCCTCAACGTGGTGTTGGGACCGTTGGTGTCGACGCTGCCGTCGAACGTACCCGCAAATTCGCCGGTGCTGTGGACGGTGCTGGCCTGGGTACGCAAGCAGATCGAAACGAATCTCCTTCCGCCCCACGTGGTTTCCGCGTGGAACGTGACCAGCCCCAACTTGCTGGTGAATCCCAGTGGCGAACTCGGTGACCCATCACTCTCCGGTGGCAGCACCGTATCGATCCCCGGCTGGACCGTCACCGGGACGCCGACGATCATCAAATACGGGACCGTGCGCCAGATCCCGTTGGGCCTGTCGACTCCGGGGCCGACGCTCCCGTCGATCTTCAATTTCCCGAATGATCCCCCGACGGCCAACGACAAGCAGTTCTTCGGCGGCGGCAACGTCGCTACCTCGACGCTGTCTCAGACAGTCGATCTGAGTGGTGCCGCGGCGAATATCGATTCCGGCTCAACACCATTCAAGCTGAGTGGATACCTGGGCGGCGCGATGATCGACCCCTCGGCGGCGTCGGTGAAAGTCACGTTCCTCAGCGCCACCGGGCAGCAGCTGGGTGTCGGGAATCTTGCGCCCGTCGGTCCCCTTGAGCGGTGGTTCCAGACCGGACTACTTCAACGCAACACAGAGGGCACCATCCCCATCGGCACGCGCTCGGCGCAAGTGACTCTGACGCTGCAGGATTCGAACCCCTTCACGGGCGGCTACAACAACGCGTTCGCCGACGATCTGTCGTTCACCGTGGGAGCCGCACTACCCACACCACCGCCTCCGACGCCGCCGGCCTCGACGGTCGGCGCGCTGGACCACGTGTTCATGGTCTATCTGGAGAACAAGGGCTACGGCGACATCGTCGGCAGCCCCAACGCGCCGTACCTCAACAGCCTGATCAACACCTACGGTGTCGAGACGGACTACTACGCGCTGACCCATCCGAGTGACCCCAACTACTACCCCATCCTTGGTGGGTCCGACTTCGGCCTCAGCTACAACTGCGCGACCAACTGCATCAACGCCACAAACCTCGCCGACAGAATCGAAGCCGCCGGCAAGACGTGGGCCGGGTACGCCCAAGGCATGTCAGCCGCGGGGCCGTACACGTCGACGAGCAGCTACGCTCCCGACCAGTTGCCGTTCCTGGCCTTCAGCGACATCTTCAACAACCCGGCCCGCGCCGATGCGCATCTGTTCCCGCTCACCCAGATGGCCACCGACCTGTCCTCGTCAGCCACCGCACCGAACTTCGCCTGGTTCGCCGCGAACGAGGCCAACAACGGCGAAGGTCCCATCGACTTCCCCACCGGCATACTCAACTTCATCGGCAGCATGCTGACCAATCACCAGTACAACGTGAAGGCCGCCGACCAGTTCCTGCAGAGCACCGTCCCCACCATCGTGAATTCGGCGGTATGGAATGACCCGACGCAGAAGAGCGTCATCTTCATCACGTTCGACGAAGACACCGACAACTTGTCACTGGGCTTCGGCAATGGCGGCAATCACGTTGTTACCGTGGCCATCCCATCACCTGGCGCGGTCGCCGCGGGCATGCGGTCAGGCAATTTCAGCGACAGCAGCTACGCCAACCACTACAGCCTTCTGCGCACCATTGAAGATTCGCTCGGACTGCCGCCGCTGACCAACAACGACGCCTACGCCGAGCCGCTCAACGGGTTCTGGGATCCGTCACCGGTGATGCCGTAGCGGAATCGAAACGGAGCGATCTACGACGCGGTACGGTCCGCGGCACCCGACTCGGCCTCGATCCGACATGCGAGCATGGCTGTCCATTCCGCAAGGAAACTGTCGTCAGACACAGTGGATTCGACCCCGCTGAGCAGAACACTGATTCGGCGGCCCAACAATGCGTTGACGCCCACCAGAGCAATCGATGCGGCATCAGCTTCCGCGAGATCCGGGTTCCAGTTCTTCGCCAGATCGACAATGTCCCCAGACAACCCGTGAATCAACGCGCCGTAAGCGGCGTTGAGACGCGACGCCTGCGCTGCCGGCGTACTCGCGGCGACACCGAGAAGCTGTCGCTCTTCGTCGATCACGGCCAGCTGGTATCGCCCCAGCAGCGTGAGTTCGGTACGCAGGTCTCCAACGCCACGGAACAGGACGGAGATGTCGCGCATAGCCTGACGACGGTCCAGCTGCCGGTCAATTCCGGCCTCAAGCAACGATTCTTTCGACTTGAAATGGTGATACAACGCGCCTGAACCAGCGGCGAGCCCTGCGGCAGCCTCGATTTGCGCGACACTTGTTGCGCGATAGCCCTGTTCACAGAACAGGCGCATGGCCTCAACTATCAGTCGGTCGCGAGTCGACACTTCTGCCATGTACATCCTCAAGTAATTACTTATTGGCTGCGATCACAATGACAACACTTGATGCCAGAGTACAGCCGCGTCACCTGTACGACCGGCGCCAAGACGTCTGCGAACACACTGTGAATTGCTGCCACTAACTCAGTGCGCCGCGTCGAAAGCCCGCTGCACTTCGGCGGGGATACGGCCCCGGGTACCCACCGCGTGGCCGTTTTGTTGGGCCCAGGCGCGGATTCCCACGTGCTGACCGCGTGACCCCGAAGACGATTTCTGAGTCACTCGACGTGCGCGCGTCACCCAACGGATCATCTGGCTACGCAGTGCCTGGGCGTTGTCGGCGGTCAGGTCGATCTCGTATCCGATCCCGTCAAGGCCGAACTGGACGGTCTCATCGGCGGGGGCAGTTTCGTCAACGTCGTCAACAAGGGTGACGATCGTCTTCCTGACCATGCGTAATTCCTCCTCGCTGATGTCCGCGACTGCGCACGGCACAACTCGTGGTTCTGACGTCGGCTCGACCGCACTTCACCTGCGCCACCCGATCGCCCACTAGTTACTTGATTTTACCAAGTAACTACTTGACACGTGCGGTTAGGCCGCACCCTGGGCCCGCCCCACCAACCGACAATGCCACCATCCCCCGGCAGGCACCTGCGGATCGCCTCGATTGGCCGCCCGCGAATCCCCAGATCCACCAACGGTTTTGTTCGCTGGTCGCCGATGCGTCAGGCAAGTGGCAGGTGCGACCAACGCCACCGCGGGACTGCCGAGCGTTGCGGCTGACCCAAACTCGACCATTTGCTGTATCGCCAACCGCCAGTACCTAACTATCACCATCTAGACGTACGTATAGGACTAACTGCAGATGAGAGCGCCTGCTGGCGACGCTCCTGATCATTGCCCAGTTCGTAACACTTGGGTTGGTCACACGAGTCAGTTGACCGAGTTCACCTGCAGTCTGCTGCGTCGAGCAGTCGTCCGACACCGCCCTACGGGTGGACAACAGCACCCGTAGACGGCGGCGCGCGATGCATTTCCGCACCCCAGAAGCCCTCTGATACGCCGCCGGATCGCTTGATCAACGCAGGTCGTCACCCACTTCGCCGCCGTTTGTCGCTCCATCCGCCCACTTGTGACGAGCACAACAGCTGCTGATCGGAGCGCGTTGCTTGCTTGAAGCAGACCTTAGGTATAAATTTGCTGAAATTAACTTTGTAAACATTTGTGCGACAGGCATGAGGCTCCACGAAACGAGCAGTTGCTAGCAAATCCACGAGCGAGGCCACCCGACATGCCGGGGAACGCAGCAGCCGCCCGTATCCAGCCAAGTAGAGAGCCGATCAGCAACTATGGGGACGTCAACGAGCATAAATCCCTATGCGGCCAGCAAATTGACCATGGCCGGCCAGCACGCCGATACCAGCGCAGTTCTCGCGCATGAACTACCGATCACCGCGCCGCGCAGGCACCGCGGCCGCTCAACACGTGAGCTGCGCCACGCAAAACTCGCCCGAAAACTTGTTTTCAGCGATGCCATAATTATTTGCTGGTCTTTGCTGCTCGGTCAAACAATCCGATTCGGCACTTCCCCCGATCACCCGGCCTACGTGTCACACGACGCCGGTGCACACATTCGCTATGTCGCGGTATCAGCCACCATCGCCGTGCTCTGGATGGGATTCCTGGCACTGGGCAGCCGCTCGCCCAAAGTCGTAGGCCGGGGTACCGACGAATACATCACGCTCGTCGCCGCCACCCTCCAGCTCTTCGGCCTCGTCGCCATCACCGAGACGTTCTTCCGCATCGACCTCTCCCGCGGCTACCTCGCAATAGCGCTGCCCACCGGCCTCATCGGCCTGATCGGCACTCGCATGTTGTGGCGTCACATCACCAGCACGCAGCGGCAACTCGGCCTCAACCAGGATCGGCTCCTCATCGTCGGCGCCACCAGCGCTGCCCACGACATCGCGACCGAATTCGCAAAAGATCCCTGGGCCGGCTACCACATCGTCGGGATCTGCACCCCGCTCGGCCCGACGCACCCCGATGAAGTCCTCACCGTCGCCGGGAGCGATATCCCCATCGTCGGCACCGATGAAGCCATCCTCAACGCCGTCTCGCGCACCGGCGTCGATACTGTCGCTCTCGCCGCGACCCACCACCTCCGGCCCACCGACATTCGCCGACTCATGTGGGAACTTGACGAACTAGGTGTCGACCTGATGGTCGCTCCCGGGCTCATCGACATCACCAACCAACGCCTCACCAGTCGTCCCGTCGCAGGCATGGCCATCTTCGAAATCGCCAAACCTCAGTACAGCCGTGCCAATTCACTCATCAAGCGAACCTTCGACCTCGTGTTCACTGTCGTAGCGCTCGCTGCCATTGCACCCGTCATGCTCATCGCCGCCCTGGCCGTGAAAATCACCAGCCCCGGCCCCATCTTCTACAAATCCGAACGCATCGGCATCGATGGCAAGCCCTTCCGGATGATCAAATTCCGCAGCATGTACGCCGACGCCGACGCCCGGCAAGCCGACCTCGTCGACGCCAACGGCGGCAACGCAGTCTTCTTCAAGATCAAGGACGATCCCCGAGTTACCAAGGTCGGCAAGATCATTCGCAAGTTCAGCATCGACGAACTCCCCCAGTTCTTCAATGTCCTCATCGGCGACATGAGCGTCGTCGGCCCGCGCCCGCAGGTCCGCCGCGAAGTCGATACCTACGACGACCTCGTCAGTCGCCGACTGGCCGTCAAACCCGGCCTCACCGGACTCTGGCAGATCAGCGGCCGCTCCGACCTCGAGGTCGACGACGCCCTCCGTCTCGACCTCACTTACGTCGAGAATTGGTCACTGTCGCAGGACATCCTGATCATCGCCAAGACCATCCGCACAGTCCTCACCGGCGACGGCGCCTACTGAACCTAGGGTTCAACACCCCCGCTGGCCCTGGGCCCCGCCGGGCGGGTCCAGGTATGGTTGGCAACCGCACCGGCACGGCCCCTTGCCGCCGACGACCACCGGTATCCAACCGCATCGTCCCAAGCGGTCACGGCGCCGAGCAAGCAAACATGTAGCCGGGGGCCGCGCGAGCCGGCTTGCACCAGGCGCGTACACCGCACCGCACCGCGGTGGCCGTAAGAAGAGAAGCGAAATACGCATCTTGGCAAAGAATTTCTGAAGGTCTGCATTTTCGGCATACTGCGCATTTCCCGCAAATTGCGTCGTCCACTGCCGGTTATGGCGAATTATTGCGCGGTCCGACGCGCCGAATCACGCAAGATTGTTTTCCCAAACGCGGAACATCGCGACAAAATGCTCGGCATCATCACTGCGACAAATACGGGTCGAACAGCCTGAGGGCCAGGCGCAGCGTTGGAAGGTCGAGCAAATGGACATCACATTGTGCGTCGGGCGCGTGGGCGCGCTGGCGGTTGCCCTCGGCGTCGGGGTGGCCATCGCCAGTCCCCCGGCCACAGCGTTCGCTGAAGCAGATTCGACTGCTACACAATCGAATTCGTCGAATCCACTCACCAAGAACAACGCACCCAAAATCCGGGGCATCAAAGCCGGTCCGAGCGAGGACGGTACCCGCAAGAACAGCACGGCCAAAAGTCCAGCACGGAACGATAAGCCCACTCCGGCGCAGCCCCGGCCCGCCGAGTCCACCAGCACCAAGTCGCCGACCCTGAAAAAGCCGGCAACCGCTGGACAGCCAAAATCCGTTGTAGCGCAGAGTAATCCGCGGACCATGTCCAATCCGGCACAATCAGCGCCGTCGCCCGACAACGGCGCGCCACGCCCCAATACGGTCGCAGCCCAACGCCCCGTGCCGGCACCCGTATCCATGGCAGCGGTAGGCGGGGGTGTTACGTCTGTGCCCGTTGCCGAGTACCGGACTTCCTCTGCGCCAACCAATCCGCTCGTCAGGTTCGTTTCGAGGACGCTAGGTCTAACGATCAGTGCGCCCCCACGGAACGTACCCGCCGTGCCGGCAGACTCGCTGCTGTCGAGCGTGCTGGCGTGGGCACGCCGCCAGCTGAACCCAAGTGTCCCGGCTGGAACCCCAAAGCCGGCGACCTCCGTTGTGGTCGGTTCAGCACCGACAGCATCGCCGACGCAGCTGGCACCGGACCAGACGACCGGCGTGGTCACCGGCTCGATCAACGGCACCAGCGCCGCGGGAACCACCGTGCGCTACCAACTCTCCGGAGTGGCACCGACCAGTGGCTCTGTCGTCGTGGATGCCACGACGGGCACCTACACCTACACCCCGAGTTCCGTCGGCCGGACGCTCGCAGGGCTCAAAACGACTGCCACCGTTGACACCTTCACGGTGTCGGTCAGCAACAACGAGGCCTCCACACAAGCGACCGTCAACGTCCCGGTACTGCCCACGGCCATCGTCACCTCGATATCGACCACTGCGGTCGGCGCAAACCCGATTGGCATAGCAGTCACCGGCACCAAGGTGTACGTCGCCAACTCGGGCGGTTCCACGCTGTCCGTGATCGATCGGAACACCGGCGTGGTCGTGAACATCCCGGTAACCAGTGGGCCGACATCGGTGGCAGTCAGCCCGGACGGCAGTCGCGCGTATGTGGGCGGCAATGGCGCGGTGTCGGTGGTAAATCTCGACACGAACACAGTGACGGCCACGGTGAAAACCAACGGCGGCAGCGTCTATGGCATCACCGTCGCCGCCACCGGGCAGCTGGTGTACGTATCCAATTCGGGGAACAACTCGATATCGGTCATCGACACCTCCACTTCGACTCCCACCGTGATCACCACGATCAGCGTCGGCAAAAGCCCTCGCGCAGTGGCACTCTCGGCCGACGGCTCCCGGTTGTACGTCGCGAACTGGAGCTCCAAGTCGATCTCCGTGATCGACACGACGACCAACAAAACAGTGGGTTCACAAATCTCGGTCGGCAGTAATCCCTTCGGGGTTGCCGTATCTCAGGACGGCTCCCGGGTGTACGTGTCGAACAACGGCAGCAACTCGGTATCGGTGATCGACGCGGTCGCCGCTAAGTCGGTGGCGACGATCTCGGTGGGGAGCCAGCCACTCGGCATCACCCTGAGCCCCGACGGCAGCATGCTGTATGTCGCAAACGGCCCCGACACGGTGTCGGCGATCAACACGAATACCAATACCGTGGTGAAGACCATCACGGTGGATTCCACGCCCGAGACGAATTGGCATGACATCGCGTTCAGCCCGGATGGAAGTCAGATATACGTGTCCGACAAGGCCGATAATGTGGTCCGCGTGCTGAACGTCGTCAATCCGCCCGTGGCCGGAATACCCACTATCGGCACCCCCGACCCGGCCAACGGCGCCGTCACCGGCAACCTGAATTTCACCAATCCCAACCGAGATCCGCTGACGTACACCGTCACTGCGCCGAGCACCGGCACTGTGACCGTGACCTCGACCGGTGAATTCACCTTTACCCCGACCCAGGCAGCCCGAAATGCCGCCGCGCAAACCACGGTCACCACGTCCACGACCTTCACCGTCACTGCCAGCGCCGGCGCGCTGAGCACAACAATTTCGGTTGAAGTGCCGATTCTGCCGTCCACCACCGCGGCACCGACGGTGCCGTACTTGAATGCGGCTAGCTGGTTATGGAACGTGGTGCAGAGCGGCGCTGTGCTGGGCAGCAATTCAGCGGCATGGACCGCGATGATCTCGGGTGGCCAGCACGTCTTCGATATCAACGCCTACGGTGTCACCGTCGTCGATGCCTCGTCGATCACTGCGAATACGCCGCGCTACACCATCAAATTCACCAACTCGCCGGCCTGGGGCCCCAGCCCATTCGGGACCTACACGGTGCCAATTCCGTTGGGCACGGTCGTGCCGTCCGGCAGCGACGGCCACTTGGTCATCGTCGACCCGACCACCAATCAGGTCTTCGGACTGTGGCAGGCCAAGTACAACGCGAAGACCGACACCTGGTCGGCGTCATGGGGCGGCATGACATCGTTGTCCGGCAACGGAATTGACACCACCGGCTCGGCCACTGCTACGGGGTTCTCCCGGCTGGCGGGGATCGTGAGGGCCGACGAGTTCAGCACCGCGGTGGCGGGCAACACCGGGCTGAACCATGCACTGTTCTTCTCGTCGTCGTTCGCGGCCGACTCCTTCGTCTACCCGGCGGTCAAATCCGACGCGATGGCGCCGAACCCCTTGATCCCGATGGGGACCCGGTTCATCCTTGACCCGTCGATCAACGTCGATGCCATTCCGGGTATCACCCCAGGAGAGAAAGTCATTGCCAAGACCCTGCAGACCTACGGCGGATACATCGCAGATGCCGGCTCCGCGCCGCTCGCGCTGATCGGCGAACTCAGTCCGGGGAACACGCCCTATACGGCGGCGGGAATCGGGTGGGACTACTACGACATGTCCAAGATTCCGTGGAAATCCCTGCAGTTCCTGGCCAGCTGGAACGGTGCCGGCCCGACGTAATGCCGCGAGGCGCTCTAACGACGATCAACCGAGCGCGAAAGCCTGGTCATAGCAAGCGAATACAGCCTCTCGCGCGAAAGTGGATTCGAATTGTCCACGCGCACCGTCAGATACCGCGCGGTTCCGTCCAGGATCAGTCAGCTCGCACAGGGCATCTGCGAACTGCGCCGGCTGATCGGCGACCAAGATTCCGTTGGCCGCACCGGTGGCAAACCCGTCCGCGCCAACGCCCGTCGACACCACTGGTAGTCCACGTCCAAGTGCCTCAATCACTTTCAGTTTGATCCCCGACCCGAATCGCAGGTAATTGATCAAGCCGGATGCCGAACGCAACACCTCAGTGAGGTCGTCGACGTAACCCTCCAGCGTCACAGACCCACCGCACCGCGCGACCGTCTCGGTCAGTTCCCGACTGCAGTCGCGGCCGATGATGCGCAGCCGCGCCGCCGGCATCCGAGTCAGCACGGTCGGCCAGACGTCAGCCAGGAAGGCACGCACGCCATCCTCGTTGTGCGGCAACGACAACAAGCCGACAAAGACGAAGTCCGGCGCTCCGCGGTACTGCCGCTCACGGTATGTCGGCGGCCGAACCAACGGCGGCACAGCCATGACATCGACCGCACCGCGACCTGCGACCCTCGCGGCCAAACGGGCAGCCTCCCCATCGTTGACTAGAAGATTTCTACGGAATCGCAATGCCGCGCGGTCCTCGCTACGCCTGGCCAGCGCGGCTTCCATCCGAAGGAGCGCCCGTTGCGGTAACCGACTGTCCGCCAACGGCCGCAGCGGGCCGGGCACATGCTGAGCAAAGTTGCCCAGCGGACGGATTTTCACGTCGGGATAGCGATCACCCGCGTCAAGCATGGCGGCATAGCGCTCGGAAAACAGATCATCGAGGTAGCACAGTTGGCGATTGGCATGTGCCCCATCGGCATACTGCGCCATGCGGATGGTGTCGTAGATCTCGAGATCCGGGCCGATCCGGTCGAGTGTTTCAGCCAGCGCGCGGCTGACCTCCGGCGAGTACAACAGCGACTCCTGCAGAGTCCCACGTCCGGTCGGTACGCGGCCGGCTACCGCGGCCAGGGCGGCCTTCCGACTCGGTCGCGGTAACGCGTGCAACGTGATTGGGAACTCCGGCTGCGGCTGGCCACCGACCAGTAGGTAGTGCACGTCCCGCGGGCCCAGCCGATCGCGGAAATACTCCACGAAACCGGCCAGCACGACCTTCTTGCCAGCGTCGGTCGGATATGGATCGACCGCGCTCATCAGCATCACCGACACCGCACAACCTGCCTTCACTTTTTCAGCTGTGTGACCAAATCAAACACACTGTGGTGACGACGCGATCGGCGCCCAGGTCTGTCAACGACCCCAGCCGAGCCTAAGACCTTCCGCCAACCTGGCGTCCCGCTCCACTGATATTCGCTAAGTGGACACTTGATAACATGTCGACCAAGGCAAAATTCGCAAAGTAGTGCAATTTCGGCAAATCTCGGACCGGCTCAGCTCACCCGACCGGTCGACCGCCGGTTGGCAGGATCATGCGGAAAGGACCGTCCATGAGCCGCTCAGATCGTTTGTGGCTGAACCCAATTGTCGCAATCTGCGCGGTTATCGGCGTCATCGCAGGTGGTATCGCCGGAGCGCTATTCCCGATTTCGGTGACTTATCGCGCGACAGCGCAAATCGCCATGGTTCCTGGGCCCGGCCTGACCACCGCGGAATCGTCGGCCTACTGGGAAATCCTCACGCACGGCCAGGTTTCGCGCACTGCAGCGGCGGTGTTCTCTGATCCACGCTGGACCGCCGGCGCCGTTTCGGCTGCTGGGGTCAGCGCATCCGATCTCAAACTGACAGCCGGCGCGGTGCCGGATACCACCATGGTTTCGATCACGGCTGACGCGCCGACCCGGCACGCCGCCGACGCTGCGGTGGCACATCTCATCGAGAACGCAATGCCCGAGGTGAGCGCGGTCTCCGCCCCGTTCCACGTTCGGGTCGTATCACCGCCTGACGGCGGGACCGCGGTGGCGACTTCCAGAACGCAGGTGATCCTGGCCGGCGTACTCGGCGGCCTGGTGGTTGGCAGCGCACTCGGAATCGGCCGCACTTGGCTTCGCACGCGTGAGCGGTGACTGTTAGGCCTGACTGCCTGCCTGAAGGCACGCGAATTCAACTGGACCCGGGCTTGGATCTCGGCCGTCTGGACCTCACCCCGCCGAACGCGTGGTCGCCGAAGCCCTACAGCGGTACGGCGCGTACATCATGGATGTCAGCGGATCACCATTGAGCATCAGCTTCGAAAGAGACAACGCGGCTGCCCCCGGCACCGTCGGATCCACCTATAGTGCAGCCGGACTGCAGTGGGATTACGACGGGATGCCCAACATCCCTTGGAAGAAATTGAGGGTTCTGCGATGAAGCCGATTCGGGTCCTCACCCTGATCGACGGGTTCCGCATGGGCGGAGCAGAAACGCTTCTGGCGCCGTTGGCTGTCGCAATCCGCAATACCAACATCGAGATGGACATCGTCGGTCTGGACGATGCCTCGGTCAACGCCGAGAAGACCATGACCATCCTGTCCGAAGCCGGCGTACATCCGCGATCGCTCGGCGTCCGGCGGCTCCTCGACCTCAGCGGCGTTCCCCGATTGGTTCGCGAAATACGCAGCGGTGACTACGATTTGGTGCACGCGCACCTCGAGATGTCGGCAAGCTTCGCGGTTCCAGCAGCGAAACTCAGCGGTCGCCCGGTGGTCTGTACGTTCCACCACGTAACGCAACGCTTGCCGGGACGCGGGCATTGGCGCGAGCGGATCGCCGCGGAAGCCGCGACCCGGGGCGACCGCGTGCTGTTCGTCTCCGAGGCCAGCCGCGCCTCCTGGTCGGAGGTGCACCGCGGGGGCCGGACTCCGCACAACTGGGACGTGCTGCACAACGGAATCGACGTCAACAACTTCCGCCCCGATGCACCAGACCCCACCGTACGCAACGAAATTGGCGGTGGCCCTGGACCTTTGGTCGTGTTGCCCGCCGCGTTCCGCGACTTCAAGGGCATCCCGGTGGCCATCCGGGCCTGGCCGTTGGTATTGCAGAAACATCCGAATGCCATCTTGTCGTTGGTCGGTGGTGGCCCCGACGAGGCCGAATTCCGCACGCTGGTCAGCGAGGCGGGATTGACCGACTCGGTCGTCTTCGCGGGCGTGCGGTCCGACATGCCCCGGGTCTACCGAGCCGCCGACGTAGTGCTGCTGCCCTCGACCTTCGGCGAGAACCTGCCCACCGTGCTGATCGAGGCTTCGGCATCGGGCAGCGCCATCGCCGCATCCAAGATCGGTGGCATTCCAGACATCGTCGTCGACGGCGACACGGGGCTGCTGTTCGAGGCGAACGATCCCGCCGCTTTGGCCACCACCGTTACCCGGTTGCTGGATAGCCCCGAGTTGCGGACGACGCTCGGACAACAGGCCGTCGAACGCGCGCGCACCAAGTTCTCGTCAGCATCGTGGGCGAGCCGGCTGCACGACCTCTACGTCGAACTGAATCAGCGCAAGCGTTGAGCGGCATTCTCGTTTAGCGCTCCCCCGGCGACAACACCTTTCAGATTCGCTATCGAGAGCGTCGTCGCCACCGCCAGCAACGCACCCATGCGCACCTGGACCGAATCGTGACCTCGCCGATAACAACCAATCTGGCGTCGACATCTATGCTGGTCCAGCGGCCGACAGAGGCCTTCGGCAAATCGATCGACAGCGCCCAACCACGGCTGCATCGTTTGCCGTGACCGCCTGGGAGGATGACGAAGCTGAACGTCCATCGCATCTGGGCACATGCGTGGACCGTGCTCACCCAGTCCGTGTGCATGGCGAGCGTCATGGTTCTCGTTGCCCCGACAGCGGTCGGCGAATCATCCTTCACGGCCGTGGCCGGTCGCCCGTTTGCGAGCAACAGCGTGTGGAACACGCCCATCAAGTCCCGACCGACAGTGGCCAGCAATTCCCCCACGATCGTGGCACGCCTGAACGCCGGCCAGCATGTCGCAGACCTGAACGATTACGCGATTCCGATCTACAACGCCACCGCGTCATCGCCGGTCGTCTCCGTCCAGTGCACCGAACCCTGGGGCCCATGCCCGCTGCCCAGTGCCATGCGCATCCCGTCCGGAGCCCGCCCCAATATCGGTAGTGACCACGCGATGATCAACATCGACTGGAGTGTCAGCCCTCCGGTGTCCTACGACTTCTGGGACGCCAGCGTTGTCTCCCCAAACACAATTTCGACCGCATGGGGCGGTATCACCTTCAACCTCGCCAGCGGTTCAGGCATCTGGCCGGGCGGCGGTACCGCCGGATCTGCCACTGCCACAAACGTTTCGAGGTTGGGCGGTGTCATTCGAATGCGCGAAATCCAGGCCGGCATCATCCCGCATGCGCTGGCCATCGCATCGAGCATCGCCTGCTCCGGGTACTTCCGGTACCCGGCGGCCAAGACCGACGGTCAAGACACCGATGCCAACTGCATCCCGGAAGGCTCCCGGATTCAGCTCAATCCGTCGATCAATGTCAGCTCGCTACCGTACGGCCAGCAAGTTATCGCCAAGGCGCTGCAGACCTACGGCGCCTACGTCGTCGACCGCTCCGCCGTACCGATTGCCATGGTGTTCGAGGGTGATCCGAACTTGATCGGCCAGTCCGGCCAGATTCCGCGGGTGTATCAAAGTGCCGGTCTGGCATGGGATTACTACGACATGACCGCAATACCGTGGACCGGTCTGCAGGTACTGCAGCAATGGAACGGAAATGCCGACACCACCGCCCCCAGCGCCCCGGCTCGGGTCACCGCCACGAGCGTCTCCGCGCGCAGCGTCACGCTGGCCTGGCAGGCATCCGGTGACGGGCAGGGCTCCGGTGTCGTCGGCTACTACTTGTGGCGCAGCGACCCTTCGGGACAGTCCTGGACCATGGTGGCCTCCGGATCGGCACCGACGCTGACCGACCCCACCGCGCAACCCAACCAGGTCTACTTGTACGGGGTCCGCGCCCAGGACGGTGTCGGCCTGATCTCCTCGTCATCCAACATCGCGACAGTGCAGACACCCGCGTTCTAGCGGGCTGAAGGCGGCCGACCTGGTAAAACGGCCCTCATACCACAACCGCACTGCTAGCGTATTTGGAATCGGTACCTCAACACTTGGGGATTCCAAATGATCGAAGTGCCCACACGAGAGCGACTGATCACCGAAGCCATGCGCCTGTTCTGCGAACAGGGCTACCGCGCGACCAGCGTTGCACAGATCGAGGCCGCGGCGGGTCTGGCGCCAGGGTCTGGCGCGCTGTACCACCATTTCAAATCGAAGGAGGCCCTGCTCGACGCCGGCATTGACCGGCAGCTAGATCGTCGACAGAGCATGCGCGACATCCGCATGCTCTTTCGCGGTGTCGGCGACCTTCGTACCGACCTCACCTTGCTGGGCCGCTACCTGACCGCCGTGATCGACGAAGAGCAGCAGTTCCTCACCATCGCCGCCAACGGCCCTGGCAGTCAGTCGCCGAGACTGACCACGGCATACGCGGCCTTGCTGCACGGCCTGCATGCCGACCTTGCCGAACTGACCGGCAATTGGGGCCCGAACATTCCCGCAGATGAGGTCGAAGCCATCTCGGTCGTCGGCATCAACGCCCTGCTGGGCAATCGGGTCAGCATCCTGCTCGGCGCCCACAAACAGTCGATTTCAGATGACAGATTCCTGTCAGAGTGGACCAAGATGCTCAGCTGCCGAATTGAAAAGGCCACCACACCCGACAGCTGACGCCGTTCAGCGACGCTCCGACTCACACCCGAACGGCGCCGTGCCGAGACCGTCCCGCCAGCGCGTCAAGACGGGCCGGGCGCCCAAAGTGATACCCCTGCGCGAAAGAACAGCCGATCGCGCGGATGCGCTCAGCCTGGCCGGCCGATTCGATGCCCTCGGCCACGATGCCGAAACCCGCTGCCATACACAGCTTCATGACCGAGTGATACAGCACTTCGGCGTCACCAAGGTTGTCTTTCGTCAACGACCGGTCAAGCTTGATCAGGTCGACTGGCAACGCTTGCAGATACATCAGCGAGTTGTAGCCCGTGCCGAAATCGTCGAGAGCCACCCGCACCCCTAACGACTGCAGTCGCCTGATGGCGCCGGCGGCATCGGTCAGATTGGCGATGGGCATGGTCTCGGTGACTTCCAGGACGAGCCGGTCGCCGGCAATACCGTGTTGACCGATCGTCGCGGCGACAGCCGCCTCGAATGCCCGGTCCCCCAGTCGCGCCGGACCGATGTTGACGTGCACCGGATGGGCGAATCCGGTACGCCTCACCTCACGACAGGCCAGCTCGAGCACCATCACGTCGAATACCCCGCCCAGGCCCGCGGCGTCTGCTGCCGGCACGAAAATGCTTGGCGCCACGGACTTTCCGTCCTGCGTCGTCCACCGAGCGAGAGCTTCCACCGCGACGATCGATCCATCCATGCGCGTGATCGGCTGATAACGGAGGACAAAACCGGGCGGCACTCCGCCACCGGCGTTACGCAACACGGCAGCGAAATCCTGGTCGCTCGCCGGCGTCGGCTCGGACACCACAGTGGCACCCTTGCCAAGTCTCTTACCCTCGTACATCGAGTTGTCAGCGCGACGCGTCAGTTCGTCGGCCGTCAGCAACGATTCTTCGGGGTCGGCGACGGCCACACCCATACTCACGTGCACGGTGATCCACGATCCGTGTGCGAAGAACGGGGTGAGCAATGCGTCGCTGATTCGGCTCGGGACCGGCGCCGAAGGTTCGGTATCGCCATCGATCAGGATGGCGAACTCGTCACCGCCCAGTCGTGCGACGGTGTCCTTCCGCCGCACGCACTCCACCAACCGCCCGCCAACAGCCCGTAGCACCGCGTCGCCGGCAATCTGCCCGTACCGGTCATTGACGTCTTTCAAGTTATCGACGTCGAGGAATATCACCGTGATCGGCCGACGCTCCGCGACCGCCTCTTCCAGTCGTTCCGAGAACAGCCAGCGATTGGCCAGTCCCGTCAGCATGTCGTGGTCGGCCTGATATGCCAGTTGGCACTGGCTTTGGTGCACCGCACGGATCAACCGTCGGTTGTCGACGAGCACAGTTAGCTGTTTGACGGCCACCATCAGTACAACAGCCAGCGCCAGCCACGTCTCGATGAATTCGAGTCGGCCGACGACGACCAGCTGACACACAACCAGCACCCCGACGGCCAGCAAGCATCCGAACGGCAGCACGAGTTCGGACGCCGGCCCCACCCCACCGGTGGCGCTTTCCTTGCTGTTTCGCGGCGCAGTGCCGAGCATGGCGAAGCCGATCAGCAGCGGACCCAGCACGAAACCGGCGTCGGCCCATGGCTTCATGCTCTGCGCACCGATACTGACCAGGTAGGCGTAAATGCTGCTCGAGCACGACAACGCGACGAGGCCCTTCGCCAGCAGGACGAAGCTGCGGCGGTCCACCGGATCGAGCTGCTTGAAAACCAGCACCAAGACGGCGACGACGACCATCAACAGACTAGTGACCGGGTACATGATCGCGACCCAGTCGCCCGGGTCATCTGGCCCCAACCGGACCGTATATCCCGATACCCCGGCCCACGCCAGCGTCAGTAGTGAGGTGGTGATGATCAGGCCGTCGAGTACGTGTCCCGCCGCGACCAGTGCGCGGTGCTCCCGCGCCGGTTCCGGAGCGACGTTCCGAACGCCCTTGGCCGCGATGAACAACGCGGGCAACACGAAGACCGGCAAACTGAGGTATCCGATGTCTGCCCACGACGGCGATATCAGGGCTCCGCTGTACGTCCATTGGTGCCACGCCCGCATGACCTGGCCGCCCGACCAGCCGAGCATCCCGCTGACGATCACCAGTCGCCACAACCGCCGCCGGCCCACGTGCCTACGGGCACCAACTGCTCCGCAGAGCACCGCGAAAACGCCTACGACCAACTGCATTGTGTCGTTGAGAACGTTGGCCAGGACGTCACCGGCGACCGCAAGGCCGTTCACCAAGATGAATACCAGGGACAGCGTGATGATGACGACTTGCACGCGTGCAGTCACACCCTCCACCTTCCGTCCCGAGAAAACCCATTTGCACCGCAGTTGGCAAATATAGCAAATTCATAGGTTTAGAGGGAGAACGCGCAATGCGACGAAAACCATGGATCGCCGGGCTGCTACCAGGCGCGTTGACGGGGACGGGCGAACCCGCAGCAAATATCTCCTCGACGAGGAGCGCAATGGACAGCAAAACGGGTCGCGCTCATCCAGCACGGCTCACCGCACTAGCTGGAAAGCCCAGCGTGCCGGGGCGACGAGTCCGTCACCCCGGCACGCTAGTGGCAAAGCCCGTGTTTCGCCGTCAGAACCAGTCGATCTGCGTCTCGACCGTGGTGCGGTCGAGGCTCGCCAGCAGGTCCAGCTGAGTCGTCACCTTGGGCAGCTCGTAACGGAAGAAGTACTGCGCCGCAGCACGTTTCCCGTCGTAGAAATTGCCGGTGTTGCCGCCGACAGCATTGAGCTGCTCGAGCCAAATCCAGGCCATCACGATGTGACCGGCGGCCTCGAGGTAGGCAGTCGAGTTCGCCAGCGTGGTCTCGGCGTCGCCGGCGGCCCACACCGTTGCGGTCACCGTGGCGAGACGCTGGGTCTGGGCCTGCAGCTCCCGCGCGTAGCCGGCGGTGGCCTCGGACTGCAGCGCGGTCTGGACCGTTTCGTCGATCCGCTGCTGCAGCAGCTTCAGGCCGGCGCCACCCTGCATGACGACCTTGCGGCCGAGCAGGTCGATGCCGTGAATGCCGTGCGTGCCTTCGTGAATGGCGTTGAGGCGGTTGTCGCGGTACTGCTGCTCGACGTCGTACTCGGTGGTGTAGCCGTAGCCACCGTGGATCTGGATGCCGAGGTTATTCGCCTCCAGGCACCACTGCGACGGCCAGCTCTTGGCGATCGGGGTGAGGACCTCGAGCATGAGTTCGGCCTCGTCGCGCTCGGCGCCGGTGAGGACCCGCATCTGGTCAACGAGACGTGCGCTGTACAGACCGAGCGCCAATGCGCCTTCCACATAAGACTTTTGAGCCAGCAGCATGCGCTTGACGTCGGCGTGCTCGATGATGGCGACCTGCGACCGCGTCGGGTCCTTGTCGCCGACCGGACGTCCCTGGGTGCGCACCTTGGCGTACTCCACGGACGTCAGGTAGCCGGCATAGCCAATGGCGGTGGCCATGGACCCGACGGCGACGCGGGCCTCGTTCATCATGTGGAACATGTAGGCCAGGCCGCGGTGCTCTTCGCCCACGAGGTAGCCGACGGCACCGGACTCGTCCGCCGGCTGGTGGCTGCCGTCGCCGAAGTTCAGTAGGGCGTTGGTGGTGCCGTGGTTGCCCATCTTGTGGTTCAGGCTGACCAGGGCGACGTCGTTGCGGGTGCCGTCGGTCAGGAACTTCGGCACGACGAACAGCGAGATGCCCTTGACGCCGGGTCCGCCGCCCGGAACCTTCGCCAGGACCAGGTGCACGATGTTCTCGGACAGTTCGTGGTCACCGCCGGTGATCCACATCTTGGTGCCGGTGACGCGGTAGGTGCCATCGGCGGCCTTGGTGGCCTTGGTGGAGATGTCGGCAAGCGACGAGCCGGCATCCGGCTCCGACAGACACATAGTGCCGAAGTAGCGGCCTTCGAGCATCGGGCGCACCCAGGTGTCGATCTGCTCTTCGGTGCCGTACTCGGTCAGCAGGTTGGCGTTGCCGACGGTGAGGAACGCGTACGAGAAGGTGGCAGGGTTGGCCGCGCGGAAGAATGCCGCCGAGGACTGGGCCACCACGTTGGGCAGCTGCATGCCGCCGACGCGCTCGTCGAACGAGCTGGCCATCAGACCGGCCCCGTTGAAGTCGTCCAGCGCCTGCTTGATCTCGTCGATCAGCACCACGCGGCCGCTCTCGTCGACGAACGGCGGGTTGTGGTCGGCCTTCTTGTTGTGCGGCGCAAAGCGCTTGGTCGCAATGTCGGAGCTCAGATCGAGGACCGCATCGAAGGTGTCACGCGAATGCTCCGAGAAGTGCTCGTACTTGGTGAGCTCGACGACATCAAGCCACTCGTACAGCAAGAAGTCCAGGTCGCGCCGAGACATGAAATCAGTCACGTGGGTTCTACCTTCCACCAAAGCCGAACATTAGCAATCGCTCATTTTCTAAGCGATTGCTAATATCGCCTATCAGCATTGCCCATGTCAACTGTGTGTACGATCACGTGCACATGAAGACCGACCGGACGACCGATTCGGCCGCAGCCGAACGCATCCGGCGCGCGGCCATCGAGGCATTCGCCGAGTCCGGCTATGGCGGCACCTCGACCCGCCAGATCGCCAAGCGCCTGAACATGAGCGCGACGGCGATGTACCCGCATTACCGCTCCAAAGAAGAGCTGCTCTACGCCATCACGCTGGAGGGGCACAGCAGCCTCCTGGCGACCCTGCGCGCCACCGATGACACCACCGCACCGCCCCCCGAGCGCTTCCATGCCGCCGTCGCCGCCTTCACCAGTTGGCACGCGGAACACAGCAAGCAGGCCAGGGTCATCCAGTACGAACTGCACGGCCTGACCCCGGCCCACTACCGCACCATCGCGCCGCTGCGCCACCAGGCCACGGCAGTGGTCGCCAACATCATCGAAACCGGCATGGCCACAGGCGAATTCCACGTCGACAACCTCGACGACGTCGTCATGGCGATCTCGTCACTATGCGTCGACGTCTGCCGGTGGTTCCCGTCCCGTACGCACCGCGATCCCCACAAACTGGGCGAGATTTACGCGCAGGTCGCCTCGCGGTTGGTGCGCTGACCGCGCGCGTCAAGCCCGGCCGAAAGGCCGTATCGTGCACGATTTTTCGTGATCTACCTGCCATAACCGGCCAGTGACCGTCGGGCGTCATGATGTACTGGCTGCCGACGACAGGAGACCCGATGGCCAACCCTCCGCTGGAGGACCGCGCTGACGACGTCACGGCAGCCACCGTCGGCCCGGCCGATGCCGACACCGCGCCGGCGCCCGAGACCGTCCGGATGCGGCGGGTACGCGGCAGGTTCAGCATCCAGTCGAAGCTCATCGCGATGCTGTTGGGGGCGAGCATTCTCTCGGCTGCCGTGGTCGGATTCATCGGCTATCAAACCGGGCAAGCGTCATTGCGTAACGCCGCGTTCGACCGGCTCACCCAGGTCCGCGAGACCCAGGCCCGACAGTTCGTCGTCCAGGTCTCCACGTTGAAGAAGGCCGTGCTCGTCTACACCAGCGGACCCGCGATGGCCGACGCGGTACAGGCCCTCAGCGCCGGGTTCAACGAATTGGCCAACGCCCCAACCGATCCCGCGCAGCAACAGGCCATCGTCAACTACTACAACCAGGATCTGATCGGCCCGATCAAACGGGCGACGGGCGCCAACCTCAACCCCGACGTGCTACTGCCAGCGTCCAACGCGGCCAGGTACCTGCAAGCCCACTACACCGTGCCGGCCGCGCGACCGGGTGAGCCGCTCCCCGCCCCCGACCCCAGCGCGTGGGCGGCCGCAGCCAGTCGTTACGACCCGTTCTTCGACAAGATCGTGAACCTGTTCGGCTACGGCGACGCGCTGCTGATCGACCCGGCAGGCAATGTCGTCTACACGGCGAAAAAGCATGCCGACCTCGGGACCAACGTCCAGTCGGGGCCGTACGAACAAGGCAATCTGCACGAGGCCTACGCAAAAGCGATGGGCGCTGACCGCGTCGACTATGTGTCGGTCACCGACTTTCAGACCTACCACCCCGCCGGTGACCACCCCGTTGCGTGGATGGGAGCGCCCGTCGTGGCAGGCGGCCGCACCATCGGCGTCCTGGCGCTACAGCTCCCGATCGCCGGGATCAACGCGCTGATGACCTTCAACGGCAAATGGCAGGACAACGGCCTCGGCGCCACCGGCGAAACCTACCTCGCCGGGGCCGACGATCTGATGCGGTCGAACTCGCGCCTGTTCGTCGAGAACAAACAGGCCTATCAGCGCGACGTCGTCGCGGCCGGGACGTCGCCCGAGTTGGCGGAACGAGCCGTCCGTCTCGACGGCACCACGCTGATCCAGCCCGTCGGCAGCGATGTCACCCGAGCGGCAGAGCGCGGTCAGACCGGGACCCGGATCACGACGGATTACCTGGGCAACGAAACGCTGCAGTCCTTTGCGCCCGTGGTCATCGGGCCGGACCTGACATGGTCAATCGTGGCCAAGATCGACACCGCCGAAGCCTTTGCGCCCGAACGGGTCTTCACCAGAACTATGGGTGTGGCCGTCACCGCGATCGTCATTCTGGACTGTCTGGCGGCCATGGCGCTGGCGCAATTGTTCGTGCGGCCGATCCGCCGGCTGGAGGCCGGTGCTCAAAGGGTGAGCCGCGGCGACTACGACGCGGTGATCCCGGCCCGAACGCGGGACGAATTCGGTGATCTGACCAAGACATTCAACGACATGAGCCGGCTGCTCGGCATCAAAGATGAGCTGCTGCGCCGCGAACGCCAGGAAAACAAGCAACTGTTGCGGTCGCTGATGCCCGAGTCGGTAGCCGAGCGGTACCGCCAAGGCGAAGAGACCATCAGCGAGAGCCACCAGGACGTCGCGGTGATCTTCGCGGATATCGACGGCTTGGACACCCTGTCCAGCGAGCTGCCGTCCGACGAATTCCTCAGCGTCGTCAACGAATTGGTGCGCCAGTTCGACGATGCCGCCGAACGCAACGGGGTCGAGCCCATGCGGATCCTGCGCAACGGCTACACCGCCAGCTGCGGATTGAACGTACCGCGGCTGGACAACGTCGAACGCACCGTCGCCTTCGCCATCGAAATGCAACGCATCGTGGCTCGTGCCAACGCCGAAGACAACCTGCAGCTCGGTTTCCGCGCCGGCATCGACACCGGCACGGTCACCAGCGGCCTGGTGGGTAGCTCCACCATGGTCTACGACATGTGGGGCAGCGCAGTCGATTTGGCGTATCAGGCCCAGGCCGGCGGCGGCGAGCCCGGCATCTACATCACCTCGCGGGTCCACGACGCCGTGCACGACACGCATCGGTTCACCCCAGCCGGGCCGCTGACCGTCGGCGAAACGCAGGAGCCCATCTGGCGGCTGTCGGGGCGGCGGTAAATCGTGTACGCCACCAGTTCGTCATGGTTCTTCTGGGTCGCCGGCATCGCCGTCGGACTACCGGCCAGCCTGATCGTGCTGACCGAATGGCGGCGGTCCCTGATCCGCCGGCACAGTCCGCTCGCCGCGCCCGTTGGACTGCTGCGCACCTACGTGTTGCCGGTGATCGCCCTCCTGCTGTTGATGCTCAAGGTCGCCGTCGTCCCGGCGCGCGACGTTCCCATCCGGATCGTGGCGACCGTCCTCGTCTTCCTGACACTGCTGCTGGTGCTGTCCGGCTTGAGCAACGCCGTGTTCGCGAACGCCCCGGAAACCTCGTGGCGCAGCCGCGTCCCGCGGATCTTCATCGACGTGGCCCGCATGGTGCTCATCATCCTCGGCTTGGCCGTGATCTCCCGCTACATCTGGGGCAGCAACGTCAAGGGCGTCTTCACCGCCGTCGGCGTGAGTTCGGTGGTCATCGGCCTCATGTTGCAGCACTCCGTCGGGCAGATCGTGTCCGGCTTGTTCATGCTGTTCGAGCAGCCGTTCCGCATGGGCGACTGGCTGGACACCGCCGCGGCGCGGGGCCGCGTGGTGGAGGTGAACTGGCGCGCCGTCCACATCGAATCCAGCACCGGTGTGCAGATCACGCCCAACTCGGTGCTGGCCGGCACGTCCTTCACCAACCTGAGCCGGCTGTCCACCTCACACACCACCATCACCTCAACGTTCTCCGCGTCGGACGCGCCCGACCAGGTGTGCGCGACGCTCACCCAGATCGCCACCAACCTGCCGCAGCGGGGCGACGACATCGAGCCGTCCACCGTGCCCATCGGCGACCACAAGTACCGCACCACCATCGGCTTGAAATCCCCCGGCGACGACGACGCCGTGCAGGCCACGTTCCGGCGCTGGATCTGGTACGCGGCCCGGCGCGAGAAGCTGCACCTCGACGGCGTCGGTGACGACTACTCCACGCCCAAGCGCATCGCAGCGGCGCTCGATGAGGCCGCCGCGCCCGGCCTCCGGCTGAGCCAGGCCGACCAACAAGCGCTGGCGCCCTACGCGCGTCTGCTCCGGTACGGGACCGGCGAACTCATCCAGGCACCCGGCGAGATTCCGAAGACCATCACGGTGATGGTGGCGGGACATGCCCAGCTGGCGGTGACCCTGGGCGACGGCTCCATCGCTGGGGTTCGCAGCCTCGACAAGGGCGCGCTCCTGGGCGTCGCCGCCTTCACTCACCAGGCGAACCTGGCCTACGTGCACGCGCTCGACGAAGTCACGTTGTTACAGATCGAACACGACGAAATCCAGCGACTACTCAGCGACCGGCCTGCGCTGTCTCGCGAATTTGGCCGCCTCATCGACGAACGCCGTACCGAGGTCCAAGCTGCGCGGAAAGCAGCCGGGAAATCGAACGGTGCCAAAGTAATTCAGGACGTCGTGACAGCCGTCGTGGATACCCCGGGTTCAGCGGGCAAGCGAGTCGATTCCACTTAGTCCCCCGGCTGTGACAGAGCCGATTTCTGGTATCGCCGTCGCACTCCGTACGTCCTAGGCTCATCTCAAGAAGCCCTCACTTGAGGAGGCTGACGCGATGAGCAAGTTCTACGAGTTTGCATACGCGGTCGGATTCACACCGTGGGAACAAGCGGCCAAGGTCAGCATCGCGACAACCGAAGAGTTCTTTCAGCGCGAGGAGGACGAACGCGGCGGGCCGGGTAAGGCACTCGACGTCGGCTGCGGCAGCGGTTCGTACACCCTGGCGTTGGCCCGCCGCGGCTGGGATGTCACCGGCGCCGATCTCGTCGACCGGGCTCTCGCCAGAGCCCGCCGACGTCTCACGGCCGCCGGCGTCAGCGCCAAGATCGTGAAGGCCGACGCCACTGTGCTTCCAGCGGATGTCGTCGGCGGCGACTTCGACTTCGTCCTCGATATCGGCTGCTTCCATGGACTTTCCGCTGACCAACGGTCGGACATGGCCCGCGCGGTGACGGCACGGACCAAACCCGGCGCGACCATGCTGATGCTGGCGTTCAGCAAGCCGATCGGGCCGCCATTTCTGCCCACCGGAGCTACGCGCGAGCAGGTAGAAAAGGCATTCACCGACTGGGACGTCGTAGACGTGGTCGAGCCACCGACTGCACGGCTCCCCCGCATCGCCCGCAGGGCCGACCCCAAGTTCTACCGGCTGCAGAAGTCCTAGGACGCGTCCAAATCTCCCGATACCACCGGGGCCACAACAACTTCACATAAATGCCACGCCGAAGCCCACGGCGTCCCAACGGATTTCCAATCCGTCGTCGCTAGCGTTGCCGGTAGCCACCATCTCGAAGGGGTTACCGCCCAGATGACTATTCTCAACAGCCACACCAAGCTTGTTGCAACCGTAAAACGCAACGCCGCCAACGCTCTTCGCGTCGAACTCGCCGATGCCTCGGGACAACCCATGGGCGAGGCCCGCCAGAAATCGGGCCTCGGAGTACTCCTCGGCTTCAAGAACGGCGGGCGCAGCACCTACAACCTCGCGGCAGACAACCGCACGCTGACCATCGACGTCGCCGGCACCACCACCGTCAGCGAGGGCGGAACCGAAATCGGAAAGCTCGTCCCCCACGACGGCGGCGCCCGATTCGACGATCCCTCCGGAGCCGTCTTGGGCTACCTGCGACCCCACGTCGGCCACAAGGCCGGCGAACCCTGGTGCCACCCGATCCTCGCCCCGCAGGGTGAGTCCTTGGGCACGCTCACCTTGTTCGCGACATCATCATCAGCGGCCTTACGCGAATACCTCGACCAGATCGCCGACCAGGTGATCCTGGACTGGAACGTCAACTACGCGAGTCTGCGACTGCCGGCGCTGGGGTCGGCGCTGGACCTGCAGCAGCCCGTCTCCGGCCGCCTTGGCGATCTCCTGGCGTGCGCGTGCGTCGACAGCTGCGTGCTGCCGCGCGGATACACCGCTTGAAAGCTGCCCTCCGCTAGCTTCGGCTTGTCTTGATGTCGAAGCCGACCTTCTCCCCATCCACGCTGGTGATCTTCAAGTGCGCCTTGTACGGCCCTTCCGGTCCAGTGAAACTGCAATCGAATTCACCGCCGACCTTGGCGTCGACGCCGGACGGGCATTTGACGTCCGTCGGATGGAATCCCGTTTGGTTGGTCACCATGTCGGTCACCGACTGAGCGGCCCCGTCGGGCTTGATGGTGGAAGTGCAGGCGCTCAGCTGCACCGCGAGAGCTCCGAAGACCAGCGTCGTGCCAATGAAGCCGAAGGATCGGGTCATGGCAGGAACGTAGCTCCGTGCAGTTGGAAATGCGTTGGAAGGTCGTCGCCGAAAGAATGTTGCGCTTCCGTCGAGGGTTAGGGGTTCGAGTCCCTAAGGCTGGATGCAGCAAAGCGATCCGGCACGCCGGGTTCAGGCTAAACTCGGCGGCTCAGTATCACGCAGGCAACGGTGGGGCGCCGATGAAGCAGGACATGTATCAGTTCACCACGAATGCACTGCGTGGTGCGGGCCTCATGAATCCACTCAGGATCGTGATCGGTTTGCTGTGTGTGTCGATGACGCCGGTCGTGTGGACCATGCAATTCAACCCGCTCGGACCGCATGAGCTGATTCCGCGAGTAATCCAGTTCATCTTGGGAGCCTTGCCAGCGGTAGTCGGCATCATGTGGATGGTTAGCGATTGGCCTACATACCGTCAATCACTGCTGTTCGTTGCGTGGGCCGATGTCTCCATGGTGATCGGGACCTCGATGAACACGGCGACCGTGTCGAAGCTCAACGGCACCTTTCACATGGGTCTCATCGGCGTCTATGTCGCATTCATCCTCGGCCCGGTGGTGCTGGCAGCACACTCCGCATTCGTCCTCGTCGCGATGATCGCGCTCTCGGCCTACAGCGTCGTCGTCGATCACGCGGGATGGGGCGATCTGTACGTCTTTCTGGCTCCGGCCATCTCATCGCTGATCGTGCTCCCGATCCTGATCCAGGCACTGATCGAGGGCGCCCGACGCACGGCCCGGACAACGGTGCAGAAGGTGAACATCGACCCCCTGACCGGACTGAGCAATCGACGTGGGATGTATGCCCGCGCAGACGAACTGATGCAAAGCGACTCGACGGTGACATTGGTAGCCGCGATCATCGACCTGGACCGCTTCAAAGGACTCAACGACGAGCACGGCCACGACCGGGGTGACGCCGCCCTCAAAGCGGTGGCAGGGGTGTTAGCCGCCTGCACTCGCGAAAGCGACATCGCTGCCCGTTTGGGAGGCGATGAATTCGGAGCTCTCGTTGCGGTGAACTCAAGTGATGAAGCCGCCGAATTCGTGGATCGGCTCCGCATCGGACTGCAAGAAATCTCCGACACCGTCACTGCGAGTGTCGGAATTGTCAGTGGAGGCCTGTCCCAGCACGGGGCAGACGATGTCGACAGCGTCCTACGCCATGCCGACCGCGCGATGTACGAAGCCAAACGCCAAGGGGGGAACCGGATCGTCGAGTTCGATCCGTGGGGTGCGCCCGCGACCGCCGATCGGCACTTTGCACCGCTGATCCGCCAACCCGAGCATGGACACGATCACGTGTGATCGTCCGAAACACCTATTCCCAACGGCGCGGATCGTCTTCTAGTTCGGCGCGGTCCCAGCGGCCGAGGTCCGCAGCCGCGGCATAGGTGCTCTGCAGGAACTGCATCAGCGCCTGATCGGGGTTGTCGGCGGTCCGCACCGCTTCGTACGGCAGCAGGAACTGCCGGTACTCACTGCTGTAATACGCCGCTTCGGGGCTGACCGCGGCGGCGGCAAACCCCTCTGGTTCTGGATAGGCATACGCGTAGAACGCGCCTTCTTCGCCTCCGCCGGGCCAGAATCCGCAGCTGGACAGTTCGTGTGAATAGCCTTCAACCATCACCCAATCGCCGCAATTGGGCGCACCGCCGGGATGACGAGGCGCCGGGCGGCCGGAGAACCGGGTGCACGCCAGATCGAATGAGCCCCAAAAGAAGTGCACCGGACTGACTTTCCCGACGAAGTACGAACGGAATTCACCGATCACCCGGCTGGCTTGGACAAGCTGTTGCCAGAACAGCTGGGCGGCAACGGGATCGTACGACTTATGCGTTGTGTCCTCGTCGAACGGAATAACGTCGCGAATCTCGTTGGGAGTCTTGCTGATCTGCAAGTCGATTCCGAGTTCGGCCAATGCCGCCATGGTCTGGGCATAGAACTCGGCGACCGGCTTCGGTTCCAGCGCGACGGTACGACGGCCCCCGTCGCTGCTACGGATTGCCAGCACGTGGTCGATGAAGTCGAACTCGATGTCAACGAGACCGCTCCCGTGCGGAAACGACGACGTGGTCAAGCCGCGCGGGCTGACGTACAGGGTGACGTTCCACCAGTGGTTGAGCAGCGGCGCCCCCGCCAGACGAATCTTGCCGACGATCTGAGTCCACAGGTGCAGCGTGTCTCGAGTGGGCTCCCAGTCTGAAACCTGCAGTGCCGGCCAGTTCATCGCAACTCCTCAATCGTAGGTGCTGAAATCCTCACTGCGACCCCCGGATTCGTTCCCCGGCGGCCGCAACCCACCGTCGCGCGCGTGTCACTCGTGGCACATATTCAGCGGCCCGTCGGGCTCCGTCCAGAATCGTGGCCATCGGCTGCAACGGGGCACTGGCGGCACGCGTCAGCGTGCGATCGACTTGTGGCGGCTGATTGCCCTCCCACCACACCGGCTCGGTCAGTCGCTGCACGAAGGGCACCGAGCTCTCAACCGACGTGTTGCCCCATTCGATCGCGCGATCGATGGCTTCCGGCGCGGCCGCCAACGTGACCGGCGACAGCGTCGGACTGAACCGGATCACCCGATCGGCGAACGGCGCGTTGCGCACCATCTGAAGCTGCAGCGCCTGCGTAATGGGTTGCAGCCAAAGGTGTCTCGGATTCCATTGCGGGTGGAAGCAGTCCCACGCGATGAAGCAGGCGTTGCGGGTGCCCAGCCGCCCGTCCTGAATACGCTTCCAGGCCAGCTCAATTGGGACATTGCTGGCCGCTCCCCCGTCCACCAACGCGGCAACGTCTTTCTCCACGAGCAGCTGATCCAAGAGGTCCCACATCCGCGGGTCACTGGACTCATGATGCAGAATCCCCGGGATTGCCGACGAAAAGCTCGCGGCATCAACCACATTGAAGTCAGCCGTCAGGTCGTCGCCGCCCAGCACGATCGGTTTGACGACGCGTGAGTCGATGAACGCGGCGACTTGCCACAATCGGTTGACGACGCCTGGTGCGTAGCCCAGCTTGAGATGTTCGAGCGCCCGCACCCCCATCAGCGTGAAGTGCGACGGATGGAACTGCCCGGGCAGCCGATCGAACGACTGTTTTCTGACCCCGGCGACGACAGTTTCGTACGGGATCGCGAGATCCGTCATCCGCATCGGTTCGCCGTCTTCGCGGGTGAACATCTCCTTGGCGAACTGGTCGAATTGCAGCGAGAACAGCCCATTGAGGCCATGGCGGCGCCGGGTCCTGGCCGGGCCCAAGACACCTCGGTAGGTGACGGTCTTCGCCCACGCGATGTAGTCCTCGATCGGAACTGGCAGCGCGCGGGCCATCACACTGCCCACGATGGCGCCGAAAGAGTTCGTCAGCATGTAGGCAGGTGGCAGACCCGCCGCCAGCATGCGCTGCATCCCGCCCAGGTAGACGTAGCCGGCGCCGCCCCCACCACCGAGGACTGCGACGTAAGTCTTGTATCCAAGCTCGGTGTCCAGGTCCATGGCGGAGAAGTCGTTGGCGTGGCGATCCAGCATCGCCGAACGTTCGTACTCGACGTCCGCGGCGAAGCTCGCGAGGACTTCCTTCGCCGCGGTCAATCGCTCCTCGGCGGTAGTGCGTCCCCGTAGCGGGGTGTACAGCGCGTCGATCACGCGGTTCCGGAAACCAGTGATCTCGTCACCCACCACGACGTCGCCGCGGCCCCGAGCGCCGCGCGGACCGGCTGCGCCTGGTTCGAACACGGTCATCCGCACGAAGCTCAAGAGGTAACGCAGGCGCCGAAACTGCTCGCGGCTGAGCACGTCGGGGCATTCGAGGTCGGCACGAACGAGCGCAGCCTCCATGTGCTGCAGCGCCAGGGTCGGGTTGCTGCCGGGAAGGCCAGGAGGTTCCGCGACTGCTATTTCGGTCGAGACATCAGCCAGCTCGCCGATCAGGTCGAGCTCGGAATTCGCCATCCGACCATTCTTGGCTACCCGGCAGCCGGCCGCGGCATCAACTCGACATTCCCCTGCTCGGCAGGGACAGCTCGGGACCGACACTTCCGCCCAGGCCATTCACAGTCCGCAGCCAGTTTCAGGCGACGATCCGCCAGTAGCGTGGCGACCGACCACCTGGGATGCACAAAGGTGCACATAGAGGTAAGGAGTCCGCGCCATGGACGTCGAAACCGTCGATCAGCAGTACGCGACGCTTCAGCAGCAGTCTCAGCAGACCGCCTCGCTGATTCAGGCGCTGGCCGGAAAGCTGTCGGCAGCGGCCGCGGCCGGCGATACCAATGCGCGGGAATGGCAGCTGGACCTCAAAGAGATCGCGTTGGCCATTCGGGATGAGGAGAGCGCGACCGGGTCGGTGTTCCAGTCGATTCATGCCCTCGTCGCCAACCACGTACAGAGCACAGAGCCCGTTGCGCCTCAGTATCAGCCGCCGGCTCCGCAGTACCAGCCGCAATATCAGCCGCCGGCCCCGCAATACCAACCGCAATACCAGCAGCCGGCGTACGTCGAGCCGCAGTATCAACCCCAGCAGAGCGGCGGGACGTTGCAACGCTTCTTGGGCGGAAATTTCGGTCAGGCGATTGTGCGGGGCGCCGGTTTCGGCGTCGGCGACGACATCGTCAACAGCATCTTCGATCGGCTCTGACGCGCCACCAAAACAAGAAACCCGCCCCGACCGAAGTCGGAGCGGGTTTTCTTTTGTGGAGCTAGCGGGGCGGCTCGGCCAGCACATCCAAGAGCCACTTCACCACGAGCTCAGGCTGCTCGTCGACGATGAAGTGACCACAGTCGGGCACCTCGGTGATGTTCAGATCGTCGGCATGGTCCGTGAAGCCATCCAGCAGCGACGGGTGCACCGCCACGTCATCGAGACCAAAGAGCACACGCACCGGCATTGCGAGCTTCTGGTCGTCGTAGGGACCGCGCGCCAGGTTGACGAACTCCTTGCCAACCATGGATCGGTAGATCTTGGAGCCCGCCACTCGACGGTCCCGATCGCGGAAGCAGCTACGGAAGAAGTCCACCGACTCCGTGGGCATCCCACTGCGCCGGATGAACCACCACAGCGTCGGCGACAGGTGCGAGAGCGGTCCGACCCCAGGAGCTCCCACGACGAGTTGGTACGCCAGCTTGTGCGCATGTCGGGCTACTCGGCCCGGCTCCTGCCACACCGGCGGGATGTTGAGGATCGCCAACCGCCGAACGCGCGCCGGCGCCTTCAGCGCCACCAGCTGCGCGGTCCAACCGCCCCAGTCATGGCCCACCAGATCAAAGGATTCCAGCCCCAGTGCGGTCGCCGCGGCGAGCACATCGGAGGCGAACTGCTCCTTCTCGTAGCCCTTCGGGGTGACCTCGCTCCAGCCGGCGCCGCGCAGGTCCATGGCATGCACCCGGTAGCCGGCATCGGCCAGCGCGGGGATCACCTTGTGCCACATCCACCAGTTCTCCGGCCAGCCGTGCACCAGCACGACCGGGCGCCCACCCTCCGGTCCGGCCACGGCCACATGGATCTTCACATCACCGGCCTGCACGTATTCATGGGTCACGCCATCAAGATTGGGCATGCTGCGCTGAGTCATAATCCGCATCTTACCGCGCGGTAAGTTCCGTGGCTGAGAGCCGAGCGATTGCGACCGGCAACGCAAAAACCTGGCCTGCCCGACGGTGTCGACGGTCCAATACCGAGCCAACTATCCGAAATCGCACTCACAGAACACCTTGCAGTCCTGCATCGCTTTAAGTGATCAGCTGCATCGAATATGCGTAACCCTCTCAGCCTTCCGTGACCGCCGCACCGCAGGTACAAATGTCGTGCTTATTCAGTTACGGAGGTCAGCGACGACTGGCGCGACAGTCAGCGCCGCCGCCTATCTGCTGATCGCGCGCGCCCATCATCACGCCCTCGGAAGGAAGCACCAAGATGAGCAGGCTTCTGCCCCTCACTCTCGTCCAAGCACCGGCGCAAACACTCGACCAGTTCGAGGCCGGACTCCGGTCCCACATGGCGTCCCCGAATGCCGGCCGCATGGTCGTCTACCCCGAGCTGCACCTCTGCACCGCGGCGATTGGCGAAGACCAGTCTGAGGACAGCGTGCACGCGCGGTACGCCGAGCCCCTTGACGGGCCGCGCGGTCAGCGGCTTGCTTCGCTGGCTCGCGAGCTCGGCATTTGGCTCGTCCCCGGCACCGTGTTCGAACGCGACGAAGACGGGACCGTGTACAACACCGCCGCCGTCTACAGTCCTGACGGGAACTTGGTCGCCTCGTATCGGAAGATCTTCACCTGGAAGCCCTACGAGAAAGCCACGCCTGGAAATGAGTTCGTGACTTTCGACATCCCCGAGATTGGCAGGGTCGGCCTGACGATCTGCTTCGACGGCTGGTTCCCTGAGATCAGCCGCCACCTTGCCTGGATGGGCGCCGAACTCATCCTCAACATGGCCCAATATCCAACCGCCGGCCGCCGTCTCGACGAGACCATCAACCGAGCCAATGCGATTGTCAACCAGGTCTGGTTCGCATCCGTCAACGCGGCGGCACCAACCGCAAACGGTCAGAGCATGCTCATCGATCCTGAGGGCCATATTCAAGCCGTTTCTCCTGGCACCGCCGAAACAACTCTGCTCAGCCTCGTCGACTTCGACCGCGTCCGTAACGTTCGCGAATATGGGACCGCGAGCGACTCCTGGCCATGGCGTCAGTATCAGCCTGGCGATGCACCGCTTCCGCTACCGCTCTATAACGGACACATCGACCCCACCAACTGGGCTCCGCCCCAACCCACGAGTTCCTAAACCTGCGTTTTGCTCACGGCGACTACCCCAGTGATCTGGTTCCTCAGTCGCCGTGGGCGGCGAACCAGGTCCGTGCGCAGGCGAGGAATTCGACGACTGTCGTGGTCTTTTCGTCGGCAGATCGTCCTTGCTGCCAAAAGCAAAACAGCGGACTCCGAAGAGTCCGCTGAAATTGCCGATATCGGCTCTCGCCGTCATTCCAAGGGTTCGATCAAGAACCCTTTGGTGGAGCTAAGGGGATTCGAACCCCTGACCCCCACACTGCCAGTGTGGTGCGCTACCAACTGCGCCATAGCCCCTTAAGTGGTGCGAGATGAAGTTACACCACCAGTCCCATGCGGGACAAAACGCCTGGTCAGAGGGACCCTTCTATCGGCTCGTGGCCCAATGGACAGATGGGCGTCTCCGCTTCGTCATGGGAAATTCGCGTTTCCGGTGCCAGCCACCAACCCAGTCCGGCCACCAGCAGGACCGCACCGCTGGTCGCGAACGCCGCGGTGAACGACACGTGCTGGGCGATCTCCCCCGCCACCATCGACCCGATGATCGTCCCGAAGTCGGACATCATCTGGAAGGTCGCCACGGCGGTGCCGCCGCGCGCCTGGCTGCCGATGATGTCCGCGACGGCGGCCTGCTGCGGCGAGATGAAGATGCCGCTCGCCGCACCGGTCACGAACGCGAGCGCTAAAAACACCGGCAGCGACGTGGTGCAGCCGAGCAACATTGTCGAGACGGACGACACCCCCAGCCCGACGATCAGCAGCTTGCGCCGACCGATCCGGTCCGACAGATGCCCGCTGGGAATCACCGCGCACACGTTGCCGACCGCGAACATGGCCAGCACCAGGCCCGCCATGCCGGCGCTGCGGTGCATCACGTCGACCACGAACAGCGGGACCAGCGCCACCCGCAAGCCCAGGGCCGCCCAGCCGGATGCCAGGTTCGACAGCAGCGCGGCCTGATAGGCGCGGTTGCGCAGGACGGTCCGCACCGACACCGACGGGCCGGTTTCCTCCTCGCGCGCGGCCAGCGGCGAATGCCGCAGGCTGAGGAACACCACGGCCGCCGCGACCACCAGCGCCGCGCCGTAGATGCCGAACGGCACTGCCAGGCCCAGTCCTGCGGTCACACTGCCCAGCACCGGCCCGGCGACGCCGCCGATCATGAAGGCGCTCGAGAACAGCCCTGCCACCCGGCCGCGGGCATCGAACGGCGACAACCGGATCATCAGCGCTAGGGACGACACCGTGAACATCGTCGACCCGGCACCGCCGAGCGACCGGAACAGCAGCAGCTGCCAGTACGTCTGGGCGAACGCGCAGGCCAGCGTCGAGAGCGCCACGATCAGCAGGCCGGTGAGATAGACGCGTCGCTCGCCGAGCTTCTGCACCAACATGCCGCTGGGCGGCGCGAAGATCAGCCGCATCACCGCGAACGCGGTGATGACGAACGTCGCCGCACTGATGCTGACGCCGAAGTTGCGGGCGTACTGCGGCAGCACCGGCGCCACCACTCCATAGCCGAGTGCGATGACGACGTTGGCGCCGGCCAGCACCCAGATCTCGGTGGGAAGCCGAGTCGGGGCACGGCCGTCTTCTGTGACAGCGTTCACCCGATAACTGTATTAACCACGTCTCGCGCCGCGGCCTGGACCTGCGCCAAGTGTTCGGGACCGTTGAACGACTCGGCGTAAATTTTGTAGACGTCCTCGGTGCCCGACGGCCGGGCGGCGAACCACGCGTTCTCGGTGGTCACCTTCAGCCCGCCAAGCGGCGCACCGTTGCCGGGCGCCGCTGTGAGCTTGGCGACGATCGGTTCGCCGGCGAGTTCGGTCGCGGTCACCTGGTCGGCGGACAACTTCGACAACCGGGCCTTCTGCTCACGGTTGGCCGGTGCGTCGATGCGCGCATACGTTGGCGCGCCGTACTTTTCGGTCAGCTCGGCGTAGCGTTGCGACGGCGTCAGCCCCGTAACCGCCAGCATCTCCGAGGCCAGCAGTGCCATGATGATGCCGTCCTTGTCGGTGGTCCAGACGCTGCCGTCCGTCCGCAGGAACGACGCCCCGGCGCTCTCCTCGCCACCGAATCCGATTGTGCCGCTGACCAATCCGTCGACAAACCATTTGAACCCGACGGGCACTTCGATGAGCTGACGTCCCAGCCCGGCCACCACGCGGTCGATGATCGACGAGCTGACCGCCGTCTTGCCGACCGCCGTGGCACCGGGCCAGCCGCGCCGGTGGGTGTACAGGTAGTCGATCGCCACGGCGAGATAGTGATTCGGGTTGAGCAGCCCGCCGTCAGGTGTGACGATGCCGTGCCGGTCCGAGTCGGCGTCGTTGCCGGTAGCGATCTGGTAGCGATCCCGATTCGCAATGAGCGATGCCATGGCATTCGGCGAACTGCAGTCCATGCGAATCTTGCCGTCGGTGTCGAGCGTCATGAACCGCCAGGTCGCGTCGACGAGCGGGTTGACCACAGTCAGATCCAGCTGGTGACGTTCGGCGATGGCAGCCCAGTAGTCGACGCTGGCCCCGCCGAGCGGGTCTGCCCCGATCTTTACCCCTTCGGCCCGAATAGCATGCAGATCAACAACATTCGGCAGATCGTCGATGTACGCATTCAGGTAGTCGTGCCGCTCCGTCGAACCCAATGCCCGCGCCAGCGGAATGCGCTTCACGTCTCGCAGCCCGTCCCGCAGGATCTCGTTGGCGCGGTTGGCAATCGCCGAAGTGGCGTCGGTGTCGGCCGGACCGCCGTTGGGCGGGTTGTATTTGAAGCCGCCGTCGCGCGGCGGGTTGTGCGACGGGGTGACGACGATGCCGTCGGCCAGATCGCCCTCCCGGCCACGGTTGAAGGTCAGGATCGCGTGACTGACTGCCGGCGTGGGCGTGTAGCGGTCGGCGGCGTCGATCATTGCGACGACCTCGTTGCCGGCCAGCACCTCCAGCGCCGTGACCCACGCCGGCTCGGACAGGGCATGGGTGTCGCGGCCGATGAACAACGGCCCGGTGGTGCCCTGCGCGGCGCGGTATTCGGCGATCGCCTGAGTGGTGGCCAAGATGTGCGGCTCGTTGAACGCGGCGTCCAGGCTCGACCCGCGATGGCCCGAGGTGCCGAACACCACCTGCTGGTCGACGTTCTCCGGGTCGGGCGCCACCGTGTAGTAGGCGGTCACCACGTGGGCGACGTCGATCAGGTCATCGGGTTGGGCCGGTTGGCCGGCGCGCGGGTTGGCCGTCATGGGCTCGATTCTGCTACCGGTTCTCCCCCGATGTGCGGCGGTCGACGGCCGGACACCATACTTTTTCCCTATGTTCGGCCACGACAACCGTGAATTGGCCGCCGTGTTCGTCGGGGGCGCTGTCGGGACCGTCGCGCGCGCTGTCCTCGCCGTGTTCGCCGCACCCCATCCCGACCAATGGCCGTGGGGCACCTTCGCCGTCAACATCGTGGGCGCCTTCATGCTCGGGTACTTCACGACCCGGCTACTGGAGCGCCTGCCGGTATCCAGCTATCAGCGCCCGCTGCTCGGCACCGGGGTGTGCGGCGGCCTGACCACGTTCAGCACCATGCAGGTCGAGACCGTGCGGATGCTCCAGCACGGCGCCTACGGGTTGGCCGCCGGCTACACCGTCGCCAGCATCGTCGCCGGCCTGGCTGCGGTCTATCTGGCCACCGTCCTGGTGCGACGGGTGCGGGTACGGGCATGACGGCCGTCATCTGGGCTGGGGTCGCGCTCATCGGCGGCGTCGGTGCAGTCACGCGGTTCCTGGTGGACCGCGCGGTATCCAAGCGCAAAAGCAGCAGCTTCCCCTACGGCACCTTCGTGGTGAACCTCAGCGGCGCGTGGCTCCTCGGTTTCTCCGGCGGACTGGCGTTGAGCCCGAATGTCGCACTGCTGGCCGGTACCGCGTTCGTCGGGGCGTACACGACGTTCTCGACCTGGATGCTGGAGACGCAGCGCCTCGGTGAGGAACGACAGGTCTGGTTCGCTCTGGCCAATATCGTGGCGAGCGTAGTGCTGGGCCTGGCCGCCGCGGCACTGGGACTGTGGATGGGCGGTCTCCTGTGAGCGACTCTGCGGACTACCTCAAACTCACCACGTATTTCGGTGAGCGACAACGTCATCAAGGTCGGTTCCTGGCCGAGCAACTGCTCGATCTCTACGGCGCCGAGAATGTCGCCACGAGTGTGGTGCTGCGCGGTATCGCCGGGTTCGGGCCCCGGCACCAGCTGCGCACCGACCAGACCCTGAGCCAGTCGGAGGACCTGCCGGTCGCGATCGCCGCGGTCGACACCGCCGAGAAGATGACGGGTCTGGCCGAGCGGACCGTGGCGCTGACCACCCGCGGACTGATCACGCTGGAACGTGCCCACCTGATCACTGCCGACGCTGTCGGCCCGCGCCCATCCCCGTCGCTTCGCTCGCCCCAGCCCATCAAACTCAGCGTCTACGTCGGACGCCAGCACCGAATCAATGGCCGCCCGGCTCACATCGCGGTGTGCGACCTGCTCCATCGCAGCGGATTCGCCTGCGCCTCAGTCTTTCTCGGGGTCGACGGCACAGTCCGCGGCCGGCGCGAGCGGGCCCGGTTCTTGAATCGGAACACGGACGTTCCGGTGATGATCATCGCGGTCAGCGACGGCGACCGCGCCGCCGCGGTGCTGCCCGAACTAGAGCGGCTGCTGCCTGACCCGCTGGTGACGGTGGAGCGGGCCGAGCTGTGCAAGCTGGGCGGGACGCTGCTGGCCCGGCCGGGGGTACTCCCGGCGCACGATGCCGACGGAACGCCGTTGTGGCAGAAGCTGATGGTCTACACGACCGAGGACACGCTGCACGGCGGCGAGCCGGTGCACCGCGAGATCGTCCGGCGCCTGCGCGCCATCGAGACGAGTCGCGGCGTCACCGTCCTACGCGGTATCTGGGGTTTCCACGACGGAGGAATGCCGCACGGCGACAAGTTCTTTCAACTCGGCCGCCAGGTTCCCGTCACGACGATCGTCGTCGACACTCCCGAAAACATCGCTGCCGCATTCGATCTCATCGACGAGGTGACGACCGACCACGGAGTGGTCACGTGCGAACGAGTGCCAGCACTGGTGTCCGTCGACGGCGGAAACCACAGCGGCGGAACAGCACTCGGCCGCTTCAGCTGACGGTCAGCGCTTGACCAGATTCACCAGGAATTCGATGGTGACGATCGGATCGACGGCGAGCAGGCCGGCGAACGGGGCCGGTGGGTTGATGCCGTAGTCGGCGAAGGTGACCGGGATTTCGCCCGCGGCGACGACCCGGTCGCCGGTGCGTTGCATTTCCACACGCACCGCCACCTGACGGGTGACGCCCTTCAACGTCAGTTGTGCCGACACTTCCAGCGTCGAGGGCATGCCGTTGCCCGAGACGCCAGACAGATCGACGGGGTCGACCACCGCGAGCTTGGCCGTCGGGAATTGGCCAGCGCCCATCACGTCGGCGCTGCGGAACTTGTCATCGCGACCGCGATGCGGTGACTGCATCGAACCGACATCGACGACGAAACTCGCCGACTGCAAAGTGTTTCCGGCCACCGAGGCTTCGCCGTTGACCGAATTGGTCCGTCCACTGACGATCACGGATTCCCACAGAAGTTGTTGACTGGCGCGGTAACCGGCCTGCGAGCGATTGGACTCGTCATCCGGGCCAGCAGTGACCGACCACTTCCCGTCGAGGTTGGTGCTGGCCGGGCGATGCGTGGACGGCAGGCTCAGCGCCGGAGCCGGCGTGCCCTCCATCTGGGTTCGGTAGAACCACGGACCGGCGCACACCCCCACGACGGCCAGCACCGCCAGCAACAGCAAAACCCTTTTCGCCACTCCCTCTATATACAGGGCGGGTCAGACGTCAGTCTGACGGGCGCGCCAGGGCATAGAGCGCCATCCGGCGGTTCGTCATGTCGTGTTCACCGAGGAATTCGGCACCGCCGCGCTCGACCAGCCGCCGCGCACCGACATTGCGGTGGTCGGGGTCGAACATGATGCGCCGACATTCGGGTACCGATTCGAACAAGCTGGCCGCCACCAGCGGCATGAGCGTCATACCGATACGGCGCTGCATCAACTGTTCGTCGGCGATCGCCGCGTGGATCCCGAGGTCATGGGGTTGGGCGTCGTAGCGCGGCGCAATGGAGTCCTTGGCCGCCCAATACACCTCGACGTAGCCGGCGGCGACACCGTCATGGCTGACGATGAACGGGCGCGAATACTCCCCGTCCAGCTGGGCTTTCAGGTGCCGGCCCCAGCGTTCGGCTGGCCAGTCGTACTCCCAGGCCGCCGCCAGATGCGGCCGGTTCATCCATTCGGACAGCAACTCACTGTCGACGTCGGCATGGGCGAGACGCATCGTCCACCGACCGGCCAGCTGCGGAATGGGAGGCGCGCCCACGGCCTGAACCTCAGCGGACAGTGACGTCAACTCGCGCGGCAGTACAGGCGCCTGATCAATCTCGGTCATTTCGGCAGCGAGCCTACCTTAGAGAACTTAGGGTAGGTTTGCCTATTTCCCCTGGCGTCATCAAGCCTGTCGTAGCGAATGCGTCCGTACCCCCGCGTCTGACGTCCCGGCGCCGGTCAGAAAACGAACCTTTGGGCGGTGTAACGCTCAGCGGCAAGCGATCGATAGAGCTGCTAACGTAGTCATCAATCACTTTGTTCGCACCGGTCACCTGGTGCGGGAGGGGAACATCAATGTCTTTCACCACTCGGATGATGGTTGGCGCGGGCACTGCACTGGTCGCCGTCATGGCCAGCGGCGCCGTCGCCACCGCTCAGCCGGACCCCACCCCGATCATGTACTCGACCTGCACCTACCCGCAGGTGATCGCCGCCCTGACCGCGCTCGACCCAGCCGCCGCAGGCCAGTTGCAGGCCAACCCGATCGGCGTCGGCTACCTGCACCAGCTGATCGCGGCCGGTCCGCAGCAGCGTCGTCAGATGATCACTCAGGCGTACAACACCCCGGGCGCCGCCGGTTACGCCGACCTGGTGCTGAACGTCGCCAGCACCTGCAACAACTTCTGATCTCTTCAGACAAACGCAAACGCAGCTCAATCCTTCGGGATTGAGCTGCGTTTGCGTTTTCTAGCGGTACGTCTAGCGGTCCGTAGTCAGAATCCGCGGTTCGAGCCCCGGACCTCGGCGACGGCATCGTCGGGCCCACTGAACGTCACCTGAGCCGGCTCACGGCCCGCAGCGAACAGCAGGAGCTCGCCCGGCTCGCCGGTCACCGTGACCTCGGCACCGCGGCCGGCCGTCGCCAGACGACGGCCGTCGGGCGTCACCAACGTGATCCGCGCCGGTGAATTCCGCATTCCCATGCGCGCCATGTTCGCTACCTGACCCGCCAAGGCGGATGCCAGCCGATCGTCGAGCGCGCGCGGCTCCCACGTCGGTTGCGCCCGGCGGACGTCCTCGTTGTGAATGAACATCTCGGCGACATTGACGAACGGGTCGAGCAGCTTGAACGGCGAGTACAGCGGCGGGCCCGCCGCAATCATGTCGACCAGCTTTTCCCAATCCGTAGACGCGGTCACCTGTGCTTGGACCCGGTCCGTGTAACCGGCCAACTGGGGTACCAGAATTCCCGGTGCGGCATCGAGCCGACGTTCCCGGACCACCAAGTGGGCGGCCAAATCACGGGCGGTCCAGCCCTCACACAGAGTGGGTGCATCGGGTCCGTGCTCGCGCAGTGATTCGACAAGTGCGGCGCGTTCCCGCTGAGCGGCGGTCATGCGATGAGTCTAGGTCTGGCGCTTGTCCGCGAGCACTGCGACGTGGGTCACCCTCGTGAAGTAAACGCCAGGTAAACGATCGCGACGTGGTTACGGATGGGTACCCATCCGTACTGCAGGGGCCTCAACAACCCCATTGCTAACTATGGTCACAGGAGCCCCTCGCTGGCGTCTGAGCGCCGCCCGCCATCCGAAAGGTGTAACTGTGTCGCCGCGTCCTCGCCTTGCATCGCTAGTGCTGACGACCGCCGTCGTCTGCGGTGGTGCGGTCTACGTCGCGCCCCTTGCGGTCGCCGAACCGTGCCCCGGTGCCGCCGGAGGCGGTGGAGTCATGTCTCCCCCGATGGGCCACCGACCGGGCAACGCGAACGACAAAGCGCCGCTGCCGAATCTGGGCCGACTGTCTCGGTCGATCATCAGCGCCATCACCCAAGGCTCCGTGCAACAGCAGGCCGGCGTACTTCCCGGAACGCCGCGGCCGGTCCCGCAGCCGCAAGTAGCACAACCCCAGGTGACTCAGCCCACCCCCGCGCAGCCGGCGGCCGAGCCGGCACCCGCAATCGACGCGGGCACAACATCATTGGTCGGCTGGGTGACGGGTGACCAGAGCGCCGGCGGCAGCACCCTGCAGCGGTTCGGCATCTCCGGAACCGACCTGGGCATCATGTGGGACAACGGAGACCCGGCCAACAACCAGGTGCTGATGATGTTCGGTGACACGTACGGCAACTGCAGCGCAAGCAATCTGCAGTGGCGGTACAACACCATGCTCCGCACCAACGACCGCACGCTGTCCCACGGCATCAGCGTGCCACCAGGCTCCGTTTCCAACCCCTACTCGGGGTCTCCCGAGTGGCAGCCCGGCATGTCCAAGCAGACCATTCCCACCATCCGATGGGCTCCGGTTGAGAAGGGCATCATCCCGACATCCGGAATCGCAGTCGGCAAAACGCAATACGCCAGTTTCATGTCGATCAAGAACTGGGACAACGCAGGCTCCTGGACGACGAACTACTCGGCCATCGCGGTCTCCAATGACAATGGTCAGAACTGGGGCGTCTACCCAAGCAGTGTCCGCCCGATGGCGCCGGGCGATGTGCAGCGAGCGCAGTACGCCCCCGGGAACGAGAACTTCCAGCAGGGCGCGTTCCTCAAGGGCAACGACGGCTACATCTACGTCTACGGCACGCCTCCGGGCCGCAGTGGCTCGGGATACATCTCCCGGGTCCCCGCGAACTTCCTACCTGACCTGACCAAATACCAGTACTGGAGCAACGACAGCCAGTCCTGGGTACCGAACAATCCTGGTGCGGCCTCGCCGGTCATTCCCGGCCCCGTCGGCGAGATGTCGGTGCAGTACAACACTTATCTCAAGCAATACCTGGTGATGTACTGCAACAACATGAGCGACGTCGTGTTCCGCACCTCACCGACCCCGGTGGGTCCGTGGAGCCCCGAACGCCTGGTCGTCTCGGCGATGCAATTCCCCGGCGGCGTGTACGCCCCGTTCCTGCACCCGTGGTCAACCGGGCGCGACCTCTATTTCAACCTGTCACTGTGGTCCGCCTACAACGTCATGCTGCTGCACACCGTACTGCCCTGAGCCAGTTCGGTTTTGGCGGTCAGTCCAGAGTGGCCCAGAAGTCCGTGAGGGCTTCAGCGCCGCGAACCGGGTCCTGCACCATCCACCAATGCCCCAGTCCTTCGAGGACGGCGGTGCGGGCGCCGGCACGTTCAGCGGCGCGACGTCGGGTGTCGGCGCCGCCGATATACGGGTCGTCGGTGGCGAGCAGTGACAGTCCCGGCCGGGCCCGGGCATTCTCCAGTGCACGTCCGGCCTCGGCCATCGCCGGCTGGCGCGCCGAGCGGTACAGCGCCAGGATTGCCCGGCCCATGGCCGGGCCTTGTTCTTCGGCCATGGAAGTCGCGATAGCCAGCGGGATACCCAGCGTGGTCATCTGGGCAACGCGATCCTCGACGGTGCCGCCCAACATGGTGTCGACCAGTTCTTCACCCGCACCGGGCGTCTGCCACACCTGCGCCAAGTCGTGCCAGACGTAGTCGGGGTCGAGCAGCCCGACAGCGTCACTCGCCCAGCTGCGCACCAGCGCGGGTCGGTGCATGACCAGATTCATCACGTGGCCGCCACCCCAGTCATGGCCGACGAGGTCCACCGGTTCGTCGATGCCCGCCAACTCGGCTTCCAGCCAGTCACGGTAGGCCAGGTACGTTGCCGGAAAATCGTCGGGCAGCGGAGCACCGAATCCAGGCGGTGACAGCCGCACCACATCGTCGCGGCCAAGGGCCTCGACGAGCGGCCCCCAGATCGCCTCGGTCTCCGGATTGCCGTGCACGAGAACAACAGTCATGACACCATCCTGGCATCGTCAGTGCCACGCGGCAGGCGTTATGACGGCCGCGAGGCACACGGTGGCCGCTCGAATTGCGTCGGCAGCTGACCCGAGTCCGACGTGACGGCACCGACGAATATCGTCTTCCCCGAACCGGTCCTGACCACCTCAGCAATTTCACTTCACTTAACTGATTGTTTGTGATGACTAGGTAGAGAAAAATCATCGATACGCTGAAGTAGCTCGAGCGAACACGACTACAGCTGGTGAGCCACATGAAAATCGGCTTCCTCGCAATGCCCATGCACCCTATCGAGTCGTGTCGGACCGTGCTCGCGGTCGCGGAAGCAGTCACGGCCGATTCGGTGTGGGTGCCTGACCATTTGGTCGGTATCGCGCATCCTGCCCTCTGGCCTGACATGGCATTGTCCGCGCTGTCACCCGATACGGACGCCGTCTATGACCCGTTCGTCTGCTTGGCGATCATGGGCCAGCAATCGAACCTGCCGATGGGCGTGTGTGTCACCGACGGAATCCGTCGGCGAGCGCCAGACGTCGCCCGCACCGTGCTGACGTTGCATCACCTATGCGGCGGCGGCTTCACCGTCGGCATCGGCGCCGGCGAGGCCGGCCAGCTGACCCCGTTCGGCTACGACTTCTCATGCCCGGTCGCAGAACTGGAAGCGTTTCTGACCGAGCTGACGGCACTGCTCGATCGCGGCGCCATGCCGACCGGGTCCGGGCGGACCGGACTGCCACTACATCGCGAGGACCACAGCCGCCCACGGGTCTGGCTGGCCGGGCACGGCCCGCGCATGCTGCGCCTGACAGGGCAGTATGGCAACGGATGGGTTCCGGCATGGCCGATGAGCCCCTCGAGCTACGGGCAGCGGCGCAGCGTGGTCGCCAAGCACGCCGCCGAGGCCGGAAGGCCGATGCCAGAATGCGCCTTGCACGTCGCGATGATTCTCGGGCGGTCGCGTGACCACGTCGCCGACCTCATGGAGCGTGAGCCACTCGGCAAGCTCACCGCACTGCTCTCCTCCGCGGAAAGCTGGGCCGAGTACGGGCTGCAGCACCCCGGCGGCGACAAATGCCGCGGCATGGTCGATCTGATCCAGCACGATATCGATCCTGAACAGCTCCGGGAACTCGCGCCGACCATCCCATTCGAATTGGTCGAGGAATTCATGTTCATCGGCAACGCGACCGAGGTCGCCGATCGGATCGGCGGCTACGTCGACAACGGTCTTGAACACGTGATCCTGAGCAATGCCACCGGAACAGTCGGCGGCCTCGCCGAAATCAACTCCACCACAACGGAACTGATGAACTTGGTGGCCAATCTCCGCTAGGACGGATACCCGCTGCGCCAGCCGGGCATCGCCCAGGCGAACGAGCCCTAAGCCCACCGGTTCGCAAGTAGCTTGAAACTCGGAAGATCATCCAGCGACACCAGTGCCTCATAGATCCGCCGGTACTCGGTGCTGACTATCCGCCACGCGCCGTCTTCATCCTTGCGATACGTGTCCGAGTAATAGCCCGAGCCACGGATCATCGCGTGACCCGGCACTATCACGGTGTCCTCGAACACCCACGAACCGTGCGCGGTTGTGTCGGAGTCGACCTCAATCTCAGGGTGACTCGCGATATGTGTCGTGATAATTCCGCCATCGAGGTTCTTACGCATGAAGTCGACCACAGCGGATCGTCCCTCGTAGTGCACCGGCTCACCCATCGCATGTGTGCCGTAGCGGGTCACGACATCTTCGGCGAGACAATCCCCGAAAGCGTCCCACTCCTTGAGGTCCAAGGTCCGAAAGTATCGGTATTTGAGTTGACGAATACCTTCGATCGCCGGCGAATTGCCCATGACGGGAAACTAGAACGCGTTTCAGTTCTTGTCAAGAATCTGCCGGTTGGCACCGCAATTCTGTTGGACTCCAACAAGTTCGGTTACTCGGTTGTTTGCGAGGGACGCCACCGGGCCGATGAACCTACCCCTGCACCGTGGGCCGAATGGTGATGTCACCGATTTCGACGTCGTACGGCTGCTCGATGGCGAAGGCGACGGCGCGCGCGACCGCCTCGGGCGGGATACCGAAATCGTCCATGCTGCGGCGGATTTGTTCACGAAGGGCAGGATCGTCGATGGAACTGTCGAGCTCGGTGCGGACGAACCCCGGCGATATCGACGTGGTCCGGATGACACCGTCCGTGGACTCCTGCCGCAACCCCTCCATCAAGGTCCGCACCGCGTTCTTGGTGGCCGCGTAAACAGCTTGCCCAGGAACAATTTTCAGGCCAGCCGTGGATACCGTCGTCACGAAATGCCCCCGACCCTGCCGTTGAAACACCGGAAGCGCCGCGGCGATGCCGTGAAGCACACCACGCAGATTCACGTCGATCATCGCCGACCATCCGTCGACGTCGAGATCAGCGACCGGACCGATCTTCCCGATACCCGCGTTGCTCACCAGCACATCGAGCCGCCCGAACTCGTCCACCGCACAGTTCACCAGCCGCTCGAGGTCCACCCCGACCGTCACGTCCGTCACACAGGTGATGGCACGGCCACCGCGTTCGCGGATGTCTTCGGCAACTTCGTCGAGTCGTTCGTGTCGCCGCGCACCGAGGACCACCGCTACGCCGCGTTCGGCAAGCAGGCGCGCAGTCGCCGCTCCGATTCCGCTACCGGCTCCGGTAATGGCCACGACCATGCCTGCGATACCGGGCATCTCGGCTCCTTCCTGCGACACAACGGAACAGCTCACGGCCTCGGCGGCGGGGTAGCCGCTGGGCCCAAGAGATCAGCGCCGGAGAACGACGAGGTGCGCCGCCAGCGCCCGTACAGCGGCAATTCGCGCATCGACTCGCCGCGCGGCCCCGACCATCGCCGGGCAACGAATCGGATCGCCGTGCGCACGAAGCGGGTGGTCTCGGAGTACCACCGCCATTCGTACAGGCGATCCGACCGCAACCATTGCGCGAGAGCCTCGGACTCGACGCCCTGCAGATACGGCCGCACCCACGTAACCGTTACCCACGCCCGCTCTGCGGCGTCCTCCGAGAGGCGGAACGTCCACTCGATCGGAGCGTCGCCGGCCGCCATGGTATGTCGCAGCGCCGGCGGTTCCAGCCCGGCACCCGGTTCCGGGACGCCGAGCAGCTGCATCCCCACGTTGTGAAAAACCGCGGGCCCGCCTGCTTCGAACCGGATGCGGCAGACGCCGTCACTGTCCCGGTGCACGGAGAATGCCGCCAACCCGCCGACAGCGACGTAGCGGGAGTACACCAATCCGCCGATGGCGATCGCGACCCGGCGCACCGCAAGGAGCACCGTGAACGTCCCGACGGTCAGCGCGATGACGCTCCACATCAGGTCCACCCGCACAGACTGTCAGAACATGAGAAAGGCCCGGCTCGTTTTCGAGCCGGGCCTTCCCGTTGGCGGACCCAACTGTCCGTCACCCGTCAGTTCCGGATGCGCCGCTGGCTCCATCGCCTAAGATTTTGGAGTGCCCGACATGGACCGCCGCAGCGTCGCGAAGATGATTGGGCTGGGCGTGGCAGCGGCCGCGCTGCCCTCCCCGAAGTCCTACGCCCAGCCGATTCCGGTTCCCCCGGGGCCTGGAACCGGCCCGGCCACACCCGTAGTGCCCGCCGGCCAGTCGGCCGGTCCAGCGATGCTGTTCCAAGACGAATTCAACGGCCCCGCCGGTGCACCGCCAGACCCGGCGTGGTGGTTCATCGTGCCCGAGCGCGAGGTCATAAGGAATCCCGTCGAATGGGACCAGCCATACAACATGGGCCGTTACGTGACCGACCAGGAGCACGTGTTCCAGGACGGCAAGGGCAACCTCGTCATCCGGGCCACCCGTGGCCCCGGCAACAACATTCAGGAGCGTTACGCCAGCGCCAAGATCATCGGTAACTGGCGCGGCGGGATCGGCACCACATGGGAGGCTCGCGTCAAGCTGAACTGCCTGACCGACGGTGCCTGGCCGGCTTTCTGGTTGCTCAATGACGATCCGGTCCGCGGCGGCGAGGTCGACTTGGTGGAGTGGTACGGCAACCGGGACTGGCCATCGGGGACCACCGTGCACGCCCGGTTGGACGGCACGTCGTTCGCTACCGACCCGCACCCGATCGACAGCGGCTGGCACACCTGGCGGGTGACCTGGCAGCCGACCGGTATGTACTTCTGGAAGGACTACACGCCGGGCAAGGAGCCGTTTTTCACGGTGCCGGCCAACTCTCTGGACGACTGGCCATACAACGATCCCGGTTACACCTTGTTCCCGGTGTTCAACCTCGCTGTCGGTGGCTCCGGCGGGCGCGAGCCTGGTGGGGGCAATTACCCGGCCGAGATGCTGATCGACTGGATCCGCGTCTTCTGATCAGGGCCGCTGTGTTCGCGGCTGCGCGCCATTACGAGGCATCCACAACGCTGCCGGCGCGGCCGGTAAGCAGCTGGCTCGGCGCCGGCACGATGACCGTCCGTAAGTGCCTTGTCGGATGACCGACAAGTGGATATCGCGTTTGAGAACTGACAGCCCGCACAATCACACCGCGCCGCCCCAAAGCCGATTGAACGTACTGCTCTAACGGTCCCCGCCACAAAGACGACCAACGCGTCCTCGACGAGGTCGCATTGATCTACCGGCAACCCTTCGCGACGCAGAAATCGGTTCCACCCCAACGGATTCACCCACCTTGGAGGCGACTGTGCACTCCCTGAGCCACACAGATATCCTTCAGCGCGAAATCGTCATCAGCAGGGGACCGTACGCAAAGAAAAACCCCGAAAAAGTGCGGGGTTTCATTGCTCGATTGCGTAGTTGCCGGGATTCGAACGCGAATAGCGTTGAATCCCAGCACTTCTCATTGGTGTGGCAAAAGCGCTAGGCCCACCGGTTCGCAAGTAGCTTGAAACTCGGAAGATCATCCAGCGACACCAGTGCCTCATAGATCCGCCGGTACTCGGTGCTGGCTATCCGCCACGCGCCGTCTTCATCCTTGCGATACGTGTCCGAGTAATAGCCCGAGCCACGGATCATCGCGTGACCCGGCACTATCACGGTGTCCTCGAACACCCACGAACCGTGCGCGGTTGTGTCGGAGTCGACCTCAATCTCAGGGTGACTCGCGATATGTGTCGTGATAATTCCGCCATCAAGGTTCTTACGCATGAAGTCGACCACAGCGGATCGTCCCTCGTAGTGCACCGGCTCACCCATCGCGTGCGTGCCGTAGCGGGTCACGACATCTTCGGCGAGACAATCCCCAAAGGCGTCCCACTCCTTGAGGTCCAAGCTCCGAAAGTATCGGTATTTGAGTTGACGAATACCTTCGATTGCCGCCGAGTTGCCCATGACGGGAAACTAGAACGTGTTTCAGTTCTTGTCAAGAATCTACAAACCGAAGCGCACGACAAGGCGATATCGAAACTACGACACGTCCCTCACCCACCCCTTCATGGGTGACAAAACAAATCGCAGGTCAGGGAATGTACCCTGACCTGCGATCTCTCGGTGGAGCTGCCGGGAATTGAACCCGGGTCCTACGGCATTCCCTCAAGACTTCTCCGTGCGCAGTTCGCTATGCCTCTACTTGGATCTCCCGGTCACGCGAACAAGCCGAGATGACGATCCCAGTCGCTGTTTGATGTCCCCACGGGTCCCGCGACCGATCCCGTGGGTGGGTCCCTCTAGTCGATGCCAGGGTCCGGGCCGAGGGCGTTCCCGGTCTGACAGACACGCGGTCGCTACTTAGGCAGCGAGGGCGTAGTCGCGCTGATTGGAATCGGCGCTTAATTGGTTTACAACGACGCTTACGGTGGTCTGTTGCCTGCACCGGCACGCTTCTCTTGATTCGATGCGCGAAGTCGAAACCGTTCAGCCCCTTGCCTTGTGAACTTCACTCATCCCTGCCGACTTTCGGTAGGACACTCCATCATACCGGTAGCTCCGACAAGCTCTACCGAATATCGAGCGAAGACCAAATGACCAGGTCAGATGACGTAGCCAAGGTTCTCGACGATGCGCTGACCGACTTCGGCGTCACCCTCGAATTCGATGACGATCGGCCGGACCGCCCCCAGCGGCCGTCCACCGCACAGCCGCGTGAACTGCCAGCCGTCCATCCTGATCACCGTGGTGGGCTCGGCGCCTCCGAAGTCGGGCACCACCGCAGCGCGGCCGTCGACCGCGACCCGAATGGTGCGTGCCATGGGCCCGGTCAGCTCGATCGCCACGCGCGATCCGTCCGGCGCTCCCCCGCGCTTGGCGACGACGAAGCCCATCATCGTCTCGATCTCGTCGAGCGACAGCTGCGCTTCTGGTTTCTGCAGCGCGGCGTCCGGCGCCGGCCGTGCGACGGATTCGCGGATGTCCTGTTCGTGCATCCACGAGTCGAACGTGCGGATCCGCATGAAGCGGCCCAGGCTGTCCTGCCCGGCGGGCGTCATCGTGGGGGTATTCCACTCGTCGTCCGACATCGCGGTCAGGGTCGCCCGCCGATCGCCGGTGACGGCACGGAACTTCTCCAGCAGCTCAGCACTCGAGAGCGCACCCAACGACCGGACCCAGCATTCATTCATGACACCGATGGGGTTGTGCACGTGGTCCAGCTCGGAGACGTCGACGTCGGCCTCGGGTATCGGCTCGCCCTTGAGCATCAGCTCGGTGCCGATGATGTGCGCGACGACGTCCCGAACGTGCCAGCCGGGCAACTCGGTCTGCGTCGTCAGCAGCTCGGCCTCGGAAATTGTGATGAGAAGTCGGTCGATGTCATCCCACACCCCGAACAGGGCGGGTAGCACGGTGTCTTTTTCCAGGACGGTCACGGGGCGCGATGGGCTGCTCACCGGCTGACCGTACGACGGCGGCACCGCCCCGGATGGCGAATTGCGCGATGCATCCCAATTACTGGTCATGCAACGATGACCGCATGGCAGACGACCGGGCCGATGCGCAGCGACTACGGGACATCGTCGTGATCCGCCGGGTGCGGGACCGGATCGATCGGGAGTACGCCAAGCCGCTGAACGTCGAGGCCCTGGCGCGTGGAGCACACATGTCCGCCGGCCACCTGAGCCGCGAGTTCCGACGCATCTACGGCGAATCGCCGTACTCGTACCTCATGACGCGGCGCATCGAGCGGGCCATGACGCTGCTGCGGCGCGGCGATCTCAGCGTGACGGATGTCTGCTTCGCCGTTGGCTTTTCATCGCTCGGCACGTTCAGCACCCGGTTCACCGAGCTGGTCGGGGTCGCGCCGAGCGTGTATCGCCGCGACCATTCGCAGGCCGCCAACGGCATTCCCGCGTGCCTGGCGAAGCAGGTCACCAGACCGGTCAGGAATCAAGAAGCGCCGCCGCACTAACCGCCACTAGCGTGACGGGCATGGACATCTCCATTCACTACGCATTCCTCCCGCACACCGACGCCGAGGCCGCCCTGAAGTTCTACCGCGACGATCTCGGCTTCGAGGTTCGCAAAGACGTTGGCTATCAAGACATGCGGTGGATCACCGTTGGTCCGCCCGGACAGCCCGGGACATCGATCGTGTTGCACCCGCCGGCCGCCGACCCCGGCATCACCGACGACGAGCGTCGCACCATCCTGGAGTTGGTCGCCAAGGGCTCGTACGGCGCTGTCACGCTGGCGACCGACGATCTCGACGCCCTGTTCGCGCGCTTGGAAGCCGCCGGCGCCGACGTTCTGCAAGAGCCCACCGATCAGGATTACGGCGTGCGCGACTGCGCATTTCGCGATCCGGCCGGCAACCTGATCCGGATCAACCAGCTCTAGTTCCTTTGTGAGCAGACACAAAACTGTCTATTTTCAGACAAATTCGACAGTTTTGTGTCTGCTCGCGGAAAGAACTCAGCCAGCGGCGATCATCGCGACGGAACCCAGCGCGAGCACCATCCCGACGCCTTGCCAGGCCCTGACCCGCTCCTTGAGCACAACCATGGCCAGCGCGACGGTGGCCGCTGGATACAGCGAGATCAGCACGCTGGCCAACGACAACAGCGACGCCTGGAACGCCAGCAGCATCGCGACATTGGCGACGATATCGAGCGCCGCAGCGGTCAGGGCCAGCTTCAGCGGAAGTCCGCGTGGCACAGCGAAATTGCGAGTCACCAATGCGATGACCACCACCAACGCCGTGGCGGACAGCCGCGCGAATACCAACGGCCACAACCGCGCCTCGTGCGGTGCCTCGTGGATCGCGGTGAAACTGATCCCGAACGCCAACCCCGACCCGACAGTGAGCCAGGCGACCAGAGCCGTAAACCGGTGTGGTGTCTCATCTTCGTCGGTCGCCTGCGCGCTGACCATCACAACGGCCACCAACGCCAGGGCAATGCCGGCGATCGCCACTGCGCTGGGCCGCTCCCCCATCCCGATGCCGGCGGCGATCGGGACCGCGGATACCAGAATGGCGGTCAGCGGTGACACCACAGAGATCGGGCCTGCGCCCAACGCGGCGTAGAACCACCAGATCCCGAACGCCTGGGTGACGCCGCAGAGCACACCCCAAATGACCGCGCCCGTCGAAACCTGGCCACCCACAACCCAAGCCATCACTGTCAGCACGACGGCGGCCACCGGATATGAAACGAGCACCACCCGCAGCGCCGCCACCCGTCGTGAGGCAAGACCGCCGACGAAATCGCTGATGCCGTAGCCCAGCGCCGACAACAGCGCGAGCAGAACCCCGGTCAGTTCCTGCCCTTAAGGCGGCGACCCATTTCACGGCTGATCTCGCGCTGCGCGTCGCGCTTGGCGATGTCCTGCCGTTTGTCGTGCGCCTCTTTACCGCGGGCCAGCGCCAACTCAACCTTGACCCGGCCGTCGGAGAAGTACAGCTTCAGCGGCACCAAGGTGTAGTTGCCGTCGCGGAGCTTGCCGACCAACATGTCGATCTGCCGCCGGTGCAGCAACAGCTTTCGGTTGCGCCGCGGCGCGTGGTTGGTCCAGGTGCCGTGGTGGTACTCGGCAATGTGCAGGTTGCGCAGCCACACTTCGCCGTCGTCGACGGTGGCGAACGCATCGGCCAACGACGCCAGCCCCTCGCGCAGGCTCTTCACCTCGGTACCGACCAGAGCGATGCCCGCCTCGTAGGTATCGATGATCGAATAGTTGTGGCGCGCTTTCCGGTTGGTTGCGACGACCGCGTTGTTGCCGGATTTGTCGGCGTCTTTCTTGTCTGCGTTCTTAGCCATCACTACCTCCGGATATACGCGCGCAGCGTGGCGTACGCCGTGATACCGGACATCGCCAGACCGAGGGTCAACATGATTGGCGCGCAATAGAAGAGGACGTCGGCGTAGTCGACCTTGGCGATCAGGCCGGCTTGATAGAACTGGTTGAGCACGTCCTCGAGGAACAGCGCTCGCACCACGATCAACCCGATGACGGCGCCCACCACACCGATGGTCGCGGCCAGCATCGCCTCGATGAGGAACGGTAGCTGCGTGTACCAGCGCGAAGCGCCGACCAATCGCATGATGCCGATCTCGGTACGCCGGGTGTAGGCCGCAACCTGAACCATGTTGGCGATCAACAGAATCGCGCCGATGGCCTGCACCAGGGCCACAGCGAATGCCGCGTTGCTGATGCCGCCGAGGATGCCGAACAACCGGTCGACCAACTCTTTCTGGTCGGTCACCTGGCGCACCCCGGGACGGCCGCGCAGCGCATCCTCGAATCCCTTGTGCTGCTCCGGATTGTCGAGCTTGACGACGAACGACGCCGGGAACGCCTTCTTGCTCGCGTAATCCTTGAACGCCGGAATCCGCCGGACGGCATCGTCGTACGCCTGATCGCGGTTCATGTACCGCACCGACTTCACGTCCTTGCGGTCATCGATCAACTTGCGCAGCGACTTACACGGGTCGGCTTCACAGTTGGGGTCGTTGGACGACACGTCGTCAGTCAGGAAGACCTGGCTCTCCACGCGGTCCAGATAGATCTGCTTGGACTGGTCAGCCAGCCGGACCACCAACAGACCACCGCCGAACAGGCCGATGGAGATGGCGGTCGTCAGGATCATGGCGACCGTCATGGTGACGTTGCGACGAAATCCAGTCAGGACTTCATTGACAAGAAAGCCGAAGCGCACTCTTAGCGATCCATTCCGTAGACGCCGCTCTGCTCATCACGGATGAGGCGGCCGAGTTCGAGTTCGATGACGCGCTGGCGCATCGAGTCGACGATGTGATGGTCGTGGGTGGCCATCACGACCGTCGTACCGGTGCGGTTGATCCGCTCCAGCAGGTCCATGATGTCGTTGCTCGTCTCCGGGTCCAAGTTGCCGGTGGGTTCGTCGGCCAGCAGCACCAGCGGCTTGTTGACGAAGGCCCGGGCGATCGCAACCCGCTGCTGTTCGCCACCGGACAACTCGCCGGGCAGCCGGTTGGCCTTGCCCGACAGGCCCACCATCTCCAGCACGTCGGGCACCACGCGGTTGATGGTGTCCGGCCGCTTGCCGATCACCTCGAGCGCGAAAGCGATGTTCTCGAACACCGTCTTCTGCTGCAGCAGCCGGAAGTCCTGGAACACGCAACCGAGGACCTGACGCAGGCTCGGGATATGGCGGCTGGACAGCTTGTTGACGTGAAACTTCGAGACGCGGATATCACCCGATGTCGGCACCTCGGCACCGAGCAGCAGCCGCATGAAGGTCGACTTGCCCGAGCCGGACGGACCGATGAGGAAGACGAACTCACCCTTGTCGATCTTGAGCGACACATTGTCAAGGGCTGGGCGAGCCGAAGACTTGTAGTTCTTGCTCACGTGGTCGAGGGTGATCATCACGGCACGCCAGTGTAGTCGGACGACAGCATGTGACGGCTGAGGCTACTGCGACGGACCCGGCACCGGCAGCGCTCCCGGCGAAATCACGGTGGTCGTGACAGGGCCGGGCGGCGGCGGGGACGACGGCGGAGGCGGTGGCGCCTGACCTGGCAGCACCGGCAGGGTGATCGGCGGCAGGATGCCCGGCGCCGGGGTGATCACCGTCGTCGTCGGCGGTAGCGACGTGCTCGATGTCGTCGTCGGGGTCTCACTGGTCGTCTCGGTGGGTTCGGTGGTCTCCGTCGTCTCGGTGGTCTCCGTCGGCGTCGGCCGGTAAGTCGACCTCGGTCGAGTCATCACGTCGGTGCGCGGCACCCAGGTGTAGTCGGGGTTGGGCACGAAGCCGGGCGGAACGACCGCGGGAGGCGGTGTCGGTGGGGGTGGCGGTGGCGCGTAGGTCTGGTGCACCCAGTACGCCACGAAGAAGGCCACGATCAGGCTGACCGTCGACGTTCGGACCCGTCCTCCCAGCAGGTACGAGGGCCAGGTCCGCGATTCGCGGTGTTTGGTCGGGATACGGAACAACGGCGAAGTCACGATTGCCTGTCCCCCGGCCCTTGGGTTTTCTCTTCGGCACCGGCGACCGTGGCCGGATGCACAATGGCCTCCACCTCGGGCTCGTGTTCGCGTGGGCTCTCGATGCCGGCCCGGCCCAGCGCGGACACCACCATCACGCGCAGCCGACGGCCGACCTCGAACTGCTTGCCAGGCAACGTCCGGGCCACCATCCGCAGATTCACGGTATCCAGTTCGATGCTCTCCACCCCCATCAGCTGGGGCTTGTCGAGCAGCAGCGCCCGCAAATTGAGGTCCTCCATCGCCCGCTCGCAGACGCGGCCCAGCACGTCGTTGACCTTGGCCAGGTCCGCAGTCGTGGGCACTGGGATGTCCACCACCGCCCGCGCCCAGTCCTTGGACAGGTTGACGGTCTTGGCGATCTGCCCGTTCGGGATCGTGTACACCTCGCCGTCGCTGGAGCGCAGCTTCGTGACCCGCAGCGTGACGTCTTCGACGGTGCCTTCGGCCGGCGTGTTGATGCCAGTGACCGTGAGGGACACCAGGTCACCGAAGCCGTACTGCTTCTCGGTGATGATGAAGAACCCGGCCAGCAGGTCCTGCACGATGCGCTGCGCGCCGAAGCCAAGCGCGGCACCCAACACGGCGGCCGGCGCGACCAGCGAGCCGATCGGTATTCCGAGAATTTCGGTGACGTCGACAAGCACGACCACCGACACCATCGCGATGGTCACCCACGAGATCACCGAGGCGACGGCTTGACGATGCTTGGTGGTCTCCGACCGGACCAGTGCGTCGCTCTCCTGAAACCGCTCGTCGATGCGGGCGGTGATGCGGTGCGTCACCCAGGTGACGAATCGCGCGATCAGCATCGCCGCGATGACGAGCATGACGATCCGCAGCCCGCGGGTGATGATCCACTCGCCGATCGAGCCCCGCCAGAAGTCGTGCCACTGCTGAGCCCACCAACCGAATGACTGCGGTTGGCCTGCGGCAATCGCTAAAAAGTTAGTCATCTTTTCTGTTGCGCCAGCGGATTCCGGCTTCCAAGAAGCCGTCGATATCGCCGTCGAGCACGGCGGCCGGGTTGCCGACCTCGAACTCGGTGCGCAAATCCTTCACCATCTGATAGGGGTGCAGCACGTACGAGCGCATCTGGTTGCCCCAGGAGCTGCCGCCGTCGCCCTTGAGGGCGTCCATCTCTGCACGCTCTTCCTGGCGTTTACGTTCCAGCAGCTTGGCGCTGAGCACTCGCATCGCGGAAACCTTGTTCTGCAGCTGCGATTTCTCGTTCTGACAGGTCACGACGATACCCGTCGGAATGTGGGTCAGCCGGACGGCGGAGTCGGTGGTGTTGACGGACTGCCCGCCCGGACCGCTCGACCGGTAGACGTCGACGCGGATGTCACCTTCGGGAATGTCGATGGAGTCGGCGGTCTCGACGACGGGCAGCACCTCGACGTCGGCGAACGATGTCTGGCGGCGGCTCTGGTTGTCGAACGGGCTGATGCGCACGAGTCGGTGGGTGCCCTGCTCGACTGACAGCGTGCCGTAGGCGTATGGCGTGTGCACCGCGAATGTCGCGCTCTTGATGCCCGCCTCTTCGGCGTACGAAGTGTCGAAGACCTCGACCGGATAGCCGTGCTTCTCCGCCCACCGGATGTACATACGCATCAACATCTCGGCCCAGTCGGCGGCGTCCACGCCGCCGGCTCCGGAACGGATGGTCACGACGGCTTCGCGCTCGTCGTACTCCCCCGACAGCAGCGTCCGCACCTCGAGCGCTTCGATGTCCTCGCGCAGCTTGGCCAGTTCGGCGTCCGCGTCGGCGACGGCATCGGCCTTGGCGGCGCCCTCTTCCTCGTCAGCCAATTCGTAGAGGACCGGCAGGTCTTCGACCCGTCCGCGCAGCTCTTCGACCCGGCGCAGCTCGCCTTGTGCATGCGACAGGCTGCTGGTCACCTTCTGGGCGTTGGCCTGGTCGTCCCATAGCTTCGGGTCGGAGGCTTCGTCTTCGAGTTTGGCGATCCGGTCGCGCAGACCGTCGACGTCGAGCACCCGCTCCACAGTGGTCAGAGTGCTGTCGAGGGCGGCGATGTCAGCTTGGCGGTCGAGGTCCACAAAGGATGAGGGTACCGACCAGTGAGACGGACTTATGCATTGTCAGTCCTCATCGCTTAGACAGGTTTAGCATCGCCGTGTAACCCGCCCAGCCGCGTCGCGACAGCCCCTTGCGCGCACCGGGCAGAAACAAGAAGGCAAACCATACATATGCGCCCCTACCATGTGGCGGTTGTCGGATCCGGCCCGTCAGGGTTTTTCGCTGCCGCGTCACTGTTGAAATTCGCCGATGCCAAGGCCGGTACCGATGATCCGGTCGATGTCCGCATCGACATGCTGGAGATGCTGCCGACCCCATGGGGGCTGGTGCGTTCCGGGGTTGCTCCGGACCATCCGAAGATCAAGACGGTGGCGGCGCAGTTCGACAAGATCGCTGACGACGAGCGGTTCCGGTTCTTCGGCAACGTCACCGTGGGTGAGCATGTCCAGGCCGCCGAATTGGCCCAGCGCTACGACGCGGTCATCTACGCCATCGGCGCACAGTCGGACCGCCCGCTAGGCATCTCCGGTGAGGACCTGGCCGGCAGCGTGGCTGCGGTCGACTTCGTGGGTTGGTACAACGCGCATCCGCATTTCGCGGCCATGGAGCCGGATGTCTCTCAGGACCGCGCCGTCGTCGTCGGCAACGGCAACGTGGCCTTGGACGTGGCGCGCATCCTGGTCAGCGATCCGGGCGAGCTGGCGAACACCGATATCGCCGATCATGCGTTGACGGCCCTGGGTGCGCGCGGCGTCCGCGAGGTCGTGATCATCGGGCGCCGCGGCCCGCTGCAGGCGCCGTTCACCACGCTGGAATTGCGCGAGCTCGGTGACCTGGCGGCCATGGCCGACGTCGACGTGATCGTCGATCCGGCTGACGTCGACAGCATCACGGACGCGGAGCTGGAGGCCGCCGGCAAGACGGTGCGCCAGAACATCAAGATCCTGCGCGGCTACGCCGAGCGCGGGGATTTGGGACGTACGCGCCGCATCGTGTTCAAGTTCCAGACCTCGCCCATCGAGCTCAAGGGCTCGGGGCGCGTCGAGTCAATTGTGTTGGGTCACAACGAATTGGTCGATGAGGGTGGCCGGGTCGCGGCCAAGGACAGCGGGGCACGCGAAGAACTGCCGGCCCAGCTGGTGGTGCGCGCGGTGGGCTACCGCGGTGTGCCGACCGCTGGCCTGCCGTTCGACGAGCGCGCCGCGACCATCCCGCACACCGCGGGCCGGGTCGAGGGCAGTCGCAACGAGTACGTCGTCGGCTGGATCAAGCGCGGACCGTCCGGCGTCATCGGCAGCAACAAGAAGGACTCGCAGGACACCGTCAACACCCTGATCGAGGACATCTGCGGCACTGAGGTGGCCGAATTCGGGCCGGCGCACGGCGACGAACTGGCCGCCTGGTTCCTCTCGCGGCAGCCGGCACTGGTCACAGGCGACCATTGGCGTCTGATCGACGCGCACGAGCGGTCAGCCGGCGAGGGCCAGAACCGGCCGCGGGTGAAGCTCACCGACGTGGCGGAGATGCTGCGGGTCGCTCACGACTGACTCGCTCAACCCCTGAGGAGCTCGCGCTCCTCAGGGGTTCGGCCCGGTGGACGATCTAGTGGCCAGGCCGCAGCAGGCCTTGCACCGCGAAGGTTGTGAGGTTGCCGCCCGAATTGAGCAGCGACGAGGTGGCCGTCGACCCGGACTGGAGACCCGAATTCAGTCCATTGACGTCGTATTTGAGGCCGGCACCGTCGATCGCGGCAATGCCCTGGAGTCCACCAATGGTGTGGTTGACGCGGTTCTGCCCAAAGCCGGCCTCGCCGGTCAAGCCGCTGCCCAAAAAGCCGGCCTCGCCGTTCAATGCGCTGCCCAATCCGTTGAGTGGCCCAGTATCAGCTAATGCGATGCCGGCCGGCGCGACGAGCAGCAATCCGCCGGCCACCAGCCCCATCCCGATTGCCTTTGCGGTCTTGTTGCGCGACGAGAGCTGAGGCTTGGTCATGTACGTTCTTGTCCCCTTCTATGGAAAAGACTCCGGCTGACGGTCGAATCGGAGCTGTGCGCACCACAGGGTTAGCAAGCTCAATGCGATAGCTAGCTATTCGCACCACGGAACTATTAGCACAGCAAATGAGCCATATATGGCCGTTTTCAGGAAGTCCCAGAGAGTGCTGAGCAAATATCCAGACGCATCAGCGGATGGGGAAGGGCCGAACGACTACCCCTGCGGCGCGTGCGGCGCGAAAGTCCAGTTGTCGGGGTTCTTCGCCGAGTAGACGACGGGAACCAGCTGCCCCACCACGGGCCAGTTGGTCACGTCCATGGCCACTCGGCCGTACACCTCGTGCTCAGTCACGCTGGGGCCATTGAGAACTCCGGCGATGGTGACGAACTGCTCGCCCGCCGCTTCGGGCCGCGGGCTGACGCCGGTGATCAGCAGCGTCCCGCTCTCCCCGTTACGGGTACGCCGCAGCCACGGGGCGGCCAGTAGCAATAGCGCTCCGAGCATGACGATGAGCACGACGAATTCCCACACGCACTCATGGTAGGACTGCACCCATGAACGCCACCGCAGACGACATCAACCTCGCCCTGAAATTGGCCGACCAGGCGGACGCCGTGACGCTGGATCGCTTCGGCGCGCTGGATCTGCGAATCGAGACCAAGCCCGATCTGACACCGGTGACCGATGCCGACCAGCGCGTGGAGCAAGCGCTGCGGGAGACCTTGTCCACGGCCCGGCCCGACGACGCGCTGCTCGGCGAAGAGTATGGCGGCACAGCGGTTTTCGCGGGACGCCAGTGGGTGATCGATCCGATCGACGGCACCAAGAACTTCGTCCGCGGAGTCCCGGTGTGGGCCACGTTGATCGCACTGCTGGAAGACGGCGTGCCGGTCGTAGGAGTGGTCAGCGCGCCGGCGCTCGGGCGGCGTTGGTGGGCCGGCACCGGAGCGGGTGCGTTCAGTTCCTTCAGCGGACAGACGCGGCGCATCTCGGTGTCCGGCGTCGACGCCCTCGACGCGGCGAGCCTGTCCTACTCGGACCTCACCACCGGGTGGGAAGACCGCCGCGAGGCATTCGTGGCACTGACCGATGCGGTGTGGCGGACCCGGGCCTACGGCGACTTCTGGTCGTACTGCCTACTGGCCGAAGGTGCCGTCGACATCGCCGTCGAGCCGGAGGTCAAGCTGTGGGACCTGGCGGCGCTGGACGTCGTCGTGCGTGAGGCCGGCGGCGCGTTCACCAACCTGACCGGCGCGTCTGGCCCGCACGGCGGCAGCGCCGTCGCGACCAACGGGTTGCTGCACGAGAAGGTGCTCGCCGCCCTCGCCTGACCCGGGGATTTGTGCACGATTCCCGCGCCGGCCGCGGATTTTCGTGCTCAAATCACCCCGTCCGCAAATGTGAATTTGATAACACGAACGTCGTACCTTACTCAGGAGTAAGATACGGTCATAACGCACTGCCCCAACGACGCGAGGCTGTCGAAATGACCAACACCCTTCCCCAGAACGGCACGACCAACGGCGCTGCCCAGCGCCCCGTGCGCAAGGGCCCGGAGAGCGCCATTGGCCTGCAACGGCACAAGCGGACAGCGACCGACATCGGTCTGGCGCTGATCACGCCTCTTGTCGGCCAGGAGTTTCTGGACAAGTACAACCTGCGCGATCCGCTGAACCGTGGCCTGAAGTACGGCATCAAGACGGCGTTCTCCACCGCCGGTGCCGCAGGCCGGACGTTCAAGCGCATCCCCGGACGCAGCGGCGCCCCGACGCGTCTGAAGCCGAGCGGCTCGGACTACTTCGACCTGAATCCGGACGAAGACCAGCAAATGATCGTGGAGACCGTCCGCGAGTTCTCCGCGGAGATCCTGCGGCCGGCCGCCTATGACGCCGACGCGGCCGCGACCTACCCGGCTGATCTGATCGCCAAGTCCGCTGAACTCGGCATCACCGCGATCAACGTGCCCGAGGAATTCGACGGCATCGCCGCCACCCAGAGCACCGTCACCACCGCGCTGGTCGCCGAGGCACTGGCCTACGGCGACATGGGTTTGGCCCTGCCGATCCTGGCGCCCGGTGGCGTCGCCTCGGCCCTGACCCGTTGGGGCAGCGCCGGCCAGCAGGCCACCTACCTGCCGTCGTTCTCCGGCGAGAACGTGCCGCAGGCGTGCGTCGCGATCGCCGAGCCGCATGCCCTGTTCGACCCGACCGCGCTGAAGACCACCGCGGTCCGCACCCCCGGCGGCTACCGCATCAACGGCGTCAAGTCGCTGGTCCCGGCCGCCGCCAATGCCGAGGTGTTCATCATCGGCGCCCAGCTCGACGGCAAGCCGGCTCTGTTCATCGTCGAGTCCAACTCTGAGGGCCTGTCGATCACGGCTGACCCGAGCATGGGCATCCGCGCCGCGGCACTGGGCAAGATCGAGCTGAACAACGTGGCGGTGCCGCTGGCGGGCCGGCTCGGCGAAGACGAAGCGACCGACAACGACTACTCCGAAGCCATCGCCCTGGCCCGATTGGGTTGGGCCGCACTGGCAGTCGGCACGTCGCATGCCGTGCTCGACTACGTGGTGCCCTACGTCAAGGAGCGCGAGGCTTTCGGTGAGCCCATCGCCCACCGCCAGTCGGTGGCCTTCATGTGCGCCAACATCGCCATCGAACTCGACGGTCTGCGGCTGATCGTGTGGCGCGGTGCCTCGCGCGCCGAGCAGGGCATGCCGTTCCTGCGCGAAGGTGCCCTGGCCAAGCGGTTCGCCACCGACAAGGGCATGCAGATCGGCCTCGACGGTGTGCAGCTGCTTGGCGGCCACGGCTACACCAAGGAACACCCGGTCGAGCGCTGGTACCGCGATCTGCGGGCAATCGGCGTCGCCGAAGGTGTCGTGCTCCTGTAATCGCCCAAACTCTTCGAACTCTCCCGAAAGACCAATCATGGCAATCAATCTGGAAATACCCCGCAAGTTGCAGGCCGTCGTCGAGAAGGGCCGCCAGGGCGCAGCGGAAATGCTCCGCCCGATCTCCCGCAAGTATGACCTGGCCGAGCACGCCTACCCGACCGAGCTGGACACCCTGGCCAGCCTGTTCGAAGGCATCCAGGAGTCCAACGCCGTCTCCATCGCCGGCGCCGGGTTCTCGGCTACCGAATCCAAGAGCAAGCACGCAAACATCAACGGCGCCAACATGTCTGCGCTGCTGAACGCCCTCGAAGTCAGCTGGGGCGACGTCGCCCTGCTGCTGACGGTGCCGTATCAGGGCCTGGGCAACGCCGCGATCTCCGCGGTGGCCACCAAGGAGCAGCTGACCAAGTGGGGCAAGGTATGGGCCGCCATGGCCATCACCGAGCCGAGCTTCGGCTCCGACTCGGCCGCGGTCTCGACCACCGCCGTCCTCGACGGCGACGAGTGGGTGATCAACGGCGAGAAGATCTTCGTCACCGCCGGATCCCGCGCCACCCACATCGTGGTGTGGGCGACGCTGGACAAGTCGCTCGGCCGCGCAGCCATCAAGTCGTTCGCCGTGCCGCGTGAGCACCCCGGCGTTATCGTCGAGCGCCTGGAACACAAGCTGGGCATCAAGGCCTCCGACACCGCGGTGATCCGGTTCGACAACTGCCGCATCCCCAAGGACTACCTGCTCGGTGATCCAGAGATCAAGGTGGACAAGGGCTTTGGCGGGGTCATGGAGACCTTCGACAACACCCGCCCGATGGTGGCCGCCATGGCCGTCGGTGTCGGCCGCGCCGCTCTTGAGGAACTCCGGGCCATCCTGACCGACGCGGGCATCGAGATCTCGTACGACAAGCCGGCTCACGCGCAGAGCGCTCCGGCCGCGGAGTTTCTGCGGATGGAGTCCGATTGGGAAGCCGCGTACCTGCTGTCCCTGCGGGCGGCGTGGCAGGCCGACAACAAGATCCCGAACTCCAAAGAGGCGTCCATGAGCAAGGCCAAGGCCGGCCGCATGGGCACCGACGTCACCCTCAAGGCCGTCGAATTGGCCGGCACCACAGGCTATTCCGAGCAGCCGCTGCTCGAGAAGTGGGCCCGCGACAGCAAGATCCTCGATATCTTCGAGGGCACGCAGCAGATTCAGCAGCTCGTGGTGGCACGACGCCTGCTGGGCCTGTCGTCGGCACAGCTGAAGTGACCTGCCTCCGGTAGCCCGGTCCGCCGGGCTACCGGACTAGCGCAGCGCCGTCGCGAAGGCTTCGAATATCACCGCAGCCTCCGCCGGCTGAGCGCTGAACGACGGTTCAGCCATCGGCCACGTCGACCACTGCACCATGACGATGTTCTCGCTCCGGTTGATCGCGAGCATCTGACCGAAAATGCCCAGTGCCCAAAGATATTCACTGTCGCCGGCACTGGGCATTTCGCCGTCGACCGGCGGTTCGTTGTTCCACCACTGATAGCCGTAGGCACCGCTGCGATGCTCCGGCGACGCCGACACCGCCGACCAATCCGACGCGTCGCGCACCCAGCTGTCGGGCAAAATCTGTTCTCCACTGGGCAATACGCCGTCGTTGAGCACGAATAGGCCGAAGCGACCCCAGTCCCCCAGCGTCGCATTGAAGCCGTGCGCACCGGTGTCGTGGCCCTCGTACGAATGCCAGACGCCGTCGGCCGCCATGCCGCACGGAATCCAGATCTTCTGCTCCAGGTACCGACTCAGCGGCATCCCAACCGCTTTCTCCAACAGATCGCCGAGCAGCCAGGCCCCGCCGCTGTTGTACGACCACACCTGTCCGGGCTCGATGCCGTTCCCACGCTTGAGGTTTCGCACCAGATTCGACACCGCGGGGTACACATCGGCGCCGGCCTCATAGCGCGTCATCGCGGAGAATTCCGAGCCGGGGTCGGTGTAGTCCTCGTTCCACTGCACGCCGGACGTGTGTTGCATGAGCTGCCTGACGCTGACGCCGTCCCACGCGGTACCGGCCAGCGTCGGATCGTAACGGGTCAGCGGGTCGTCCAGCGAGGCGATGGCCCCCTCGCGTACCGCGACGCCCACCAGCGTCGAGACCACCGACTTGGCCACCGACCGCGACGTCCACAGCGTCTCGGCGGTATTGCCGTTGCCCAGGTACTCACACACAACCTGGCCGTCCTTGAGCACCAAAAACCCGGTCGCATCCTGTCTGCTGAGGTAGTCGGCGAGGTGGTAGGTCTGGCCATCGAATCGGTAGGTCACGTCCGTGAGCGGCGTGGCCGCGACCTGCAGCGGACGCGGTGTCCGCGACCGGAACACGGAACCGGCATACATGCGGTAGTTGTTTCGGAAGCCGATCACCCGCTCGGCCTGACTCCAGGTGAGCATGTCGTTCGGGTCTGGCAATCGCTCGTCATGCGGGCTGGGCGCCGTCATGACCCCAATCATGCACCGCGACAAGCAAACAGGCCCCGGGATTGCTCCCGGGGCCTGTCTGTAGTGCTGCTGTCTCGCGTTACGACGACGGGTTGGCGCCCAGCACGCGCTGCAGGTCAGGCTTCATAGCCTGCAGCTGCTGTCCCCAGTAGCCCCAGTCGTGGGTACCGCTGTCCGGGAAGTTGAACACGCCGTTGTTGCCGCCCGCGGCCAGGTAATTGTCCTGGAAGGTGCGGTTGGTGCGGATGGTCAGGCCCTCGAGGAACTTGGCCGGCACGTTGTCGCCACCGAGCTCGCTCGGATTGCCGTTACCGCAGTAGACCCACAGGCGGGTGTTGTTGGCGACCAGTTTGGCGATGTTGACCATCGGGTCGTTGCGCTGCCAGGCGTTGTTCGGGTCGCCTGTCGAGCCCCACATGTCGTCGGCCTTGTAGCCGCCGGCGTCACCCATGGAGACGTTGATCAGGAACGGCCACCAGCCCTCGGACGGGTTCAGGAAGCCCGACATCGAGCCCGCGTAGATGAACTGTTCCGGGTGGTAGATGGCCAAGGTCATGGACGTCGAGCCGGCCATCGACAGACCGACTGCCGCGCTACCGGTGGGCTTGACCGACTTGTTGGCCTGCAGCCACTGCGGCAGCTCCGAGGTCAGGAAGGTCTCCCACTTGTAGGTGGAGCAACCCGCTTTGCCACAGGCCGGCCTGTACCAGTCGGAGTAGAAGCTGGACTGGCCGCCGACCGGCATGATGACCGACAGACCCGAATTCAGGTACCACTCGAATGCGGTGGTGTTGATGTCCCAGCCGTTGTAGTCGTCCTGGGCCCGCAGACCGTCGAGCAGGTACACGGCCGGAGAGTTGGGCCCGCCGCTCTGGAACTGGATCTTGATGTCCCGGCCCATGGCCGCAGACGGAACCTGGAGGTATTCAACCGGCAGACCGGGGCGCGAGAAGGCGCCGGCGGTAGCACTCTGGCCGGCAAGTCCGATGAGGCCCGGGAGCAGGACGGCGGCCGAGACGGCACCGGCGATCCTGCGCGCCCAGCGGCCGCGAATCTTGTCAACGAACATTCACAATCCCATTTCAGTATCGGGTACCGGGTATCGCGCCCACTCCACGCGGTCGGACGGCGTCGGTGGCACGGCCGCGATTTCTCGCGGCCGTGTGCGGTGGGCTCAGCCTGGTACGGGAACTGAACGCACCGAAGGATTCAGTTGTCTGTGGGCAGTAAAACACGCGCCGGTTACGCCGAGGAACCCCTGAACGCGGCTTGAGACCACGTTGTTGCGGAGTTCGTACCGTTCTGGTACCGACCCGGCCGGCGAGCCGCACGCCGTTAATCCGGCCGTAGGCTGCCGTTTGTGACGAGCGATCGGAGCAATGTTGGCAAACAGGCGGACACCCGGCTGGGTAATCGGCTGAGCATCGACGACTGGCTGACGGCCGGATACGCGATTCTGGCAGAGGATGGCATCAAGGCCCTGAAGATCGATCGGTTGTGCGCCCGCCTCGACGTCACCAAAGGCAGCTTCTATTGGCATTTCGACAACATGGCCACCTATCGCACTGCGCTGATCCGCGGTTGGGCCGAGCTGCGCGACGCAGATCGGAGCCAGCTCGAAGCCATTGGGACACTGCCGCCGCGGGACCGGTTGTCCCAGATGATGCGGTCGTTGGTCAGTCCCAGGCACTGGACTTTAGAGCGGGCGATGCGCGAATGGGCCCGGTCCGACGAGGCCGTCGCCGAGAGTGTGCGGTCCGCCGATCGTCGCATCCTGGCCGCGGTGCGGCAGGCGTTCGAGGACTACGGCTTCGACGCCGACGAGGCCGAGCTACGCGCGGACGCCACCTTTGCCGTCGGCATCGGTTTTCTACACCTCTCTGGGCCGTCCCCGCATCCGCGGCTGGCCGCGCGCAGCGAACGATTCCTAGATCTCATGCTCGCGACCTGACTTCCATACCAAAAGGTATGGTACGTTCCGCGGCATGCAGACTACGCAGGCCGCTATCACCGATGAATTCGTCAATGCGCTCGCCGAACGCGCCACCGAGGCAGAAAAACTCCGCCGCCTTCCCGACGACACCGTCACCGACCTGATGGCGTCCGGCTTCACCGATCTCCTGGTGCCGGCCCGGTTCGGTGGCCAGCAGGCCCCATTCCCCGCCGTCCTCGACCCGGTTCGCCGGCTCGCTCACGGGTGCACCTCGAGCGCATGGACCATCGGCTTCCTGACCCTGCACAACTGGATGCTGGCGTTGTTCGGCGAGCAGGCCCAGCAGGAAGCATTCGACAGCCGGCCGTTCCTGGCGCCGGCACCACTGGCTCCGACCGGTCGCGGTCTGCCCGTCGACGGCGGCATCCGCCTCACCGGCCGTTGGTCGTGGGCCACCGGGGTGATGCACGGCAACTGGATCATCGTGGCGGCGCTGTGCGGGCCGGATGACGGTATCTACCCCGCCCTGGCCCTGCTACCGATCAGCGACGTGACGGTCGAGGACGTCTGGCACACCGACGGCATGCGGGCCACCGGTTCCAATGATGCTGTCGCGACCGATGTGTTGGTACCTGAGCACCGCCTGGTCAAGGTCACCGATATCTATGCCGGCACTGCCCCCGGCGCAGGACTGCACGACAGCGCCACCTACCGCTGGCCGATGGTGCCTGCCCTGGCACTACTCGCGGCAATGCCCGCACTGGGTAGCGCCGAGCGGGTCACCGAGATGTACGCCCAGCGTTTGGCTGAACGGGTGCTGCCCTACGAAGGCGTCATGCAGAAGGACAAGCCAATTTCCCAGGCGCACTTGGCCGGAGCGCAGGTGCGGTTGCGGTCCCTGCGTGGACTACTCGCCGACACGGTCGGTGAGATCGAAGGGATCGTCGACTCCGGCGATGCTGTCGACAAACCCGTGCGAGCCCAGGCTCGGCTGGCGGCTGCGCACATCGTCGCCGAATCACGCGCGGTGATCGGCGACCTCATGGGCGCCGGTGGTGCGAGCATCCACTTCTTGTCCAGCCCCATGCAGCGGTTCAAGCGGGACGTCGACGTGTTGGCCGGGCACGTGGTGTTCGACTACGACACCAGCCGGGAGCTGGCCGGGGCGCTGACACTCGGCATGAAAATCCCGCGGACGTCGATGATCTGACGCCGATCGACATCGCCCCCTTGCCTGCACTCAAAACCAAAAGTAATGTCACTTTTAGTTTTGGTAGGTGATCCGTTAGGAGCCGGGCATGGAATCATTCGTCCACCTGCGAAAAGGCAAGACCCCGAAGCGGGTTCATGCCGACCTGGACGGCCTCAAAGATGACGAACTCGGCCGCGGCGGTTTCGTCGGCCGCACCGCGAACATGTACCGGCGCAACGACCCGACCGCGTACCGCACGGTCGGCCCACTGCGCCCTACTGATGTGCTGTCGTCGGAGCTGAAGCCGTCCGACGCGACCGATCCTCAGGGCGCTCCCCTGCTCATGTTCTCCAACGCCGACTGCCAGGTGCTGCTGAGCCGGCGCAGCCAGGAGATGCCGTTCTTCGTGCGGTACGTCGATGGGGACCTACTTCTGTTCGTACACAAGGGTTCTGGCCTGCTGGAGACTGAGTTCGGCCCGCTGCGGTACCGGGAAGGCGACTGGGTCTATATCCCGAAGGCGTGCACGTTCCGCCAGGTGCCGGACATGGGCGGGGACGGAGCGAGTGCTTTCCTCATGATCCAGGCCACGGACGATTTCCGGGTGCCACCGGCGGGCACGTTGGGCCGGCACTTCCCATTCGACCCCGCTCAGGTCACCATCCCAGACCCGGAACCCATCGACGACGACGGCCGCGACGAGTACGAGGTGCGGATGTACCACTCCCCGGTCGCTGGCGCTGGCACGACTTCTCTTATCTACCAACATCATCCGCTTGACGTGGAGGGCTGGCGCGGGGACAACTTCCCGTTCACCTTCAATATCGAGGACTACACCGTCATCACGTCGGAAAGCGTGCACCTGCCGCCGACGGTGCACCTGTTCATGCAGGCGACCGGCGTCTACGTGATGAACTTCCTGCCCAAGCCCGCCGAGCGCGTGCCCGGCACCGAGCGCACGCCGTGGTACCACCGCAATGTCGACTACGACGAGATCGCGTTCTTCCATTCCGGGTCGCTGTATGGCATCCCGATGCCACCCGGCCTCATTTCCCATGCGCCGCAAGGGGTCCACCATGGCGCGCCGGAGGCTGCACGCGAACGCGCCCGCCGCAAATTCGACCAGTACGACCGCGTCGACTGGTCGGTGATCGCCATCGACACCCGCCGGCGCCTCATCCCATCCGCTGAAATTCTCGCCAACGATCTGGGGCAGCACTAGAAATGACAACCACCGAAGCACCTGTGAAGCACGACTACGACCGCATCCCGTATCTGGTTGCCTACCAGAACAACTCGGCCGTCCGCGATGTGTACGGCGGGGTCGCTGAGCTGGTGGTGCTGGAGAGCTACCTGCTCAAGCCCAAGACCAAGCCGAGTGACACCGTGCTCGTGTTCATGCACCCCATCGGCGGCGGCGCCTATCTGCCGATGATCAACGCGCTGGCCCGCGCCGGGCACCATGTCATCTACTGCAACAGCAGGTTTCGCGGTACCGATTCCGCGTTGTTGATGGAGAAGGTAGTCGAGGACCTCGGCGAGTGCATCAAGGACGCCAAGAACCGGTTGGGCTACTCGAAGGTGGTGCTGGCCGGCTGGAGCGGCGGCGGGTCGTTGTCGGTGTTCTATCAGCAGCAGGCGCAAAACCCGACCGTCACGGCCAGCCCGTCCGGGGACGGGCCGGACCTGACGCAATTGGGCTTGATCCCGGCCGACGGCCTCATGCTGCTGGCCGCCCACATCAGCCGGCACGGCACCATGACCGAATGGATGGACGCCTCCATCCTCGACGAGACGGACCCATCCAAGCGCGACCCCGAACTGGACCTCTACAACCCGGACAACCCCAATCAGCCTCCGTACACACCCGAGTTCCTGGAGCGCTACCACGCCGCACAGATCGCCCGGAACCGGCGAATCACCAAGTGGGTCAAGGAGAAACTGGCCGAGATAAAAGCCAGCGGACGCCCCGGAGCCGATGTTGAAGAGTTCGCGTTCGTCGTCCATGGCACCATGGCCGACCCGCGCTGGCTGGACCCGACGGTCGATCCCAACGACCGCACCCCCGGCCAGTGCTATCTAGGCGACCCGCAGGTGGTCAACATGAGCCCCGTCGGCCTTGCCCGGTTCTGCACCCTGCGCAGCTGGCTGTCACAGTGGAGCTATGACGATGCCAACGGTGACGCCGTGAAGGCCGGGCCCGATATCGCAGTGCCGACGCTGGTGATCGGCAATCTCTCCGACGACGCCTGCACCCCGAGCCACACCCGCCGGTTGTACGACGCGATCGGACATCCGGACAAGGAGATGCACGAGATTCCGGGCGCCAACCACTACTACTCCGGCCCGGACCAGCGCGGCACGCTACGTCAGGCTGTCGGGATCTGCACGGATTGGCTGCACCGACAAGGGTTCTCACGATGACGACGGGCGCTCTGGACGGCGTCAGAGTCCTCGAGCTCGGCACCCTGATCTCCGGTCCGTTCGCCGGTCGGCTACTCGGCGACATGGGCGCTGAGGTGCTCAAGATCGAACTGCCGTCCTCCCCCGACCCGCTCCGCACCTGGGGACAAGCCGAACTCGACGGGCACCGGTTCTTCTGGACGGTGCACGCGCGCAACAAGAAAGCAGTGACCCTGGACCTGCGCACCGACCGCGGCCGGGCATTGTTCCTGGACCTCGTCGAGCAGTCCGATGTGATCGTGGAGAACTTCCGGCCGGGCACCCTGGAAAAGTGGAACCTGGGTTATGACGTTCTGCGGGAACGTAATCGAGGCATCATCCTGGTGCGAGTATCAGGTTACGGACAGACGGGCCCGGATGCCGGGAAAGCCGGCTACGCATCGGTCGCTGAGGCGGCCAGCGGGCTGCGGCACATGAATGGCTTCCCCGGCGGTCCCCCACCCCGACTGGCGTTGTCGCTGGGCGACAGCCTCGCCGGCATGTTCGCCGCACAAGGTGCACTGGCCGCGCTCTACCGGCGCAGCGTCACCGGTGAAGGTCAGGTGGTCGACACCGCACTGACCGAATCCTGTTTGGCCATCCAGGAATCCACCATCCCCGACTACGACGTCGGCGGTGTAGTGCGCGGCCCGTCCGGCACGCGACTCGAAGGCATTGCGCCATCGAACATCTACCAGAGTGCCAACGGCAGCTGGGTGGTAATCGCGGCCAACCAGGACACCGTGTTCCGGCGACTGTGTCAGGCCATGGGCCGTCCGGAACTCGGGACCGACGAGCGGTTCGTCGACCACCTGGCCCGCGGCCGAAACCAGGACGAACTCGACAAACTCATCGGTGACTGGGCCGCACAGCGTGAACCCCACGACATCATCGCCACACTCTCGGAGGCCGGGGTGATCAGCGGGCCGATCAACACCGTCGCCGAAGTGATGGAAGACCCACAATTGCAGGCGCGCAACATGATTGCCGACCACTGGGACGAGCGCGTACAGCGCAATGTGAAGGGGCCCGGCGTCGTGCCGGTGCTGTCCGAATCTCCGGGCACTATCCGCAATGGTGGATCGGCGCAACCCGGTCAGGACAACGACGAGGTGTACGGCCGGCTGCTCGGTCTCGACGCCGCGCAGTTGGCGGCGCTGTGTGAGGAAGGTGTGCTGTGATGCCGGAACACGTCACCATCCGCGAGGTCTGCCTGCGCGACGGTTTACAGCTCGAAGACCCGATCCCGTTGTCCGCCAAGCTCGAACTGCTCGAAGCCATCGTCACTACCGGGGTGCGGGAGATCGAGGCGACGGCGTTCGTCTCGCCGTCCAAGGTGCCCGCGTTGGCCGATGCTCCCGAATTGGCGGCGGCCCTGTCCGCTTTTCCGGATGTCGAATTCTCCGCGTTGGTGGCCGGCCCCGGCGGCGCGGGTCGGGCGCTCGCGGCGGGAATGCGTTCGCTGGAATACGTGGTGTCGGCGGCTGACGGTCACAGTCAGGCCAATGTAGGCCGCTCGACGGCCGAGTCGACCGCATTGATCGCTGATATCGTCAGCCTGGCGCATGACAGTGGCGCTACCGCAGAGGTCATCATCGCCACTGCGTGGGACTGCCCCTTCGACGGACCGACCGACCCGATCCGGGTCGTCGAGATCGCCGCGGCAGCAATGGAATTGGGTGCGGACCGGGTCGCGATCGCCGACACCATCGGCACCACCACCCCGCGCCGTGTCACCGACTTGATCACCCGCGTCCGCCCGGCCATCGGCGACCTGCCCCTCGGCGCCCATTTTCACAACACCCGGGGCGCCGGATTGGCCAGCGCCTATGCAGCAGTGCAGGCGGGCGTGACTCGACTCGATGCTTCCGTAGGCGGACTGGGCGGCTGCCCATTCGCACCGGGTGCCACCGGCAACATCGCCACCGAGGATCTGGTCTATCTGTTGCGGGACAGCGACATCACCACCGGCATCGACCTGGACCGCGCGATCGATGCGGCCCGGGTGGCGCAACGCGTCGTCGGTCACGAACTGCCCAGCGCGCTGCTGCGCGCCGGTGACCGGCGCAAGGGTTGAGATGCCGACCGACACCCTGACCGCCAAAGGCCGGCAGACCCGCGACGCCATCGAGCTGGCCGCCCGGAAACTGTTCGCCGAGCGCGGCTTTCACGGCACCACACTGGCAGACATCACCTCGGCCGCGGGGAAATCGTCGGCAGTGTTCTATCGCTACTTCGACGACAAGGAAGACCTGCTCGCCGATCTCGCCGAATCCTTCCTGCATGACATTGTCACGCCGTCGGGCATGAGTGTGCCGCTGCCCGAATCCCCCGAGGACACCGACTACTTCAGCACCGTGGTCACCGGGTACTGGAATCTGTTCAAACAGAACATCGGCATCATGATCGCGGTGGCCCAACTGGGCGCCACCCAACCGCGATTCGCCCGGCTACAGCACCAGTTCCGCCGGTTCGGCATGGATATGGTCGGCGACTCGGTGCGGCACGCCGCCGAACAGGGCTACGCCCAAGGCCTCAACGCCGAGCACATCGCCGCCGCCATTGCGCTGCTGTTCGAGAACTTCACCGTGGTGGTCGTCGGCAACCCCGGGTCCGAACTGCAGATCAGTGACGAGGACGCCATCGCCACCCTGTCCACCATCTGGAAGAAAACCCTGTACGGCTTCTGACCGAAAGAGGAATCATCGTGGATTTCGCTCTACCGGACCACCTTCCGGGCCTACTGGCCGAGATGGATGCCTTCATCGAAGCGGAGATCAAACCGCTGGAACGCGAGAACCTGCAGTACTTCGACCGGCGTCGCGAATTCGCCCGCACCGACCTGGAGAACGGTGGTGTGCCCACCCGGGAATGGGAGGACCTGCTCGACGAGATGCGCCGACGTGCCGACGCCGCCGGCTGGCTGCGGTACGGCCTGCCCAGTGAGTTCGGCGGCCGCGACGGCACCAACCTGGACATGGCCGTCATCCGGGAACACCTGGCGCACAAGGGACTCGGGCTGCACAACGATCTGCAGGATGAGTCGTCGATCGTCGGGAACTTCCCGCAGGTCATCATGATGAGCCGGTTCGGCACTGAGGCCCAGCAGGCCGAATGGGTCGAGGCCATGATCACCGGTGAACGGTCCATGGCGTTCGGGCTTACCGAACCCGATCACGGCAGCGATGCCACCTGGTTGGAGACCACCGCGGTCAGGGACGGCGACGGCTGGATCATCAACGGCCGCAAGCGCTGGAACACCGGGGTGCACCGCGCGACGCACGACCTCATCTTCGCCCGCACATCGGGCGAACCCGGTGAGGCAGTGGGCATCACCGCGTTCCTGGTGCCCACGGACACACCGGGTTTCACGGTGCCGTACTACTGGTGGACGTTCAACATGCCCAGCGACCACGGTGAGGTGGAACTGAGCGATGTTCGTGTGCCCGACCATGCGGTACTCGGCGAAGTGGACCACGGCTTGGAGGTCGGCCAGACGTTCCTGCACGAGAACCGGATTCGGCAGGCCGCCAGCAGTCTCGGTGCCGCGCAATACTGCATCGACCGGGCGGCGCAGTACGCCGGCGAACGCGTCGTGTTCGGTAAACCACTGGCGGTGAACCAGGCCGTGCAGTGGCCGTTGGCCGAACTGCAGACCGAAGCCCAAATGGTCCGCCTGCTGGTGTATTACGCTGCCTGGCACTTGGACCGGGACCACCACATGGAGGTCTCCGACAAGGTGTCGATGGCCAACTATCGCGCCAATCGACTGGTGTGCGAGGCGGCCGATCGGGCCATGCAGATCCATGGTGGTATCGGCTACAGCCGGCACGAGCCGTTCGAACACATCTACCGGCATCACCGCCGCTACCGGATCACCGAAGGCGCGGAAGAGATTCAGATTCGCCGGGTGGCGCAGCGGATGCTGAAGTTCGGGCGCAAGTGACCGACTCCGGTGACCTGAGCCAAGCGCTGGCCCGGGTACTCGCACCTAGCCTCGGCACCATCACCGTTGAGAATCTACGCGAGCTGACCGGCGGGGCCAGCCGCGCGACGTGGGCGTTCGACGCGGTCGCCGACACCGGCAGTCGCGCTCTGATCCTGCGCATCGGGCCGCCCGACGAAATCCACGCCGGCATGGAGCTGGAAGCGGCGGCGCTGTCGCGAGCCGGAGCCACCGGCGCACCAGTACCGCAGGTGCTGGCAGCTAGCAATTCGGTTGACGCCCTGGGCAATCCATTCCTGGTGTGCGATTTCGTCCCCGGCGAGACCATTGTCCGCAGGATTGAACGTGCGCTCGATGCCGGCGGACGGGCCACCGTGCTGCAGCAGTGTGCGAACGCGCTGGCCTCGATCCATCGGGCCGACTCGACCGGTATCGGGCTGTCCCATGCGGATCCATTGAACGAGTCGCGGCGTCAGCTCGACGACATGGGCGACACCACCGCCACCTTCGAGTGGGCGTTCCGGTGGTTGGAGAGCCACCGGCCGCCCCGCACGGAGAATCCCGTCCTGGTGCACGGCGACTTTCGGATGGGCAATCTGATCGTCGACACCGAGACGCCGCGGCTTGCCGCAGTACTCGATTGGGAACTCACCCACGCGGGGTCCCGCATCGAGGACCTGGCCTGGTTCTGCATCCGGGCCTGGCGGTTCGGTGCGCCCCGCGACCTCAGCGCCGGTGGGCTGGGCAGCATTGACGATTTCCTGACGGCCTACGAACGGGCGGCGGCAATCACCCTGAACCGCAACCATTTCCACTGGTGGCTGGTCCTGGCGACGCTCCGCTGGGGCGTCATCTGCCGGTATCAGGCAGAGCGGCATCTGTCCGGACAGACCCGGTCGGTGGAGTTGGCCGCGATCGGCCGCCGTGTCTGCGAAACCGAATGGGACCTGCTCAATCTCTTGGAGGTCCGATGAGCCACTACCGCCCCACCGCTGCTGAACTGATTGCCGCGGTGGCTGAGTTTCTGGAGACCGACGTGCGCTCGGCAACCCATGGTTCCGTGAACTTCCACGCCCGGGTCGCCGCGAACGCCTTGCGGATCGTCGAACGCGAACTGCAGCAGGGCAGTTCGGCACCCGAGCTGTTGGGATTCGCCGACGAACAGGACCTGGCCGCGGCCATCCGGTCCGGTGAATTAGACGACGCCTCCGGTGAGTTGTCCCCGATATTGCGCGCCTTGGTGCAGCACAGACTGGACGTGTCGCACCCGGGATATCAAAACGAGTAGCTGATCCACCATATGGTCCAGGGCCGACGCCAGATCAGCGGCGGCGATCAGCAACGCCGTCTTGGGTAGCGAAAATCAGTGCTCCGGGCGCCAATCGGTCGTAGCCTTGGCAGGTGGCCGATCCTGCCCTGAAGATCCTGGTGTACAGCGACAATCCGAATACCCGTGATCAGGTGCGCACGGCGCTGGGCCGGCGGATTCATCCAGATCTGCCGGACCTGACGTATCTCGACGTTGCGACGGCCCCTGTGGTGGTCAGCTCCGTCGACGCCGGCGGGATCGACTTGGCTATTCTCGACGGCGAAGCCACCCCTGCAGGCGGGATGGGACTGGCCAAGCAGCTCAAGGACGAGGTGGCGAACTGCCCGCCCATCGTGGTGCTCACCGGCCGTCCGGATGACGCCTGGCTGGCGTCCTGGTCTCGCGCGGAAGCGGCGGTGCCACACCCGATCGACCCGATCCGGTTGGGTGAGGCAGTGGTGGCGGTGCTGTCACCCCAGCGGTGACCACCGCCTCGCAAGCCAGCACGAAATGGCCTGTGGCCGTTCATTCTTCGCGTCACACATCGCCGACGCGAAAACGTCAGGAACTGATCATGATCCTAGCCAAAATGCGGCGGCCATTCCGTTAACCGGGCTAAGCTGTGTGCCAGCTCACATCGACAGCTCGACGAGGGAGCCGCACAGGGCATGGCCAGCGCATGAACGTCTACATCCCCATCCTGGTACTCGGCGCGATCGCCGCTGCGTTCGCAGTGGGTTCGGTCGGAATTGCCCTGGTCATCGGCCCTCGCCGCTATAACCGGGCCAAGCTCGAGGCCTACGAATGCGGTATCGAGCCGATGGCGCCGGGCTCAGTCGGGCATGAGACGACAGGCCAGCGATTCCCGGTCAAGTACTACCTGACCGCCATGCTGTTCATCGTCTTCGACATCGAGATCGTCTTCTTGTACCCATGGGCCGTTTCCTTCGACTCGCTCGGGGTATTCGCCCTGGTGGAGATGCTTTTGTTCATGCTCACGGTGTTCGTCGCCTACGCCTACATCTGGCGGCGCGGCGGGTTGAGCTGGGACTGACGGACTTAGGACAGGACAAGATCACGATGGGACTCGAAGAACGCTTACCTGGCGGCATCCTGCTGTCCACGGTCGAGAAGGTTGCGGGGTATGTGCGCAAGGGTTCGTTGTGGCCGGCGACGTTCGGCCTGGCCTGCTGCGCCATCGAGATGATGGCGACCGCGGGGCCACGTTTCGACATCGCCCGGTTCGGCATGGAGCGGTTCTCCGCGACACCGCGCCAGGCCGATCTGATGATCGTCGCGGGCCGCGTCAGCCAGAAGATGGCCCCCGTGTTGCGCCAGGTGTACGACCAGATGGCCGAGCCCAAATGGGTGTTGGCCATGGGCGTGTGCGCCTCGTCCGGCGGCATGTTCAACAACTACGCGGTGGTGCAAGGTGTCGACCACATCGTGCCCGTCGACATCTACCTACCGGGCTGTCCGCCCCGGCCCGAGATGCTGCTCAACGCAATCCTCAAGCTGCACGCCAAGATTCAGGAGATGCCGCTGGGCGTCAATCGGGCCGAGGCCATCGCTGCGGCCGAAGAAGCGGCGCTACAGGCACGTCCCACCATTGAGCTGAAGGGACTGTTGCGGTCATGACGGACACTCCTGACGACGCCGGCACCGGACGCCCCGAGGTCATCGGGTCGCGGCACGGCATGTTCGGCGTGCGCGGCAGCGGCGACACGTCGGGCTATGGCCGGTTGGTCCAGGAGGTGGTGCTGCCCAGTAGTTCACCACGCCCGTACGGCGGCTACTTCGACGACGTGGTCGACACGTTGGCTGCGGCGCTTGGCGCCGACCAGTTCGGCGCAGCCATCGAACGCATTGTGGTGTTTCGCGACGAATTGACCCTTGAAGTCCGTCGAGACCACCTGGTGGCCGTGGCCCAGACACTGCGCGACGAGCTGAGATTCGAATTGTGCCTTGGCGTTTCGGGAGTGCACTACCCCGACGACGCCGACCGTGAACTGCATGCGGTCTACCCGCTGATGTCCATCACCCACAACCGCCGGATTCGCCTTGAAGTGTGCGCGCCGGACGCCGATCCGCATGTGCCATCCCTGTATTCGGTGTATCCGACGACAGACTGGCACGAGCGTGAGACCTACGACTTCTTCGGCATCATCTTCGACGGCCATCCCGCGTTGACCCGTATCGAGATGCCTGACGACTGGGTGGGGCATCCGCAGCGCAAGGACTACCCACTCGGCGGCATTCCCGTCGAATATCACGGCGCGAAAATCCCGCCCCCGGATGAGCGGCGGGCCTACAACTGATGACACTCGAAAACGAACCCGATGGCCACGAACGTGTCGTCACCGTCGGCGGTCAAGACTGGGCTGACGTCGTCGCCGCAGCCCGCGAAAGCGCTGTGGCCGGCGAGCGCATCGTGGTCAACATGGGGCCACAGCATCCGTCCACGCACGGCGTACTGCGGTTGATCCTGGAAATCGACGGCGAGACCATCACCGAGGCTCGCTGCGGAATCGGCTACCTGCACACCGGAATCGAGAAGAACCTCGAATACCGGAACTGGACGCAGGGCGTCACGTTCGTCACGCGCATGGACTACCTCTCCCCCTTCTTCAACGAGACGGCATATTGCCTCGGGGTCGAGAAACTGCTCGACGTCACCGACGCCATTCCTGAGCGCGCCAACGTCATTCGCGTCATGTTGATGGAGCTCAACCGCATTTCGTCGCACCTGGTGGCGCTGGCCACCGGTGGCATGGAACTCGGGTCCATGTCCGCGATGTTCTTCGGGTTCCGGGAACGCGAACTGGTGCTGTCCATCTTCGAGGCCATCACTGGACTGCGGATGAACCACGCCTACATCCGGCCCGGCGGTCTGGCCGCTGATCTGCCCGACGACGCGCTGCCCCAACTGCGCGAACTCCTGAAGCTGTTGCCGAAACGGTTGCGCGACATGGAGAATCTGCTCAACGAGAACTACATCTGGAAGGCGCGCACCAAGGGCGTCGGCTATCTGGATCTGACGGGTTGCGTGGCGTTGGGCATCACCGGGCCGGTGCTGCGTTCGACGGGTCTGCCACACGATCTGCGGAAGTCGCAGCCGTACTGCGGCTACGAGACCTATGACTTTGACGTCATCACTGACGACCAGTGTGATGCATACGGCCGCTACATAATTCGCGTCCGGGAGATGCGGGAGTCCCTCAAGATCGTCGAGCAGTGTGTGGAAAGACTCGGTCGGCTGTCGGATCAACCGGTGATGATCACCGACAAGAAGCTAGCCTGGCCGGCCGACTTGAAGGTCGGCCCGGATGGCCTGGGCAACTCGCCCGAACACATCGCCAAGATCATGGGCGGGTCGATGGAGGCGCTGATCCACCACTTCAAGCTGGTCACCGAAGGCATCCGGGTACCGACCGGGCAGGTGTACGTCGCCGTCGAATCGCCACGCGGCGAATTGGGCGTGCACATGGTCTCCGACGGCGGCACCCGCCCGTACCGGGTGCACTACCGCGATCCGTCGTTCACGAATCTGCAAGCGGTGTCGGTGATGTGCGAGGGGGCCATGGTCGCCGACGCCATCGCCGCGGTGGCGTCGATCGATCCGGTCATGGGAGGTGTGGACAGATGACCGCGATTGAACTCCGTCTCGGGCCGCGTCCGGATGAGCCCGGTCCGCCCATCGGTCAAGGGCCGCAGTTGTATTCGGCTGACGTGACGGCGCGGCTGGCGGCCGACGCGGCGGTGATCATCGCCCGCTACCCCAGCGCCCGGTCCGCGCTGCTGCCGCTGCTGCACCTCGTGCAGTCGGAAGACGGTTACCTGACGCCGGCCGGAATTTCGTTCTGCGCAGCACAATTGGACCTCAGCACCGCCGAGGTCACGGCCGTCGCGACCTTCTACTCGATGTACCGCCGGACTCCCACCGGCGAGTATCTGGTCGGCGTGTGCACCAATACGCTGTGCGCCATCATGGGTGGCGACGCCATCCTGGAGGCCCTCGAGGACCATCTGGGCCTGGGCCCCGGAGAGTCCACCGCTGATGGCAAGGTCACGCTGGAGCACATCGAATGCAACGCGGCCTGCGACTACGCCCCGGTGGTGATGGTCAACTGGGAGTTCTTCGACAACCAAACCCCCAGTTCCGCACGCGATCTCGTCGACTCGCTACAGGCGGGTACCCCGGTGACGCCGACCCGCGGTGCCACTCTGTGCACCTTCCGTCAGACGGCGCGCATCCTGGCCGGTTTCCCCGATGAGCGCCCCGGCTGCAACGACTCCGCGCCGGGCGCCGCGACGTTGGCTGGGTTGCAGGTCGCCGCCGAGCACGGGATGGAGGCGCCGCAGTGACCTTGACCCCGGTGCTGAGCCGCGAGTGGAACCAACCGCAGTCCTGGACCTTGCAGAGTTACGTTCGCCAGGGCGGCTACCAGGCGCTGCGCGCGGTGTTGCGGATGCAACCCGCCGAAGTCATTGCGCTGGTGAAGGACTCGGGGTTGCGGGGCCGCGGTGGCGCGGGCTTCCCCACCGGAACCAAGTGGTCATTCATCTCGCCCGACGACGGCCGGCCGCACTATCTGGTGGTAAACGCCGACGAGTCCGAACCGGGTACATGTAAAGACATCCCGCTGATGCTGGCGACACCGCACACCCTGGTGGAAGGTGCGATCATCGCGTCGTACGCCATCGGGGCCCGGCACGCGTTCATCTATGTCCGCGGCGAGGTGGTGCCGGTCCTGCGCCGGCTGCAGGCCGCGGTGGCCGAGGCCTACGCGAACGGCTACCTCGGCACCAATATTGCCGGCACTGGCTTCGATCTGGACTTGGTGGTCCACGCCGGGGCCGGCGCCTACATCTGCGGCGAGGAGACCGCGCTGCTGGACTCGCTGGAAGGCCGGCGCGGTCAACCCCGTTTGCGCCCACCGTTTCCGGCAGTCGCCGGGCTGTATGCGTGCCCGACCGTCGTCAACAACGTCGAGTCGATTGCCAGCGTCCCCGCCGTGCTCCGCCACGGTGTCGACTGGTTCCGGTCGATGGGGTCGGAGAAATCACCCGGTTTCACGCTGTATTCGTTGTCGGGCCACGTGACACGACCGGGCCAGTACGAAGCATCGCTGGGAATTTCGCTGCGCGAGCTCCTCGAATACGCGGGCGGGGTGCGCGCCGGCCATCAGTTGAAATTCTGGACACCGGGTGGCTCGTCCACCCCGATGCTGACGCCCGAGCACCTAGATGTGCCGCTGGATTATGAAGGCATGGCCGGGGTCGGCTCGATGCTCGGAACCAAGGCGCTGCAGATTTTCGACGAGACCACCTGCGTGGTGCGGGCGGTGCGGCGGTGGACGCAGTTCTACGCACACGAGTCGTGCGGTAAATGCACGCCGTGTCGCGAGGGCACCTACTGGCTGGCTCAGATTTACGCCCGGCTGGAAGAGGGGCAGGCCGACGCCTCCGATCTGGACAAGCTGCTCGACATCTCCGACGCCATCCTCGGCAAGTCGTTCTGTGCCCTGGGCGATGGTGCGGCCAGCCCGATCATGTCCTCGCTCAAGCACTTCCGCGACGAGTACGTCGCGCACCTGCGCGGCGGCTGCCCCTTCGATCCGCACGCCGCCACGGTCTTCGCCACGGAAGGAGCCGGCGCATGACGGTCACTGAGCCGGCCAATGACACCACCGCGGTCGAGATGGTCACACTCACCATCGACGACCAGGAGATCAGTGTGCCCAAGGGCACGTTGGTGATTCGTGCAGCCGAGCTCATGGGCGTTCAGATTCCCCGCTTCTGCGATCACCCACTGCTCGACCCGGTCGGCGCCTGCCGGCAGTGCCTGGTCGAGGTGGAAGGCCAGCGCAAGCCCTTGGCGTCGTGCACGACGACCGTCAGCCCCGACATGGTGGTGCGCACCCAGCTCACGTCCGCAGCGGCCAACAAGGCCCAGCACGGTGTGATGGAACTGCTGCTGATCAACCATCCACTCGACTGCCCAGTGTGCGACAAGGGCGGCGAATGTCCTCTGCAGAACCAGGCCATGTCCAACGGCCGCACCGACTCTCGATTCGACGACGTCAAGCGCACCTTCCCGAAACCCATCAACCTGTCGGCGCAGGTGCTGCTCGACCGCGAGCGTTGTGTGCTGTGTGCACGCTGCACCCGGTTCTCGAATCAAATTGCCGGGGACCCGTTCATCGAACTGCTCGAACGTGGCGCGCTGCAGCAGGTGGGGATCGGCGCGGGAGGGGAAGCCGCTCCCTTCGACTCCTACTTCTCCGGCAACACCGTGCAGATCTGCCCCGTCGGCGCCCTGACCGGTACCGCGTACCGGTTCCGAGCCCGGCCGTTCGATCTGGTGTCCTCCCCCAGCGTGTGCGAACACTGCGCCTCCGGCTGCGCCCAGCGCACCGACCACCGGCGCGGAACGGTGCTGCGCCGGTTGGCCGGTGACGACCCAGAGGTCAACGAGGAGTGGAACTGCGACAAGGGCCGCTGGGCGTTTACCTATGCCACGCAAGGTGATCGGATCACCACGCCGCTGATCCGGGAAGACGACGGCACCCAACGACCCGCGTCGTGGTCGGAGGCGGTTGCCGTCGCAGTCCGTGGCCTGGACGCGGCCGGCGCCCGTACCGGCGTCCTCGTCGGTGGACGGCTGACGGCCGAAGACGCCTACGCGTACGCCAAGTACGCGCGGATTGTGCTGGGCACCAACGACATCGACTTCCGCAATCGGGTACACAGCGACGAAGAGGCCCAGTTCCTCGCGGCCACGGTGGCGGGTCAGCCCATGCAGGTGACCTACGCCGACCTGGAGAAGGCCCCCGTCGTGCTGCTGGTGGCGTTCGAACCAGAGGACGAGTCGCCGATCGTCTACCTGCGCCTGCGTAAGGTGTCCCGCAAGCGTGGCCTGAAAGTCGTTGCGGTGGGCCCCTTCACGACGCGGGGTCTGGAGAAGATGGGCGGCACGCTTATCACGGCCGCACCGGGCCGCGAACCCCGCGCCCTCGACGCCATCGAAGTGCTGCCGCCCGGCTCGGTCATCCTGACCGGCGAGCGGCTGGCCGGCGTCCCCGGCGGGTTCTCCGCCGTAGCGCGGCTGGCCGAACGCACCGGCGCCCGGGTCGGTTGGGTGCCGCGGCGGGCCGGTGAGCGCGGCGCGCTGGAAGCCGGCGCTGCCCCGAATCTGTTGCCGGGCGGTCGCTTACTGACCGATCTGCCGTCCCGGACCGAAGTGGCGGTCGCCTGGCACGTGGACGAACTTCCTGACGCGCCAGGCCGTGACACCACCGCGATTCTCGCCGCGGCCGCGGCCGCGGCCGGCGACCTCGACGCCGTGCTGGTCGCCGGCGTCGAGCTTGCCGACCTGCCCGACCCTGAACTAGCCCATACGTCACTGCGTGCCGCCAAGTTCGTCGTCAGCATGGAGGTACGCCGCAGCGCCGTCACCGACCTTGCGCACGTCGTGTTCCCGGTTGCGCCAGTGGTCGAGAAAGCGGGCAGCTTCGTCAATTGGGAAGGGCGCGCGCGGACTTTCGGTGCAGCGCTGCCGCCCGCCACGCGGGCAGACATGGGTGTACTGGCCGCACTGGCCGACGAGCACTGCATCGATCTCGGGCTTCGTGACGTCGGCACGGTGCGCGACGAGATGCACCGGCTGGGCTGCTGGACCGGGCCCCGACCTGCCGGCCCGGATGTCGCCGCGGCCCCGAATCCGACACCGGGACCGGGGCAGGCGATCCTGGCCGGGTGGCGCATGTTGCTCGACGCCGGCCGCATGCAGGACGGCGAACCGCATCTGGCCGCCACCGCACGCCCGGCCGTCGCCCGGTTGTCGCCCGAAACGGCCGACAACATCAACGCCGATGACACCCTCACAGTGAGCACCGAGCGGGGCAGCATCACCCTGCCGCTGGAGATCACCGACATGCCGGGCGGTGTCGTGTGGCTGCCGCTGAATTCTCCGGACTCGACGGTGCACCCGACGCTCGGTGTGGCGCCGGGCGCGGTCGTCTCGATCGGCACGGCGTCATGAACTATCCCGACCTGTCGTCGTTCGGCCACGACCCGTGGTGGCTGGTTATCGCCAAAGCCCTTGGCATCTTTGTGTTCCTGCTTCTGACGGTGCTGGTCGCCATCTTGCTCGAACGCAGGGTGCTGAGCTGGATGCAGATGCGAATCGGACCGAACCGGGTGGGCCCGTTCGGATTACTGCAAAGCCTGGCCGACGGCGTCAAGCTCGCCCTCAAGGAAGGGCTGGTCCCGGCCGGGGTGGACAAGCCGATATATCTGCTGGCGCCCATCATCGCGGTGATCCCGGCGATCATGGCGTTCGCCGTCATCCCAATGGGTCCGCTGGTCAGCGTGTTCGGGCACCAGACCCCACTGCAATTGACCGATCTGCCGGTCGCAGTGTTGTACGTCCTCGCGGTGACCTCCATCGGGGTGTACGGAATTGTGTTGGCGGGCTGGGCCTCCGGCTCCACTTATCCCCTCCTCGGCGGGCTGCGGTCCAGTGCGCAGGTCATCTCGTACGAGATCGCGATGGCGCTGTCGTTCGCGACGGTGTTCCTGTACGCGGGCACCATGTCGACGTCGCAGATCGTTGCTGCCCAACAGGGTCGCTGGTATGTCTTCCTACTGCTGCCGTCGTTCCTGATCTACGTGACGTCGATGGTCGGCGAAACCAACCGGGCGCCTTTCGATCTGCCCGAAGCCGAGGGTGAACTGGTCGGCGGTTTCCACACCGAGTACTCGTCGCTGAAGTTCGCGATGTTCATGCTCGCCGAGTACGTCAACATGACGACGGTGTCGGCACTGGCCACCACCTTGTTCCTCGGTGGTTGGCAGGCCCCATGGCCGCTGAGCCTCATTCCCGGAGCCAACGCCGGATGGTGGCCGCTGCTGTGGTTCATCGGCAAGGTATGGGCCTTCCTGTTCCTGTTCATGTGGCTCCGCGCGACGCTCCCCCGGTTGCGGTACGACCAATTCATGGCATTGGGCTGGAAGGCGCTCATCCCAATCTCGTTGGCCTGGATCATGATCGTCAGCATCGTGCGCACGCTGCGACAGCAGGGGCACGACAGCTGGGCCGTCGTGCTGGCGGTGGCCGCCCTGGTCGCCGTCGTCGCCCTCGTCAGTGCACTGCGGAACATCGTGCGGCGCAAATCAACTCGCACCACCACCCCGGCCGACAGACCACAACCGGGTGCGTTCCCGGTGCCGCCGATCCCGGCCAAGGAGGTACACCATGCCCAGTAGGCCTAAGTTCATCGACGCTATCGCCGGCTTTGGCGTCACCTTCGGGAACATGTTCAAAAAGCCGGTCACCGAGCAGTATCCGGAAGAGCCCGGCCCCGTCGCGCCGCGCTATCACGGTCGGCACCAACTGAACCGGTACGACGACGGCCTCGAGAAGTGCATCGGCTGCGAGCTGTGCGCGTGGGCCTGCCCGGCGGATGCGATCTTCGTCGAAGGCGCGGACAACACCGAGGGAGAACGGTTTTCGCCCGGTGAGCGGTACGGCCGGGTCTATCAGATCAACTATCTGCGCTGCATCGGTTGTGGGCTCTGCATCGAGGCCTGTCCGACGCGCGCGCTGACCATGACCAACGACTATGAAATGGCCGACGACAACCGGTCCGACCTGATCTACGGCAAAGACAAGCTGCTGGCACCGCTGCAGCCCGGCATGACCGCGCCGCCCCACGCGATGGCGGAAGGCAGCACCGACGAGGACTATTACCGCGGCAACATCACCGCGGCAGGGCTGCCAGGGCACGAGGCCACGAAGTGACCGGAGAGGCAGTGACATTCTGGGTGCTCGGCACGGTGTCGGTGCTCGGTGCCATCGCCATGGTGGCGGCCCCCAAAGCGGTCTACTCGGCAATGTTCTTGGCCTCCACCATGATCAGCCTCGCGGTGCTCTACATCGCCCAGGACGCGGTGTTCCTGGGCGTCGTGCAGGTCGTGGTCTACACCGGCGCTGTGATGATGCTGTTCCTGTTCGTCCTCATGCTGATCGGTGTCGACTCCGCTGACTCCCTGGTGGAAACCATTAGGGGACAACGTGTTGCCGCGATAGTCGCCGGTGTCGGCTTCGGCCTCGCGGTGATTGCTGGAATCGGGAACCTCGGAACGCACTTTGTCGGACTGGACTACGCCAACCGGGCCGGCAACGTCCAAGGGCTCGCGGTGCTGATCTTCACCCGCTACCTGTGGGCATTCGAAGTCACCAGTGCCCTGCTCATCACCGCCGCGCTCGGGGCTCTGGTGCTGACGCACCGCGAACGCTTCGAGCGGCGAAAGACCCAGCGCGAGCTGGCCATCGAACGCTTCGCCACCGGCGGGCATCCCACACCGAGACCCAATCCCGGGGTGTACGCGCGGCACAACGCCGTCGACATCCAGGCGAAGCTACCCGACGGCTCTGACTCCGACATGTCCGTCAGCGCGATCCTGCCCCGGCGCAGCGTGTCCCCCGACGATGGGAATGCCTCATGAATCCCACCAATTACCTCTATCTTTCGGCGTTGCTGTTCACCATCGGCGCCGCCGGTGTCCTGGTGCGCCGCAACGCCATTGTCATGTTCATGTGCGTCGAACTGATGCTCAACGCCGCCAACCTGGCGTTCGTCACGTTCTCCCGGATACACGGCCAGCTCGACGGACAGGTGGTGGCGTTCTTCACCATGGTGGTAGCGGCAAGTGAGGTGGTGGTGGGCCTGGCGATCATCATGACCATCTTCCGAACTCGTCGATCGGCGTCCGTGGACGCCGCGAACCTGTTGAAGCAGTGACCATGACGACATCGGTGTGGCTGCTGATCGCGCTGCCACTGGCAGGCGCGGCGATACTGCTGCTCGGAGGCAAGGCCACCGACGCGTGGGGGCATCTGCTCGGCTGTGCCACGGTCGTCGCCGCCTTCCTCGTCGGCGCGACCCAGTTCGTGGCAATGTCCGGGCGCGACAACGACTTCCGCATGGTGCATGAAACGTTGTTCTCCTGGGTCCCGGCCGCGCAACTGCAGGTCGACTTCGGCTTGCGGCTGGACCAGTTGTCCGTCTGCTTCGTGCTGCTGATCACCGGTGTCGGCGCGCTGATCCACATCTATTCCATCGGCTACATGGCGCACGACCCAGCCCGGCGTCGGTTCTTCGCCTACCTCAACCTGTTCGTCGCGGCCATGCTGCTGCTGGTCCTGGCCGACAACTACCTCGGCCTCTACGTCGGGTGGGAAGGCGTCGGCCTGGCGTCGTACCTGTTGATCGGGTTCTGGCAGCACAAGCCGTCGGCGGCGACGGCGGCCAAGAAGGCGTTCGTCGTCAACCGCGTCGGTGACATCGGGCTGGCGCTGGCCCTGGCCGCCATGTTCTCGTACACCGGAACCCTCTCGTTCACCGGTGTTTTCGCCCACGCGCCGCACCTCGCCGCAGCGGCCACCACAACCATCGGCCTGCTGCTCCTCTTGGCGGCCTGCGGCAAGTCTGCGCAGGTGCCGCTGCAGTCGTGGCTCGGGGACGCCATGGAAGGCCCGACGCCGGTGTCAGCGCTGATCCACGCGGCCACCATGGTCACCGCCGGCGTCTATCTGGTGGTCCGTTCGGCCCCGATCTTCAACCAGTCCGCCGACGCCCGATTGGCCGTGGCCATCGTCGGCGCCGTCACGCTGTTGTTCGGCGCGGTGATCGGCTGCGCCAAGGACGACATCAAGAAAGCCCTCGCAGCGTCGACCATGAGCCAGATCGGCTACATGATGCTGGCCGCGGGACTTGGCCCGGCCGGCTACGCGCTCGCGATCCTGCACCTGCTGACCCACGGCTTCTTCAAGGCCGGACTGTTCCTCGGCGCCGGCTCGGTGATGCACGCCATGGACGACGAGACCGACATGCGCCGCTACGGCGGACTGCGCACCGCCATGCCGGTCACGTTCGCCACCTTCGGGATGGGCTATCTCGCGATCATCGGCATCCCACCACTGTCCGGGTTCTTCTCCAAGGACCCGATCATCGAGACAGCCTTCGCCGCAGGTGGCGGCAGAGGCCTGCTGTTCGGCGGCGCGGCCCTGTTGGGCGCCGGGATCACAGCGTTCTACATGACGCGCGTCATGCTGTTGACGTTCTTCGGCGAAAAGCGTTGGCGCGCAGACAGCCATCCCCATGAATCACCGTCGGTGATGGGGTGGCCCATGGTGATTCTGGCCGCCGGGTCCATCGGCGCCGGTGCGCTGCTCGCCGTCGGCGGACAGTTGCAGCATTGGCTGGAACCGATCGTCGGGTACCAGGAGACCGAACCCGCAGTGCCCGCCTGGCTCATCACGACCGTGACGCTCGCGGTGGTCGGCGTCGGCGTCGCCGTCGCGTACCGGATGTATGTACTGCGACCCGTTCCGGTGACGGCACCGGTCAACGTGTCGGGGCTGACGGTCGCGGCCCGGAACGACCTCTACGGGGACGCGTTCAACGAACGCGCACTGATGGTCCCAGGTCGACGGCTTACGCACGACCTGGTCGAATTCGACGACGTCGCGGTCGAAGGCGTCACGCGTGAGCTGGCGTCGTTGGTACGCGGGGCATCGCACGAACTTCGGCTGTGGCAGAACGGATTTGCCCGGTCTTATGCGATGTCCATGTTGGCTGGGGCGGCGGTGCTTGCGGGCGCCATTCTCATGGTGAGGATGTGGTGACCGGAATGTGGTGGCTGACGACGTTGTGGGCGCTGCCGATGGCGGGCGGCGCCGCGGTGATCCTGTTGCCCGCCGCGGCACGGGCTTTCGCCCGGTGGGTCGCACTCGCGGTGTCGCTGGTGGTGCTGGTCCTAGTGCTGGTGCTGGCGATGCGGTTCGACCCGTCAGGCGCGCGCTATCAGTTCGTCGAGAACCATCCGTGGATCCCATCGTTCGGCACGGGGTACATCCTCGGCGTGGACGGCGTGGCGCTGGTGCTGGTCGCGCTGACTGCGGTGCTGGTGCCGGTGCTGATCGTGGCGGGCTGGAATGACGGTGGCGCGCAAGCTAAGTCGACCCATGCCTATTTCGCGCTGATCCTTGCCGTCGAGTCGATGGTGCTGATCTCGCTGGTGTCGCTGGACATCCTGCTGTTCTACGTGTTCTTCGAAGCGATGCTGATCCCGATGTACTTCCTCATCGGCGGTTTCGGCGCGGACCGTCCCGCGGCGTCGAAAGCAGCAGTGAAGTTCCTGCTGTACAACCTGTTTGGTGGCTTGATCATGCTGGCCGCCGTCATCGGGCTGTACGTGGCGACGTCCGATAGCCCGGCATTCACCCACGGCACGTTCGATTTCCGGGCCGTCGCCGACGCGGTCCGCTACGGCACCCTGAACATCAGCCCCGGGCTGGCCAATGCACTGTTCGGCGGTTTCATGTTCGCGTTCGCGGTGAAGGCGCCACTGTGGCCACTGCACCGGTGGCTTCCCGACGCGGCAGTACACGCGACGCCCGCTACCGCTGTCCTGATGATGGCCGTCGTCGACAAGGTGGGCACCTTCGGCATGCTCCGGTACTGCCTACAACTGTTCCCATCATCGGCGGCCACGTTCCGCCCGCTGATCATCACGCTCGCGGTCATCGGCATCGTCTACGGAGCCATCGTCGCCATCGGGCAGACCGACGTCATGCGATTGATCTCGTACACCTCGATATCGCACTTCGGCTTCATCATTCTGGGCATATTCGCAATGACCGAGCAGGCTCAGTCCGGCGCGGCTCTGTACATGGTCAACCACGGCATCTCGACGGCGGCGCTATTCCTGATCGCCGGGTTCCTGGTGTCTCGCCGGGGTTCTCGGGCCATCGCCGATTTCGGTGGGGTGCAGACCGTCGCCCCAGTGCTGGCCGGAATGTTCCTGGTCGCCGGACTTGCCACCTTGTCACTGCCGGGCCTGGCACCCTTCATCAGTGAATTCCTGGTGCTGGTCGGCACCTTCGTGCATTACCCGGCGGCCGCCGCTTTTGCTGCCACGGCCCTCGTGCTGTCGGCGCTCTACATCCTGTGGATGTACCAACGGATGATGACGGGCCCCGTGGCCGACGGCAGCGAGAAGCTTCGTGACCTGGTACCGCGGGAACTGGCCGTGGTGGTGCCCCTGGTCGCCCTGCTGCTGGTGCTCGGCGTCTATCCGAAGCCGGCCCTGGACATCATCAACCCCGCTGTCGTGCACACCTCGCACAGCACGGCCCAGGGGGTCGCCAAGTGACGACCATCCCCGCACCCTCGGTCGAGTACGGGCTGCTGTCGCCGATGCTGATCGTGTTCGGCGTCGCGCTGGCGGGTGTTCTCGTGGAGGCCTTTGCGCCCCGTTCGGCGCGCTACCCGGCGCAGGTCACGCTGAGCATCGGCGGCCAGGTGGCGGCGCTGATCGCCGTGGTTTCCCAAGCGCTGCACCTGGGTTCGGTGATCGGCCGACCAGCGGTGCTCGGCGCCATAGCGATCGACCGCCCGGCGCTGTTCCTGCAGGGCACCCTGCTCGGGGTCAGCGTGTTGGCGACCCTCCTGATGGCTCAACGGGTTTCGGACGGGAGCCGCTCAGGTCTTGCCGCCTTCACTCCGCAGGCCGCAACGGTGCCCGGCAGCGCCGCCGAGCAGGTCGCACTCAAAGCCGGTGTGGCCCAGACCGAAGTGTTCCCGCTGGCCATGTTCGCCCTCAGCGGCATGATGCTTTTCGGCGCCTCCGACGATCTGCTGACCATGTTCGTCGCCCTCGAAGTGTTGTCCCTGCCGTTGTATCTGATGTGCGGCCTGGCCCGCAGAAACCGGCTGCTGTCGCAGGAAGCGTCGCTCAAATACTTTCTGCTGGGCGCATTCTCGTCGGCATTCTTCCTGTTCGGTGCGGCGATGCTGTACGGCTACGCGGGCAGTCTGAGCCTGCCCGCGATTGCGGCCGCGCACGGGCCGACGGCCCTCGGCCTCATCGGGATCGCGCTGCTGTGCGTCGGCCTGTTGTTCAAAGTCGGTGCGGTGCCGTTCCATTCGTGGGTCCCTGACGTGTACCAGGGCGCGCCGACACCGGTGACGGCGTTCATGGCGGCGGCCACCAAGATCGCCGCGTTCGGCGCGCTGCTGCGGGTCTGCTATGTGGCGCTACCGACGTTGGCCAACGACTGGCGGCCGGTGATGTCGGTCATCGCGGTGTTGTCCATGGCGGTGGGCACGGTGATCGCCATCGCGCAGAACGACGTCAAACGCATGCTGGCGTATTCGTCTGTGGCACATACCGGTTTCATCCTCACCGGCGTCATCGCCCTCAACTCCAGTGGCCTGTCGGCGTCGTTGTTCTACTTGTTCGCCTACGGTTTCAGCACGCTCGGCGCGTTCGCCGTGGTGAGTGTGGTGCGCCGCGCCGACGGTGACGAGGAAGCCGACCTGCGGCGGTGGGCCGGGCTGGGCCGGCGGCACCCGTTCTTCGGTGTGGTGTTCGCGCTGTTTCTATTGGCCTTCGCCGGCATTCCGTTGACCAGTGGATTCGTCAGCAAGTTCGCCGTGTTCAAGGCCGCCGCCGAAGGTGGCGCGGCGTCACTGGTGGTGATCGGTGTGATCGTCAGCGCCATCGCGGCATATTTCTACGTGCGGGTGATCGTGCTGATGTTCTTCACCGATCCGGTCGACGATGCGCCAACCGTGCTGTCCGGCAACCTCAGTACCGCGATGATCGGATTCACGGCCTTCGTTACGCTGGCCCTCGGTGCCGTCCCGCAGCCTGTGCTTGATCTGGCTAACCAGGCTGGTCAGTTCCTGCGGTGAGCCACCTGAGGAGGTGAGAGTCCGATGATCGGAGATCGTTGGGGCGTCACCGACGCTGAAACCCGCGCGGAGTACGGCTGTGACCGCTACGTCGCCGGCCCGGCACTTGAAGCGTGGCGCGGCGTCACGGTGAATACGACACCAGAACGCGTGTGGCCGTGGCTTATCCAGGTCCGCCTCGCGCCGTATTCCTACGACTGGATCGACAACTTCGGACGTCGATCACCGCGCGAGCTGTGCAACCTCCCCGATCCCGAACCCGGCGATCCGTTCAGCGCCAGCGCCGGGCGGCCACTGGGCCGAATTCTCTCGGTCGACCACCAGGTGCAGTTGACGGCACAGATCATCGGCGCGTACATGTCATATCGGCTCATCCCGACCGACGACCGCACCACGCGCCTGGTGTTGAAAGTCGCTGCGCCACAGTCGCTGCGATTCGTCGCTCCCCTACTGTCGCTAGGCGACCTCGTGATGGCGCGGCGGCAGCTACTGAACCTCAAGCATCACGCCGAAAGTTAGCCCCGGCCCACTGCCCCGTCACGTCGGCGTCAAGGTGAACGGCAGCCAGTAGGTGCCAGCGCCATCGCCCGGGCAGCCCGGCGCCGCGACGGTGAACGTCCGCTCTCCCGCGAAACTGCCGTCCCCACTAGGTTTCAAGAAATCAGACCGGAAAGCCGTCACCGCAACCCCATTGGGACCGCAATGGAACGGATACTCCCCCGAGGATTCCCAACGGTCTCCATTCCACTGGTAGTCAAACAGGGCCGGCGCATTCGGATTCTCTTTCAGCTCAGTCACTCTCAGCCAATGCGCGACGCATCCGTCCGCATCGCACACGGTCCGGAACACGGCCGCTTGAGCAGACGGGTCCGACGTGTCCGGTCGGCCGTTGAAGGTCTGGCGTGAATGATCCAGATAGGTGTCATACGTCCCGTAAGGCGGCACCGGTTCCGCGCGATCGGCGGATGCCTGCGGAGCCATCACCAGCAACGCCAACGTCGGCACCACAGAGATTTTTGGCAACATGGCTTTTCGTAGCACGCCACACAACTAACGGCGGCTAAACCACCGAACTGCCGCACCGACCGTCAGTCGATGCCAATGACACCGTGCGTGACGATGGCCGCGGTCTCGTCGACCCAGCTGTCGCCCAGCTCCTCGTCCGGATGTAGCAGCATGCGCAACATCGTTGCGCCACCGATGATCTCGATGAGTCGATCCGGCTGAACGTCACGGTGTACCTCGCCACGCTCAATGCCGTGTTCCAGTCGGATTCTCACGACGTCGAACAGGCCCCTGAAGCGCGCGACCACTCGCTCATTGAGATCCGCGTCGGCGCCCATGTCGGCCATCAAGCCGGGTAACGATGCCCGCACCGCGGGACTGGAAAAGACGTCACGAGCCGCCGCGATCATGCCTCGGATGTCGCCGACGATATCCCCCTCTGGGGTAGTCAGCGCGGACGGCGAAGTCGGGAAAACGGCCTCGTGCACCAACTCGACCTTGCTCGACCAACGGCGGTATAGCGCCGTTTTCGTGGTTCCCGCGCGGTCAGCGATGGCCGCCATGGTCAAACTGGCATAGCCGACTTCAGCCACCAACTCGGCGGCGGCAGCCAGCACCGCCGTGTCGATCCGTGGATCGCGCGGCCTCCCGGCGCCGGAGGGCTTGTCAACCGACTGAAGGTCTGATTTCATAACGCTACGCATCGTATCGTATTTATCCGAGGAAGGAAGGCTCCGTGCCGAACGAACCGGCGGCAAGCTCCGTCACCGTGGAGACGAACGTCGACCATATCCAGCGCTCCAGCCGTGACGTAACTACAGTTCCGGACATCCTGTCACAGTGGCTGTCCACCGTCATGGATGGCGGCGTCAAGCCCGACATCACGGTCGAAAGCGGCGTGGACTCCAACGGAATGTCCTCGGAGACAATCATTCTCACCGGACGTTGGACTGAGGACGGCACGCCGGTAGAACAGAAGTGGGTGGCCCGGGTCGCGCCGACCACCGAGGACGTTCCGGTCTTCTCTTCCTACCGGCTGGACCACCAATTCGACGTCATGCGCCTGGCCGGCGAACTCACCGATGTGCCGATCCCCCGCGTCCGCTGGCTGGAGAACACCGGCGAGGTTCTCGGCTCCCCCTTCTTCCTGATGGATTGCGTAGACGGCCAAGTTCCGCCGGACGTCATGCCGTACACCTTCGGCGGCAACTGGTTCGCCGATGCCACCCAGGAGCAGCAGCGCACCCTCCAGGACAGCACCGTCGCGGCCATCGCCAAGCTGCACTCAATTCCCGATGCCGACAAGACCTTCGGCTTTCTCCAGGAAATCGACCCACCCGGCGATACCGCACTGCGCCGCCACTTCGGCTGGCTCAAGGATTGGTACCAGTACGCGGCATCGGGCTTGGGTCGTTCACCGCTGGTAGAGCGTGCCCTGGCCTGGCTGGAGGAGAACTTCCCTGATGACGTCGCGGCATCGGAATCCGTTCTGGTGTGGGGTGATTCGCGCATCGGCAACGTGATGTACAAAGACTTCCGCCCCTCCGCAGTGCTGGACTGGGAGATGGCCACCGTCGGCCCCCGCGAGTTCGACGTCTCGTGGATCATCTTCGCGCACAAGGTGTTCCAGGAACTGTGCGGCCTCGCCGGCCTGCCCGGCCTGCCGGATGTGTTACGCGAAGAGGACGTGCGTGCGACGTACAAGGACCTGACCGGCGTCGAGGTCGGCGACCTGCACTGGTTCCACATCTACTCCGCCGTGGTGTGGTGCTGTGTGTTCATGCGTACCGGCGCCCGCCGGGTGCACTTCGGCGAGATGGAACAGCCCGACGACCTCGAGACCCTCTTCTACCACAAGTCATTGCTGGAGAAGCTGCTGGAAGGAACCGCCTAAATGCTCGGCCCCATGGACGAATACCCGATCCACCAGGTCCCCCAACCCATCGCCTGGCCCGGGTCAAGCGACCGGAACTTCTACGACCGCTGCTACTTCAACGCCCACGACCGTACCGGCGACATCTTCGTTATCACCGGCATGGGCTACTACCCCAACCTCGGGGTGAAAGACGCCTACTTCCTGGTACGCCGCGGCGACACCCAGACCGCGGTGCATCTGTCCGACGCCATCGACCAGGACCGGTTGAACCAGCACGTGCTGGGCTACCGCATCGAAGTCGTTGAGCCACTGCACAAGGTGCGCATCGTGCTCGACGAGACCGACGGCATCGCCGCCGACCTGACCTGGGACGGCCTGTTCGACGTCGTGCAGGAGCAGCCGCATCTGATGCGGCAGGGCAACAGGCTCTCGCTGAACGCTCAGCGTTTTGCCCAATTGGGTGCCTGGAGTGGCTATCTCGCCATCGACGGCGAAGAGATCAAGGTCAGCCCCGACACGTGGATCGGATCGCGTGATCGGTCCTGGGGAATCCGGCCGGTCGGTGAGCCCGAGCCGGCGGGCCGGCCGGCCGATCCGCCGTTCGAGGGCATGTGGTGGCTGTACGTGCCGATCGCGTTCGAAGAGTTCTCGCTCGTCATGATCATCCAGGAGGCTCCCGACGGCTTCCGCTCCCTCAACGACTGCACCCGGGTCTGGAAAGACGGACGGGTCGAGCAGCTGGGCTGGCCGCGGGTGAAGATCCACTATGTCTCCGGTACGCGCATCCCGACCGGAGCCACCATCGAAGCGACGGCGCTGGACGGCTCACCGATCCGCTTCGACGTCGAATCCAAACTGCCGGTGCCGATTCACGTGGGCGGCGGTTACGGCGGCGACGTCGACTGGCTGCACGGCACATGGAAGGGCGAGAAGTTCACCGAGCGACTCACCTACAACATGACCGACCCCGCGATCATTGCCCGCTCCGGCTTCGGCGTCATCGACCACGTCGGGCGCGCGGTGTGCCATGAGGGCAACAAGCCACCGGCCGAAGGTTGGGGCCTGTTCGAGCACGGCGCCCTCGGCCGGCACGACCCGTCCGGCTTCCCGGACTGGCTGACTGTCGCTCCGTAACCCTCACGGGAATCCTCGCGAGCGGATGCACATGTCCCCGGCACAACGGCGTGTCGGGGACATGTGCATCTGCTCGCGCTAGGCGCCCCACCACAGGGCGGCTGCGAGGACTAGCTCGACCAAACAGTAAAACCAATTGGGGTAGAACGGCGTTCGCCCATCGATGACCGCCGACACCACCCGCCCGAACGCCATGCCGACCAACGCGATGCTCACGGTGATGAGGATGCCGGCGCGAAGCTGCTCCGGCGCGGTGATCGCATATCCCAGGATGGCGGCGATCGCCAACCCGAAACCTCCGTAGACCGCGCGTACCTCAGCCCGAGATTCGGCCTGGCCCAACGTGATTCCGAAAGGGCGCAGCATCTGCCCCGGTGCCGCCAAGGCAAACAACCCCATGCCCGCAAAGAAGACTGCGGTGCCGCCGACAACGGCGTTCGAAACCACGGACACGATTACCTCCTGATAGCGGCTGGGAGGCAATCAGCATGGCTCACCAGAGCCATACCGTCAGCGGATCGGTTCAGAGCCGCCACATTTCACGCTCGGTGGCGGACTGCTCGAAGACCCGGTGGCGGAAGGTTTCCGGCTGGCGCACCTTCGTCGCGATGTGAATCCGGTTCGCGATCGCCGCGGTCGTGTCTGACCACCAGTGGAACACGGCAGCGACGGGGTGGAATGGAACAAAAGCAGAGTTGGTCGCCATCGCGACATCCCTTCACGACTCCGACAATGCTCTTGAGATCGCGCTCCTCGGCGACGGGCAAGGTCGGCACTAGTGCTGAGGTTCAGCGACGGAGACCGTCGATCTATTCCCACTCAGTGGGAGGAATTCTTACTCCAGCCCTGCGGTGCCATCCGGCTTTACCGTCACGGTGGCTCCAGCAATGTCCTCTCTCGTGCTGGCCTCGGCCTGCGACGCATCAGTGATCACCGCGAGCGCCCGACTACCGCTGGGCGTGCGGACCGCGACGAAGACCTTCTCCGCCACACCCTCGCGCGTCACCGGCGTCGTCCAGGTTTCGACGGTGCCGGCGCCAGACCACCCGTCCTCCGCCACCACCGTCGGCTCGGCATCCACCACCGATTGCACATCCTCCCAACGGAATTCATGCGCGGGCGGCTCCGTGCTGTACACCCCGAAGCTGTGCTTGGTCAGATAGCCGCCATTGGCCGTGATCAACCCGACCTGCCCCGGATTGGCCGTCAACCGCTCGGCCATGGTGGCAATCGAATGCGACACGTAGTTGTTCCACGGTCCACCGGCGAACGTCAGACCACCGGTCACCGTCAGCGGACGCGCCGGATCATCCAGCGGCAGACCCAATTCGCGGGCCGCTACCTGCACCGCCGACGGGAAACACGAGTACACGTCCACTGCATGGATGTCATCGACACCCAACCCCGTCAGCTCCAGCACCCGCCGACCGGCGATCCGAATAGCCGCCGATCCAGAGAAACTGGCCCGCTCCCCGATCAGATAGGTGTCATGCGCATCGGTGCCTGCATACGGGAAAACCCAACGCTCCCGGGGAATATTGAGCTGCTCAGCCTTGCCCACCGACGTCAGGATCAACACCGCACCCTGATCCACCATGTTGTTGGAATTCATCAACTTGGTGTACGGCCAGCTGATCATCCGGTTATCCGCACTGGGCTGCCAAATCTGCTCGGCCGGCACCGCCTCCCGGCTCCACGCATGCGAATTACCTTGCGCCACCTCGCTGAACCGGGACCACAACGCACCGATCCGCCGCCGATGCTCCTCGGGCGCCTCCCCGGCTTCGATCCGCAGCGCCTGCTCGAACATCGGATACACATGCGACGGCGCCACCAGCCCAATCCGGAGTTCGACGGGGCCCGCCATGGTGAACTCGGGATCACTGGGCGCCATCGGCACCGACGTGTCCTGCTCCGTGCCGGCCAACCGCTCACCGCGGGCCTTCAAACGCGTGCGGGTACGCCACGTTTCACCACCGGCGATCAGCACCACCTCATTGCGACCCTGCTGAATATCCAGGCAGGCCTGGTTCACCAGGGACTGCGGCACATTGCCACCGACCGGGGTGTACCGCGTCGCAGCGTTGGGTGCGCCGATGCGCTCCGCCAGCAGCAGACCCGGATCGCGGTACCGCACCGACAGCAGGTTGACGATCCGCACGGCGTCGACCGCTTCGAGCACCTTGGCATCGGCAGCAGCTCGCGCCGCCGCCTCCATCAGATCGACCGGCTCGCCGGCAGGGTTCTCGTCGTACTGGTTGACCTGGCCATAGCCAACGAGCACCGGGGTTCTGGGATCAAGTGGCACTATCTTTCCTCTTCTGACGCCCGACCATCTCCGGGATGAGTCCACTTTGTCGGGACCGGGCTGCCTTGTAAACGACCAGCGCGGAAACCCACACATGAGCGTTCGGGACATCCCATCGCCGTCGAGTACAGCAGATGTCGCAGACGGAAACATGCAGGTGTCGCACAATGCGATTTACAGGGCGGCTGCGTCCACGTTGCATGGACGCAGACATGCAGAAGGGTGAACACACATGACGATGAGCGTGGCCGACCGCGCTGAACTCGCCGCCGCGGTCAAAGACCTGCTCCATGAGCATTGCACCGAGACCGACGTGCGACGAATCATGCGCGCTGACGACGGATTCGATCGCGACCTCTGGAACAAGCTGGCCGCCCAAGGCGTAGCCGGGCTGATCATCGACCCCGAGTACGGCGGTGTCGGACTGGGCGCCCAAGAGTTGGAGGCGGTCGCCGAGGTGACCGGCGCAGCGCTGTTGCCCGCCCCGTTCCTGTCGAGCGCGGTCTTCGCCACCGCCCTCATTCAGGCTGCCGGCACTGACGACGACAAGGCGCGGCTGCTCCCCGGGTTGGCCGATGGGACATCGATCGCCACCGTCGCAGCCACCGGCGCGCGCGGCACCTGGTCGCCGGAAGGTGTCGCGGTCACGGCACGTCAGACCGATGCGGGATACGTGCTGACCGGAGATGCGCATTACGTCCTCGCGGGGCAGATCGCCGACGTCATCATCGTCGTCGCAAGGACCGGTGAAGGCATCGGCATCTTCGAGGTCGCGCCGGACGCACCGGGCTTCGAGCGCACTGCGGCAACGGTTTTCGACGCCACGGTGCGGCTGTCGACGTTCACGTTCAACCAGGTACCGGCGCGTCGAGTCGGCGCCGGCGGCTGGGGAACCGTCGAACATGCATTGTCGCTGACCGTGATTGCCCTCGCGGGCGAGCAGGTCGGCGGTACCCGCCGCCTCTTCGATCTCACCGTCGAATACCTCAAGACCCGCATCCAATTCGGTCGTCCCATCGGCAGTTTCCAGGCCCTCAAGCACATGGCAGCCGACCTGCTGCTGGAAGTCGAATCGGCCACGTCGGCGGCGCAATACGCGGCAGCGCAATTCGATGCCGACCCGGCTGCCGCAGACGGTGCCGTCGCCCTCGCTGGATTCGCTTGTGCGGAGGCCTATCACACCACGGCCATGCAGGCGATCCAGATGCATGGCGGAATCGGCTTCACCTGGGAGCACACCGCCCACTTGTTCTTGCGCCGGGCTCGTACCGGTCGTCAACTGTTCGGCAGCTCGCGTGACCACCGCGAGCGCTACCTGGCAACAAAAAGCGCAGGAGGGCGCACAAAATGAGTCTCACTGCACCGAACGCCGACGACCTGCGCACCGAGGTACGCGACTGGCTCGCCCAGAACTGGACCGCACTGCCGCCGTCAGATGACCCCTGGATCAGCTCACCCGAGGAAATCGCCTGGCGGGAAAAGGTTCTCGACGCCGGGTACGCCGTCCCGACCTATCCGACCGAGTGGTTCGGCCGCGGGTATCCAAGCAAGCTCGCCGCCGTCATCCAGCAGGAGTTCCGCGCCGTCAAAGCCCCCGGCGCCTGCCAGGACAAGCACAACATCCCGGCCAACACATTGTTCGCCTTCGGCTCCGATGAACTGAAAAGCGAACTGCTGCGCGACTTTCTGACCGGACAGGCCCGCACGTGCCTGCTCTACAGTGAGCCGGGCGCGGGATCGGATTTGGCCGCGGTAAGCACCACCGCCGTACGTGACGGCGACCGCTGGGTGGTCAACGGCCAGAAGGTGTGGACCTCGGGGGCAGCGACGTCCGAGTACGGGCTGCTGATCGCGCGTACCGACTGGGATGTGCCCAAGCACAAGGGCATCAGCTACTTCGTCATCCCGATGCGTCAGCCCGGCATCGAGGTACGTCCGCTGGTCCAGATCACCGGTGAGGCGCACTTCAACGAGGTGTTCATCTCCGACGCCACTGTGCCGAACGCGAATCTCATTGGCGGAGAGGGCAATGGCTGGCGGGTCCTGCAGACCGCGCTCGCCTACGAGCGCTCCATCATGGGTGACGGCGGACGCGCGTCGCGTAACAAGTCAAAAGCCGACAGCCTGGTCGAACTGGCACGCGAACATGGCCGCCTCGACGACGCCGCGGTGCGCGAGAAGCTCGCCAATGTGCTGGCACTGCGGGAACTCAACCGGCTCAACAATATTCGCGCCAAGTCGGCGACCAGCCAGGGCACATCGAGCTCGATCATGTCGCTGGGCAAGTTGGCCATGTCACGGATCTTGCACTCCGAGGCCGCATTGAAGACCGAGATCATCGGTGCGGAATCTCTGTTCGCCGGTCCCGACAACCCCGAAGCCGACGACGTGAACTTCTTGTCGCTCAACGCCTTCTTCACCTCGATCGGCGGTGGAACCGACCAGGTGCAACGCAACATCATCGGAGAGCGAGTCTTGGGGCTGCCCAGAGAACCCGAGCCCGACCGCGATATCCCGTTCCGCCAGGCCCGCCGGAGTTGACGACCATGACCTACGACGCGCCGCTCTCCGGGGTTGAGATTGTCGATCTGACAACGGGACCCATGACCGCGGTCGGCCGATTGCTGACCGATCTCGGTGCACACGTCACTGCGGTGACGTTGCCCGGTGTGACCACCGAGGACCCCGTCGGACCTCTCATCGACGGTGTGCCGGTCGGTACCGCTATCAACCGACATGGCGTGACGGCGGTCGATCTCGATCTGTCCACATCCGCTGGAGCGCAGTCGTGGGATCAGTTGCTGTCTGGCGCGGACATTCTCATCGAGAACACGCGCCCCGAGTCGGCGGCTGAAGAGGCGTTGGCGGTCAAGCAGATCCACGCCGATCACCCGTCGTTGGTGATCCTGTCCATCAGTGACTTCGGTCGCGACAGCAGCTACCGCACCTGGCAGGCCACCCCTCCGGTGCTGCATGCCTTGACCAGCGAGCTGTCGCGCTCGGGCATCCCGGGGCAGGCACCGCTGGTGCCGCCCAGTGCAGAGCTGCCCTATCACGTCGCCGCGGCGCAGGCCGCGTTCTTCACACTGTCTGTATTTCTGGACCGGTTGCGCACGGGCACAGGCGATCTCATCGATTTCTCGGTGTTGGAGGGGGCGATGCAGACCCTCGACCCACCGTTCGGCACTGCCGGAAGCGCCGCAGCGGGGGTGCCCATCAGCGAGCAGCAACGCAACTGGATCGCCGAGCAGCAGCGCTATCCCATCATCAAGTGCAAGGACGGCCACGTCCGGATTTGTGTGCTGGCAAAACGCCAGTGGCAGGGCATGTTCGAGTGGATGGGGCGGCCCGACGAGTTCGCCGACCCGAAGTTCAACAGCCTGCGTGAGCGCTTCGCGTCGGCCACCTTGTTCGGCGCCATCGAGCAGTTCTGCACCGACAAGACCCGCGCCGAACTGGAGCTCGCCGGGCAGCGCCACGGCGTGCCGACCGCAGCGGTGCTCACGCTGACAGAAGCACTGTCCACCGAACAGGTCGCCGCACGCGGATTTTTTCGGGAGACCGAGCTGTTCGACGGTGTGACGGCACCAGTGCCGCTGGGCGTCGTCGAGGTCGACGGGCACCGCGCCAGCTGCCTGACTGCCAACCCGCCAAGTGGCCGTCGACTCCGCGACGCCCCCACCCTCACCGTGCGCGACCGTGAGGATCTCGGACTGCCGCTGGAGGGTCTGCGGGTACTGGACCTCGGCGTCATCGTGGTCGGCAGCGACACGGGCCGCCTGTTCTCTGATCTCGGCGCCGACGTCGTCAAGATCGAGAATTCGGCTTTCCCGGACGGGCTACGCATCAGTCTCACCCGCATGACCCAGGCCTATGCCGCCGGGCACCGGAACAAGCGCTCGATCGGCATCGACCTGCGGTCCGAGGAAGGCCGGGCGCTGGCGCACCGGCTGGTCGAGGACGCCGACGTCGTCTTGAGCAACTTCAAACCCGGTGTGGCAGCAGCTCTCGGCATGGATCACGCCACCCTCGAGAAGATCAATCCCGGCATCGTGGTGGTCGACAGTTCGGCGTACGGGCCGACGGGACCGTGGGCCAAACGACTGGGCTACGGGCCACTGGTTCGCGCCGCGGCGGGCTTCACCGCGCTGTGGACGTATCCGGACGACCCGAACACGTTCTGCGACACCGTCACGGTCTATCCCGATCACGTGGCCGCGCGCATCGGTGCGTTGAGTGCCATAGCGCTACTGCTGCGTCGCGAACGCAGCGGTACCGGCGGATCGGTCAGCATCGCCCAGTCCGAGGTCATGCTCAGTCATCTGGCCGCCGACATCGCTGCCAAGGTGCTGGCGCGCCGCGGTCACGGTACCGACGACCAGCCGATGCATGATGCGCCGTGGGGGCTGTTCCCGGCCTCGGGTGACGACGCCTGGCTCGCGGTCACCGTCCGGGATGATGCGGACTGGGCAGCCCTGCGCGAGGTGACGGGCAGGCCTGATCTCAGCGCGGATGCCGAGCTGGCTTCCCGAGCCGGGCGGGACCGTCATCGCGGCCGGATCGACGAGGCGGTCCGCGCCTGGACGTCCGAGCGCACCGGCGCCGACGCGATGGCGCAGTTACAGGCCGCGGGTGTGCCGGCCGGGGCGGTATTGCACGCCGCCGAGGTACCTACCTGGGATTACTACGTCGAACGACGCGCGTTCCGGGAGGAACTGCACCCGCACGGCGCGGCACCGTTCATGATGGAAAACGTGCAAATCCACGCTGAGCTCATCGCCGATCCCCCGTTGGGCCAAGCCCCGCTCCTCGGGGAGCAGACGCGCGAGATCGCCGCGGAGCTGCTCGGCCTCGACAACGAGCGCATTGACGACCTCATCGCGCGCGGTGTTCTCGAAGTGCCTGCGGCATCGGTGCCGTCGGCGCCCTAGCCGACCCTCCCGATGGACATCGATTTCACCCGACTTCGGTACTTCGTCGCTGTCGCGGAAGAGTTGCACTTCAAGCGGGCGGCCGACCGGTTGATGATCACCCCGCCGCCACTGAGTAAGCAGATCAAACTGCTAGAACGCGAACTCGGCGGGGAGCTCTTCGAGCGGACGTATCACGATGTGCGCCTGACGCCGCTGGGCGTCCAGCTCCTGGAACCCGCGCGCGACATCCTGCGGAGGGTCGAGGAGCTGAAGGCCGCGGCCACCCGAATCACGCAGGAAGTCAATCCCATTCGCATCGGCGCAACCGCCTATGCGCCTTCGGATTTCCTGGCCAGATTCGAGCAGGCGGTAGCTGGGCTACCCACGCAGACCGAGTTCACCGTGCCCGGGTCCGCTGCGGAGGTCATCGCCAAACTTGTCTCCGGGCATCTCGACCTCGGCCTGATCCACCTGCCGGCTGCGGACAAACGCATCCGCCACCAGGTGGTGGCCAGCTACCCGGGCGCAGCCGCGGTGCGGTTCGACGACCCGTTAGCCGTCCACGACCTCATCGCCATCGAGGATTTACGCGACCGCGACGTCGTCATCGACTTCGCCAGGCCCAACCCCGTCGTCCTGGCCCAGATGACACGCGGCCTCAACGCACGGGGCGTGACGCGCATCGTGCGGACTGTCGGTCAGCTGGGCGGCGAACTGGAGATGGCGAGCCACGTGTTCAACCGGTATCTCGTTGCGCTCGTCAGCTATGCGCCGGCCTCGACGCTCGGCAGAATCTTCTCGCCGCCCGAGTTCAAGCTGATTCCCATCGACGAAAGCACCTGGGCGCCGGCCAAAATCGCGCTGGCCTGGGCACCGGACCGGCTGAGCAACCCGGCCGAAATCGAGGCGATCGTGGACCAGCTCGCCGCTGCGCTTTCGTAATCCCGCGAGCAGCTATCTCCGGGCTGCGGGACGAGAGCCTAAAAAAGGATTAGCTGTTGCGCGTTTTGCGCTTGCCCAAACAGCATCCATCGACTTCACTGAGCGTGCATAATACTGCTGCAGGAAAAGGGGGTTCCATGCTTTCAACCGTTTGCCGAGTAGGCGCTTCCGGTATCACTGTAGTTGGAGCCGGGGCGTTGCTGTTCGTCGGAACCGTGTCACCTGCAGCTACCCCGGCCCAGCCTGTCGTCGCGGAGATCATTCCCACCGCCTTCGGCTTCAGCCAACTCTTGCCTTTCGCGGTCCCCGGGATACCGTCGGCGGGAGCCGTCGCCGTCGCAGCCCTCCTCGACAACACCGGCGCCGTGGCGCTGGCTGCCCTACAGACCGTCAATCAGCTCGGTCCACTCGCCGCCAATCTCGACTCCCTGCGGTCGTTCAGCGTGAACCAGCCGCCGCCCGGTAGCCACTCCGCCACAGTGAACTACACCGACATGGACCAGTGGCTGACCGGCGTGCCCGGATTGGCCAGCACCACCGGTGTGCTGGGTTTCGTCGAGAACGCCGCCGCGTACGGCCCGTTCATCGGCACCCACGCCGGCGTCCTGCAGCTAGCCAACCAGGTCGGCCCGGTCTTCTTCGACCTCAACGTGCTCAAGGCCATCGGCTTCACCCAGGCACCCGATGGCCAGGTCTTGATGAACGGCCGCCCGGACAACTTCAGTGCCGTCGACATCGGTCGCTGGAACGCCGGGATCGCTGGCGTCATCACCAATTCCGGCACGACCGGCTTCGTCACCTACCAGGACTTCGGAGGCGGCCCAGTCACCGACTACCGGGTCGCCGGCCTGCACACCACGACGCAGGTCGGGTCCATGACGTTCGACTTCAAATTCCTGCCTTCGTTCAGCACAGGCATCTTCCCGGGCAGCTTCTCGTTCGCGATGGCGCCCGACATGACCGCGGCCAACACCCCGTTCGCCGGGAGCACCCCACCGACGCCCGGCGTGATCCAGCCCAACGGCGGACTCCCCGTTCCCGTGGCGGCAACACCCGCGCCGGCGGCTCGTGTGGCGGCAACCACGCCCACGCCCCCGTCGGCTCCCGTGCAGGCTGCGGCACGCACTTCGACCGCCGACGATCCCGCGGCGGACACCTCCGCCACCGCGCCCGACGCCAAGGCGGTCAAGCCGAAGCCCGTGATCCCGGGTGTCAATGGGGCTCCCCTTGCCGCGCCGGGCACGACCGCGTCCCCCAGCGGCGGCGGCGGTGGCAATCCGTTCAAGCCGTTCGCCACCGCAATCCAGAACGGACTCAGCGCGCTCACCGGTGGCCGCACGGGCACGTCGAGCGGCACCGGCTCGGCCGGCGGCTCTGATTCCGGTGGCGCCGCGGGCGGCCATTGAGGATCCGACGCCGGTTAAACTGGGCGCCACGCAGTTAGCGCGGGTGGCTGGCTGACGACCGTCGGGAACTCGATGGTGGCTCCGGAAGGTTCGATACCGTGCTCGACGCCGATGATGTGCGCCGCATCGCGCTGTCCCTCCCCGAGACCACGGAGAAGGAGCGTTGGGGCCATCCAACGTTCGACGTGGCGCGCAAGATGTTCGTCACCGTGCCCGACGATGAGACCTCGTTTGCGGTGCGCTGCCCCAGATTTGACCGCGAAGAGTTGATCGCTGCGGAGCCGCACAAATTCTGGGTACCGCCACACGAGGCGCCGTCGGCGTGGGTACGGGTTCGGCTGGATGCCCTCGAAGACGTGCGGGAACTAACCGACATTCTCACCGATTCATGGCGACAAGCAGCCCCGAGCAGACTCACCGAGCCTGCCGAGCAGTAGTGAAACCTAGACGCGCTGTGCTGCCCGGCCGAAGACCATGGACTCTTCGATGCGGTCCAGCCGGTGGTCGATGACGTCGAGCACGTAGTTGTGCCGCACGTGCCACGGCCGGTGCGTTCCCGACTTGGGCAGCGCGTGCGGCGCGCGATTGATGTAGCCGGCGTCCAGATCGAAGGTCTTCTTCTCGGCCATCGGCACGTCACCCAGGTGCGGGTACGCATGCGTATAGCCGTGAGTGTCCATGTACTCCACCAGCTTTGCGAAGGCGCGGGCCGTCATGTCGGCGCGCAAGGTCCACGACGCGTTGGTGTAGCCCAGGCACCACGCCATGTTCGGCACATCCTCGAGCAGGAACTCCTTGTAGACAAACCGGTCAGAAGGCTTGAACTCGACGCCGTCGATGCTCAGGGCAATGCCACCGAGCGCCTGCAACTCCAATCCCGTTGCGGTGACGACGATGTCGGCATCGACGCGGCTGCCGGATTTCAGCACGATGCCGGTCGCATCGACGTGGTCAATGACGTCGGTGACGACCTCAGCGCGACCGTCACCAATGGCTTCGAAGATATCTCGATCCAGCACGGCACATAGGCGTTGGTCCCATGGGTCGTATTTCGGGTTGAAATGCACGTCCACTGGGTAACCCGGCGGCAGCGCGGCCGCGGCCCGGCTGCGGATGAGCCGACGACCACCCTTGGGGAATTTCCGGAGCAGGTTGTAGCTGAGCACCCCGATGAGCACATTGCGGAACCACACGACGCGATGAGCGATCTTGCGTGGCAGCAGCTTCCGGATCAGGTTGACCATCGGATCGATCTGCCACTGAGACATCAGATACGTGGGCGACCGCTGCAACATGGTCACCTTGCCGGCGGTTTTCGCCATCGCCGGCACCAGGCTGACGGCGGTGGCCCCGCTGCCGATCACCACTACCTTCTTGCCGGCGAAATCCAATGACTCCGGCCAGAATTGGGGATGGACGACCTCGCCCGCGAAGCTCTCGATGCCCGGGAAGTCCGGGGTGTACCCCTGGTCGTAGTTGTAATACCCGGTGCCGCAGAACAGGAAGCGGCCGCGGTAGGACTTGACGACGCCGTCCTGCACGGTCTGCACCGTCCAGGTATCGGTCGCCGAATCCCAGTCGGCGGACTGCACATGGGTGTTGAAGTCGATATGCCGGTCAATGCCGTACGTCCGCGCCGCGGTGGTGAGATATTCGCGGATGTGGTCACCGTCGGCGATGTTCTCCGGCCGAGTCCACGGCTGGTACGGGAAGCTCAGCGTGAAAATGTCGCTGTCCGAACGAATTCCGGGGTAGCGGAACAAATCCCACGTGCCACCAATCCGGCTCCGTCGCTCCAGGACCGCGTAGGTCAGCTGTGGATTGCGTTGGTGGAGTCGGTACGCGGCGCCGATTCCGGAGATACCCGCGCCAATGATCAGCACATCGAAGAATTCGTCGCTACCCGTCATGAATCTCCCTTGATCTGATCCGGTACCGCCGGTTCCACCTTAGGACATCGGGTTCCTACGCGGTCGAGCTGTGGGCCGATCCGACCAGCAGCGCCCGCAACTGTTGATTGACCTCGTCGGGACGTTCCAGGTTGGCGCAGTGCCCACCGCCCAGTTCAACGAATGACCACAGGTTCGGGACGTTCCTGGCGATCCGGCGGGACGCCGCGATGGGCAGCAGCCGGTCCTTGGTACTGCCGATAACCAGCGCCGGCACTGTCAGATTGTCGAGGCCGATGTGGTGGCCGTTGAGGTTGTCCACCAGCGCACTCACCCAGCCCCGGCGGCCGGCGGCCGACGTGCCCTCGAACAGTTCGAAGACGTAGTCGACCACTGCGGGATCGGCGTCATGACCCACCGCGATCATCGCCACGAACTGACGCGCCGCCGTACGGGACCCTGGAACCAACGACACGCCGCCGAATGTCTTGAGCAGTCGGCCTGCGGCGTACGCCCGAGACGTGGCCAGCGAATTGGGCACCTGCAGTAGCTGGACCAGCTTCAGCAGGTCGCCGGTCGTGGTGTTGATCAGAGCGACCGCGTCCACGCATTCGGTGACGCGCTGCGGGTAACGCTGCGCCCAGGACGTGATGGCGATGCCGCCCATCGAGTGGCCGGCCAGCACTGCCCGCTCCCCCGGCTTTAGTACCGCGGTCAGCACCGCGTCGAGGTCGGCGGCCAGGAAGTCGAGGTTGTACTTGTTGCGGCCTTTGGGGGCCCCGCTCTGCCCGTGCCCACGGTGGTCGTAGGCGATGACCCGGTAGTCGGTGGCCAAGTCCGCGATCTGGTTGCCCCACACGCCGATGGCACAGGTGATTCCGTGCGCTAACACGATGGGTTGCCCGTGCTCAGGGCCGAATACCTCGGCGTGTAATCGGGTGCCGTCGACCGCGGTGACCTCGAGGGACCGGCCGGCTGGCAGTGCGGCGGGACGTCCGGGTTTGACCAATTGGGGCTGATTGAAGACGGTCATGCTGCTCCGATCGGGTTCGGCAACGTTGCCGGCGGGACATCCCGTACCAGCAAGCCTACCTAAACAACCAGCACGGGCTTGATAGCGCGCCCGGCCGTGGCGTCTGACCAGGCATCGGCGAAGTGGGCGAACTGGTACGTCTGCACGAGCTTGCCGACGGGCAACTCCCCGCGAATCACGTGTCCGGCCAGCCGTGGGATGAAGGTGTGCGGCTCGCTGTCGCCTTCAATGACGCCCTGCACGCGAAGGCCGTTTGCCAGGATGAGCCCGACGGGCAATTCCGCGGTCATCGCCCCCAGCCCGACGAGCGCGAGGGTGCCGCACTTACGCAGCAGGGTCAGCGCGGTACCCATGACATCGGCCCGCGCGGTGGTATCGACGGCCAGCGTCGCCCCACCTCCGGTGAGTTCCATGACCTCAGCAGCCAGAGTCTCCGAAGCCGAGTCGACAGCCCCGGTAGCACCCAATTCGATTGCCAGCGAACGGCGTTCGGCAATCGGGTCGACGGCGACGATCGTCCGGCAGCCAGCAATGCGCGCAGCCATCACCGACGACAGACCGACCGCGCCCGCACCCCACACCACCAGGACGTCGTCGGGACCGGCGGCCAGGGTGTTCAGAACAGCTCCCGCTCCGGTCTGCACGCTGCAGCCCAACGGGGCCGCCAACGTCGGTTCGATTCCGTCCGGCAGGACGACGACGTTGGACGTGTTGGCCAGCGCGTGGGTGGCGAAGCTGGACTGGCCGAAGAATCCGCCCCGAACGGGTTGACCGTCCAACCGCAGCGCGCTCGCTTCGTCGGCCCGGTCGCCGGTCATGTTCAGCCGCGTCGCATTGTCGCAGTACGCGGGCTTGCCGGAGGCACAGCTCGGGCAGCGCGAGCAACTCGCCATGGTCAGCACCACCTGTCGGCCGATGTCGACGCGCGCATCCGGCCCCGCCGCGACGACAGTGCCGGCACCTTCGTGGCCGAACACCATGGGCAGTCGTTTCTCGGACCAGCGGGCGGCCATCGTGATGTCGGTATGGCAGATGCCAACCGCGTCGATCCGAACCAGCACCTCGTCGCCCTGCGGCTCGCGAATCTGAACGTCGGTCAGCGCGGGATCCGATCCCGGCCGGAGCAGTACCGCGGCACGTACATCGATCATGCCGGGATGTTAGATGGTGACATCCTGCGACGGAAATGAGGACAGCATGCGCGCCATTCAGATCGCCCGGTTGGACGGCCCTTCGGCGGCCGAACTGAACGAGATTCCCGAACCGGACACCACGGACGCCGTGGTGATCGAGGTGCATGCCGCCGGGGTCGCCTTCCCCGACGCCCTACAGTCGCGCGGTCTGTATCAGCACAAGCCCGAGTTGCCGTATGTGCCGGGCGCGGAGCTCGCCGGCGTGGTGCGCAGCGCTCCGGCCGGTGCGCACGTCGTGGCCGGCGACCGGGTCGCCGCGCTGACCATGTTGTCCGGCGCGATGGCCGAAGTCGTTGCGCTGTCAGCAGATCGGGTCTTCAAGTTGCCCGACGCGGTGTCGTTCGAAGCCGGCGCGGGCTTGTTGTTCAACGACCTGACGGTGCACTGTGCGCTGCGGACCCGCGGCAAGCTGATGCCCGGCGAGACGGTGCTGGTGCACGGCGCCGCCGGAGGCATCGGCACATCGACCCTGCGGCTGGCTCCGGCCTTCGGGGCAGCCCGCACCATTGCGGTGGTCAGTTCAGCAGACAAGGCTGAAATCGCCCGCGCGGCAGGCGCTTCCGATGTCGTACTGGCCGACGGCTTCAAGGATGCGGTGGCCGAGCTGACCGGCGGCCGCGGTGTCGACATGATCCTGGACCCAGTAGGCGGCGACCGGTTCACCGATTCCTTGCGGTCATTGGCGCCCGGTGGCCGACTGCTGGTGGTGGGTTTCACCGGCGGCGACATCCCGACGGTCAAGGTGAACCGGTTGCTGCTCAACAACGTTGATGCCGTTGGCGTCGGCTGGGGAGCCTGGGCCATGACCCACCCGGGATATCTCGCCGAGCAGTGGGCCGAGTTGGAACCGCTACTGGCGTCCGGCGCAGTGGTGCCACCGGCACCCGACGTCTACCCGTTGGAGCGGGCCGCCGAGGCCATCGCGTCTTTGGAAAACCGTTCCGCCAAGGGCAAAGTCGTCGTCACGGTGCGCTGACCGGCAGCACCAGACGCGACTGCCCGCCGTCGCCGTGGGCGACGGTGTGCACCGACGGCACCATCCGGGTGGCGGTGGCCAGCGGGTCATCAGTGCCCAGGTTGCGCGCGAACCGCGGGAAACAGCCGCCCGCAATAAGCAATCGGATCCGGTGGCCGGCGGCGAACCGGTAAGCCGTCGCGTCGAGTTCGAGGCGCAGCAGAGCCTCCGGGGCGTCGGCTGCGGTGAGCCGCAGGTAGCCGTCGGTGACGTTGGTCGAATGACCATCGGGCGCAACGTCACTGATCCGGACGAACACGTCGGCATGCGGATTGTCGGTGCGGTGGGACAGTTCGACGTACGGCGTTCCGATGACGTCGACGTCGGCGGTCAGCACCGGACTGTTGAAGGCCAGAACGTCCGACCGGACAGCGAGCTCGGTGTCGTCGACGTAGCCGGACTTGCCCGAAACCAGAAGGCGCCCACCGATACTCGGCGTCGGGTCGGCCGGGTCGTAGACGAATGTCGACGGTGCACCGCTATCCGGCGGGGTGGCGGCCAGCGCCGCGCCCGGGCGCAGGTGCCACACCTGTTCGACGGCCGGTGGTGGCCACCGCTGCAGGTCGCGCCAATCACCGCCCTCATCGGCGCCACCGGCGACGCAGATCCGCACCGGAGCGGCCGCGCGGCGCGATCCGTCCATCCACAGCACGGATTCCTTGATGGCTTCGGTTCCGCCGGAGCCGTGGGTCCACGGCCCCACGGTCATTGCCACTTCGACTCCGCGCTCCCGTAGCCGCCGGTACTGCTCCAGCGTCTGGTCCACGAATGCGTCCTGCCACCCGGTGATCAGCAACACCGGTCCCCGCATGTTGTCGAGCGCTGCGGCGACGCCGGCTTCGGCCCAGTACGGCGACGTCGGGTCCGGTTGTTCGAGCCACGAGTTGAACCACGGGGTATGCCCGCCCAGCAGCTCTTCGGCGGCTGGGTCGATGGGCAGCGTCGCCAGCACGGGTTTCAAGGTTCGTGGAGTCGCCATCCCCCGCAGAATCTGGCGGATCCAGCCACCGCGATGCTGCCAGGCCACCTGATAGCTCCAGCCCAGGAAGTCGCCGAGCGCGAAGGAGCCCGTGCTCCACACCGAATGCCCGAAGTCGTGCGGCGCCATGGTGATCACCGACGTAGTGAGATCATCCGGTTGGTCGACCAGCAGCGCCAGCTGGGTGAACCCCAGATACGACGCGCCGACGGTGGCGAATTCTCCTGTGTACCAAGGTTGTTCACGCAGCCACCGGACGGTGTCGGCACCGTCGTCGACCTCGTGCCGACCAGGCTCGAAGACACCGTCAGAACCGAACGTCCCGCGCGTGCTCTGCAGCACGACGTGGAAGCCCTGCCCGGCATACAACCCGGCGAACACCCGGGTGGGTAGACCACCTCTGCCATACGGCCCTCGCATCAGCAATACGCCCGCCGGCCGGCGCCGGCGCGGCACATAATGATCTGCCAAAAGCACCGCGCCGTCGCGCATCCGCACCGGCAACGCACGTTCGACCCGGAATCGCCTGGCACGCGGCAACCCCAGCCGGCGAGTCAGTGCACGGGCCCCGAGCCAGGCCAGGGTGTCGCGTCGCACGTCAGACTCTCCTCTCGCCGCTTCGGGTCAGGAACCATTGTCCACGCCAGCACATCCACAGCGCGGGGTGTCCAGGACTGTGATTTCATCGACTGGTCCGCAGGGCGGCGAAGGGATGGACATGGGCGAACCGGTGTTGACCCGGCGGCGATTCCTCGGCGGTTCGGCACTGGCCGCAGCGTTCGGCGCCATGCCAATCAATGTGCAGCGTGCCCTAGCCCAGCCGGTGCCCCCAAAACCGATCGAGCACGTGGTTCTGCTGATGCAGGAGAACCGCTCGTTCGACCACTATTTCGGCACCATGCCCGGCGTTCGCGGATTCGACGACCCGACGGCGGCTCGACTTCCCAACGGCGCCAGCGTGTTTCAGCAGCCCGACCCGGCAAACCCGGACGGGTACACATTGCCGTTCCACCTGGACAGTGCGACCAACAGCGTGCAGAAGATCCCATCCACCTCCCACGCCTGGTCTGTCCAGCACGAAGCGCTGGCCGGTGGCCGGATGGACAACTGGCTGCCCGCGCACCGCAAGGCCGACGGAGAGAACGGCCCCTACGTCATGGGGTACTACCAGCGCGAAGACATTCCGTTCCACTTCGCGCTGGCCGACGCGTTTACGGTGTGCGACGCCTACCACTGCTCGGTGCTGGGACCGACCTGGCCCAATCGCATGATGTGGATGACCGGCACCATCGACCCCGCCGGGGGTCACCGCGGGCCGATCATCCAGAACGTCACACCCGCCGGCGGCTACACGTGGACCACCTACCCGGAGCGGCTCGAAGCCGCGGGGGTCAGTTGGAAGGTCTACGACGAGGCCGACGACTACGGCTTGAACGTGCTGTCAGAGTTCAGCCAGTACCGTGACGCGCCGCATGATTCGGCGTTGTACCGCAAGGGAATTGCGAAGTCACCTGCAGGCTCATTCGAAGCGGACGCCCGCGCCGGGCAGCTGCCGGCGGTGTCGTGGATCATTCCGAGCGCCGCCGAATGCGAGCATCCCGACTTCCGTCCCGCCGACGGTGCCAAGTTCATCGCCGACCGGATCAACGCCATCGCCGCCAATCCGGATCTGTGGGCCAAGACGGTGTTCATCCTCAACTACGACGAGAACGACGGATTGTTCGATCACGTGATCCCGCCGTTGCCCACGGCCGCAACACCTGATGAGTTCGTGCGAGGCGAGCCGATCGGCGGAGGGTATCGGGTGCCGTGCATCATCGTCTCGCCGTGGACCACCGGTGGTTGGGTGTCCAGCCAGGCATTCGACCACACTTCGATTCTGCAGTTCCTCGAGTGGTTCACCGGGGTCCGCGAGCCCAATATCTCGGCCTGGCGGCGTCGGACGTTCGGTGATCTGCGGTCGGCGCTGCGGCTGGACCAGTCGGGCACACAGCCGGTCCAGTTCCCCGATGTCGATCAGGAAGTGTTGCGCGCCAACATCTCTGACCAGCTGCCGGCGCCTGTGGTGCCGCCGGTCCAGCAAAGCCAGCCCACGCAGATGCCGGGATCCAAACCGCGCGTGCCATAGCGACGCTAAAAGGCGGCGGTGTCCAGCTCCATGATGTCGGTGTCCAGCGTTTCGATCACTTCGCGGACCGCCGACAGCAGCGGCAGCATGTTCGCGGCGAAGAATTTCGCCACCGCGATCTTGCCGCGGTAAAACTCACGGTCACGTTCGGTGGCGCCGGCCAGCGCGGCCTGGGCTACACCCGCGGCCAGGATCAGTCGCCAGCCGATCATCAAGTCGCCGACCGCCAGCAGGAACCGCACCGAGCCCAGACCGACTTTGTAGAGCTGCGCGGGGTCTTCCTGGGCGGCCATGACGTAACCGGTCAATGTGGCGACCATGGCCTGCACGTCACGCAAAGCGGTTGCCAGCCGGTCGGTATCGGGCTTGAAGTCCGCGCTGGCGCTGTCGATGGTGGCAGTGATCTGGCTCGACACGTGCGCCAGCGCCGCGCCCTGATCTTTGATGATCTTGCGGAAGAAGAAGTCCAGCGACTGAATGGCGGTGGTGCCCTCGTACAGCGCGTCAATGCGGGCGTCGCGGATGTACTGCTCGATCGGGTAGTCCTGCAGGAACCCCGAGCCGCCGAGGGTCTGCAGCGATTCGGAGAGCACCTCGTAGGCACGTTCGGAGCCGACGCCTTTGACGATGGGCAATAGCAGGTCGTTGACGCGGTGTGCGAGATCGGCATCAGCGCCCGAAACCAGTTGTGCAACATCAGCATTCTGATACGCGGCGGTATACAGGTAGACCGAGCGCAGCCCCTCGGCGTACGCCTTCTGCGTCATCAAGCTGCGCCGCACGTCGGGATGTTCGATGATGGCGACGCGCGGCGCGGTCTTGTCCGCCATGCGGGTCAGGTCCGCACCTTGGATGCGTTCCTTGGCGTAGGCCAACGCATTGAGGTAGCCGGTGGACAGGGTGCCAGCGGCCTTGACGCCCACCGTCATTCGCGCGTTCTCGATCACCTTGAACATCTGCGCGATGCCGTTGTGCACACCGCCCACCAGATACCCGACTGCGGGTTTTCCGTGGGCACCGAACGTCAGCTCACATGTGGGCGAGGACTTGATGCCCATCTTGTGTTCCAGGCCGGTGACGAAAACGCCGTTCCGCTCGCCCAATTCGAGGGTGTCGGTGTCGAACAGGAAGTTGGGTACGAAGAACAAGCTGAGGCCCTTGGTTCCGGGACCTGCCCCTTCGGGCCTGGCCAGGACCAGGTGGAAGACGTTCTCGGCCGTATCGGCGACGTCGCCGCCAGAGATGAAGCGTTTGACGCCCTCGATGTGCCAGGTGCCATCGGGCTGTTCGATCGCTTTTGCGCGTCCGGCGCCGACGTCGGAGCCTGCGTCGGGCTCGGTCAGCACCATGGTGCCCGCCCAGCCCTTGTCCATCGCCATGCTCGCCCAGCGCTGTTGCTCTTCGGTGCCCACTGCAGCCAGCGTGTGCGCCATCGCCGGTCCGAGTCCGTAGAGGAACATGGCTGCCGGGTTGGCGCCGATGATCATTTCCTGGAGTGCCCACACCAGTGCCGCCGGCGCCGGCGTCCCTCCGGCCCGCTCGTCCAGGCCCACGCGCCACCACTCGGCCTCCTTGACCGCGCGTACGGTCTTGGCCAGCAGATCGGAAATCGTGATCCGGTGCTCGTCGGGCAGGAATACCGGCGGGTTGCGGTCAGCCTCGACAAACGGCTCCGCGATGACACTGTCGGCGAACCGCCCGACCTCGTCGAGCATCGAACGCGCCGCATCGGTATCAAGGTCGCCGTAGCCACCCTCGTCCAGCGCCGCACCCAGCGGGAGCACCTCGAACAGATTGAATTCCAGATCGCGCACGTTGGCGATGTAGTGGCTCACATACAAAGGATTGGCGGCTGCGGTGACGTACGCAACCGTAGGTCGGGACAACCTACGGTTACGGAGCCGGAGGGTCCGTGGTCACGCCGGGACGTGACTTCAGTCACATCAATGCCGTTCTCTGCCAGAATTGGTGACGTGTCTGCCGGTCATGACTACACCTCCCCTGACCTGTCGCGCAGCGTCCTGATGCTGATCGACGTCCAGAACGACTTCGTCTCGGGCCCAGCCCGCGTCGACGGCACCGCTGAGCAGCTCCCCTCGATGGCGCGCCTGGCACAGCTGTTCCGCGCTGCGCACCGGCCGATCGTGCACATCGTGCGGCTGTACGCGCCCGGCGGCAGCGACGTCGATCCGCCGCGGCGGGCGGCGATCGAGGCCGGCCTGCAGATCGTCGCGCCGCACACTGACGGCGCCGCGGTACCCACGGAGCTGCTGGCGCACCCATTGGACTACGACTCGCTGCTGGCCGGCGGTATTCAGTACGTGGCGGCGGGCGAAGTCGTCATGTTCAAACCGCGCTGGTCGGCGTTCTACCGCACCGATTTGGACCAACATCTGCGGGAGTTGGCGGTCAACACCGTCGTCGTCGCCGGCTGCAATCTGCCGAACTGCCCACGCGCCACGCTGTTCGACGCCTCCGAACGTGACTACCGCGCTGCCGTGGTCACCGATGCGACGTCGCAGGTGACACCCGAGCGCCTTGCCGACCTGGCGCTCATCGGCGTCGCGTCATTGAGCACCGACGACGTCGAGCAGTTCTTCCAGGCCGCTGCGACAGCGCCGGCACCGCAGTGAAGAATTCAGCCGGTGAGACACCAGGACACGCACGGTAGGACACACCGCTGAGCCCGCTCGCGATCACCGCCGTGCTGTTGGCCGGCATCGGCGCGGGAGTGATCAACGCAGTCGTCGGTTCCGGCAGCCTCATCACGTTCCCTGTGTTGATGGCCGTCGGCTACCCACCGCTGGTGGCCAACATGTCCAACTCGGTCGGGCTGGTTCCGGGGAACTTCACCGGCGCCTACGGATACCGTCACGAACTCAGCGGACAGCGCAGCCGCATCCTGCGCCTCGGCGCGGTATCCCTGGCTGGTGCGACGGTCGGTGCGGTGCTGCTGCTCGTGCTGCCACCGGGTGCGTTCACTCTGGTGGTGCCGTGGCTGATCCTGCTGGCCGGCGTGCTGGTGCTGGTGCAGCCTGTGTTGCGTCGGGTGCTCGACGCGCGCCTCGGCACGCAGCGGTCCACCGACCATGCCGTCCCGCTGTACACCGGGATCTTCGGGTGCGCCATCTACGGCGGCTATTTCGGTGCGGCCCAAGGCATCATCATGATGGCGCTGTTCGGGCTCTTCGTCTCGGAGAACCTGCAGCGGCTCAACGGCGTCAAGAACATCTGTGTGGGACTGGCTAATTCGGTCGCGGCTGTCATCTTCATCGTCGTCGGCCACGTGGCGTGGCTGCCGGCTCTGCTGCTGGCCGTCGGCTCTACGATCGGTGGCTACATCGGGGCGCGCATCGGACGTCGCCTGCCGCCCAACGCTTTACGCGGCTGCATCGTGGTGGTCAGCTTCGTTGCGTTCACGGTCATGATGCTGAAATAGCAGCTCAAATCGCGTACGACACCACGAAGACGCCGACCGAGAGCGCCAGCATGCCAAGGCAATTGAGCCAGAACTCCTGCTTGAGGAAATTCGCCCGGTAGTGCGCGTAGGCAGCGCATAGGAAGTAGACGATCACTCCGATGCTGGCCGCCACACCGATGCCGGGGTACTTCAATCCGGCAACCAGCCCGGCCGCCGCCAAGAGCTTTGCCACGATGAGCACCCACCACCAATCCCGCGGGAGACGCACTCCCTCAAGACATCCGCAGATGAACTGCGGTGGGCGGATCGACATCACAGCGTCGCCGAACAGCACCAGCGCCAACAGCGCAGAGGGCCACCAGTAGTACGGAATACCGGTCACGATTCATCTCCTTGTAGTGGATGTTGGATGACGCAACGGACGACATCACGCAGTTGGTCGGGCACCGACGCGCCACCGGATGCATGATTGCCGCCGGTCATGACGATGCCCAGATAGGCGAAGTAGACGACCCGGGCCCCGCGTGCCGCCTCGGCCTCGGCCAGTCCGGCGCGCGCCAACACGGCCTCCAGTTCAGCGACCAACGCGACGGCGAGGTCGCGGAAGATCGCCGATTCATGGCTGCCGCGGACGATGATCGAGGAGTACTGCCGGGACAGCGCCGGATCCTCGGCGAAGTAGCGCAGAAACGGTGCGAGCAGCCCCATTACGGCGTCGACCGTGCCGTCCGGGGTCAATGAATCCGGCGATTCATCGCCCGACTGCCGGTCGCGGTGGATGGTGGCGATCCAGTCGTCGAACACCTCGATGAGCAGCCCGTCCTTGTCGCCGACACCCATCACGGTTCCGGTGCTGACGCCGGCGTCGGCGGCGATCTGCCGGATGGTCGTGTCCGCGAATCCCTGTCCGCGAAACAACCTTTCGGCCGATGCCAGCACCTTGGCCCGGGTCTCATCCCGCGCCGCGGCACGAGATTGAACACGTTCACTGAACATGTTCAAATGATGACGTACGCCAGCCCGGGCGTCAAGCGCTGGTCCCCACTGGAACTCAGTCAACCGGTGCTTTCGAAAGTCACACGCGTCCGGGTGACGACTGTGATGCTCACCAACGCCGGGCACTACCCCATCGAGGAACCGGGGCTGCAGCAGATGCGGGACGCCATCGCCGAATTCGTCACCGCCAACACGCAATAGCCGATTCGGGGTAAAGAGAATCCAACGCGCCGAACGCAGCTAACGAGCACATGTAGTGCGGGTGTGTCAGCATGGACCGGTGAGGCCAAGCAAATGCAGAAGCCGAATCGAAAGTTTGACCGGAGCCACGGCAGTAATCCTGGTGCTACAGCCCGGATTACTGTCCGCGGGGCCGCTTGCGACTGCGCACGCAGCCGACTGCCCGGACGCTCAGGTCATTTTCGCCCGCGGCACCGATGAAGCACCCGGCCCCGGCGAGGTCGGCATCGCGTTCACCAACGGGGTGCGCACCGCCATCAGCCCGAAGACACTCGATGTGTACGCGGTCGACTATCCCGCGACCACCGACTTCCCCACTGCCGTCGACGGAGTTCGGGATGCCCGTAGGCAAATCGTGGCAACCGCAGCAGCCTGTCCGCGGACCAAGATGGTGCTCGGCGGGTTCTCCCAGGGCGCGGCCGTCATTGGCTTCGTCACCGCCGGCACCATTCCTGATGGGATCTCCGCCACCGACGTGCCAGCCCCGATGCCGCCGGACATCGCCGATCATGTTGCGGCCATTGCCCTATTCGGCAAACCGTCCCCACGGTTCATGCGGGCCATCGGCTCCCCCGCAGTCAGCGTCGGCCCGGTGTACCAACCCAAGATGACGGACCTGTGCGTGACCAACGACCTGATCTGCGATGCGCACGGGTCGAGCTTCGACGCCCACAACGGCTACGTCGACAGCGGTTTGGTCACGCAGGGTGTCAACTTCACTGTGGGCCAACTGCAGGCCGGATGGGCAGCCGACGCACTGGCCGGGCCCGCGCCATGGTCGGCGCCAGTCCCCGGCGCAGACCAGGCAGCGCACGGTCAACCGGCTCCGGCCGCGACCCCGCCGACCACCGCAGCACCGGCGCACATGCCGGCCGCCGCACCGACGCTGCCCGGACCGCAACAAGCGGCACCGACACCGGTGCCCGACGCAGCGCCCCAGTAACGACTACCTGAACTGCACTGCGCTACCTGAACTGCACTGCGCTACCTGAACTGCACTCCGCGCCGCCGGACCCACCAATCGGCAAATATGGTCCCGGCAATCCACACTGCGACGGCGATGCCAAGGTGCACAAAGCTTTTGGTGTCACGGCCAAGTACCGGACCGAACGCGTGAGCCACCACCGTCGGCAGCTTCCGCCACAACTCGCGGTGCTCGACGCCACCGACCGGGTCGGCGACGAAATACAGCGCATACGGCAATGCCAGTGACAACAGCCATAACCCGATGCGACGCCGGTCGTGCCGCTGCCGCCACCGCTGCACCAGCCGAATTTCGGCCACCGGCAACAACACTGACACCACATTCCCGACTCCCAGCCAGGACACGATCGGCACTGCGACGTTCGGAATCGTCACCCCCAATCGGGACGGCGTCTCGTGCCAGAGGGTCAGCGCCGCAGCCACGGCGAGGGTAGGTAATCCGACGAGGATCAGCAGCGCCAGGTTCTTGCTCACCAACATCCGCCACGGCGCCATCGAGTCGAACAGCCCCTGCTGGAGCCGATGATGATCGGCGCCAAGCACATTGGTGGTCGTGGTGTCGGCGAGCACAAAGGACGAGAAATAGGTGCCGACCAGAATCACCCAATCCTGATGGTGACGACCATTAGAGGTCAACGGCTGCGCGACGAGCCACACCAGCGCCAGGACCACATTGGCCATCACGCCCAGCAACCAACTACGAGGCGGGGTGAACGCCCACCGGATTTCCGATCGCACCGCGGGCCACATCATCGACTCTCCCCGCTGCCGCCCCATCCTCCCGGGGAGTGCGTGCGACGATACCGGCACAACCTTGCAGTACCTGTGAGATGAAACAGCGCGCGTGTCTTCCTCGGTTCGGCGGCAGCGAAGATTCTGCGGCACTCCCCCGTCCCGGTGATGATCATGCCGCGCGCGTAAGTACCATTGGCTGCCGAAAGGCCAGTTATCACACGCTTTTTCGTGTTCTGCGTGCGATAACTGGCCTTTGAGCGTTTAGGTCTAGCCCTTGCCGAAGAACGTCGCCTTGACCACAGGGGCGGCCGACGAGATCAGCGGCGCGCTCGGCGGGACCGAGGACGTTGTGGTTTGGCTCCCAGCGCCAATGAGAGGGGTCTGCGGCGCGTGCTGGGCAACTGCCACGGAGGCAGCCCCCATCGCGACGACGGCGCTGGCACCTATTACCAACGTGATGCGACGGGCGTTTGCGGCGACAGTGTTCAGACGTGAACGGGACATCGTTTCCTTGTGTGTCGTTGCGTGCAATGGATTGGTGCCGGCGGACGCGACCCGCTCGCACCACCGATCCCCTGGTCCCGCAATCTGTGCCACGCAGATCGGGAGCGGCGAAGCCAAACAACAAGTAATCGGTGCCGCGAAATCTGCCGTGAAGCGCGAACTACGTCAACAGCCAGCGGAAATGTTGATCAGACTGCTCAAGATGTGACGTGGAACACTGTGATCTACGCATCATTTTGTTCGACACCTTTCCGCAACCTGCCGTATCACTTTCGGCGGCACGAACCCCTTACAGACCCGATCCGTCGACCGGCGCCGACGGATCGGGCGGCGCGGGCTGGTCGGTTCCCGGCGTCATCGGCAGGTACATGTGATGGTTGAACTGGGCCTCATAGCCGCCTGCGCCACCGATCCTGATACCGCCACTATCGGTCTCTGCTGCGGCACTTCGTCGCCCCGGCATTCGCTGTGCCAAAAGACTGACCTCTCACAGTGCCAGTTGCTGACTGCACAGGTAAAAGTACAGGCCCTGCCGGGCCATAAGTTCGTCGTGCGTGCCGCGTTCGACCAGCCGCCCCTTCTCCAGTACCAGGATGACGTCTGCGTCGCGCACGGTGGATAGCCGGTGAGCGATCACGAAGGATGTGCGTCCTTTGAGAAGCTCGTCGAGGTTCTCCTTGACCGCTCGCTCGGATTCGGTATCGAGTGCGCTGGTGGCTTCATCGAAGACCAGTACCGGTGGCTGCGGGTAAACGGCCCGCGCGATCGCGATCCGCTGGCGCTGACCGCCGGACAGCATCATCCCGCTCTCGCCGATCTTGGTTTGATAGCCCAGCGGAAGGCGCTCGATGAACTCGGCGGCATTCGCCACCCGGGCCGCCCACATGATCCGCTCGGGGTCCGCGCCCTCGTCACCGAGCGCGATGTTCTCGGCGATCGAGGCATCGAACATGTGGTTGTCCTGCAGTACGAATCCGATATGACGACGCAGCTGCCGCATATCGAGTCCGGTCAGATCGGCCCCGTCGAACAAGATCGCCCCGGCCGTGGGCTCCAGCAAGCCGGACAGGCACTTGATCAGCGTGGTCTTCCCGGAGCCGCTGCGTCCCACGATGGCCACGCGGGTGCCGGGTTCGACTTCGAAGTCGATCTCGTCGAGTATCGGGGTGGTGGCCGGGCCGGGGTACTCGAATGTCATCCGGGCGAATCGGACACGGCCAGAGATCGTCGGCACCGGGGTCAACGACGAGTGATCCTCCCCCTGCTCGGGTTCTTGTTCGAGGATGTCGTTGAGACGGTCGAGAAGGATGGTCGAATACTGCAGCTGGTCCCACAACCACAACAAGCCCAGGACCGGGCCATTGGCCAGCAGGACAAGGGCATTGAAGGAGACCAGCTCACCGATCGTGAGGCGGCCGTGCATGACCTGCAGGGCGCCAATCCACAAGAACAGCACCAGCGATAGAAACGAAACGACTTGAACGAGCGCCTGATACGTCATCACCGTCAGATCGGCCCGGTACAGCTGCGCGGAAAGGGTATTGAACTGCCCGAGCAGCAGCCGGCGCAACGATTCCTCGGCGCCCATTGCCTTGACGGTCTCGATGCCCTTGATGGAGTCGATCTGGCGTGACTGGTACTTGCCCCAGGACTCCTCCAGCACATCGAACGCCGGGCGAAGTCTGTTGCGGGAGAACCACATCAGCCCGCCATAGAGCGGGACGGTGGCGAGATACACCAGTGCGAGCCGCCAGCTGTATACGAACATGATGACCACCGCCACGAGCAGCTGGGTGGCCGAGGCGAGGCCTGCCACTCCGTGCTCGACGATGAATGCGCGCACTTGCCGCAAGCCGTTCAGGCGCCGGGAGATGTCACCGGTCCGGCGCGTATTGAAGTAGCTCATCGGCAGTGCCAGAAGTCTTTCCGACAGCGTGTCCAGACTCGCTCGATCGATGCGAACCGCGATGCGGCTGAGGAAGAATCGTTGCGCCAGCGTTACCGCCACACTGAGCACCAGCGCACCGAACATGCCCACTACCAACAGGGTCAGCAGGCTCGTGTCGTGATATTGGATCACCCCGTCGACGATGTACTTGCTCAGCACGGGGATGAGCATGTCGGCACCCGCGGCCAGCAGGGCCAGTACGAGCGCCAGGATCATCACGCGGCGATATGGCCGGAAGAACTCGACAAGCCAGCCGACGCGCGAGGTCTCCTGCGGAGTCTGCTCGAAGGCGTCGGTCGGGGTGAAGAACGCTGCGAAGCCCGACCATTTCGATTCGAACTCCGAGCGTTTGACCTTGCGGCGTCCCCGCGCGGGATCCGCTAACCGAACATGTTCTGCGCCAACGTCATACAGGACCAGCCAATGGTTGGCATCCCAGTGCACGATGGCCGGCAGCGGCATCTCGTCCAGCCGGGTCTTGGACACCTTGGCGGTGCGCGCCTCCAGACCCAGTTCTTCTGCACCCCGCGCGATACCCAGCAGACTCGTCCCGTCAATAGCGGTGTGCACCGCTTCACGCACCCTCGTGATTGAGACGTTGCGCCCGTAGTAGCGACAGATGCTGGCCAGAGATGCAGCACCGCAATCCATTTCGTCGACCTGCAACACCGACGGAAATCGGCGGATGCGGCGCCGCGGCCGGATGACTCCGTCGAGTTGCTCGTCTCCGCCGCCGGCCTGGAACGTTGGCTGTGGGAATTCGGTTGTGGCGGTGCGTGTCTGCTCTGCGGCAAGCGCATCGGGTCCGGCGGCTTGCGCGGGTAGCAGCTCTTCGGCGAAGTCGAGCGGGACCCGCGCGGTCCGCAGGTAGTCGTAGGACGAGATGCGCTGCTCGATCTCGTCGCGGAACGCCGGGAATTCCGCAGACAGACTGGTGAAAACCTCAGGTGGCAGCTCCCACAGGTCGGCGTCGGTCGCCGCCTCCACGGTGGCGGTCCGCGCCGAACCCCGCAACAGCGCCACCTCGCCGAAGAAATCACCCTGGCGTAGATACGCCCGCTGTTCGCGTCCAGCGTTCGTTTCGAAATACGCACGCAGCCGGCCGACGCGCACGATGTACATGGGGCCGGACGAATCACCTTGGCGGATCACGCATTGTCCGGCGGACACCGTCGTCGGCGTCAAGCCCTCGAGCAACAGCCGCATGCCCTCGGCGGGAAGGTCAGCAAAAGCCGTGTAGGCGCGCAGGAAGTCGCGCAACTCGTGACGACGTACGTGTAGATCGAGGTAATGCGCGATGCCGGGCTCGCTGAGCACCAGTGCGTCGAACACCGCCTTGTCGAGCCGCAGCGCCACGACCGCGCCGGACGCACGCACGGTCGCGGTGCGGGTGCCACCGGGTCCGAGCAGTGCCCGCTCGCCGAACGCGTCACCGGCGCGCAGCACGTTGAGTGGGACCTCCTCACCCTGATCGCTCGTCTTGATGACGCGCGCGGTGCCCGACTCGATCACGTACATCGCGTCCGCCGCGCCGCCCTCGGCGACGATCACCTGACCGAATGAATACGACTCACGCTGGAACGAGGCCTCCACCAAGCGCCGCACGTCAGCGGGCATGAGTTCGAGCAGCTCGACGCGGCGCAGCTCCACCGGCACACCGGGGGCCGGCGGATCAGAGACGCTCATGCCAGTGCACGTGTCGGTTGACTTCGGTGGCCAGCGCCCGGTGAAGCACGGTGTCCTCGGCACGGCGGCGAACCTCGGGATCGTCCAGGCTGGGGGCGAGCCGTTTCAGCACCATTCCGACACAGTGATCCGACCCCGTGGACAACGGTCCAACGAGCTCACCGGTATCGGCCCCGAGTAACCGAGTCCGCAGCGCGGGGTCAGCGTCGTCGAGCAGCAAGTGCTGCTGCAGCAGCCGCGCGCCGGCATCTGCCGCGACGTCGGCGAGCTCACGGCCGTCCACCGCGACGCACATCGCGGCCTCTCGCGTCACCGCCTCGTCGGGATGGATCAGCATTTGCAGTTCGAGGCTGGTCCACCCGACTCTGTTGTTGTGGACCTCCGCAGCGAGTACAGGTTCGCGTAATTGGGCTGTGCAGAAGCGCTTTCGGATGTCCGGCAGCGCGGCCAGATGGTCCCACGGCGCCGCGTCCGGCTGTTCAGCCAGCGCCACAGCGACCTCTTCGGCCAGCATCCGCGCAAAGTCGGTCAGCACGCCCGAGCACACCGCGTGCACCCAGCAGACCCGGTCGAATTGATCGTCCGGCAGCTGCGCGAGCCCGTCCGCCGGATCGGTCAGTGAACGGCGCATCTCCGCCATCCACTCAGGCACGGTGACGCCGTAGTGGGTCAGCCATTCTTTGAGCTCGTCGGCGCTGAGCAACCTGTTCCGGTACCGCCAAGCGGTACCAGCGACTTTCGTGGCTTCCGGCGTTGGCAGCGCGTCGGTGGCGGAGAGCTCGGCCTCTCGCGACAGCAGCCCGGCGACCTGGCGTTGCAGCGCCTGCCACTCGCCCCGCACCCGCGCAGCATCGATCACCTCTACCCACGTGAAGGGGTGACCGGCGGCGCTGAACACCGTCGTATCAGCCACGCCGCCCGTTGTGGTCATCGCGAGGACGGGCCGGTGCGATGGGCAGGCAAGGCGCCATCGGTGGTTGACGATTGCTGGGCCGTCGCGGGCGCAAGGACGGGGAAAACTGTCTCTTGTCCCTGCCGTCCCTTGAGTATCACCTGCTCGGATGGTCCCCACACGAACCTGTCGCGAGCCGCCCGTTGAACCGCGGCCGTCACCATCACCGCCGCGCGCCCGTCCCGCCCCGCCAGTCCAGACAACCGAAACGCCACGTTGGTGGAATCGCCGATTACCGCCTCGACCGAGCGTGTCATCGCCGACAACGCGGCTTCACCTTGCACGACTGCCCAGCCCATCTGGATCGGTGATCCGTCCGGGTTTCGCAATGGCAACCCGGGACCCAGGGTGCCGACGCGCTCGTTGGCGGCCAACGCGAAAGTGATCGCCAAGGCCACCGCGTCGGGGACCGCGCTGGGCTCCCACACCGCATACAGGGCGTCACCGGCGTAGTGGTTGAGCGTGCCGCGGTGCGCACGCAGGATGGCGCTGAGTTCACCCCACAGCACGTTCAGACCTGACGCGATCGCACGTGGATCAGTCACTTCCGAGAGGGTGGAGTAGTTCACGATGTCCCCGACCACCATGACCATCGGAGAGAGGTTGATGCGCGCACGGGTCAGGCCTGGATCGACATGGCTCGAACCGGTGAACCGGTCGGCATCGAACGTCAGCGTCAGATCGCCCACACAGATGACATCGCCGGACTTGATCGGCATCGGTACCGCGCGCTCGAGCCGCATCCCGTTGATCCGCGTCCCGTTTGTGCTGGTGTCGATCACGAACGCCCGCGCCGTCTCCGCATCAAGGCGGACCTCTAGGTGGTTGCGCGAAATCTGAGGATCATCGACCACCATCCGCCGCTCGGACGGAATCCCCGGGCATTCGCGTCCCACAAAGAGCTGGCCAAAAATCGGCACCCGCCGCCGTGGGACTCCCGGCGCCGATACGTCGAGGTATCCCAGTGGTCCCTCGACGGGCGCATCGGACACCGATTCAATCTAAAGTCCCCGAGCGGCTCGCGCCGGCAAACACAGAGCGTCCACAGCAAGCCAGCAGGTGCCGGCGGAGCAAGGCGGGTCACACTTGTGATCGAGCAGCTCGTCAGGGCTGCCAGATCGCTATGCGCACAAGCTGAACCAAGCACCGCCAGAACCGGCCTCCCGGCGTTCAAGCCCGTCCAGGAATCGGGTCCGGCTGGGAGTTTGCTGTGACCGCAATCTCGGCTGCAAAACACCCTGTTCACACCAGAGGAAATTGCGCGATCTCAACGGGTCCAGGCGCCACAGGCCAGGCGATTTAACGGCAATGTTTGGGATCGGTAGCCGGTGCCGCGTCCCACGATGGGCAGGCAATATCAGCGGCCCAAGAATTAACCAAGAACCTGCGTACACGCTGACCTGACCTGGATAGCATCACCACCATCCAGGCGAACTGCCCACAGTCCGGGCGTGTCGCCGACGACTGAGCCAGGCAATGGAAGGACCGCAGGACCACCACCACACGACAACAGGAGATAACCATCATGACCGAACCAGGACAGGTACCCGAGGCAAACCAGGGATCCGACGAGCTCGATGATTTGTCCCCCCAGGAGAACGCCGCCGCCGAACTGAAGGGCGGCGGATCCGCCCCCGCGGGCGGCGGTCATGGTGGATCTCGCGAGATCCATTGGTAACCCGCGTTCACAGCACGCACGTTTGACCATCGCAGCAGATGTTCGTCGTCGACTGGCCCGTACCGACCCGGTCAGGAACGACGAAAGCCCTACCGACACAGCAAAGCCGACGTCGAGGGCACGAAAGATGTTGTTACGTCCCATAGTTGAATTTTGCCTCGTCCACCGACCGATGGACGGGACGGCTCAACCAACCGAAAGAAAGGGTAGAGATGATGTCCGACACAGAAAACGACCCGCCGGTCATGTCCGGAGAGGGCGACGCGATCGAGGATTTGGCCCCGGCCGACGCGGACACGGTAAAGGGCGGATTCAATCCGCAGCCTGAGCCGCCCGGGAAACCGACGCAGCGCCAATAGATTACGGGCGCCTGTTGTCTCCCTAGGGACGCGGTCGCCACGCCAATGACCACAACCGAATTCATCAGGAAGGAAGCATCATGACAAACCCCGAGGAAGCAATCGAGGACCTCGCACCCGAGGAGGACGACGCAGGCAGCGTGAAGGGCGGTGGGGTGAATGAACCTCCGCCCACTGAACACGGCGGTGGAGGCAGCCACCCAGGGCGCTGAAAATACGGGGCCGGTCGACACTGCCGACCGGCCCCGTGCAGGCTGCACGAAACCAAAGACATCACGACCCACTCAAGTGGGGCTTGAGATGGCCCGCCGCACGGACCAAGCTGGGCGTGGACATGCCGCAAAGCGCTTGCGGCGCCGCACAATTGGGAGGATCTCTGCCGTCTAGATCGCCCAACAGATCGCCACGAAAATGCCGCGCTAGTCGCGCTGCGTATGCGTCACGGTCCGTAGGGATTGTTTGCATTCCAGTGCGGCGGCGCAGTTGGTCCGCGCTCATCGATGAGAATTCTGTTGGGACGCTTGGGATCAACCCACACCGCGACGGTCGCACCGGGTTGATACCTGGGGATGTTGCGGGACCCTTCAATGCGACGCGTGACGTCGTAGGGCGGTCTGCCCGAGCTCGATGCTCGCCTAACCCAAGCAACGAGCGTGGTAGTTAGCGTGTCGGACTCGCGTTCCGGAGCAACTGCTATTGACCTTTTCCTGCGCCGCCGCCGCTGCCATGCCAGGTGCCGACCTGCAGCCCGCCGCCCTTCACATCGGCCGACTCATCTTTGCTGGGCTGCAAATCCGCAATGTTGTCAGCCTGGTCTGCGTGGTCGCTGTTCGCGTCCCGTTGTTCATTGCCGCTCATCTCAGAGATTCCTTTCGGTGTCGTCAGCCCAGGGGTGGACTGGGTAGAGCGTGCCTCTGACGACTTGGGGAATTCTTGCGGCGCAGGTCAGATGCGGTAGTTGATCAACCACCCGCGGGTTGACGGCAACGATGTTGCTCGGCGCGGAAGTCCACATCACGCTGGAATTCCCGCCGCCAAGAATTTCCCAAGCAATTACCAAGAGGCTCATCCCAACCTTGACGTAACGCGCGGACGATTCACCGAGTAATCGATCGGCCGCCGCACCCGATGTTGAGCGTCCCTACTACACCGAAAGGAACCGGCCATGAACCGGATTTCGCGATTCACAACGACTCTATTGGTAGCCAGCGGGTTAGGGCTCGGCGTTTTGGCCGCCGGCACCGCCGGTGCCGATACCTCCTATACCTTCGGCCCATTCCAATGGTGCCCGGGACAACCCTTCCCAGGGGACCTCGTATTCGAGGACGGCGGCATCTGCCACACCTACTACTACTCCCAGGCTTATGGCGACGGCGGCGCGGTGGGGGGTGCCCACTACTGGGAGGGCGAGAACAAATTCCCGACTCCAATCCCGCCGCCACCGCCGCCGGCGAATGCGCCGAACATCTTCCAGCAGTGCCCCGGCCTTATTCCCTTTGTTAACTGCCTGCCCGGGTTGTAGCAAAAACGGCCGTCTACCCCCAAACAAGTTCGCAAATATGTGTCACAAAAGCACGCGGTAGCTGCTCCTACCTATAGCCCCAATCGGGGCCACGACCATAGCCAAGGAGCACACCGTGAACACCACCGATAACCCCGACCCCACCACCGGGCCTAACCTGAAGAAGCGGGCTGGCCGAGCCCTGCTCGCCGGCGGCTTGACCGTGACGGGACTGGGCCTGGGACTGGGCGCGGGTACCGCCTCTGCCGGCGATCAAGTAACCATGACCTGCCCCGGAACCGTCACACAGGGCACCAGCGGCACTGTCACCGTCGCGGGTTTCCCGGGCCCCTCGGGGACAGACCCGATCTTTGTTAGCGACGGACCAGACCTCGAGAAATACGTGGGTCCCGGTTGGGGCACCAGCAACGGTGCGATCGCGGTCACCTGGCCTAACGCCCCTCTCGGCCCGCACACACTGACGGCGTGGCAGATTAGCCAAGCCGGGTCGGCGACTTGCACCGTCGTAGTTGTTGCCCCGCTGAGCAACCCGGGCGTCCCGGACGGTGGCTACCAGCCCAACTGCATGCCCACCTCGGTCGCGTGCTTGCCACATCACGGGACCATCATCGGAGTCAAGCCTCCGGTCAGATAGGACCGGACCCGCTAGACGCCATCGTGTTCATGCCGATCCACGCCCCGCACACAGCGTTGCAAGAATTGAGCCAAACCGGTTCGTGCGCAATACATTCCGGGCCCAATACGGGGTGCGTGTGAATCGGGCCGACAGAAGCGAGGCAGCCGAAAACCAGCAGCAACCACGGCTACGAGTCGACATTGTCATGGATTGCAGCGGCTATGGGCCACGACCGGTGAAAACGGCACGGCGCTGCCCTTGATGGGCCGCTCTCACAGGTGGGACGATCAACCCAGAACCACACGGACAGCTTTTTCAGCAAACTGATTTCACGACCCGGGCAGGTCGCACTGGCCAGCGCACCTAGGCGGGTACAGCATCTAGGCGGGTGCAGAGGAATGTTCTCAGCTCAGAGCAGACGGTCGCCAAGAAGTGAGTCAAAAAGTGTCCGTCCCGACGGCAGTAGTCGCTCCTACTTGTGAAGCGCCCCCACCCTCGGCCGTGACCACAAGGAGCATCATGACCATCGCCAATGTTTGCAAGAAACTGATGACCTCGACCCTCGGCGCGGCCGTCGCCCTGGTCACACCCGCCGTACTGATTGGCGGTGCGGCAACCGCACACGCAGACACCGTCGACCAGAATTTTCAATCGCCATCGGGGAACATCGCCTGCTCCCTGACGTTCGTCCCGCCCGGTCCATCGGTCGGTTCGGGCGGAAACGCCGTCCAGTGCGATGTGGGTGATCACACCTGGCCGGCGCCGCAGCCGCGGACGAATTGCCTCGACACCGGCGGCGACACCGTCATCCTGCGGGCGGGCGGCGGGCCCGTCCTAGCCTGCCACCGCGGCAGTTTGGTTCCCTCGTCGTGGCCAGCTCTCGAATATGGCCAAACACGGTCCGCCGGAACGATCACCTGTGACAGCGAGACTTCCGGGATGACGTGTACCGACTCCAGCACCGGTCACTTCTTCCGCATGTCGCGCGACTCCTACGAGGTGGGGTGATGACGCCGACACGGACGGGGCCTACGGCGGACGAGGCCACGACACACAGGTTCGTAAGCGTCCTTGCCGCCGTGGGAATCGTGGCGGCCAGCTTGGCCGGCTGCTCCAAAGCGCCTGGCCCAAGCACCACCGCGTCAGGCGACGGCGCCGCATCGAAGCCACCAGAGGCCGGGCAACAGTCGCAAATGGCTTGGCAGACAGATGATGTCACCGCTTTGGCCGGCGCGCCAGCGGCAGCGTTCGTTCTCCCGGTCGGCTACGCCTCCGAAAGGCAAGGCGCCCAACACCTGATCTATCTCGGCCTCGTCGACAACCATCTTCATGAGCTGTGGTCAGACGACAACGGTTGGCACACCGACGATCTGACCGCCGCCACCGGCGCCCCGGAACCAGCTGCTCTCGACCACCTGGCGGGATATGCATTCGAGGCGCAGGGCACTCAGCACATCATCTACGTCGGCGCCGCCGACAGGCACATCGACGAGGTGTGGTCAGATGCCAGTGGTTGGCACACCGGCGACCTGACCGCGGCGGCAAATGCCGCCGCGCCCGCCGGCGGGGTACTTGCGGCATTTGCCTTCGAGGCGCAACGTACCCAGCACGTGGTCTATGAGGCTCTGTCCGACAAGCACATTCATGAGCTGTGGTCAGACGCCAACGGTTGGCACACCGATGACCTCACTGCCGCCACCGGCGCCCCGCAGCCGGGCGGCGGGGGCGGCGCGGGGTACGCATTCGAGTCGCAGGGCACGCTGCACGTGTTCTACCCGACCGGCAACCGAGTCGAAGGCCCAGTCCAGGAGCTGTGGTGGGACCGCACCACCGGATGGCACACCGACGATCTCGGCGTGTCCGCCAGCCACGGGAGCCTTGCCGCGTACGTGTTCGAGGCCCAAGGCACCCAGCACGTGATTTACACCGCCGGCTCAGGTGCCGATTACCACCTCCATGAACTGTGGTGGGACACCAAGGGTCGGCACGCCGACGACTTGACCACCGCCGCAGGCGCGCCGCAATCGGGCGGCGGTGCGCTTGTCGGGTACGCATTCGAGTCGCAGCGCACCCAGCACCTGTTCTACGAAGGCCTGTCCGACCACCACGTCCACGAATTGTGGTCCGACGCCAGCGGCAGACACACTGATGACCTCACTGCGGCCACCGGCGCCCCGCCCGTCGGCTCCGGCGGTGCTTCGTCGGGCGCGGGCCTCACCGGGTACGTGTTCGCCGCGCAGGGCACTCAGCACGTCTTCTACGTCAGCTCGCTTGACAACCACATCCACGAGCTGTGGTGGGGACCCAAGGCGTCGGCGCGGCAACCCGGGCCATCAATCGGCGCCACCCCCAGTTCGGCGGTGCCGTCGCACACCACCACTGCCAGCACCACCTTCGTGGGTCACTGGCATGTTCACGGCGCGGTTCTGGACATCACGCCGACGACGGCCACCATCACCGAGGGCGGCGCGCACCCGTGCAGCCACGGGTCCCAACGCCTGTGTCGCGAGACTGACGACCTCAGGGTCGTTTCCGGCGATGATAAGGAGCTGACGCTGCAGGTGACAGCCGTCAGATACACCGACGACAGCGGGGCCAGCGTTCCCAACCAAACCCTGCCGGCTGTCGGCGACTCGATGCGCCTCGACTGGCAGGCGCCGGGTCTTCTGAAAACCACAATCCTGCAAGGTTTCCCCGGATCGAGTGACGGCAATCCCTACTGGTGTGGTGCGGGAATCAGCCAAGCCAACAGTGAGCTGTGCGGCGCGTAGCAGCGCGCGGATGACCAACTCCGTTGGGCCGCGGCGCCTAAAGATTGACAACTAAGTTCTCGATGTAGCACTCGGCCTGCAGTGTCTGGGTGCCGACCTGCTCGACGGCCGTCACCAAGTGAGTCGGCTGCCATGGTCCAGGGATGTTCCCTTGCAACGTGACCGGCACGTAGAACGATGCGGCGACCTTTGGGTTCGCCAACGTCGGATCGACCCACGCATTACCGACGACCGGTCCGGACTGCTGCCCCTCCGGAGCCCACGCCTGAACCAGGTTGACTGTCCCGACCGGCCAATGCGAAAGCGTCGCAGTGAACGGGACCCCGAGTGTGGCCGCATTTGGGCAGGAGATGGTTGGCGCAGGGTCGGCGTGGGCGATGCCCGTTCCCAAGACGACCAATGCCAGGCCAACCCCCGGAACGGCGAAGGCGGTTAGTTTGTTGCGTTTGTTCTTCATGACGTGCTCCTTTCCTGTGTGGGCGCGGCACTGAACCGCCGGCCTCACAGGTAGGAGCAAGGAGCTCGCTCAAATGTGACACTTTTCGAGTAGGAAATTTTGGTCGCTGCGCTCGACACCTTGTCACGAGCGTCGACCATTGTCGGTGACGGCGGCCTCAGCCCCCGTACTGCGGTTTCAGCTGGCCCGCAAGCGCTGCCAGCGGAATGTTGGCGACGACGGTTCCGCCGTCCATGGACCAGACGCGTTGCCCCGGTGGGGTGGGGTCTTCCTTCGTCATCGGCTGATCCGGCATGTAGATCCGTAGCGAGTCACCGGTAAGCGCGAACGCGCGGTAATTGCCCGAGTACCCGGGGCCGGCGCTGTCCGGCTGGAACTCCGGCACTGTGAACGGGTAGGTGCCCGGCGTGTGCGGCGGGGGAACCGCGTCCAGAATCGGCGGCAGGATCGGCGCCGCAGCAGCCGAAACCGCTTGTGTGGCATTGGCTCCCGGCCGGAACAGGTCGGGCAGATACAGCCGGCGCCCGGCATTCATATCGAACACAAAGGACCGGAACGCATTGTTGGCCTGCATGCCGAACGGCTCGAAGATCTCGTGCACAACCACCGACTGCACCCCACCGGGGCCGCTGGCGATTTCGTAGTCGGCCTTGGCGCTGCTGTCCCGCGGCGTGGTGTTGCCGGTGTTCCGCCACCCGTTGAACAACCGCGTGTAGTAGTCGCGCAGGACCGGGCCCGCGGTCGGGTTGTCGATCAGCTCGACCGGAACCCGAAGGGACAGCAGCATTTCCGCTTCGCGCTGGGACTTGACCACCGCGGTGCAGGCACCACCGTCCCAGACGGCACCGAGTTGGGCGCAGAAGCCATCAACCGCCGCATGGGCGGCCGGCACACCGGAAAAACACATCGCAGCAACAACTGTCGCACCTGCGGCGGCCAATACGGCCCGGACTCTATTTGCCACGTTTACCGCCCGCCCCGGCGAGCATCACGTCGGCAGCAAGCCACCTGTCGCCCACCTTCCGCATCGTCATGGAAACGATGACGTGATCCGTTTGCGTATCCTTGGCCGCCGCACTGGTGACGTCCTGCTTCACCGACAGCAACACGTCGACCTCGTCGCCGCGGACGGCTTTGACCGCGGCATCCTCGACCACGCCCGTGGTGCTGACCTTGTTGTCGATCAACATCTTTCGCATGGTGGCTGCGGCCTTGCTGTACGTATCTTTGAACGCGCCCGTGGCCCCGCCGAGGACTTCGTCGAAGTTCTTGTCGATCGCGTTCTGGTCGGTCGTGGTCAAGGTCACCGCATAGCTACGGGCCGCGGCCAGCGCCTCCGCTGCCTCGGCGTCGCGCTGATGCTGGCTGTACACCAGCCCCCACGCCGTCCCAGCCGCTACCGACAACGCGATGATCACCGCCCCCACTACCCAACACAGGGTGCGCCGGATGGCATACGTCTTCGGGGCCTTGGCCACCTTGGTCTCCGCCGACACAAACGTCTCGACGTCAATATCCTCGACGACCTCGTCGACCTCAATCTCCTTGGCGGTCACAGGATGTCAACCCTGCTCGCCAGCCACCGGCCACCGCTTTTCTCCATAGTCATGTCCATGCGGTTGCGGTCGATGCGCGGGCTCGGGTTGGCCGCGTTGGTGATCGACTGGTCGACGAACAACAGCACCTCGACCTTGTCCCGCGTCGCAGACTTCACTGCCGCAGCCACGACAATGCCCGTCCCGGATGCCTTGTTGTCGATCAGCACCTGCCGCAACTGGGTCGCGCCCTGGCTGTAGGCATCCTTGAACTCACCGGTGGCACCGTCGAGCGACTTGCGGTAGTTCTCGTCAATGTTCTTGGCGTCCAACGTCGTCAGTACCACCGCGTAGTCCCTCGCGGCTTGCAACGCAGCGTCAGTGGACTGAGTCAGCTGGTGCTGCTGGTACTGCCGCCAGCCCAGAAATCCCAGCCCCGCAACCAATACCGCGAACAGCACCGCGCACACCACCGCAGCCATGCCGACCCGCCGCTTCGATGCCGGCGCTACCTGGTCCGTCGCCTCGCTCGGCGCGTCCAGCACAGCCTCTTCGGCATCGTCTAGCTCGGCCGACGACTCGGTCACCTCGGTCGCGTCGGTTTCTGTCTCTTGCACCTGCTCGAAAACGTCGGCGCTGGCAGTTCGTTTATTCATCACTTCTCGCGTGTCTCGTGGACCGTCAGTTCGGCATCGGGATCGGGTACGACGGACCTCCGTATGGAGTGTCAATCGTGTGGCCCGGGTAGTGCGGCGTCTTGTCGGTCACCGCATGCGGGTCGTATCCCGGCGGTGGACCGGCGGTGTCGTCACCCGGAGGCCGCGGCGCGTTGCGGGCGCCGCGAACCAACAGCGATGGATCCTGATCCTCACAGTAGGTGTATTTGTACGGCTCCGGGAAACTCGCGTCCGACGGCGAGTGCCGCGGCAGGTTGTAGTCGCACCGGTACTTCGGGTAGATGTCGCCGATCGCCCAGATGCCGCCGTCGTGAATCACGCTGGCGAACCGGTCGATGAACGGGTCCCGGTCCGGGCGCCACAGGTACTGCAGCGCAGGGATGCGTTGATAAATGACCTGCGACACCGTGGTCAGGTTGCCGAGAATCTGTACGACGTTCTGCCGGTTGTCGGCGATCAGATTGTCCAGCGTGGCCAGCTGGGGCTCACCGCGCTCGACCAGGGTGCGGAAACCGCCGTCCATCTTGTTCACGCCGCCCAGCACGTTCTGCAGATCCTTGGTGGTGGCCTGCAGACCAGGGCGAACATCGGACAACGTTTGGAACACGACGCGGGTGCTCCGGATCATGGTCATGGTCTCCGGCAACACCGAATCCACGGTATTGGCCAACAAGCTGGCACCGTCAAGGATCGCCGCCAGCTTGCGCGGACCGTCCTTGGTCACATGCAGCTCGTTGAACATCTTGCCGAGCTTGTCGGCATCGAGCTGAGCCAAAGCACCGCGGCTGTGGTCGATGATGTGCGGCAGGGTCACCGGAATGCTGGCTTGCTTGCCTGAAATGACCGCGCCGTCAGTCAAATACGGCCCGTGGCCGTTATCCGGCCGGAAGTCCAGATACTGCTCCCCCGCCGCGGACAGACCAGACACCCGCACCGGACTATCGGTCGGGATGTGCGCCGATGCGTCGACGGATGCGACGGCCTCCACGCCGTTGTTGGTGAGGTTGACAGCGGAGACGTGACCGATCGGGATGCCACGCAGCGTGACGTCCTGATTCGCCAGCAGCCCACCGGATTCGGGCAACATGATCCGAATGGCGATGGTCCGGTGGAACGGGTTGAACCGCAGACCGTCAATGGCGATGTACCCGAAAGCAATGACCGCGGTCAGCCCCAGGCCAATCAACGCGAGCAACACTTTGCGACTGGCCACCGCCTTGATGACGCGAATGGCCAACGCCAGTACCGAATTCAGCATGGTGATCATGGGCGGTCCGGCCCGTTGACTCGGCCATTCAGCATGTTCCACTCGTACCGGAGGCTACCGATCATCAGATGCCAGTCGGTGCCGTCAGGTCCGTGCATCCCGGGATCGCCCGCGTAATTCTTGTCCGGCAGCGCACCGATCGCGATCTTCGTGATCTCCGACTTCACGTGCACCGCAGTGGAATCGGTGGCCTTGACCAGAAGCCCGATCAGTCGGTTGAAGGCGGTCAACGAGACGTTCGGGTCCATCGCAATGTCGTTGAACGCCGCCGACAACTTGTTCACGTCAGCAGCCACGCTGCGGGTGTCGGTGCCCTGCATCGACGGGAATTTGGCCAGCTGCCGCGTGATTCGCGCGACGTTGTCGACCAGATCCATGATCCGCGTCGTGTTGTCGGAGATGACGGCCAGCGCTGGAGCACCCGCAGACAACGCCGTGTCGATGCTCTGCTGGTGGGCCGCCACCTCTGCCGCCATGTTCGACGTGGCGCGCAATGTCGCGTCCAGCTGCGCCGAGCGTGCCGTCATCTTCGACAGGAACTGGTTGGTCTCCGAGATCAACCCGGCCAATTTCTCGCCGCGTCCACCGACGACTCGGCCGGCCCCGTTGACGTCGGTGGTCAGCGCGCGGATAGCGCCGCCGTTGACCAGCATTGCCAGGGAGTTGAGCAGCTCCTCGACGGTCGGCGCCGCGGCGGTCGACGCCAACGGAATGGTGTCCCCGTTGCGCAGCAGCGGGCCCTGGTTCTCGCGGGGCTGATCGCCGGGCGGACGAATCTGCAGGAACACGTCGCCGAGCGGTGTGGCCGAACGCAATTCGGCCGTGCTGCCCACGGGTAGCGGCACGTCTTGCCGAATCCGCATGGATACCTTTGCCGTGAAGTCCTCGGCTTCGATGGACTGAACCTCACCGATATCCGCGCCGTACAAGCGCACTTTCGCCTTCGACGGCAGGTTCAGCGCGTCCGTGAACACCGCGTTCAGCGAATACGTCGGCCCGCTGGACCCCGGCGACGGCAATGGCACCCGATCCAGCCCGGCGGCGCAGCCCGTCATCAGCATGACCCCGCCGAGCGCCCCGGCCCAACGTGCGCCGCGCAGCACCGAACTCAGACTCGGGGTCATCGGGTCGGGCCTCCCTGTGGGGCAGCCGGTGCCGTCGGTGTCACCGCGGCGGCCCCCGGCTTGGGCGGCTCGCCCTGACCGGACGGACCGATGCCGTTGGCCATCAGGTCCATCATCCCGGTCAGACCGAAGTCCGGGCCGTAGTCCTGCAATGTGCCTGTTGCGCAACCCAATTGCTTCAGGCCCATGAGGTTGCACAACTCCTTGTTCAGCTGGTTGTACGCCAACAGCTTGTCGGTCAGCAGGTGCCCGCGAATACTGCCGCCCACCGGGTCGAGCACGTTGTAGACGTTGTCGATGGTCAACGGCAGGACGTCCAACGTCTCTTGCAATTCGCGTTTGTTGTCCGAGAGCGACCGGACCACGGTGTTCATGTCACCGAATGCGCCCTTGAGTTGGTCGCGGTGCCGATCCAGCAACCCACTCAGCTGTTGGAGGATCTCGTTGGCCTTGGCGCCGGTACGCCCCGAGCCCAAGTTCTGGTCGGCGAGGATGTCGCTCAACTGGTGCACGTTGCCACCGAATTTGCGGATCGCATCGTCATTGTCGGCTGCGGACTGGGTCAGGTCCGAGACGCTGCGGATGATCTCCTGCAGGTTCTTCTCGGTCTGGGCGCCGCCGTCGGGCCCCACCTTGAGCGCCTCGGACAGCTTGGTCAGCGTCGACTTGATCTGCTCGCTGTTGCCGGCGGAAATCTGCGAGCCCAGATTCACCAGATCCCCAAGCGGCCCACCGCCGTTCGCGTCGCCACGCAGCGCGGTGCCGAGCTTGTCCATCATGGACAGGGTCCTGTCGAACTCAACTGGTGTCCTGGTGTTTCCCATCCCGATCAGGTCACCCTCGCGCAATTGTGGCCCGCCGCGGTAAGGCGGGGTGAGCTCGATATGCCGGTCGGTGAGAATCGAAGCGGAGACAGTGGCGGCCGTGACGTCACTGGGAATCGGGACCTTTTTGTCGATGTCCATGGTGACCTCGATGTAGCCACCCTTGTTCTCCACCGTGTTGACCTTGCCCACCTGCATGCCCAACACCGATACCGCGTTACCGGGGTACAACCCGACCGCGTCCTGGAAGTGTGCCCGGACGGTGATGTTGCGGTGCCAGACGCGCGGCGCCACGGCTGCCGCCGTCGTTACCGCCGCTACGACCGCGATCACGACGACCGCCGCAATCATCAAGGCGCGCTTACTCATTTGCAGTCCTTGAAGTACTCGACGATGTTGAATTGCTTGGCGCGACCGCTGATCGCACACATCCACGAGTCGATCATGACGCCGGCGGGCAAGGTGATGTCCGCCCCGTTCCCGCTACCGGTCAGGTTGGCGACGTTGCGCGCCGTCACCGGAGCGACCTGCAGGATGTTGCGGACCAGCGCATCGTGATCGGCCAGCAGCTTCGCGAACTCGTGCAGGCTGTTGATCAGGGCGTCGAGTTGCGGCTCATTGGCCAGGATCGTGTGCGCCCGATCAGCCAGCAGCGTCACCCCGTCGAACAAGCGCTGCATCGCAGCCCGCCGAGTGGCGATCTCACCGAGAATCTGGTTGCCCTGCAACACCAAAGCCCCCAGGTCAGCCTTCTGCCGGTGCAGCAGCGCGGCGACAGTGTCCGCGTTGGTGATCAACGTACCCAACTGGTCGCGCCGCGACTGGATAACTCCGGCAAGCGAATTCAGGTTGGTCAGCGCCTGCGGCAGCGCGTCGGGCACGCCCTGCAGACTGCCGCTCATCACGCGCACCGACTCGGCGATCCGGTCGGCATCGACCGGCGCGAGGGTGCTGGTTGCCCCCTCCAGCGTCTTCTGCAAGTCATACGGCACGTCGGTATGACTCAGTTTGATTGTGTTGCGCGATATTTGGCCCGAGCCGGCCGGGCGGATCTCCAGGTAGCGCGCGCCCAGGATCGTGGTGAGTTTGATGGCGGCGCGGGTATCAGTACCCATCCGCACCTTCTTGTCGGCGGTGAACGTCACGACCACGTGATCGCCGGCCAGCTCAACGTCCTGCACCGTGCCGACCGGGATGCCCGCGATGGTCACCGCATTCCCGGACTTGATCGCCGCCGCCTGAGCGAACTCAGCCGTGTACTGCTTCTTGCCGATGTCCAGCACGCTGACCAACACGACCACAGCAACCATCACCACGATCACCGTCAGGCCGATCACGCCAAGCCAGAACTTGTTGTAGTCCTCCAGAACTCGCTTACGCCCACCCGGGATGCTCGCCGGGCGAAAGGGTCCGCCGAAGAGGCTGCTCATCGGCACACCGCCGTGTGCCACACTTCGTTGCCGTTACCCGGCGTTGCCCTGGTGACGAACATGCGGAACCAGTTCAGCAACCCGCGCCACAGGCCGAAGTCGAGATCGCAGACGTAGACATCCACGTAGGTACCCTCCTGCCCGGCCCGGGCAAGTCCCTTGAGCAGCAACGGCACATTGGCAACCGCGTAGGCCAACCGAGTCTTGCCGTCGGTGGTGCTGTACTTCAGGAATCCCGGGTCACGGTCAATGAATTGCTGCACGTCCGGGGTGATCGCGTTGACGATCGCAGACAGCCGGTGCACGTTCGTGGTGATGGACCCCACCGAGGCCACCAGCTCGTCACGCCGACTGTTCAGCGCCGTCATCGACGCTGACGTCTCGCGCAACATGGTCTGCAGATTGGTGCTCTGCTTGGCCAACGTCGTCATCAGCTTGTCCAGGTTGGCGATCAGGTCACCCAGCGCCGCATCCGGACCCGCCAGGGTCTGCGTCAACATCGACGCCTGAGTGGTCAACGTCAGCACTGAACCCTCGTTGCCCTGGAACGCCTTGATGATGGCGCCCGTCAGGTTGTCCACCTGCTGGGGATCGAGTTCGGTGAACAGCGGCTCAAAACCGTTGAGCATGTAGGAGATGTCGAACGACGGGTTGGTCCGCTGCTCCGGAATCTGTGTGCCCACAGGCAGTTTGCGACGCTCGCCGTCGCCCTGGCTCAAACCGAGGTACCGCTGCCCGATGATGTTCTGGTACGTCACCGAAGCCAGCGTGTTGGTGTAGAGCGTCTGGTTGCTGTGTACCTGGAAGGTCACCTTGGCCTTGTTGTCGCCGGTCAGTTCGATGGAGTCGACTCGGCCGACCCGAACACCGGCCACCCGGACGTCATCGCCTTCGGCCAGCCCCGATACGTCGCTGAAAATCGCCGAATAGCTTGAGGTGGGTCCAGCGATGTTGCGCTGCAAGGTCGCGAAGACCATCCACGTCACGGCAACGGAGAAAACCAGGAACAGGGCCAGGCCGATCACGGTCGTGCGCTTGAGTTTCATCGCTGCCCGTCCGGAAGAGGAGTGACCGTTACTTCTTGCCCGCGGGCAACCGGGCCCAGCAATAGCTGGGTGGCGGAAGTGGCTGGGCCACCGACGATTTGGCTCAACTGGTCCTTCTCAGCTTGACTGCCGACCGGTCCGACGGTGCCGCCGTACAGCGGCGCCGACTGCTGCTGCACCTGGCCGGGCGGTGCGGTTGCCCCGACTTCAGCCGGCAGCGGCGGGGCTGCAGGCGGCGCGGGTGCGGGCATGGGCGCGCCGGGTGGCACTGGCAGCGCAGCAGGGTCCGGCGGTCCGGGGAAATCCGGCACGATCGGGACCGAAAAGCGAGGCGGAGCAACGTTGGGATAATTCTCCGGAACCCCTGGCGGCACCGCCACACCCATCGATGCCAACCCCGGCTTGAGGTCCGGTGCCGTCGGGGTTTCCGGCGCAGTCTGGCAGCTCGGACCTTCCATCGCGCCGTACCGCGGGCAGTCCGCCCGGGTGTACTGCCGCGATGGGTTCATCGAGATGACCGCTTTCCAGATGACCAGGCCGGTGTCCTGGTCAAGGCCTTCGTCGTAGACCTTGTTGGCCAACGCCTGCAATCGCGTTGACACACCGTGGAATTCGCCGGCATGGTCGGCGAGGACACCCAACCCCGGCGTCAGACCAGTACTGACCTGAATCATCCGGTCGATCTGGTGCTCGAACGCATCACCAAGAGTGCCCGTGGTTTTCAGTCCGCCGGTGAGGAAATTGGTCAGCTGCGAACGCTTCTCGGCGAATGTCCGCATCGGCTTGACCGAACTGTCCAACGCGGCGAACAGATCCGGCGACACGGCGCGCAGGCTGTCCGCCGCGTTCTTCAGCGCCGACAACGTCGTCGGCCCCGAGTCGTCGGACTTGACCACCGAATTCAGTTGCTGCATCACCGCATTCAGGTCATGGCCGGCATCGGTGAGCTTCTGCCCGCGGCCGTGGGTGGCCTCGGAAATGGCCGCAAAGACACCGACATTGTTGGCATCAGGTGACTGCCCAACGGCTTTGAGCAACTGGCGCAGCTTGGCCAACACGTTCTGGAAGAGCACTGTGGGCAGGGTCTGATCTTCCATCACGACGTCGCCCGTGCGGATGGGCCGCGCGCCGTTGCCGTTCTGCACGAGTTGCACAGCTGACACCGCAAAGAGGTTCGCCGGGACCACGCGGGCCGTCACACTGTCAGGGATCTGCGGAGCGAACTGCGGCTGGATGTCGACGTGCACCACGTTTGGCTGACCGTGCTGCGACGGCGTCACGCTCGACACCATGCCGACGATCACGCCGCGGAACTTCACGTCGGAGCGCTCTGGGAGGCCGTCTCCGATGTTGATGAGCTTCAAGTCCACCCGAATGAAATCATCCAGTTTGCCTTGAGATTTGACCACCATCAGGACGGCGGCGATCGATGCCACCACGGCAAAACACAGGCCGATGACGCCCAGCTTGCGATCGGTTGAGCCGCGCGGGTCGTGATCGAACGAGTTGCCCATCAGCCACCGAACCTTGCGCCGCTGATGACGCCCCACAAGGCCATGGTGAGCAGCATGTTGACGATCACCACGACGGTGACGCTGCCCCGCATCGCCCGACCTGCCGCCACGCCGACACCTGCGGGGCCGCCGGAGGCGAAGTAGCCGTAGTAGCACTGCATGGTCGACGAGATGAACACGAACACCACCGCTTTGATGGTCGCGAACAACACGTCGCGTCCCTCGAGGAACAGGCCGAAGTAGTGGAGGTAGGTACCGGTGGACTGGCCGGCCACCACGCTGACCAGCTGGCAGGACAGGTACGCCAGCGCCAGGCAAGCGAGAAACAGCGGAACCACCGCGACGATCGATGCCGTCACGCGGGTGGCGACGAGGTACGCCACCGAGTTGATGCCCAGGGTATCTAGCGCGTCGATCTCGTCGTTGATCCGCATGGCGCCGAGCTGCGCGGTGAAGCGGCAGCCGGCCTGGGCAATGAAGGCCATCGCGATCATCACCGGCGCCAGTTCACGCGTCGTCGCAAACGATGAGACGAGGCCCGTCGCCGGGCCCAAACCCAACAAGTTCAGCGCGTTATAGCCCTCGACGGCCACCAGCGCGCCGGCCGTGACACCAAGCACCCCAGCCACATTCAGCGTGCCGCCGCCGACCACGATCGAACCGTTGCCCCAGGTGATGTCCGACAGCAGCCGCAGAAACTCCTTGCGGTAGCGCAACCACATGGTGGGCATGGCCAGCAATACCCTGCCGAAGAACTCGACCATGTGGCCGGTACGTCCCGCGCCCTTGAGTAGGCCGTTGCCTACCTTGCTGAACGGCCGCAGCAGCTGCGGGGTGAATGTTGAGGGAGCGGCCATGTCAGATCGATGTTTTCGGGAAGAGGATGACGTACAGCTGACTCATGACGACGTTGACGATCATCATGAGCAACACGGACTCCACCACGGCGGCGTTGACCGAGTTGGCCACGCCGGCCGGGCCACCGCGGGTGTCCAGGCCCTTGTGGCAACTGATGACCGCCACGATGAGGCCGAAGACGATGGCCTTGACCATGGCCAGCGCCAGGTCGCCGACGGTCGAGAACGACGAGAACGTCGCGATGAACGAGCCGGGGGTGCCGTTCTGCAAGTAGACGTTGAACATGTAGCTCGCCAGGTAGCCGACGAAACTGGTGACGCCGGTCAGCAGCACACCGATGAGCACCAACGCGACCAACCGCGGCACGACCAGCCGCTGAATCGGGGAAACGCCCATCACCTCCATCGCCGAGATTTCTTCGCGCATGGTGCGTGATCCGAGGTCAGCACAGACGGCAGAGCCGACCGCCGTCGCGAGCAACAACGATGCGACCAGCGGGGCGCCCTGCCGGATCACCACCAGACCCGTGGCCGCGCCCGACAACGACGACGCACCGACCTGGCCGGCCAGCAATGCGAATTGGATCGACAATGTCACGCTGATCGGGATGGTCACCAAAACGGTTGGGGTAAAAGCAGTTCCGGCCATGAACGCGGCCTGATTCAGGAACTCGCGCACCTGGAATCGGCCCTTGACGATGTCGATGAACAGGTACTCCAACGCCCGGAGCCCGAGCACGATCTGACCGCCGGCGGTGCTCAGCGACGCGATCGGATGGTTCGCCAGATACCGACGGACCCAGTCGATCGCCTCGGCGATGGCAGGCCACTTCGCCAGCCCACCGGGCTGCGCTTGGTCGGTCATAGGGCCTGCTCGACCACGTTCGGCACGTTCAGCGCCGGCCACTGGTTGGCGATGCCACGACACACCAGTTCGTTACTTGCCAGGGTCTGCGCAATCAATTCGTCGCGGCTCGGCTTCTTGCCGTAGCGCAGGGCGATACCGAACGGGATCGCACAGACCGTCTGGGCGGTGGCCCGAACGTCGACATCGGCGCGGACGTAGCCCTGGTTGATGCCGTCGCGCAACATCGCCGCGAGGACGCGGACACCGTCATCGAAAAGGCGCTGAAATTCTTCGGTCATCTGCTGATCGACGCCGGCAGCCTGCACCACGATCAACTGCATCAGGCGCGGCTCGTCGGCCAGAAGTTCGCTATACGCCATACCGATACTCAGCAGATGATCGCGGAACTCTGTAATGGAAGTCAGCCGTCCCGGCGTCGAGTCGCCGATCGCAGCCAGCAGACGGCCGTTGACCTGGCGGACCGCGTGGTCGACGATGTCTCGCTTGTTCTCGAAATACCGGTAGAACATAGAGTGCCCGGACCCCAGACGTTTGGCGATGTGACTGATCGAGGTCTGGTGATAGCCACGTTCGGCAAACTCAGCCAACGCGGCGTCGATGACCTCTTCGCGGACCAACTCAGCTCGCTTCGCGCGCTGGCGTTCCGCCATCGTTACGCGTGGCTCCCCTGTCACGCGGATCACAGTAGCGCATCAATTCCGGATTGGGACACACTATTCACAAAGCGGAATGGATTGTCTCGCGTGTCAGTATTGCGCGGTACCGGTTTGCTGGAAATCGCAGGAAGCGTTGCGGCAGCACAGTAGGGCGACCCTTCCAGCGATGTGGCCGTTTCTGCATTTTCAGCGAATACCCACAGGATCAGCCGTCGACGTGGTAGCGGCCGGCGCCGCACTACCCTGACCCGATGACACCAGACCGGATCACCGTCGACATTCGAGGCGGCATCGCCTACGCGACCCTCAACCGGGCAGACAAGATGAACAGCCTCGACCTGCCGATGCTGGAAGCCCTCGCCGCAGTCCCCGGCCAAATTGCGCGCGACCGCTCGGTGCGCGTCGTGATTCTGCGTGGCGACGGACGCGCGTTCTGCACCGGACTCGACTTCGCCGGCGCCAAATTGCAGGGCCTCAGTGCCGTACGCAACTTCGGCAAGCTCCCCGGGCAGAAGACCAACCTGTTCCAGCAGGCGTGCTGGGCCTGGCGTGAGCTGCCGGTGCCGGTGATCGCCGCGTTGCACGGTCACTGCTACGGCGGCGGCCTGCAGGTGGCGTTGGCGGCAGATTTCCGCATCGCGACGCCGGACTGCAAGCTCTCGATCATGGAGGCCCGCTGGGGGCTGATCCCGGACATGACCGGATCGGTGACGCTGCGCGAGCTCCTGCCCATGGACGTCGCCAAGCGACTGACCATGACGGCCGAGGTGTTCTCCGGAACTGACGCGCTGGGGTACGGACTCGTGACGGAAGTGGCCGACGATCCAGTTGCAGCGGCCGAGAAGTTGGCCGCGCAACTCGTCGAACGGTCGCCAGATGCGTTGGCTGCCACCAAGAAACTGTTCGACTCGACGTGGACATCGCCACCGCGATGGGCGTTCTGGACCGAGTCGCTGTTGCAGCTGCGGTTACTGCGCGGACGCAATCACCGGTTGGCGCGCAAGGCCGGCCGAGAGGGCAGCCCGGCTTGGGAGCCGCGGTCGTTGGACTGAGTTCCAGGCTTGATGCCTGACGTCGACTTGGGCGCCAGGATGTTCGTCAGCCCAGTCGTGAGCCCGGACAGCGGGTTGTGGAATCGCCCGCCTGTCTGCGACAACGGCAGCGGCGTCGTCGGCGTTTTCGGGGTGCCGATCGATGCCAACGGCGCAAGGATCTTCGCCGTACTCGGCGGCATCTGCTGGGCTAACGGCTTCGGGTCCATGGCCGCAGTCGATGTGACGGGCTTCGACGCAGCCAGCGGCGCGAACGCACCGGGCTGCATGGCCGCGGTACGGACGTTGTTGAGTTCGGTGACGATGGTGTTGGCGATCACCGTGCCGGCCGCGGTCACGACCCCGGCGGCGGTCTGAATGCCGGCCATCATCGCGAGTAACGGGTTACCAGTTTTCGCCAGTTCCTGGGAGACCGCATCGGGCACGTGGAACGCACCCGCAAGAACATCGTTGAATGCCGGGAAGATCACTGCGGCAACCACATTGATCGCACCGATCACTGCGACTTGGAGTACGCCGTGCGGCATGACGGTCGGCGCCGGGTTCGGGACGACGGGCGCGTTCAGCGCGTCGAAAGTCTGCTGGCGGAATTGTTGGAAGGCGTTCAGGACCGCTGCTGGACCGCCCAGGATCGCGGGAGGGATATTCATCAAGCCGACTACGCCGACTTCGAAAGCGTTCAGCGCCCGCTTCGCCGGGATGGCGGAGTCGGCGGCGATCGCCGCGTCCATGGCCGCGGCCGTCGGCCCGGTCATCGACGCTCCGGCGATACCGATCGCCTTGAGCAGACCGTTCGCCGGCAACGCGGCGAAGAAGACCCCTGGCTCCTGCAACGTGGTGGAGATGCCGGTCGTGACAGTCTGCGCCAGCAGCGGGCAGATGATGGAGCAGTAGATGCCTTGGTTGTTGATGAAACTGGCGATCAGTCCACCCGGCGGAACCGCTGCCGCCAAACGGATCTCCCGCGACACAGTCGGCGGTGACGAATGCTCGGCTGCTGGGGCCACTGCCGTCAGTGGCGCAATGACGGCGGCCGCGGCGAGGGCGGCGGGCAGACGTGGTGAGAGCAGCATTGTGGTCCCCTTGCACAGCGGTGGTCTACGTGCCACGTACCCCGGGACCAACGGGTTCAATCGCTGCGAGGTTCGATCTGCGCCGCCAGCGCGCCGAGGCTGATCAGCAGGTTTCTAGTCGGCGGCTGTGCTAGGTCGGCGACCGTGGTGGTGTTCAGCGACGCATAGAACGCAGCCTTGGCCTCCGCGAAGGCTGCGCGCAGCCGACAGGCCGACTGCAGCGGGCAGCCCAGCCCCGCACAGTCGACCAACTCGGTATCAGCGTCAGCTTCCAGAGACCGGACCACATCACCGAGTCGAGCGGAGCGGCCGGACTCTGTGAGAGCCAGGCCGCCGCCGCGACCACGATCGGCGTCCAGCCACCCGCACGCCGCCAGATGCGCACACGCTTTGGTCGCGTGCGTGTAGGAGATCTCCATGTCCTCGGCGATCTGGCGGGTCGAGATCCGCTGCCGGCCATCCTCGGCGGCGAGCCGGATCAAGATCCGTAACCCGACGTCGCTGAAACCGGTAAGCCGCACTCAGTCACGCTATTTGAATCGGCATTTCCGATGCAAATAAAAACTGGGCTCTCCCGCCGACACGCCGTACGCCGACGAATCGGCCTCGCAAGACTGCAATCAGCTGGCAGCGTGCTTCTTCAGTTCGGCACGAGCGAGTGCGTTCTTGTGCACCTCGTCCGGTCCGTCGGCGAACCGCAGGGTACGGATACCCGCGTACATGGCAGCCAGCGGGAAGTCCTGAGAGACGCCACCGGCGCCGTGGACCTGGATGGCCTTGTCCAAGATCCACTGCACCGTGAGCGGCGTGGCGATCTTGATGGACTGAATCTCGCTGTGCGCACCGCGATTTCCAACGGTGTCCATCAACCAGGCGGTCTTGAGCACCAACAGCCGCAGCTGTTCGACCCGCACGCGAGACTCGGCGATCCAGTCCCGGATCACACCCTGCTCGGCCAGCGGCTTGCCGAAGGCGACCCGGCTTGCGGCACGCTGACACATCATCTCGATGGCCCGCTCCGCGACACCGATCGCGCGCATGCAGTGGTGGATGCGGCCCGGCCCGAGGCGCGCCTGGGCGATCGCGAATCCACTGCCCTCTTCGCCGATCAGGTTCGAGGCGGGAACCCGCACATCAGTGAATCGAAGTTCTGCGTGGCCACCGTGGTCGTTGTCGTCGTAGCCGAACACCTCCATGCCACGGAGAATCTCGAGACCGGGGGTGTCCCGGGGAACCAGGATCTGTGACTGCTGGCGGTGGCGCTCCGAACTCGGGTCCGTCTTGCCCATGACGATGAAGACCTTGCAGTTGGGATTCATCGCGCCGGTGATCCACCACTTGCGACCGTTGATGACGTACTCGTCACCGTCACGCGCGATGGACAGCTCGACGTTGGTGGCGTCGGAACTGGCGACGTCGGGCTCGGTCATGGCGAAAGCCGACCGAATCTCGCCGTCCAGCAACGGTTCCAGCCACTGCCGCTGTTGTGCTTCGGTACCGAACTCGTTCAGCACCTCCATGTTCCCGGTATCCGGAGCGGCGCAGTTGAACACCGCGGGCGCCAATTGGATGCTGCGGCCGGTGATCTCGGCCAGCGGCGCGTATTGCAGGTTGGTCAGACCGGCACCCTTCTGCCCAGGCAGGAACAGATTCCACAAGCCGCGGCGGCGAGCTTCGGCACGCAGCTCGGTGAGCACCGGCACACTGTCCCAAGCCCACCGGTTGTCCAGCGCGGCAAGCTGCTCGTGGAACGCCTTCTCGGCGGGATAGACGTGGCTTTCCATGAAAGCCGTTATCTCGGCGATCATTTCGTTGGTCTTGGCGTCGTACGCGAATTCCATGTCAGTGCTCCTTCAGTGCGTTGAGTCCGGAGTCCAGCAGCGAGTGCACGGCTTCCCCGGCGAACGAGAACCCGTCGCCGACGGTCTGCCCGTTGACGTACCGGTAGTGGATACCTTCGAAAATGCCCGCCATCTTGAAGAAGGCCAGGGCCAGATAGAAACCGAAATCGCCTAGCGGGCGGTCGATTCCGCCTCGGTAGCGGTCGATGATCTCCTGTTCGGAGAGGAAGCCGGGTGCCTCGCTGACGTCGGAGACGCCCAGTTCGCCCGAGGCGGCCAGCCGACCGTACGCGACCATCAACGCAAGGTCGGTGAGCGAGTCGCCAATGGTGGACAGCTCCCAGTCGATCACCGCAGCGGGTTGGTCGCCGGAGTCGAACAGCACGTTGTCCAGGCGGTAGTCGCCGTGCACGATCCCGGGCGCAGAATCGGCGGGAACACGCCCCGACAGCGCCTCATACAGCTCTTCCATCGCAGGCAGGTCACGCGTGTGGGCCGCGGCGAACTGCTTCTTCCACCGCCCGACCTGACGCCCCAGGAAGCCTTCGGGCCGACCGAAATCCGCCAGTTCCACCGACGCGGGATCCACGGAATGCACCGCAACCAGCGCGTCGACGAGCCGTTCGGAGATAACGCGCGTGCGCTCAGCACCCAGGGCCTTGAGTTCGGCCGCTTGCCGGTACGGGACGCCGTCGATCTCGGCCATGACGTAGAACGGAGCACCGAGCACAGCGGCGTCGTCGCAGAATGCGTACATCGTGGGCACCGGAACGGCGGTGGGCGCCAGCGCCGACATCATGCGGTATTCGCGGCTCATATCGTGCGCGGTCGCGAGCAGCTCCCCCACCGGCGGCCGGCGGACGATCCACGATGAATTGCTGTCCGTGACACGGTAAGTCAGGTTCGACTTGCCGCCGGCGATCAACAGTGCGGACAAATTCTGACCGGCACCAGGCACCGCTGAGGGCAACCAGGCACCGAGACGGTCCAGGTCCAGCCCGGGCAATTCGAGATGCGTGTCGGCAACCATCAGACGCCGCCGCCCAACAGCACACCGCCGTCGATGGTCAACGTCTGCCCGGTCATCCAACCGGCATCGTCCGACAGCAGGAACGCAACCACCGAGCCGATATCGTCCGGCACCCCAAGGCGTTTCAGCGGGTAGTTCTTGCTGACCTCTTCCTCACGGCCTTCGTAGAGCGCCGTCGCGAAGCGGGTCTTGACGACGGCCGGAGCGACAGCGTTCACGCGGATGTTCGGGCCCAGCTCGAAGGCCAGCTCCTCAGTCAGGTGAATCAGTGCGGCTTTGGAGACGCCGTAGAGCGCGATACCCGGTGCGGGCCGCAAACCGGCGATCGATGCCACGTTGACGATCGCTCCCCCGTGCTCGGCCTGCCACGCCTTATTCACCTTCTGTACCCATGACAGTGCCGACAGCACATTGACTTCGAGAATCTTGCGTGCGGCGTCCATGTCGACGTCCATGAGCGGCCCGAACACCGGGTTGATCCCGGTGTTGTTCACGAAGAAGTCGGCGCTGCCGAATGTCTCAATTGCCTTGGCCAGCACAGCATCCTGATGCTCGGCGTCATCGCCGCGGCCGGCAACGGCGATGGCCACGTCAGGGCCGCCCAGCTCCTCGACAGCCGCGTCGAGCGCTTCCTGCTTGCGGGCGGTGATCACCACCTTGGCGCCGTCGTGAACCAGTCGCTGGGCGATGGCGAAACCGATGCCGCGACTGGCACCGGTGACGATCGCGGTCTTTCCTTCGAATCGCGTGCTCATGTCAACTTCCTCGTGGGGTTGGCGGTACACGGCCCCACCTCGTGGGACACATAGTGGGAGTGTGCCACACTGGGACATATCGGTGCAATGTCCCACATAAGTCGCTGGATGTCCCATAATGGGCGAATGTCCGGAGCAGATTCGACGACGCACGCACAGACCGCTCGCTTGGGTACGGCGCTGAGCCGCCAGGCCGCGGTCGACGCTGCGACTCGGCTCTACCTGGCCGGCGAACCGGTCGACATGTCGGCACTGGCCACTGAACTCGGCATCGGCCGATCGACGCTCTACCGACTGGTGGGCAATCGCGAAGACCTACTCAGCACAGTGCTGGCGGAGGCGACGGAACGGACCTTCCGCCGAACCATCGCAGACATGGCCGCGGAAGCCGCCCCAGACGCCGAAATGCCCGGCGGCACCGGATACCTGCTGGCCGTGATGGACCGATTCCTGCATGCGGTCGTCGACGCCAAACCGCTGCAGGCAGTGTCCCAACGCGAGCCTCTGCTGATCGTCCGGCTCATGCTGCTGCCGGGTCTCGTAGAGCAGACCGCCGGTCGCCTGGTCGGCGAGCTTCTGGAGGCCGAGGTCGCCGCAGGCCGCATGGAATTGCCGCTGCCCTCAGCCACTTTCGGCCTGGCACTGATTCGGATGTGCGATGCGCACCTCTACGCGCCGCTGCTCGGCGGCAATGCCCCCGAGGTGGGCACCGCGCTCGACCTGGTGGCAGCGCTCCTCGGCCACCAGCGAAACAACGAAAACTGACCAGCCGCCAGCGGCAGCTGGTCAGTTCCGTTGTGACAGTGAGGTTATGGCCGCTAGGTTGAGGACACGGCAGCCAGGTTGTCCGCCACTTCCTGTTGCCAGCTCTCGATCGAATGGGTGGTGTCGATTTCGAACTCGAAGCGGTCGGTCATATCCGGCGTGACGTCGTCGACGTCGACGTAGAACTGCTCGTACCAACGGCGCTGCTGGTACACCGGGCCGTCTTCCTCGGTGAGCAGCGGATTGTCGATGCGGGCTTTGTTCTTCCAGATTTCGACGTCCTGCTCGAAGCCGGTCTGCACGCCGTCAATGAAAGTTCTTGCGAGCTCGGCATTTTCCGCTTCGCTCAGGTTCGGCAGCTTCTTGACGATGGCCCCGTACTGCAACACGAACGAATTCGGGCTGACCGGATAGTGCGAATTGATCAGGATGGTCTCGACGGTCATGCCGCCCGCCACACTGCGGAGCCGGTCGATCATGTACGACGGCCCGAAATATGAAGCCTCCGAATAGAGAATCGATGTCGGGTCATGAAAGGTGCTGACGACCATGTCGTCGCGGGGCGTCGAATCCATGACCTGGGTCGCGACGTGGCCTTCGAAGATGTTCTTGAAGTTCCGCGGAAATGCGTAGTGCACGTAGAAGAAATGCGCCATGTCGACGTTGTTGTCGACGATCTCGCGGCAGTGCGAACCCTCGATCAACTGGATGTTCCAGGTCCAGTCGGTCCAGGCCTCGGTGCCAAATCCCTCGATCTCGGGAATGTCGACCTCCGGCGGCGGAGTATTGCCCTCTGCGTCATTCCAGACGAACAGTTGTCCGTTGCGCTCCAACGTGAGCCACGAGCGGGTCCGAGCGAGCCGCGGGGTGCGCTTGGCATACGGCACCAACGTGCACTTGCCGTCGCCACCCCAGCGCCAGTCGTGGAACGGGCAGGCGATCGAGTCGCCCTTGACACTGCCATGGGCGAGGTTGCCGCCCATGTGCCGGCAATAGGCGTCCAGCACGTTCAATCGGCCCTGACTATCGACGAAAACCACCAATGACGTTCCGAAAGCGTCGATTTGGTGGGGTGCGCCGTCGCTGAAGTCGCGGATCAGGCCCAGACAATGCCAGCCGCGCGCGAACCTGGTCGGGTTTTCCCCTGCTTCAATCTGACGAATTTCAGTCGACTCATCCTCACTGACCGACATGCACCCCTCCATGGTTCAACCACATTGTTGTTAACACGGCTAACAACAATGTTGGTAGCACGCCTCAGACCCCGCCCAAGCTGAATAACCATTCAGTGGAACAAACCGCTGCCGAACTCACGGCGCAGCGCGACGCGAAATTCATTGATGCCCACGCCCATCGGAGGTCGACGCACCGTGCGCCGCGACCCTCGAGACCATGGGCGCAGTGAGTAGGCCGACCACCATCGAGATGATGTTCTCCCTGGCCTCCGCCTCGCTCGAGGTGTCGGTATCGCGATGCTCGTCCAGGAGACGCTCGTGGTCGGCGAGCAGTGCGAACATCACTGAGGCCATCGCGGCCAGGCGTTGCCGGCGAACAGCTTCCGGCAGGTAATCCAGCGCGCGCAGCATTCGGGTGGTCAGGATTCGGGTGGCGGGCCATTGGCCGGAAGTGAGGGCGAGCTCGGCCATGACGGGATGACTGCGCACGCGTTCAAGGAACCGCGCGTAATGACGCGAACCGTCGGCGTACGGGGCCTCGAACAGGGGCTCGACCAAAATCGCCACCAGTGCCGCGATGGTGTCGTCGGGCTTTCCGCCACTCTCGTGCTCAGCCAGCAGCGCCAGCCGCGCCTGCTCCAACGGCGCTTGCCGGTGTCCAATGACGGCTTCGATCAAGCCATCTCGCGATCCGAAGTGATAGTGAACGGCCGAGTTATTCCGTTGCCCGGCAGCCACTGCGACGTCGCGCAGGGAGACGTCCGGGCCAGACTCGGCAATCAGACGCTCACCGGCGATTAGCAGCTGCGTGCGCGCACCGGGCCGACTCACGGGTCTCAGCTTAACGCCGAGGCTTCACATTGCAATCACTTTGCTTGACCATTTAAGCGATGTCGCTTAGCTTGGGGACATATCTGGCCAGCTCCACCGTCGGCCCTGGAAGGAAAACCATGACTGTCTCGTATGGACCGATCTGCCAAATCGCCTGGGTCACTGACGATATCGAGGCCACCGAGCAGCTGTTGAGCACGCAGTTCGGAGTTGGTTCGTGGGTCCGGATGCCCAATATCGAGTTCGGGCCGGAAACCTGCCGCCTGCATGGCCAGCCTGCAGACTTCACCGCGCACATTTCGCTGTCGTACTCGGGCGACATGCAATTGGAGCTGATTCAGCCGGTGCGGGGCGCCAGCATCTACACCGAATTCCTCGATCGCAGTGGCCCCGGCCTGCACCACGTGTGCTTCGAACCGGGAGACTTCGACGCGGCGGTGGCATCGGCGCAGGAATGCGGGCTGGAGATCGTGCAACAGGGCGAAATGGCAGGCGGCATGCGCTTCGCCTACGTCGACGGAGCGTCTGCCGGGGTGCCCTACATCGAGCTGGGCGAATTCAGCCCCGAGATCCGGGCGATGTTCGAACACATCAAGAAGGCCGCGGCAGGAGCGAAATGATGCCGGAAACAATTTCTGCACAAAACATTTCGACGTTCGACGATGACGTCGACGTGCTCGTCGTCGGATTCGGCATCGCAGGCGGATGTGCCGCGGCCGAGGCCGCGGCGTCGGGCGCGCGGGTATTGATGCTCGAACGCGCCGCGGTCGCCGGCGGCACCACGGCAATGGCCGGCGGCCACTTCTATCTGGGCGGTGGCACCGCGGTCCAGCAAGCGACGGGTCAGGCCGACTCCGCCGCCGAGATGGCCGCGTACCTCACGGCGGTCTCGAAAGACCCTGTGCCGGAACTGATCAGCGCGTACTGCGAGGGCAGCACCGAGCACTTCGACTGGCTGGAAGCCCTAGGCTTCGAATTCGAGCGCAGTTACTACCCGCACAAGGCCGTCATTCAGCCGGAAACGCAAGGCCTGATGTACACCGGCAACGAGCAGGTGTGGCCGTTCCGCGACCGCGCGGTGCCGGCTCCCCGAGGCCACAAGGTGCCAGTGCCCGGTGATACCGGCGGCGCGGCCATGGTGATCAACCTGCTTGTCGAACGGCTCGGGCAATTGGGCGCGGAAGTCCGTTACGAGACAGCGATATCCGCACTCGTCGTCGAGGACGGTCAGGTCGTCGGGGCCACCTGGAAGCGATTCGGTGAGACCGGGGCCGTGCGCGCCAAGTCCGTCGTGCTGACCACCGGTGGCTTTGTGATGAACCCGGAAATGCTGGCGCAGTATGTTCCACAACTGGACAAGCGCGTCTTCGCCTTGGGCAGCAGCTATGACGACGGCACCGGCATCCGACTCGGCCAAGCCGTCGGCGCCGCAACCAAACACATGGATCAGGCGTTCATGACCGCCCCGGCTTATCCGCCCGCCAAGCTCCTGACCGGCCTCATCGTTAACCGCAACGGGGACCGGTTCGTCGCCGAAGACTCCTATCACGCAAGGACTTCTGCCTACGCCCTCGATCAGCCTGACTGCGTCGCCTATCTCATCGTCGATTCACGGCATGTCGAGATGCCGGCGATGCCGTTGATTCCATTGATCGACGGTTGGGAAGATGTCGCCGAGATGGAAACGGCACTCGGCATCCCGGCCGGCCGACTACAGGCTTCGCTCGACAGATACAACGCCAACGCCGCGCGCGGCGAGGACCCCGAGTTCCACAAAGCGGCAACGTATGTGGCGCCGCAGGACACCGGGCCGTGGGCGGCATTCGACCTTAGTCTGGGCAAGGCCTTCTACAGCGGCTTCACCCTTGGCGGCCTGGCGATTTCGGCTGACGGTCACGTGTTGCGCGAGGATGGCAGCGTGATCGCCGGGCTCTACGCCGCTGGCGCGTGTGCGTCCACGATCGCGCAAGACGCCAAGGGATACGCCAGTGGCACGCAGTTGGGTGCGGGGTCGTTCTTCGGGCGACGGGCGGGCCGCGCTGCCGCGGCCGCGAGTCTTTCCGGGGCGCAAAGGGAATCAGTCCAGTGAAGGTCGTCACGTTCGCAGGCAACACAGCGATCGTGACCGGCGCCGCGTCGGGCATCGGGCGGGCCCTGGCAATGATGTTGGCCGAGTACGGCGCCACCGTCTACGCCACCGACCGTGACGCCGAGCGCCTCGCCGAGCTGACGGGAACCGAACACGGCAGCCGTATCCGCCTGATGCCGCTCGACGTCACCGATCGCGACGCGGTAGGTGCTGTCGTGGATCGGGTCGTCGCAGAATCAGGCACTCTCGACCTGATGTTCAACAACGCCGGAATTGTTGTCGGCGGCGACTTCGCGGACATGACGCCCGACGCCTGGCAGCGCATCGTCGATATCAACTTCTGGGGAGTCGTTCACGGCACCGAGGCCGCGTATGCGCAGATGCGCAAGCAGGGCCGCGGACACATCATCAACACCTCCAGCAGCGCCGGCGTCATGCCGGTGGTCAGATCTGCGGCGTACGCCGCAACGAAACACGCAGTGGTCGGACTGAGCACGTCACTGCGGGCCGAGGCGGCGGACCACGGCATCAATGTCAGCGTCGCGGTGCCCGGCCTGGTCGACACCAATATCTTCAGCGCCGCAACCAATCTCGCTGCATACGACTACGGTGCGGCGGTCAAACGCGTACCCATGAAAAAGGTGGCACCGCGACAGGCCGCGGAGGCGATGTTGCGAGGCGTCATCCGCAACGACGAGTTCATCGTGTTCCCACTGCTGAACCGGCTCGTCATCAAGCTCTACCGGGCGATGCCTGCCGTCATGCGCCCTGTCATCAACCGAGCCGGAATGTAGTCGTCCGTCGGCCGGCCGTCATCTCGGAATTCCCGGTAGCGTTGGTGCACACGATGGCCGAGTCACCAACGCTTCCCACGGTGATGCCCGCGGCGTTCATCGGACATGGCAGCCCGATGAACGCCCTGGAGCACAACCGCTACACCGCCGCATGGCGGGACTTCGGCGCGTCCGTGCCGCGTCCCCGGGCCATCCTGGTGATCAGTGCTCACTGGTACATCAATGCCACCGCAGTCACCGCAATGCCCCGGCCGCGCACCATCCACGACTTCTATGGCTTCCCGCAGGAATTGTTCGACGTGCAGTACCCGGCACCAGGGCTGCCGGAACTGGCGGCCGAGATCTCCGAGACCGTCAAACCCACGTGGGTGGGACATGACCGAGACAGCTGGGGCATCGACCACGGCACGTGGTCCGTTCTCGTCCATGCCTTCCCCGATGCCAGCATTCCCGTCGTGCAATTGTCGATCAACGCCGACAAAACCCTGGAAGAGCACGTCGCACTTGGCGCGCAACTGGCGGAACTTCGTAGCCGCGGGGTACTGATCGTCGGCAGCGGCAACATCGTCCACAACCTGCGCGCCATGAATGCGCGGCTCCCGGACAGCGGATTCGACTGGGCCACAAGGTTTGACGATGCCGCGGCCAATCTGCTGACCGCCGATCCGTCCGGCATCGTCCGGCTGCGTGAGCATGCTGATTTCGCCGCCGCGGTGCCGACACCGGACCACTTCATTCCGATGCTCTACCTGGCCGGGTTGAGCTCAGCCGCCGACACCGTCGCGAGCGTCTTGATCGACGGCTACACCTATGGGTCCCTATCGATGACGTCGTACACCGTGGCGTGAACGCCGCTCAACTCGCGGTGGCGGCGTCAACCTCGGTGGGGCCGGCGGTTTTCTGCGCCTCAGCAATCGTGACGTAGGCCCTGCGGTGGTTGAGGAACTGGCGGTGCGCGCTTTCCCCGACCAGCGTTCGTACCTCGTTCAGCACCGCACGCCTGCCATGGTGTTGGTGCCGGAGCAGCCGCCCCGCTGACCCGAAGAGGCGCGCCGGACTCAGTACCTGCGAAGGCTTTTCCCGATGTGTGAACAAGTCGAGGAACCGCCCTATCTCACCCTTCGCGTGCAGGTCCGCGACCATCTGGGGGAACACCGTCGGCACCGCGCCCGCCTTGCCCAGATCGTTGGCGAACCAGTAGTGATCGGCGAACTCGTGGTCGCGCCAGCGGCCCCACCGTGCCAAGCTCGCGTCCATAGCGTCCGGGGAACCGCCCAGGCCCTCGACGATCGCCGGAACGAGCGCATCGACCTGAGAAAACGCATCGCCGATCCCGCGCCCCGGCGACGGGTCCTTGAAGTGGCCCGCGTCGCCGACGAGCGCCCAGCCCGGTCCGCAGGGCTCCCGGAAGAAGCCGGTCCAATGCAACATCCCGAAGAACTTGCTGACCCGCTGAGCACCATCGAGCGCTTCGGCGACCGGCGCACAGCTGAGCGCGTGCTCCATGAAAATGCTCTCGAGGTCGGTCCGGTACTTCGGGAGGGCAGCCAACTCGGGGACGACGATCACTTGGTACAGACCGTCGTCGCACGGTGCGGCAATCACAAACTTGTCGCCCCAGCGGTGGAAGACGTTCGTCGGTTCGGCCGGAATGTGCGCGCCGCTGAAGAACGCCCAGTACGCGAACCGCTGATTCGGCACCACGTTGTACTTGCGTGCCGCAACAAGATTCCCGATGGTCGAGTTGCGCCCGTCTGCGCCGACAACCAACCGCGCCCGCAGTTCGTCGTCGCGGCCGTGGGTCCTGATCCGCACGCCCGTGACCCGGCTGCCGTCCCGCACCAGTCCGGTGACCTCGGTCCCCATGCGCACCTGCGCACCTGACTCCTCGGCGGCGCCGACCAGAATCGGGTCGAGCACTGTACGCCGGACCGACGCGCTGCCGCCGACGTCGCCGACGCATTGCGGCCATGCCGCGGTGAACTGAAAATCCTCAACGCGCGAGTTGGACCGATTCAGGACCGGCGCGCCGGTCGCGCACAGCCGCTCCGTCACGCCGAGACGATCGAGAAATGCCAACGCGTCGGCCTCGAAGATGTGTGTGGACAACGTGTCTCGTGGAAACGTCGCACGCTCGACGACAGCAACATCGAGGCCCTGCCGGGCCAGTAACGCCGCCAGCGGCGAGCCGGCGCAGCGGGCGCCGACGACTACGACATCAAAACCTTGGGCCGACATGGTTGCTCCCGAATGTCGATCTACACCGGGACGAGATGCCCGGCGAGGCTCAGGAAAGCGTACGCCGGGCAACACCCAATTTCTATGGAGCTAGCTCTCCTTGCCGCTAGCTGAAAATGACACTGGGAGAATATTTTTGACGAAATGAGCCCTATTTGGTGCCGCCGCGGCTCGGGTTTGGGTCCGGGTCTAGACCGCCGTTGTGTTGCCGATCGACACGTACGGTGCGGTGCGCAGTGTGTAACCGCTCTGCCGCTCCGCGATCTCCTGGGCCCGTTGCTGCGGGGTGTAGTAAACCGTGGTTTTGGGTAGCACAGCCTTCAGTTGATCCAGCGTCACAAGCTGCGTCGTCAGCGTCGGCTGATCTGTGGAGTTCGGGTCCAGGCCCTGCCAGCGCGCAAAGATCGTGCCCTGGTTCAGACCGCCGGTGGACACCCAGTTCGCCACTCCCGGATCGGTTTTGGAGATGACGAGTGTGTATGACCCGTCGGGATTCGCGATAGCCTGCGCGTTGTTCAGGCTGGTTGGGTCTCCGGTCGAGTAGTCCGGCGACACTGTCCAGGCGTTGGTAACCGGAACGTTGAAATACTTGGCGCTGCCCGGCGTCAGGGTGACGACGAGCGCCTGGTTGTCGGCCAGATTGAAATGCCCGATGCTCTGCTTCTGCGTCGACAATGTCTGAGAACCCGCGTTGGCCGGCGCGGGGAGCGTGTTGACCGGGTGCTGGCCCGCCAGCGGGAACCACGCGTCCGTCGTGGCATTGACCGCCTGCATCATGACGCCGTTGGCGATGTTCTCGATCGCCGCCTCTGGCAGAGTCGAATTCGTGCCATCGGTCTGCTGGATGGACAGGCTCAGACCCTGACCGGTGTTCCAGTCGGTGATGGTGTTGCGCACGAAGATCTGTCCCGCGTCGGGGCTCAGGTACAGGTAGTTGGGCGTACCCGCCAGCGAGGCGTCACGGCCCGCGATGATGGTGAACGTCCCATCGGGGTTGAGCTGCAAGTCTTGGCCCGTAAGGATCGCCGACGCCTGACCGGTCGCGCCGATCTGAGCGGTGATGTTGACGTCGGCCGGCATCTGGCCGTTGACCTTGCCGGTGATGACGTAGCTCTTACCCGCGCTGATGAAAGCCATTCGGTAAAGAGTGTCGGGGTTGTCGTAGAACACCTGGTTGCCCGGCGACGTCACGCCGCCGATGGTGTGCGGCGGAGTGGCGATCCAGTTGAAGGACGGATTACCCGCAGCGTTGTCCCCGATATTGACCGCGGCCATCGCCGCGTACATGGCGTACTCCCTCACCGCGGCATCGAGCTGCGCCATGTTCTGGGCGTCGACACCACCGGGGACATCGGAGAACGTCACCGCCTGGGTGTTGATCCACTTCTGCTTCAGGGCCGCCATGGTGGCGTCCATTGCGCCCGAATTGACGATTGAGAGGGCCCGCTGCTCGGTGCTGATCTCGGTGGCGGTTGCCAACGGGCCCGTCTGTGCCACGGCGCTGACGGTGATCACCTTGGTCGCCGTGTGCGGGGCAGGAGACAGCCAGTTGAGGTGCAGTGGATCACCGCGAAGGTCACTGGCTGTCACGGTGAAACTGTCCGTCCCCCCGGACACCAACGTCCCCGGACTGGGTACGTATTTGAAGGAACCGTCCGAGTACAGGGTCACGGTGCCGTTGGTCGGCCCCTTCGTCACCTTGAGTTTCAAGGTGTCGCCGTTCGGGTCAGATGCGTTGATCTGACCGAGGATCGCGCCGTTCATCTGCAGCGTCTGCGACGAGTCATAACTGATTTTCGGCGCCTTGTTGTTGAACAAGGAATCCAGCTCGCGGCGCACCAGGGACAGGAAGCCTTCCAGCGAACCGGGTTTCGCAGGCGTCGTCGGCGAATTACCGGCGAACGGAGCCAGCAGCTTGGAGACAGCGGAAGTAATGCCGGACACCGCCGACGAAAGGAACTTCGCCGGCGAGGCCACCGTAGCGGTCGGCACCACCGCGACGGTTGCGGACGCCGGCGCCGCGGAAGTCGAGACGTTCACGGTTTGTGCGACGACCGCGGCAGGCGCGACCGAGGCAGCGGAAGCAGGCGCACTTTGTGAAACGGCCTTGGCTGTCGATGGCGCTACCGGAACCGAGCCGGCCGCTGCGGGTGCCGATCCGGCAGCGACACCTGACGATACCGACTGCTGCGCGGCAACGGATTTCGGCTTCGGCTGCGGCTTGGCCGTCTTGTTCTTGTTTCGCGGAGCAGTTCCGGTCGTGGAATCATCACGGGCCGAATCTTCGTCCGTCGAAGGAGAACTCGATGTCGGCGAGGTGCCGGAGCCGGCCTTCGACGGCTTGCCGCGACCCTCGCGCCCAGAGCCGCTCGAAGCCTTATCACCGGAAGCACCGGCGCCAGCCGCCGTCGAGGAACCCGAAGTCGACGACGAACTGCTACCAGCCTTGGCACCCGACCCGGCGGCACCGTCGTCAGCCAGAGCCACCCCGTGCCCGGTGAGGACTGCGGTCCCCACGCCGAGCGCGACTGCTAGTCCCCCGACACGACCAATGCTCGATGCTGCACTCATCGCCATCCTCTCCGTTGCGGTTCCGGTTAAGCGGAATCTGTTGATACGTCGTCTGTTACATGCGAGCACGTTCAGGCGTTGCTACGCAGCTATGGTTCCAATGAGCGGAACTACCCACTGCGCCAACATGATTCGTCCTGCGGCTACGCGATCAGCGAGCGACTGCGCGACGCGGCTCGATTGAGGACCGGTCAGATAGCGGATCCAATCGGCGCACTCCGACCAGTCGCCCTGAATATGCTCGCCAGATACGCGCGGCAGTCATCTGAACGGGCGTCACCAACTGATGGTCGAACGCCATCTGATCCGCTGGACCGCTTACCGATACCGCCGCAGCGATGTCCACACCCCGGCCGATTGGTGCCGCCAAACACCCAATGCCCGTTGAGGTTTCGGCTAGTTCCTGCGCATATCCGCGGGCCCGCACCAATGCCAGCTCCTCGTGCAGTCCAGCCCGGCCGATACCGGGAGCGTGGGCGAGCATCGCGCGGCCCATGGCCGAGGAATGCGCCGGCCGGCGACGGCCCGCCCCGGCGGCGGCCATGATCGTTGCCCGGTCACCGACCTTGTCGAGATAGACGACATCGCCCCCGTCCAGGATGGCCAGGTTCACCACAAGCCCCGTGGCCTGGTGCAAGTCCCAGAGAAACGGCATGGCCGCGCGGTGCAGCCGATCTTGATGGATGGCGAGATAACCCAACTCAGCGAGCCGGTATCCGAGTTCGTAATCGCGTCCGTTGCGTCGCAGCCAGCCGAGCTCGACAAGATGCTCCAAGATGCGATGTACCGACGTCCGGGGCAGCCCTGTGCGGCGGACGATCTGGATGAAGGTGAGCCGGCCGGGCCCGTCGAACGTGCCGAGCACAAGGGACGCCCGTTCGAGAACCGCACTGGGCGGACAGTTTTCGACCTCGGCGCTCATGTTCGCAACTCCCTGATCTGCAGCATCTCACTGACGCAAGCTGCATCCAGTCTGAATCAGACGCCAGCATATCGCCATACATACGGCTACTGTGACGAATATGCGCCATTTCCTGAGTCGTAGCGCTCCATGACTGCGACAGCCGATTCCTCGCGGGTTGATTCACCGCCGACAGATCGAGTGATAGCGGTGCTGGAGTTCATCGCCGCCGAGCCCCAACCGGTTTCGGTGGCTGCCATGGCGTCACGCCTAGAGCTGAGCAGGTCGACGGTGACGTCGATCTTGGCGGCACTAGGACGGGCAGGGTGGGTGACCCGGCAAGCCGACCGTCGCTACCGGCTGGGACCCGGATTGTTGCGGGTCGCCGGTGCGGTTCAAACACAGCTGACGCCTTCAGCAGCGTTCGCCGACGTACTGTCCGACCTCGCGGACCGGGTCGGCTGCGCAATCTCCCTGGCCCTGGTCGGCCAGTCCGAAATGACCATGGTCAGCATCGCCGCGGGACCGGGGCAGGTTCCCGCAGGTGTGGACGCTGGCATTCGGCTACCGATGACGGCGCCGTTGGGCGCCTCCGTCATGGCCTTTCGCGACAGGCAGTTGCAACAGGACTGGATGGGCACCGTGCCGCAAGCGCAACGCCCGATGCTGCAGGCACTTCTCCACCAGGTCCGCCGCAACGGTGTGGCGGTGTTCGGGGCGGACGGAGTTGCCCTCGAGATTCTGGAAGTCCTGGGCGAAGTCGTCGGGTTGTTGGCCGAACACCCCCGCAGCGGCGCGCTCAGACAACGGTTGTTCGAATTCCTGAGCAAGCTGAGTGCCCGCCCGTACACGGCCGAAGAGCTGGCCTCAGATGCCGAGCTGTCCATTAGTTATCTGTCCGCACCGGTATTCGACCGCGACGGCAACGCCGTCTATGAGCTGCAGATCGGTTCACTCAAGCCGGCGGTGACCCGCGCAGAACGCGACCGATACCTGAGCGAAATACGCTCCACCACAGCAGTATTGACGAAGCTTTCCGGGAACTGAGAACGGCCCCGGCAACCAATCTGATGGTTGGTCACTGCGGGTCGAAGACCACCTGCAAGTGGTCGGGGCCGCGAAGCTCCGTGCCGAGTCGGCCGGCGATCTTCACGCTCGACGGATCGGCAAGCTTCAAACCGGGCAGACGCTCAAGGAGCACCTTTACCGCGATCTCCATCTGAGTAGTCGCCAGCGCCTGGCCGAGGCACACGTGCGGCCCGGTGCCGAAACTCAATTGCGCGGTGGCGTGCCTGCAGATGTCGAACACATCGGGCTCGGCATACACGTCGGGATCGCGGTTGGCGGCCGCAATCGCCAGCAGCAGCCATGTGCCAGCGGGAATGTCGATCCCGCGCCAGGTCACATCAACCGCCGCAAAGCGCGGAATGATGGCCGGACCGGGCTCCCACCGCAACCCCTCCTGCACTGCCCACTTGGCCTCGTCCGGATCGTTGCGAACCCGATCGAGCTGATCCTGATGAGCGAGCAACGCCCACAGCGTGTTGCCCAGACTCAAATAGGTCGTGTCGACTCCGGCCGGAAACAGCAGCCTGACAAAGGAATAGATTTCCTCGTCAGTCAGCCCGACGCCGTCGATCTCGGTGGTGACAAGCTTCGACAACAGATCATCGGTTGGGTTCTGCCGCTTGTCCTCGACCAGCGGCCGCAAGTACCCGGTGAATGACTCCCTGGCGCGCAACGCGGCCTCGGGGTCCGTCGGGTAGAAGAACAGGTCGTGAGCCCACTTGGCGAATAGGGCGTAATCGTCTACCGGCAGCCCCAGCAGCTCATTGGTGATCCGGAACGGGAACTGCTGGGTGAATTCCGTGACGAGGTCGGCCCAGCCCCTGGCAGCGAATTCGTCTACCAGACTGTGCGCGATCGGCGCGAGCAGTTCGCCACTGTAGGTCTTCATCAGCGCCCGGCGGAAAGCCGGCGAGACCAGAGCGCGGTTGGTGCGGTGTTCCTGGCCCGCCATGCACTGAATCGTCTTGCCCATCGCCGGACCGGTGGTCATGCCGTACATCGCTGCGGCCGGGAACGTGTCCTCGTCTTTGAAGAGCTCGGTGACCAATTCATCGCTGAGAATGACCATTGCGGACATACCGTGGAATCGCGCCTCTGCGTACGGCGCCCGCGCACGCAGATCGCGCAGCACCCCGTGCAAGTCGGAAAGTTCTTCAGAGCCGAAATCCACGACCTCGCCGCTCATTACAGCTGCCACAGTGATCTCCTTCATGAGCCTGCCGGAAACGGCTCTCGCTCTAGGAGAGTGCTCGCCGGGATAGCCGGGCGCACTGCCGGTTTCGGTGACCGGAACTTTGCTTTCGGCAATTTCCGTTCACCGGAACTGACCCCAGCGCACCACGTAGACGCACGGGCCCACCCAGGCATACCCTGGATGTGACCTGGATCACGCTCCCGGTTATGAGGAGGCGCACGATGGTCGCGACGACGACGCATTTCGGCAGCCAAAAGGCACCCTGTGGCCATCTGGCCGAGGGATTTCAGCACGTCGAATCCGACGATGACGGCCTCAACTACGACGACCTCAGATATGCGTGCGGCTGCCGCGAAATCCGCCATGTGTACCACGACGGCACCACGCGGATCCGGACGATCCGGCACGACGGGAAGGTGCTGAGGGACGAGCACACCGATGAACACGCCACATTCGAGGCGTAAGCGACACCGATGACCGCGGCCTACGACATCGCGGTGATCGGCGGCGGCGGCGCGGGACTACGCGCCGCGATCGCGATCGCCGAGACCAACCCGCGGCTGAAAGTGGCGATCGTCTCGAAGGTTTATCCGATGCGCAGTCACACCGTCTCAGCGGAAGGCGGCGCGGCAGGCGTCGCCGGCGACGATGACAGCTTCGACGAGCACGCTTACGACACCATTTCCGGCGGAGATTGGTTATGCGACCAGGATGCGGTCGAGGCATTCGTTGCCGAAGCCCCGCGCGAACTGTTACAGCTCGAGCACTGGGGCTGCCCCTGGAGCCGAAAACCGGACGGGCACATCGCCGTTCGCGCTTTCGGCGGAATGAAGAAACTGCGCACCTGGTTTGCCGCCGACAAGACGGGATTCCACTTGCTCCACACCCTGTTTCAGCGCGTGCTGGCATACCCCGACATCGTGCGTTACGACGAGTGGTTCGCCACCACATTGCTCGTCGATGACGGCGTGGTGCGCGGCGTGGTCGCCATCGAACTCGCCACCGGACGCATCGAAACCATCCTCGCCAACGCGGTCATCGTGTGCACCGGTGGCTGCGGGCGGGTGTTTCCGTTCACCACGAACGCGAACATCAAAACCGGCGACGGCATGGCGTTGGCGTTCCGCGCCGGAGCGCCACTGAAGGACATGGAGTTCGTCCAGTATCACCCAACGGGCTTGCCGTTCACCGGAATCCTGATCACCGAGGCCACTCGGGCGGAAGGCGGCTGGTTGGTGAACAAAGACGGCTACCGCTACCTGCAGGATTACGACCTCGGTAAGCCGACACCGAAACCCCAACTGCGAAGTATGGAACTCGGGCCCCGCGACCGGGTATCGCAGGCGTTCGTCCACGAGCTGGAGAAAGGGCGCACCGACGACACTCCCTACGGACCGGTCGTCTACCTCGACCTGCGGCACCTGGGCGCCGAGTTGATTGATGCCAAGCTGCCGTTCGTGCGTGAGCTGTGCCGCGACTACCAGCGCATCGACCCCGTCACGGAGCTCATCCCGGTACGGCCGGTGGTGCACTACATGATGGGCGGCATCGACACCGACATCAACGGCGCGACAACGCTTTCCGGACTGTACTCCGCCGGCGAGACCGCCTGTGTCAGCATCAACGGCGCCAACCGGCTCGGGTCGAACTCATTGCCCGAATTGTTGGTGTTCGGCGCCCGGGCAGGCCAGGCCGCCGCAGAATACGTGTCCACCGCCGGCCCGGCCGCACCCACGGTGCAGGCACAGGCACGCGACGAGACGCGCCGATTGGAGCACGAGCTGGCCCGCCGCCGCGAAGGCGGGGAACGAATCGCCGACATCCGCACGGCCATGCAAACCACCCTGGAAACGGCGGCAGGAATCTATCGCGATGGCCCGACCCTGGCCAAGGCTGTCGACCAGATCCACGAACTGCAGCAGCGTTTCGCGGGCGCCGGTATCGACGATCACAGCCATACGTTCAACACAGAACTGACAGCCCTGCTCGAACTGTCGGGGATGCTCGACATCGCGCAGACCATCGTGGTGTCCGGTCTGCATCGCGAGGAATCGCGCGGCGCGCATCAGCGCACCGACTTTCCCAAGCGCGATGACGAGCGTTTCCTGGCCCACACCCTGGTTCATCGGGAAACCGACGGCACCGCACGAATCGACTACCTCCCGGTCACCATCACACGCTGGCCACCGGGCGAACGTGTCTACGGGCGATAGCCCGGGCGAACCAAGCGACGGGAGACGATCAGCGATGACGGACCGAATCGTCATGGAAGTCAGCAGATATCGTCCGGAAGTCGACACCACCCCGACGTTCCAGTCCTACGAAGTACCCATCGCCCCGGAATGGGCAATTCTGGACGGGCTGAACTACATCAAAGATCATCTCGACGGCACCCTGACGTTTCGATGGTCGTGCCGGATGGGCATCTGCGGCAGCTGCGGAATGACCGTCAACGGCGACCCGAAATTGGCGTGCGCAACGTTTCTCGTCGACTATCTGCCCGGTCCAGTTCGGGTAGAGCCGCTGCGCAATTTCCCTATCATCCATGACCTCGTCGTCGATATCAGCGACTTCATGGCCAAGCTCCCCAAGGTCAAGCCCTGGATCATCCGCGACGACGAGAAGTCGATCGATGACGGCGAATACCTGCAAACACCAGCAGAATTGGACGAATTCAAGCAGTTCAGCATGTGCATCAACTGCATGCTCTGCTACTCGGCCTGCCCGGTGTACGCCCTGGACCCCGACTTTCTGGGCCCCGCGGCGATCGCTCTGGCACAGCGCTACAACCTCGATTCCCGCGACGACGGCGCAGCCGAGCGCAGGGACGTACTGGCCGCGGCCGACGGCGCATGGGCATGCACGTACGTCGGCGAATGCTCGACCGCGTGCCCGAAGGGAGTCGACCCCGCGGGCGCCATTCAGCGATACAAGCTCACGGCGGCAACACATTCGGTGAAGGCCCTGGTGTTTCCCAGGGGGACGCGATGACCACCTCGGCCCGGCCGTACCGTCCACCGGTGCCCAGGCTCTGGTGGACAAAACGACGGTCGTATCGGCTGTTCATGCTCCGCGAAGTCAGTTGTGTCTTCGTCGCATGGTCTGTCGTGTACCTGGTGTTGTTGGTGCGTGCGGTCGGCAGGGGCGGCGATGCGTATCGCGAATTCCTGGGTACAGCAGCGGCTCCCCCACTCGTCGCCCTCAACATCGTGACGTTGCTTTTCCTGCTGTTGCATGCGGTCAGTTGGTTCCGCCTCGCGCCGCGGGCCATGGTGATTCACGTTCGGGGACAGCGCCTTCCGGCTCGGATGGTGCTTGCGGCCCATTACTTCGCATGGCTCGTCGTCACCGCGGTGATCGCGTGGGTGGTGTTGACATGAGCACATCCTCCGCGTCACGTCGCCCCTCCCCCGAACCGTTCCTCTGGCTGCTGTTCAGTGCCGGCGGGATGGCTGCCGCCCTCGTGCTCCCCGTGCTCATGTTGCTGTTCGGGGTGCTGATTCCACTCGGGCTACTCGACCCGCCCGAGCCGACTCATCTCCTGGACGTCGTTCGGAATCCGGCGACGAAGTTGGTGCTGATTGTCGTCAGTGTGCTGGCCCTGTGCCATTCCGCGCATCGATTCCGGTTCACCTTCGAACATGCGTTGCAGCTGGGCAAGTTTGACCGCGGGATCGCTCTATGTTGCTACGGTGCAGCCATTTTGGTGTCAGTAGTCGCAGCGTGGGTGTTGGTCTCGGTGTGAGGAATCAAGGCCAACACATAGATTGCGACCAGCACCGGCGGCGCCAGCAGCGGTAACCACGGGAGCTCAAGGTGCACTGCGGTGGCGACCACCCCGACGAGCGTGAACCCCAGCATTGCGACCAATGTCGGCCTCGTCAGCGTCACCACGCCGAATTCGGCGGCATATCGCATCAGCAAGTACACGGCCGCCGAAAGTCCCGACAGCGCCGCGAAAACCGGCAGCGGATCGGACATGGCCAGCGCCACCACCGTGAGCAGTACGGCGGCCGTCGCAGCCAGCCGAACCAGAAGTCCGGCAGCTACGGCCACCAGCGCCAACATCGCCACGTATGCCGTCGGGCGATGGCCATGAACCGCGGCCGCCGCGACCATCAGGACGCCGAACCCGGTCGACAAGATTCGGGCGCCGGGCTGACCCAACCCTGTCGAATTTTCGGAGGTCATCTCATCACCGCCTCGCGGCCCGTCGGCGCACCGGCATCAATCGCAGCGCCTGATCCAGAGTGACCGACGACGGCCAGGGCACCACGTCGACGCCGACGATCCCCAGGTCGCGATACATTGCGTGGCGCTGCAGCGCCCACATGCGGGCCACCGTCGGAGCCTGGTTGTCGCCAAACGGGGGCCCTTCCAGCACGTCGATGGCCACCACGGTGTGCCTGCGGTTACGTAACTCGGTCAACGCCAACGCAAATGCGGTGTCCAGCAATGTCGAGAGCGCAAACACGATCGAGCCCGGAGGAACGGCCGCACGCGGTGCCAATGTCCCTGTCGTGGTTTCATATTCGCTACCCACGCTCAACGCGGCATCCAGCACGCGATAAAACTGGCGTTGGCCGATGTCGGCACCGACCCACCGCGGGCGCAGGCTACCGAGCGCGACGATGCCGGCGCGGTCACCGTTTCGCAGCGCGCTTTGCGCAATCTGGGCGGCGCCGAGCACCACCCGCTCCATGGCGGCGGAGGCCGGGCCGGGCGGCTGCATGCTGGTGTCGATGAGGACAACCACATCGGCGGCGCGGTGGGTCAGCCGTTCGGTGACATGCAGCCGGCCGCGGCGGGCGCTCACCGGCCAGTTGATGGTGCGTAGCTGGTCGCCGGGAAGGTAGGCGCGGACGTCGGCGTACTCGACGCCCGGGCCGATGTGCCGGGTGAGGTGGGTGCCGAGCCGGTCGGGCAATTCCATTCGCGGTATCGGCGTCGATTGCGCTGGGGCAACGGGAAAGACGAAGACTTCGGCGGCGACCACAGTTCCTGTCCCGGCCAGCAGTCCGCCACCGGCCACGACGTCGACCCGGGCCCTGATCGGATACCTGCCCCAGCGCTCGGCCGACACCGCGACCGTCTTCAACTGCGCGGAACTGCCCTCAAGAACCTCGATCTCCATTCCGGATGCGACCGACACCGTGAGCTCGGACACGGTGGTCGGCGCGTCCGTCGTCACCCCTACCGACAGCTGCGTCTCGTCGTTCTCGAAGCACCGCGCCAGGGCAGGCCGCCCATGCACGTACGCCGTGGCAGCCGCCGATTGCCAACTGATCGAGCACAGGACGCCCAGTAACGGCGCCGCGAACGCGATGAGGTGCCACCGGGGGCCCAGCACCGCCGCGGCAAGGGCTACGCCCGCACAAGTGGCGATGGCTAGCGTGAGCGACGAGGGACGCCAACGGAATTCGACTACGCGCGGTTCGGTCGAGTTCGTCACGAGGGCCGTCCACCGGTCCGCGGCACGGGCAGCCGCTGCAACAGCTGCGCCACGATGTCTGATCCGTGGACGCTGCGCACCCACATCTCCGGTTTCAGGCTGATCCGGTGCGAAATCACCGGAATTGCAAGTGATTTCACATCCTCGGGGATCACGTAGTCCCGACCGAGAAGCAGGGCACGCGCACGCGCGAGTTGAACAAGGTCGAGTTCTGCCCGGGGACTGGCGCCGACCACAACCTGGGGGTGGCTCCGGCTGGCCGCTGCCAGCGACACCACGTAATGCAGGACGTCGTCATGGACCGTCACCTGCTCGACCGACTCGCGCATGGCAAGCAGATCGTGTGCGTCGACAACCTGATTCACCGTTGCCTCGGCCGACCCGCGTTCCAGGCGGCGACGCAGCATGACCGTTTCGTCCGGACCCGACAGGTACTTCAGTTCGACCCTGACCGCGAACCGATCCAGCTGTGCCTCCGGCAGCGGGTACGTGCCCTCGTACTCAATGGGGTTGTCCGTGGCGAGAACGATGAAAGGTGAAGGCAGTCGGTGGGTTTCGCCGTCGATGCTCACCTGACTTTCTGCCATGGCTTCCAGCAGCGCCGCCTGGGTTTTCGGCGGCGTCCGGTTGATCTCGTCGCCCAGCAGCAGATTGGTGAAGATGGGCCCACGCCGGAATTCGAACCGACCGGACTGCATGTCGTAGATGGTTGAGCCGAGCAGATCCGCGGGCAGCAGGTCCGGGGTGAACTGCACGCGGGTGAAGCTCAGACCCAACGCCCGGGCGAAGGACTTCGCAATCAGCGTCTTGCCCAGTCCGGGCAGGTCCTCGATGAGGACGTGGCCACTCCCCAGGACCGCAGTCAGGATGAGGGTGAGCGCCGCGCGCTTCCCCACCACCACTCGTTCGATCTCGTCGAGAACCGCCGCGGAGTGGGCCGTCGTCACCTCGACAGGCATCGTCATAGCCGCTCCAATCGGTGCAGGATGTCATCGAGCGTGGCCCGGCCAGGACCCGGCTCTCCACGAGCGGAACGGAGGACGTTGTGCGGATCCACCCACTGCCACAACTGGTCTCCGAAGACCATCCGGCCAGTGACTTGCATCGCGGCCGGGTCGCGGGCCTGCTGCGGGCCGGTAGCCATGAAGAATTCGCGTGCCAACGTGGGCCGCAAGTGTTGGTCCCAGTCCCCGCGCGTGGTTTCCGACCACTGGATCAGCGTTTGGGTGCGAACGATCCAGTCCCGCAACGACTCTTCCGCTTCGTTCACGGTTGGCTCAACCGATAGCGGTCCGCGGGCGGCCAGCCGGCGGCGGACCGCCAGCAACACGATCACCGCCATGGCGGCTGCGACCCATGCCACGATGCGGTGCGCGGCGAGCATAAGCGCGATCAGCTCCGCTCCCACCACCAACGAAATCCCAACGAGGGCAAGCCTGTTCATGTCAGGCTCCGCAGCTCGGCGAGCACCCGGAGCAGCGCGTCCGCGGCAACCTCCCGATGGCGTTCGGTCATGACGTGCGGGCTGAAGCGTGCCTCGGCGAACAAGGCCACGAGTTCGGTTGCGCTGCCGGCGTGCAGGGCATGGTGTTCGACGGCCCGGGCCAGCACTTCCGATGGCGTGTCGGAATCCTGCGGCGCGGCGCCGGGGGCATCCGCGAGGGCACGCTCCATCGCCGCGTAGCAGGCGATGATCGACTCGCGCGGCCCCCGGCTGCGGTCACCGATCTCAGCAAGGCCGAATTCCGCTGCCCGCGTGAGGAATTCCGGCGTGGTTGCGCTGATCGCGGGTTCGAAGCCGCCGCCGGCGGGCCGAAGCGGCGCGGCGACTCGCCGGCTCCTGCGGACAGCGATGCCTCCTGCTACCCAGAGCAGCAGCAGCACCGCCGTCGCCGCAAGGAAGTAACCGAAGACGCTGTGGCCGGGCTGCAGAGGCTGCGCCGGCGGTGGAGGTGGCGACGGTGGCGATGGCACCGCGGTAATCGGAGCTCCGCTCGGCGGGGGTACCGAGACCGGAAGATCGGGTAGTTGCAGCAGCTGCAGGTGTGAAACCAGGAACAGGATCGCCACCCATACCAAGAATGCGCCGAGCCCGATCAGCAGTAGCCGGCGCACCCGCCACCTCACCTTGCCGTCGAACGAGCCTGGCAGCCGGAAAGGCGCCGATGCGCTGGCCGTCCGCGGATGCCGTAGCGACGAGATGAACCCGATCGCGACGATGACTACCGAGACAATGACCAGCGTGTCGACACCAACCAGACTTGCGGTGCCCGGCGTCGGCGCCTTCGTGTCGGGGTGATCACCGCCCGGCAGATATCCGCGCAACGCGATGGCAACGAAGAACAGCAATGCGATCAGCGCGACCACACGCCCCAACGCCTTGTCGATACCGTTCATCGGCACACCGCTCGATCGTTGCCCTGACTCCATCGTGGCACGTCACAGCAGATCCCGCGGGAATACGCCGAGGCAGGCGGCGCTAGACCAAGCCAGGTCCAGGAGCGGGTTGTTGCGGGGCCTCAGCCGGCAGCAGCGGGGTGGTCGGCGCCATTGGCACAGACGCCGGCGGCTGCAGCCCGTAGCCCGACTGCGGGCCGTAGGCCGGCACCGGGCCGGGCTGCGTGCCATACGTGGACGCCGGACCAGGCAATGCGCCGTACCCCGTCTGTGGGCCGTACCCCGGCGTCTGCGAACCGTACCCGGGCAGCGTCTGAGTTGACCCGGCAAGAAGCCTAGACGTCACGAAAGCCGCTGCCTCGTCGGTGTACTCGGGGACATAGCCCTGTGTATGCCCGCTCCAGGAGTTGCCTGAACCCGCGTGACAGATCGGGTCGGCGGGGTTACACAGGTCGATCGCCTTAGCGCTGAGCGGCGAATTCTGGGTCGGTGGCGCTCCGTCGGTGCGGTCGGCCTGGTTGCCGAAAGTAGCCACCGCTGCAATGTTTTTCATGTACTCAGGCGGTAGCGGACTACCCCAGTTGATACCGGAGAAGCCGGCCACAATGTTGACTACACTCGCGCCTTGCGAGTAGCCGCCCAGCACGATCTTGGTATTGGGACAGGAGGCGGCCGTGGATTTGATGTGGTTAATCGCATCCTTGGCGCCTTCACCGCCATGTCGTTGCGTGATGGTGGCCTTGTAGTCCACCGCGTAGCTCCGGATGTTCAAGCCGCTGGCCTGCTTGCGCAATGAGTCGACGAGAGCGTCACCGACCCGGCCCATGCCCGCTGGCTCGTCGGTGCCGCGCGCGAAAACGACCTCGGCATCGGGGCAGTCATCAGCAGTCGCTACCGGAGCAGCGCTCGGGATGACAAGCGGGGCCGTGGCGGTCAGCAGCGCCGAAGCGCCCAGGCCGACCCAGCGGAGCGCAGCAGCAGCGCCGACTACGCGAGTGCTACGTGCGTGGCGAAACAACATCCCCACATCTTACCCGCATTCTGGAAAATGCCGATATCGTCGCTACCTGCAGATATATCACTCCCAGCAATCAGGTAACCGATGGCACGCATTGTTGCAACGCCGCTTCGGCAAACTATGCGAACCAGACCACTGCTTCGCGCCGGTGGTGTACGTGCACGTCGGCCTGTTGATGGCGCTACGCCGCAGCACTCTTTTCATCGTGCAGGTACCGATCGCGGTTGCGTTCCCCGCTGGCCCGCTGCCCCAGCAGTAACAACTCGACCATGCCCCACAGCGGTGCAGCAGCCCACCGACTCCACCGGACCTGGGGCCCCTGCAAACAGGAACCCCGGCCCGCCCAGTTATCTGGCAGCTCCACATGACCGGCTTGCCTCACTATTCCACTAGTGGAATAAAACCGATGAGGTATGCCGAGAAGGGAGCACTGATGAGACTCGAGTACTTGCTGCTGGGAGTTCTCGGTGTCCGGCCGGCAACTGGGTATGAGTTGAAGAAGTTTTTCGACGACCACGGACGGTTCCTGCGGTCGAATACGCAGATGAGTCAGGTGTACCGGGCGCTGGCAAAAATGGCGGATGGCCATTTCGGCGCTACTGGTTCAAGCGGGATGGCTGACCCTCAATGCTGTTGAGTTGGAGAGCGCGAGCGTCGTCGGAGATCTGGGGCTGCTCTACTTTCGGCGTCTCGCCATCGGGTATCGGGCCCGGTGCGGACGGCGTCGTGATTGCCGCATCGTGGAGCCCGGATGCATGCGGTGTGGCTTTTTCCAAGAATCGGAGCAGTTCGACGGGGAAGGGAAGCACCAGGGTGGAGTTCTTCTCGGCGGCAACCTCGACGACGGTTTGTAACAGCCGCAGCTGCAGAGCGGCCGGGTGTTCGGCCATCACTTGGGCTGCCTGGGCAAGCTTTTCAGACGCTTGTAATTCACCATCAGCGGTGATGACCCGGGCACGTCGCTCGCGTTCGGCCTCGGCTTGGCGCGACATCGACCGCTTCATCGAATCCGGCAGGACGACGTCCTTGATCTCGACGCGGTCGATGCGAACGCCCCAGCCCAGCGCCGGGCTGTCGATCATGAACTCCAAGCCCTGATTAAGGTGCTCGCGATTGGACAATAGGTCGTCGAGATCACTTTTACCGATGATCGAACGCAGTGACGTCTGGGCTACCTGCCCGATTGCGGACACGTAGTCCTGGACGTCCACTGCCGCGCGGACTGGATCAGCAACATTGAAGTAGATGACGGCATCCACGCGCACGGTCACGTTGTCCCGGGTGATGCCGTCTTGGGCGGGCACGGGCATCGTGATGATCTGCATATTGACCTTTTCGAGACGATCCGCGATCGGAATCAACATCGTCAATCCCGGTCCACGAACGCCGGATTGGACACGGCCAAATCGGAAAACGACCCCTCGTTCGAATTGCTTCACGACGCGCAGGCTGCTTCCGAGCCAGAGCACACCAAGGCCGAACAATGCGGCCACTGCGTAGAGGACGATCACTTTCTCTCCAGTTCCGCCCGGTCTCGTTTGTCGGCACTCTCTGGTGAGCTCGGGCTGCTATTTGTTGAAACGTCACGCCTTTGACAGAGCGACTTGATGTGCTCGGGTCCCCGATCGAGAGCGCGGCTGGGCTTGTCTGCTGCATATGCGTCATGGCGTGAGGACGTCGCGGCAGTGGCTGGAGCCCGGACGATGTCCACGACCCCAAGCGGAATGTCGAGACTGTCGTCGCAGTGGCGGTGCCCGCGGCAGGGCCGGTCCTGTGGTCAATGGTGTTGTTGGGCGGCGAGTTTCGCGGCAGGGCCGGGCGTCTCTGGGTTCGGATTTCCGCGTCATTCAGCATGCGTAGTCCCAGTAGCGCCAACCCCATGAGCGCGGCCGCAGCGCTGGTCGGTTCGTTGCGGGAGCCCTCAACGATCACGCTACGACCCCTGAACTCCATTCGCAATGGTGCTGGCGCCCAATTGTTCTCGTCGTAGATGACCCGATCGACGGCCCCTACCCGCGCAGGTTGATCGGCCTCTGCTGTTCGCATCTCCCGCGCGCAAACGACACCGCATCGCAGACCGTCGCAGCATTCGAACATGCTGGCAAACCGGTCATTGACAAGTACGGCGGTCGGACAGGACAGCACAGCAGATCAGTGAGCGCATGATCTTGCATTGCAGGTCAACGGCCAGTTTTCAGGTCTACGTTTGTCGGTTCATACGTGACAGTCCTCCCCGGCGTAGGCGAGATACGCCTCGTTGAGAAGTGGGCAGCCGGTCGCCAGGTCGATCCAGCGAAAGCGCTTGAGACCACCTACACCTGGTCGCGTCCCACGGTATCCGTTTGGCTCGTGCGCAACGCGATATGCGTCGTACCGTTTTCGGCACTCCTAGCCGCGGTTGTCGGGGCCAGCGGGTGGCGGCTCGTCCAGTACGCGATTCTGGGCGGCGCCGTCGGGGTGAGCAGCTGGTTGACCGCTGCTCATGGCTTCGCGGAGGGTGCACTGCGGCCGGCGCGGGTCAGCCTTCTCGTTCGCCTTGGCGGGGGCGATCGTCGCCACTGCGGTTGATCGGGTCAGGGAGTCGCCTGCCATCGCGATCGTCATCGCCTTTGTCTTGATGGTGACCCTTGCGGTACCGCTCACCGTTATCGTCATGTTCGCTCCGTCGCTGCAACCGATTCGCGACCTTGCCGCAGGAACCGCCCGAGTGACGGCCGGCGACTACACCAAGCGCCTGCCGGTGGTGCAGGACGACGACATAGGCGCATTGGCGGCGGCGTTCAACCGCATGCAAGCGGGTTTGGCCGAGCGGCAACGGCTTCAGTCCGCGTTCGGCGCGTATGTCGATCCTGTCCTCGCGGCCCGGCTGCTCGAGCAGCGTGACGACGTGTTCACCGGCGAACGCCGGGAGGTGACGGTCATGTTCGTCGATGTCCGCGACTTCACCCCGTTTGCCGAGGCGAACACCGCCGAAGACGCCGTCGCCCGCCTCAATGAGCTTTTCGAGATCGTCGTACCTGCCGTCGTCGACGCTGGTGGGCACGTCAACAAGTTCCTCGGCGACGGTGCAATGGCGGTGTTCGGCGCCCCCAACGCCCTTCCGAATCATGCCGACGCCGCGGTGAGCACGGCCGCCCAGATTCAGCGGCTGGTCGCCGCGCGTTTCGACGGCGACCTCCGGATCGGCATCGGGATCAACACCGGCATGGTGATCGCAGGCACCATCGGCGCGGCGGGCCACCTGGAGTTCACCTTGATCGGCGACACAACCAACGTTGCCGCCCGGGTGGAGCAGCTCACCAAAACAACCGGTGACGGGATCCTCCTCACTGCTCACACCGCCGAGGCACTCAACGGTCGAACACACGGACTCATCGACCGCGGATCGCATGCCTTGAAAGGAAAGCTGGCCGCCGTGCAGGTCTATGCAATAGCTGCCGAGGCGATGACGGATCCGCCAACCTAGCGACTGGAGCGAAAGCCCGCACGCACGATGCGATCCTGGCTGCGACAGCTGCCGTTTTAGCCGACGACCGCGCGGCGACACTGCCAGACATCGCCAAGGCTGCCAACGTTGGTCGCGCCACGCTTCACCGACACTTCACCGACCGAGATACGTTGGTACGTGCAGCAATTCAAGATGCGGTTCCAGTTCCACAAGGACTGCCCGCCGCGGCACGTCAACCTTCGCTGAATCTCACCATTCGCAGACTGACCGTTCGCCGGCGCAGCACGGCGAAGTACAACACCCACTTGCCACCGCTGACGACGCGCCATGAGTCCACATCTGTCGGCGTGACACAAAACCGCGTTCCGCGGTACGGCACAGCAGCTTTACACCGAACATGAACTGGATCACGATCATTCGGTGCTTGAGGCAACAATCACATTCCCCACCGAAGGACTGTGGCTTCCCGACGTTGCTGATACCCAAACCATCCACCACTGCAACGGGTTTACGTAGGCGTTCGCCGCGCCTCACTGTTCACACAGCGGCGCCTGCCATCCACGACAATTCGTCGCGGCTCTAGTTGTGTTGCCAAGATCGCCGGCGGCGCAACACGTCCTGCGTATGCGGTCAATGCGCCATCACTGGTCCACTCCGCTCAGATCCGTTCTCTCCCAGAAGGACAGCATGAATAAGCCAGCGCCGACCACGCTTCGCCTCGACGCATCCCCCTTCGAAAAACGCTGTGGCCCAATACCTCTACCGCGCCGCGGCGTAGGCGTGCTTCAAATCCTTGCGCGCACATGGTGTTTGGTTGTCGCAGCGGAATTGCTTATCGCAGCTTGCATAACACTGCAACAGAGTCCCTCCGCCAGCGCCGACGATGACTGCCCTTCGAACACCGGCTACCAACCCGAATGCCAATACCGACCTTTTTATACGCCCCCACACCCACTCCCCGCAGGATCACCGGGCGACTTGATCCGGACTGAGCCGTCACGTATCGCCCTCGACCCGGCCGGCCATGGCAACTATTCGGGCAGGGGCACGCGCATCATGTACCAAAGCACCGATGGACGTGGCCAACCAGTCGCAGTGACCGGCACATACTTGGAACCCCACACCCCCTGGTCCGGACCGGGTCCCCGCCCCCTCATCGCACTAGCACCATTTCAGCAAGGTATGGGCGATCAGTGCGCCATCTCGCGCCTCCTCAGCGAGGGCGGTATGCACTACGGCGGATTCCTCGACTTTGCGTTCTATTTCGAATCAGGGTTCCTTGCGACCCTGCTCGACCGCGGATTCGCGCTCGTAGTAACCGATTACCAAGGCACCGGCACATACGGCCCACCTACTGGCGGGATACGAGTACCGACGGCTCACGCGGTTATCGACTCCGCTCGAGCGGCGCTGCGACTACCCGACACCACTCTCACGCCCAACGGCCCAGTTGCATTCTGGGGGTACGGGCCAGGAGGCACAGCGGCGGCCGCGGCGGTGGAGATGGCGCCAAGCTACGCTCCCGGACTCAACGTCGTCGGCGCATGGGTCGGCGCACCAAACGCCGATTACTCGATCTACGCCGACGACGCCGATGGATCGATGCTCGTTGGAACCATGGGATACGCATTGAATGCGTTCATTGCGGCGTATCCCGAGGCCGAGCAACCCATCATGGATGTCCTAACCCCACGAGGGGTCGACTTTCTCCAGAAGACTCGTTACAACTGCATCGACGAGGTCATCTCGAAGTTCATGTTCCGGCACCTCCAGCCCTACTTCAACCGCGACTATCACGACATCCTCGGGTCGGAGCCGATCAAGTCTGCATTGGCCGCCCAACGCATCGGGTCGTTGAAGCCCAATGCGCCCGTGCAGATAGACACGAACCGATCCGACCCGCTCTTCCCGTGGGTCGCCTCCAGACAATTGGCCGCCGATTGGTGTGCCAAAGGAGCTGATGTCGAGCTCTGGACAAACGACCAGCCGGCATTCCTCAACAAGACCGCGACCAACAGCATGTTGACCTACTTCGTCGAGGGAGAGCGCGGCATGCAGTGGATCACCGATCGATTCAACGGACTGCCCACCACCTCGAACTGCCGAGACCTACCACCGCTCTAGCTTCCCGGTCGATGCACGACGGGCGCTGACAGGACCCTAGCGGTCTGAGGAGCCAAGCGGCAGGAACTCCTTCGCCTTGCGAAGGTTCCCAATCGCGTTCCCAACGGCAAGAAAACGGCCCCCGGAGAAATCTCCGGGGGCCGTTCTCACTAGTAGCGGGGACAGGATTCGAACCTGCGACCTCTGGGTTATGAGCCCAGCGAGCTACCGAGCTGCTCCACCCCGCGTTGCTGAATAGAACATTACCCAACGCCGTCGAATGAACCAAATCGTGTGCTCAGACAGGGTTTCTGCGTGGAAACTGCGAGGTACGGAGCGCTGCCCAGCAGAAGCGAAAACCCCCACTTCCGGGTGGAAGTGAGGGTTATCACATCTGCTCTAGGGGAAGGCGCTCCCCCGCCTCGACTACTTCGCGTCGCGGTACTTCGCCATCGCGTCGTCGAGCTTCTGCAACGCCGCGCCGTACTGTGCGAAATTGCCGCTCTGCTGCGCCGTATGCACGCCGTCGAGGGCCTCATTGACATCTTGTAGCGCAGCGGCTTTCGAGGGCGACAGCGTCACTGAGACACCCGGCAGCACCGCTGCCGGCACCGAGGGCTGCGGGCCGGCCGCAGGCGGCGGGACGGCCCCAGGAACGGGCGCGTGTGGCGCCGCACCCGGCGGCAGGTCCGTCGGTGCCGGACCAGTGGCCGTCGCGCCCGCACCGGGCCCGAAGATGCCGTTGAGGGCGTCACGGACGGTCGGCCCGTAGCCGACCTTGTCGTTGTACATCATCGCCACGCGGATCAACCGGGGGTACGACGACGCCGCGTCACTGGCCCCCGGAGAGGCGTAAACCGGTGCGACGTACAACAACCCGCCCTGTCCGACAGGCAACGTCAGCAGATTGCCCCACCGAATCCGGTTCTGATTGTCCCGACCGATGACACCGAGATCCTGGCTCACCGCGGTGTCGGTACTGATCGCGTTGAAGGCCAGTTTCGGACCGTTGACCTGCCCCGGCACGGTGAGCACGGTGATCTTGCCGTACGTCGCCGGGTCAGAGCTCGCGCTGATGTACGCGGCCAGGAAGTCGCGCCGGAATCGGTTCATCGCAGAGGTCAACTGGAACGACGCCGAATCACCGCCCGTCGCAAGGTCTTTCGCGACGATGTAGTACGGCGGCTGGAAGCTGCTGGCCGTCGGGTTCGGGTCAAGCGGCACATCCCAGAAATCCGACGTCGAGAAGAAGGTCACCGGATCGTTCACGTGGTACTTGGCCAGCAGCATGCGCTGCACCTTGAACAGGTCCTCGGGGTAGCGCAGGTGCTCGGCAAGTTCCTTGGAAATGGCCGACTTTGGCTTCACGGTGTCTGGGAACACCTTCATCCAGGCCTGCAGCACCGGATCATGCTCGTCCTGCTCGTACAGCGTGACGGTGCCGTCGTAGGCATCGACGGTGGCCTTCACCGAGTTGCGGATGTAGGACACCTGCTTGTCCGGCAACAGCCGGTTGGTCGCAACCTCATTCGAGTCGGCCGTCGCGCTCGACAGCGACGTCAGCTCCGAGTACGGGTAGTTGTCCAGCGTGGTGTAGCCGTCGACGATCCACACCATGCGCTTGTTGACGATCGCCGGGTACACCGTCGAATCGGTGGTCAGCCACGGCGCCACGGCCTCCACGCGCTTGGCCGGGTCCCGGTTGAACAGAATCTTGCTGTTCGGCCCGATCACGCTGGAGAACAAGAAGTTTCGCTCGGCGAACTTGGCGGCGAATACCGACCGCGACAGCCAGTTGCCGATGTCCACACCGCCAGAGCCGCTGTAGGTGTAGTTCTTGGTCTCGGTGTTGGTCTCATAGTCGTATTCACGGTCGGGGCCGTTCTGGCCGACGATCGCGTAATCCGATGCCGCACTGGCAATCACCGGGCCGAAGTACACCCGCGGCTGATCCAGCGGCGCCGGTCCCGGCGACACGGCAGCCCCGTTGGCGCCGACCACGCTGGCCAGGAACTCCGGGTAACCACCGTTCTGGTTGGGGTCATTGGCGATTCCGCGCACGGTATTGGCCGGCGACGCGATGAAGCCGTTGCCGTGCGTGTACACCGAATGCCTGTTGATCCAGTCGCGCTGGTTGTCGATCAACCGGTCCGGATTCAATTCCCGTGCCGCCACGACGAAGTCGCGCAGCTTGCCGTCGGGCCCGTCATAGCGGTCGATGGACAGCTGGTCCGGGAAGCTGTAGAAGTTCTTGCCCTGCTGGAACTGCGTGAACGCCGGGCCGACAATGGTCGGATCGAGCAGGCGGACATTCGACGTCGTGGCCCGGTCGGCCGCGACCTGCTCAGCGGTGGCGGGCGTATTGCCGCTGTAGTCGCGATAGGTCACCGAATCGCCGGTCAACCCATAGGCGTCTCGTGTCGCGGTGATGCTGCGACTGATGTAGTCGCGTTCCTTCTGCGCCGCATTGGGTTTGACGCTGAATTGCTCGACCAGCATGGGCCAGCCGGCACCCACGATCACCGAGCTCAGGAGCAGCAGCACCAGGCCGATCGCGGGAATCCGCAAGTCCCGCAACACCAGCGCCGAGAACACGGCCACGGCACAGATCACCGCGATGGCCATCAGGATCAGCTTGGCCGGCAGTACCGCGTTGATGTCGGTGTAACCCGCACCGGTGAAGGGCTTACCACCGCGGGTGTGGCTGAGCAGCTCGTAGCGGTCGAACCAGTAGGCAACTGCCTTGAGCAGCACCAGAACTCCGACCAGCGCCACCAATTGGATGCGCGCGGCACGACTTACGGCGCCCTGCCGACCCGCCAGGCGGATGCCGCCGAACACGTAGTGGCCCAGCAGACTGCCGACCAGCATCAAGAAGACGCCGACAAACAGATAGCCGAGCACCAGGCGGTAGAACGGCAGATCGAACGCGTAGAAGCCCAAATCCTTACCGAATTCGGGATCGCTGATGCCGAATGAGCCACCGTGCAGGAACAGCTGAACCCGCACCCAGTAGGTCTGCGCGACGAATCCGGCCAACAGGCCGATGAAGGCGGGGACGCCGATGGCGAACAGCCGCAACCGGGACAGCACCGTCGTGCGGTAGCGGGCCACCGGATCGTTGGGTCCGGACGCCGGCACGAACACCGGCCGGGACCGGTACGCCAGTGCCATTCCGGCGAACGAGACGGCACCGACGAACAGACCGGCCACCACGAAGATCACCAACCGCGTCACCAGGACAGTGGTGAAAACCGAGCGGAAGCCGAGTTCACCAAACCAGAGCCAGTCCACGTACGCGTCGACCAACCGCGGGCCGATCATCAACAAACCGACGATCAGCAACGCGACCCCCACCAGAATCCGGCTTCGTCGCGTTAGCTTCGGCATCCTCGCCGCGGGCCGCATCCCCACTCGTCAGCTCCAGTCTGTTGAAAGTCCGTAACGCCAGCTTGCGATATGAACTCTACGCATCGACGGCGGACCGCATGCTCAACAGCGGGGAGGTTCGCCACCAGCGGACACGGCGTGCAGTGCGTCGACGGCACCACCGAGGTTCTCTACCTTGACCAACCGCAGCCCGTCCAGGCGGGCCGACACCGCTTCGGCGCAGTTGTCGGCGGGCACCATGAACACCGTGGCCCCGGCCTCCCGCGCGGCCAGCATCTTGTGGGTGATGCCGCCGATCGGCCCCACCTTGCCGGTATCGGAGATGGTGCCGGTACCCGCAATGAACTTGCCACCGTTGAGATTTCCGTCGGTGAGCTTGTCCACCACGGCCAGGCTGAACATCAGGCCGGCCGACGGCCCACCGATGTTGGCGAGGTTGAAATCGACGACGAACGGCGCCCATGGCGCGTTGAGGACCGTCGTACCGAGGTAGCCGTAGTCGCGGTCCTTGTTGGCGCCGAGGGTGATGGTCGCGATGCCGAGCCCGGCGTTCTTACGCCGGTAATCGATCACCACGTGGTCACCGGGCTTGGTCTTCTTCAATAGCGTCGTGAACTCTTCGACGTTGGCCACCGGAGTCCCGTTGACCATGTCGATGGCATCCCCCGCGCGCAGCTGCCCGGCCGACGGCCCCGGATCGGCGACAGCCTGGACCGTCACGGCCTTCGGGTATTTCAGGTAGTCCAGGGCCGCGTACTCGGCGTCTTCCTCGGAGTTCTTGAAGTCGGCGTTGTTGGCCTTGTCCACCTGGTCCTTGGACCTGTCCGGCGGATACACCAGATCCCGTGGCACCAGTTGCTCACGGCCGGACATCCAGAGCGCCAGCGCCTGCCCCAGCGTCAGCCCATCGCTCTGCGACACGGTCGTCATGTTGAGGTGCCCCGACGTCGGGTGCACCTTGACGTCGCCCTTGATCTCGACGACCTTTTTGCCGTCGACCTCACCGAGCGTGTCGAACGTCGGTCCCGGCCCCAGCGAGACGAACGGCACCGTCACCACCGACACCAGCACGACGAACGTGATGATCGGCACGAGCGCCACGACGAGCGTCAAAATCCGCCTGTTCACGCCGCCAACAGTAAGGCTCGAGGCTCGGTTCGCTGACAGCATGACCCGCGAAGCCACCGGCCGGCCAGCCTGGCAGTACCGTTGACGGTATGGCTGATCTGCCTTTTGGCTTCTCCAGTGGCGAAGAACCCGACCGCGACAAATCGAAGAAAGAGCCTGGACAAGGCCCTTCTGATGGTTCCTCGGACCCGTTCGGGTTCGGTGGCGCGTTCGGCGGTCCCGGCGGCGCCGGGATGCCCGACCTGGGCCAAATCTTCACGCAGCTCGGCGCGATGTTCAGCGGCGCGGGCGCGTCGATGGCGGGCCCGCAGTCCGGTCCGGTCAACTACGACCTGGCCCGCAAGCTCGCGTCGAACTCGATCGGGTTCGTCAAACCGATACCCGAGCAGACCAGTGCGGCGATCTCGGACGCCGTGCACCTGGCCGAGACCTGGCTCGACGGCGTCACTCCCCTGCCCGCCGGCACCACCCGCGCTGTGGCCTGGACCGCGAGCGACTGGCTCGACAACACGCTGAACACCTGGAAACGGCTGTGCGACCCGGTTGCCGAGCAGCTGTCAAGCGTGTGGGTGTCCGCGCTGCCCGACGAGGCCAAGGCCATGGCCGGACCGCTGATGGCGATGATGTCGCAGATGGGCGGCATGGCGTTCGGCTCGCAGCTGGGTCAGGCCCTGGGCACGCTGTCCAAGGAGGTGCTGACCTCCACCGACATCGGGCTGCCACTGGGACCGTCCGGGGTGGCCGCGCTGATGCCCGAAGCCGTCGAGGCGTTCGGTGAAGGTCTGGAGCAGCCGCGCAGCGAGGTGCTGACCTTCCTGGCGGCCCGCGAAGCCGCCCATCACCGGTTGTTCAGCCACGTGCCGTGGCTGTCCAGCCAGCTGCTCAGCGCCGTCGAAGCCTTCGCCAAGGGCATGAAGATCGACATGAGCGGGTTCGAGGAACTCTCCTCCGGTCTGGACCCCATGTCGATGATGGGTGACCCGGCCGCCATGGAGAAACTGCTCAGCGAGGGCATGTTCGAGCCCAAAGCCACCCCCGAACAGGCGGCGGCACTGGAGCGGCTGGAGACGCTGCTGGCGCTCATCGAAGGCTGGGTGCAGACCGTCGTGACCGCGGCCCTCGGTGACCGGCTGCCCGGTACATCGGCACTCAGCGAGACGCTGCGTCGTCGTCGCGGCACTGGCGGACCGGCGGAACAGACCTTCGCGACCCTGGTCGGCCTGGAACTACGGCCGCGCAAGATGCGCGAGGCCGCGACACTGTGGGAGAAGCTGACCGAGGCTGTCGGCGCCGACCAGCGCGACGCCGTTTGGCAGCACCCCGACCTGCTGCCCGGCGCTGCGGATCTAGACGAGCCCGCCGGCTTCATCGACCGCGCGCTCGGTGGCGACACCAGCGGTCTCGATCAGGCGCTGGCCGATCTGGAGAAAGACCTCAAGCGGGACACTGACGAGCAGTAATCCTGCCTGTGGATAACTAATTCGCCGATTCGGCCCGACGTTGGCACAGTTGGGCCATGAAGTCGCCGACGGCGCAGCACACCCTCAACCCGGCCATGCCCGTGTTGCAGCGGCCCGACGGGACGGTACAGATCGGGTGGGACCCGCGGCGCGCCATCGGGATTCGGCCGCCGGCCGGGCTGTCCGCCGGCGACCTGGCTCAACTGCTGCGCGGCATGCAAAGTGGCTTCGACGCTGACGTCGTCCAGAGCGCCGCGATGGCCGCCGGCCTGTCCGACGGCGATGCGTGGGCCGGGCTGCTCAGCGCGCTGTCGGCCGCGGGCCTGTTGCAGCCATCTCCGGCCGACGAGCGGCGCGCGGTGTCCATCCGCATCCACGGCCGCGGACCGCTGTCGGACCTGCTGGCCGGCGCCCTGACGTGTTCCGGCAGCAGGGTGCGCACCAGCCGATTCGGCCACGTGGCCCGCGAAACCGCCGACCTGGTGGTGCTCTCCGACTTCCTGGTGGCCGACCGGCGCCTGGTGCGGGACCTGCACCGCGCTGGGGTACCGCACCTGCCTGTGCGGATTCGGGACGGTACCGGGCTGATCGGCCCGCTCGTGCTTCCTGGGGCAACCAGCTGTTTGAACTGTGCCGACCTGCACCGCGGTGATCGCGACGAGTCCTGGCCAGCACTGGCCGCGCAACTCGAAGGCACCGTCGGCAGCGCCGACCGGGCCACGGTGCTTGCCACGGCAGCCGTGGCGCTCAATCAGGTGGACCAGGTGATCGACGCGATCCGCGGCGTCGGGCGCAGCGACAAACCACCCCCGACGCTCGATGCCACCCTCGAATTCGACATCGGTTCCCGGACCACGGTCGTCCGCCGATGGTCCCGGCATCCGCAGTGCGACTGGTGCGTCCGACACGCGTGACAACACTCGTTGCCATGTCGTGACCGGGAGTTCTGCAACGTCGTGGATGATGTTGGCGTGGCTGATATCAAACGGGGCAGTGTGGCACGAAACGCGAAGCTCGCAGGCTTGGCCGGCGGCATGGCGGGACGCGCCGCGCTTGGTTTCGGCAAGCGGCTGGCGGGCAAGTCCAAGGACGAAGTCACCGCCGAGCTGATGGACAAGGCCGCACAGCAGCTGTTCACCGTGCTGGGCGAGCTCAAGGGTGGGGCAATGAAGGTCGGGCAGGCGTTGTCCGTCATGGAGGCCGCAATCCCCGAGCAGTACGGCAAGCCGTACCGCGAGGCCCTGACCAAACTGCAGAAGGACGCCCCACCGCTGCCCGCCGCCAAGGTGCACCGCGTGCTCGACGGCCAGCTGGGCACCAAGTGGCGGGAGCGGTTCCAGTCGTTCGATGACACGCCCGTCGCGTCGGCCAGCATCGGCCAGGTGCACAAGGCGGTCTGGTCTGACGGCCGCGAGGTCGCGGTCAAGATCCAGTACCCCGGTGCCGACGAGGCGCTGCGCGCCGACCTGAAGACCATCCAGCGTCTGGTCGGGGTGTTCAAGCAACTGACCCCGGGCGCCGATGTGCAGGGCGTGGTCGACGAACTGATCGACCGCACCGAGATGGAGCTGGACTACCGACTGGAGGCCGAGAACCAGCGTGCGTTCGCCAAGGCCTACCAGGGGCACCCGCACTTCAAGGTGCCCGCCGTCGTGGCCAGCGCGCCGAAGGTCGTCATCGCGGAGTGGATGGACGGCATCCATATGTCGACGATCATCCGCGAGGGCACCGTCGAGCAGCGCGACTTGATGGGCACCCGGCTCTCCGAGCTGACATTCGACGCGCCGGCCCGCCTGGAGATCATGCACGGCGATACCCACCCCGGAAACTTCATGCTGCTGCCCGACGGGCGGATGGGCGTCATCGACTTCGGTGCGGTGGCGCCGCTGCCCGGTGGGCTGCCGACCGCGATCGGCGCGATGATCAGACTGGCCCGGGACAAGAACTACGACGAACTGCTGCCGTTGATGGAGGATGCCGGATTCATCCAGCCGGGCGAGCAGGTCCCGACCTTTGAGGTCGACAACATGCTGCGGCAGTACGTCGAACCGATCCAGACCGACGTCTTCCACTACACGCGCCGCTGGATCATGAAGATGGCCGCGGGGCAGCTGGACAACGGCGTGAACCAGATAAAGATGGCTCGGCAACTCGACATGCCGCCGAACCTGATCATCCCGCTGCGGGTGATCGCGTCGACCGTCGCTATCTGTTGTCAGCTGGATGCGCACGTCCCCGTGAAAGCCATTGCGCTGGAACTGGTTCCAGGGTTCGCGGCGTAGCATTCCCTCGCGAGCAGACGCAAAACTGTCCTGAATCAACGGTTTTCGACAGTTTTACGTCTGCTCGCGGGAAGTGTGGCTAGGCGGCGACGACGTCCTTGCGCGGACGGCCACGCGGCCGCTTGCGCGCAATGACGGTGCCCCGCTCAAGAATCTCCCCGCCCCAAACACCCCACGGCTCTTCACGTTCCAGCGCCTCATTGAGGCACTGCAGCCGGATCGGGCAATCGGCGCACAGCGCCTTGGCCTGCTCGAGCTGAGTGGGGCTGTCGGCGAACCACATATCTGGGTCGCCGACATGACATGGCACGGCCAGCCTTTGTCGGCAAGTCTGGCTAGACATGTCCTCATCACCTACTTTCCTGGTCATCTTGCGTCTCATCTGTGTGTGATGGATCGGTGACCAGGCGGTGGTTTTGAGGTTGTGCCCCAAAAACTTTGGCCACGGATCCGGTGGTTTCGGGTCCGTGGCCAGGTGGCATTCGTGGGCTCTACCTAAGTAGTGCCCCGATTCACGGACGCGAAGATCTTGGCGGTGTGCTTGTGCTGCGGAATATCGGCGACATGTCCGGCCGTCGCGAGACGTGCCGCCGGCATAGCGGCGGCTGCGGCTGCAGCGGGAACGGCGGGAACATCAACGATCTGGCGCCAGCCAAAGCCGACGCGCGATACACCCGCATACGCGACAGCGCCAAAGGGCGCGCGCGAGCCACCGACAGCGAGGACAGCGCCTCGGGACGAGTCAAAACTGATCATCGGGGCCACCTCCTCAGCGGTCGACAGCGGATTCACACTTCATGAATTCGCGAGATTTTGTTGCGGCTTCGAGGTTAGACGCTACCACCAGAAATCGACAAGCGATTTTTTGACCAGCGGTTTTGGCGCAATTTGCGTCATGTTTGGCGCAAATTGTGTGCGCTATCGGGACGTGTTCACCAATGCCAGGACATCGGGGCCGTACTGCTCCAGCTTGCGCGCCCCGATTCCGGGAATGGCCACCAACGCGGCATTGTCGGCCGGCAAGGCCTCGGCAATGGCGATCAACGTGTTGTCCGTGAACACCACATACGCCGGCACCTTCATCTCCTGAGAGGTGCGCAGCCGCCATTCCTTGAGCCGGCCGAGCAGGTCCTCGTCGAGGTTCGAGGGGCAGGACTCGCACCGGCGGAGCAGGATGGCCGTCGACGTCGTCAACGCCGAATTACAGACCCGGCAGCGCGGGGCGGGGCCCCGCTTACGTTGAGCCTGTTGGGGTTCCCGTCGGCTCTGCGGCGTCAGCCCGTTCAGGAACCGCGACGGCTTGCGGCTCTGCCGTCCACCGGCAGCCCGCGCCAGCGCCCAGGAAATGGTTAAATACACTCTGGCCCTGGTGATTCCGACGTAGAAGAGCCGCCGCTCCTCCTCGACCGGTTCACTGTCCGCGCCGTGCGACAGCGCGTGCGAAATGGGTAGCGTGCCGTCCACCAACCCGACGAGGAACACCGCATCCCACTCAAGGCCTTTCGCGGCATGCAGCGACGCCAGGGTCACGCCCTGCACCACGGGTGGGTGCCGCGAGTCGGCGCGTTGGCGTAGCTCGACGAGTAGCGCATTCAGGTCCAGGTTGGAGCGAGCCGCGACTTCCTGTTCGACCAATTCGACCAAGGCCAGCAACGCATCCCAGCGTTCCCGCGCCTTGGTGCCCGACGGCGGCTCCGCGGTCAGGCCCAATGGTTCCAGCAGATCGCGCACCAGCTGTGGCAGTTCGGTGCCGGCCACGTCGCCCTGGTGGTTGGCGGCGCGCTGCAACGTCAACAGGCCCTGACGAATTTCCTGACGGCTGAAGAAGCCCTCGCCGCCGCGCACTTGGAACGCCACCCCGGCCGCGGTGAGCGCCTCCTCGTACACCTCCGACTGCGCGTTGATGCGATACAGCACCGCGATTTCCGAAGGGGCCGTACCGGATTGGATGAGCTTCTTGATGGCCGCGGCCACCGCGTTGGCTTCGGCAACCTCGTCGGGATACTCCCGAAACAGCGGTTTGGGCCCGGGATCGCGCTGTCCGATGAGTTGCAGGCGGCTGGACGCCATCCGGCCACCGGCCGCGGAGATCACCTGGTTGGCCAGTGACACCACCTGCGGCGTGCTGCGGTAGTCGCGCTCTAGGCGGATCAGCGCCGCGTCGGGGAAGCGCCGGGAGAAGTCCAGCAGGTACTGCGGCGTGGCGCCGGTGAACGAGTAGATGGTCTGGTTGGCGTCACCCACCACCGTCAGATCGTCCCGCTCCCCGACCCAGGCATTGAGCACCCGCTGCTGAAGCGGGGTGACGTCCTGGTACTCGTCGACGACGAAGCAGCGGTACCGGTCCCGGAACTCACCGGCGACGGCGGTGTCGTTCTCGATCGCGGCGGCGGTGTGCAGCAGCAGGTCGTCGAAGTCCAGCAGCGCCGAGCCGTCCCGGCGGGCCTTGAGGGCCTCGTAGCCGGCGTACACCGCGGCGACCTTGGCCGCGTCGAGCGGAATGTCCCGCTCGATCTCGCCGACTCGCTGCGGGTACAACTCGGGGCTGACCAACGACGATTTGGCCCACTCGATCTCACCCGCGAGGTCACGCACGTCGTCGGTGCTGGCCTGGATGCCCGCCCGGTTCGCGGCCTGCGCGACCACGGCGAACTTGCTGTCCAGCAATTCCCAGCCGGTGTCGCCGACCACCCGGGGCCAGAAGTAGCGCAGCTGGCGCAGTGCCGCGGCGTGGAAGGTCATGGCCTGCACAGCGCCGGTGCCTTGGGCGCCGTCGACCTCGTTCTCCAGGCTGCGGAGCCGACCGCGCATCTCCCCTGCGGCCCGCTGTGTGAACGTCACAGCCAGCACCTGGCTCGGAGCGATATGGCCGGCGGCCACCAGATACGCAATGCGCCTGGTGATGGTCCGAGTCTTGCCGGTGCCGGCGCCGGCGAGCACACATACGGGGCCACGGGGCGCGAGGACGGCCTCACGCTGTTCGTCGTCGAGGTCCTCGAGGAGTGCGGACGGCGGGGCCTCGGCTGGCATGGTCCCCATCATGGCAGCTGGGGGTGACACGTCTGAGAGCCGACCATGTGACGTAGTCGACACCCCTGGGCGGCATGACGCGGCGATCGGATACGTTGGGTCGCGTTATGAGTGCACTGATCATGTACAGCACGACCTGGTGTGGCTACTGCAAGCGGCTCAAGACCGCGCTGAAGGCCGAAGGCATCGCGTACACCGAGGTCGACATTGAACACGACATGGACGCCGCGAAGTTCGTGATGTCGGTCAACGGCGGCAACCAGACGGTGCCGACGGTGAAGTTCCCGGACGGGACCGCCTTGACGAACCCGACCATCAAGGACGTCAAAGCCAAGCTGCGTTAGGCGAAATTACTGAGCGGCCCAGGATTCGATGATCTCGCGGGCGATGGAGATGGAGCCGGGCAGCAGCAGCCGCGAGTCTGACGCGCTGTTCCAGTCACCGTGCTCCAGCGCTTCGCGCACCTCCGCCCGGGTGAACCACTCGGCCTCGGCGATCTCGCCGTCGTTGAACGAGAACGGCTGCTCCGGATCGCCGATGGCGTGGAAGCCGACCATCAGCGAACGCGGGAACGGCCAAGGCTGACTGCCCAGGTACTTGACGTCGGTGACGGTCAGGCCGATCTCCTCGGAGATCTCGCGCACCGCGCACGATTCGAACGACTCGCCGGCTTCCACAAAGCCGGCCAGCAGCGAGAACAACCGCTCCGGCCAGTTGGTCTGACGGGCCAGCACTGCGCGGTCGTGTCCGTCGTGCACCAGGCAGATGATGGCCGGGTCGATGCGCGGGAATTCTTCGTGACCGCCGAGCTGATTGACCCGCGCCCAGCCACCCTTGGCCGACTTGGTCGGAGCGCCGTCGATGGCGCTGAACCGGGCGCTGTCATGCCAGTTCAGCAGTGCCGTCGCGGTCGACACCAGTTGTGCGCTGATGTCGTCGAAGATGGTCCCCGCGCGGCGCAGGTCCAAGACCTCAACCTCGGCGTCGCCGGGGTCCTCCAACGCGGCACGCGCGCCCCACACATGGCGGCCGTCGGGCATCCGCCCCAGGAACACCGCGTGCTCGTCGGGCTTGTCGCCGAGTTCCGCCGCGCTGCCGAGCACCACCTTGCCGCCGGAGATCAGCACCTGATTACGCCGGTCGACGCGCAGCAGCAGCGCGTCTTTCCATCCCGCGATCGCGGCGTCGACGTCAGTGCGCAGCATGTCGGCGCGGTCGGCACCGACCCGCGAGAGCAACGGAACATTGCGGAGACTGAAATCGGTCATGGGTCGCCTTACCGTTCGACTTCGGCGTTGCGGATGTAGAGCAGCCGGTCCCCGGCGGTCAGGGCGTCCACCTCAGGTGCATCGACGCGCAGCAGCTGACCGTCGCGCACCACCCCGAGCACGATGTCCGACAGGTGCCGCGGCGAGCCGCCCAGTTCCTTGGCCTCGACCTCGCGCTCGGAGATCGCGAATCCGGCGTCCGGCGTGAGCAGATCCTCGACCATTTCCACCACGCTCGGGGTCTGGGTCGCGATGCCCAGCAGCCGGCCGGCTGTCTCCGAAGACACCACCGTCGAGTCAGCACCGGACTGCCGCAGCAGGTGCTGATTCTCGGCCTCGCGCGCCGAGGCGATGATCTTGGCTTTGGGCGCGACTTCCCGCGCAGTAAGCGTCACCAGCACCGCGGTGGCGTCCTTGTCGGTCGCCACCACGATGGACTTCGCGTGCTGGGCGCCCGCCAGGCGCAACACCTCCGACTTGGTGGCGTCACCGACCACGGTGACCAGTCCAGCCGCCCGCGCCCGGTCCAGGGCCGCGGGGTTCTCGTCGACGACGACGATGTCTCCGGGTGCGACCTCGTCACCGACCATGGCCGTGACCGCAGTACGGCCCTTTGTCCCATAGCCGACGACGATGGTGTGGTTGCGCACAGTGCTCCTCCATCGCTGAATCTTCAAGGCCTGACGCGACTGCGTCGTGAGCGTCTCGACCGTCGTACCGATGAGGACGATCAGGAATGCGACGCGCATCGGGGTGATCACCAGGACGTTCACCAGCCGAGCGCTGGGTGTGTACGGCGTGATGTCGCCGTAGCCGGTAGTCGACAGCGACACCGTGGCGTAGTACACGCAGTCCAGGAACGACATCTGGTTTTCCTGGACGTCCCGGTAGCCGTCGCGGTCGATGTACACAACGAGTACGGCTGCGGCGAGCACCAACAGTGCGTAGACGAGTCGGCGCGCGATCTTGCGGCTGGGACTGACAAATCGCTCTGGGATGCGCAGGACGTCAACCAGATCCGCGTTCTGTCGGCTGGTGAGGTTCTGCTCCATGGCGGCCATCCGGCGCGACAATCTAACGCGAGCCACGACGAGCCAATATCTGGCAGAGGCTCACCACGGGACGGCTCAGCACAGCACTATGTAACCATGACCGCCCCCAGCACCCTGGAGAACACCACCCGCAGCCAAGCCACCGCATACCGAATGGGCGCACTGCTCGTCGGCATGGGCGCACTGCATTTCGTGGCACCCAAGCCGTTCGACGGCATCGTTCCGGAAGAACTGCCCGGCAGTGCCCGGTTCTACACCTACGCCTCGGGAGTCGGCGAAGTCGTCACCGGCGCCGCGCTCCTGGTCCCGCGTACCCGCAGACTGGGTGCGCTGGCCGCTGTCGCGCTGTTCGTCAGTGTGTTCCCCGCGAACATCAACATGGTCCGGCTGTGGTGGCCCAAGGGCTGGGCGGCGCGCATCGCCGCGCTGGCCCGACTGCCGCTGCAGGTACCCATGGTGACCACCGCGCTCAAGATCTACCGCAACTCACCCGGCGTGAACTAGCGCCGCGAGTTCGTCGGCGTCGGGCAGGTCGGTGGGCGCCACCGTCTGCCCGGCGCGCACGTAGTGGAAGACCGCACGCACCGAGTCCACTGGCACGCCCTGCATCGACGACCACGCCAGCCGGTAGGCCGCCAGCTGAATAGCCTTGGTGCGCAAGGTTTCCGGAGTGGTCGGCGGATCGCCCGTCTTCCAGTCCAGCACCGTGAAACCGCCGTCTGCATCGGCGAACACCGCGTCGATGCGACCTCTGACCACGCGGTCGCCGATCACCATGTCGAACGGCACCTCGACATCGATGGGGGTCCTGGCCGCCCATTCCGAGAGGGCGAACGCGGCTTGCAGATCAGCCAGTTCGTCGGCGACGGCCTGTCCGAGCTCGGCGTCGACCGCACCCGGCAGATCGTCAAGGTCGAACAACCGCTCGGCGGAGAAGTACCGCTGCACCCAGTCGTGAAACGCGGTGCCCAACAAGGCCTGCGGGTCAGGCCGACCGGGCAGCCGGCGCTGCAGCCGTTGCAGGGCGCCGGCGCGGTCGCGGCCCAAGTCGACCAGAGTGCTGACCGACAGCTGCGGCGGCAGCTCGATGAGCCCGCGATCCTGATGGCGCTCGCGTTCGGCCAGCAGCGCATCGACGTCAGCGGCCCAGCCGTGGGGGTCGGGGTTCTGATCGTCTGGATTCTGATCGCCGGAGCTGCCTGCGAGCGCCCGGGCGACCAGGGCCGCGCCCCGATCGAAATCCGCGCGCCGCGCGCCGGCCGGATCAACGGGCCACGAGCACTCGACGACGTTGTCACGCAAGGGATTCACGGTGCCGTCGGGCGGCTGCGGTGCCCACTGCTCGATCTCGCCGCAGGGATCACCGGCGGCCGCAGCGCGTTCGATGATGTCCCGTATCTCGACCAGGAAATCGGATGGCCCGGCAGGCTTGGATGCAGTGGTGCCCCAGTGATAGCCGGACAGCAGGAGGGTGTCCTCGGCGCGAGTCAGGGCCACGTAGAGCAGGCGCCGTTCCTCGTCGGTGCGCCGCTGGTCGAGCTTGACCTTATGGTCAGCGATCTTGTCCGCCAACATCTTCCGGTCGTAGACATCAGAGGTGTCCAGCACGGGCACCCCATGCTCGGACAGCTCGGCTCGGTCGCCGCGCAGCAACGGCGGCAGATCACCGGGATCGGTCAGCCAGGTGCGCTGCGACGCCGTGGACGGAAACACCCGGGCGACCAGGTGCGGCACCGCGACGATCTGCCACTCCAGCCCCTTGGCTGCGTGCACAGTCAGAATCTGCACCCGGTCCGTCGCCACCGTCACCTGCGCCGGCGCCAGCCCGTTCTCCACCTCGGCGGCGGCGGTCAGATAGGCCAAGAGCCCGACGACAGGCGCGGTTCCGTCGGAGTCTCCGACTGGCCGCGCGGCGTACGACGCAACCACGTCGGCGAAGGCATCGAGATGCTCAGTCCCCCGCCAGCCTTCGGAAACCCCACTGGCCGCGCGGGTTTCGGCGTCGATGCCCAGCACCCGTCGGACTTCGGCCACCAGGTCCGGCAACGGCTGATGCAGATGCGCCCGCAGTTGGCTCAGCTCCGCGGCCAAGGCCAGCAGACGGCGATGCCCCTCGGGTGAGTAGCGGCCGGCCGGGCCCGGATCGCTGATCGCGTCGGCCAGGCAGGCATGGTCGGCGTCGGGGGCTACCTGGGCAACAGCCTGTTCGGCAGCCGACCCCGACGTGCGCGCGGTGTCGGGCACGTCCAATTCCGAGGCACGGCGCCACAGCGCCGCCAGGTCCGCACCGCCGAACCGCCACCGTGAGCCGGTGAGCACCCGCATCGCGGCGACCCCGGCGGTCGGCTCAGCGACCAGACGCAGCATGGCCACCACGTCGGCGACTTCGGGGATGGCCAGCAGCCCGGCCAGGCCGACCACTTCGACCGGCACGCCGCGCGCGGTGAGCGCCTCGGCGATAGGTGCGGCGTCGGCGTTGCGGCGCACCAGGACAGCGGCCGTCGGCACCGGCTCACCGGCAGTCACGGCGCCGTGATACCGCCGAGACAGCTGATCGGCCAACCAATCACGTTCGGCAACAACGTCATTCAACAATGCACACTGGATGGTTCCCGGCTCGGCACCCGGCCGTGGCAGCAGTTCGCGCACACTCACCGAACGACGACGCGCCTCCGCGGATACCTCGTTGGCCAACTTCAGCGCGCGGGGCGGGTTGCGCCAGCTGGTCCGCAGCTCCAGCGTGGGCGCGGGCGTGCCATCCGACAGCATGAAGTCGGTGGTGAACCGCGGCAGGTTGGTCGCCGAGGCGCCGCGCCACCCGTAGATGGACTGAATGGGGTCCCCCACTGCGGTCAACGCCAGGTCGTCGTCGACGCCACCGCCGAACAACGACGACAACGCCACGCGCTGGGCGTGCCCGGTGTCCTGATATTCGTCGAGCAGCACCACCCGGTACCGCTGGCGCAGATGCACACCAACCTGCGGGAAACGGGACGCCAACCGGGCCGCAGCGGACATCTGGGTGCCGAAGTCCATCACCTGCGCGTCCCGCATGCGTTGTTGCACAGCGTCGATCAGTGGAACCAGTTCAGCCCGCTCGGTTTGGGTGGCCAGCAGGTTCAGCAGCCACTGAGTGGGCCCGCCGCGCTGGCCCGGCCCGGCCGGGAGGGTGAGGATGAGCCGTTCCAGTTCGTGATGGGTGTCGCGCACCGCATCGGTGTCGACCAGATGCTCGGATAGCTGACCGGCTAGGCGCAGCACCGTCTGAGTGACGGTAGCCGGCGACTTGTCGGTGTGCAGCTGCCCTGGAAAATCCGACACCACCCGAAAAGCCAACTGCCACAACTCAGTTTCGGTGACCAGCCGGGTCGCCGGCTCGATAGGCAGGAGCAGTCCATGTTCACGCAGCAGCGTGCCGGCGAACGCGTGATAGGTGCTGACCGTGGCATGTTCGTCGGCCAGCGAGACACCGGGCAGCAGACCCGAACCGGCGAGGCGGGCCAAG
>NZ_MPKW01000006.1 GCF_009729415.1 Mycolicibacterium sp. CBMA 234
GAACCCGGAAGCTAAGCCTGCCAGCGCCGATGATACTGCCCTGCACGGGCGGAAAAGTAGGACACCGCCGAACACAAATTAGCCCTCAGCCCCCGATCACCGATCGGGGGCTGAGGCATTTTGCATTTCTGGGTGAATCAATTACTGCCACCCCGGCGACCTAATTTTTATTACTTTGGTCAGTCCAGCGATTTAGCAGTTTGATCTGTGGGGCGTTGATATTGATGTGTGCGGTTGGGTGTCGATACCAGCGGTGATCGATGACGTCCGTAAACATCCGGCGGCTAATTGGCCAAGAGGTTCACGGCCGCGGAGAACACCCTCGGCAGGGCAGCGGCAGCCGGGACGACGCGGGACCGCACGGCGGGCACGGCCCCGGCTTGCACCAACGCCTCGGTCAGCAGCCTGTAGCGACGGGTCAGGGCACGCCAGCGGCGGTCGTATTCGTCGACCCGGCCCCGAACAACGCAGTCGACCAGCGCTTCGGCCGCGCTGAAGGCCAAGCCCATGCCTTCGCCGGTCAGGGCGTCGACGTAACCGGCGGCGTCGCCGACCAGCAGTACCCGTCCCGCAACCCGATTGCGTACTTGTTGGCGCAATGGTCCCGCGGCCCTGGCCGGCCCGAACTCGTGCCCGGCCACGTGCTGTCGCAGCTCGTCGAACGCCGCGAACTTCGATTCGAAGCCGCCGCGCCCGGCCGACAGGATCGCGATGCCGACGCAGTCGTCGGCCACCGGCGTTACGTATGCCTCGGCCTCGCTGCTCCAGTGCACTTCGACGTGGTCGGTCCACGGCGCCATCTGCACATGGCGGCGAATACCCCAGCGCCGCGGACCCGCCGCTGGACGCGACAGCCCGAGGTCACGACGGATCGGCGAGTGCAGGCCGTCGGCCGCCACGAGATAGCGAGCCCGAAATTGGCCGGCCCGAACACTGTTCGCGTCCTGAGTGATCTCGCCGGCCGTGCCCAGCACGAACTTCACGCCGGCGGTGCGGGCGGCGTCGGACATCGCGGCGTGCAGCGTGGTGCGGCGCACCCCGCGGCCCACTCCGCCGCGGAAGGCGGCCTCGATCCGAGTGGCCCCCGCGTGATAGCTGATCCCGCGCAGCGTCCGCCCGGTCGTCACCACGCCAAGCCGGTCGAGATGGGCGAGTGCGTGCGGCATCATGCCCTCACCACAGGCTTTGTCGAGTGTGCCTGGTCGCTGCTCGACGATCACCGCCTCCAGCCCGGCGCGCGCCGCGTAGAGCGACGTCGCCAGTCCGGCCGGACCGCCGCCGACCACCAGGAGGTCGATCATGACAGGCTCGTCAGTGCGGTGTTCTCGACTCGCAGCCGGGTCCGCAGCAGCACCGCATTGAGCACCGTGAATCCGAGCGCCGTCAGCCACGCGGTGTGGACCAGGGGCAACGCGGCGCCCTCGACCACCACAGCGACATAGTTGGGGTGCGGCAGCCAGCGATACGGACCCGCGACCACGCGCGCCGCACCAGGAATGACGATGACGCGCGTGTTCCACTGCGGGCCCAGTGTGGCGATGCACCACCACCTCAGCGCCTGCGACGCCAGCACTACGACGAACATCGGCCAGCCGAGTGCAGGGATGAACGGCCGGTCGAGCAGCAGCGGCTCGAGTGCGCATCCCGCCAGCAGGCCGACATGCAGCACCACCATGAACGGGTAGTGGCCGATGCCGTATTCGGTCCCGCCGCGCGCCAGCGACCAGGCGAGATTGCGCTTGGAGACGACGAGCTCGACGAGCCGTTCGACGGCGACGGCCGCGATCAGCGCGAGATACCAGTTCACCGGATCAGCGCCACCGAAGCAGGACCAGTTCAGAGCAGAAGCCCGGACCCATGGCCATCATCAGTCCAGGGGTCCCCGCGGGCGGATGCTTGGCGATGGTGTCGTGCAGCACGTGCAGCACCGAGGCCGACGATAGGTTGCCCACCTCGGCCAGGGACCGCCAGGTCAGCTCGAGCGCATCGTCGGGCAGGCCCAGTGCCTCGGTGATTGCCTCGATCACCTTGGGCCCGCCGGGGTGACTGACCCACGCGCTGATGTCGCCGGTCGTCAGACCGTGCGCGGCAAGAAACTGAGTGACGTCGTCTCCGAGGTACTGCTCGACGACCTTCGGGACATCGGGGGACAGCACCAGCCGAAAACCGGTCGAGTCGATGTCCCAGCCCATCGTTCGTTCCGAGTCGGGGTACAGATGGCTGCGCGAATCGAGCACTTCCGGTCCGGTTGCATTGACCGTAGTAACACGCCGGTCGCCGACCATGACCACCGCCGCTGCGCCGTCGCCGAACAGGCTGGAGCCGACGACGGTCGCCATGGACGGTTCGGTCTTGGGCATCAGGGAACACAGCTCGACGGCCAGCAGTACCGCGACGCCGTCGGGTGCTCCGCGTAGGTAGTCGTTTATGCGCGCCACCCCGGCAGCCCCGGCGACACATCCCAGCCCGAACAACGGCACACGGCGGACGTCGGGGCGCAAGCCGATGAGGCCGGCAATACGGGCGTCGAGCGTCGGCACTGCCACGCCGGTGACGGTGGTGGTGTAGATGATGTCGACATCTGCGGGCTTCAGCCCGGCGTCATCGAGGGCGCCAAGGATCGCGGCGCACCCGAGCGTCACCGCGTGTTCGATGAAGACGTCGTTGGCGCGGCCGAAGTCCGTCAGGTCGGGATAGTCCGCCAGCGGCAGCACCATGTGCCGGGTTTCGACCTTCGCGCTGCGATGAAGTTTGCGGATCGCGTCCTCGTGCTCGGCGTAGCCGGGAAGCTCCAGCAGCGCATCGGTGATTTGCTCCTGGGTATAGCGGTGGGACGGCAGTTCGCCACGGACACTTGCGATTACGCTCATAGGTTTCTCCTCCACCTAGGTCACGAGATCTAGATCGGATGGGTTCATCAGCGCGGCGCGATGAGGCACTTTTGTCTCGAAGCGGCCATTCGGCGTCGTCGCACGCCAGAATCGTGGCCGGGGGAGGCATGTTCATGCGAACACGCCGTCCCAGCACAACAATGCGCTGCAGGCTACCGCCGACACGTTGACCATGCCGATCACGATCGGGTCCAACTACCAATGCGTGCGAACCTCGGCGGCCAGGAACAACGTGGTCTTCGACAACTTTGTCTGCGCGCCCACCCTCAGCGGTGAAGATGCGACCGTGCTGAACGGCATGGTCGCCAAGCTTCCGCACTAGTACCGCGCTCGGGGGCGGACACCGCTTGGTCTGCCCCCGGTTCGGGTACGACGCCCCGTCTTAAACTGGGCCACATGCTGATTGGTTCGCACGTCGACAACACCGATCCTCTGGCCGCGGCCGCTGCAGACGGCGCCGACGTGGTGCAGTTCTTCCTCGGCAACCCGCAGAGCTGGAAGAAGCCCGCGCCCCGCGAGGACGCTGAGATTCTGCGCGCGTCGACGGTGCCGCTGTACGTCCATGCGCCGTACCTGATCAACGTCGCGTCGGCCAACAACAAGGTGCGCATCCCGTCGCGCAAGATCCTGCAGGACACCTGCGATGCCGCGTCCGAGATCGGTGCGACGGCCGTGATTGTGCACGGCGGTCACGCCGACGACAACGACATGGATGCCGGCTTCGAACGGTGGGTGAAGGCGCTCGACGCCCTCAAGACCGACATGCCGGTGTACCTGGAGAACACCGCCGGTGGCGAGCACGCCATGGCCCGGCATTTCGACACCATTGCCCGGCTGTGGGACCGCATCGGAGACAAGGGCATCGGCTTCTGCCTGGACACCTGTCATGCCTGGGCGGCAGGGGAGGCGCTGATCGACGCCGTCGAGCGCATCAAGTCCATCACCGGCCGCATCGATCTGGTGCACTGCAACGACTCCCGTGACGCGGCCGGTTCGGGGGCCGACCGGCATGCGAATTTCGGTGCCGGCCAGATCGATCCGCAGTTGCTGGCAGCCGTCGTGCGCGCTGCTGACGCTCCCGTCATCTGCGAGACCTCCGAGGACGGCCGAAAAGACGACATCGCGTTCCTTCGAGAGAACGTTTAGTCAGTAGCGTAATTGTGATAGACACCACGGGTGCAAGACGCCAACACTGAGGTAGTAGAGACACCCGACGCCGGATATCAGCGTGGGCTGTCGGCCAGAACCGTGCAGATGATCGCGATCGGCGGGGCGATCGGCACCGGCCTGTTCTACGGGGCCGGTGGCGCCATCGAAAAGGCCGGCCCGGCGCTGATCCTTGCGTATCTCGTTGCGGGTCTCGCGGTGTTCGTCATCATGCGGGCGCTCGGCGAGCTGCTGGTGTACCGCCCGGTGTCGGGCAGTATCTCGGAGTACGCCGAGGAGTTCATGGGCCGATTCGCGGGGTTCGCGAACGGCTGGACGTACTGGGCGGTGTGGGCCACGACGTGCATGGCCGAGATCACGGTCGCCGGCAAGTACGTGCAGTACTGGCCGTGGGGACACAACATCCCGCAATGGGTGACGGCGCTGGTGGTTCTGATCGTGCTGTTCGTGGCCAACCTGATCTCGGTGAAGGTCTTCGGTGAGGCCGAGTTCTGGTTCTCGATGATCAAGGTGACCGCGATCATCGGAATGATCCTCATCGGTATCGGCGTGCTGCTGCCGTTCACCGGGCTGGCTCCCGGACCGGGTTCGTCCGTCGCCAATTTGTGGAACGACGGCGGTTTCTTCCCGACGGGCTTCAGCTCGGCGTTGCTGAGCCTGCAGATCGTGGTGTTCGCCTACGTCGGTGTCGAGCTCGTGGGTGTCACTGCGGGCGAGGCGGACAACCCGAAGGTCACGCTGCGCAAGGCCATCAACACGCTGCCGTTCCGCATCGGCCTGTTCTACGTTGGCGCGCTGATCGTGATCCTGTCGGTCCAAGGCTGGCGGCACTACCACGCCGGCCAGAGCCCGTTCGTCGCCGTGTTCCAGTACCTGAACATCCCGGCGGCCGCGGGCATCGTCAACTTCATTCTGCTGACGGCGGCGCTGTCGTCGTGTAACTCGGGCATCTACTCGACGGGCCGTATGGTGCGCAGCCTGGCGCAACGCGGCGACGCACCCTCGGGTCTGCAGAACCTGAGCAGCCGACACGTGCCGATGCTGGCCATCTGCTTCTCGGTTCTGACCATGGGCGTCGGCGTGCTGGTGAACTACCTGTCGCCGGACAAGGCGTTCGCGTACATCACCTCGGTGTCGACCATCGGCATCATCTTCGTGTGGGGCTCCATCCTGGTGTCGCACTTGGTGTATCGCAAACGCGTCGCCGAGGGCGTGCTGCCGGCATCGGACTACCGCCTGCCCGGTGCGCCGTATACGACGGTGCTGGCGCTTGCTTTCCTGGCTCTGGTGGTGGTGCTCCTGTTCTTCAGCGACGACGGGCGGACCGCGATTCTGGTGGGTGCCATCTGGTTCGTGATCGTGACGCTGGGGTACTTCGTGCACCGCGGGGATCGCGCCACTGAGGTCGTGGTGCGCCACTAAGGATATATACAGTTCTTGTGCGACTGTAGAAAAAGTGTAATAGTGGGGACATGGCCGATACGCATGTCGTCACCAATCAGGTTCCGCTGCTGGAGGACTACAACCCGGCCACGTCGCCGGCGCTGTCCGAAGCCCTGATCCGCGAGGGCGGGGAATGGGGCATCGACGAGGTTCACGAGGTGGGCGCGCTCGGCGGCAGCCGGGTGGCCCAGCGCTGGGGTGAGCTCGCGGACCGCAATGTGCCGATCCTGCATACCCACGACCGTTATGGACACCGGGTCGACGAGGTCGAATACGACCCCGCCTACCACCAGCTGATGAACGCGGCGGTGACGCACGGTCTGCACGGCGCACCGTGGGCCGACGACCGTCCCGGTGCGCACGTCGTCCGCGCGGCGAAGATGTCGGCCTGGACGCCTGAGCCTGGTCACGTCTGCCCGATCTCTATGACTTACGCGGTGGTTCCGGCGTTGCGGTTCAACCCTGAACTGTCCAAGATCTACGAACCGCTGCTGACCAGCCGGGTGTACGACCCGGAGCTGAAAGTGCCTGCCACCAAAGCGGGTATCACCGCCGGTATGTCGATGACGGAGAAGCAGGGCGGCTCCGACGTCCGTGCCGGCACGACGCAGGCCACCCCGAACGGCGACGGCACCTACTCGCTGCGCGGCCACAAGTGGTTCACCTCGGCGCCGATGGGCGACATGTTCCTGGTGTTGGCGCAGGCGCCCGGCGGCCTGTCCTGTTTCTTCCTGCCCCGGGTGCTGCCCGATGGCACCCGCAACCGGATGTTCATCCAGCGGCTCAAGGACAAGCTCGGCAACCACGCCAACGCCTCGAGCGAGATCGAGTACGACGGCGCCACCGTGTGGCTGGTGGGCGAGGAAGGTCGTGGTGTGCCGACCATCATCGAGATGGTCAACATGACGCGGCTGGACTGCACGCTCGGCAGCGCCACGAGCATGCGTACCGGCCTGACTCAGGCCGTGCATCACGCCCAGCATCGAAAGGCATTCGGCGCCTACCTGATTGACCAGCCGCTGATGCGTAACGTGCTGGCCGACATGGCCGTCGAAGCCGAGGCTGCCACCATGCTGGCGATGCGCATGGCCGGCGCCACCGACCGCGCCGTCCGGGGTGACGAACGCGAAAGCTTGTTCCGCCGAATCGGTTTGGCCGCGGCGAAGTACTGGGTGTGCAAGCGGGCAACGCCGCACGCCGCAGAGGCCATGGAGTGCTTTGGCGGTAACGGTTACGCCGAGGAATCCGGTATGCCGCGGCTGTACCGTGAAGCGCCGCTGATGGGCATTTGGGAAGGCTCGGGCAACGTGAGTGCGCTCGATACCTTGCGCGCCATAGCCACCAAGCCCGAGTGTGTCGAGGTGCTGTTCGACGAACTGTCGCAAGCTCAGGACCCGCGACTCGACGCCCACGTGAAAGCTCTCAAGGCGCAACTGAGCGATCCGCAGACCCTCGAATACCGCGGACGCAAAGTGAGCGAAGACATTTCGCTTGCGCTGCAAGGCGCGCTGCTGGTGCGGCATGGCCACCCGGCCGTGACCGAGGCGTTCCTGGCCAGCCGGCTCGACGGCCAGTGGGGTGGTGCGTTCGGCACCCTACCCACGGGACTCGACCTGGCGCCGATCATCGAACGGGCCTTGGTCAAGGGTTGATTTTCTACTGCCGAACAGACACAAAACTGTCCCAAAACCCCGTTTTCCGACAGTTTTGTGTCTGTTCGCGGGAAAGGTGAGCTGGTGGATTTCGACAACTTGAAGACCATGACGTACGAGGTGACGGATCGCGTCGCCCGGATTACGTTCAATCGCCCGGAAAAGGGCAACTCGATCGTCGCCGATACACCGCTGGAGTTGACGGCGTGCGTCGAGCGGGCCGACTTGGATCCCAATGTCCACGTGATCCTGGTGTCCGGCCGGGGCGAAGGCTTTTGTGCCGGTTTCGATTTGAGCGCGTATGCCGACGGGACGTCGTCGGCTGGCGGTTCGGATCATCAGGGCACGGTGCTCGACGGCAAGACCCAGGCGGTGAACCACCTGCCGAACCAGCCCTGGGATCCGATGATCGATTACCAGATGATGAGCCGGTTCGTCCGCGGCTTCTCCAGCCTGATGCACTGCGACAAGCCGACGGTCGTGAAGATTCACGGCTACTGCGTGGCCGGTGGCACCGATATCGCGCTGCACGCCGACCAGGTGATCGCCGCGGCCGACGCCAAGATCGGTTACCCGCCCATGCGGGTATGGGGTGTGCCCGCGGGCGGGCTGTGGGCCCATCGCCTGGGCGATCAGCGCGCGAAAAGACTTCTGTTCACGGGGGATTGCATCACCGGGGCGCAGGCCGCCGAGTGGGGTCTGGCCGTGGAAGCGCCGGAACCGGAGGAGCTCGATGAACGGACCGAACGTCTCGTCGCCCGGATCGCGGCTATGCCGGTCAACCAGCTGATCATGGCGAAGCTGGCCTGCAACACCTCGCTGCTACAGCAAGGGGTCGCGACCAGTCGCATGGTCAGCACCGTGTTCGACGGCATCGCCCGGCACACGCCGGAAGGCCACGCGTTCGTCGCCGACGCTGTCGAGCACGGGTTCCGCCAGGCCGTGCGGCACCGCGATGATCCGTTCGGCGATACCGGTCGGGTTGCTTCCGGGGTCTGACATCCATGGCTGAGTTGAAGCGGCTCACGGCGCGATCGGTGGTGCTCAGCGTGCTGCTGGGTGCTCATCCAGCGTGGGCATCGGCGGCTGAATTAGTCCGGCTCACTTCGGATTTCGACATCAAGGAGCAAACGCTGCGGGTCGCGCTGACCAGGATGGTCAGCGGCGGTGACCTGGTGCGCTCGGCCGACGGTTACCGGCTGGCCGACCGTCTGCTCGCGCGGCAGCGACGCCAGGATGCCGCGATCAACCCTCAGCTGCGCCCGTGGGAGGGCGACTGGACGACCGTCGTCATCACCACCATCGGGAACGACGCGCGGACGCGTGCCGACCTACGAAATGACCTGTTGCAGAACAGGTTCGGCGAACTCCGCGAAGGCTTGTGGCTGCGACCGGCCAATCTGGCCGCAGAGCTGTCTGCCGACGTGATCGCGAACGCCCGAATGCTGACCAGTCGAGATGACGATCCCGCAGGGCTGGTTGCGCTGTTGTGGAATCTGCCTGACTGGATCACCACCGCGCGTCATCTACTGGACGAAATCGCCTCGGCGGCAGACATTCCCGGCCGGTTCATGGCTGCGGCGGCGATTGTCCGGCACCTCTTGGCCGACCCTGTACTTCCTGCTGACCTGCTCCCGGGCGATTGGCCCGGCGCGGAGCTTCGGCAGGCCTACGCTGACTTCGCCGCCGAACTGGTGGCGCGGCGCGACCAACCAATGGAGGCGACATGACCGAGCCGGTACGCGTCGAGAAGAACGGGCCGGTGACGACGGTCATCATCGACCGGCCCGGTGCCCGCAACGCCGTCGACGGCCCCACCGCGGCGGCGCTCTATCAGGCGTTCGACGACTTCGACCACGATGACGAAGCCTCCGTGGCGGTGCTCTACGGCGAGCACGGAACCTTCTGCGCCGGAGCCGATCTCAAGGCATTCGGCACCCCGGAGATGAACCAGACGCAGCCCACCGGGCCGGGCCCGATGGGGCCGAGTCGGATGATGCTGTCCAAACCGGTGATCGCGGCGGTCAGCGGCTACGCCGTGGCAGGCGGGCTGGAGCTTGCGGTGTGGTGCGACCTGCGTGTCGTCGAGGAGGACGCCACCTTCGGCGTGTTCTGCCGGCGGTGGGGCGTCCCGCTGATCGACGGCGGGACGGTGCGCCTGCCGCGGCTGATCGGGCACAGTCGCGCAATGGATCTGATCCTCACGGGCCGTGCCGTCGACGCTGCCGAGGCACTGCAGATCGGCTTGGCCAACCGCGTTGTGCCCCATGGGCAGGCGCGGGCGAAGGCGGAAGAACTGGCTCACCAGTTGGCCGCGTTGCCGCAATTGTGTCTGCGTGCCGACCGGATGTCCGCGCTGCGGCAGTGGGGCGAATCAGAGGAATCCGCAATGGAATTCGAGTTCAGCAGCCTGGCTCAGGTGGCCAAGGAGTCGATGGCCGGCGCGCGGCGGTTCGCCGACGGTGCCGGCCGGCACGGCGCCAAAGCTTGACGCCGAAGCCTGACGCGAGCGGGCTAGCCCTTGCTCACAGCATTGCCCGTACCGGTGTTGGTCACCTTTGGTGAGCCATCCTTGTAGGTGACGGTGGCGTGCATGCCGACAACGTCGAGCTCCTGATCGACCTTCTCGAACGTCACCTTGTTGTCGGTGCCGCCGATGTTTGCCTTTGAGCAGGTGCCCTTGACGGTCAGCGTGTTGTTGGCGCCGCCGACGGTCAGTGATTTGCCATTCGCGCAGTCGAGATCACGCGTGGTGCCGACGGCGCTGTAGTTGATGGTGTTGCCGACCTCAACCTGCGCGGTTGTGGGCGCCCCAGAAACGGCAGTGGTGGCCGCGGCGGCTGAACTGGATCCGCCGGACTTACTGTCCTGCGATCCGCAGCCGGTGAGCACCAGAGCAGCTGCTGCGACGGTTCCCGCCGCGACCGCGATGCGCTTGGGGTTCATGTGTGTTCCCTCCGTGTCGGTGTCATGCCGCCTGGAGCTGAACACACTCAGGGAATCTTGTTCAGCCGGTTCGCCAGGCCCAGTTGGTGGCCGATGTCGATCAGTGCCGGATCTCCATTGTGGAACAGCACGGTCTGATTGAAGCCGTAGGCGGTGACGTCGTTGACGATCGTGTCGGCGATGACGGTGTTGGACGAGCCCTGGACGGTGACCGCCCAGCAGTTGCCGAACGCAGTGATGGTGTTGCCGCTGCCGTTCACAAACAGGGTGCCGCCGCCGCAGTCGATGGTCTGGTTGATGCCCTGTCCGACGATGTGGGTGTCACCGTTGACCGCGGCCGCGTGCGGTGCGCAGACCGTGAGCGGGACCGTCAGCAATCCGGCAACCAATGCGGTTCCCCACGCTTTGCGACTCACCATGGTCCCCTTCGTTTATGTCTGGCGATGGCTGTACACCGTCGTTTGGTACGAGGAGCCTACGTTGTGGAGTCGGTGCCGCGGGAGAGGTTCGCCCGTTCTGTGGGAGTTGCTGTGAGACGCTGTTACAAGATGTGGCCAAATGACGACAAATCTGCAGCGTCTAGAGGTTAGAGTCATTAGTTAACGGGGCCCGCGATCCGCAGTGGAACCCACAATCGATACCGGAGGATCGCGTAGATGGCACCTCGGCCAGAGTCCCAGACGGCGGGGGAGACCCGGTCCGCTGCGGCCGCGCGGCCTCGGGGGGCTGCGCGTACTACCAAACTTAGCCGAGAATCGATCGTCAACGCAGCTCTGACCTTTCTGGACCGCGAGGGCTGGGATGCGCTGACCATCAATGCGCTGGCAAACCAGCTAGGCACCAAGGGCCCGTCGCTGTACAACCACGTGCAGAGCCTCGACGACCTGCGCCGCACAGTCCGGATGCGGGTGATCGACGACATCATCAGCATGCTCAACACCGTCGGTGAGGGGCGCAGCCGCGACGATGCGGTGATGTCGATGGCGAGCGCCTATCGCAGCTACGCCCACCATCACCCCGGCCGCTATTCGGCGTTCACCCGGATGCCGTTGGGCGGCGACGACCCCGAGTACACCGCGGCCACCCACGCCGCGGCAGGACCGATCATCGCGGTATTGGCCTCGTATGGACTGGACGGTGACGACGCGTTCTACGCGTCGCTGGAGTTCTGGTCCGCGTTGCACGGTTTCGTGCTGCTGGAGATGACCGGCGTGATGGACGGCGTCGACACCGACGTGGTGTTCACCGAGATGCTGCTCCGATTGGCGCGCGGCATGGCCCAGCGGGACTGAGGCGCCGCCCCACTTCCCGGCGGCTTGGCCGCGCATCGTTTCCGCTCAGGAGTACGTCGGATAAGGCGTCGGCGGAACGGCATTGCGGGGCTTGGTCATTGCATCGATGGCCAAGCACGCCAGGCAGGCCTGATCGAACCTGTATGTTCGCGGGAAGTTAGCAGGTAGTGAGCCTGGCGCTCGTCGATCTGGGCCTGATTTCGGGTATTTCAGACGATCGGATGACGTGCCTGTCGGGCTGCGTGTTCATGTCGCGAGATGACGGATCCGGAGAGATTGATGTCGGAAGACCCAAACGGGTGGCAGCCGCCGCCCGGAACGCCGCCACCCCCAGTGCCACCGGCCATGCCACCCGGTATGCAGCCGCCGTGGTCACCGCAGATGCCGTACTGGCAACCGCCGGTGATTGCTGCGCCGAATCGGCCGGCTGTTCCGCGATGGCTGGTCGGCGTCGTGTTGGCCGTGCTCGTTCTGAGCTATGGGCTGATGGTTTTCGTCACCAAAGACATTTGGGGCCCGGGTAAACCCCGGCCGGTCACCCGGGCATCGTTCTCAGTTCAGTCGCTCGCCGGCACGACGGTGACCCCGGACCAGCTCGCCCAAACCCGCAAGGTCCTGGCATCCAGGCTGGGGCACGTCGGTGGGCACGATGTCACCGTCGGAGTCGATGGCGACACCCTCAACGTCAGCGCTTCCGACGTGACCGAAGCCCAGATGCGGGGTCTCACCGACATCGGCCACCTCTATATCCGGCCGGTGATTCACTCGATTCCCTCGCAGTCCAGCGGGGCGCCCAGCGCGCAGACCCCGCCGCGGGCCGACAGTCAGCGCATCGCTGATGAAAAGGCACTGCGGCAGAGTGCCCAGCCTCAGATTGCGTTGTTGGCGCTGCAGTTCCAGGCCACCCGCTGCGATCAGCCGGACGTGTTGGCCGACAACGACGACCCGAACCTGCCGCTGGTGACGTGCTCCGCGGACGGCAAGCAGGTCTATCTGTTGGACAAATCGATCATCAGCGGCGAGCAGATCAAGGACGCGTCGTCCCGGAAGGGCGGGCAGAGCGGGGACTCCGTCGTCTTCGTGACGTTCGACGACAAGGCCGCCGGCATCTGGGCGACGTTCACCGCCGCCAACACCGGCGCCCAGGCCGCTTTTACGGTCGATACCCAAGTGGTCAGCGCGCCGGCGCTGCTGGAGCCCATCACGACGGGACGTACCCAAATCCATGGACGCTTCACTGCTGATTCGGCGAAATCCTTCGCTGCAGTGCTGGCAAGTGGGCCTCTGCCGCTGTCGATCTCTGTGCAATCGGCGCAGACCTCACAGGTCCAGCCGTCGTTCTGGTCAGCGCCACGAATCACTGTTCTCGGCGGCGGTGTTGTGGTGATATTTGCGATCATCATCGGAGTGGTTCTGATGGCCCGACGGGTGCCCCGGTAGCAACCAGGTAACGATCGCGGTTGCTGCCGCACTGCGCTGACCTGCAGTTACGCGGCTCTGGCCGGGTTTGGATCGGGGCGGTTTCTACTGGTATTGTGGTGGATCGTGCCTGGCCGACTGGGCGCTTGCATTCATTGTGCTTGTAAGCATGCCTGCACGCCGGGCGAATTCGCATGTCAGTGGTGCACCGCAAGTTATGTGCCTGGCGTCGTGCGACACGCCCGGACGCGGGGTATGCGATCGGACGAAAACCGCAGTACAGAGACTTAAACCGCAGTACGACACGCATTAGAGGAAGCCGATAGATGCCAACCATCAACCAGCTGGTCCGCAAGGGTCGCCACGATAAGACCGCCAAGGTCAAGACCGCGGCGCTCAAGGGCAGCCCGCAGCGCCGTGGTGTGTGCACCCGCGTGTACACCACCACCCCCAAGAAGCCGAACTCGGCTCTGCGCAAGGTCGCCCGCGTGAAGCTGACGAGCCAGGTTGAGGTCACGGCCTACATCCCGGGTGAAGGCCACAACCTGCAGGAGCACTCGATGGTGCTCGTGCGTGGCGGTCGTGTGAAGGACCTCCCCGGTGTGCGCTACAAGATCATCCGCGGCTCGCTGGACACCCAGGGTGTCAAGAACCGCAAGCAAGCACGCAGCCGTTACGGCGCCAAGAAGGAGAAGAGCTAATGCCACGCAAGGGCCCCGCGCCGAAGCGGCCGCTGGTCAACGACCCGGTCTACGGTTCGCAGCTGGTCACCCAGCTCGTCAACAAGGTGCTGCTGGACGGCAAGAAGTCGCTGGCTGAGCGCATCGTCTACGGCGCCCTCGAGCAGGCTCGTGAGAAGACCGGCACCGATCCCGTCGTGACGCTGAAGCGCGCCATGGACAACGTCAAGCCGTCCCTCGAGGTCCGCAGCCGCCGTGTTGGTGGCGCGACCTACCAGGTGCCGGTTGAGGTCCGTCCGGAGCGTTCGACCACGCTCGCGCTGCGCTGGCTGGTCAGCTTCTCCAAGGCTCGCCGGGAGAAGACCATGATCGAGCGCCTGGCCAACGAAATCATGGACGCCAGCAATGGCCTGGGTGCCGCCGTCAAGCGACGTGAGGACACCCACAAGATGGCCGAGGCGAACCGGGCCTTCGCGCACTACCGCTGGTGACTTAATCGCCGGCCGCCAATGCCGGCGGCCGGCGCATCTGATTCACAAACTGACCGCCCTTCCGGGCGACGCGGATTCACCAAAGCAACTGAAAGAGTGGGAACCAAGCCGTGGCACAGGACGTGCTGACCGATCTGAACAAGGTCCGCAACATCGGCATCATGGCGCACATCGACGCCGGCAAGACGACGACGACCGAGCGCATCCTCTTCTACACCGGTATCTCGTACAAGATCGGTGAGGTCCACGACGGCGCAGCCACCATGGACTGGATGGAGCAGGAGCAGGAGCGTGGTATCACCATCACCTCCGCCGCTACCACCTGCTTCTGGAACGACAACCAGATCAACATCATCGACACCCCGGGCCACGTCGACTTCACCGTCGAGGTGGAGCGTTCGCTGCGCGTGCTCGACGGTGCCGTTGCCGTGTTCGACGGCAAAGAAGGTGTGGAGCCGCAGTCCGAGCAGGTGTGGCGCCAGGCCGACAAGTACGACGTCCCGCGTATCTGCTTCGTCAACAAGATGGACAAGCTGGGCGCCGACTTCTACTTCTCGGTGCAGACCATGAAGGATCGCCTGGGCGCGAACGTCATCCCGATCCAGCTGCCCATCGGCTCCGAAGGTGGCTTCGAGGGCGTCGTCGACCTGGTCGAGATGAAGGCCAAGGTTTGGCGCGGCGAGACCAAGCTCGGCGAGAAGTACGAGACCGTTGATATCCCGGCCGACCTGCAGGAAAAGGCCGACGAGTACCGCCTCGCAATGATCGAAGCGGTCGCCGAGACCGACGACGATCTCATGGAGAAGTACCTGGGCGGCGAAGAGCTCACCATCGACGAGATCAAGGGCGGCCTGCGCAAGCTGACCGTCACCAGCGCCGCCTACCCGGTGCTGTGCGGTTCCGCGTTCAAGAACAAGGGTGTGCAGCCCATGCTCGACGCGGTCATCGACTACCTGCCGACCCCGCTGGACGTTGCGGCCGCTGAGGGCCACGTTCCGGGCAAGGAAGACGAGATCATCTCGCGCAAGCCGTCGGCCGACGAGCCGTTCTCCGGCCTGGCGTTCAAGGTTGCGACGCACCCGTTCTTCGGCAAGCTGACCTACGTCCGCGTCTACTCGGGCAAGGTCGACTCCGGTGCTCAGGTCATCAACTCGACCAAGGGCAAGAAGGAGCGTCTGGGCAAGCTGTTCCAGATGCACTCCAACAAGGAGAACCCGGTCGATTCGGCTGCCGCCGGTCACATCTACGCGGTCATCGGCCTCAAGGACACCACCACCGGTGACACCCTGTGCGACCCGAGCAACCAGATCGTGCTGGAGTCCATGACGTTCCCGGACCCGGTTATCGAGGTGGCCATCGAGCCCAAGACCAAGAGCGACCAGGAGAAGCTGGGTACGGCGATCCAGAAGCTCGCCGAAGAAGACCCGACCTTCAAGGTGCACCTGGACCAGGAGACCGGCCAGACCGTCATCGGCGGTATGGGTGAGCTCCACCTGGACATCCTGGTGGACCGCATGCGTCGCGAGTTCAAGGTCGAGGCGAACGTCGGCAAGCCGCAGGTGGCCTACAAAGAGACCATCCGCAAGGCTGTGCAGAACGTCGAGTACACCCACAAGAAGCAGACCGGTGGTTCGGGTCAGTTCGCGAAGGTCATCATCGGCATCGAGCCGTTCGTCGGCGAGGATGGCGCGACCTACGAGTTCGAGAACAAGGTCACCGGTGGCCGCGTCCCGCGTGAGTACATCCCGTCGGTGGATGCCGGTGCGCAGGACGCCATGCAGTACGGCATTCTGGCCGGCTACCCGCTGGTGAACCTGAAACTGACGCTGCTCGACGGTGCCTACCACGACGTCGACTCCTCGGAAATGGCCTTCAAGGTCGCCGGTTCGCAGGCGCTGAAGAAGGCTGCGCAGGCTGCGCAGCCGGTCATCCTGGAACCGATCATGGCTGTCGAGGTCACCACGCCCGAGGACTACATGGGCGATGTGATCGGCGACCTGAACTCCCGCCGTGGCCAGATCCAGGCCATGGAGGAGCGCAGCGGTGCGCGTGTCGTCAAGGCACAGGTTCCGCTGTCCGAAATGTTCGGCTACGTCGGCGACCTCCGGTCGAAGACCCAGGGCCGCGCAAACTACTCCATGGTGTTCGACTCGTACGCCGAAGTTCCGGCGAACGTGTCGAAGGAGATCATCGCGAAGGCCACCGGCCAGTAGGTCGGTATCCTTCGGGACCACACAACTGAACATCAACACTGCTTAACCAAGCACCAATAAGTCCAGGAGGACACCACAGTGGCGAAGGCGAAGTTCGAGCGGACGAAGCCGCACGTCAACATCGGGACCATCGGTCACGTTGACCACGGCAAGACCACGCTGACCGCAGCAATCACCAAGGTTCTGCACGATAAGTACCCGGCATTGAACGAGTCGCGCGCATTCGACCAGATCGACAATGCGCCCGAAGAGCGTGCCCGTGGCATCACGATCAACATCTCGCATGTGGAGTACCAGACCGAGAAGCGTCATTACGCACACGTTGACGCCCCCGGCCACGCTGACTACATCAAGAACATGATCACCGGTGCCGCTCAGATGGACGGCGCCATCCTCGTGGTCGCCGCCACCGACGGCCCCATGCCGCAGACCCGTGAGCACGTGCTGCTCGCTCGCCAGGTCGGCGTGCCCTACATCCTGGTCGCACTGAACAAGTCCGACATGGTTGAGGACGAGGAGCTCCTGGAGCTCGTCGAGATGGAGGTCCGCGAACTGCTGGCCGCTCAGGACTTCGACGAGGATGCCCCCGTGGTCCGCGTCTCGGCGCTGAAGGCGCTCGAGGGCGACGCCACCTGGGTCAAGGCCGTCGAGGACCTGATGGAGGCGGTTGACGCCTCGATCCCGGACCCGGTTCGCGAGACCGACAAGCCGTTCCTGATGCCCGTTGAGGACGTTTTCACCATCACCGGTCGTGGCACCGTGGTGACCGGCCGTGTCGAGCGTGGCGTGATCAACGTCAACGAAGAGGTCGAGATCGTCGGCATCAAGCCGACCACGACCAAGACGACCGTCACCGGTGTCGAGATGTTCCGCAAGCTGCTGGACCAGGGCCAGGCTGGCGACAACGTCGGTCTGCTGGTTCGTGGCATCAAGCGCGAGGACGTCGAGCGTGGCCAGGTTGTGGTCAAGCCCGGCACCACCACCCCGCACACCGAGTTCGAGGGCAGCGTCTACATCCTGTCCAAGGACGAGGGCGGCCGCCACACGCCGTTCTTCAACAACTACCGCCCGCAGTTCTACTTCCGTACCACGGACGTGACCGGCGTGGTTACCCTGCCCGAGGGCACCGAGATGGTGATGCCCGGTGACAACACCGACATCTCCGTCGTGCTGATCCAGCCGGTCGCCATGGACGAGGGCCTGCGGTTCGCCATCCGTGAGGGTGGACGTACCGTCGGCGCCGGCCGGGTTACCAAGATCATCAAGTGATCTAGTTTCCCTGCACAAGCAGACAACAAAGTCCCCCACTTCCTTCGGGAAGTGGGGGACTTTGTTTTGGGCGAGCGTTGTCAGCGCAGGGTGAACAGGTCTGCAACGGCGGAAACAGGTGTCGGCGCTCTGCTTGTGTCGGCAAGATGGCAGGATCGTTCGCGATGGAGGGGAACGCGATGAGGGGTGGCCTGTCGTGCGGGTAAACGTGCGCGCATTCACCGACACCGGACTTCGGCGGAAACGCAATGAAGACGCCGTGATGGTCGGAGGGTGGGTAAGTCAGACGCACAACGGCGTTCTGGTGGACATGCGGATGCAGCCGGGGTCCCCGTTCGTCTGCGCGGTGTGTGACGGTATGGGCGGGCATGTCGGCGGTGACGTCGCGAGCCGGACTGCCCTCAGCATGATCGCGACCATGTCGCCTGGCTGGACCGGTGGGGATGACATCACGTCGTCGCTGTCGTACGTCAGCGACTGGCTTTACGACATGGGCCGCGACACCGAGCTGGCCGGCATGGGTACCACCATCGCCGGGGTGTGCCTGACGGCCGACGAAGTGATCGTCTTCAATGTCGGGGACAGTCGCGTGTATTCGATAGCCGGCGACATGTTGACCCAGGTATCGGTCGATGACGCGGTGCTCGACGCCGCGGGCCGGCCGACCAACATCATCACGCAGTCCCTGGGGCAGGGCGTGCCGGTGGTTCCGCACCTCACCGCGACACCGCTGCAGCCGGGCAGCTATCTGATGTGCTCGGACGGTGTCCACGGGCAGATGGAACATCACGATCTGCAGGCCGCCACCGCCTGCAATGATCGGGGCGACGGTGCGGCCATCATCACTGGGACGGCCCGGGCTAACGGCGCGGCGGATAACTTCTCGTTCATCCTGCTGGATATCTTCGCCGACTGACATACGCCAGGGCCGACGCGCACTAGGTTGAACGCAATTGGCGCGTACAGCCTGAAGGAGCGTGACTGAAATGTTGCAGCGTTACCTCAAGGCCCAGGTCATGGTGCTGCTGTGCGGCGGCCTGGTCGGTCCGATCTTCCTGGCGGTGTACTTCTACCTCGGGCAGATGTACTTGATGAAGTGGATGTTCTATGTCGGCATCCTTATCACGGCGGCCGACGTGTTGGTCGCGCTGTGGTTGGCGAACTTCGGGGCCAAACAACAGGTCAAGCAGCAAGCACTCGAAGCCAATGGGGTGTTGGCATTGGCCCGGGTCACAGGGCTTACCGAGACCGGAACCCGGATCAATGAGCGCCCGCTGGTGAAGCTCGATCTGCACATCGAGGGCCCTGGAATTGCTCCGTTCGACGCGCAGGACCGCGTCCTCGCATCGATCCCGCGGATGCCGCTCATCACCGCTCGCTACCTGGCCGTGCTGGTTGACCCGACCACGAATAAATTCCAAATCGATTGGCAGCGAAGCACATTGGTGGCGGGTATCGCGCCGGCGCAGTTCCGTTCGGACGAGGACGGCAGGACCTACGACCTGACCGGTCAGGTCCAGCCGCTCATGGAAATCTTGACGATTCTCAAGGCCAACGGGGTGCCGGCCGACGGCACCATCGACCTCCGGTCCAATCCGGCGGCGCGTCAGCAGGTGATGGCGGTGGTGCGGCGGGCCGCGGCAGCTTCAGCGCCGGCGGCGCCTGCTCCGGTGCCCGCGGCGTCGGCCGCTCCGGCGCCCCCGATGCCGAGTCAGTCTGCGGCAGGTCGGTTGCAGGAACTCGAGACGCTACGCGCGATGGGCACCATCAGCGATTCTGAGTACTCGGCCAAGCGCGCCCAGATCATCGCCGAGTTGTAGCCGTTGGTCCGCCTGTAGGGAGTCACTAGAACACGTTTCAGTTTGGCTGCTAGCGTGGCGACTAATACGGCGAGACGTGATGGAAGGACTGGCAATGACGGCAGGCGGAGCACTCGAAGGCAAGGTTGCGTTCATTACCGGAGCTGCCCGTGGGCAGGGCCGGGCGCATGCGATTCGGTTGGCGCGTGAGGGCGCCGACATCATCGCCAGCGACATCTGTGCGCCGGTGTCCGACACCATCTCGTACCTTCCTGCGACGTCCGAAGATCTCGCCGAGACTGTGCGTCTGGTCGAAGCCGAGGGCCGCAAGATCCTGGCCCGTGAGGTCGATGTCCGGGACCTGGCCGCTCAGCAACAGTTGGTGGCCGACGGCATCGAACAGTTCGGGCGCCTCGATGTCCTGGTCGCCAATGCCGGTGTGCTGAGCTGGGGTCGGCTGTTCGAGCTCTCGGAAGAGCAGTGGGAAAGCGTCGTCGGCACCAATCTGTCCGGCACCTGGCGCACCATTCGCGCCGTGGTTCCGGCCATGATCGAGGCCGGTAACGGCGGGTCGATCATCATCGTCAGTTCGTCGGCAGGGCTGAAGGCGACGCCGGCCAATGGCCACTACTCGGCGTCGAAGTTCGGCTTGGTCGGTCTGACGAATTCGTTGGCCCTCGAGGTGGGGGAGTTCGGCATTCGGGTCAACTCGATCCACCCGTACTCGGTCATGACGCCGATGATCGAATCCACCGCCATGGGCGAGATTTTCGGCAAGTTCCCGTCGTACCTGCACAGCTTCGCGCCGATGCCCTACAAGCCCGTCGCGCACGACGGGAAGGCAGGCCTCGCGGAATTCATGGTGCCGGACGAGGTTTCCGACGTCGTGGCGTGGCTTGCCGGTCCGGGGTCGGCGACGATCTCCGGTTCCCAGATCGCCGTTGACCGTGGTGTGATGAAGTACTGAGTACTCAAGGGGTGGTGCGGATGCCGGATGTCCGCGCCTGAGTGTCACCAATAGCGCTGGGACGCTTAGCTTTTGCGCCCCTCGATTCGAGGTCAACGCGGCGCTGACGATCACGCCGTCAGCCCGCGAGCACTTCGGTGAATCGGTCCATCGCCCAATCGATTTCGGCCCGCGTGATCACCAACGGTGGGGCGAACCGCAACGTCGGACCGTGGGTGTCCTTGGTCAGCACACCGCGCGCGGCCAGCCGCAGGCTGACCTGCCGCCCGGTGCCGACAGCCGGGTCGAGGTCGACGCCCGCCCACAGCCCCAGGCTGCGAACGGCCGTCACGCCGTGGCCCATCAAGGCCGCCAGTCGCGCGTGCAGGTGCTTGCCGAGTTCGGCTGACCGGGCCTGAAACTCGCCGCGCTGCAGCATGCCGACGACCGTGGTGCCGATGGCCGCAGCCAGCGGATTGCCGCCGAACGTCGACCCGTGTTCCCCGGGGTGTAGTACGCCGAGCACGTCGTCGTCGGCCACCACCGCCGACAGCGGCACGATGCCGCCGCCGAGGGCCTTGCCCAGCACGTAGACGTCGGGCACGACGCCCCAGTGGTCGCAGGCGAAAGTACGGCCGGTGCGCGCCAGACCGGACTGAATCTCGTCGGCGATGAAGAGCACCTGGCGTTCGGTACACAGGGCACGGACCCTGGGTAGGAAGTCGCCCGGCGGCACGATGATTCCGGCCTCGCCCTGGATCGGTTCGATCAACACCGCGGCGGTGTTCTCGTCGATGGCGGCACCGAGCGCGTCCGCGTCTCCGAACGGTACCGACCGGAATCCTGGGGTAAACGGGCCGAAGCCGCGCCGGGCGGCATGGTCGTCGGAGAAGCTCACGATCGTTGTGGTGCGGCCGTGGAAGTTGTTCTGCGCCACCACGATATTGGGATCGATCAGCCCTTTGACATCGGTACCCCACTTGCGCGCCACCTTGATCGCGCTCTCGACGGCCTCGGCGCCGCTGTTCATCGGCAACACCTGGTCTTTGCCGCACAGCTCGGCCAGCGCGGCGCAGAACGGGCCAAGCCGGTCGGAGTGGAAGGCCCGGCTGACCAGCGTCAGCATGTCCAGCTGAGCATGCGCGGTCGCGGTGATCTCGGGGTTCCGGTGGCCGAAGTTGACGGCCGAGTACGCCGCCAGACAATCCAGGTATTGCCGCCCTTCGGGGTCGGTGATCCAGACGCCGTCGGCGGATGCGGCGACCACCGGCAGCGGGGCGTAGTTGTGCGCGGCGTACCGGTCGTCGAGATTGATCAGCTGAGCCGTGACCGCGCCTTCCGTGCTATCTGGAGGTCCCGCAACGGCTTTCAGCATGACGTCGGGTACACCTCCAGGGTGCAGCACTTGACCGAGCCGCCGCCCTTGAGCAACTCGGACAGGTCGACGCCCACGGACCTGAACCCGGCCGCGGCAAGCTGCGCGGCGAAACCGGTTGCGGCTGCAGGGTGCACCACGTTGAGCCCGTCCGATACGGCGTTCAGGCCGAGCACGTGGGCGTCGGCGTCGGCCACCTCGATAGCGCCGGGAAACATCTTGCGCAGCAACGCTACTGACGTCGCACCGAACGCTGGGGGATAGAACGCGATGGTGTGGTCGTCGAGGACCGCCAGAGCGGTGTCGAGGTGATAGAAGCGGGGATTCACCAGTTGCAGGCTGATCAATGGCAGCCCCGACAGTTTGGCCACCTCGTCGTGCGACTGCCGGTCGGTCCGGAATCCATAGCCGGCCAGTATCTTTGACCCGACGATCAGCAGGTCGCCCTGCCCCTCGTTGGTGTGCTCGGTATATAGCGGGCAGTAGCCGTGGTCGAGCAGCCACCCGGCGTACGCCACCGATTCGCCGGCCCGCTGCGGGTAGGTGAACCGCGCGATGATGGCGACCTTCTCAAGGCCGTCGTCGAGGACCAGCCCACCATTGGCGGCGAAGACCATGTCGGGCAGGCCGGGAAGCGGGTCGACCAGGTCGACGGTGTGCCCGAGGCTCCGGTACGTCTGGACCAGGCGCTCCCACTGCCGCACGGCAAGTGCGGTGTCGACGGTCGCGGAGGTGTCCATCCAGGGATTGATCGCGTACTCGACGGCGAAGTGCGTCGGCCGGGTCATCACGTAGTGCCGGGGCCGCGCAATGCGCTCCGGTCGCCATCCTGCGTTCGGTGTCGCCACTTTGACGACATCAGTAATCGTCATAATTCGATGGTAAGAGCACTATTGCGCGCAAGCAATCAATGCTTGTTGCGCGTCTGTAACAGATTTATTGCGCCTGAGCCTGCCTTGCGGCAATCTATTGCGTGGGGCTGACGTACGGAGGTGGGCGGCCGTTGGAGGGCGTCGACGAAACCGATGAGCGCATCCTGGCCGAACTGGCCGACAATGCGCGGGCCACGTTCGCCGAGATCGGCGAACGCGTGAATCTGTCGGCGCCCGCAGTCAAACGCCGCGTCGACCGACTGCTGGCCACCGGTGTCATCCGCGGCTTCACCACCGTCGTCGACCGGAACGTGATCGGTTGGGGGACAGAGGCGTACGTCCAGGTGTACTGCCACGGCACCATCACGCCGGCGCAACTGAGGGAGGCGTGGGAGGGCATCCCCGAGGTGGTCTCGGCTGCGACGGTGACCGGCACGTCGGATGCCATCCTGCATCTGATGACCCGGGACATGCGGCATCTGGAGGTCGTGCTGGAGCGCATCCGGGGCAGTGCGGCGATTGAACGCAGCGAAAGCATCGTGGTGCTGTCGAACATCGTCGAGCGCGGGGTACGCGGGGGTACCCCGTAGGTGGGCTACCTGGTCGCTGCCGGATCGTGTAAGAAAGCCCCGTGACTACTAACGGAGGCATCGTCATCGTCGGTGGCGGTCTGGCCGCTGCGCGCACCGCCGAGCAACTACGCAAGGCCGAGTACGCCGGGCCGATCACGCTTATCAGCGACGAGGTCCATCTGCCGTACGACCGGCCGCCGCTGTCCAAGGACGTGCTGCGCGCCGAGGTCGATGACACCACGCTCAAGCCGGCGGAGTTCTACGACGAGAACAACATCACGCTGCTGCTGGGCTCGGGTGCGGCCGAGCTCGACACCGAGGCTCAGACCGTGACGCTGACCAACGGCGAGGTGGTCGCCTACGAGGAGCTCGTCATCGCCACGGGCCTGGTGCCCCGGACCATCCCGACGCTCCCGAACCTGGCAGGCATCCGGGTACTGCGTACTTACGACGAGTCGATGGCGCTGCGTGAGCACGCCGGTTCGGCCAAGCGCGCCGTCGTCATCGGAGCCGGCTTCATCGGCTGTGAGGTCGCCGCCAGCCTCCGCAAGCTGGGTGTCGACGTCACGATCGTCGAGCCGCAGCCCACGCCGCTGGCATCGGTGCTCGGTACCGAGATCGGTGAACTGGTGGCCCGCCTGCACCGCGCCGAGGGCGTCGACGTCCGCTGCGGCGTCGGGGTCACCGGCGTGACCGGCACCGGGCACGTCGAGAAGGTGCAGCTGGCCGACGGCTCCGAGCTGGATGCCGATGTGGTCGTCGTCGGGATCGGTTCGCGGCCGTCAACCGACTGGCTCGAAGGCAGCGGTATCGCCGTCGACAACGGCGTGGTGTGTGACATCGCCGGCCGCACCAGTGCACCCAAGGTGTGGGCCATCGGCGACGTCGCCTCGTGGCGCGACGCGGCGGGACACCAAGTGCGCGTGGAACACTGGAGCAATGTGGCCGAGCAGGCGCGGGTTATCGTGCCGGCGATGCTGGGCCGGGACGCCACCGCGGCCGTTGTGGTGCCGTACTTCTGGAGCGACCAGTACGACGTCAAGATTCAGTGCCTCGGCGAGCCCAAGGCCGGCGACACCGTGCACATCGTCGAGGACGACGGCCGCAAGTTCTTGGCGTTCTATGAGCGTGACGGCGCGGTCAGTGGTGTGGTTGGCGGCGGTATGCCGGGCAAGGTGATGAAGAACCGCGCCAAGGTCGCGGCCGCGGTCCCGATCGCTGACGTTTTGTAGCGATTTGTGCACGAAAAGGTGCGGTGAACGCACCGAATCGTGCACAAATCGCGAGAATGCATGGCATGCGCGAGGCGGTACGCACTCTCGAACCGGGTTACTTCGCCGTCGTTATGGCGACGGGCATCGTCTCGACGGCAATGCATCTGCATGGTCTCGACGCGGTGTCGGAGCTGCTGTTGTGGATCGCCGGGGCCGCTTACGTCGTGCTGGTGGCCGGTAACCTCGCGCGAATCATTTTGTTCGGTGCCGATTTTCGCGCCGACCTGGCTGACCCGCAGCGCAGTTTCACCATGTTCACGTTCGTGGCGGGCACCAATGTGTTGGGCACGCGGTTGGCCGCCCAGGGCAACGTCGTGCCTGCCGTCTGGCTGTTGGGCGTCGGCTTTCTGGCCTGGCTGGTCCTGGGCTATCTGATCCCGTGGACGGCCGTGCTGGGCCATTCGGACGGGCCGACATTGTCGCGCGTGAACGGGACGTGGTTCCTCGCGGTCGTCGCCAGCCAGTCGGTTGCGGTCTTGGCTGCGGCGCTGCAACCGGTGCTCGGCACGTGGCACCGGGAACTGGCGCTCCTCGCCGTCCTGTGTTGGTCGGTCGGCGGCTTCCTCTATGCGGGTGCGGCCATTCTGGTCGCGGTCCGCATGCTCTTGTATCCGGTCAGTGCGCAGGAGCTCACGCCGCCGTACTGGATTGCGATGGGGGCCACGGCAATTACCGTGTTGGCCGGCGCGCGCATCGTGCAGATGGTCGACACCCCGCTGATCGCGGCCACGCGCCAGCTGATCGCCGGGGTGGCGGTGCTCTTCTTCGGCTTCGGGACCTGGCTGATCCCGGTGCTGATCGCCGCGGGAGTATGGCGCCACCTGATCCAGCGGGTGCCGTTGCGCTACGCCACGCCGCTGTGGAGCATGGTGTTCCCGCTCGGTATGTACGGGGTCGCCGGGCATTTCCTCGGCTTGGCTGACGACGTGCCTGCGCTCATCACATTCGGTGACGCCGAGGGGTGGATTGCATTGGCCGCCTGGGCTGCGACCTTCCTGGCGATGGTCGGGCATCTGGTGGCGCGAGTGCTTTCCAGGCGAACGGCAAAGTAAGCCGAATTCGCTGTTGGCTAATCCTTTTTGGGTGAATCGACCTCTGTTCGGGTTCGAAATCAGGGCGCGAGATGTACCGGTTCGAGCCATTTCGACGAAATTCACGCCGACGTCGAACAGTCGTGCTTGTCTGGGTGGGTGGGGAAGTCCGAAGCCCATATCGGGGGCGGCGTCGAGGAACTGCTGATCGAGAGTGCCCGGTTCTTTCCCGGCGGAACGGTGTCCGACGATCTGCGCACCGTCACCAAGCAGGGTGGCCGCCAGGGCGATGTGTTCTACCGCGATCGGTGGAGCCACGACAAGGTGGTGCGCTCCACCCACGGAGTCAACTGCACCGGGTCGTGCTCATGGAAGGTGTACGTCAAGGACGGCATCATCACCTGGGAGACCCAGGAGACTGACTATCCGTCGGTAGGGCCCGATCGTCCGGAGTATGAGCCGCGGGGCTGCCCACGTGGCGCGGCGTTCTCCTGGTACACCTACTCGCCGACGCGCGTGCGCTATCCGTATGCGCGCGGCGTGTTGGTCGAGATGTATCGGGAAGCCAAGGGGCGCTTGGGGGATCCGGTGTTGGCGTGGGCCGATATTCAGGCAGACCCGGATCGTCGTCGGCGCTATCAGCAGGCCCGGGGCAAAGGCGGACTGGTCCGCGTCAGCTGGGCTGAGGCGACGGAGATGATCGCCGCGGCGCACGTGCACACCATCAAGGAATACGGGCCGGACCGCATCGCGGGGTTTTCGCCGATCCCGGCGATGTCGATGGTGTCGTTCGCCGCCGGTTCGCGGTTCATCCAGTTGCTCGGTGGCGCGATGACATCGTTCTACGACTGGTATGCCGATCTGCCGGTGGCGTCGCCGCAGGTGTTCGGGGACCAGACCGATGTGCCGGAGTCCGGGGACTGGTGGGACGCCGCATATTTGATGATGTGGGGCTCCAACGTTCCGGTGACCCGAACTCCTGATGCGCACTGGATGGCAGAGGTGCGGTACCGGGGCACCAAGGTGGTCACCGTCAGTCCCGATTACGCCGACAACACCAAGTTCGCGGACGAGTGGATGCCGTGCGCCGCCGGCACCGACGGCGCGCTCGCAATGGCGATGGGGCACGTCATCCTGTCGGAATACTTTGTCCAGAAACGGGTTCCGTTCTTCGTCGACTACGTCCGCCAGTTCACCGACCTCCCGTTCCTGGTCAAACTCGAAGAGCGCGGCGGCCAGCTGGTGCCGGGCAAAAATCTGACTGCGGCCGACTTGGGTTACGACGTCGAGAACGCGCAGTTCAAGCCCGCGCTGCTCGATGGTGCCAGCGACAGCATCGCAATTCCGCAGGGCTCGTTGGGTTTTCGGTACGGCGACGACGGGGTCGGCAAGTGGAACTTGGACCTGGAGAGGCTGGTGCCGGCGCTGACCGTGGCCTCAGGAGACGGCGCAGCAGGCGAGGTCGCCGAGGTGGTGCTGCCATCCTTTGACACCCTCGACGGCCACGGAGAGACTCTGCGGCGCGGGGTCCCGGTGCGTCGCGTAGGCGAGCATCTGGTGTGCACGGTCTTCGATCTGATGCTCGCGCAGTACGGGGTGGCGCGCCCTGGTCTGCCCGGCGACTGGCCCGTGGACTATTCCGATGAGACCCGGCCCTACACCCCAGCTTGGCAGGAGTCGATCACCGGAGTTCCTGCGGCACAGGCGATTCGGATCGCCCGCGAGTTCGCCCACAACGCCGACGAGTCCGGCGGGCGGTCGATGATCATCATGGGCGCCGGTATCTGCCAGTGGTTCCACGCCGACGCCACCTATCGGGCAGTGCTGTCACTGCTGTTGCTCACCGGCTCGATGGGCCGCAACGGAGGCGGGTGGGCGCATTACGTGGGGCAGGAGAAATGTCGTCCGGTCACCGGATGGGCGCACATGGCCAACGCGCTGGACTGGTCCCGGCCGCCTCGACAAATGCCGGGGACGTCGTATTGGTACGTGCACGCCGATCAGTGGCGCTACGACGGCTACCGGGCCGATGCACTGTCGAGTCCGGTGGGCCGGAATCTGTTTACCGGCAAACACACCATGGACGTGCTGGCGGCGTCGACGGCCATGGGCTGGAATCCGTTCTACCCGCAGTTCGATCGGTCCAGCCTGGAGCTTGCCGACGAGGCCAAGGCGGCGGGCGCCGATATCCCCGGTTACGTGGCGGGCCAATTGGGTTCGGGCGAGCTGAAATTGGCGATCACCGACCCCGACAGCCCGAAGAACTGGCCGCGGGTTCTCAGTGTCTGGCGGGCGAACCTGCTGGGTTCGTCGAGCAAGGGCAACGAGTACTTCCTCAAACACCTCCTGGGCACTGACTCCAATCTGCAGGCCCAGCCGGCGCCGGAAGCGGTGCGGCCCAGGGATATTGAGTGGCCCGAGGAAGTCCCAGAGGGCAAGCTCGATCTGTTGATGTCCATCGATTTCCGGATGACCTCGACGACCATGCTGTCCGACGTCGTGCTGCCGGCGGCGACGTGGTACGAGAAAGCGGACCTGTCCAGCACAGATATGCACCCATTTGTGCATGCGTTTACCCCGGCCATTGACCCGCCGTGGGAAACGCGTTCGGACTACGAGGCTTTCGGGGCCATCGCCCGCACCTTCAGCGCCCTGGCGCGCGAGCATCTGGGGACCCGCACCGACGTGGTGATGGGTGCCTTCCAACACGACACCCCGGGGGCCATGGCATACCCCGGTGGGGTGCAAAAGGATTGGCGGGAGACGGGCGAAGTCCCGGTGCCTGGCAAGACGATGGCGCCGTTGGTGGTGGTCGAGCGCGACTACGGTGCCATCGCCGAGAAATGGGCCACCCTCGGACCGCTCGTGGACACCTTGGGCTTGACCACCAAGGGCGTGACGACCTGGCCTGATCATGAGGTGGCCGAGCTGGCGGCCAAGTTCGGGGTGATGGATTCCGGCGCGGGCCAAGGGCGTCCGGCTGTGACGACAGCCGAGCGCATGGCCGATGTCATCCTCGCGTTATCGGGAACGACCAACGGGCGGCTGGCGGTGGAGGGCTTCAAGCAGCTGGAACGACGGACCGGCCGCAAACTGGCGCACTTGGCTGAGGGCAGCGAAGAGAAGCGCGTCACGTATGCCGACGCGCAGGCTCGTCCGGTGCCGGTGATCACCAGCCCGGAGTGGTCCGGCAGCGAAACCGGCGGGCGCCGCTACGCGCCGTTCACCGTCAACGTCGAACAGCTCAAACCGTTCCACACCCTCACGGGGCGTATGCATTTCTACCTCGATCACGACTGGCTGGAGGAACTCGGCGAGCAACTGCCCACCTACCGGCCTCCGCTGGACATGGCACGGCTGTTCGGTGAACCGGAGCTTGGCTCGTCCGACGGTGTGGGACTGACCGTCCGGTATGTGACGCCACACTCCAAGTGGTCGATTCACTCGGAGTATCAGGACAACCTGTTCATGCTGTCGTTGTCCCGTGGCGGTCCGACTATGTGGATGAGTCCGCAGGATGCCGCGAAAATCCAAGCGCAGGACAATGATTGGGTTGAAGCGGTGAACCGCAACGGCGTCGTGGTGTGCCGGGCGATCGTCTCGCACCGGATGCCCGAAGGGCTGGTGTACGTCTACCACGCCCAGGAACGCACCATCGACGTTCCGCTCACCGAGACCACAGGTCGGCGTGGTGGCATTCACAATTCGCTGACCCGCCTGCACATCAAGCCCACCCACCTCGCGGGCGGCTATGCGCAGAACACGTTCGCATTCAACTATCTCGGCCCCACCGGAAATCAGCGTGACGAAGTGACGGTGGTGCGCCGTCGCAGCCAGGAGGTGCAGTACCTGTGAAGGTCATGGCCCAGATGGCGATGGTGATGAACCTGGACAAGTGCATTGGCTGCCACACCTGTTCGGTGACCTGCAAGCAGGCCTGGACCAACCGGGCCGGCACCGAGTACGTGTGGTTCAACAACGTGGAAACCCGCCCTGGACAAGGATATCCACGCACCTACCAGGATCAGGACAAGTGGCGCGGCGGCTGGGTACGGGACAAGCGCGGCCGGCTGCGACTGCGCGACGGTGGCCGGTTCGCCAAGCTGGCCCGCATCTTCGCCAACCCCAAACTGCCGTCCATCGACGACTACTACGAGCCGTGGACCTACGACTACGAGAACCTGACGTCCGCGCCGCTGGGCGAGCACATGCCGGTGGCTCCACCGCGCAGTTTGATCAGCGGCAAGCCGATGAAGGTGTCATGGTCGGCGAACTGGGACGACAACTTGGCCGGTTCCACCGAGATCGTGCCGGGTGACCCGGTCCTGCAGAAGGTCTCCGAGCAGGTGAAGTTGGAGCTGGAGCAGACGTTCATGTTCTATCTGCCCCGGATCTGTGAGCACTGCCTGAACCCGGCGTGTGTGGCGTCGTGCCCGTCGGGTGCCATGTACAAGCGGGCCGAGGACGGCATCGTCCTGGTCGACCAGGACCGGTGCCGAGGCTGGCGCATGTGTGTTTCCGGATGTCCTTACAAGAAGGTGTATTTCAATCATAAGACCGGCAAAGCCGAGAAGTGCACGCTGTGTTACCCGCGCATCGAGGTCGGGCTGCCAACGGTGTGCTCGGAGACGTGCGTCGGCCGGCTGCGCTATCTGGGGTTGGTGCTCTACGACATGGACCGGGTCCTGGCGGCGGCGTCGGTCGAGGACGAAAAGGATTTGTACCCCGCACAGCGGGACATCCTGCTGGACCCCAATGAACCGGAGGTCATTGCCGGGGCGCGGGCGTCGGGTATCTCCGACGAGTGGATCGAGGCCGCCCAACAGTCGCCGATCTACGCGCTGATCCACACCTACCAGGTGGCGTTGCCGCTGCATCCGGAGTTCCGCACCGTGCCGATGGTCTGGTACATCCCGCCGCTGTCGCCGGTGGTCGACGCCGTCAGCCGGGACGGCCACGACGGTGAGGACCTGGGCAATCTGTTCGGCGCCATCGACGCCTTGCGCATTCCGATGGAGTACCTGGCCGGATTGTTCACCGCGGGTGACACCGATGTGGTCGACGGTGTGCTGAAGCGGCTGGCGGCCATGCGGTCATACATGCGTGACATCAACCTGGGCCGCGAGACCCGGCCGCACATCCCGCAGTCCGTCGGGCTGACCGAGGAGCAGATGTACGACATGTACCGGCTGCTGGCGATCGCGAAATACGATGAGCGGTATGTGATTCCGACGGCGTACAGCGCCGAGCTGCCAGGGCTGGAGGAGCCGGGGTGCTCGCTGTCGTTCGAGGGTGGCCCGGGTATGTACGAGTCCGGGCCCTTCGGAGAGGCCAGCGGCATGCCGGTGCCGGTGGCGGTCGAGACCTTTCACGCGTTGCGCAGCAGGCAGACCAGTGAGGGGATGGCGGCCAATGAGCGGCAGCCGTCGCGCGTGAACCTGCTGAACTGGGACGGCCGCGGGGCACCGTCGGGCTTGTTCCCGACTGGGCAGAGCGGACCGTCGGAATGAAGCTCTGGGGCAGGGATCGCACCCTGAACGATCGGATGGTGTGGCAGTCGGCCTCCCTGCTGCTGACGTATCCCGACGAGCAGTGGGGGCAGCGGCTCGCCACCGTGGATCGGCTGCGTGCCGGCGTCACCGGCGCGGCCGCGGCCTTGCTCGACGAATCCGTTGCAGCTCTGCGTAATACCGACCCGTCGCGGGCCGCCATCAATTACGTCGACACCTTCGATATGCACAAGCGCGCCACCATGTACCTGACCTACTGGACGGCTGGCGACACCCGCAATCGGGGCAGCCACATGCATGCTTTCGTCGAGGCCTATCACGCGTCCGGCGTCCCGGTACCGAAAGGCGAAGCGCCCGATCATCTTCCGGTGGTGCTGGAATTCGCCGCCACAGTGGACGCGGAGGCTGGACGCCGGTTGTTGGTGGCCCATCGGGTGCCCATCCAGGTATTGCTCGATGCCCTGACCGTACGGCGGTCGGCGTATGCCCCGGCGGTGGCGGCGATATGTGCGACGTTGCCGGTGCCGGCCGAGCAGGACGTACAGCGCGCGCAGCGGCTGACCGCAGGTGGGGCGCCTGTGGAAGCTGTTGGGTTGGAACCGTTCACGTTGACTGTGCCGCCGCGGCAGGCGGCCGGAGGGGGTCGCTGAGATGGACCGGATCTTCTGGGACATCGTCCCCTACGTGACGCTGGCGGTGGTCGTCAGCGGCAGTTGGTGGCGCTACCGCTACGACAAGTTCGGCTGGACCACCCGATCGTCACAGTTGTATGAATCCCGCCTGCTGCGGATCGCCAGCCCACTGTTCCACTTCGGCATTCTGGTGGTGATCGCGGGTCATGCGATCGGTCTGTTGATTCCCGAATCCTGGACCACCGCAGTCGGTCTCAGCGAACACGCCTACCACCTGCAGGCGGTGCTGATGGGGTTCCCGGCCGGCGTCGCGACGCTGACCGGCATCGCGCTGCTGATCTATCGGCGCCGGACGACCGGTCCGGTGTTCCTGGCGACCACCGTCAACGACAAGGTGATGTACGTGTTCCTGGTTTCCGCCATCGCGGCAGGGTTGACGGCGACGACGTTGGGCTCAGGGGTCTTCGGGGAGGCGTACAACTACCGCGAGAGCTTGTCGGTGTGGTTCCGGTCCATCTGGGTGTTCCAGCCCCGCGGCGACCTGATGGAGGAGGCTCCCGCCTACTACCAGGTTCACGTCGCCATCGGACTGGCGCTGTTCTGTCTGTGGCCCTTCACCCGGCTGGTACACGTGTTCAGCGCACCGGTGATGTACCTGTTCCGGCCGTACATCGTCTATCGCAGCCGAGATGTGGCGCGCCGTGGTCAGTTGGTCGGGTCCGCGCCGCGCCGCCGCGGTTGGTAGTCACTTCGGCGTGATTTGTCTCGGCAAGCGTGACAAATCACGCCGAGATCAGAATGAGCCGAGGTAGAACCGGGCGCCTTGATCGTCGGTGCACAGTGCGGACATGCCGTAGGGCTGACGGGACGGCTCCTCGATGACCGAGCCCCCCGCCTCGCGGACGCGCGCCACGGCGGCTTCGACGTCCGTCACGGTCCACATCGGCACCCCGGCAGGGTGCTCAGCACCGCCCGCCATTCCGGACATCGGCTGGCAGTTTTGCACTGCCCACCCGTCGGCGATCCGGCCGGGTTCGAACGTCCACCCCAAAACTCGGCCGTAGAACTCCCTGAAGCGGGCCGAGTCGGCCACCTCGTGGGTGAAGTATGAAAGTTCGCCGGGCCCAGCGCCGTTCAGCTCGGGCCGGGCGATGGCGCCGGTGGGCTGGAAGACTGCGAAGTCGGTGCCGAGCACATCGGTCGCGTCGAGCGTCGCACCCCAGTCGTGATCCTCAGGCGTGCCCACCTGACCGCCCGCTGCCAGAATCGCCTCGCGGGCCGCGTCGAGATCGCGCACTGCGTAGCAGCAGAACACCGTGTGTCGTCCTGTGGTCTCGAAGATGCCCGTGTGCATCTGCGCGTTGGTCACCTGCCGCGTCGCGGGGTCGTACACCCAGCCGAGCACGTGACCGTAGAACGCTGCAGCTCGTGCGGCGTCCGGCGTCTGCACCGACACGTAGCCGACGTCGCCGTGCTGGATCGGCGCCGCGACGCCGAGGAGTGGAGCCGTGAGCATCCAGCGGTGCCCGAACGGGTCGATCACCACGGCTGTCCGTGAGCCGTAGGCGTCGTACGGTTCGCGCTGCACCTGTGCGCCGTAGCGTCGGGCCTGCTCCAGAGCGGCGTCGGCATCCGGCACGGCCAGCATCAGGCTGACCGAAACGGATTGCGGTGCAGGAGCTTTGAGACCAATTTCTGGGAATTCGTCGGCCAGGTACAGCACGCCGCCGGCGAGTGCCAGCTCGGCGTGACCGATGCGGCCGTCGTCCATGACGATCGGATCGCCGACGACGGACGCTCCCAGGGCCTCGACGTACCAGGCGAGCGCGGCCCGGGCATCGGCGACGGCCAGATAGGGGAGCGCTGCTGGTCGAGGCACGTCGATTGGTGCAGCGGGTGAGTTGAGTTCGTTGATGGCAGTGTCGGTTCCACTCATGACAACTCCTTTCGGGAGGGTGACGGCGGCTTCCAGCCGGGCGCGCAGCCGGGCCGCGAAAGCCGGGTCGGGCTGGACCGGGTGTTCACCGCCGGCCAGCACGGTCAGCGGGTCGTGACTGTTGTGCATGGTCATGACGCACCTCCGTCCTGGCATTCGGTGTCTTGGTATTCGGTTCGGAAGGCGCGCCGCGCCCGCACCAGCAGCGCCTCGGTGGCGTGCACGGTGCGGCCGATCAGCTCGGCGCATTCGGGCACGGGCCGGTCATCCAGATATCGCAGGGTCAGCACCATGCGGTGCTGTTCGGGTAACCGCGCCAGTGTGGCTTCGGCGACCAGTCGATCCAGCTCGGCGTCCCAATCGTCGAAAGGCTCTGCAGGCTCGGGTGTTTCGGCTACCGGCACGGTGAAGCGGTCGTGTCGGCGGCGGTAGTGATCGGCGAGTTTGTGCCGAGCCACGCCGACCAGCCACGGCACTGAGATGACCGGTGGCGCCTCGCGACGGGCGGCGTCCATTGCCGCCAGAAACGTCTCTGACGTCAGGTCCTCCGCAGTGCCCCGGTCACCGCAGCGCCGCACGAAGTACCCGTAGACCACGGGCAGCGCCGCGTCGTACAGCGCCAGCAGCGTCTGCGGGGCATCGTCTGATTCGCCGCTCACACCCTTATCGTCGCGTCGGGCGCTCATTTTCCGACGCCCTCGCCGAAAATTCCCGCGATTTGTGCACGAAAAAGTTCGGTCAGCGGACTAAATCGTGCACAAATCACACTGAACGCAGGCCGTCGCGGACCACGTCGAAGGCTTCGCCCAGGGCGTCGGGGAGCGATACGGCCTCGTCGGCCAGCCACTGTGCGTAGGCGGTCAGCGCCACCCCGAGCACCGTCCACGCGACGGTCTGCGGCACTAGATCGGTCGGTTTCGTGTCCAGCCGCCGGGCGACGAATGCCGCGATCACGCCGCGCCATCCCGCGTACATGGTCATCGAGTAGGCCTGTAGGGCATCAGTCTGCAGGATCACCTGCATCCGCCGGCGGTGCCGCGGCGTCTCGGACTCGTCAAAGCTGTTGAATTCCAACAACGCTGACCGCAGCGCGGCATCCAGCGGCACGTCGTGGGGCACCGCATTCAACAGGTTTCGCAGATCGGTCAAACTGGCATCGAAATCGGCCCAGGGGATGGCATTCTTTGTCGAGAAGTACCGGAACAGGGTGCGCCGGGAGATGCCGGCGGCGTGGGCCACGTCATCGACACTGACGTCATCGAAACCGCGGGTGGCGAACAGCTCGAGCGCCACATCGGTGATGTGGTCGCGTGTGGTGGAGCGGCGACGGCCGGCGCGGCCATGCCGCGGGGCGGTCCCGGCCTCGCGCCCGGGAGGCTGCAAATCGGTCAGCATCAGACCCGCCCTTCCTTTTCGGCACTCGATGCCATATTCTTGCGACTTGGATCACAGTTGTCGAGTCCCGACAACTGCCACGGTAGCGAAAGGGGCGATCCATGGACTCGAATCAGCACGTTGAAGAGACCACTGAACTTGTCACCGAGACCCTGGTCGAAGAGGTCTCGATCGACGGTATGTGCGGGGTCTACTGACCATGTCCGCTCCAGCCGCGGCCCGGACCGGGCCTGAGGCGGCCTTCGATCCTGACCGCGGCTGGCGGCTGCACCACCAGGTTGCCGTCCGCCCCGAACCGTTCGGCGCGCTGCTGTATCACTTTGGTACGCGCAAACTCTCGTTTCTGAAGAACCGGACCATCGTCGAGGTGGTCAACTCGTTGGCCGACCATCCCGACGTTCGCAGCGCCCTCCGCGCCGCCGGTATCGACGACGCCCAGCAGGGGCCGTATCTGCACGCGTTCGGCGTGCTGGTCCAGTCCAAGATGCTGGTCCCGGCAGAACAGCCCAGCCCAGAAGGATCCACTACTTCATGACCGCCACGGCACCCGTGCCCCGGCTGATCGAGCAGTTCGAGCACGGCCTCGACGCGCCCATCTGCCTCACCTGGGAACTGACATACGCCTGCAACCTGTCTTGCGTGCACTGCCTGTCGTCGTCCGGTAAGCGCGACCCGCGCGAGCTGAGCACCCAGCAGTGCAAGGACATCATCGACGAGCTCGAGCGCATGCAGGTGTTCTACGTGAACATCGGCGGTGGCGAGCCGACCGTGCGATCCGACTTCTGGGAGCTCGTCGACTACGCGACCGAGCACCACGTCGGCGTGAAGTTCTCGACCAACGGTGTGCGTATCGACGAAGCGGTCGCCGCCAAGTTGGCCGCGAGTGACTATGTGGACGTTCAGATTTCGCTCGACGGCGCCACCGCCGAGATCAACGACGCGGTGCGCGGCCCGGGCTCGTTCGCCATGGCGATCCGCGCCCTGGAGAACCTGTCGGCGGCGGGTTTCAAGGACGCCAAGATCTCGGTCGTGGTCACCCGGCACAACGTCGACCAGCTCGACGACTTCAAGGCCCTGGCCGACAACTACGGGGCCACCCTGCGCATCACCCGGCTGCGTCCGTCCGGCCGCGGCGCTGATGTGTGGGACGACCTGCACCCCACGGCCGAGCAGCAGGTGCAGCTCTACAACTGGCTGGTCGCCAAGGGCGAGCGCGTGCTCACCGGCGACTCGTTCTTCCACCTGTCGGGCCTCGGCGAGCCCGGCGCACTGGCCGGCCTGAACCTGTGCGGCGCCGGTCGCGTCGTGTGCCTCATCGACCCGGTGGGCGACGTCTACGCCTGCCCGTTCGCCATCCACGAGCGGTTCCTCGCCGGAAACATCTTGAGCGATAACGGTTTCCAGAACGTGTGGCAGAACGCCCCGCTGTTCCTTGAACTCCGGGAACCGCAGTCGGCCGGTGCCTGTGGCAGCTGCGGCCACTACGACAGCTGCCGCGGCGGCTGCATGGCGGCCAAGTTCTTCACCGGTCTGCCCATGGACGGCCCGGACCCCGAGTGCGTCCAGGGCTTCGGTGAGCCCGCGCTCGCACAAGACCGCGACAAGCCCAAGTCGCACCTCGACCACTCCCGCAGTGGGGGTCGCAAAGGCCCCGTTCCCCTCAAGCTCCTGGCCATGCCGGTCAAGGCTCCGCAAAAATTCTGTAACGAAAGCCCCGTTTAGATCATGGCCCGTGATACCTGGTTCGAAACCGTCGCCATCGCGCAGGAGCGCGCGAAGAAGCGGCTGCCAAAGTCCGCCTACTCCTCGCTGATCTCGGCGAGTGAGAAGGGGCTGACCGTCGCCGACAACGTGGCCGCATTCGGCGAACTCGGCTTCGCGCCGCACGTCATCGGCGCGCTGGACAAGCGTGAGATGTCGACAACGGTTATGGGTCAAGAGATTTCACTGCCCGTGATCATTTCTCCGACCGGTGTGCAGGCGATCCACCCCGACGGCGAGGTCGCCGTCGCCCGCGCCGCCGCAGCCCGCGGTACGGCGATGGGCCTGTCGTCGTTCGCGAGCAAGCCGATGGAAGAGGTCATCGCGGCCAATCCCAAGACCTTCTTCCAGATTTACTGGCTCGGCAGCCGCGACGACATCGCAGCCCGGGCGGAGCGCGCCCGCGCGGCAGGCGCGAAGGGCCTGATCGTCACCACCGACTGGAGCTTCTCGCACGGCCGGGACTGGGGCAGCCCCAAGATCCCGGAAAAGATGGATCTCAAGACCATCGTCAAGATGAGCCCCGAGGTCATGACCAAGCCCCGCTACATGTGGACCTGGGGCAAGACCATGCGACCGCCGGAGCTGTCGGTGCCGAACCAGGCCATCAATGGCCAGGCTGCGCCGCCGTTCTTCCAGGCCTACGGCGAATGGATGGGCACCCCGGCACCGACCTGGGAAGACGTCGCCTGGCTGCGCGAGCTGTGGGGCGGGCCGTTCATGCTCAAGGGTGTCATGCGCATCGACGACGCCAAACGTGCTGTAGATGCTGGTGTTTCGGCCATCTCGGTGTCCAACCACGGCGGTAACAACCTGGACAGCACCCCGGCCTCCATCCGGGCGCTGCCGGCCATCGCCGAGGCTGTCGGCGACCAGATCGAGGTTTTGCTGGACGGCGGCATCCGCCGCGGCAGCGACGTGGTCAAGGCGCTGGCTCTGGGTGCCCGCGCGGTCATGCTCGGCCGGGCCTACTTGTGGGGGCTGGCCGCGGAGGGCCAGACCGGCGTCGAGAACGTGCTCGACATCATGCACGGCGGCATCGACTCGGCACTGCGTGGTCTGGGTAAGGGATCGATCCACGACCTGGGCCCGGACGACATTCTGGTGCCCGAGGGGTTCACCCGGCGGCTCGGGGGCTAACGCCCCGCGGTGGCCCGTCGGATTCGACGAGTCCGCTGATACCTGCGGTGCTGACGTGGCTGACGTGATGGTCAGTGGGGTCTTGACAATGACGACAATTTGACCATTCGCTACGAATTGTTGCGTATACGGCAACAATTGGCGCACAGCGGGCAAATTCGGCTTACCATCGGCGGGTGCCTTTTCCCAGCGAGCTCGGGAACTCGACGTCGAGGCAGTTGCAATCCATGCAGCCTTCGTTGATCCTCCCGATTGGTTCCACCGAGCAGCATGGGCCGCACCTGCCGTTGGATACCGATACCCGGATCGCCGAGGCGGTGTCGCGGTCTGTGGCCGCGCAGCTCCGTGAGACGGCGTCCGGCGCTGCCCAGCGCGCGTGGCTCGTCGGGTCGGCCATCAGCTACGGCGCCAGCGGTGAACACGAGAGCTTCCCTGGCACCATTTCGATCGGGCTGGCCGCGCTGGAACATTTATTGGTCGAATTCGGCCGGTCGGCCTGTAACTGGGCCGGACGGGTCGTTTTCGTCAACGGTCACGGCGGCAATGTGGCCGCGCTGACAGCGGCCACCGAGCTGCTGCGCTTCGAGGGGCGGGACGTGGCTTGGGTGCCGTGTGCAGCCGCAGGTGCGGACGCCCACGCCGGCCATACCGAAACGTCTGTACTGCTACATCTTTCGCCCGCCGACGTGTGGTTGGACGAAAGCGTGGTCGGCAATACCGCTCCGCTGTCGGAGCTACTGCCCGCATTGCGTCGCGGTGGGGTGGCGGCGGTGAGTCCCGTGGGGGTTCTGGGTGATCCAACTACTGCGACGGCGGCCGAGGGGTCCCGTATCTTTGGCGAAATGGTCGGAAGCTGCGTGCGCCGGATCAGCGCATGGCAGCCCGGCCCTGGGGGGATGCTCGCGTGACGGGGGTGCAGCAGTGACGGGGCCGAGGCTGCCCGACGGCTTTGCCGTCCAAGTAGATCGTCGGGTCAAGGTGCTGGCTGAGGGCGCTGCGCTACTTGGCGGATCGCCGACGCGGTTGTTGCGCCTTGCTCCGGCGGCGCAGACCATGCTCGACGGCGGCCGCCTTGAGGTGCACGACGCTCAGAGTGCCCAGCTGGCCCGCGCGCTGCTCGACGCCACGGTAGCTCATCCGCGGCCGGCGACCGGCCCGTCGCACCTCGACGTCACCGTCGTTGTTCCGGTACGGGACAACGCAGTTGGCGTTGCCCGGCTGGTCCGGTCGTTGCGCGGGATGCGCGTGGTGGTAGTCGACGACGGGTCTGTGGTGCCGTTGCAGGCCGCCGACTTCTGCGAACTGGCGGGCCACTGCGATGTGCGGGTGCTCCGGCATGACGTCAGCCGGGGGCCGGCCGCCGCCCGCAACACCGGGCTCGCTGCCTGCGAGACCGACTTCGTGGCGTTTCTGGACTCGGACGTGGTGCCACGCCGCGGGTGGCTGGAAGCGCTGCTGGGGCACTTCTGCGACCCGGCCGTGGCTCTGGTCGCGCCCCGCATTGTGGGGCTGCACGAGCCCGACAACCTGATTGCCCGGTACGAGGCGGTGCGCTCATCGCTCGACCTCGGTCTGCGGGAAGCCCCCGTGGTGCCGTACGGCACGGTGTCGTACGTGCCGAGCGCGGCCATCATCTGCCGGCGCGCAGCGCTGGAACAGGTGGGCGGTTTCGACGAGTCGATGCATTCCGGCGAGGACGTGGATCTGTGCTGGCGGTTCATCGAGGCCGGGGCCCGCTTGCGGTACGAGCCCGTCGCGCTGGTCGGGCACGATCACCGCACTGCACTGGGAGAGTGGTTCGCGCGCAAGGCCTTTTACGGTTCCTCGGCCGCGCCGCTGTCGGTGCGCCACCCGGGGAAGACCGCGCCGCTGGTGATTTCCGGGTGGACGCTGGTGGTCTGGGTGTTGCTGGCCATGGGCTCCGGGGTGGGCTACCTGGCCTCGACCATCGCCGCCGCGATCACCGGGCGCCGCATCGCCAACTCGTTGCGTGCTGTCGACACCGAACCGCGGGAGGTCGCGGCAGTGGCCGCGCAGGGGCTGTGGGCTGCGGCGTTGCAACTGGCCGCGGCGCTGTGCCGGCACTACTGGCCGGTGGCGCTGGTGCTGTCCATCTGTTTCCGGCGCTGGCGGCAGGTGGTGCTGATCGCCGCCATCGTGGACGGCGTCGTCGATTGGGCTCGACGTCACCACACTGTGGACGACAACACCCAACGGGTGGGTCTGCTGGCCTACCTGCTGCTCAAGCGACTTGATGACATCGCCTACGGCCTCGGGCTGTGGGAGGGCGTCGTGCGCGAGCGGCATCTGGGTGCGCTCAAGCCGCAGATCCGGACTTGAGCCCTCTGCACTGTGACGCCCTGATCGTCGGCGCCGGTAGCGCCGGCTGCGTTCTGGCCGAGCGTCTTTCAGCTGATCCGTCATGCGAAGTGACTCTGCTGGAGACCGGCGGTACGGTCCGCCCGGAGCCGGGATGGGTGCTGCCCATCGGAGCCGACAGCACCGTGGCGCGGCAGCACCGCACGACGTTGACGCAGAATCCGGCCCGCTCCGCCGACATCGTGCGGGGCCGGGTGCTGGGCGGGTCCGGGGCGATCAACGGCGGCTATTTCTGCCGGGGCTGGGCGGCCGATTTCGACACCTGGGCGGTGCCTGGTTGGGCCTGGTCGGACGTGTTGCCGCACTATCGCGCCATTGAGACGGACCACGATTTCTCCGGCGCCGAACATGGTGCAGCCGGCCCGGTCCCGGTGCGCCGCACGCGCGACTTCGCCGCATCGTCGCTCGCGTTCCGCGACGCTGCCGGCATCAGGTATCCGTGGATCGACGACCTCAATGCCGAGTCCGGGTGGCGGCCCGGCCTCGGTGCGGTGCCGCTGAACATCGACGACGCCGGCCACCGGCGCGGGCCGGGGGAGATCTATCTGGCGGCTGCGCGCGGCCGGGGCAATCTGACGGTGCTGACCGGCACCCGGGTACTGCGGGTGCTGTTCGACGGCGGCCGGGCGGTGGGCGTCCGGTGCGCCGGACCGGACGGCGTCGTCGACCGGTATGCCGATCGGATTGTGTTGTGCGCCGGAGCAATTGAGTCGGCGCACCTGCTGATGCTGTCCGGAATCGGGCCGGCCGCACAGCTGCGGGCGGTCGAGGTACCGGTGCTGGCCGACCTGCCGGTGGGCGTCTCCTGCGGGGATCATCCGGAATGGGTGGTGCCCACCACCTGGCCGGCGGACCCCGGGCGGCCGCCGCTGGAGCTGCTGCTCACCACCGAGGAACTCGAAATCCGGCCGTACACTTGCGGTTTCGCTGCCATGACCGGCGGTGCCACGGACGACGCAGATCACGTGCACCTCGGAATTTCCCTGATGCGGCCGCGATCTTTGGGGCAGGTCCTCCTGGCATCCGGCGATCCCGACGTGCGACCGGTGATCGAGCATCGGTATGACGCCGATCCGGCCGACGCCGCGGCGCTGCATGCCGGTCACGAACTGTGTCGCGATCTGTTCGGCGACGCCGTGGTGGACGACGCTGAGCCGGCCTGGTCGACTGCTCAGCACCTGTCGGCCACGGCCCCGATGGGCGCTGACGGCGACGAGCGGGCCGTCCTGGATTCACGCTGCCGGGTGCGGGGCATCGAGGGGCTGTGGGTGGTGGACGGTTCGGCACTACCCGGCATCACCGCCCGGGGCCCGCACGCGACCATCGTCATGCTGGCGCACCGTGCCGCCCAATTCGTCGTGGCCTAACGCGTTGAGAGGCCAGTTATGGCACGCATTATTTGGCATTCGCGTGCGATAACTGGCCTGTCAGCGCTCGAGGTCAGCGCAGCGAGTACCGGATCGGCAGGTGCTTGAAGCCACCGACGAACGTCGTCGCGGAAAGCTCTGGGGTACCGGCCAATTCGATCGAATCCAGCCGCGGCAGTAGTTCAGTGAACAGGCTGTTCATCTCCATCCGGGCCAGTGCAGCACCTAAACAGAAATGCACGCCGTAGCCGAACGCCAGGTGCTTGTTCGGGTCGCGGCCCACGTCGAACCGGAACGGATCGGCGAAAATATCCTCGTCGCGGTTACCGGAAACGTAAGCGAGATAGACGGATTCGCCCGCGGCGATCGGCACCCCACGCACCACGGTGTCAGCCGTGGCGGTGCGCATGAATTCCTTCACCGGTGTGCTCCACCGGATCATCTCCTCGACCGCGGCTGGCATGAGTTCCGGGTTCGCCTTCAGGCGGGCGAGCTCGCCGGGATTCTCGATCAGCGCGTGCAGTCCGCCGGAGATGGCGTCCTTGGTGGTGTCGTGGCCGGCGCTGGCAACGATCACGTAATAGGACGCGGTGTCCATGTCGCTCAGCGGCTCGCCGTCGATGCGGCCGTTGGCGATGGCCGACGCCAGGTCCTCGGTGGGGTTGGCCCGCCGGGACGCGGTCAGCGTCGCGAAGTACTGGAAGAAGTCGAGCAGCACGGCGAACAGTTCTTCGGGCGACTGGCCGCGTGAATACTCTTCATCATCTCCGCCGAACATCTCCTGGGTGAGCATGTGCATGCGGTCGTAGTCCTCCTCGGGGAGTCCGAGCAGCGACATGATCACGTAGAGCGGGAACTGAATCGCGATCTCCTCGACGAAGTCGCACTCCGGGCCGATGTCGCGCATCCGGTCGACGTACCGCTTGGCCAGCTCATCCACCCGGACCTTGAGTTCGCGCATGGCCTTGGGGCGGAACCAGTCGGCGCCGATGGCCCGGATCTTGCGGTGGTGCGGGTCGTCCATGTGGATGAGGGTGCGCAGCCCGATCCCCGCTTCGGCCTGCGCTTTGAGCAGGTCCTCGGCATCGGCCGCCATGAGCAGCGGCCGCGGCTCGCTGATGAACAGGCTGTTGTCGCGCTCGATGGCCATGATGTCGGCGTGCTTGGTGATCGCCCAGAACGGCCGGTATGGCGGACTATCCACCCAGACAACGGGATTGGTGGCTCGCAGGTGAGTCAGTGCGTTGTGGAGCCGGTCGTCGTCGGCGTAGGCGGTGGGGTCGGCAAGGACCTTGGCGGCCTCTTCCATGGTCGGTGGCGTCATCGAACTCCTCACGCAGGCGGAAACTTGACAGCTGTCAAGCGGAGTTTAGGTCGTCGGGTGCGTGGAAGCTATGGGCCACGGAAATTATTTGTGGACAGCATTCGTCGGGTGTTCAGTACTCTGGGTACTCGTGTTGCCCGCCCCTTCCCGCCGCCTGCTGCGACGTGCGTTCGCCGTGGCCGCAGCCACGCTGCTGGTGGCCGGCTGTGGCCTGGACTCACACAGCGACGGCGCGACCGCGGCTGCGCCCGACGCGGCGACGTCCGATCCGGCGCTGGTCCACACCACAGCGGGCACGGTCCGTGGGGCCGTCCACTCCGAACTCCGGTTCTTCGGTGGAATCCCTTATGCGGCACCGCCATTGGGGCCACTCCGCTTCAGTCCGCCGGTACCGGCTCCCGCATGGGACGGGGTGCGCGACGCCGGCAAACCGGGTGCGCGCTGCATGCAGGACCCCCAGGGTGATCTGGAGATGGGCCGCAATACCAGCGAAGACTGCCTGACGCTCAACGTGTGGACCCCGCCGATGCGGGACTCCAGTCAACGCCGTCCGGTGCTGGTCTGGATTCACGGCGGCGGGTTCATCAACGGCTCCAGCAACATCTACAACTCGACTCGGCTGACCACCCGCGGCGACATCGTCGTGGTGACGGTCAACTACCGGCTGGGTGCGCTGGGATTCCTCGCTCATCCGGCGCTGGGTAATGGCCCCGACGTCGGTAACTACGGACTGGCTGATCAACAGGCGGCGCTGCACTGGGTGCGCGACAACATCGCCGCATTCGGTGGCGACCCTGAAAAGGTGACCATCGCCGGTGAGTCCGCCGGCGGGATGTCGGTGTGCGACCACCTGGCCGCGCCTGCGTCGGCCGGCCTGTTCCGGGCTGCGATCATCGCCAGCGGGCCGTGTCAGGCGCAGGTCGCGTTGCCTGCGGCCACCCGGTCCAGCCTCGCGTATGCCGGGGCGGCGGGTTGTGGCGATCCGGCGGTTGCGGCGGACTGCCTGCGCCGGCTGCCGGTTGACAAGCTCCGAAAACCTGTTTGGTACTACGGAATTGGTGAGAACACGCTCAGTGGTCCGGTGACCGGCACGACGCTGTTGCCGGTCGACCCGATGCAGGCCATCACCGCGGGTGCCGCCGCCCGGGTGCCGGTGATGATCGGCACCACCCGTGACGAATTCACCTTGTTCGTTGCGCTGCAGTACATCCGCGCGGGTAAGCGGTTCCACGCCGATGGATATCCGAAGCTGCTGGCGGGCACATTCGGCGCTGATGCCGACGCCGTCGCCCAGCACTACCCGCTGGACCGGTACAAGGGCAAGGCCGCACTCGCGTACTCGGCCGCCGTCACCGATGGAGCGTTCGCCTGTGTGGCCGACCGCATCGCTGATGCTCAGGTCGCCAACGCGCCGGTGTACGGCTACGAGTTCGACGACCCCGCGCCGCCGACGCCAGATCCACTGCGGCGCTTACCTTTCCCGATTGGCGCCAGTCACTCGCTGGATCTGCGTTACATCTTCGACATGGGTGGAGCGCCGCCGCCGACGCCGGAGCAGCGGGTCCTGTCGGATCAGATGATCGACTACTGGGGTGCCTTCGTCACTACCGGTCGGCCCAGCGCAGAGGGCGCGCCGGAGTGGCCGGCGCTGGCCGGTGGTGAGCGCGACAGCTGGATGTCGCTGCGTCCCGACGGCAGCCGCGTCGTCGACGACTTCGAGCAGGTGCACCAGTGCGCGTTCTGGGAGAGCTTGCAGCACTGAATTGTGCTCGGCCGAAACTGCATTCCAGCAGCGAAAGTGCGAGTAACCCGCTGCTGGAACGCAGTTTCGCCGAATAGTGAGGAGCCGCATGGTGATCGGTGATGCGGAGGCATTCGCCCAGGACTGGTGCCAGGCGTGGAACGCCCATGACGTCGAGGCGGTGCTCGCGCATTTTCATGATGACGTGGTCTTCACCTCGCCGGTTGCGGCGCGCATCGTGCCGGAGTCCGGGGGAGTGGTGCGCGGGAAAGATGCCCTCCGTCAGTACTGGACTGCCGCACTGGCGGCGCTGCCCGAGTTGCACTTCGACGTGTTGGCGACCTACGTCGGCACGCAGACGCTCGTCATCAATTACCGCAACCACCGCGGTCAGTTGGTCAACGAAGTGCTGACGTTCGACGGGGAGCTGGTCCGCGAAGGCCACGGCACGTATCTCGATTAGGCGGGCGTCACCCAGGTTGTGATGTCGGCGTGCACGACCTCGTCGCCCTTGGTATCGACCACGGAGACCGATACGACGACGTCCGTGCCCTCTGTCAGGGCGGCGAAGTCGGGGATGTTGACGCGGGCATGCGCCCGCAGCGAGGTGGTGGCCTTCGCCAGGTACCGAACGTTCATGGCTTTAGGGATCCAGCGGTGGCTGGTCGGCACCGTGGCCTCCATTGCCATACCCATCGCAGCCTCCGCGGCGTTGCACGACGCGATGGCGTGCACGGTATGCAGATGGTTGTAGACGAAGAACCACTTCGGGACCGCGACTTCGGCGTATCCCGGTTCCATCGTCACGACTCGGGGTAGTACGGACGCGAAGTACGGCACGCGCACCATCGCGGCAGCGGAGAACATGAGGCTGCCGCAGGGCCGTCCGGAGAGCTGCTTCCAGGCGCGGTAGGTGGGGCTCAGCGTCGACATTCCGCTATCTTACTCGAAAGTAAGTTCGCCACCAGGTCGACTCTGCGTCAGCGGCGTTCGGCGCTCGCGCTTTCGGGCCGTTAGCGCAGGGCCAACGGGGAGTCGACGACTCCGCTGCGGATTTGGAGCAAGCCCCGATCTAGGGCATACTGTTCGGGTTGCCTTGCGCCGGGTTCGCCCGTCGCGGGCAAGACCGGCGCCCATCACGGGCGCATCCGGTCCCAGCATCGCCCACGATGGAATTTCCAGCGCGGACGACTGTGTGCAAAGGCGACACGCCCGAGCGCGGGGGTCGGTGAACCACAGAAACGTAAAGAGCGGCGGCATAGCCAACGCGCGTCATCGGGTATCCCGAGACGTGCGTATCGAAGACCAGGCCCGAGCACGGGCCCGTGACAGTTAGGTAGGAGAAGCGTGGCGGGACAGAAGATCCGCATCAGGCTCAAGGCCTACGACCACGAGGCAATTGATGCCTCGGCGCGCAAGATCGTTGAGACGGTCACCCGTACGGGAGCAAGCGTGGTCGGCCCGGTGCCGCTGCCGACCGAGAAGAACGTGTACTGCGTTATCCGGTCTCCCCATAAGTACAAGGACTCGCGGGAGCATTTCGAAATGCGCACCCACAAGCGCCTTATCGACATCCTCGACCCCACGCCGAAGACGGTTGACGCCTTGATGCGCATCGATCTGCCGGCGAGCGTCGACGTCAACATCCAGTAGGAGACCCAGAAAAATGGCACGCAAAGGCATTTTGGGCACCAAGCTGGGCATGACGCAGGTGTTCGACGAGAACAACAAAGTCGTCCCGGTCACGGTCGTCAAGGCCGGCCCCAACGTGGTGACCCGCATCCGCACCACCGAGCGCGACGGCTACAGCGCCGTGCAGCTCGCCTATGGCGAGATCAGCCCTCGCAAGGTGAACAAGCCGGTCACCGGTCAGTTCGCCGCTGCAGGCGTCAACCCGCGCCGGCACCTGGCTGAGCTTCGTCTTGAGGACGAGGCCGCGGCCGCAGAGTACGAGGTCGGCCAGGAGCTGACCGCCGAGATCTTCGCCGACGGCGCATACGTCGACGTGACCGGCACCAGCAAGGGCAAGGGCTTCGCCGGCACCATGAAGCGGCACGGCTTCAAGGGCCAGGGCGCCTCGCACGGCGCCCAGGCTGTGCACCGTCGTCCCGGTTCGATCGGTGGCTGCGCCACCCCGGGCCGTGTCTTCAAGGGCACCCGCATGTCCGGCCGCATGGGTAGCGACCGCGTTACCACTCAGAACCTGAAGCTCCACAAGGTTGACGCCGAGAACGGTGTGCTGCTCATCAAGGGCGCCATCCCCGGCCGCAACGGTGGACTGGTCGTCGTTCGCACCGCGATCAAACGAGGAGAGAAGTAATGACCCTCAAGATTGACGTCAAGACCCCGGACGGCAAGAAGGACGGCTCTGTCGAGCTGCCCGCCGCGCTGTTCGACGTCGAGCCCAACATTGCGCTGATGCACCAGGTGGTGACGGCTCAGCTGGCCGCCGCTCGTCAGGGCACGCACGCCACCAAGACGCGTGCAATGGTGTCCGGTGGTGGCAAGAAGCCGTACCGCCAGAAGGGCACCGGCCGCGCCCGTCAGGGTTCGACCCGCGCTCCGCAGTTCACCGGTGGTGGCGTTGTCCACGGCCCGCAGCCGCGTGACTACAGCCAGCGGACCCCGAAGAAGATGATCGCGGCAGCGCTGCGTAGTGCCTTGAGCGATCGGGCCCGCAACGAGCGCATCCACGCGATCACCGAACTGGTGGCCGGTCAGGCCCCGTCGACCAAGAGCGCCAAGTCGTTCCTGTCGTCGCTGACCGACAACAAGAAGGTGCTCGTCGTGATCGGCCGCAGCGATGTGGTCAGCGCCAAGAGCGTCCGCAACCTGCCTGGTGTGCACGTGATCTCGCCGGATCAGCTGAACACCTACGACGTTCTGCACGCCGATGACCTGGTGTTCAGCGTCGAGGCCCTCAACGCCTACATCGAGGCCAACACGAAAGAGGAGGTGTCGGCCTGATGGCTACCGTGACTGATCCTCGCGACATCATCCTGGCCCCGGTCATCTCGGAGAAGTCCTACGGGCTCATCGAGGACAACACGTACACGTTCATCGTGGCGCCGGAGTCCAACAAGACGCAGATCAAGATCGCCATCGAAAAGATCTTCGACGTGAAGGTCGACTCGGTGAACACCGCCAACCGGAAGGGCAAGCGCAAGCGCACCCGCACCGGTTTCGGCCAGCGCAAGAGCACCAAGCGCGCGATCGTGACCCTGTCCGCCGGCAGCAAGCCGATCGAACTGTTCGGAGCTCCGGCCTAATCGGCCGGGAGTTAAGGGATTAACTGATAATGGGAATTCGCAAGTACAAGCCGACGACCCCGGGTCGTCGCGGTTCGAGCGTCTCCGACTTCGCCGAGATCACTCGTTCGACTCCGGAGAAGTCGCTGGTCCGTCCGCTGCACGGCACTGGTGGCCGTAACGCTCACGGGCGCATCACCACTCGTCACAAGGGTGGCGGCCACAAGCGTGCCTACCGCGTCATCGACTTCCGTCGCCATGACAAGGACGGCGTCAACGCCAAGGTCGCGCACATCGAGTACGACCCGAACCGCACCGCGAACATCGCGCTGCTGCACTTCGTGGACGGCGAGAAGCGCTACATCCTCGCCCCCAAGGATCTGAAGCAGGGCGACGTCATCGAGCAGGGACCCAACGCCGACATCAAGCCGGGTAACAACCTGCCGATGCGCAACATCCCGGCCGGTACCGTCATCCACGCTGTGGAGCTGCGTCCGGGCGGCGGCGCCAAGCTGGCCCGCTCGGCCGGTGTCAGCATCCAGCTGCTCGGTAAGGAAGGCGCCTACGCCACGCTGCGTATGCCGTCGGGTGAAATCCGTCGCGTCGACGTGCGCTGCCGCGCCACCGTCGGCGAGGTCGGCAACGCCGAGCAGGCGAACATCAACTGGGGTAAGGCCGGCCGTATGCGGTGGAAGGGCAAGCGCCCGACCGTCCGTGGTGTCGTGATGAACCCGGTTGACCACCCGCACGGTGGTGGTGAGGGCAAGACCTCCGGTGGTCGCCACCCGGTCAGCCCCTGGGGCAAGCCTGAGGGCCGTACCCGCAAGCCGAACAAGTCGAGCGACAAGCTCATCGTCCGCCGCCGGCGCACCGGCAAGAACAAGCGCTAGGCCGGAAAGGAATAGACGATGCCTCGTAGCCTCAAAAAGGGTCCGTTCGTCGACGACCATCTGTTGAAGAAGGTCGACGTACAGAACGAGAAGAACACCAAGCAGGTCATCAAGACCTGGTCCCGTCGGTCGACCATCATCCCCGACTTCATCGGTCACACCTTCGCCGTCCACGACGGTCGCAAGCACGTGCCGGTGTTCGTCAGTGAGGCGATGGTTGGGCACAAGCTCGGCGAGTTCGCCCCGACGCGGACCTTCAAGGGTCACATCAAGGACGACCGGAAGAGCAAGCGCCGCTAATGACTACCGTTACTGAATACCCGTCCGCGAGCGCCAAAGCGCGCTTCGTGCGTGTGTCGGCGAGCAAGGCTCGCCGGGTCATCGACCTGGTCCGTGGCAAGAGCGTCGAAGAGGCGCTCGACATCCTGCGGTGGGCACCGCAGGCTGCCAGCGAGCCGGTCGCCAAGGTGATCGCCAGCGCTGCTGCCAACGCGCAGAACAACGAAGGCCTGGACCCGACGACCCTCGTGGTCGCCACGGTCTTCGCCGACGAGGGCCCGACCGCCAAGCGCATCCGGCCGCGCGCCCAGGGGCGTGCGTACCGAATCCGCAAGCGCACCAGCCACATCACCGTGGTCGTCGAGAGCCGTCCGGCTAAGGACAAGGGTGCCAAGGCAGCTGCGTCTGCTGGTGCCTCTCGCGCCCGTCGTGCGCAGGGCAGCAAGGCCGCCGCTGCGAAGACCGAGACGAAGGGAGGCTCGGAGTAGTGGGCCAGAAAATTAACCCGCACGGCTTCCGCCTCGGTATCACCACCGAATGGAAGTCCCGTTGGTACGCCGACAAGCAGTACGCGGACTACGTCAAGGAAGACGTCGCGATCCGCAAGCTGCTGGCCACCGGCCTGGAGCGCGCCGGCATCGCCGACGTGCAGATCGAGCGCACGCGTGACCGGGTTCGGGTGGACATCCACACCGCGCGTCCGGGCATCGTCATCGGTCGCCGTGGCACCGAGGCCGACCGCATCCGCACCGACCTGGAGAAGCTGACCGGCAAGCAGGTTCAGCTGAACATCCTCGAGGTCAAGAGCCCCGAGGGCGTCGCCCAGCTGGTGGCGCAGGGCGTTGCCGAGCAGCTGAGCAACCGTGTCGCGTTCCGTCGTGCCATGCGTAAGGCCATCCAGTCGGCCATGCGCCAGCCCAACGTCAAGGGCATCCGGGTGCAGTGCTCGGGCCGCCTTGGCGGTGCTGAGATGAGCCGCTCGGAGTTCTACCGCGAAGGTCGGGTGCCGCTGCACACGCTGCGCGCCGACATCGATTACGGCCTGTACGAGGCCAAGACCACATTCGGCCGTATCGGCGTGAAGGTGTGGATCTACAAGGGCGACATCGTCGGTGGCAAGCGTGAGCTCGCCGCTGCCGCTCCCGCCGCCGACCGTCCCCGTCGGGATCGTCCGTCCGGTACCCGTCCGCGTCGCAGCGGTTCGTCGGGCACCACCGCGACGAGCACCGAGGTCGGCCGTGCCGCGGATGTTGCTGTTGAGGCCGCTCCTGCTGCCGAGGCTGCCACGGAAGCATCGGAGAGCTAAGCATGCTGATTCCCCGCAAGGTCAAGCACCGCAAGCAGCACCACCCGGAGCAGCGCGGTATCGCCAGCGGCGGCACCTCGGTCAGCTTCGGTGACTACGGCATCCAGGCCCTGGGCCACGCCTACATCACCAACCGGCAGATCGAGTCCGCTCGTATCGCTATCAACCGGCACATCAAGCGTGGCGGCAAGGTCTGGATCAACATCTTCCCGGACCGCCCGCTGACCAAGAAGCCTGCCGAAACCCGCATGGGTTCCGGTAAGGGTTCGCCGGAGTGGTGGGTCGCCAACGTCAAGCCGGGTCGCGTGCTCTTCGAGCTCAGCTACCCCGACGAGAAGATCGCCCGGGAGGCGCTCACCCGCGCCATCCACAAGTTGCCGATCAAGGCACGCATCGTGACTCGAGAGGAGCAGTTCTGATGGCAGTTGGAGTTACGCCTGGTGAACTGCGTGAGCTCACCGAGGAAGAGCTGATCACGCGTCTGCGCGAGTCGAAGGAAGAGCTGTTCAACCTTCGCTTCCAGATGGCGACCGGTCAGCTGTCGAACAACCGCCGGCTGCGCACCGTGCGGCAGGAGATTGCGCGGGTCTACACCGTCCTGCGTGAACGTGAGTTGGGCCTGGCGTCCGGGCCGGTTGGTAAGGATTAGTCATGGCAGAAACTAAGGGCCCCAAGCACACGCCGGCCACCGAGACCGAGCGCGGCCGCCGCAAGACTGTCATCGGTTACGTGGTCAGCGACAAGATGCAGAAGACCATCGTGGTCGAGCTGGAATCTCGCAAGAGCCACCCGCTCTACGGCAAGATCATCCGGACCACCACGAAGGTCAAGGCACACGACGAGAACGGCGATGCCGGTGTCGGCGACCGCGTCTCTCTGATGGAGACCCGTCCGCTGTCGGCCAGCAAGCGCTGGCGTCTGGTCGAGGTGCTCGAGAAGGCCAAGTAGCCTTCGCGCTTCGCTGCGCAAGCAGTTTGAAACTGCCCCTCTTCTTCGGAAGAGGGGCAGTTTTGTGTTTGTTCGGCACTTTTTGGAAATCGAACCAATCCGGACGGGTGCCGGCTCCGAATACCAGGTATGTACACATTCGTCCTCATCGGATTTCTCGGGGGTTTGATCACCGGCATCTCGCCGTGCATCCTCCCGGTCCTGCCCGTCGTCCTGTTCGCCGGCACCAGCCGCGCGCCCTACCGCGTGATCGCCGGGCTGGTCCTGAGTTTCAGCGCGGTGACGCTGGTCGGGACGATCGTGCTCCAGCAGTTGCACCTGCCGGCTGACGTCATCCGCTGGGCTGGTCTGCTGGCGCTCACCGCGATCGGCCTCGGCCTGATCTTCCCAGGCGGTGAACGACTGCTCGAATTGCCGTTCACGTGGATACCCCAACGCGACGTCGCCGGCAGCCGTAAGGGATTCGGCCTCGGACTGGCACTCGGGGTGCTCTATGCGCCGTGCGCCGGACCGGTGTTGGCGGCCATCGTCGTGGCCGGAGCCACCGGCAAGATTGGCATGGACACCGTCGCGCTGACGTTGTCATTCGCGGTCGGCACTTCCCTGCCACTGCTGCTGTTCGCGCTGAGTGGACAGCGAGTTGCCGAGCGGGTCAAGGCGTTTCAGGGTCGACAGCGACAGGTCCGGATTGCCGCGGGCGTGGTCATGGTGGTGGCCGCGGTCGCATTGGCGCTGAACGTGCCTGCCACGGTCCAGCGGAACATTCCCGACTACACCGCCGGTCTGCAGACGCGGATCGCAGGCTCGGGCGGTTCCCTGTCCAGTTGTCAGGAGGGCCTGAGCCGACTGCAGAATTGCGGTACTGCCCCGGACCTTGTCGGGATCGACAGCTGGTTCAACACCCCCGGCGACACTCCACTCGATCTGAAAGCTCTGCGCGGCAAGGTGGTTCTCGTCGATTTCTGGACATACTCGTGCATCAATTGTCAGCGGGCGATTGAGCACGTCACCGGTTGGTACGACCGGTACAAGGACCGGGGCTTCACGGTGATCGGCGTGCACACGCCGGAATATGGGTTCGAGCACACCCGCACTAATGTCATTGCGGGCGCTGCGGGTCTCCACATCAAATACCCTGTAGCCCTGGATAATTCGTACGCCACCTGGAACAACTACCAGAACCAGTACTGGCCGGCGAGCTATCTCATCGACGCCGACGGTGTGGTCCGCCACATCAAGTTCGGGGAGGGCGACTATGACGAGACCGAGGGCATGATCCGTGATCTGCTGACTGAGGCGAAACACTGACTGGTGGCGTTAGGCTGCTCGACGATGGTCCCATCGTCTGAGCACGCCACCGATCTCGGTGCTCTGCTGCGCCGTGTTTCTGGTGGGGATGCCGACGCATTCGCTGCGTTCTACGACGCAACCAGCGCACGGGTCTACGGGTTGGTCGTGCGGGTCCTGCGGGACCCCGGTTACAGCGCGGAGGTGACGCAGGACGTGTACGCGCAGGTCTGGCGGTCCGCCTCAGCTTTCGACCCTACGGAGGGCTCGGCGTTGGCCTGGCTGATGACGCTCGCGCACCGCCGGGCCGTCGATCGGGTACGCGCGGAGGTCGCGAGTAGTCGACGCGAATGGGACTACGGCACAAGGCATATCGACCGAGCGTCGGATGTGGTCTCCGACGCGGCGGTTCGTGGTGATGAACGACGCCGCGTTGCCGGGTGCCTGGATATCCTCACTGACTCACAGCGTCAGGCGATCGAGTTGGCCTACTACGACGGCCTGACCTATGCGCAGGTATCGGAGCATCTGTCCACGAGCCTCGGCACCGTGAAATCGCGGATGCGGGACGGGTTGCGCAAGCTTCGTGATTGTCTGGGGGAGTCATGACCGACCCCTCGGACTTCGAATTGCTGGAACTGGCAGTGCCGTACGCGCTGGACGCAGTTTCCGACGCTGAGCGCGCTGAGATCGAGCGGCAGTTGGTCGACGCGCCGAGACCTGTCGCTGAGGCATTCCGGAGTCGAGTGGCCGAGACCAGGGAAACCCTCGGGACGCTGTCGGCCACAACGGCGGTGACGCCACCTGCTGCGCTGAGAGATCGGGTCCTGCAAAGCAATCGCAGCCGAGTTCGTGAACATCGTTGGCGCAACGCGGTACTGGCAGCCGCAGCTGTACTGGCCGTCGGGGGCAGTGCCTTCGCGGCGGGTTGGATGATGCGGCCACAGGCTGCGCTACCAGTGGCCGAACAGGTAATGATGGCTCCCGACGTGCGCACCGTGTCCACCGCCCTGCGCTCCGGTGGCACGGCGACTGTCGTGTACTCGCGGGAACGCGGCAATGGGATGCTGGTGCTCGACGGTGCGGCTGCGCCGCCGCCGGGAATGGCCTACCAAGTGTGGCTGATGAAAGACGGCGTCCCGGTGCCTTCGGGGTCGGCTATCCGGGATACGCGCACTGCCATGATCGCGGACATCGGGTCGGCCACGGCGCTGGGTGTGACCGTTGAGCCGCTGGTGCGAACCGCGGGTTCTCGGCCCGGCGACATGGAGGGCAGGCTGGTGCTGCCGTGACGAGGCCGGTCGGGTGTTTCGCTCCATCTGCGTGGCCCGGGACAATCCTGTCCATTCAGTAAGGTCAAAGTTGGTTCCTGGCAACGTATTAACTATGGGCGGGCGGCCCCCAGCTGCGATGACTACAGAGGTCCGTTACCTGCCGACAAGGCACATGTGTCTTCTCGCGGGGGTCTACCAACCCATCGCAGTGCGGACCTCGGTTGGCCAGGACGACGGATCAAAGCCATGAGTTCGTAGCATTCCCAAGGCAATTCGTTCGATGCCGAATCCGACGCAGGCGCTGTGCGCTACCTCGCCATCGGCGGTGCGGAGATTGAACGCTTCACCGAAATGCTCTCGGTGGCAGTTGGCCGACGCCACAGCCGTACCTTCGTGCAGGTCGCCGTAAAGCCGCACCAAGAGTTCGGTCTTCAGATTCTCGTCGCGTTGGTTCGCCGCGAGCATCTTTCCGGCCCGGCCGAAGAACGGGTCATTGGCCGGTTCGGGCCGCGCATCCAGGCCGAGCTTAGTCAGTACCTCCAGAGCGTGGTCCGCCCAGCTGTCGCGATGTTCCTGCGCCTGATCAGGTGTTCCCGCCAACACGTACTCGTGCATCCGGAACGCCTGCATGCGTGCCGGGTCGACGGACGGCTCATGCCGGAAGCAGTACCCGTAGATATCCATCAGGGCACCGCCATCGGGCAAATTCGACGGCAGTGTTGCATAACTCGGGTGACATGCCGCGGAAACCAGCATGGTGCCAGCGGAATTCAGATGCCCATCCCACGGCAGACCAGCATTTCGGTCGGCCAACAGAGCGCGGTGCTCAGCGTTGCCGCCCGTGAACGTCGAAATGGCACCGGTCAGGTCCGGGAAGGATGCGATGTAGTCGGTCTTCTCGAATTGTTCGCGCGGGTAGACAGCGGGGAATCGCATGACCTTCGGGTCATCACCGTGGACTTCGGTGCCTTTGCTACGGACCGCGTAGTCGATGCCGTCGACAATGCTCTCGAAAACTGCGCCACGGCCGTACAGTCCGTCGATACCCATCGGCACCAACAGTTCCGCGGCGATCAATTCATCACGGAATTGTCGGCGGGCTGAATCGAGTTGCGTGGCTATGTCCTGAGCTTCGGTCATCGGCCCACCCTATCCGCAATAGGCTGACACAAAGTTAGCGTTGTGCAAAGTGAATCTGTTCACTGCGCCTGCAGGCGTCCGATACCTGCGGGCTCGCCGATGATGCATGAGTGGGGAATACAGGGTTCCGTTCTTCTCTCAGCGCCCTATGCTTTGCACTATGCGGGAAACGATTCAGAAAGTGTTGGCTGCGCACGGAAGAATGGCAGTCGATCCGGCGGGAATTGACTCAGCTGCCGACCTCTACGATCTGGGGCTCACTTCCCACGCCTCGGTCAATGTGATGCTGGCACTTGAGGACGAATTCGACATCGAGTTCCCTGACGAGGCGATGAAGAAGTCCACTTTTGCTTCGATCAACAACATCGAAGCGGCCGTGTCCAGCCTTATCAAGTAGCGCAGTTTCGGTGCTGTCGTGAACCTGCCGGAGGTCCAACTTCCGGGCCACCGAATCCGCGTCGGATGCGATGTGGTGGCTCTCGATGAGATAGTGAAGTCGTTGTCCTCGTTCGGGGATCGGTTTCTGGCCAAGATTTACACCGATGACGAGATCGCTTTCTGTGCAGGTCTGAACCGGCTGCCCCGGTTAGCGGCCCGGTTCGCCGCGAAAGAGGCCGCGATGAAGGCATTTGCTCAACCCGACGTGGCGTTCGTCCCGCGGGAAATTGAAGTCGTCGCCTCGAATCACCTACCGACGTTGCGTCTCACCGGCTCAGCTGCGCAATTGGCTACAGCGCAACAATGGCGGCAGATCTCGGTGTCGCTCACCCATGCGGACTGTCACGCCGCTGCGGTCGTGGTTGCGGTTTGCTCCGAGTAGCTATCGTGCCTCACGTCGGTAGCACCTCACTAGCTGGCTGAAGTTTCTGAAGGCATTTGCTGTAATATCGCTCGCGGGACGAGGGGACGGCGTTGGTATGTCGGGGGAATCGAAAATACAGGGCGTGCCGACATGGTTCGGGCCCGAGCAATCGCGACTTTTTGGTGTCGTTCACGTGCCGGCCGGCAGTGCGGCGCGGGCGGGCGTGGTCATCTGTCCGCCGTTGGGCCGTCAACACCTGGATACCTACACGGGGCTGAAGTTGCTGGCCCAGCGGCTGTGCGCCAACGGGTTTGCTGTGCTGCGGTTCGATTACTCGGGTACCGGGGACTCGATGGGGGACCAGGGTCGGGACAGTGCCATCGATGACTACCTGGAGAGTATTCGGACGGCGGTGGCTTACCTGTGCGCGTCGGGGGTGCGCAGTGTGTCGCTGCTCGGCCTGCGCGCCGGATCTTTGCTGGCCGCGACCGCGGCGGCTTCGATAACGGGTGTCGACGGACTGGTCCTCTGGGATCCGGCTACCGATGGACGCAGGTATCTGCGTGAACAACAGGTGCTGTACAAGATGACCGTCGGCGGCGACGAGCCCTCTGAAGCGGAGCCGGACATGGTGCCGCTGCTCGGCATCACCCTGTCAGCCAATGCGGCCGCTGCTCTGCGCGCGCTGAAGATGCCTGCCGTCGTCGAATCGGCTTCGGTGCTGGTGTTGACTCGGCCCGAACTGAGCGATGATCGGCGACTTGCGGACCTGCGCGCCGCGGACAACTGCACAGTTCGGGAAATTACCGGGCAGCCGGAATTTGTCGAACCACCCAGCATCGTGGTCACGATTCCGATGGCTACCGTGGCGACCATCGAGAAGTGGTTCGATGCGAATCTGCCGTCGGAGACAGTCGATTTCCGGCCGGTATTCGCCGATTCTGCTGTGGCCCAAGAATTATCTGACGGGCGAAGCGTTACCGAGTCGATCGTGGCGCTCGGCCCAAACCGACTGTTCGCTATCCGAACCGCGATATCCGGCGTAGCCGAGGGCGGGCCGACCGTGCTGTTCCACAACACCGCGTGTGAACATCGGGTCGGCTCGGGACGGATTTGGCCGGACACGGCACGCGAACTGGCCGCGCTGGGCGTCAACGTGGTCCGTTATGACCGGCGTGGGGTGGGCGACACTGGTATCGCGACCACCGCGTACCCCTGGATTCATTCGGCAGAGGCCAAAGCGGACGTCACCGACGTCGTTGAGGCATTGGATGTGCCGTCAGATCGGCTCATGATGACCGGAATCTGTTCGGGTGCTTGGAATTCCGCGTACGCGGCATTGCGTCATGGCGCAAAGTCGGTGGTGCTGCTGAATATCCTGCTGTACTCGGTCAGACGTACCGACGGCGCGTCGGAGCGCATCGCCAAGGTGACCGACGCGGTCGCCGGCGATCAGCCCACCGAGGACACATCCTTCTGGAAAATAGTCAAGCAGGGGCTGCGAAACTGGTTGCCCTATCAGGGTTGGTTGGTCCTCGGCCGGCTGGGTTACACCCAGGCCCCGGAGGTGCTGCTCCGGGCGCTCGCCAAGCGAGGCGTGGAGACGGAACTGGTGCTATCGCCGTCGGATTTCGAATGGTACGAGGGACATCGCGGGCCCATCGGTGCCAAGCGGCTGGCACGCCGCGGCTGGGCGCCGAAGCTGACCTTGGCGCCCAGCGGTGACCATGCCGTGCTCCACCGTGGCTTGCAGAACCTCATCCGCCGCTACTTGGTGGACGCGGTACGCCGAGAATTCGCCGACCAGCGGTAGCTAAATAGGCCAGGCTTTCAGTTCGTCCTGAACAGGGCGAGCAGTGCGGCAGTTGTTGCAGCGCTGTCGAATTCCTGCTCGACGAGGTCGCGTCCAGTGCGGGCGTAGCCATCGAGTGTGGCGCCGGACGAAATCAGCTGCTCCAACGTGGCCTGCAGGCTCTGTGCGTCGGCCGGCGTGGCCAACAGCCCGGTTTTCCCCGGTACGACCAACTCGGGGATGCCCGAGAGGCTCGTCGACACGGTCGGTATGCCGGAAGCGAGCGCCTCCATGAGCGCGACAGGGAGGCCTTCCATCTGGCCGTCAGCGGCGATGATGCTCGGCAAAACGAAGATATCCGCCTCGGCCAAAGCCTGCTTGACGGCGGTCTCCGATTGTCCGCCATGGAACCGAACGCGCGACGTCAGCCCGAGTTCGGTTGCCAGAGACTGCAGTTCATCGGCTAGCGGCCCTCCGCCGATCAGGTCCAGTTCGATGCGGTCGACGCCGGGGCCACCCAGCGCCAGCGCGCGCAACAGCACTTCGTGCCCCTTGTACTCCTGCAGTGAGGCCACACACAGCGCCCGGATGGGTCCGTGGTCGGGAATTCTCCTGGCACGGAACGGATATGCCGCGGTGTTGATCCCGCAGTGGATCACCTGAATCGGGGTAGACGTATAGCGCGCCAAGATTCTGCGGTTGTACTCCGAAACCGTGACAATGAATTCGGCGCCGTCGAGTTTGCGCCCCAGCATCGACTGGTCCACGTACAGGTCATGCGCGTGAATGGTGACGCTGTAGGTCGCCCCGGCCAACCGTGAGCAGATCCATGCCGCCAGCGCCGGATACGTGGCGTAATGCGCGTGGATATGGCGGGTGATTCCCGATGACCGCAGATCCCGGGCGTGTGCCATGGCGATGGGTACCGTCACCAGCGCGCGCAGCAGCAGCGACGGCCGGGCCGCATAACCGCGCACCACGTCGGCCAATATCGACAGCGTGACCAGAGGATGCCGAAACAGCGCCCACGCCAGTCCCGTCACACTCGCGCCGACGCCGGGGCGAACCAGCTTGGCCATCCATCGTCGCGCAATGTCGTGGACCTGCGGGTCTGGCGAGGGATACAGTGACCGCAGCCCGACAGTCAGGCCATCGGTATGCGCCAGGGCATCAAGTTCCCGGACGATGAACGTCTCCGAGGTGACCGGAAACCGGGAGACCAGATAGTCGATCTGCTTGCCGCTCAACGTTTCTTCTCGATCAGCTCAAGGTAGAGATCCTGGAGTCGGTGGGCCCAGGTGGTCGCCGAGAACTCTGTGTGAGCACGCTCAATTGCCGGCTCGCCCAACGATGTCCGAAGTTGGGGATCGTCCAACAGCCGGATCACGGTGGTGGCCAGCGCCGCAGGATCTTTGGGCTCGAACAGCAATCCCGTGGAGCCATCCACGATGATGTCCGGGATTCCGCCGATTCGGGACGCGGCGATAGCCTTGCCCGACGCTGATGCCTCGATCAGCACGGTGGGCAGGTTCTCACCGTAAATCGATGGCAGCAGGACGACGTCGGCCGCCCGGTACACCTGTGGCATATCGGAGCGCACTCCGGTGAAGATGACCGAGTCCGTCAGGCCTGCTGTGTCGACCTGCCTACGGAATTCGGCTTCGTCGGGGCCGCCGCCAACCAGAGACAGAATGGCGTCGGGGTGTTTCTGCAATACCTGTGGCCACGCCTGGATCGCCACCGGGATGCCCTTGAAGTCGCGGAATGCGGCCGGCAACACCACCAAAGGTCCTGGGCCACCGCCGAGTTCGCGGCGCACAGCCGGATCTGGTTCACCGGGCCGGAAGTTGCTGACATCAATTCCGTTGTGCAGCACGTCCCAGTTGTCCGCGACCCGGCCCCGGCGGTGCACCTGTGCCCAGGACACCCGGCTGGCCTCAGAGACGAACAAGACGCGGTCCCCGCGGGTCGCGGCCTCCGTTGCGAGATGCTCGCGCCAATACTCACGTCCCGGCCAGCGTTCGGTCACGTGGTGGAACGTGCAGACCACCGGGCGCCCGGCCAATTTGGCCGCCGGTACCGCGAACGTCGCCGACATTTCCAGATGGGTGTGCACCAAGTCGTAACCACCGCTACGGATTTCGCGGGCCAGCCGGGGAATTCCGGTGGGGTCGAGCAATCGGGTGATACCCAGTGAGCGGGGGTGCACCCCGGCTTCGGACAGAATGGTCATGGTCTTCTCGGCGTTGACCGAAGCATCGTCGAGGCCGACGAAGTCCATCTCGACGTCGGTCTCACGCATGGCGACGGCTAACGGAGCCAACAGAGTTTCGGCTCCGCCCATACGGAATCCGTCGATCAGGGTGAGCACCCGAAGCGGCTTCATTTGAGCACCCGCAATCTTCTCTATTGGATGTTTGTCATTGCGTCGTCACTTCTGCGACCCGATACGTTGCGTGGCAGCAGTCACCGCTGTACTGATCGATACCGCCGCGACGTCCCAGGCGCGCCCGACCGCGGAGTGGCCGGCCGCGCCAAGTTCGGCGGCCAACTGCCGATTACGCAGCAGCCGGAGCATCGCGGTGGCCAGCGCGGCTGCGTCATTCGGCGGCACCAGCAGCCCCGTGACGCCATCGTCGATCGCGGCCGGCAGGTCGCCCACGGTGGTGCCGATAACCGGCCGTCCGAAGGTGTAGGCCAGGTGTGCCACGCCACTGGCGCTGGCCCGGATGTAGGGCGTGACGATGACCCGGGCTGATTCGACGAGCCCGGGTACCTCGTCCATGGCGCAGTAGCCCGGCCGGGCCTCCACGCCGACGGCAGCGGCTCTGGCAAGCAGATCGGGGCCGTCGACATCGGCGCCGATCGCGCCGGCGATGATCAGTCGTGCGTCGGGCATCTCCGCCTTGACCAGACCGAAGGCGTCGATCAGGACATCAATTCCCTTGTAGGTGGTCCAGGTCCCGAAGAAGAGGGCTATCGGTTCGGTTTCGGCAACGGGGACCGGTGGACGGCCGCGATGGACGGCACCGGAATCGCCATGCGGGATGACGACCACATCGCAATGGGGCTGCCAATGGTCGAGCACGATCTGTCGGGTTCGCGGCCCCAGGACGAATACGACATCCATCTGATGCCACGCCGCGGCGAAAGACGCCTGTAGCAATCGCCCGTCCTTGGGCGTGCTGGTGTCCTTGGCGTCGGACCGGGGTAGTGGCTCGTGGGCGATGATGCCGAACACCGTGTGCGGCAGCAACTTACAGATTGCTACGACGAACCATGGCTCGAAGGTGAAGCGCCACTGGGAGAACAGCACCGCTCGTGGCGGTCGGCGGCGTAATTGATAGGCCAAAACCAGCCAGGCCAACACCAATTGTCCGGCACGCCAACCGCGGCGGAGTAGGTACCACAGGTAGCCGCGGTCGTCGTTGTCGTTGGGGTGCCAGGTGGGCAGTACCGAGCGGATGTGGAATCCGGTTTCGGCGGAGGCGATTTCGGGGTCCGGGCCCGTCCATAGTTCGACGTCGTCGCCGTGCTTGGCCAACGCGCTGCCGAGTTGGGCGGCGAACTGGAATAGCCCACCCGATGGCGAGAATTCAACCAGGACCGTGCGGTCGTCCGTCATGCTGCAGTCTCCACGGGCGCCGGTGTCGCAGCGGGGGAGGGCCAGAATCGGGCGGCGAGCCGGCCTATGAGGAACCGGGTGAGCACCAGCGCGGCCAGTCCCCAGCCGGCTGCGTACACCAGAGCTGACTTGGGGCGCAACGAGATCCGATCCACCTCCACATCGGTGACGGCTTTGACCGTGTATTGCAGCGGGCCGATGTGGTCGCTTATGCGGGTGCGCGATACCGCTAGCGCGTCGGCCAAGCGTCGTTTGGCGCCCTCGGCGTCGTTGGCGGTGACCGAGAACGTGGCGATACCGCGGATTGGATCAGAGTCGATCTTCGCCGGCGCGTCGGTGTTGTACATCGTTTCCACCATCGTTGGCAGAAATGCCTCGCGGGCACGGACATTCATCGCGTACGACGCCCAGCCGTCGGGCGGACCGACGGGCTTCATGATGACCTTCTGGCTGGCTCGCACTGCGGGGGTGCTCGCCGCCACCATGACGCCGCCGGCCACGGCGGCCCCGACGGCGGCGGCCACCGCCCACTGCGCAGTAGTCCGCGCCATGCTCGTGATCACTTCCGCCCGTACCGGTTTGGGCGGTCCGAGGGCGCAGGCCAGCGCGAGCACGATGGCAAATGATCGGAAGTAGGCAAGGTGCAGGAAGAGGCTTGCCACGGACCACGTGATGATGCCGGTGAGCGTCGCAGCGGCCAACGCTCGATCGATTGAGTTGGGATCGCCGGCGATTCGCAGCGCGACAATGGTGAATATGCCGCCGACCATGATGAGCCAGGTGACCAGCCCCGTCACCCCGGACTCGGCGAGCAACTGGACGTAGAGATTATGCGGGGCCACGAGTCCTTCGTTGACGGCCGTCGCCACCCGGTCGGTGTAGTAGGACACCTCGCTGCCGAAGCTTCCCGGACCGAAACCAAAGGCCGGTCGTTGCTGGAACATTCGCCAGGCCATCTCCTGGGAGGCCTCGCGGCCCAGCACCGAGGGATCGATGTCGTAGCGGCGCTGCCCGCCAGATGCCCCAGATATGTCTTTGATCAGCGCCACCATCCGGTCGCCGATGCCGGGGACGACGAAGGTCACCAGCACAGCCGGCGGAATCCACGCGAGTTTCCGCGGCTTACCGGAGGCGACGAACCAGACCGCGACGGCCAGCCCTGCCGTCAGCAATGTGCCGCGGGATTGCGTGAGGTAGATGCCGATCAGCATGAGGCCGCTGCACAGCAGCCAGGCCACTGCGTGCCGCTGCTGTCCGGCGCGACGACTGCGCTGCGCTAGTGCCCAGCCCATGGGCAGCCCCAGCACCAACTGCCGGCCCCAGAAGTTCGAGTCGCCGTAGGGTCCGGCGTACCGCTGGGTAGTGATCAACTGTCCCTGGGCATCTGAGATCAGGGCGAAGCCGCCGAACGTCTGGTGCCCGCCCGTCAGATAGCTCGCGATCGACAGCAGGGACAGCAGGGTCAGGGTCGCCGTCATCGCCATCGCCACCGTCCACGGTTTCCCGGTGACCTGAGTCAGCATCAGGATGACCATCAGGAAGGTCAGGTCAACCGCGGATCGCCAGAGAACGTCCTTCGACGCAGCCACGTCGACGCTGCCCACCAACGCGATCACCTGGCCCGCGACATACACGGCGATCAGGGCTGCGCCGATGATCGTCCAGCGATTCAGCCGAGCCCGGGCCCGTGGATCACGCAGCGCGACAATCAGTGCGAGAACACCCAGCGCCACACTGGCTTTGAAGAGCGGAGCCGAGGTATAGCGGGTGGCCACCTCGGAAATGTTGGTCACTTCCGCGACCACCATGAGGACAAGGACCCCGACGATCCATCCGCGGGAGCCGGTCACGGCTAAGTGTCGCCTCGACGCGAACGCAGCCATGACACGACGATTCCGGCCGCGGCTCCGAGCAACAGCCCGCCCAGTGCGCCGGCCAGGACCAGCTGGGTCCGGGACGTCGTCATCGGGGACGCGGCGGTAGGCGGTGAGACGACGCGGACCTGGAAGGGCGCCAGGATCGTGGTGACCTCAGGCATGGCGTGGTTGAGCACATCGTCAACGGCGGCCTCCGCGGCGCGTGCCGACGGCGCATCGGCGGTGATCGACACCATGGTGGTATCCGGTATCGCCCCGGCCGTCAGGGTGAAATCCGATGCGCCAACGCCGGCAGCGGAGGCAGCGCTTGCGAGCCAGCGCGGATCCGAGAAGATCGCCGCGGCGGTGCGTGACACCTGACCCTGCGTCAGGACCTCCCAATACGCGGAGGTGTCCGCGGTGGTCAGGCTGGCGCCGGGGACCATCGCGATTTGCGCGGTGGCGCGGTAGGTCGTCGACACCGGGAAAAGCCCGCCGGCAATGCCACCGACGACGAGGCCGATGGCCGTACACATCACGAAGACCACGTTTAGCCAGGGGCGCTGCGGGCGACTCATGAACCGTCCTTTCTGCTGTGTGTCTGTCATGCTTTCCGCATTTTCTTCGCCAGTCGGTTGACGACTGGGCGGGCCAGCTGCGGCGCAGTGACACATAGCGCTGCTGCATAGATAACCATGCCCAGTGGCACGAGGAGTGCGAGTTGGGCCGGAGCCGGCCAGTGTCCGACGATGAAGCTGAGCCCAAACAGGGTGGCGCCCATGGGAATAGTCGCCGCCAGTGGCCGACCGACCACCGTGAATATCTTCATCCACCCCAACGGAATGACCCGGCGGACGACGGTCATCCGGATGGCGAAATGCACGACTTCGACGCTGAGCAGCGCCACGGCTACCAGCGTCGCGCTGTGGCCCGCAGCCCACCAGATAGGTCCGACCAGCAGGACCAGCCTGGCGGCGTTGATCGCGGTGAGCAGTCCCGGCCGGCCGGCAGCCTTGAGAACGTCGCCGGCGTGGTACGACGCCGAGTAAACCCCGGTGTAGAGCGCCAACACCACCAAGATGTTCTTGGCATCGTCGTATTGCGTGCCGTACATGGTGCGGAGCAGGGGACCGGCGACCACCGCCAATCCGACGGCTGCGGGCGTCGTCAGCGCCAGCACGATGCCCCACGCTTTCTGGTACTGCCAGGACATGGCACCGCGGTCGTCCTGCAGCCTCGACATCGAACTGAACAACACGTCGCTGATCACGCTGCACAGGTTGAGCACCACGAGCTCGGGCACTCTGTACGCCAGGGTGTAGAGGCCGAGTTCGGTTGTGCCCAGCCGGGTTCCGATGGCCAGATAGTCGACGTTGTAGATCGCGTAGGCGAGCAGCGTGACGCCGGTGACCGGGATGCCGAACCGCAACAGCGCCTTGGCTTCCTGTAGCTGCAAGCTCGGCCACATGAAAGTCGGTGCGGCCCACCAATACATGACAGCGGTAATCAGCACACCCGCGAGCTGGCCGTACACCAGGCTCCACACACCGTGCCCGGTCGCCGCGAGGTAGATGGTCAGCGTCGTCTTGACCACCGCACCGACGAACTCCGGTAGCAGTCGGCGCTGGAAGCTGAGGTCGCGGCGCAGCCACGACAGCGGCACGACGCTGGCGGCCGAAATCACCAATGCGATGGCCAAAACGTGAATCAGCGGCACGAGGTCGGGATGGTGCAGGAGCTTCGCCGTAGTGCCCGCCGTTGCCGCCAGCACTGCTCCGGCCAGCACTCCGAATCCGATGGACAGCGTCAGTCCGGTCGGGGCGATGCGACTCCAGGGACGGTCACTTTGAATTAGCGCCTCAGCAACACCGAGGTCCTTGACGTAGTCGAATAAGTTGACCAGCAGCAACGCCAGAGCGAAGATGCCGAATTCGTCCGGAGTGAGAAGGCGCGCGACGACGACCGTCATCAACAGGGTGGAACTCTTGCTGATGGCGAAGACGGCGTAGTTCCAGAGGGTTTGCCTGCCGAGGTTTGTCGGCTTGGTTGTCGCCGCATTGTTTTCGGCGGGCAGATCGGGGCTATCGATTGCCGGGTCAGGGGGATTAGTCGGCGTCATGTAAGCGAAATCTCCACTGCCCTCGGATACTTGGTTCAGTCGGTTGCGTCGGCGAGGTTCGGTTCGGGGTATACCGGGTTACCACCGAGTGACATTCAGTGCGCGCAGCAAATGTATGTCAGCGGAGCTGAACTCGGTGGGGAACAATGCTGACATGGGGTCATCCTCGGTTTTATTGTGACCAAGTTGCGCCCGACGAATCAAATCACATCCGGTCAATCGGAACGGGCTACGCGGAAAAATCGATTGCTGCCAGAAACGTCATTGTTGCGCGATGACATCCGGTACTCGACGTACCACGGCACTCAATTCCACAAATGAATGTGAAAGCTCTTGTCGTTCAGGCTGGGTCATGTCGGTGTAGGACACGAAGCCGCCGTTCCAATGGTGCTTGTCCAGCACCCCCTGGGTCGTGGCGAATGCCTGGTCGAGCTGTGTGCCGAGGCCCGGGTTACGGGCGTCGATGAGGGGTCGGGCCGAGCCGACCGCGGTACGGGAACCGTCGAGGGCGGCCTGAAAGTCCCACAGATCGGTGTGGCTGAAAATATCCGTGTCGCCGGTGATCGCACTCTTGGTGATGTCATCCAACAGCCGTTCTGTCCCGGCGATGAATGTGGCAGGAGCCGCAGTCCACTCCGGCGCTCTGACGGCGGCGTCGAGTTCCTTGACGTCAGCCAGCAATTGACCGGCGATCGCGTTGGTATCTGGTGGCAGGTTGCGCTGCCACAGGTCCTTTTCCACGTGGTGGAAACCGGTCCACGTCTGGCCGGGGCGAACGTCGGCCTCGCGCAGGTTGATTCGTGCGTCCAGGCCGCTCGGGAACAACTCGGCGACGGGCCTGATGCGCTCGTAATAGGCGTGAGCGTGGGAGTACAGCTCTTGGGCGCCCTCGACATCACCCTTCCTGATTGTGCCGACCAATGCCTCGGTGGCAGTGACCAGATTCATTGTCTGGAGGGTGACGTATTGCTTGTACCGGTCGGCGGCTGCCTTGATGCTGTCCTCTGTGTCGGCCTTGATGGCCGTGCCTTCGACGGTGAAATTGCCGCGGATGCCGTCGCCGATCATGCCGGGCTTGCACGCGGTGAAATAACTGCCCGGTTCGGTGAATTGCACCGTCAGTTTGCGCTGCAGGGTGGGAGAAAGGTTCTCCACCGCCCCAATTACCCGGTCACCGTGGCCGTAGGCGTAGAACTCAGTGACTTTGGTGCCGTTGTTTGTGACGACGAATGTGCTTGTTCCAGTGTCCGCAGTGGTCTTCGATACTTCGCAGAAGTCGTCCGAGGCGGACACCGTGATCTCGTTGTGCGCGGGCTTGTCGTTATCGACTGGCGGCTGGGAGGCACACCCGGACAGGGAAATCTCGGTGAGAACGGCAACCAGGATGGTGCCGATCAGGCCAGTAATTGCGGTGCGGGCAGGTGGAGTCATGCAGTGACCTTTCCGGGGCGAGGTACCGGGCGTGCAATAGCCTGCCAGGTTGCTGTGATCGCCGGTATAGTCCAATCCCGATGAGTCGCAAAATCTTCGCCTGTGCAGTGGTTTCGGCAACGCTGGTGATCGTGCCGGTGACGTCAATCGGATCGGTAATCGCACCTGCCCGGGCGGTACCCGGTGACGTCGCCAACCCGGTAGATCTGCCCGTGGTGACATTGCCCGGGTCGGCCCTCGGATCGAAATCCGAGCTCTTCATCACACCCGACAATCCCGCACGCCTGAGCGTGTCGGTTCCGGTGGGGTTGAACGCTGTGCGGTTGCGCGGCACCATCAATCCGCCCTTGAACATCGATGCCGGAATTCTCGACATCGCCGATATCGACGGCAAGCTGCTTGCGACCATCGACTTGCCGCCCGGAGCGTCGAGCAGGCCCGCTGTGCCCCTCGATGTTGACCTTTCCGCAGCAGCTAAGTCCGGTGCAGCGGTCGACTTGACGTTTACTCTTCGCCCGCGGTTCGATCCGCAGAACTACACGAATACCTATTGCTGGCCCCGGCGCGAGCTGATGCTGAGCAATATTTCAGCGGTATTCACCGGGTCCGAGGCTCCCACAACGACAATCGCGGGCTTTTTCCCGCCGGTTCTTCAGCGGGCCACGATCTACACCCCGACCGACGCAGATGCCGACGAGCAGCAAGCTGTCCTGGCCCTGGTGTCCAACCTTGCGCGGCGCTATCACGATCAGCCGACGGTCATCACTGTGGTCAATCAACGCCGTGGGGCGACGCCACCGGCGGCCGGCGACTTGGCGCGATCAGCCGTTGTGGAGCGGGCGGAAAACGCCAGCCTGAAGGTCGAAAACCCCGGAACCCCAAACGCTTTCCTGCGAATCTCCGGCCGCGGTGCCGATTTGTCAGCGCAGCTGTCGCTGTTTGCCACGGATCTCCAGGGTCTGGCGCAGACGGACACGGCTCGCGTGGACCAAGCTGGCGCGTCGGATACGCGACCGAGCGGTGACACCATGACGTTCCGCGAGCTGAAGATGAGCGGTAGCACCGACGTCCTCCGGACCAGCAACGTGTCCGTCGGCGTCGGTCGTACGTCGCTCGGGACGGGCCGGGTGGATGGTGTGCAGGTACATCTGCTTGCGGATTACACGCCGGTGGCCAAAGACGATTCGGCCTCTGTGGTGATTCACTCTGGCGGCGTGGTCGTCTATCGAGCGTCGCTCGACAACACCGGAAGGCTCGACGCGACGTTCGACTTGGATCGCCAGAAGATCGGCCAATTCGTCGATCTCGATATGGCCCTCACCTACACCCCGCACGAAAGTTGCGGATGGCTCACCGCGATGACATTCGAAATCGATCAGCGCTCGACGTTGACGGTGCACCGTGGGGGCGCGCCGCTCCGTGGATTCAGCGCCGTACCATCGGAATTCAGCCCCAAGTTCATGGTCGCCATGGACGGGACCAGTCCTGGCCAGCTGGCGCACGTCGCGCGGCTGGTCGCGTCTATCGCGCGTTCCTCCGGCATTCCGGTGACGCCGCAGGTGGTGGACGTCAAGACTGCCGCCGACTCGAACACGGGTGCGGTGATCATGGCCAATTCTGCTGCGCTGAAACAAACTTCACTCAACCCGCCGGTCAGCGGCGACGGTGCGACAGTCTCCGTCGGGCTGCCTACCGAATTACGGGCGAATATCGGCGGCGGCGGCCTGGGGTCGCTCCAGGCGTTCGCGGACCTGCCGCGCAATCGTTCCGTCCTGCTCCTGACGACGACAGGGCCGTGGCCGTTGGTCGAGCCGCTGTTCGGCTACCTCGATCGGGTGGACGGTGACGTGTCCAAATTGACCGGGGATGTGCTTGCCGCCGGTGTTGCCGGCGATCCGGTGAGCATTTCGGTGCGTACCGCAGACAACGTCGCGGCACCGCAGGAGTCCTCGGACAACAGCCATCGTTCTGTTCTTGTCGGCGCAGGCGTCGTGGTGGTTGCCCTCGTCGGGGCCGCTGCCGCGGTGCTGTGGAGAAGGCGTCGCGTGACCACCGCCCCGAACGATTCGTCCGGGGCCTAAGCCGGGGTATCGCCGGGCGGGCCGTCGATTTCGGTGACGATGGTGCGCAGCAGCGGCCCTTCGAGGCGCGTCGCCAAGTTCCGCAGCACGGGACCGTATTCGGGGTGCGCCAACGCGAAAGCGAACTGTGCGACCAGGTAGTCGGCCGGGTTGCCGGTGTCGCACCAGTGCCCGTTGATCACTTGGCCATACACGGCATGGTCTTTGGCGTATGCATTGATGGCGTCGGTCAAATAGATCTCACCCGTGCGTTGCTCGTACCACCGCTCGGTCTGCATACGTAGCTCGTCGATGACGCCAGGGGTGATGACGTAGCCGCCGATCGCGGCGAACCCCGACGGCGCTTCGTGCGGTTTCGGTTTCTCGACGATTCCGGTGATCCGCAGCAGCCCGTCGTCGAGGTCTTCCTTGACGATCGGCACGCCATACCGTTGCGAGTTTTCCGGAGCCATCGGCATCAGCGCCAGTACAGGGCTCGACGTCTGTTCGTATGCGTGGATCAGCTGTTGGGCGCGGGGCACTTCGGCGACGAAGACGTCGTCGGGCCAGAGCACGAGAACCGGTTCGTCGCCGAATGAGCGGGATGCGTTGAGCACCGGGGTGCCGTTGCCGTACGGGCCGTGCTGGTGCAGATACGTGATGTGCCCGAGTGCGGACAGCTCACCGACTTCCTCGACCGCGTCGGCGTACGCGTCTTTGCCGTCCGCGCGGAGTTGGTCGACCAGCGCCGTGTTGGGGCGAAAGTGTTCCTCTATCAAGGTTTTTCCACCGGAGACGACGATGGTGATGTCAGTGATGCCGGAATTCACCAGTTCGCGCACCGTGTGCTCGATAACGGGCTTGTCGCCGACCGGCAGCATTTCCTTGGGGATTGCCTTGGTGAGCGGCAGCAGGCGTGAGCCGATCCCGGCGGCGGGGATAACGGCTTTGCGGATGGCCTGTTGCGTCATATGTTCACTCCACGGTGTTCTGTATCGCTTTTTGGTGTCGAGATCTTTCAATCACGCTGCTCGCACTCTACGGGTGAATAATGCTGTGTGGAGGCGAGTTTCGTGGAGCATCGTGGGATCAGCCGGCGGAATCGGGACACCAAACCGATGTTGCCTGCGGCGTTCGAGCGCCATAATCAGAAGTGCTGACGCGTTGATGTCATTGTCTTTATTCGCTGACGGGGGAGTGCCCGAATGAATGCCGCGACGAACAAGCCGGCCGCATCGCCCGAAAAGGATGAGATTGGCGGCGACGGTGGGCCGCGAGCGCAAGCGCGCCGGTGGCGGACGGCGTATCGCCGACGGGTGTTCATCGCCGATGCTGTGGTCCTGTTGGCCGTCGTTGCCGTTGCCCAACCGGCCGGAAGGCGCTTCGCTTTTCACCACTTTGCGACCCTGTCACAGGCGTTGGTGTTCTCACTGGGCGTGGTTGTCATCTGGTTGACGGCCCTGAGCTACACGCATTCGCGTGACCTGTCCCTGGTGGGCCAGCAAGCCGAGGAGTACCGCCGCGTGGCCTACGGAACGGGCTTGGCTTTCACGGTTGCGGCGGCGTTCGAGATCTTTCTAGAAATGCCGATTTCGCGCATCCAATTCGGCATCACCTTCGGGCTCGGATTCATCGGCCTTGTCGTGGTCCGCCACGTACTGCGTGCTGACGTGCGTCGACGGAGACGGCGTGGCAAGTATGTGTCCGGTGTCGTTGTGCTCGGCGGACTCGATGCGGTGGGCACACTGTGCGAGTATTTCGCGCGTTCGCCGGGTGCCGGGTATCGCGTCCTTGGGTTGTGCCTGCCGCACGGCGGCAGCCAAGTGGGGCAGAGCGTTGCCACGTCCAGCGGTGACGTGCCGATCCTGGGGTTCGACGATGACAGCGAGTTGGAATCCATCCTGCGGTCGGTCGGCGCAGATTCGCTCGCTGCTGTGTACGCCGAGGGGTTCGCACCTGAACAGGTGAAATACCTTGCCTGGCGGATGCAAGCCATCAACACCGAACTCATTGTCGTCCCAGGGTTGACCGAGGTTGCGAGCCACCGGCTGCAATTGCGCCCGCTGGAGAATTTGCCCTTGTTCGTCATCGAGGCGCCGACCCACGATGTGCCCTCGATGGTGACCAAACGGGTTCTCGACCTTGTCCTGTCGGTCATCGGATTGGTTGTGGCATTGCCGGTCATCGCAATTGCCGGCCTGGCTATCAAACTCGAGGACCGCGGCCCGGTCTTCTACCGGCAAGAGCGGGTCGGGCTCGACCAAAAGACGTTCAGGATCGTCAAGATGCGGACCATGCACGTGGGCACTGACAAGCTGCCGCAAACAAATGAGCAGCATGCAGACAGCATGTTCAACAAGCGGTCGTCGGCGTCCAGCGTCACCAAGGTGGGAAAATTCTTGCGCGCCAGCAGCATCGACGAGTTACCGCAGCTGTTCAATGTGTTGGGCGGCTCGATGAGTGTTGTGGGGCCGCGTCCCCTGGTGGTCGGCGAAGCAGGATCGGACGAGGCGTTCCTGGAACACCGCGAACATGTGAAGCCCGGAATGACGGGGTTGTGGCAGGTGTCCGGGCGCTCTGACCTGGAAGACAAAGACCGTGTCCGGCTTGATGTTTCGTATTCTGGTAACTGGTCGGTGATCGGGGATCTGGTGATCATTTGGCGCACATTCGGCGCCGTCCTCAAACGCGAAGGTGCGTACTGACAGGTTGGGTGATTCGCGCGATACGCCGATATCACCCAGAAAGGGTGAGTGGGTACTGTCTGTATTCGATGGCAGCGCAAGGGATTTCAATGCGGTCCGTCGAGGCCTTCTGACTGCTACCACGCCCCGTCGAAGCTGAAATGCTTTCAGCCCGTTGATATTGCGCTGACGCAGAGAAAATTCCACTGACGAACAGCGTAGACGCGAACTCGGGCCGCTGCGGCCGACGCGTAGGTGGGGTACGGGTACCCCACCTACGCGTGCGATCAGTCGCGGGCGAACGCGCCCATAGCTTCCTTGTTCAGGTCGATGTAGGACTTGCCGCTCACGTCCACCGCGACGCCCTTGATGGTGCCGCCGGTGAACCGGCCCGGGTTCTGGTACAGATTCGATACGTTGTCGCCGCTGTCGAAGCCGACGCAAAGGCCGTCGCCGGCCAGGGTGAACTTACCGATCTGGGCGCGCATCGGACCCTGCGCCACGGTGTTGCCGTCGATGTAAAGCTTTGTGGTGCCGATGGATTCGCCGTACTTTCCGCTGCTTTCCCGGATGAACTCCATACCCAGGGCATGCTTGCCCGGGGTCAGCGGCGGCGAGGTGAACACCTGCTCCGGCGGGATGCCCAAGAAGTTGTACACGTAGAACAGCTTGTTGTCCTTGATGAACAACGCGTGACCGCCGAACCGGGACCCATGCGCGAAGATCACACCCTGGGCCTGCGGAGTGATGTCGACGTCGCCGATGATCTTGTAGTTGCGCCCGCGGATGTTGACAGCCACGCCCTCCGGCACCGGCGAGGCATCCGGGTAGTAGATGTACCGGTCGCGGGGAGGTTCGAACTGCGGCCGTTCGATATTTAGCTGGTCGAGGGCGCCGCGGTCGTCCAAGGGCAGGACGAAGTTTTTCTTCGCCTCGTCGAACCACGCGTCCTGCAGTTCTTTGAGCTTCTCTGGGTGTTGGCTCGCGACATCCGTTGATTCCGAACGGTCCTCGTCGACATGGAACAGCTCCCACTTGTCCTGGTCGAAGTGGCCCTTTCCACTCAGCGGGGCGTGGAGGGCGGCGGCTTTCCAGCCGTCCTGCCAGATGCCGCGGGTGCCCAGCATGGCGTAGTACTGGTTCTTTTTCTTCGTGGGTTCATCGGGCTTGGCATCGAAGGTGTACTTCATCGAGACACCGTTGAGTGGGAACTGAGGCACACCGCGATAGTTGTCCGGCATCTTGATGCCGGTGACATCCAGGATGGTGGCCACGACGTCTGTGGCGTGGTGATACTGGTGCCGGACTTCGCCTTTGGCCTTGATGCCCTTGGGCCAGTGGATGACCATCGGGTCGCAGGTGCCGCCGGAGAACTGCGAGTATCGCTTGAACATCTGGAACGGCGTGGAGAAGGCGACGGCCCAGCCGGTGGGGTAGTGGTTGTACGTGGCCGGGGTGCCCAACTTGTCGATCATGGCCATGTTCTCAGCCAGGTCGTCCGGGTAGCCGTTGAAGAACTTGTTCTCGTTGACCGACCCATTCGGCGAACCCTCACCGGAGGCGCCGTTGTCGGCGCAGTAGAAGATCAGCGTGTTGTCCATCTGGCCGGTCTGCTCCAGGTACTCGACGACCCGGCCGACCTGTGCGTCGGTGTACTCGGAGAACCCGGCGAACACCTCGGCCATCCGGGAGAACAGCTTCTTCTCATCGGCGCTCAGCGTGTTCCACGGCCGGACCATATCCCCATCGATGGCAACATCTTTGGGCAGCGGGTTGATCGGCGTCATCTTGGTGTCCGTGGGCAGGATGCCCTTGTCCTTCATCCGCTGAAGTACCCAGTCGCGGTAGGCCTCGTAGCCGTCGTCGAACTGGCCCTTGTACTTCGCCGCGTACTCGGTTGGGCTGTGGTGCGGCGCGTGGTTGGCGCCCGGGCAGAACCACATGTACCACGGCTTGGACGGGTTGGTGGCCCGCTGATCACGCAGCATCCGAAGTGCTTGATCGGCAAGGTCTTTCGACAGGTGGTAGCCCTGCTCAGGAGAGTACGGCTGCTCGATGTATCGATTGTCCTCGACCAGATCGGGGTACCACTGGTTGGTCTCGCCACCGAGGTAGCCGTAGAACCGGTCGAAGCCCTTCTGCACCGGCCACTCCGATTTGCTGCCGCCGCTCGCCAGGTCCTGCTCTGGGACGTTGTGGTCCTTGCCGATCCAGAACGTGCTGTAACCGTTGTCCTGCAGCACCTGTCCGATGGTGGCGCATTCGGCGGGCAAGCGGCCCGAGGCGCCGGGAAAACCGTTGGTGGCCTCTGCGATCGACGCGAAGTTGTTCACGTGGTGGTTGCGGCCGGTAAGCATGCAGGACCGGGTGGGCGAGCACAGAGCTGTGGTGTGCCACTGCGAATAGATCAAACCGCCGTCGGCGAGCTTCTGCAGCGTCGGCATGTTGATACGCCCGCCGTAGGGTGACCACGAGGCCAAGCCGGTGTCGTCGTATAGGACCACCAGCACGTTGGGCGCGCCCTCGGGAGCGTGTTTGAGTTCCCACGGACTCCAGTCGGGTTTGGAATCGCGCACGTCGAGCTTGATCTCGCCGTGGAAGTTCTTCGTCACCTCATTGGCTGCTGCGCTGCCGTCACCCTCGCTTGGGGCCGCGCCCTTGTTGTCGCAGCCGGCGATGAACGACGAACCTGCTGCGACACCGGCTGCGGCGGCCAGCCCGCCGATCACGGAGCGCCGAGACAGTCTCGGTCCGCTGGAATCGGGGTTGTGTTCGGGTGATGACTCGGTATCGGATGCCATCGGGCCATTATCGAGTGCGCCCAGGTTTCTCGCAGCAATACATCGGATTGGAATTCTGTAACACCCCTTGGGATCTCGACGTGAGCATCAACTTTTCACCGGTGGTGCAAGATTCAGCAAAGGCGGGGCTCGTGACGTTGCGGCGCCGGGCTGCCCTTCGCGAACGTCAATATCTGGCGCACGCCACAGGTCGCGGGTGTAATCTCCGGGCGATCGCAGACATCGGCAATTGCTGACCGGGACGAGGCGTCATGGCAACTGAATTCCAGGGCAAGATCGAACTCGACATCCGCGACTCGGAACCCGACTGGGGTCCGTATGCCGCGCCGACGGCGCCGGCCGGCGCACCCAATGTGCTGTACCTGGTGTGGGACGACACCGGCATTGCGACCTGGGACTGCTTCGGCGGTCTGGTCGATATGCCAGCCATGCGCCGGATCGCCGACAGAGGCGTGCGGCTGTCGCAGTTCCACACCACGGCGCTGTGCTCGCCGACCCGCGCGTCGCTGCTAACCGGGCGTAACGCCACCTCGGTGGGTATGGCGACCATCGAGGAGTTCACCGACGGATTCCCGAACTGCAATGGCCGCATACCTTTTGAGACCGCATTGCTGTCGGAGGTGCTGGCCGAGCGTGGCTGGAACACTTACTGCGTCGGCAAATGGCACTTGACTCCACTCGAGGAGTCCAACCTCGCGGCCACAAAGAGGCATTGGCCGCTGGCCCGAGGTTTCGAACGGTTCTACGGCTTCATGGGCGGCGAGACCGACCAGTGGTACCCGGACCTGGTCTACGACAACCACCCCGTCGCGCCGCCAGCCACGCCTGAAGAGGGGTACCACCTGTCAAAAGACCTGGCGGACAAGACCATCGAGTTCATTCGGGACGCCAAGGTGATCGCGCCGGACAAGCCGTGGTTCTCGTACGTGTGCCCGGGTGCCGGGCACGCGCCGCACCACGTGTTCAAAGAGTGGGCCGACAAGTACGCCGGGAAGTTCGACATGGGCTACGAGGCGTACCGCGAGCTCGTGCTGGAGAACCAGAAGCGGCTGGGTATCGTGCCGCCCGACACCGAGCTGTCACCGATGAACCCCTACCTGGACGTGAAGGGCCCGAACGGCGAAGCGTGGCCCTGGCAGGACACGGTGCGGCCGTGGGATGGGTTGAGCGACGACGAGAAACGGCTCTTCGCCCGGATGGCCGAGGTGTTCGCCGGCTTCCTGTCGTACACGGACGCGCAGATCGGCCGGATTCTCGACTATCTGGAGGAATCCGGCCAGCTGGACAACACCATTGTCGTCGTCATCTCCGACAACGGGGCCAGTGGTGAAGGCGGGCCGAACGGCTCGGTAAACGAGGTCAAGTTCTTCAACGGCTACATCGACACCGTCGAGGAGAACCTGCGCTACTTCGACAGTCTCGGTTCGCCGGACACCTACAACCACTATCCGATCGGCTGGGCGATGGCGTTCAACACGCCCTACAAGCTGTTCAAGCGCTACGCCTCGCATGAAGGTGGTATTGCTGACACCGCAATCATCAGCTGGCCCAACGGAATCGCGGCGCATGGCGAGGTGCGGGACAACTACGTCAACGTCTCGGACATCACTCCGACGGTCTACGAACTACTGGGCATCGAGCCGCCCACCGAGGTTCGAGGTGTTGCGCAGCGACCGCTGGAAGGCGTGAGTTTCAAAGCGGCCCTGGATAACCCGACCGCACGCACCGGTAAGACCACGCAGTTCTACACCATGCTCGGCACCCGCGGTATCTGGCACGACGGCTGGTTCGCCAACACCGTGCACGCTGCCACTCCGTCGGGCTGGTCGCATTTCGACAAGGACCGCTGGGAGCTGTTCCACATCGAGTCCGACCGCAGCCAGTGTCACGATCTGGCCGCGGAAGATCCGGCGAAACTAGCTGAGCTGCAAGACTTGTGGTTCGCTGAGGCGGCCAAGTACAGCGGCCTGCCGCTGGCCGACCTGAACATCCTCGAGACCATGACGCGGGAGCGTCCGTATCTCTCTCTCAACCGGCAGACGTTCACCTACTATCCCGGAACTGCCGAGGTCGGTATCGGCGCGTGCGTCGAATTGCGCGGACAGTCGTACTCGATCCTTACCGAGGTCGATGTCGAGTCCGCGGCGGCGCAGGGGGTCCTGGTCAAGCACGGCGCCGGACATGGCGGGCATGTGCTGTTCGTCCAGGACGGTCGGCTGCATTACATCTACAACTTCATGGGCGAGGACGAGCAAGAGGTGTCTGCACCGGAGCCGCTCCCGCTGGGCCGTCACGTCTTCGGTGTGCGGTACAACCGCACCGGCACCGTCGAAGGCAGTCACACGCCGCTCGGCACCGTCGAACTGCACATCGACGACGCCGTGGTGGCGACCCGCGACAACGTGCGGACCCACCCGGGCATGTTCGGTCTCACCGGCGGGGGAGTGGCCGTCGGACGCAATGACGGCCAGTCGGTGTCGAGCCAGTACTCGGCGCCCTACCCGTTCACCGGAGGTACCATCGCCAAGGTGATTTTCGACGTATCGGGCACACCGTACGTGAACGTCGAACGGGAACTGGCCCAGGCATTTTCGAAGGACTGAATCAGGTAGTGACGCTAACCCGCTTGATCGAGCTGCCCGGTGGTGAATTCCCGATGGGGTCGGGCGACTTCTACCCCGAAGAGCGACCGGTCCGGTCGGCGTCGGTGGCTGCTTTCGGTATCGAAGAGCACCCAGTCACCAATGCCCAGTTCGCTGAATTCGTCTCGGACACCGGCTATTTGACGGTGGCGGAACGGCCGATGGACCCGGCGCTCTATCCAGGGGTTGCGGAGGAGGATCTGATCCCAGGCGCCCTGGTGTTCCAGCCGACGAGTGGACCAGTGAACCTGCGGGACTGGCGGCAGTGGTGGGACTGGGCGCCAGGGGCCTGCTGGCGCCGACCGTTCGGGCCAGGTAGCAACTGGGAAGACAGAGCCGACCACCCCGTCGTGCAGGTCGCCTATACCGACGCCCTGGCGTATGCCCATTGGGCCGGCCGAAAACTGCCGAGTGAAACACAGTGGGAGTACGCCGCGCGCGGTGGCACCGACACCACGTATGCCTGGGGCGACGAGGTGGCACCTGCTGGGCAGCTGATGGCCAACACCTGGCAGGGGCGGTTCCCGTACGAGAACGCCGGCGCTCTCGGTTGGGTAGGCACCTCGCCGGTAGGAACGTTCCCGTGCAACGGATTTGGTCTCGCCGACATGATCGGCAACGTCTGGGAATGGACCACCACGCCGTTCGCTGGTCCCGCGCCGGAGGCCCCCACGTGTTGCCCGCCCGCGGAGCCGGATCCCAGCGTCACGCATGCGCTCAAAGGTGGGTCGCACCTCTGTGCGCCCGAGTACTGCCACCGGTACCGCCCGGCAGCGCGATCGCCGCAGTCGCAGGACAGTGCGACGACGCACATCGGGTTCCGCTGCAGTAACGACCTGAACGAGACATGACCCACGGCTAGTAACGCCCAAATGACTACTGGCGTAGGCGAGATGCGAGTCCGAGGCTCAGCACAGCCGCCAGTGCCGCGATGACCGCATAGGCCCGCTGGACGCGTTGATCGTCGTGGTGGGCGATCACGGTGCCCAGTGCGTCTACGGTGTCGCCGGCCGCACCCCAGGCCACCACGCGGGCGCAGGTTTTCGGGTTGTTGATGGTCGTCAGGGTCGCCGCGCCGATGACGGCGTCGCGGATGCCGAGGCTGCGGGCGGGGGGAAGGGCCGCGGTTGAGGTGGCGCCGGCGCCGAGCCAGTGTCCGGCAATGGCGCGCGGAGCGACGAGCAGGCCCAGGCCGTAGACGATGCGGCTGATGCCGAGTACGCGGACCAGGGCCAGAACCCGGGGACACGGGTCGGATTTGGGGTGGGCCACAGCAGGCTTCCTTCCGGTCGTGGAGACGCTGCCGGCCCCGAAGCCCGGCTAGGCTCCGTATCGGCGGGCGAGACGGGACAGCGCCATGCAAAGGTACGATATTGATACCTGAGTACCAAGGGGGGAGGTTTCAGTGCAACCAGCGGGTGAGGCTGCGGTGCCGTTGTTCATGCCCGTCGAGGTGCCGACGGATCCCTTCTCGGTCCGAATCCTGGATGCGGCGTACGAGGAGATTCTCTCGTTGGGGCTGCGCCGGGCCACCCTTGATCAGATCGCCCGGCGGGCGAAGGTCGGCAGGATGACCGTCCATCGGCGGTTTTCCAGCAAGCAACAACTCATCGCAACGGTGTTGGGCCGGGAGAACGCCCGGGTGGTCGGTGAGCTGGCGCGGGTGGCTGATGCGCAGCCAACCGTGGTCGACGCCCTGACAGAATCGCTGGCCTCTGGCATCGAGGCGTTTCGCCACCATGCCCTCTTCGGCCGATTGCTGGAGACCGATCGCGACGACTTGGTGCCATTCTTGACCTTCGAGGCCGGCCCGCTGATGGTCGTGGCGACGCGGTTCATCGAGGATCAGCTGGGCAAACGGGGATCTGCCTCCGTTGCTCCTCACGCTGCGGAGGCCATTTTCCGGGTGTGTCATTCGATCCTGCTGTCGCCGGACGGTGGTCAGGAACTGCGTGATTCGCAGGTGTTGCGCAGCTTTCTGCGCCCGGTGATCAGTGCGCTCATTCCCGCCGAGGACTGACGAAACAATTTTCTGACGCTCGATCTCGATTTGCTGATCGAGCGCTACGTGCTGCCCTAGCTGGGGTTTTGTGCGCGGCATTCTTGTCTGACGGGTCGATTCGGCACGTATCACACCGATTGCGCTATTGAGGTCTACGCCACACTGAGGTAAGAAGATGCCGAGTTAGTACCTCAGTATCTCACCGACAGAATCGAGATTGGCCAATGAGCGCCTCCACCAGCGAATGCCCAGCCGGGGCCACCTCGGACACAGGCTGCCCCGTCGCGCCGTACTTTTCGCCGCTGGATCCCGCAGCCGCCGATGACCACCTGATCGACGGCTGGGCGCGGGCCCGCCGTGAGTCGCCGGTGTTCTACGTCCCCGAGGCCGGCTGGTGGTGCGTGTGCACCGTCGGGCTGATCGAGGAGGTGCTCAAGCGGCCCGAGGATTTCTCCAGTGCGATCTCCGGAGCGCCGACGTTCGACGTCCCCGAGGATCTCAAACACCTTCTCCCCGAAGGCTGGCCGCTGTTCCCGAACCTCGCCTCGACCGATCCGCCAGACCACACTCGGATGCGGTCGCTGGTGCAACCGTCGTTCTCGATGGTCGCCTCCGGCCGGCGTGCCGAGAACATCGACGAGATCACCCATCACCTGATCGACGAGTTCATCGACGACGGGCATGCCGACCTGGCGGTGGTGTACTCGCGCCTGGTCCCCATCCACGTCATCGCGCCGATCTGGAAGGTGCCGCTCTCGGATGCGATGCGGATGTACCGCTGGGCCGAGGAAGCCATGGCCATGGTGATCAACCCGCATTTGACCGACCAGCAGGTCCGCGAATATGCCGTCAGCCAAGGCGAATTCGATACGTATGTGCGTGCGGTCATCGAGGATCGGCGGGCCAACCGACTCGAGGATGACCTGCTCACCGATCTGATCGAAGCCTCCGAACGCGAAGGCGACGGCGGGCTGTCCGATTCGGAGCTTCGCTCGATCCTGGTCGCCGGGATCGCGGCGGGAACCGAGACCACGGCCACCGCAATCGGGCACACCATCCACGCGCTACTGGTCGACCGCAACCGGTGGGAAGACCTGGGCGCCCACCCGGAGCTGACTCCGAATGTGGTCGAGGAGACGCTGCGTTGGCACCCGCCGGTGCGCAGCATCAACCGGCTCACCACCCGCGAGACGGAACTCGGTGGTGTCACCATTCCGGCCAATGCGGTGGTACACATGCCGTTCATCTCCTCCGGACGCGACGAGGCGTTGTTCCCGGAGCCCGACAACTTCGATATCCGGCGCTCAAATGTCAAGCGGCACATTCAATTCGGCAAGCTCACCCACCACTGCCTGGGTGCCCCGCTCGCCCGGCTGGAAATCAAGATCGCCATCGAGAACCTGATGGCCCGCATCCCGGACCTGCGCCTGGCCGCGCACGCCGAACTCAACCACGTGCCGACGGTCGGTGTGCCGGTGCTGGTCGACGGTCTGCACACCGAATGGGGCAGCTGATGCCGACTGCCCCTGGACCCACCATGGCACTCGCCGACTGCGCGGACGCCCTGGCGTTCGCGGGCGGCAAAGCTGTCGGTCTGGCCCGGCTGATCGGTCACGGTTTCCCGGTTCCGCCCGGCTTCGTCGTCACCACCCGGGCGTATCTGGACTCGGTGCTCCGCGCCGGCGTGGCCGAGCAGATATCGGCCATTCTCGGTGACGAGGGCACGCCGCTGCACGGCCGTGCCGAAACGGTTCGGGCACTGTTCACGGTCGAGACGCTGACCCCTGAGGTGCAGGCCGCCATCGTCGACCGGTACCGCGACCTGTGTGGCGACCGGGAGAATGTCCCGGTCGCCGTCCGGTCGTCGGCCACCGCCGAGGACCTTGAAGGCGCCTCATTCGCCGGCCAGCAGGACACCTACCTGTGGATCGAGGGCGCCGAGGCGGTCCTGCGTAAGGTCGTCGACTGCTGGGCGAGCCTGTTCACCGCCAGGGCCATCGAATACCGCGGCCGGCTTGATCAGCCGTTCGAGGAACTCGCCATGGCCGTCGTCGTGCAGGAGATGGTCGACGCGGCCGCAGCCGGGGTCATGATGACGCTGCATCCGGCCACCGGGGACCGGTCGGCGATCTACCTCGAATCCGGGCCCGGACTGGGCGAGAGCATCGTCCGCGGTGAGGTCAGTCCGGACCAATTCGTCGTCGCGCGAGACACTTTGACCGTGCGGTCCGCGGTGACCGGTCACAAGCCGACGATGTGGGTACCGTCGTCGGCGCACGGCGAGTCCATTCGCGTCGACGTTCCCGAAGCGCAGCGCGGCGCCCCGTCGATCACCACAACCGAGGTCATCGACATCGCCACCATCGGTCGCGACGTGGATACCGCGTTCGGTGCTCCGATGGACATCGAGTGGGCGATCGGACCCGGTCGTTCCGGAGACCGCACCGTCTACGTCGTCCAGGCCCGCCCTGAAACAGTATGGAGCACAAGGGAAAACGGAGCCGGCGACGGTATCGACGAGTGGGACCCGCTGGATCAGGACAGCGCGTCGACGTTGCACTGGAGCACGTCAAATCTCGGCGAGGCCTGCCCCGGTGTCCTCACCCCGTTGAGCTGGAGCGTGTGGTCACCGGTCATCGAGGCCTCGGCACGGGAGGCGGCCTTCGCGATCGGCGCCTTGTCGAAGGCCGAGCGCGCCGTCCCCGACGACGTGTCGAAACGATTCCTACGGATCTTCAAGGGCCGCCCGGCTATGCAACTGGAATTCATGGCCACCATCGGTGATCGGATGCCCGGCACCAGCGGAGTGGAAACCATCGCCGGACTGTTCGGCCATGTCCCCGCGGACATGAAGTTCGCGCCGACGAAGCGGCGCTATCCGGTCGTCGCGTGGCGGCTGCCGACCAGCTTCCTGACCATCGGCGGCCGCATCGACCGCCTCGCCGCCGACACCGACGTCTGGTGGCGCGACCGCATCGCCGAACTGCCGACCACCTCACCGATGCGGACTAAGACAATCTTCTGTGAGGCGCGAGAACGTCTCATGGACGCGGTCAAGACGCAGTCCGTCCTGAATCTGGCTTCGATCCAGCCGCTGTGGGGCGCCCTGCGCGGGGTGATCGCTGCGGCCGGGGTCGGCGACGAAGCTGTTCTCGGTGGCTACGGGGGACCGGAGATGGACGTCGTCCGCGACATCACCTCGGTGGCGCTGGGTTCGATCAGCATGGACGACCTGCTGCTCAGACATGGTTTCCACGGCCCGATGGAGGGCGAACTCAGCAGCACCGTCTGGCGCGAGGACCCCACACCGCTGCAGCGCCTGCTCGTGGCCTACCGCGACGCGGGCCGGCCCACCGCCAGTGACGCCGCGAAGGCGGCGGCCCTGGCCGCGGCTCAGGCCGAAGTGCTGGCGGCGCTGCCGCGCGCAAAGCGGTTGAGCGCCAAACTGATCCTGAAGCTGGCCGCCAATCGGCTGCCACAACGCGGAGTGCCCAAGCGGGCATTCCTGCAGGCGCTCGATGTCACGCGGGCCGCGGCTCGTCGCCTCGGCCACCACTTCGCCGAGGACGGTGTCCTCGCCCGGGCCGACGATGTCTTCTATCTGGTTGCCGAGGAGGCCCTCACCCCAGGGGCAGCGTCGCGCCACGAACTGGTGGAACGCCGCCGGGCCCGCCGCGCCGAATATGCCGGGCGCACCTACCCAAGCGAATGGGTCGGGCGGCCGCAGCCGATATCGCCGGTGTGCGACGACGCAGCACTGCTCGACGGGCTGGGGGTCAGCTCGGGACTGGTCGAGGGCGAGGTCACCGTCGTGCTCGATCCGGCCGGCGCCGAGGTGCCGCCGGGCACCATTCTCGTGGCACCCACCACAGACCCCAGCTGGTCGTCGCTCATGTTCATCTCGACGGCGCTGGTGGTCGACATCGGCGGGGCGCTCAGTCACTGCGCGGTGGTCGCGCGCGAACTCGGGATCCCGTGCGTGGTGAACACCCGGTCCGGCAGCCGGCAGTTGCGCACCGGCGACCGCGTCCGCGTGGACGGCACGCTGGGCACCGTCGAAATACTCGCCCGCGCAGGCGAATCTGAGGAGGTCAACGCATGACACAGGTCGAATGGACGTCGTCGGCAGCGGTGAGCGGGTTCGGATCCTTCACCGACACCGACGAGTACGTGCACGGCACCGGCCCGCAGGGGGATTCTCTGACAGAGACGTGGTTCTGGGGATTCTCGGTACCGGAGCAATCCATCAACTGCTACCTCTACTGCTGGGTGCATCCCAACCTGGACGTGGTCTCGGTGGGGCTCCTGATTTACCAGGGCATCACCGCACACCACCTGGCTGCGGAATTGTTCGACTTCCCAGCGTTCCTGAAGGCGAGCACGGTGGTCGGCGACGGCCATCGCATCGAGGTGCCCAACGGGCTGACCGTGACGGTCCTCGATCCGCTCCGACACGTGCACATCGGTTACCACGACCTGACTCGCGACACCGTGCTGGACGTCCATCTCAATGCGGTCAGCGAACCCATCATGCGGGCGAACGGGCTGCACTTTGAACAGGTCATGCACGCCACCGGTCGGTTGCGGTTGCGGGGTGAGGAGCACACCGTCGACAGTCACGCGGTCCGGGACCGGTCGTGGAGTGAACTGCGGCCCGAGGACCACAACCCGCACGGCCCCTACAACTGGGTGACGGCGGTGTCCGGCGACGGCAGCCTGGGGTTCAATGTCGGGTCGCTCGACGTCGAGGGGATGACTCCGGGACAGGCCTTCCGCGATGGCTGGTTGTGGCGTGACGGGATGGCAACCCGGTTGAACCCGCCGGAGCGCACCATCGTGCGCGACCCGGCGACCGGGCGTCCGGTGTCGTACCGGATGGTGTTCACCGACGGCGCGGGGCACGTCATACACGCCGACGGCGAAGTGGTGGCATCGGTACCGTGGAGCGGTTGGCACAACATGGTGGCGCACCTCGGTCTGGTGCGCTGGACCGTCGATGGCGTCACCCTGTGGGGCGACTCGATGGATTGCCAATGGAATGACCAGGTCCGGGCCTTCCATCGGGGCGTGCCGTCGTCCTGAGAAATTCTCAGCGCGATTCGATATCTGGGTTAACCGCCCGGAGTTCGGCACTCTTGCCGCATGACAGACGAGCAGGGTACGACGAACAATCTGACCCGTATCGGGACCGATTGGTGGGCAACGATTCTGGGTCTTGCGGTGACGGCCCTCGCGGTAGCCGGCGTGCTGCCGAAGATCGTCTGGTGATGCGATGAGTGTGGAAACAGCCGGCACCGCCGACCGGACAGAGCCGGCGCCTGAGGCGGACGTCGAAGAGCACACCGGTGCCCGACGGTTCCTCGATTATCTGCCGGGCCTGCTGCTATTGGTGGCAGTCGGATTGGCCGGCAAATACGCCGAAGTCGGGTGGCTGGCGCTGGCCAAGCATCAGCACTGGCGGGTGCCCGACATTGAATACGTGTTGTGGGCCATCGTTTTCGGGTTGGTGATCACCAATACCGTTGGCCTGCACCGTATATTCCGGCCCGGCGTGGCCACCTACGAATTCTGGCTCAAGATCGGCATCGTCCTGCTGGGATCCAGGTTCGTACTCGGCGACGTCTTCAAGCTCGGCGCCACCAGCCTGCTGCAGATTCTGGTCGATATGACGGTGGCAGGCGCGATCATCATCGCTGCGGCCCGGTGGTTCGGGCTGTCGGGCAAGCTCGGTTCGTTGTTGGCCATCGGCACGTCGATCTGCGGGGTATCGGCGATCATCGCGGCCAAAGGCGCCATCCGCGCGCGCAATTCGGACGTGAGCTACGCGATCGCCTCGATCCTGGCGCTCGGCGCGGTGGCGCTGTTCGTTCTGCCGCCACTGGGCCACCTCATCGGGTTGACCGACCACGAGTTCGGCTTGTGGGCGGGCCTGGCGGTCGACAACACCGCCGAGACCACCGCCACCGGCTATCTCTTCTCGGACGAGGCCGGAAAGATCGCCGTTCTGGTGAAGTCGGTGCGCAACGCGCTGATCGGGTTCGTCGTCCTCGGATTTGCCATCTACTGGGCGGCCAGGGGAGAGGCCGACGCTGTCGCCTCCGGCGTGCGGGCCAAAGCCGCGTTCGTCTGGCAGAAGTTCCCGAAGTTCGTGCTCGGCTTCCTGGCGGTGTCGGCCGTCGTCACCGCGGGACTGTTGAGCAAGGGTCAGGTGAGCAGCCTCGGCGCCATCTCCAAGTGGGCGTTCCTGCTGACCTTCGCCGGGGTGGGGCTGTCCACCGACTTCCGGCAGATCGCGCGCACCGGCTGGCGGCCGCTCGTTGTCGCGGTGATCGGCCTGGTGGTGGTCGCCGTGGTGTCGCTGGCCCTGGTGCTGCTGACCTCGCGCGTGCTGGGTTGGGGCGTCGGCGCCTGATCCAAGAGCAGGCGACGGGGGCGACGGAAACGTCGCCCCCGTCGCGCTTGAGGGGCGTGTGAATGCACACCCGCCGCGGCGTGTTGCGGTTAAACACGCACGCTCGCGGGGAGAGAAGCAGCGATTTGGCGCGTAATGGCTGGTCGCCTAGTATGTAAGGGTTGCCCAGGGCAGGCCCCGGTCATCGCAAGGTAATCGCTGCGTGGCTCAGGGTGTTGTTGGACAACAAGACCGCGCGCGTCCAGGTCGGTATCTGGCGTGCACACAAATCCAGGTCAAGGAGATCGAGAGTGATTCAGCAGGAATCGCGGCTCAAGGTCGCCGACAACACGGGCGCCAAGGAAATCTTGTGCATCCGCGTGCTCGGTGGCTCGTCGCGGCGCTATGCCGGTATCGGCGACATCATCGTCGCCACCGTCAAGGACGCCATCCCGGGCGGCAACGTCAAAAAGGGTGAGGTCGTCAAGGCTGTCATCGTGCGCACCGTCAAGGAGCGCCGTCGCGCCGACGGCAGCTACATCAAGTTCGATGAGAACGCCGCCGTCATCATCAAGAACGACAACGACCCCCGCGGTACCCGCATCTTCGGGCCGGTCGGTCGCGAACTGCGCGAGAAGAAGTTCATGAAAATCGTCTCGCTGGCCCCGGAGGTTTTGTGATGAAGGTGCACAAGGGCGACACCGTGCTGGTTATCGCCGGCAAGGACAAGGGTGCCAAGGGCAAGGTTATCGAGGCCTACCCGACCCGCAACAAGGTGCTCGTTGAGGGCGTCAACCGGATCAAGAAGCACACTGCGCAGTCTCAGAACGAGCGCGGCGCATCGTCGGGTGGCATCGTCACCCAGGAGGCGCCGATCCACGTTTCCAACGTGATGGTGGTCGACTCCGACGGCAACGCGACCCGCATCGGCTACCGCGTCGATGAGGAGAGCGGCAAGAAGGTCCGTATCTCTAAGCGCAATGGCAAGGACATCTGAGATGACCACAGTGGAAAACACTCAGCCCCGGCTGAAGACGCGTTACCGTGAAGAGATCCGCGACGCGCTCAACAATGAATTCAACTACGCCAACGTCATGCAGATCCCTGGCGTGGTCAAGGTTGTCGTCAACATGGGTGTCGGTGACGCCGCCCGCGACGCCAAGCTGATCAACGGCGCGGTCAGCGACCTGACGCTGATCACCGGTCAGAAGCCGGAAATCCGCAAGGCCCGCAAGTCCATCGCGCAGTTCAAGCTGCGTGAGGGCATGCCGATTGGCTGCCGCGTCACCCTGCGTGGCGACCGCATGTGGGAGTTCCTGGACCGCCTGATCTCCATCGCACTGCCCCGTATCCGCGACTTCCGCGGTCTGTCGGCCAAGCAGTTCGACGGCAGCGGCAACTACACCTTCGGCCTCAACGAGCAGTCGATGTTCCACGAGATCGATGTCGACTCGATCGACCGCCCCCGCGGCATGGACATCACGGTCGTCACCTCGGCCAACACTGACGACGAAGGCCGTGCGTTGCTGCGGGCCCTGGGCTTCCCGTTCAAGGAGAACTGACAATGGCAAAGAAGGCTCTGGTCAACAAGGCCAACAAGAAGCCGAAGTTCGCGGTGCGTGGCTACACCCGCTGCAACAAGTGCGGTCGTCCGCACTCGGTGTTCCGCAAGTTCGGCCTGTGCCGAATCTGCCTGCGGGAGATGGCCCACGCCGGCGAGCTGCCCGGTGTGCAGAAGTCCAGCTGGTGACTCTGCCCGTCTCATGACGCTCTAGAAGCCGCCCCGGTCCACGTGACCGGGGCGGCTTTTGTCGTCTCGGACACGTCGACTGTGCACGCAGATCGCGAGATCCGTGGTTCCGGCGATCTGTGTGCACGGTCGGGAAGTTGCCAATCCGCGGACCGTCACGAATGTGCACAGGGATCGCGAAAATCGCCCCACCGACGATCTGTGTGCACATTCGTGAGGCAAACCGGCTGCAGCGACTCCGCGAAAGCACCGATTTGGCCCTGAGCTGCGCATTGTCTACACTGGGCAGGTTGCCATGGGCTTTGTCGTCCACTGGCCGGTCGGCATGTGCCTTCTGAAGCTGGATTGCACTACCGATGCACGACCCCTGACCGCACCCGGTCAGATACGGGAAAACACTTCGTAGCAGGCCCACGATGTGACGTGCCGAGCCACCGCAAGGTGGGACCAGCACGGGCGTGATGTATGGGAACCGCAGCGAGAAAGGTTGATCAAGACTGTCATGACAATGACGGATCCGATCGCAGACTTCTTGACACGTCTGCGCAACGCCAACTCGGCGTACCACGACGAGGTGACCCTGCCCCACTCGAAGATCAAGGCGAACATCGCCGAGATCCTCAAGAAGGAGGGTTACATCACCGACTACCGCACCGAGGACGCCCGCGTGGGCAAGAGCCTCGTTGTATCCCTGAAGTACGGCCCCACCCGCGAGCGCAGCATCGCTGGCCTCCGCCGGGTGTCCAAGCCCGGTCTGCGGGTGTACGCGAAATCCACCAACCTGCCGCGGGTTCTGGGTGGCCTGGGTGTGGCGATCATCTCCACGTCCACCGGCTTGCTCACCGACCGCCAGGCAGCTCGACAAGGCGTGGGCGGCGAAGTCCTCGCCTACGTCTGGTAGGGGGAGAGAACATGTCGCGTATTGGAAAGCAGCCGGTTGTCATTCCGGCAGGCGTCGATGTGACCATCGAGGGCCAGAACGTCGCGGTCAAGGGTCCCAAGGGCACCCTGGTCCTGGACGTCGCGGAGCCCATCGAGGTGTCGCGCAACGACGAGGGCGCCGTAGTGGTGAGCCGTCCGAACGACGAGCGTCGTAACCGCTCGCTGCACGGGCTGTCCCGCACCCTGATCGCCAACCTGGTGACCGGTGTGACGCAGGGCTACACCACCAAGCTGGAAATCTTCGGCGTCGGTTACCGCGTGCAGGCCAAGGGCTCGAACCTGGAGTTCGCGCTCGGCTACAGCCACCCGGTGCTGATCGAAGCCCCTGAGGGCATCACGTTCGCAGTCGAGACCCCGACGAAGTTCTCGGTGTCCGGCATCGACAAGCAAAAAGTCGGCCAGATCTCGGCAGTCATCCGCCGCCTGCGTCGCCCCGACCCGTACAAGGGCAAGGGCATTCGCTACGAGGGTGAGCAGATCCGCCGCAAGGTCGGAAAGACAGGTAAGTAACAATGGCTAACACTGAGACTGACAAGCGTAAGCCGTTGGGCCAGAACATCTCTGAGACCCGTCGGGTGGCGCGTCTGCGCCGTCACTCCCGTCTGCGCAAGAAGGTCGCCGGCACGTCCGAGCGTCCGCGCCTGATGGTCAACCGCTCCTCGCGGCACATCCACGTCCAGGTGATCGACGACCTGACCGGCACCACGCTGGCCGCCGCGTCGTCCATCGAGGCTGACGTGCGCGCCGTCGAGGGCGACAAGAAGGCCGTCAGCACCCGGGTGGGTCAGCTGATCGCCGAGCGCGCCAAGGCTGCCGGCATCTCCGCGGTCGTCTTCGACCGTGGTGGCTACACCTACGGCGGCCGGATTGCCGCGCTCGCCGACGCCGCTCGCGAAGGCGGGTTGACGTTCTGATGACTTACTTGAACAACGGAAGGACTGCATAATGGCCGAGCTGGCTGGCGCCGCTTCGGCGCAGGACAACCGTGGCGGTCGTGGTGACCGCGACGGCCGAGGCCGCCGTGACGACCGCGGTGGCCGCGGTCGCGGCGACGACCGCGGCGAAAAGAGCAACTACATCGAGCGCGTTGTCACCATCAACCGCGTTTCGAAGGTGGTCAAGGGTGGTCGGCGCTTCAGCTTCACCGCTCTGGTCATCGTCGGTGACGGCAAGGGCATGGTCGGCGTGGGCTACGGCAAGGCCAAGGAAGTTCCGGCCGCCATCGCCAAGGGCGTCGAGGAAGCACGCAAGAGCTTCTTCCGGGTTCCGCTGATCGGCGCCACCATCGTGCACCCGGTGCAGGGTGAGGCCGCTGCCGGTGTGGTCATGCTGCGCCCGGCCAGCCCCGGTACCGGTGTCATTGCCGGTGGTGCCTGCCGCGCGGTGCTGGAATGCGCCGGCGTGCACGACGTCCTGGCCAAGTCGCTGGGTAGTGACAACGCGATCAACGTGGTGCATGCCACGGTCGCAGCGCTGAAGATGATTCAGCGTCCCGAAGAGGTGGCGGCCCGTCGTGGCCTGCCCATCGAAGATGTTGCGCCGGCCGGCATGCTGCGGGCCCGGCGTGAGGCAGAAGCGCTGGCCGCATCGGCAGCGCGTGAAGGATCGGCATAATCATGGCTGAACTGAAGATCACCCAGGTGCGTGGCACCGTGGGTGCCCGGTGGAAGCAGCGCGAAAGCCTGCGGACACTGGGACTGCGCAAGATCCGCCAGTCCGTCGTTCGCGAGGACAACGCGCAGACCCGTGGTCTGCTCGCGGTGGTCAACCACCTCGTCACCGTTGAGGAGGCGTAAATGAGCGTCATCAAGCTGCACGACCTGAAGCCGGCCCCGGGGTCCAAGAAGGCCAAGACCCGCGTCGGCCGTGGTGAAGGTTCCAAGGGTAAGACCTCTGGTCGCGGTACCAAGGGCACCAAGGCCCGCAAGAACGTCCCCGTGACGTTCGAGGGTGGCCAGATGCCGATCCACATGCGGCTGCCGAAGCTCAAGGGCTTCCGCAACCGCTTCCGCACGGAGTACGCGGTGGTGAACGTCGGCGATCTCGCCAAGGCGTTCCCGCAGGGCGGCACCGTCGGTGTGGACGAGCTGGTGGCCGCCGGCCTGGTTCGCAAGAACACCCTGGTCAAGGTGCTCGGCGACGGCAAGGTCGCCGTCAAGGTCGACGTCACCGCCAACAAGTTCAGCGGTAGCGCCCGTGAGGCGATCACCGCTGCCGGTGGTTCCGCCACCGAGCTGTAATTTCTCTGCGCGAGCAGACACAAAGACCCCCATTTCTTCACGGAAATGGGGGTTTTTGCGTTGGTTCGTCAGGTCTGGGAGCGGGCGCCGAGGACGTCGCGGAAGAGCGCCTGGCGCACCGCCAGCTCGCGGGGATCGCTGATGATGTGGAAGCCCAGTCGGTTCATCACGTAGCCGAACCCGACCCCGGTATCGGGGTCGGCGAAACCGAACGAGCCGCCGAAGCCTGGGGTGCCGAATGCCCGTTTCGACGAACCGAAGCCGAACGTGGGGATGGGTTTGGTAAAGCCGAGCGAGTACGCCGTCTCGATCCGCAGCACCATGTCCTTGCTGCCTCCGGGTGAATCGGGTGCCGGCGCGGTCAACCCGTCGAAAACCTCTGGAGTGAAACCCAATTCGGCACCACCGACTGCCGCGCTGCCGTACAGGCCGGCGAGGGCGCGGGCGGTCCCGGTGCCGTTGGCGGACGGGATCTCGACGCGGCGCACCGCCTCGCGGTTGTAGTCCCCGCGGTACGGGTCGACGTCGGCGGGGATAGCCGCGGAGCGGGCGAGCAGACCGCGGGGATTGAGGCTACCGATCAAGACTCCGCCGGGCATGTCGGTCAGATGGCTGAAGAGCTCATGGCGTTTCCACTGATGCAAGGTCGCCACGCGGCTGCGATCCACTCCGTCAGGCAGACCGATGTGCAGATCGACACCGAGCGGCCCGGCGATTTCCTCAGCCAGATACTGACCCAACGTGCGGCCGGAGGGATCGGTGCGGCGGATCAGCTCGGACTCGTACCAGCCGATGGTGACGGTGTGATAGCCGTGTCTGGTGCCCGGCGTCCAGGCGGGCTTCTGCGCGGCCAGGATCGGTGACAGCCGCACAGGGGCGGCGATGTCGGCCAGGGTGGGATTCGGGGTGAGAACGGACAGCCCGGCCTGGTGCGCCAGGAGCTGGCGGACGGTGACGTCGCCCTTGCCCTGTGCGGCGAACTCGGGCCAGTACTCGCTGACTCGGACGTCGTAGTCCAGCAGACCTTTCGACACGGCGTGTGCAATGGTAAGGGCGGCAACGCCTTTCGTGGACGAGAACATGTTGACCATGGTGTCGGCCTGCCAGGGTGCCTTGCTGATGCCGTCACGGTAGCCACCCCACATGTCGACGACCTTGCGGCCGTCGCGGTACACGCACAGTGCCGCACCGACCTCATGGCCAGCTGCGAAGTTGGCCCGGAATGCGTCGGCGACTTTGCCGTAGCCGTCGTCGGCGTCGCCGTGAACCAGATCGGGAGAGACAGAGACCTTCAGCACCATGACCCCGATTCTGTACGGGTTCTGCGGCTGGCAGGGTGAATTACGTTGGAATGGGCCTAGCCTGGTCCCGCGGAAATACCCGGTGGGGTGTTGTCGCCGTAGAAACCGCCGTAGCCCCCGTAGCCGCCGAATCCCCGGCGGGGCGCCAGGTAGGGGACCAGATCCGAGAAGTCGTCTTCGGGCAGCGAGGCACACGCGGCATTGGGCCCGAGGCCACCGCTGATCTGACAGTCGGGCTGTGCCTCTGCAGGCGCCGTGCTGACAATCGAAGCCGCGACGGCCAGCAATACCACTGGCGCAATGCGTTTGAACGTCGCCATGCTTCGCTCCTGGCCTGCGGGGATACGTTGAGCATAGCGCCGCCCGGTACACGCCGCGGGCGTTCTGTGGCCCGTTCGCCCGGTTCAGCGAGTCGGTACGCTCGGAATATGTTTGCTTTCAGGCCCAGCCTGCCCGGCGTCGATGAGTTGCGTGGACTTGTCCGAAAGGTCGACACCGCACGGCATCACGGGGTGCCGAATGACTGCGTGCTCGAACTCGACCTGCAGATGGTGCCGCCGGAAACTGCGGGCTTCGACCCGGTGGCCTTCGTCATGGGGCACTCCCGGCCGCTGATACTGCGGGACGCCGTTACCGCCATTCATCGTGCTGCCGGAGACGACCGGGTGGCCGGGCTGATCGCGAGGGTCCAATTGGCCGGCGCCCCAGCTGGTCCGGTGCAAGAGCTGCGTGACGCAATCGCCGCCTTCAGTGCCGTCAAGCCGTCGATCGCGTGGGCCGAGACGTACCCCGGCACCATGTCGTACTACCTGGCCTCGGCGTTCCGGGAAGTGTGGATGCAGCCGTCGGGCACCGTTGGACTGGTGGGTTTCGCGACCAACGCGATGTTCCTGCGCGACGCGTTCGACAAGGCCGGCATCGAGGCCCAGTTCGTGGCCCGCGGTGAATACAAGTCGGCGGCCAACATGTTCACCCAGGACCGGTACACCGAGCCGCACCGCGAGGCCGACGGCCGGCTCATCGAGAGTCTGCACGCTCAGGTGCTGGCCGCCATCGCGGAATCCCGCGGCGTCGACGCCGACGAACTCGACACGCTGGTGGACCGGGCACCCCTGCTGCGTGACGACGCCGTGGCCGCAAAGTTGGTGGACCGCATCGGCTTCCGGGACGAAGCGTATGACCGCGTCGGTGAATTGATCACTGGCACACCGGAAATGGACGACAAGGACCAGCCTCCCCGGCTGTTCCTGTCGCGCTACGCCAAGGCGACCGCAGGGCACACGCTGCCCGAGGTGCCGCCCATTCCGGGGATCAAGCACAAGCCGGCCGTCGCCGTCGTCACCATGGCCGGGCCGATCGTCAGCGGACGGGGTGGTCCGAGTGCCTTCCCGCCCGGGCCGTCGAGTGTCGGCGGCGACACCATCGCGGCAGCGCTGCGCGAAGCCGCCGCCGACGATGACGTTGCGGCCGTGGTGCTTCGGGTGGACAGCCCCGGCGGCGCGGTCACCGGTTCGGAGACCATCTGGCGCGAAGTGGTGCGGCTGCGTGAGGCCGGCAAGCCCGTCGTCGCATCAATGGGAGCCGTCGCAGCGTCCGGTGGCTACTACGTTTCGATGGCCGCCGACCACATCGTCTCCAACGCCGGCACCATCACCGGATCGATCGGCGTGGTGACGGGCAAGCTGGTCACCCGGGGGCTGAAGGAGCGGCTCGGCGTCGGCTCAGATTCGGTGCGTACCAACGACAATGCCGACGCCTGGTCGGCGAACCAGCCGTTCACTGAAGCCCAGCACGCACACGTCGTGGCCGAGGCCGACCTGTTCTACACCGATTTCGTCGAGCGCGTCGCGCAGGGGCGCAACCTCACAGTCGAGGCCGTCGAGCAGGTGGCTCGGGGGCGCATCTGGACCGGAGCCGACGCCAAGGACCACGGCCTGGTCGACGAACTCGGGGGACTGCGCACCGCGGTGCGCCGGGCCAAGGTGCTGGCTGGCCTCGACCCGGATGCGACGGTCAAGGTCGTCAACTACCCGAGTTCGTCGGTGCTGGACCGCCTGCGGCCCAAGGCCTCGTCGGAGCCGGCTGTCGCGTCGTTGCCGGAAGCGGTGGCAGCGGTACTCGGCCGCTCGCTGGTCAGTGCCCTCGGCCAGGCCGAGCGGTCACTGGCCGGCGTCAGCGCGTTGTGGCTGGGCGACTACCGGTTCTAGGGCCGGCGTCGCCCGCGCACTCAGCTGAGAGTGCCGCTGATATAGATGATTTCGCGCATGGGGTCGTCGCTGCCGAGATCTGCGGCTGTCAACCCGTTGCGGGCGTAGAGGTCCGACCGACCGATGCCGGTCATCTGCCAGCCCTTGGTAGTCAAATAGTCTGCCGCGGAGTGCCTTTCGCCGTGGTAGACCAGCGACGGCATGTCCATTTTCAGGCCGAGCTGCTCGAACCCGGCTGCGGCCTCGCGGGCCCGGTCGGGGTCGAAATTCTTGAGCCCCGGCACGAATTCGGTTGCGACGGCACTACCGGGTGCGCTGAGTTCGTCGATGTTGTCGAACAGCCGGTCCTGGGCCTCGGGAGGCAGATAGATCAGCAGACCTTCGGCGCACCACGCCGTCGGCAGGCTGGGATCGAAACCCGCCTCCCGCAACGCCGCCGGCCAATCCTCGCGCAGGTCGATCGGCACCGTCTGGAGCTTCGCGGTCGGTGTCGCGCCGAGGCCGGCCAGGGTCCGGGTCTTGAACTCGATGACGTCCGGCTGATCGATCTCGTAGACCACCGTGCCGTCCGGCCACGGCAGCCGGTAGGCGCGGGAATCCAGCCCGGAGGCCAGGATCACGACCTGCCGGATTCCGCCGTCGGTCGCCGCCACGAAGTAGTCGTCGAAAAACCTTGTGCGCACGGCCATCTCGTCGATGTTGGCCCGAGCGCGGGCCGCGGCATCCGGGGCGACGGCATCGAGCGCCGCCAGGTCGAGCTCGCCGTCGACCATCTTGGTGAAGACCTCGATCCCTACGGCCCGCACCAGCGGAGCCGCGAACGGATCGTCGATCAACCCGTGCGGGTGGGTGCTGGCGATGGCTCGCCCCGTCGCGACCAGCGTGGCCGTCGCCCCCACGCTGGAGGCCAAGTCCCAGCTGTCACCGTCAATCCGCGCCATCTCGATCACGGCTTCCGAGTCAGTACCGCGCGGACGTACTTGAGGTCACCGAAGGCGCGGGACATCTCATCATCGGGGTATTCGAAATCGTTGTCCGCGTAGGCATCTTCCATCGAGACGGCGGCGACATCCCAGCCGTGGTTGCCGAGGTAGTCCACGACATGGTTGCGATCGCCCTGATAGATCAGGTCGGTGATCTCGATGTTCGAGCCCAGCGCCTTCATTCGCTCGCTCATCAACTTGTGCCGTTCGTCATCGAACGCGGACATGTCGCCGATCTGCTCGCAGGCCACGAAGCTGCCTGGCGCCGACAGTGCGGTGATGTTGTCGAACAGTGCGTCCTGCGCCTCCGGAGGCAGGTAGATCAACAAGCCCTCGGCGATCCATGCGGTGGGAGCCGATGGGTCAAAACCGCTGTCCTTCAATGCTTTCACCCAGTCGTCCCGTAGGTCGATCGCGACGGCATGGCGTTGGGCAGTTGGGGTGGCACCGAGGTCGGCAAGGGTGGTCGACTTGAATTCGATGACCTCGGGCTGGTCGATCTCGTACACCACGGTGCCTGTCGGCCAGGGCAGCCGGTAGGCGCGCGCGTCCAGACCGGCGGCCAGGATCACCGCCTGCCGGACGCCCGCTGCGGCGGCGTCCAAGAACACCTGATCGAAGAACCGCGTCCGCACCGTCATGCCCTCGGCTGCGCGGCGCGGGGTGAAGGCCGGATTGACGTCGCCAAGGTCGATTTCGCCGTCCAGAGCTTTGGTGAAGAAGTCCACCCCGACCGCCCGGACCAGCGGCTCTGCGTAGGGGTCGTCGATCAGCTGTTCTCGGTGGGCCAGCGCGCGCTGCCCGGCCACCATGGTGGCGGTGGCCCCGACGCTTGAGGCCAGGTCCCAGGAATCTCCGTCGGTACGTGCCATGTGGATGCAGCTCCTTAGTTCTTGATGGCGGTCACGGACAGCGAACTACGCAGTGCCGCATTGTCTTCGGTATCGGCGAGCGGCCGGCCGTACTCGGCGAACACTTCGAGCCGCGGACGGGCGGTGGTCTGCCAGCCGCCCGCAATCAGGTGCTCGACGACTGAGGTGCGGTCGCCTTGGTACCAGAGGTCGGTGATGTTGAGGTCCAGGCCTGCGCCGCGCCAGCGGTCGCTCATCGCCTGGCCGCGCTGACGCATGCCTTCGCCGTGGTCGGTGTGGAACTCGGTGGCCAGGCGGCTGCCGGGTGCCGACAGTGCGGTGATGTTGTCGAACAACGTGTCCTGGGCTTCCGGCGGCAGATAGATCAGTAACCCTTCGGCGATCCAGGCCGTCGGCGCCGACGGATCGAACCCTGCGGCCTGCAGTGCGGCCGGCCAGTCCTCGCGCAGGTCGATCGCGACGGCGCGCCGGTCACTCGTCGGGGCGGCGCCGATCTGGGCCATGGTCCCGGTCTTGGCGGCGATGACGTCGGGCTGGTCGATCTCGTAGACGACAGTGCCGGCCGGCCAGTCCAGCCGGTAGGCGCGCGAGTCCAGGCCCGAGGCCAGGATGACGGCCTGTCTGATGCCTGCCTCGGTAGAGGTGGTGAAGAAGTCGTCGAAGAACTTCGTCCGAACCGCCATCAGCGTCGTCATCATGGTCGTGGCCGTCCCGACGTCGCCGGAGAGGTCGATCTGCCCGTCGAGCAGTTTGATGAAGAACTCGACGCCGACGGCCCGCACCAGCGGATCGGCGTACGGGTCCTGGATAAGTGGCTCGGCTTCCCTGCTGGCGAGAGCGCGGGCGGCGGCCACCATGGTGGCGGTGGCGCCCACGCTCGAGGCCAGGTCCCAGGTGTCGGTGTCAGTGCGGGCCATCGGTTCAGTCCTGTCGTCGAGCGGGATCAGCGCAGCGCGGTGACGTAGTTGACCTCGCCCATGGTGGGCTGGCCGTCCGGGTCGGCCTCGACGGCGGTGAGGCCGTTGCGGACCAGCAGTTCATTGGAGGTGACGGCGGTGGTCTGCCAGCCGTGGCCTTGAAGGTAGGTATCCACGTCGGCGCGGTCGCCCAGATAGACCAGGTCGGTGAAGTCCAGGTCGAAGCCCTGCTCGCGCCAGTGGTCCGATGCCGCCTTCATCCGCTCCCGCATCGCGTCGTCGTCGAGGTCCGGCGTGGCAGGTACGCCTTCGGCGCCCATCCGGCTACCCGGTGCCGACAGCTCGGAGATCTGGTCGAGCAACCGGTCCTGAGCCTCCGGCGGCAGATAACCGAACAGCCCCTCGGCAATCCAGGCGGTCGGCTTGGTGGGGTCCAGGCCTGCGGCGCGCAGCGCGGCCGGCCAGTCCTCGCGCAGGTCGATGGCTACTGTGCGGCGCTCGGTGGTCGGGGCCGCACCCAGATCGGACAGGGCCTGCGACTTGAACTCGATGACGTCGGGCTGGTCCAGCTCGTAGACGATCGTGCCCTTCGGCCAGGACAAGCGGTAGGCCCGGGCGTCGAGGCCGGCAGCCAGGATGACGGCTTGCCGGATACCGGCCTTGCCGGCGTCGTGGAAGAAGTCGTCGAAGAATCGGGTGCGGGCCGCCATTCCGTTGGTCAGCTGCGACATGCTCGGGCCGTAGCCGGCGCCGAGCTGGGCGGGATCGGCGTCGCCGTCGACCAGCTTGGTGAAGAAGTCGACGCCGACGGCGCGGACCAGGGGAGCGGCGAAGGGGTCGTCGATGATCGGGTCCTCTGCGCGGGTGGCGAGGGCGCGGGCGGCAGCCACCAGCGTCGCGGTCGCTCCTACGCTGGAGGCCAGGTCCCAGCTGTCGTTGTCGGTACGGGCCATAGATGCAGTCCTATTCGTGAGTGGGTGCCAATGCGGGGACCGGTAGTTAGCTCATGTAACGATCTGTCGGCGACTGTACGCGCCGTTTCTGAACTCAACTGAAATGCCGGGTCAGGCGGCCGATCGACCGATTCGGCCTGGGCAGGAACAGTTCGGCGCCCAGCGGATGCGGGGCCAGGGGGACGCAACTGTTATTCTCGGAAACTGATTTGACGGCGCGCGTCAGCAGGTCGGGTACCTGTTGCGAGTCGTGCACGGAATTAACCAGACGCTGGACCTGACCAGCCCCATTAGCACGCCGCGGCCCGAGCTCGGCTGCGCAGGAGGAAGAGTGCTTTCGGCTTTTATCTCGTCCCTGCGGACGGCCGACTTGCGACGCAAGATCCTCTTCACGCTGGGTGTCGTCATCCTGTACCGGGCCGGTGCTGCCTTGCCGTCCCCCGGGGTGAACTACCCGAACGTGCAGAAGTGCATCGAGCAGGTCAGCGGCGGTGACGCAGCGCAGGTCTACTCGCTGATCAACCTGTTCTCCGGTGGTGCGCTGCTGCACCTGTCGGTGCTGGCGGTCGGCGTGATGCCCTACATCACCGCGAGCATCATCGTGCAGCTGCTGGTCGTGGTGATTCCGCGCTTCGAACAGCTGCAAAAGGAAGGCCAGGCCGGTCAGGCCAAGATGACGCAGTACACGCGTTATCTGGCGATCGCGCTGGCAGTCCTGCAGGGCACCTCGATCGTCGCGATGGCCGCCAGCGGCAACCTGCTGCAGGGCTGCAGCCTGAACATCATCCAGGACCAGAGCATCTTCACCCTCGTGGTGATCGTGCTGGTGATGACCGCGGGCGCCGCCCTGGTCATGTGGATGGGCGAGCTGGTCACCGAGCGCGGCATCGGCAACGGCATGTCGCTGATGATCTTCGCCGGTATCGCCGCCCGCATCCCGTCCGAAGGCCAGTCCATCCTCGAGAGCCGCGGTGGCATGGTGTTCACCTCGGTCGTGGCCGCAACGCTGATCATCATCGTCGGCGTGGTCTTCGTCGAGCAGGGCCAGCGCCGTATCCCGGTGCAGTACGCCAAGCGCATGGTGGGTCGTCGCATGTACGGCGGCACCTCCACGTACCTGCCGCTGAAGGTGAACCAGGCCGGCGTTATCCCGGTCATCTTCGCGTCGTCGCTGATCTACATCCCGCACCTGGTCACCCAGCTGGTCGAGGCCGGCAAGTCGAACCCGGGCAACAGCTGGTGGGACAAGGCCGTCGCCAAGTACCTGACCAACCCGGCCGACCCGGTCTACATCGGCATCTACTTCGGCCTGATCATCTTCTTCACCTACTTCTACGTGTCCATCACGTTCAACCCCGACGAGCGGGCGGACGAGATGAAGAAGTTCGGTGGCTTCATCCCGGGTATTCGCCCGGGCAAGCCGACCGCTGACTACCTCCGCTACGTGCTCAGCCGGATCACGCTGCCGGGCTCGATTTACCTCGGTTTGATCGCTGTGCTGCCTAATCTGTTCCTGTCGAGCGGCGGCAGTAGTGCCCAAAACCTGCCGTTCGGCGGTACCGCCGTGCTGATCATGATCGGCGTGGGTCTGGACACGGTGAAGCAGATCGAGAGCCAGCTCATGCAGCGCAACTACGAAGGGTTCCTCAAATGAGAATGGTTCTGCTGGGACCGCCGGGTGCAGGCAAGGGCACGCAGGCCGAGAAGCTGGCCGAGAAGTTCGGCATCCCGCAGATCTCCACGGGTGATCTGTTCCGTAGCAACATCAGCAAGGGCACCCCGCTGGGTGTCGAGGCCAAGAAGTACCTGGACGCCGGCGACCTGGTTCCTGCCGAGCTGACCAATGCGCTGGTCGACGACCGGCTCGACGCCGACGACACCGCTGCCGGCTTCATCCTCGACGGCTTCCCGCGGTCGGTGGAGCAGGCCGTGGCGCTCCGCGAGATGCTGGCCAAGCGCAACCTCAAGCTGGACGCGGTCCTGGAGTTCCGGGTGTCCGAGTCCGAGCTGTTGACCCGTCTGAAGAGCCGTGGCCGCGCCGACGACACCGAAGAGATCATCCTCAACCGGATGAAGGTGTACCGGGACGAGACCGCCCCGCTGCTCGATTACTACCAGGACGAACTCGTCTCCGTCGACGCTGTCGGCGGCCTCGACGAGGTGTTCTCCCGCGCCCTGCAGGCGCTGGGCCAGTAGCCGTCCCCGACTGAAGTCAATAGTTGATTCGATGATTGGTCTACCCCGCCGCGGCCGCAAGGTCGTCCCGCAACGGACTGCCGGTGAATTGGATGCGATGGCGGCTGCCGGTGCCCTGGTGGCGGCAGCGCTGAAAGCGGTTCGCGAGGCCGCCGCGCCGGGGATGTCCACTCTTGAGCTGGACCAGATCGCCGAGTCTGTCATCCGCGACGGCGGGGGTATCCCGTCGTTCCTGGGCTATCACGGCTTCCCGGCGACCATCTGCGCGTCGGTGAACGACCGCGTGGTCCACGGCATCCCGACCGCCGACGAGGTACTCGCCAGCGGTGACCTGGTGTCCATCGACTGCGGCGCGATCCTGCATGACTGGCACGGCGACTCGGCCGTCACGTTCGGTGTCGGTGAGCTGATCGACGCTGACCAGCACCTGTCGGACGCCACCCGCGAATCCATGGAGGCGGGCATCGCCGCCATGGTGCCCGGCAACCGGCTGACCGACGTTTCCCACGCCATCGAGGTCGCCACCCATGCCGCGTCGGCCCGCTATGACCGCAAGTTCGGCATTGTTGCCGGCTACGGCGGGCACGGCATTGGCCAGGAAATGCACATGGACCCGTTCTTGCCCAACGAGGGATCACCCGGCCGCGGCCCGTTCCTCGAACCGGGTTCGGTGCTGGCAATCGAGCCGATGCTGACTTTGGGTACCGCGAAGACCGTCATTCTCGAAGACGAGTGGACGGTAGTTACCAAAGACGGCTCACGTGCCGCACACTGGGAACATACCGTTGCTGTCACCGATGATGGGCCCCGAATCCTGACGCTTTTGCGCGACTGAATCTGTGAACCTGATCGCGCCTGATCTCGTGTCATTGACGGAGGTTGGTGTATGAGCGATGCGGAGGCCGCCATGATGCGGGTGCTTTATGACGAGCACGCTGGCGCCCTGTGGCGCTACGCCCTGCGCCTCACCCAGGATTCGGCTCGTGCCGAGGATGTGGTGCAGGAGACGTTGCTTCGCGCCTGGCGGCACCCCGAAGTCGTGGCCGACACCGACCAATCCCCGCGGGCCTGGCTCTACACCGTGGCCCGCAACCTGATCATCGACGAGCAACGCAGCGCCCGGCGTCGACACGAAACCACCTCGTCAGAAGTGGTCGAGGCGGAAGACCGGCCGAACTCTGCAACTCCCGATGAAGTGGACACCACATTGGATCGGATGCTGCTCGGGGCGGCCCTGGGCCAGCTCTCCGTCGACCACCGCGCCGTAGTCGAGCGTGCGTACTACCGGCAGTTGAGCGTCGCGCAGATTGCCGCTGAACTTCAGATCGCCGAGGGCACAGTGAAATCGAGGCTGCATTACGCGGTCCGCGCCCTGCGCCTGAATTTGCAGGAAATGGGGGTGACTCGATGAGCATGCATTTGGTCGAGTCCGTCGGACCCTTTGACGGCGACCGGTACGCAACCTGGGACGCCGCTTACGTGCTGGGCTCGCTGTCCAGCTCCGAACGCCGCGAGTATGAGGCACACCTGCAGACCTGCGCTCGGTGCCGGAACACAGTCGCTGAGATCAGTGGCGTGCCGGCCCTGCTGGGCCTGCTGGATTTGGAGTCTGTCCAGGGGCTTGGCGCCGAGGAGCCGGAACCGCCGCTACCTCCCGAAATGCTCGACTCGGTGCTGGCCAAGGTGCGCTGGCGCCGGCGCCGGACCCGCTGGGTGACGACGGCCGTGGCCGGCCTCGCCGCTGCGGTGCTCGCGGTGGGCGCGGTGGCCGTGGTGCGGCCGGAGTTCTTCGGGCCGACGCAAACCCAGGAACAGGCGGAGCAGCTGCCGATGCAGCAGGTCGCGCCTACCCCGTTCAATGCCACCATCGCGCTGAGCAGCTACAGCTGGGGTACCCGGATCGACATGGCCTGCAGCTATGGCGACTGGTCCAGTGGGCCGGCTGCGCCGCCGAGCAATCTGGGCATGGTGGTGGTGGGGCGTGATGGAAGTCACACCCAGATCGCCACCTGGTTCGGGATGTCCCGCGCCACCGCGCTGCCCAGTGGAAACACGCCGATGCCGGTCTCGGAAATCGCTGCGGTACAACTGGTTTCCGCTGATAACGGCAAGGTACTGCTGGAGCGCAACCTGTAGTTACTTTCCGGTGGCGTTGAACCATTCATCGACCCGCCTCGTGTCCTGTGCAGACGAGCGGAAGTAGGTGGCAGATGGTCGGCAGGCATCGGGTGGTGGACCACATCATCACGCAACTTGCGGCGTCAGGCATCGATTACCTCTTCGGTGTCGACGGCGCGAATATCGAGGACCTGTTTGACGCAGCGTTCCTGGCCGATGACATCACCGCGATCCTGGCCAAGCATGAATTCTCGGCGGCCACCATGGCCGACGGCTACAGCCGTGCGGTGGCCCAAATCGGGGTGGTGGCTGCGACATCGGGCGGTGGCTCACTGAATCTGGTTGCGGGACTGGGGGAGTCGCTGACCAGCCGAGTGCCGGTGCTGGCCCTGGTAGGACAGCCCCCGACCACCATGGACGGCCGCGGCAGCTTCCAGGACACCAGTGGACGCTCCGGTTCGCTCGACGCGCTGGCGCTGTTCTCCGCGGTGTCGGTGTATTGCCGCCGCGTGACCCGCCCGGAGGACATCGTGCCGGCCCTGGCCGAGGCGCTGACTGCGGCTCGCACCGGCGGCCCGGCGGTGCTGTTGTTGCCCAAAGATGTGCAGCAGGGCCTGATCGACATGGTCAATCCTGTTACCGCCGAACCAGATTCAATGCTGTCCGATCCAGTGGTCGTTGCCGACGTACTGCGGCGGGCGCTGGGGCCGGTCACCATCATTGCGGGCGAGCAGGTGGCCCGCGACGATGCCCGCCGCGAACTCGAGGAGTTGCGCGCGGTCCTGCGGGCCTGGGTCGCCACCGTCCCGGATGCCAAAGATGTCAGTGGCTCACCAGGATTGGGTCAGTCGTCGTGGCTGGGCGTCACCGGTGTGATGGGCCATCCGAGGGTGGTCGACGCGGTGTCCCGCAGCGCGGTGTGCCTGTTGGTGGGCACGCGCCTGGCGGTGACGGCGCGAGCCGGTCTGGACGACGCGCTCGCTGGCGTGCAGACGGTTTCACTTGGCTCAGCCGCTCCATATGTCCCTTGTACACACGTGAATTCGACGAACTTGCGGGCGTCGCTCGCGGCGTTGACCCGGTCGTTGACGGGCCCGGGTCGACCACACGGGCTGCGGGTGCTGGATCCGCTGCCGCACACCGAACTTCAGCCACCGGTGTATGACGGACCGGGTATCCGGTACCGCGACGCGGTCTCTCTGCTTGACGACGCGTTGCCCGACGACGCTGACGTCGTCGTCGATGCCGGCAACACAGGGGCCTCCGCAGTGCACGGGCTGCCGGTGCGACGGGCCGGTCGATTCGTGGTGGCGCTCGGCATGGGCGGTATGGGTTACAGTTTCGGCGCCGCCATCGGCATGTGCTTCGCGCGTATGAAAGCCGCTGGGCCGCAATACCGCACAGTCGTGGTGGCCGGGGACGGCTCGTTCTTCATGCACGGCATGGAACTGCACACCGCGGTGCAGTACCGACTGCCGATCACCTTCGTGTTGTTCAACAACAACGCCCACGCCATGTGCGTCACGCGTGAGCAGCTGTTCTACGGCGACCGCTACAGCTACAACCGGTTCACCCCGGCCCGGCTGGGTGCCGGCCTCGCCGCGATGTTCCCGGGTCTGCACGCGACCGACGTCAGCGAGTTGCCGCAGCTGGCCGGCGCGCTGTCGGACGCATTGGGCAGGCATGGGCCGTCGGTGGTCAGCATCGAATGCTCCGCCGACGAAATCCCTACTTTTGCACCATTTCTCGAATCAGTTCAGATCGCTCAGAAGACACAGAAAGAGAGTTCCGAGCATGTCGCTGCCCGCGCTTGAAGACATCACCATGCCCATCGAGGGGGTCACGCGCATCGAGACCTCACCGCGGGAGAAGGCCACGCCCGTCATCTTGGAGATGATGCGGTCGGTGTACCCGCACGACACGGTGTTCGGTGAGTACTGCACCGTCAACGATTACATCGACTGCCCGCCAGACGAATTGTTCGAGTACCTGTCGGACACCCGCAGCCTGGAGGAGTGGACCTACAGCTTGCGCGGCTTCACCGAGACCGGCGAACCGGGCCTCTGGCTGGCCCACGACCGGTTGGGCTCGGAAACCGAAATCTACACGCGCACAGTAGCGAACCGCGATGCAATGACGGTCGACTACCACTGCGCGTGGGACCAGGGCCACCACCTCTGGATGATCTACCTGATGCGTGTCGTCGATGCGCAGACCGTGCTGAACAAGCCCGGCTCGGTGGTGCTGTGGACCAATTGCCACCACCCGTTCTACGACCACAACCCGTATCCGGAGGCTGCACCGGAGAAGCGGCCGGTATGGGTCGGGGACTTCTGGGACATGTTCGGCGCGGGTCACCGGCTGGAGCTGGACAACCTCAAGGCGATTGCCGAATACCGGCACCACAACGGCTTGCCGGTCACCCCGGCCTGGATGAAGTGAGCGACGCATGAGCCAACCAGCTGTCAGCCTGTTGGACGTCTCGACGTACCTCCCTGGCGAGCCCATCGGCGCCGACTACTACGCGCAGTTCGCCGGCAGCGACGACCTGCGGGACAACTTGATGTTCCGGGCGCCCAAGTTCCGGCACCACGTCGCACCCGACGAAACCGCCATCGACATGGTGGAGCGGGCGGCAGCGGGGATCGTCGACCGGCACGGCCCCGATGCCCTGGCCGACGTCGACGTGCTGATCACCCACACGCAGTTGCCCGACATGCCGTTCTACGGTGGCGGTGGTGGCATCGCGAATCGGCTTGGTATGAAACCGAATTGGGTGATCGACCTGCACAACGGCGGGTGTGCGGCATTCATCCTCGGGCTCAAGCTGGCCCGCCAGCTGCTGGCCTCGGGGGAGGGGCGCACCGCGCTGGTCGCGGTGGCGCAGAACGCGGCCGGTCAGGTTTTCGACCAGGCCACCATCCGACCGAAGGCGCAGGCTGCGGTGCCCGGCGACGGTGCTGCGGTGGGACTTGTTGCGGTGTCTGATATTTCGCCGATCCTGGATATCGAGTGCCGCACCTACGGCGAGTACGCCGGTGACATGACCATGTCGGTCGACCCGCCGCGCAAGTGGTGGCAGGCCGGACCCGGGGAGGGCTGCATCGGCTTCACCGAAAGCAAGATCACCAAGGTGCTGGCACGGGGTAACCGTCAGGTGCCCGAGGTGGCTTACGCGGTGTGTGACCGGATCGGCTTGGCGCCCAAGGATATCGGGCTATTGGTCACCAACCAGCCCAACCGGGTGTTCCTGCGCAACTGGCGCGAAGCCCTCGAGCTGCCGCCGGAGAAGCACCGCGATACTTTCGATGAATGCGGCAACCTGTTCGCCGCCGGCGTACCGATCAACCTGGACCGGGCCATCACGGACGGCCAGGTGAACAAGGGAGACGTGGTGATGATGGCGGCCTTTGCGCATGCCGGTGACTTCGCCGGCGCGGCCGCGGTGCAGTGGGGCGGTCGGTGATGGCACCTACCTGCGCGCTCGATGACGCGGTCGGCTCGCTGCCCGCCGCGGTCGATCCTCTGGCGTTGTCGCTCAACGAGAATCCGTTTCCGCCGCTGCCGGCGGTGCGGGCCGCGCTGAGCGCGTCGATCAGCGTGGTGAATCGGTATCCGGAGTTCCTGCCGGAGCGGTTGCGGTCGCTGATTGCGGCCCGGGTCGGTGTCGCTGACGACCAGGTGCTGGTGGGTGCGGGCGCGACCGGTGTGATTCTGCAGGTGCTGCAGGCCGTCACCAGCCCCGGTGACGTGCTGGTGACGGCAACCCCGACCTTCGACGGCTATCCGATCTTCGCGCAGATGGCGCGGCTGCGGCCGGTCACCGTGGCGCTCGATCGACACGGCCATCACGACCTCGACGCCATGGCGGAGGCGGCAATGCGGGCCCGTGTCGTGGTGGTGTGCCGGCCGCACAACCCGACCGGGACAGTCGAACCGGCAGCGGACCTGTTCCGGTTCCTGGACCGGGTGCCGTCCAGCACTGTGGTGCTGCTCGACGAGGCCTATGCGGAATTCTTGGCCCCGGAGTTGTGCCTCGACATCCCGTCGCTCGTAGCGCGTTACCCCAATCTTGTTGTGGTGCGGACTTTTTCGAAGGCCTATGGGCTGGCCGGTCTGCGCGTCGGGTATGGCGTGTGTGCGCCGGCACTAGCCCGCGAGCTGTGGGGGATGCAGCTGCCGTTCGGCATCGGGATCACCGCCCTGGTTGCGGTTGCCGCGTCCTACGATGCGGAAGATCAACTGCAGCAACGTATCCGGATGATCGCCGCGGAGGGGACATTCCTGCGGGCCCGGCTGCGCTCGATGGGACTGTACTGCACCGACAGTCACGCCAACTTCGTCTATCTGCCGGGCGGCGCGCGTCCCTGGGCGTTCGGTGATGGCGGCCCCCGAGTGCGCAGTTACGCCGACGGCGGCGTGCGGATCACCGTCGGGGACCGGCGGTCGTCGCGCGCGGTGCTGGCGGCCGTCCGCGGTGCGGTGAACGGGAGAGGCTGAGTACATCGGTTCCCGGGCCTCCGTGCGGTATGAATGAGGCGTGAGCAGTGACCCCATCGCCCGGGCCCGGGCCAACTGGGAACGGGCCGGCTGGGGCGATGTCGCCGACGGCATGGTCGCGGTGACATCGGTGATGCGCGCCCACCAGATTCTGCTGGCCCGGGTCGAGACCGCGTTGCGCCCGTACGACCTGAGTTTTTCCCGCTACGAGTTGTTGCGGCTCTTGGCGTTCAGCGGCAGCGGTGCCCTTCCGATCACCAAGGCGTCAGACCGGCTGCAGGTGCACGTCACCAGCGTCACGCACGCGATCCGCCGGCTGGAGGCCGACGGTCTCGTCGAGCGCGTTCCGCATCCGACGGACGGCCGGACCACGCTGGTGCAGCTGACCGAAGTCGGCCGGTCCACGGTCGAGGACGCCACCGTCACGCTGAATAAAGAGGTGTTCGCTGACGTCGGGATGTCCGACGAACAGTCGGCGGCCCTCGTCACCGCGATCGAGACCCTCCGCCGTACCGCCGGAGACTTCTAACCGCGGGATTACTCGCGGACGGTGGTCAGCGGGATGGTGGCGGTGACGATGGTGCCGGAGCCGGGGCGGGAGCGGATGTTCAGCCGGCCGCCGACGATCTCGGCACGCTCGGCCATCGAGAGCAGCCCGTAGCCACCCATTTCGTCGGCACCCAGCGGCCGCTCGAAGGTATCGAAGCCGATGCCGTTGTCGATGATCTCCAGCCGGGCGCGTTCGTTGTCCGTGGAGAACTTCAGCAGAGCATTACTCGCATGCGCATGCTTGACGACGTTCTGCAGGCATTCTTGGGCGATCCGGTACAGCGCCAGCTCGATGTGGTCGGGCAGCCGGACCTCGACGAGCTCCACGTCGACGTCGAGCTGCCCGATGGAGCGCGCCAGGCTGGCCAGACCACCGGCCAGTCCGAGGTCGTCGAGGACCGGCGGCCGCAGGTTCCCGATCGCGGCCCGGGCTTCGCCGAGCGTCAGGTCCACCAGCTCGCGGGCCAGGGCCAGCTGCTCGGCCACGACGGACGGGTCCGATCCGACGGCGCGACTGGCCGCGTCGAGGCGGTACGACAGCGTCACCAGCCGCTGCGAAATCCCGTCGTGGATATCGCCGGCCAGCCGTCGGCGCTCGATCTCCTGGGCCTGGATGACCTGCTCGACGAAGTTCTCGTGCGCACGTTCACGGGCGACCAACTGGCGGTGCTGCCGCGCCTGGTGCATGGCACCGGCGATCAGCCGGCCGATCACCAGCAGCAGCTGGACGTCGCGGGCGGTGAATTCCCGGCGGTCGACGGTGTGCACGTTGAGTACGCCGACCAGGCCGCCGGGGTCGGTCTCCATCGGCACCGACACCATGGACGCGAAGTCGCTGCCGCGCAGCGATTCGAACGGCCGGTAGCGGGGGTCGGACTCCTTGTCCTGGATGATCACCACCGGTTCGCGATTGCTCGCCACCCAGCCGGAGACGCCTTCGCCCAACGGCAGCCGGATCTTGCCGACCTCTTGGTCGAACGGCGGGGTGGCGCCGGCCAGCGTCAGCGAGCGCTCGGTGTCGTCCAGCACGTGGACGAAGCAGACGTCGGTGCCGGTGGCCGCGGTGATTATGCGCGCCGCAGCCGCGGCCAGCGGCTCGACACCAGGCCCGCTCGAGGCGGCTTGGATCAGCTCGCGCAACAGGGCCAGTTCGCGGTCGGCGGTCAGCACCTCATTGCGCGGCGTCATCGGTAGATGCCTTCCCGCAGCGCAGTGGCCACGGCACCGGCCCGGTCACTGACATCGAGCTTGCGGTAGATCGCGCGAAGGTGGCTCTTGACGGTCTCTTCGCCGATCACCAGCCGGGTCGCGATACCGCGGTTGGATAGGCCGTCGACCACAAACGACAGGATTTCGCTTTCCCGCTGGGTCAGGCCCTGGCGGGCGCCGGGCCAAAACTCGTCGCGCTGCATGCGGGCGGCGGTGTCGGCGGCCCGGGCGGCCATACCGGGGTCAATCGCGGTGGCCCCGCGGTGAACCAGCTCGAGCTGGCGGACCAGGTCGTCGCTGCTGATGCTCTTGAGCAGATACCCCGACGCCCCGACCCGCAGCGCTTGGTACAGATATTGCTCGTCGTCGTAGACCGACAGCATGACCACCTTGCGGGCCGGGTCGCGTACCCGCAGTTCACGGCATAAATCGAGGCCGCTGGCGCCCTGCATCCGGACGTCGCACAGCACGATGTCGGGTTGCAGCTCGTCGACCACGGCCGCCGCGCGTTCGGCTCCGACAGCCTGGCCGACGACCAGCACCCGGTCGCTGAATGCGGCCAGCATGGCCTTGAGCCCCTCGATGACCATCTCGTGGTCGTCGACCAGGATCAACCGCACCGGTGCAGCTACGTCGGGTTCTGGCTCTGCCGTCATGCGCGATCCGCCTTCGGCTTCTCGCTGGTGCTCATGGCAACACCTTAGAGCGGTGCTCCGGCGCTGATCGGGAGGACCGGGGTGTGGGTCGCACTGAATCTCGCCCGCCCAATCCCCCGATTGGGGGAGGCCCGGCACCTGTGACTTGGGCCACCCTTGGAATCATGTCGGTGACTTGTGCGGAGCGCACGTTCTGGTGGGACGTGGCGCGGCCGGCCCATGCCGTGGTCGACGAGCTGCGCGCGGTGATCTTCGATCTGGACGGGGCCTTGGCCGACGTCGAACGCGACGGCCATCGGTTGGCGTTCAACGCCGCATTCGCCGAGCACGGGCTGGATATCTCCTGGTCAGTGGCCGAGTACGGGCGCTTGGTGCGTATCGCCGACGAACCGCGTCGCATCGCGTCGGCCCTGCGGCGGCGCGGCTATGGGCGCGTCAGCACCGAGATCGCCGCGCACGTCTACCGCACCAAGACCGACCTGTTCGAGACATCGGTGCTCGACGGTGACGTCAGCCCGCGCGACGGTCTCGACAACTTGGCGGCAGGCCTGTTCGGCGCCGGGGTATCGGTTGCCGTGGTCAGCACCGGCAGCCGGGCATGGGTGGAGCCGCTGGTCCGTCAGCTGCTGGGCGACGGTATCGCCGAGACCATCGTGACGCCTGAGGACCTGCCGCGTCCGAGTCGTGAGCCTGATCTGCACGGCCATGCCCTGTGGGAGTTGGGCCTGGGGCCGGAGAGCGCGTTGGCGGTAGCCGGCGGCAGCCGCGGTTTCCGTGCGGCGCGCGCGGCCAAGCTGGCGACGTTGGTCGTCACCACCGGCTACTCGGCCGGCCAGGATTTCCCCGAGGCGGTCCAGGTACGCGCAGAGTACGACGGTCTGCTGGCCGCTGGTTGCGAGCGCCTACACAAGAACTGGTGGTCAGCCCAGGGCTGACCACCAGTTCTTTACATCTCTTCACTTGTCGAGGCGGGGCGTATGCCCCGCCTCTCTTTGGTTGATCAGAAGTGCGGGAGGCCGATGCTCGGCAGGCCGATCGACGGCAGGCCAATCTTGGGCAGGCCGATCGACGGCAGGCCGATGGGCGGGGGCGGCGGCAATTGCGGCATACCGATGGGCGGGGGCGGCGGCAATTGCGGCATACCGATCTTCGGCGACGGCAGCTTGGTGAAGTCCGGCATCTGCGGGAGCGACATCTTGGTGAGGTCGGGCGCCTGCGGCATGCCGATGCCAGGCGGCAGCTGCGGCAGACCGATCGGCGGCAGCTTCGGCGCGGCCAGTGCGCTGAGCGAGCCGAGGGCCGGAGCACCGATGGCCGGAAGGGCCGGGGCACCCAGAGCCGGCAGTCCGCCGAGGCTCGGCGCGGCGAGCGCGGGAGCAGCGATGGCCGGAACAGCAGCAGCCGAGGAAACCTTCGCGATGTCGCCGACGGCGGACATCGCGCCGAAGGTGGCCGCGGAGGCAACCGGAGCCAATGTCTGTGTGCCTGCGACGGTTGCACCGAGGGGCGTGCCGAGATTACCCAGGGCGAGACCCGCAAGTCCGGTGACCAGACCACCGAGGCCGGCGTCGACCACCAGGCTGGGCAGGCTCAGGCCAGGCAGGCCGAGCGACAGCGGGATTGCGACTGTCGCCTCCGGCGGCTGCATGCTCGACAGGTTGATGGGCGGGAAGCCGCCCAGGCTCCAGTCGTCGCCCCAGTCCAGACCGTTGTCGTTGTTGCGCGCGGTCTTGCCGGTCAGGCCCGAGCTTGAGCTCGAGCTCGAGCCCGAGTTCGAAACGGTCTTGCTGTTGATCGAGCCCGAGTTACCAGGATTGCTCGTGGCGGACTCGTTGTTCTTGCTGTTCTGCTGCTGCGACGAGTCGTTGGCCTGGTTGTCCGGGCTGACGGTGTCGGGCGACGCGAAGGCGACGCCGGCTCCGAAGAGTGCAACAGCAACCGCCGTTGCGGAGACAGTTGCCCCCCGGGCGAAGAGTTTGAAAGTCATGCGGCGCGAATCCTCCCTGTGCGACCCACGCATCCTATGCCCTAATGCGGGCGATGTCACAGTTAACTAAAGACGACCACTGTGACGTGCGGTAATGATGAGGCGGCGTCATTGACGCAGCAGTTTGATTACCGCACTGAAGTCAAGATCGGCATGCTCGGCGGCAAACTTCGCGTAGATGTCCGCGGCATGGCTGCCGAGGGGGGCTGACGACCCCGTCGAGCGCACCGCAGCCATGGCCAAGCCGAGGTCCTTGTTCATCAGAGCGGTGGCGAAACCCGGCTGGAAATCGTTGTTCGCCGGTGACGTCGGCACGGGTCCCGGTACCGGGCAGTTCACCTGTACCGCCCAGCAGTTGCCCGTGGCGCCGGTGATCACGTCGAACAACGACTGCTTGTCCAGGCCGAGGTGCTCGGCCAGCACGAAGGCCTCACCGATAGCGATCTGCTGGACCGCCAGCACCATGTTGTTGCAGACCTTGGCGGCCTGACCCGCGCCGGAGGCGCCGCAGTGGATGATCTTGCCGGCCATCGGGTCAAGGACCGCGTGCGCGCGTTCGAAGGCCTCGGGCTCGCCGCCGACCATGAACGCCAGCGTTCCGGCCGTCGCGCCCTTCACCCCGCCGGACACCGGGGCGTCCAGCTGGGCGAAGCCGTGCTCGGCGGCCAGCTGGTGCACTTCGCGGGCATCGTCGACCGAGATGGTCGACGAGTCGATGAACAGCGTGCCGGGCGCCGCCGCGGGCAGGACGTCGGCGTAGCAGCGCCGCACCAGCTCGCCGTTGGGCAGCATGGTGATGACGACGTCGGCTCCGGCTACTGCCTCGGGGCCGCTGTCGAAAGTCGACGCGCCATGATCCCGGGCAGCCTGAGCCGCGGCGGGCACCGGGTCGAAGCCGTGCACGGTGTGCCCGGCCGCGATCAGGTTGGCCGCCATCGGGCCGCCCATGTGGCCCAGGCCCAGGAATGCAATCGTCGCCATGGAAGTCCTTCCTCGTCGTTGGTGCCGGGTTGCCGGCGGTGTTATGCCGATTTGCGTGCCGAGGCGGAGGCAGCCCGCCCGATGACCACGCGCATGATCTCGTTCGTCCCCTCCAGGATGCGGTGCACCCGGAGATCGCGGACGATCTTTTCCAACCCGTACTCGCGCAGGTAGCCGTAGCCGCCGTGCAGCTGCAGCGCCTGGTCGGCGACCGTGTAGCAGGACTCGGTGACGTGCAGCTTGGCCATGGCGCACAGTTCCACCTTGCGTGGATTGCCGGTGTCGAGCGCAATTGCCGCCCGCCACAGCATGTTTCGCGAGGTCTCCAGGGCCGTGGCCATCTCGGCAAGGGTGAAGCGGATGGTCGGCTCATCGACCAGTGCCGAACCGAAGGCCTCACGGGAGGCCAGGTAACTCAGGGCCTTGTCGTAGGCGGCCTGCGCGCCACCGAGCGAGCAGGCAGCGATGTTGATGCGGCCACCGTTGAGGCCGTTCATCGCGATGGAGAACCCGGTGCCTTCACCTTCGGCGCCACCGAGCATGGCGTCGGCCGGCACCCGCACACCGTCCAGGATCACCTGGGCGGTGGGCTGGGCATGCCAGCCCATCTTCTCCTCGTTGGCGCCGAAACTCAGTCCAGGTGTGCCCTTTTCGACGATGAAGGCGGAAATGCCGCGGGGCCCGTCGGCCCCGGTCCGGGCCATCACCACATAGACGTCGGAGACGCCGGCGCCGGAGATGAACTGCTTGACGCCGTCCAGCACATAGTGGTCGCCGTCCCGAACGGCCTTGGTGCGCAAGGCTGCTGCGTCACTGCCGGCACCCGGCTCCGTCAGGCAGTAACTGGCGATGGCCTCCATCGAGGCCAGCTTCGGCAACCACGTCTTGCGCTGTTCCTGGGTGCCGTAGCTGTCCACCATCCAGGCGCACATGTTGTGGATCGACAGGAACGCCGCGATGGTCGGGTCGGCGGTGGCGAGCTGCTCGAAGATTCGCACCCCGTCCAGCCGCCGCAGCCCGGTGCCGCCCACGTCGTCGTTGCAGTAGATGGCCGCCATGCCCAGCTCAGCCGCTTCCCGCAGTACATCGGTGGGGAAGTGCTCATCGGCATCCCACGCCAAAGCGTTTGGCGCCAGCCGTTTTTCGGCGAACGCGGCCGCCGTCTCGGCGATCACGCGTTCGTCGTCGTCCAGTCCGAAAAGATCGATGCTCAACGCAAGGTCCTACTCGAAGGTCGGGATCGAGAAGTCGGCACCGTCCTTGATGCCCGACGGCCAGCGCTCGGTGACGGTCTTGACCTTGGTGTAAAACTGGATCGAGGCCGTTCCGTACTGGTTGAGGTCACCGAAGCCGGATCGCTTCCAACCACCAAAGCTGTGGTAGGACACCGGAACTGGGATCGGCACGTTGACGCCGACCATGCCGACCTGCACGCGCGACACGAAGTCGCGGGCAGTGTCGCCGTCGCGGGTGAATACCGCGACGCCGTTGCCGTACTCGTGCTCGGATGGCAGGCGCAGCGCCTCTTCGTAATCGTGGGCGCGGACGATGACCAGGACCGGGCCGAAGATTTCGTCGGTGTAGATCGACATGTCGGGGGTGACGTGGTCGAACAGGGTGGGGCCCATGAAATATCCGCCGGACAGGTCAGCGTCATCGAAGGTCAGGTCATCGCTGGCGCGTTCCCGACCGTCGACCACCAGTTCGGCACCCGCGTCGACGCCCTGGCCGATGTAGCCCCGCACCCGCTCCAGCGCGGCGCCGGTGACCAGTGGGCCGTAGTCGGCCTTCGGGTCCAGGCTGTGTCCCACGCGCAGCTGGTTGACGCGCTCAACGAGCTTGTTGCGCAACCGGTTTGCGGTTTCTTCGCCGACGGGAACCGCGACGCTGATGGCCATGCAGCGCTCGCCGGCGCTGCCGTAGCCCGCGCCGATCAGCGCGTCGACGGCCTGGTCCAGGTCGGCGTCGGGCATCACGATCATGTGGTTCTTGGCGCCACCGAAGCACTGTGCCCGCTTACCGTTGGCGGCTGCGTTCGTGTAGATGTACTGCGCGATGTCGGTGCTGCCGACGAAGCCGACCGCTTTGATGTCGGGGTGCTGCAGGATGGCGTCGACGGCTTCCTTGTCTCCATTGACGACCTGCAGGACGCCCGCCGGCAGACCGGCCTCGATGAACAGCTCAGCGAGCCGCAGCGGCACCGAGGGGTCGCGCTCGGACGGCTTGATGATGATGGCGTTGCCGCAGGCCAGCGCCGGTCCGGCCTTCCACAGCGGGATCATCGCAGGGAAGTTGAACGGGGTGATGCCGGCGACGACGCCGAGCGGCTGACGCATCGAGTACACGTCGATGCCGGTGCCGGCGCTCTCGGTGAACTCGCCCTTCATCAGGTGCGGGATGCCGACGGCGAACTCGATGACCTCGATACCGCGCTGGATGTCACCGAGCGAGTCTTCGAAGGTTTTGCCGTGTTCCAGCGACAGCAGACGGCCCAGCTCATCCTTGTTCTGGTTGACCAGATCGATGAACTTCATAAGCACGCGAGCCCGGCGCTGCGGGTTCCAGGCGGCCCATTCCCGTTGGGCGGCAACGGCACCCGCGACAGCGGTATCGACGTCGGCGGCCGAGGCCAGCAGCACCTGGGCCTGGGTCTGGCCGGTGCTGGGGTTGAGCACGTCGGCGGTGCGGGTGGACTCGCCGGTGGCGCGCTGGCCGTTGATGAAGTGTGGAATCTGGGTCGTCATGACGTCCGTCCAAAGGTATGCAGAGTTCGGGTTCTCAGCTCGGTGCGCCGAGATACTTGCATATCCTAGTAATCTGTTTGGGGCTTGGCAAGGCCCTGGGTACGCTGCCCTGAATTATCTTGTCGTGCAACGTTGTTGCGAGGACGTGGGCCGTCTGTGGCGCATCACGAGTGTGCGGTGAGACGGCGGATCCGGCTTGCTGGGCGCGCTGACGGCACCGTCGCGGCCCCGCCGCATTCGGCGACGCCGCGGGGTCAGCGATGACCCCGAAAAATCTTTTGAAAAAAGTGTCCGAAGCTGCGAGGGGTCGCGCTCCTACCTATGACAGAGCCCGCACGGGGCGGCTGCACCACCACACAAGGAGCACGCAATGAGCACCAACACCACACCGACCAAGCGGCAGTCTTTCGCGAAGCGGGCCGCGGCGGCGGCACTGTTGTCCGGCACCATGGCGCTGGCAGGCATGGGGCTGACGGCGGGGACTGCGCAGGCCCAGCCGCTGCCCGTCCCGGCGCCGCAACACTTCGACTACGACTATGACTACTGCTCGTGGTCGTGGTGGGACTGGGATCACTGCCACTTCTACTTCCCCGACTGGGACCACCACTGGCACGACCACGATCACGATCACCACTGACCGGTCGCGGGCATCCAACCGAAGCGCAGCCGGGCCCGGCGTTGAACCGGGTCCGGGCCGCTCTCGTTCAGATCTTCGAACCCTCGAATTCGCCACCGCCGATGCACATCAATTTCACCGAATCACCTTGCCTCAGCCGGACTACCATCACGGAATACCGGCAATCGATCGGTATGGGAGTCCGTCTCATGACCGCAGTGCCAGATTGGGACATCGTCAGTGACGCCGACTTGGTCGGCGCCACGCTCGCAGGTGACCGCGCGGCGTTCGCCGGCATCTACGACCGCTACGCAGACCGGCTGCACGACTACTGCGTGGGGATGCTCCGAGACCGCGACGCCGCCGCCGACTGCGTTCAAGACGCGTTCTGTACCGCGGCAACAGCTTTGGACAAATTGCGGGAACCTGACAAGCTGCGCTCCTGGCTGTATGCGATCGCCCGGAACGAAGCACTGCGGCGTATCCGCCAACGTCGGCGCGAAGAACCGTCCGACGAACTACCCGACGAAGCCTCCGGTGACGCCGGACCGGACACCATGGCGGCCCGCAACGAGCTGGCCAAACTCGTCGCTGAGGCGGCCGGCGGGCTGTCTGACCGCGACCGCGAGGTACTCGAGTTGGGTTATCGGCACGGCCTCGAGGGCCCCGAACTCGCCGAAGCCCTCGGCGTCAGCGCCGCCAGTGCCAACAAGATCATGCAGCGGCTCCGCGACACCATGGAACGCTCCCTCGGCGCACTCCTGGTCGCCCGCCGCGGCCAAGCCGGTGGCAACAGTTGTGCTGAGCTGGCGGCGATTCTGGCGGGGTGGGACGGCACGTTCACCATCCTGATGCGCAAGCGCATCGCCCGTCATATCGAATCCTGCGGCACCTGCGAGCAGGATCGTCGGCGGCTCGTGAACCCTGTCGCGCTGCTCGGTGGCACGCCGCTGTTCATCCCCGCACCGGCCTGGCTCCGTGACCGCACGCTGGGGCGGGTTCAGCTGACGTCTGCCACGACGAACCTGAGTACCGCGCCCACGCAGGCGCAATCGTCAGCGCCGAGTGCGGCCACCGAGTCGTTCGGGATCGCCGCGGCCGACAGCGGCGAGGCGGGCGACGGCGAGGACGGTCCCGTTGAGGTCCAGCCGGTCCGTCGCGTGGTGCTGGTCATGTCGCTGCTGATCGGAATTCCGCTGATCGCTGTGGGAGTGGCCATCGCGTGGCAGCAGGAAACCAATGCCCCGGTCAGCCCCATCGGGGTGAGTGGCCCGGCGCCGTCCAGTCGGGCGCCCAGCTCGGAACCGTCGCCCAATCTGCCGCCGCAGCTTCCCACGCAAACAGGTGTCGCGACGGGGCCCATCAGGACCGCGCCGCGTCCGGTGCAGACGCCGACGCAACCGGTGCCGCCATCGCAACCGTCGGTGCCGCCAAGCGTGTCCCCCTTGCCGCCACCGCCACCGCCGTTCCTACCGCCGCGGCACCATCGGCCGACCGTCACTGAAGAACCCCCGCCTACCCGCGAGACGCCGCCCATCGTCACCGAGCAGCCCCCGCCACCAAGCGGGACGCCGGTGCCGCCGCCCCGGCCACCGCGGCCGCGGCCGCCAGTCCCAGTGGGTCCGGTCGAGCCGGCACCGGTGACGACGACGCAGCCGCCGGTGATCTTCTAGCGTTGCCCGAGCCTGAAAAAGCTCTCCGAAAAGTTGTCCCGATACCGGGGTGTCGCCGCTCCTATCAGTAAGAGCGGCCCACTCCGGGCGGCGAGCACGACACAGGAGGACGCCATGTCCACCACCTTGACCGCCACCTTGCCGAACTTGGTGTTCACCGCTGATGCCGTGACCGGACCGGCCCCAGCGGCACCGACCCTGTCAGTCGGTGCCCTTGCCTGGTCAGAGTCAGTCGTGGAGGAAGCCGTCGGTGAGCCTCAACCCGTGGCTCCAGCGATCGCCACGACGACGCGGCGGCCCCGCCGGGCGGCGTTGGTCGCGCTGCTTTTCGGCGTGGTCACCGTCGGTGCGGCGGTGGGCGCGATGGTGCTCGGCGGCAACGACTCTCCGTCGACACCGGTGGCTGTCGCCGACCGCACCGAATCAGCTCCCTACGTCGCACCGGCTCCCGCTGCGACGCCGTCCGTCAGCCGCACTGTTGTCCCAGCGGCCGCCACTGAGGTCACGATCCCGGTCGTCGTCGCACCGAAGAGTGCCGCACCCACGCCGGCCACTGCTACGCCGCCCGTCGTCGCGCCCGTGACGCCCACCCAGCACCGCGATTGGCCGCACTGGAACTGGCACCGTCACGACCGCCAAGACGACAAGCACTGAGGGAGTGGCTACCCCTTCAGACCCAGCGGCCCCGCCAGCGCCGTCAGTGTGGGCAGCAGTTTGTCCCAGCCGCCCAGCACCTGGATGGTCACGTGGTCGGCTCCGGCGTCGAGATGCTCGGTCAGCCGCGCGGCAATAGCGTCGGGCCTGCCATGCGCGACTACAGCGTCGATCAGCGCGTCGCTACCCGGCTTGGCGATGTCGTCCTCGGAGAAGCCGAGCCGGCGCCAATTGTTCAGGTAGTTACTGAGACTCAGGTAGAAGTCGACGGTCTGCCGGCCCACTGCCCGAGCCTCTTCAGCCGCTGCGGCCGAACCGTCGGTCAGTACCACCTTGTGCTCGGGCGCCAGGAACGCGTCCGGCCCGATCAGCTGGCGCGCCTCGGCGGTGTGTTCGGGCGTGGTCAGGTACGGGTGCGCGCCCGCGCTGCGGTCTGCTGCCAGCCGGAGAACCTTCGGACCCAGCGCCGCCACCACGCGGCGGGCCACCGGCACGCCGGCGGCGTCGAGCTCGTCGAGGTATTCGACGAGGACGTCGTACGGCTTGCGGTATTCCTTGGTGTGTTCGGGATGACCGATGCCGACGCCCAACACGAACCGTCCCGGATACGCGGCCTCGATGCGGTGGTACGACTCGGCAACCTGCGCCGCCGGCGCCGTCCACACGTTGACGATGCCGGTGGCAATCTGCAGCTTCTCGGTGGCCGCCAGGATCGGCTCGACGAACGCCAGGTCGCCGGCGGGGGAGCCTCCCGCCCACACCGCGTCGTAACCAAGCTTCTCGATCTCAGCGGCCTGTTCGGGCTTCGGGGCGCCCAACGTCCACACTCCGAAACGGCCCAGGTTCAGCTGGCTCATGCGTGATTCCTCCAGTTACCGCAGGCCCAGCGGGCCGGCGAGTTCGGTCAGTGCGGGTACCAATTTCTCGGGCGACGTCAGCACCTGAACCGGCACGTGGTCGGCCCCGGCGTCGAGGTGCTGCCGCAGCCGGGCGGCGATCGCGTCGACGGTGCCGTAGGCGACCACGGCGTCGACGAGACGGTCGCTGCCGGGCTTGGCGACGTCAGAGTCAGTGAACCCCAACCGCTTCCAGCTGCTGAGGTAATTATTCAGATTGAGGTAAAGCTCAAGAGCCTTGCGGCCCACCGCCCGAGCCTTGTCCGCATCGATGGTCAGAATCGCCTTGTGCTCGGGGGCCAGGAACGCGTCCGGCCCAATCAGCTTGCGGGCCTGCGCGGTGTGTTCCGGCGTGGTCAGGTACGGGTGCGCGCCGGCGCTGCGCTGGGCCGAGAGCCCCAGCACCTTTGGGCCGAGCGCGGCCACCACCCGGTGTTCCTTGGGCACGCCATATTCATCGAGCTTGTCGAGGTATTCGCTCAGCGCATCGATCGGTTTCTTGTACTCGGTGATGATTTCCCGGTGGCCGACGCCGATGCCCAGCAAGAACCGGCCTGGATAGGCGTTGTTGATCCGGTGGAACGACTCGGCCACCGGCCCGGCCGCCGCCGTCCAGATGTTGACGATGCCGGTCGCGACCTTCAGCCTGTCCGTCGCCGCCAGCAGCGGCTCGACCCAGTCCAGTTCGGCGGGCGGCGAACCACCGACCCAGATGGCGCCGTAACCCAGCGCCTCGATTTCTGCTGCCTGTTGCGGCGTCGCGCCGCGCCCGAATACGCCGTAGCGCCCAAGGTCTGGTTTGGTCACCCCTGCGGCAACCTGGTGACGGCGCTCGCTATTCCGGCCGAACTCAGGCCGGTACCTCGTTGGGCTGCGGTGCGTGTACCGGCAGCGTGACGATGAACGTGGTGTCGCCGGGTTTGGACTCGACATACAGGTTGCCGTGGTGTTTTTCGCAGACGATCCGCCACGCCAGATCCAGCCCGAGGCCGGTGCCCTCACCGAATGGTTTCGTGGTGAAGAACGGCGTGAAGATGCGCTCGATGACGTCGTCCGGAATGCCCGGCCCGTTGTCGTTGATCTCGATCCGCACGTTGTTCGCGTCGACGCGCTTGGTGCGGATGGTCAGCACGCCGCAGCCCTTCATGGCCTGCAGTGCGTTGTCGATGATGTTGGTCCACACCTGATTGAGATCAGCTGGGTAGCACTGCAATTCGGGCAGTATGGGGTCGTATTCCTTGACCACCTTCACGCAGGTGGTGCCGTCTTTGCCGATGCGGTCTCCGAACATCATCAGCGTGCTGCGCAGCAGCTCGTGCACGTTGGCGTTCTGGTACGGCGCCCGGTCCATCTGCGAGTACTGCTTGGCGCCGGCCAGCAGCGTCGAAATCCGTTTGCTCGCTTCGGCGATCTCGCACATCAGCAGCTCGGTGTCGATGGTGTACTTCAGCCAGCCCACCGCCCCCTGCAGGGTTTCGGGCGAATCGCCGTCACCGACCAGGGTCCAAAGCCGTTCCAGCCAGTCGATATCGAGGCCGGCTTCGACGAACGTCGGCGCGTAATCCCAAGCGCTGGTGACGCCGTGGTCTTCGAGCCACTCGCCAACCAGGTCTTCGCGGTCGGAGGCCTCCAGCGCGGTCAGCTCCTGGCCCCGGGCCTTGGCAACTTGCTCGGGGATGCCTTCTTGAATGCTGACCAGGAGCCGCAGCGACTCGTGTGAGAGCTTGCCGTCGGCCAGCATGGCCAGTTTGTGCCGCATCTTGCCGATGCGCTCGTGCAGGTCGGCCACCGCGCGTGCAGTCGCCGCTGCAGGGTTGTTCAATTGGTGGGTCAGGCCGGCCGAAAGTTGGCCCAGGGCAAGCAGTTTCTCCCGCTGGCCGACGATCTGGCGGCGCCGCATGCCACCGACCTTGTGGCCCTCCAGGAGGTGCACGGCCATGGGGAACTCGGTCCGCATGAAGTTCGCGTACGCCTCGGCGTCCAGCACGAAGAACCGGGACGTCCGGGTCACGCGCACCGACGCCTCGTACACCGGCTGCTCGTCGGGGATGTAGGCCGACCAGGCGCCGCAGTACACGCCGCGCATGGACGTGCGGTTGGTCTCGATGTCGATGCCGCCCGACTTCTGCGTCATCACCAGCTCGCCTTCGAGCATCACGTAGAAACAGGTCGCCGGCTCGCCCTCGGTGCACACCGGGCCTGGTTCGAAGGTGGCGATGTGTCCGTTAGCGCACAACGTATCCAGCTGCTCGTCGGTCAACGCCTCGAACAGGAACAGGGTCCGCAGTTCACCACGCGCACACGTCTCGCCCATACCGGTCTCCTTCTATGTCCTATGTCTCTGCGAGATAGCGATGCACCAGCATCACCGCCATCGAGCCTTCGCCGACCGCGGCCGCGACCCGTTTGGCCGATTCAGCGCGGACATCACCTGCAACAAAAATTCCCGGCACACTTGTTTCCAAGTGGTGCGGCGGCCGGTCCAGATTCCAGCCGCACACGTCCTTGAGGTCCGGGCCGGTCAGGATGAAGCCGTGGTCGTCACGCGCGATTCCGGCGTCCTCGAGCCACTGGGTGCGCGGCGTCGCGCCGATGAAACAGCACAACCGTGAACAGTCGACCTTCTCGCGCACGCCGCTCTTGTTGTCCACCACCACCAAGGCGGTCAGGTGCCCGTCCTCGCCGCAGGTGTCGACGACCTCAGTGCAGGTGCGGACGCTGATGTTGGGCGTGTTCTCGATCTGCTGGATCAGGTAGTACGACATCGACGCCTCGAGCGACGGCCCGCGTACCAGCAGGGTCACCGATTTGGCCTGCTGCGACATGAACATGGCAGCCTGGCCCGCCGAGTTCGCGCCGCCGACGATGTAGACGTCCTCGCCAGCACATTCGGAGGCCTGGGAGACGGACGCGCCGTAGAACACGCCGTTGCCGACGAAGCTGTTGCCGACGTCGTCGGGGTTGTCCCAACAGCCCTTGACCTGCAGGTGCCGATAGTCGACGCCGGTGGCCAAGATGACGGATCGGGCGGTGATGCTCTGCCCGTCGTCGAAGGTCAACGTCTTGCTGGCCAACGCGCTGACGTCCAGCCCGACCACCTCACGAGTGGTGATCACCTCGGCAGCGAACCGCTCGGCCTGCCGCCGGGCCGACGTGGTCAGCTCGGCTCCCGAAATGCCGGTCTCGAAGCCCAGGTAGTTCTCGATCCGCGAGCTGCGACCGGCTTGGCCGCCGGTGGTGGTGCGCTCGATCAAAACAGTGCGCAGACCCTCGGACGCGCCGTACACCGCGGCCGCCAGGCCGGCGGGGCCACCGCCGATGACGGCCAGGTCGTACATCTCCAGCGACGGGGTGGTGGCCAGGCCCAGCATCTCGGCCAGCTGCACGTCGGTCGGCTGGACCAGTGTCTGCCCGCCCTCGGAGATGACGACGGGCAACTCCAGGCCGTCCAGCCCGGCCGCAGTCAGCAGCTGCCTGCCCTTGGGCTCGTCCGACGAATACGCGCGGTAGTAGTGCTGGTTGCGGGCCAGGAACTGGCGAACTTCCCACGACCGGGGATTCCACCGGTGACCGATCACCTTTGTGTGCGGGACGGCGCGGTCGCCGACCTCATGCCAGGCCTCCAAGAGGCCGTCGATGATGGGGTACAGCTTCTCCTCGGGCGGGTCCCACGGCTTGAGCAGGTAGTGGTCCAGGTCAACGAGGTTGATCGCGTTGATCGCGGCGTGCGTGTCGGCGTAAGCGGTCAGCAGCACCCGCCGGGCCAGCGGAAACACGTCCATGGCCAGTTCCAGGAAGTCGATGCCGTTCATCTCCGGCATCTGGTAGTCCGCGATGAACATCGCCACGGTGTCACCCCGTAGCTGAAGTTCATTCAGGGCGACCAGCGCGTCCTGTCCGGATTCGGCGCGTACGATTCGATAGCGCTCGCCGTAGTGTTTGCGCAGGTCACGGGCAACCGCCCGGGATACTGCCGGATCATCATCGACGGTGAGAATCACCGGATTGCGGGCCGGGGAGGCAGGTCCAGTCATCGCTGCCCATTATGCGCCCTGACTTGCGAAGACGGTGCGCCCGCCCGGGGTTGGGCGGGGCGCTTCGCCGATTTGGGTACCGGGGGCCCGAGCGGGTATCGTGGACCAACGGTGCAGCTTCTGCGCCGGCTCTTTGCGTGCTCTGTTCTGAAGTTCCCCGGAATTTCCTGGCATAAAGTCCGCGTTTTTGTAGCCGGGGTGGGCTCTGCGCCAAGCGCGGGCGTATGAGATACGAAACCGAAGAACCAGAGGAATACCAAGAAGCATGGCCAAGAAAGACGGCGCCATCGAGGTCGAGGGTCGCGTGATCGAGCCCCTGCCCAATGCGATGTTCCGCATTGAGCTGGAGAACGGTCACAAGGTGCTCGCCCATATCAGCGGCAAGATGCGGCAGCACTACATCCGCATCCTGCCTGAGGACCGTGTCGTAGTGGAGCTGTCTCCGTACGACCTGTCCCGTGGCCGCATCGTGTACCGATACAAGTAATACGCCCACAGCACCACCAATTCAGAACAGAGAAAAGGATCGCTAAGTCGTGAAGGTGAACCCGAGCGTCAAGCCGATCTGCGACAAGTGCAGGGTGATCCGCCGCCACGGCCGGGTCATGGTGATCTGCTCTGATCCGCGGCACAAGCAGCGGCAGGGCTAACTCAGTCTGACTGAGTCACCAACCCATAACTGAATGCAGACCTCCCAGTACCACTGAGCGGATTGGCCGCTCAACCACGTCCGGCACGGAGGCCGGACCCCGATAAGACGGGGAACGGACTGGGATCAGACCTCCGCAACGAAAAGGAACACTGCCTGATGGCACGCCTCATGGGCGTTGATCTCCCGCGCGACAAGCGCATGGAGATCGCGCTGACCTACATCTACGGCATCGGCCGTACCCGCAGCCAGGAAATCCTGGCCGCTACCAGCATCGACCGGGACCTGCGCACCAAGGACCTCACCGACGACCAGGTGACCCAGCTGCGCGACTACATCGAAGGCAACCTCAAGGTCGAGGGTGACCTGCGCCGCGAGGTGCAGGCCGACATCCGTCGCAAGATCGAGATCGGTTGCTACCAGGGCCTGCGCCACCGTCGTGGCCTGCCCGTGCGTGGCCAGCGCACCAAGACCAACGCGCGTACCCGTAAGGGCCCGAAGCGCACCATCGCCGGCAAGAAGAAGGCCAGGTAAGTAAATGGCACCCACCAAGAAAGCCGGCGCTGCCTCAAAGCGCGGCAAGCCCACTCGTCGCCGGGAAAAGAAGAACGTCCCGCACGGCGCCGCTCACATCAAGAGCACGTTCAACAACACCATCGTCTCGATCACCGATCCCCAGGGCAACGTCATTGCCTGGGCCTCGTCGGGTCACGTCGGCTTCAAGGGTTCTCGCAAGAGCACCCCGTTCGCCGCGCAGCTCGCCGCCGAGAACGCTGCCCGCAAGGCGCAGGAGCACGGTGTCAAGAAGGTCGACGTCTTCGTGAAGGGCCCGGGTTCGGGCCGCGAGACCGCGATCCGTTCGCTGCAGGCCGCCGGCCTTGAGGTTGGCGCGATTTCCGACGTTACTCCGCAGCCGCACAATGGCTGCCGTCCGCCCAAGCGGCGCCGGGTCTAGGGAGGATCTGAAAAATGGCTCGTTATACCGGACCCGCCACCCGCAAGTCGCGCCGTCTCGGCGTCGACCTCGTCGGTGGGGATCAGTCGTTCGAAAAGCGCCCCTACCCGCCAGGCCAGCACGGCCGCGCGCGGATCAAGGAGAGCGAATACCGCACCCAGCTGCAGGAGAAGCAGAAGGCTCGCTTCACCTACGGCGTCATGGAGAAGCAGTTCCGCAAGTACTACGAGGAAGCCAACCGCAAGGCTGGCAAGACTGGTGAGAACCTGCTGCAGATCCTCGAAAGCCGTCTGGACAACGTCGTGTACCGCGCCGGCCTGGCCCGTACCCGCCGCATGGCCCGTCAGCTCGTCAGCCACGGCCACTTCACCGTCAACGGTGTGAAGGTCAACGTCCCGAGCTACCGGGTGTCGCAGTACGACATCATCGACATCAAGGGCAAGTCGCTGAACACCCTGCCGTTCCAGATCTCTCGCGAGGTCGCCGGTGATCGTCCGGTGCCGTCGTGGCTGCAGGTTGTCGGCGAGCGTCAGCGCGTCCTCGTGCACCAGCTGCCCGAGCGTGCCCAGATCGTCGTGCCGCTCACCGAGCAGCTGATCGTCGAGTTCTACTCGAAGTAGTTTTGATGGATGCCCGACTGGCCTAATCCTGGGCCGGTCGGGACCGCCCAAACCGGCATCAAATAGCGGGTGCCGAGAAGGAGATAGAAAATGCTGATCTCTCAGCGACCCACACTGTCCGAGGACGTGCTGGCCGAAAACCGGTCCCGGTTCACCATCGAACCGCTGGAGCCGGGCTTCGGTTACACGCTGGGCAACTCGCTGCGGCGCACGCTGCTGTCGTCCATCCCGGGCGCAGCGGTCACCAGCATCCGCATCGATGGTGTGCTGCACGAGTTCACCACCGTCCCCGGGGTCAAGGAAGACGTCACCGACATCATCCTGAACCTCAAGGGCCTGGTCGTGTCTTCGGAAGAAGACGAGCCGGTCACCATGTACCTGCGCAAGCAGGGCCCGGGCGCCGTCACCGCCGGTGACATCGTGCCCCCGGCCGGTGTGACGGTGCACAACCCGGACATGCACATCGCCACCCTCAACGACAAGGGCAAGCTGGAGGTCGAGCTCGTCGTCGAGCGCGGCCGCGGTTACGTGCCCGCCGTGCAGAACAAGGCTTCGGGTGCGGAGATCGGCCGGATTCCGGTCGACTCCATCTACTCGCCGGTGCTGAAGGTCACCTACAAGGTGGAGGCCACCCGCGTCGAGCAGCGCACCGACTTCGACAAGCTGATCCTGGATGTCGAGACCAAGAACTCGATCGCCCCGCGCGACGCCCTGGCTTCGGCCGGCAAGACGCTGGTCGAGCTGTTCGGTCTGGCCCGGGAGCTCAACGTCGAGGCCGAGGGCATCGAGATCGGCCCGTCGCCGGCCGAGGCAGACCACATCGCCTCGTTCGCGCTGCCGATCGACGACCTGGAGCTGACCGTGCGGTCGTACAACTGCCTCAAGCGCGAGGGCGTGCACACCGTCGGCGAGCTGGTCTCGCGCACCGAGTCGGACCTGCTGGACATCCGTAACTTCGGCCAGAAGTCCATCGACGAGGTCAAGATCAAGCTGCACCAGCTCGGTCTGTCCCTCAAGGACAGCCCGGCCACGTTCGACCCGTCGCAGGTTGCCGGCTACGACGTGGCCACTGGCACCTGGAACAGCGACGCCAGCTACGACCTGGACGCTGACCAGGACTACGCCGAGACCGAGCAGCTCTAAAGAGAATTACCGTCCCGGCCCTACCTGATACGGGGGCCGGCCCCAATTAGGAGATAGTGCAATGCCCAAGCCCACAAAGGGTGCCCGCCTCGGCGGCTCGTCGTCCCACCAGGCGGCGCTCCTGGCCAACCTGGCCACCTCGCTGTTCGAGCACGGCCGCATCAAGACCACTGATGCCAAGGCCCGGGCGTTGCGTCCGTACGCCGAGAAGCTCATCACCCACGCCAAGAAGGGCGCGCTGCACAACCGGCGCGAGGTGATGAAGAAGATCCGCGACAAGGACGTCGTGCACACCCTGTTCGCCGAGATCGCGCCGCACTTCGCAGACCGCGATGGTGGCTACACCCGCATCATCAAGGTCGAGAACCGCAAGGGCGACAACGCCCCCATGGCCGTGATCGAGCTGGTTCGCGAGAAGACCGTCGTCTCCGAGGCAGACCGCGCTCGTCGTGCCGCCGCCGCTCAGGCGAAGGCTGCCGAGGCTGAGGCTCCTGCTGAGGAAGAGACCTCGGTGGCTGAGGTTGAGGCTGCTGACGAGGGCATCGCCGACGCCCAGACCGCTGAGGTCGAGGCTGAGGCGACCGAGGATGAGGCCAAGTCCTAATCACGCTGTGAACGACATGCCCGCCACCGAATCAGGTGGCGGGCATGTTCGTTTGCGGCTGGATATTTCGTACGACGGCACTGACTTCGCCGGTTGGGCACCGCAGGTCGGGCAGCGCACGGTCGCCGGTGTCATCGAGGAGACGCTGTCGACGGTGTTCCGTGAGCCGGTGCGGTTGGTGACTGCCGGGCGCACCGATACCGGCGTGCATGCCACCGGACAGGTCGCGCACGTCGATGTGCCCAGCGCCGCACTGGGTTTCGCCTACCCGCGCACTCCGCGACCCGGCGACCCTGAGTTTCTGCCGTTGGTCCGGCGCCTGGCCCGGTTCCTGCCCGCCGACGTCCGCGTGCGGGACATCGTCCGTGCCGCTCCAGGTTTCGATGCCCGGTTCTCGGCGCTGCGCCGCCACTACGAATACCGGCTGTCCTTGGCCCCATCCGGGGTCGAGCCGCAACAGGCCCGCTTCGTCACCCCGTGGTCGCGGCCGCTGGATCTGGATGCGATGACGGCGGCGTCGCAGGAGTTGTTGGGGCTGCAGGATTTTGCTGCGTTCTGCCGATTCCGCGAGGGTGCGACGACCATCCGGGACCTGCAGCGGCTGGAGTGGCAGCGCTCGGGGGATCTGGTCACCGCCTACGTGACGGCCGACGCGTTCTGCTGGAACATGGTGCGCTCACTGGTCGGTGCATTGCTCGCGGTGGGGGCGGGCCGTCGTGAACCCGGTTGGATCGCAGGCCTTTTGACAGCCGACAGCCGGTCCAGTGAGTACACCGCGGCCCCGGCGCGCGGGCTGACCCTGGTGAAAGTGGACTACCCGCCGGACGCTGAGCTCGCCGCGCGGATTTCCGTCACCCGGGATTTACGCACTCTCTAAGTTGACCGCGCGTACGCGTTGACTGCTACGCGGTCGATACGGCGGGGCAGTGCTGCACGGGTGCGAGCTGGGACCTGTCGCAAAGACGGACATTGTCAACCGATGATGACAGCTCCAAATCGCAAGTGCTGCAAGAGAGCCGACACGCCGAGCGCGAACCTAGGGGGCCGGCGCCGGTGCCAATCTGCCGGCGACGAAGTCTGCGGCCTGGTCGACCATGCCGGACCCGATGTAGCCGTCCTGCAGGTGGTTTTGCCAATCGGCTTGCAGTTCGCTGATCTGCGGAAGTCCGTCCATGCAGACGGGGTCAGTGCCATTGCATTGGTCGATGGTCCGATCCTGATAGATCGGGCTGATGTTGCCGCCGCCCATGCGGTGGGTCACATTGCCGAACAGCGCTACCGCGGCGATGTGGGAGTCCATCCCGGGCGGCAGTGGCTTGTCGAACCCGAATCCCCTGTCGTTCGACGACAATGCCATGGTTGCGGACGCCGCACCCAACGAGTACCCACCGATCACCAGTCTGGTGTTGGGGCAATTGGCCGCCATGTATTGAATGTGCGAGCTGATGTCGTTGGCGCCCTGCGGGATTTCGATATTGGCCGGGTAGTTCACCGCATAAACTCCGACGTTCTGAGGTGTTTTGGCGCGCAACGCATCAACGAACGCCGTGCCCACCCGGCCGACGCCCGGCTGTTCATTGCGACCGCGTGCGAAGACTACTTCCACCTGCGGGCACGGGGCCGCCGCGGCGACACCGAGGAAGCTCGAAGGGGCCGCGGCGGTCGCTACCAACAGCCCGGTGGCGACGGACGCTGCCGCGCTTGCCGTAGCGACGGCATACCGAACGGACGTCATGACGGAGCTAGGGGCCATTCCCGGATTCTAGCGGTCCGAATCAAAGCCGGGCCGCGACGAACTTCGCGGCCTGATTCACCATGCCGGAATTGATGTATCCCGGCGCGAGGTGGTCCTGCCACTCGGATCGCCATTTGTACGGGCTGCTCGGATTACAGATCGGATCATCGGAGTGGCACAGGTCGATGGTGCGGTTCTGGTACGTCGGGCTCAAGGCCGTGATCGGCGCCGCCCAGTTGGCGCCATTGCCGAACAGTGCCACCGCCGCGATGTGCTGGTCGGTGCCTTTCGGTAGCGGGGCGTTGAAGGTGAATGCCGAAATGGGTACCGCCAGAACCAGATCGGTGGCGGCGGCGCCCAACGAGTATCCGCCCAGCACGATCTTGGTGGCCGGGCAGTTGCGGGCCAGCCATTGCACGCGCCGGCTCATGTCGTTGGCGCCGACGTCGACCTGGGTATCCGCCGGGTAATTGACCGCGTAGAGGGCGATATTCGGGCCGCGAAGCTGGCGTAGCGCATTGACGAACGCGGCGCCAACCTGTCCGGGACCGGGCGGCTCCATCCGGCCGCGGGCGAAAACCACTTCTGCCGGAGCGCAATTGGCGGCGGCGTGCGCCACTCCAATGTCCGTGAGTGCCACGGACATTGGAGCAAGCGCCACAGTCAGAATGGTGGTCGGCACGGCGAACATACGGCGGCCAATCACAAAACCGATGGTATCCCGACGAATTGACGGTCTCGTCGAGAAAAGATGCCAGCCTTACAACAATCCGGCGACGAAGTTGGCCGCATCGTTGGTCGGCCCACCCGCATAGTTCTTGTGCGCATCCACGATCTGCCCGTCGGTCTGGCAGATCGGGTCACCCGGGGTGCACAGGTCGATGACCTTGCCGCCCCACACCGGGCTGGCGGTCAACGGCAGGCCCAGCTTGGCGGACGGGTTGCCGAACACCGCGATGGCCGCGACGTGACCGGCAGCCTCTGGGGGCAGCGGGTTGTTGAAGCCGACGCCCGGGACCGGAATGGCACCGATGACATCCATCACGGCCGCGCCCTGCGAGTAACCGCCGAGCACCTGCCTGGTGCCCGGGCAGTTGTCGGCCATCCACTGGATGTGGGCGCTGGCATCGTTCGCGCCGTCAGCGGCGGCCAGGAAGTCGTACGACGCGGGGTAGACGACGGCGTAGGAGCCTACCGACCGGCCGCCGACCTTGTTGCGCAGCTGGTTGACGAACGCCCCGCCGACCTTGCCCAAGCCAGGCGCTTCGGTGGTGCCGCGGGCGAACGTCACCTCGATGTCGGGGCAGTTGGCGGCAGCGGCGACGCCGACGGCGCCCAGGGACGGCGGCGTCAGGACGGTGATGCCGGCGATGATTGCGGTGGTTGCGGCGCCGGCGAAGGCCCGGCGCAGGGCACTGATGATCACACCGAATCCTAACCGGGTTTTCAGAGTGGCCCCGGTGAAGCTCAGAGGTGTGAGGCGATGAACTGCGCGGCCTGCGGCACGGAGTCGGACGACTCGTAGTGCGTGTGCGCGAACGGATTGCGGCCGCGTGAGCAGATCGGGTCGCCCCAGATGCACTGGTCGATCGACCGGTTGGCGAACAGCCCCATCGAGTCCAGCGGATGGCTGAACTTGGCCGAGGGATTGCCGAACACCGCGGCCGCCCTCACTCGGCTCGCGAGGTCGCCGGGCATCGGCGGCGCCGAGCCGACCTCACCGATCCGGTCGCCGAGCGGCGGGATGCCGGCCAGCATGTCGACCACCGCGGCGCCCTGCGAGTAACCGCCGAGCACGATCTTGGTGCTGGGGCACTGCTGCGCCATGGCGGCGATGTGGTTCTGGGCGTCGGTGGCGCCGTCCTGCGCGGTGAGGAAGTCGTATGACGCCGGGTATTCAACGCCGTAGCTGCCGATGGTGCGATTGCCGACCAGGGGCTGCAGCGCGTCGACCAGTGCGGAACCGACACGGCCCATTCCGGGGTCGTCATTCGTGCCGCGGGCGAAGACCACCTCGATGTTCGGGCAGGGGTCGGCCATGGCGGGTGCCGCTGGCAGCAGCGCAGAACCCGAGATGACGGTGGCGGCGATAGCGGCCACGCGGACCGACGTGCTGAGCAGGCTCACGCGGGCCATCTTCACATATCGCGCTCAACTACGGCCAATTGATTGACCTGCTGGCAAACCCTCTGGACTGTCCGGCCAGTCGTCGTGCCAGGTGGCTTCGCCACGGTCACCCTGCCGGGCAAGCGCGAGGCCCGCCAGCACCACGACGCCGCCCAGCAATTGGATCCCGGTGATGGCCTCACCCAGCAATGCCCACGCGGACAGCACAGCAAACATCACTTCGGACAACCCGACCAGTGACGCAAAGCGGGGCTGCAGCCGGGCGATACCCATGATGCCGAAGGTGTACGCCATCGCGGTGGGGATGATCGCCATGGCGATCACGGGTACCAGCCAGGACATCGTCACCCCGGCCAGCGTGGTCTCGTGGGAGGTGAAGGTCAGCGGCATGAGACCGGAGGCGCCCAGCAGCGCGACCGTCACGGCGCCGACCGTCAGGCCACCGGCGGCCAAGGTGATGGAGTGCAGGCCGGTGCCGTCGGCGCTGGCCTTGTCGGACATCACGAAATAGCAGGCCGCGCAGATTGCCGCGCCCATTCCCCAGCCGATGCCGGCAGGGTTGATCTGGGTTCCGGCGGTGCTGCCGGGGCCGATCAGGCCGAGCACCAGGGTGATGCCGGCGACGGCGATGGCCACTCCGGCCAGCGTCAGGTTGCTGGGGCGGCGGCGGGTGGTCGTCCAGACCCAGCCGACCACCAACAGAGGTGAGGCGTACTCGAGCAGCAACGCGACCCCGACCGGCAGATACGTGACGGAGTTGTAAAAGCACAGTTGGGCGCCCGAGATGGGGATGACGCCGTACGCGATGACCGTCCCCTTGTGGTCCAGTGCTTCGCGCAGCCAGCCCCGACGCAGGATCGTCGCCACCACGGCCATGACCAAGGCGCCGCCGGCCAGCCGGGCGACTACAGCTGCCGTGGGGCTCCAGCCCGCTTCGATCAGCGACTTGCCCAAGGCACCCGACATGCCGAAGGTGAAGGCCGACGCGATGGCGAAGATCATGCCGGTCCGGAAGTGGCTCTCCTGCTGTGTTCCGTTCGACGCAGGCATCGGCCACCTCCAATGGTGTAATGAGTCAACTGGGAATTGGTCATGACGCTACGGAGTTGGGGAGTAACGAGTCAAATGAATTTCAGTCATGACACGGAGCTCACACTGCGGGCGGCGTGCGTGCTGATCAACAGCGACCGAGTCGACGGCGACCAACTCGCCGACCGGGCCGCGCTCGACGAGTATCTGAGCGACTTCGGCTGGACCGGGCGGCGCGACCGCGACGCCGCGGAGTTGGCGTCAGTGCATGGTCTGCGGCACCGGGTCGGGGGGATTTGGGCCGCTGCGGACGACGAGGAGTCGGTCGTCGGGCAGGTCAACGCAATGCTCACGGACACCCGGGCGTCGCCGTGGCTGACCAGGCACCCGGAGAATCCCGAATGGCACCTGCACCTGGCCTCCGACCGCGACCCGCTCGCCCAACGGATGGGTGCTGAGATGGCGATGGCATTCGCCGACCTGATCCGGGCCGGTGAACTGCGCCGGCTCAAGACCTGCGCGGCCCCGGACTGCACGGCAGTGCTGATCGACCTGTCACGCAACCGATCCCGCATTTTCTGCGACACCGGCAACTGCGGAAACCGCCAGCACGTGGCGGCGTATCGGGAACGTCGCGCCAAGGAGGGCTGACGTCCCGAGCCCGACGCGACCAACGCGGCGTGGCTCAATGCATCGCATGACGGGCGTGCGTCTCCTACCGTGATGACCGACAGCTGACGCAGCGTCTGAGCGAACGGACGTCTGAGTGGAAGGACGTCTGAGTGAAAGGACAAGGCCATTGGCCGAATTCGTAGCGGCCATCGACCAGGGCACCACCAGCACCCGGGCGATGATCTTCGATCACTCCGGTCGTGAGGTCGGCCGCCACCAGCTCGAACATGAGCAGATCCTGCCGCGCGCCGGCTGGGTCGAGCACAATCCCGTCGAAATCTGGGAGCGGACCGGCTCGGTGCTGCAGACCGCGCTGAACAAGACCCGGCTGGCGGCATCCGATCTCGTTGCGCTCGGCATCACCAACCAGCGTGAGACGACGATGGTGTGGAACAAGCACACCGGCCGTCCCTACTACCACGCCATAGTCTGGCAGGACACCCGCACCGACCGCATCGCGTCGGCGCTCGAACGCGAGGGCCACGGCGACGTTATCCGCCGCAAGGCCGGACTGCCGCCAGCGACGTACTTCTCCGGCGGCAAGATTCAGTGGATTCTGGAAAACGTCGACGGGGTTCGGGAAGCCGCCGAACGCGGTGACGCGATCTTCGGCACCTGCGACACCTGGGTGCTGTGGAACCTGACCGGCGGTACCCGCGGCGGCGTGCACGTCACCGACGTCACCAATGCCAGCCGCACCATGCTGATGAACCTGGAGACCCTCGACTGGGACGACGAACTGTTGTCGCTCTTCGGGATTCCGCGTCAGATGCTGCCAACCATCGCGTCGTCGTCAGTGTCTGAGCCCTATGGGCTGACCGCGGCTGACGGTCCGCTGGGTGCTCCGGTGCCGGTCACCGGCATCCTCGGGGACCAGCAGGCCGCGATGGTGGGCCAGGTCTGTCTGTCGGCGGGCGAGGCCAAGAACACCTACGGCACAGGTAATTTCCTGCTGCTGAACACGGGCGAGAAGATCGTGCGCTCCGGGCATGGGCTGCTTACCACTGTCTGTTACCGATTCGGCGACGCGAAACCCGTTTACGCGCTGGAGGGTTCGATAGCGGTCACCGGATCGGCCGTGCAGTGGCTGCGGGATCAGCTGGGCATCATCGCTGGCGCCTCGGACAGTGAGACGCTGGCCCGGCAGGTTGAGGACAACGGCGGCGTGTACTTCGTGCCGGCGTTCTCGGGACTCTTTGCGCCGTACTGGCGTTCGGATGCACGCGGGGCCATCGTGGGATTGTCGCGATTCAATACCAACGCCCACTTGGCCCGGGCCACGCTGGAGTCCATCTGTTACCAGAGCCGCGATGTGGTCGACGCCATGGCCGCGGACTCGGGTGTCAAACTGGACGTGCTCAAGGTCGACGGCGGCATCACCGCCAACGAGCTGTGCATGCAGATTCAGGCCGACGTGCTTGGCGTCGAAGTGGTGAAACCCGTTGTCGCCGAAACCACTGCGCTCGGCGCGGCCTACGCGGCGGGACTGGGTGTCGGCTTCTGGTCGAATCCCGATGAGCTGCGCGCCAACTGGCAGGAAGACAAGCGCTGGGCGCCGTCCTGGGATGACACGCAACGCACCACCGGCTACGCCGGCTGGCAGAAGGCCGTCGGCCGGACCCTGGACTGGGTCGACGTCGACTGACATTTGGTGTCGGGGCGCCTGTCCGGCCGCGGTTAGGCTGCTTGCCGGGGGTTGGACATGGCTAGGGGGCTCACGGCACGACTGGAGGCCAGCGGCCGGCGCTTTCAAACGCGTCGACTGATCCACGCTTTGGTGCGTGGTGACACCGCAATGGTCGACGAACCTGTTCGTGCGCAATCGATTTCGTATGCGACGGGATGGGGCGCAGGGCTGTCCGCGGTGGCGGTGTGCGCGATCATTGCGATGGCCTCGCCGTCCGGTGGGCTCGGTGATGCGCAAATCGCGATGGTCCGGGATACCGGCGCTCTGTATGTACGGGTCGGGTCGACGTGGCATCCAGCGCTGAACCTCGCGTCAGCCCGGCTGGTGGCGCGGTCTGCGGTCAACCCGGTAACGGTCAGTGCTGATGCGATCCGCGCCGCACCCCGGGGGCCGCTGATCGGAATCCCTGGTGCACCTGCTGAATTGGGGCGCTCTCTGTCGTCGACGTCCTGGATGGTCTGTGACAGCGGTAGGACCGTGCTGGTGACCGGTCAGGACGGTGGTGGGCTCGAGCGGGCCAGGCCCATTCTTGCGACGGCTGCCGGCGAGCACCGCGCCACCACGTATCTGGTGTACGAGGGCAAGCGCGCTGAGGTCGACCTGCGGGATTTGGCTGTGGTGCGGGCATTGCGCATCGACGGCGTCGCGCCTCGTGAGGTGTCGAGGACTTTCCTCGACCTGTTGCCGGAACTGCCCCCGATCACGGCGCCGGCCATTCCGGGCCTCGGTGCCAAGGGGCCCGGCGGTTTCATCGTCGGGCAGGTCCTGCGCGTGAGTCGGGCCGACACCGCGGAATTTCACGTCGTACTGGCGCACGGGCTACAGCGCGTGGGAGACGTTGCGGCCGATGTCATTCGGTTCGCGCATGGCGTGGCTGGTGGCGAGCTGCCTACCGTGGCCCCGTCGGCCATCACGGCCATGCCCGTCGTCCAGGACCTTGCGGTATCGACCTTCCCGGCGCAGGCCCGCGCGCCGCTGCCGGCCGACGTGCCGGTGTGCGCCCACTGGAGTGCTGCTGGTGGCATCGCCGATACCGTTGTCCTGCAGGGAAAACCGAGTTGGCCGCCAGGTGAGGTGGCGCTCGCGCAAGCCGATGGTGAGGGTCCCAATATCGATGCTGTGGCGATCCCGCCTGGACGCTACGCGTACGTGCATGCCACCGGAGTGACCGGCAGCTCTGTCACCGGTCCGTTGTATGTAGTGGGGGATCGGGGAGTGCGATACGGCATTCATGACGCCGAGACCGCGAAATATCTTGGGGTCGACGGTGATCCGCAGCCGGCGCCGTGGCCGCTGCTGGCCCGACTGCCCGCCGGGCCTGAACTCAGCGTGGCCGCGGCTGAGGTGCTCCGGGACGGTCTTACGCCGTAGGCGTCGGCTGCCGGTGAGGGTTTTGCACCCGGGCCAATATTGATGATCCAAACCAGTCGCAGTCGGCGGACCCGGGCCCGCACGCACGAAGCGGCTGATACAGCGAACGCCGTGAGCGGCGCGCGGCAAGGCGGCACCAGCCCTTCGCGGCCGAGCGCGCACAAATCTCCCCCGTGAAGACCGGCCGTAAGCCCCCCGGCTCGCATGGTCTTTCACTGAATAGTGCGAACTTTCGCATATGCGGAGCGATGCGTCAACCTGTAGCTCAGCGGGAGTATGCGAGCAAACCGGCTATGTCACCTAAGGAATGCCGGCATGTGCTATTCCTAGGTGTTAGGTGTCGATGGGGAGGGCGCTATGGGGGTACTGATGGCAGGCGCGCTGATTTCGGGTTTGGCGGGGTCGCATGAATGAGGCGTTGACACGCGCCAGGATCTTCGAGGGCCTCAGCCCCGACGTTGTGGCCGCAGCGGTCAGGCAGCTTGAATGGGTGTCGTTTCCTGCTAGGCACAACGTCTTTCGCGCAGGAGACGTCGGAGAGCGGCTCTACATCATCACCGCCGGCAGAGTGAAAGTCGGTCACACAGCTGAGCGTTCCTCCGGCCTCATCGCCGTCCTGGGGCCGGCCGACATCTTCGGAGAACTCGCACTGCTCGATCCGTGCCCACGGGCCAGCACCGTCACCACAATCACGGCGGTGCGCGCCGCGGTGATGACTCGCCCCGCACTGCGCGAGTGGATGAGACAGGAACCCCAAGCTGCCGAGCAGATGCTCCGCGTGCTCGCGCGCCGTCTCCGCCGCACCAACAACATTCTGTGTGATCAGGCATTCAACGATGTGGCCGGACGCCTCGCCAAACTATTGCTCGACCTGGCCAACCGATTCGGCGAAACCGACAACGGGACATTGCGTATCGACCATCAACTCAACCAGACCGAAATTGCACAGCTCGCCGGTTCCACCCGCGAATCCGCCAACAAGGCTCTGGCTTCATTCGTCGATCGCGGTTGGATTCGCGTGCAGGGCAGGGTGATCCACATCTGTGACCCGGCGTCCCTGGCTAAACGGGCAAGGTGAGGACCTTGAATGTGGCGAATACGAACATCAACTACCCGCATGGCGATTCGGCCATCGCGTGATGTCGAGCAGGAGCAACTTCCGGGCGCCAGCAGTGGCGCAGTGGGGCCGTTGGTGCCAGCAGTTGCATCGCTGAACCAGCAATAGTCCCCAAGTATGCGATCATGCTGGGCCAGAGGTGTCTGTGTTAGCTCAAAGTCTCATTGCGGTGTCGACAGCTATCCATCACTCTGAGTTGACGCGACGTCAAGTTCGTGGAATTCTCGGAAATATCAGTTGAAGTGCCGGGCGCGCTGGGGGGCTTGAGCCGAGGACTTCGCAAGGGGTGCTTAATGTTTCGTCGTATGCCGTGGATTGTTCGGTGTCTTGTTTCAATACCAACGCTGTTCGTTGCCGCCGTCATGGCTACCATCCGTAAATCGAAGCCGGTGGTTGCTGATCGGCGAGTTTCCGAGGATCCGCGACCATACTTCATCGACGATCCATGGGTGGATTGAGTCATCGCGTCACTGCCGCGTGGGCGACGACAACAATCGGTCGGCCGCCTAAAGAGCGGCAACTGATCGCCTGGTGTGTGTGCTGCGGTGCACTTCGTATGCCGCCGAGAACGTTTCACTGAATGTGGCGGGCCGATTCAGTTCGGATCGAAGTCCACCTGAGGATGCAGCTGCCAGACGTTGGCGGTGGAAAGAGGAACTTCCTGTGCGAACGACAACGAACACGCTGCTATGCGAGACCATGATCGCACCCGATGGCGGCATCGTTGTCATCGAAGATGTTGGCGCGAGCGCTATTTCAGGCACCTACGTGCACGCCGACATCGACCCCGGCCCTGAGACCGTGCATCGGGCACTGTGGGTGTACACCATGAGCGTCCACGAGTGCGACGTCATCGGTAGGCGGGTGCGGGTACGCGTGTTCTCTGGCTCGGATACCAACGGACTCGGCGCGCTCGCCTTTGACGGCCATCTCAACATCGCCAGCGGACTCCTGGCCATCGGCGATCGCCGTGACCCCGACCGCCGATTACTGCTCGGCCCACCGTCAGTACTTCGTGTCAGCGTGTTCGTGGACGACGACATCGACGCCATTTGTTTCGACGACTCCGGCGTCAGCTACCCACCGTCAGGTCCCAGTGGGATCACCTTGCTGCTGCACGCAGATAGCTGGCTTGCCTACGCGATGGACACCACGGGACGGCGGCGGAGCCGCACGTTGTGGTAGCGGGAGGTACGGCCCGCGACGTCGGATGCACTGCAGGGCAATGAGTCTGGTCTGACTGACCCGCAGGCGACGTCTCATCACTCGCATCACCCACACGGCCGCTGATGTAGGTGCCTTCATCTCGAGAGCCGCGGCAATAGGTGGAGTATTCGTCCAAGGCTCAGGCATACGCGCATCAGCCGGTTTCATTGTGTTCTAGATCACCGTTGGGTGGCGTTCGGTTCGGCATCAATTCGCCGACTACATCTTGCAGAACAGTTCGCCGTCGCCCGCAGGGTGGCGGAGAACCGGTGTGTACAAGGGGGATTCAGGTGGGGGGTTTGTTTCCGGGTGACCGGCTGTTGTGGATTCGCAGCCAGTGGCGGCGGGCGGCAGTGGCTGCGATGGCCGTCGCAGCGCTCACGACGTGCGGGATGTACTGGCTAGCCGGCGTCGATGGACCGCGCAATGGCATGAGCCGACCGGTACAACGAGGGGTTACCGGTCGGCTCATTCAATCCCCGGCCGACCTGGTTACCAACGCGTTTGGGTAGCGCAGTAGGTGACATTCCGTGTTAGCTGCGGGACCTTCGGAGTGCTCGTGTTGACGCGCGTCGATATGTATGGGAATGTTCGCGATGTAAGCGAAATCTGATGGCAGCTGGGGGGCTGAGCCGGATTTCGCGGGGGAGGATCACTTCATGGATGGCAGTCGTGGGACTGTTCGACCGTTGCGTAGCGGATTAATGATGTTCGCTGTGGTCGCAACATCATGTACGTTTGCGGCGCCGTTCGCGGTGGCTGATCCGCAGCCAATGCCCGATCGCTGGACCCAATTCGTCACCGACGACGGATGGGTGGTGGACGTGAACACCACAAACGAGGTCATCGATCACATCGACAATCTCGCCGGCGCGTCCAACTCCTGGCAGGCGAGGGTCACGTTGCGTTCGGAAGCGCGCATCACCGGTACCGGCGGCTCCCCGATCCAGGACGCTCAACTCGAGTCCGGCTACTTCGTGGGATGTCGCACCGACTCCTCACCTGGTGTGGAGGTTGGCGGCGATATCGGCATCACCCCGTATCAGCAGATCAACGGGCAGGTTTACGGCGGCGGGTACGGGCAGGGTCAGGGCGGCGCCGGGGGCGGCGGTGGTGGTGGCGGCGGATTCGCCGGGGCATCGGCCGGTGCGACCCTCGGGGTGCAGGAGCATCTCGGCGGCTACATCCGGGTGTTGCTCAAACCTGGTGGGCTGGCGCAAGTTCCGATGGACCGGATCAGTCTGCGGACCATGCACGCGGTGTCGAACCTGCGTGAGCAGAACATCGAAGCCGATGGCTGCGGTGGGCAAGTCAAAATCCAGTCGTACACCACGATCCGGGTGCGCACCGATAACGGGAACGACACCCAAACCCTCTACGGCGAGCCGAAGGACTTGTGATCGTGGCACACACATGGCGTTCAGGACACCATCGTTCGGGACATTCGCTGAGCCCCGCTCGTCGACGGGTTGCGGTTATCGCGGCGGTGTTCCTGGTGATGAGCGGCGGCGGTGGTGTCGTCAATGGTGCCGGCATCGCCGGCGCAGACCCCGCGGCACCGGCACCTCCCCCAGCACTCCCGGTGCCGGTGCCGCGGCCCATGCCGGAGGATCCGGCTCGGGTGAATCCGATTGGTGGAGCGCGGGTTTCGTCCACCACTCCGCAAGGGGAAACCGCCGGCATGGAACGGCCGCTGGCCGCCCAAGGCGAGCGAGGGGCTGTAACAGTGCCGATGTGGGCCAAAGATGGCATCTTCGTGCCCACCGCCCATCCGAACCGGCAAATAGCAATCCATCTGCCCGGGGAACTCGGCCTGGGTCCGGCGGCCTGGACCGGTGACGGTGGCGCGATCTACGGGTCGAATGACGTTGACTACCAGGTGATTCCGTTCGCCGGCGGTGGCGTCGACATCACCATCACCCGTAAGACGGTGTTCTCCGGCAGCACCTACCCGGTCGGAGTGAAACTGCCGGCGGCGACCCACCTACGGCAAGGTGTCAATACCGTGTTGGTGGAAACCGATGCGGGGCCGGGTAATCCGGCGCGGGTGATCGGCACGTTCAGCATCCCTTCTGCGTTTGACGCCAACCACACCGCGTTATCCGTCACGCCGACTTTGGGGCCGGGGTTCCCACCCGGGCAATCCAACTTGACCATCGATCTGGGCCCAGCCAATATCTTCGCGTTCCCGGTGACCATCGCGCTGTCCTACCGGGCCTCAGACATCCCGACCACCGGCGCCCTATCGCCGGACTGGGCTGGTCTGCCACCGGGCACCCGCGCGCCGATCGAAGTGATCCCGAAGCCGGCGAACTATGTCACCGACCCCACCGGGGCCCACCGCCCCGACGGTGTTGAGCCGGCACTGTATGCACAGCGGCACACCGGGAACTGCCAGGGCGGACCCAATCAATACACCAGCGGCGATGGCCGGGCCGCTGACTTCGTCGCCTCATGCCAAACCCAACAGCTGTGTCTGGCAGGCACTCCCGCACGCACCAGCGTGGATTCCTGCAACGACCGTTTGTTGGCCAACATGTCCGCCCAATGCGTCGTCGTCTTCGGATCCACCGGCGACGACTACGACGCCTGCATCCGCATCGCCTCCGACGAAGTTGCCTGGGTCAAAGCCAACATGGCCGGAGGGCCCGAATGACCACCCGTGTCCCGTCAGCGATCGGTAATCGGAAACCTGTGACTGCGATGGAGTTTCATCCATGACACCGATGAAGCCCAAAGCTAAGCAACTATCAAAGCGATCTCGACGGCTCCTCGCCGTGGTGGCGATCCTTGCGGTGCTCGTCGCCGGCGTCGTGGTGATCGACCGAGACCACTCCGGCAGGGTGGGCCTATCGGCGTTGCCCGGTGCCACTGGTCAACCACCCACTGGTCCCACCGGTGGAGCCGGTTCCGGCGGCGGCATGGGTGGTCCGCCGTTTCCGATGCAGCCTCCCGGAATGCCCGATGGCCCTAGCGCGTACAACAGCGGCTCGTACCCGGCGCCCGACCAGGGCAACGGGGTCTCCATATACAACAGTGGTGCCCCCCAAAGTCCGGGAAGCCAAGGCGGCTACCAGCAGGGCCAGACCAACCCAGAACAATTACAGCCAGCCAACGGCAGCCAGCCGCCTAATTACGACGCTCCTCTACAAACCGCGGCACAGCCGTCGGTTGCGCCGTCACCCGCACCGCACAGCGCTGCACCGCAGCAGCCGCAGCCCAGCCAGGCACAACAGCAGCCTACTGAGCAGCCACAGCAACAACCGAACAACCAACAGCTGAACCAGAAGCAGCAACAGTGCCAGGCCGCGATGAGCGAACTAGGAAACGTCGCTGCCGCTGCTCCTGTCGTCATCGGCGGTGGTGGACGAAGCATCCATTTCAAGCTCGACCCCGCACCCCCGCCTTCACCGTCGTGCCCGGGTGGCTGCCCGACTACTGCGCAACCACAACCTGCGCCGAGTCAACCACCCGCGACATTGACTCCTCAGCAACTCCAGCAGGCACAGCAAGATGCGTACAAGCAGGGGCTACACGATGCAACGAAATGCGATGGCTTCACCAAGTTCGAAAACATTTCTGGCCTGGTCGTTAGCAGCTTCGGCGTTGTTGCCTCGGTTGCAGGAGCGCCATTTTCCGGTGGGTGGTCCTTAGTCGGAATCCCTCCGGCATTCACAGGGATGATGGCTACATGGGACAATTTACGAAAGTGCTCAAACTAAGGACTAAACATGCTTGCCAACTACCTTCTAATTATTCCGGCAACAGCTTTCATACTCGGCATTGCATACGTTATTTGGCATTACCGAACAGGGCAGAACCCTCCACAAAAAAGGGGTATGCTGGCCTGGTCTATTGCCAACGTGGTTCTGGGCGTTTGCTTCGTGGCTATGGCCGCATTCGTCGACTTCAGCGAGCCCTACAAAACTATCTTGATACTGCTATCGCCATCCAATTTTTGGGTTGCTTTCGTATTTTATCGACGCGCGAGCGCAATGAAATGAAGATTGCTAGATGTGTTGTAGCTTTGGCTATCGCTGTGCTAGCGGCGGCGTGCTCGCAATCGGAGGAAGGTGGTCCGGGTCGGCCGGATCCATCGGGGTCGCAGAGTGCCGCCCAGGATTTCGATCAAGTTCCCGGTCAGTTTCCGCCGCAGGCAGCGGGGATTCCTGGCGCTTCTATCGCGCCGGTGGGTGCGTGTGTGAGTTTCGACGGGCCGAGCACGAATGCGACGCTAAAACTTGTTGATTGCGGTTCGTCAACTAATGGCTACAAGGTGATCCAGCGGGTAGCAACACCGAAGGAATGCCCCTCGGATGTGGCGCAAAAGTTCTACATGAATCCGGACGAGGGACAATTCACAGCTTGCTTGGATTATGCGTGGAATGCGCGAGATTGCTTAAGTATCGGGCAGGTGACGGCAGTTCGGGTAGCGTGCGACGATGTCAACGCTCCCAATAGGCAGAAGCCTTTGAGGATCATTCCCAGTTCTACAGACATTTCTGGTTGCCCTACTGGTGGATTTTCGCATCCGGTGCGGCGGTTCACGGTGTGCACCCAGACGATGCACTAATACCCGGTCTTTGTTGTGGGGAGAGCGTTTTCTGCTGCGGAGCGGCCCGCACCATATATCTCTGGGCACAGAACCCCGCAAGAGGTTCGTAGTGGTCACACTCTAAATACTCCTGTTGGTCGGCTGCCTGATGACGATGTACCTGACGCTGGTCTCGCGAAGGTACGTGCCGGCTTCTGTCGCCTTTATCGCGTCGACCTCGATTTTGGTACTGCTGGCCTATCCCAGGTACGGGCTTTCCCTCAAAGTGATCGCATGCTCTGCTGGCATTACTGCGGCTTTCCTGCTAATTGGATTAGTCAATTATTGGATTCGTCGCCGCGTGGTTGGTTGGTCGATGCCGTTTTGGTCCAAAGTCATTAAATTGAGTCCCCGGAGAAGGATGATTGACGAGTCCTACATCGCCTACCAGAAAGCGCGTTGCGCAGTCACACACGACAACGGCGTCTACTGCGACGGCGGAAAGTACTTCGACTGGGTGTCGCGATTCCTGGTGGCCCAACCGTCAGCTGGTTGGGTGAGCAGAACTAACGCCGCTGCCCTATGACCAAAACTACAACGGGTGCGGCTGCCGCGGGCCTCAAAGGCGCGCTCGGGGCGACGATGTGGAAGGTCGTTGGGCGTCGGGTCGGCGGTTGGATCGTTGTGGTCGGACTGGTTTTCGGTGTGTTCGGCAGTCTGTGGATGGCCTACATCGACTTGTCTAGCCCGCACTGTGATCAGCAGCTGATGCGCCCCGGTGATACCTGCTCCACACTGACCGGCTGGAGCGGTCGATCGAAACAGACGATCGAACGACTCAATCCGGCCGGCTCGGCGCCGGTGCAGCTCGCGGCTCCGGCCTACTGGCATGCCGGAACGGGTCGGCTGCACACCTATGTGTACGACATGGCTGGGATACGGGAGTTTCATCGGGAAACTGGCTTGCTGTGCCTTTCGGTGGCGATGCTGTTGGTGCTGCAGCTCGGTCGGATGGGGTTCGGCGTCATCCGCGCTAAACGGTCCAAGAAACCAGACGAAGCTGATCTGTAGAAACGCGCCAGGAACCAAGATTGTGATGACAAACATAGTGGCATTGAACGAATTCGTGGCCCACGCTGGCGGCGAGGGGCCCTGCGTCGGAGTTCATGTGCAGTCCTCCGAACCGGCATCGCTGCCGGATCGTGTCGAGCTTCGAAAATGGTTCGGCCGCGCGGGGGAGCGGATCCTGTGGTGGAGCTCGCAGACCACGGGCGTCAAACTCAAAGATGTTGCGGTGCAACCGAAAGATGCGTTGGTTGATGCAGCATTGTTGCCCCGACAGATCCGGATTGTGCCGGGAAACGTTCTGGTGGAGGACTTGTGACCGATGTCGATACGCTCATGCCCGAGATGTCAGTTCAGTCGCGTGATTTCCACGACGACCTCCAGGTCAGTCGAGCCTTCGCCGGAGTAGATACCCTTCAGTGGCGTGACATCCGAATAGTCCCGTCCCGCAGCCACAGTCACATACTGCTCATTGATCTCGTTGTCGTTGGTCGGGTCGTAGTCCCACCACCCTCCGGTCCAGGCCTGGACCCAAGCATGGCTCTGGCCTTCAATGGTGTCGCCGACCTCCGCCCGCCGTTGCGGATGCAGATAACCCGAAACGTAGCGTGATGGAATTCCCATGCTGCGCAACAAAATCAACGTCAGATGGGCAAAATCCTGACACACTCCCTTGCCTTCATGCAGCGCATCCAACCCTGACGAGTGCACTCCCGTGGTGCCCATGACGTAGTCCAGTTCAGTGTGGACCCAGCTAGCTGCCGCGACGACCGCTTCCTGAGGGGCGTAATCCTTGGTGATCCGTTGAGCCACCCGCTGTAACTTCTTGCTACTCGGCGTATATCGGGTCGGTACGAGCAATTCGTCGAACCGGTCACGTACGCCATTGCCTGCAAGCTCGTCCCAGCCAACCCGGTGCGCGGGCATCTCACCCTTATCAGTCTCCACCACCGACGACGACGTCACCTCCAGTTCGGTGTGCGGTGCATGCAAGTCAAAAGCGGTCACCGCAGTGCCCCAGTAGTCGATGTAACGGTACGAACGGGTGGCCGGAGTGGTCTCTACCCGGTTGAGGACAACGTTCTGTCGAGAGTCCGAGCGCGGCGTCAACCGCGCCTCGTTGAATGATGCGGTCACCGGTGACTTGTATGCGTAACCGGTTGCATGGATTACCCGGAGCCGCCACATGTCAGGTCGCACCTCCCTCGGTAGCCGGGACCGCGCGCCCGGCGTCGGTCCACGCGACCCACGGGGCAAGATGGAAGTAGTCCAGCGCCAACGCTTCTCCGACCTCTCTACAGCTCTGCTGCAGTCCAAGGAGTCTGCTTTCCAAAGAATCCAGCACCAGGCCCGGACGGAGAAACTCCAGTTCGCTGCGGGTGCGGCCGAGCAGTCTTTGGGCTTCTCCGGTCGCACCGACCCGGTCGGACGGACGGTTGTGCAGTTCGTCCAGATGCTGCTCTGCCAGCCGAAGCGAATAGAACACCGACCGGGGAAACAGCCTGTCCAACAACATGAATTCGACAACACGACCGGCATCGAGCGCTCCACGATAGGTGCGCAGATAGGTATCGTGAGCTCCCGCCGAACGCAGCACGGTCACCCATGCGGGCGAGGATGCCCGGTCACCGACGCGGGCCAGCAGCAGTCGCACCGTCATGTCGACCCGTTCAAGGGCACGCCCCAGCACCATGAAGCGGTAGCCGTCGTCGCGCGACAGCGTCGAATCCGCCAGGCCCGCGAACATTGCCGCGCGGCCCTCGACGAAGCTCAAGAAGGCGTGGGGCCCAAGTCTTCTGGCGTCTCGTTCGCGCTCTGCCAGTGCGTTGTATGTGGTGTTGAGGCACTCCCACATCTCGGTTGAGGTGACTTCACGGGCGCCGCGGGCATTTTCGCGGGCAGCTGATATCGACCCGACGATCGAATTGCCACCCTCGATGCTTTGCGCGAACGCGACCAGCTCAGTCAGAGACCACATGTCCAAGGTGGAAGCCGGCGGTTCGATTCCCAAGACCCGCAACAGCGTTCGCGACGTGTGGTCGGGGTCAACACTCGAGTCCTCCAACAACTGGTGCACAGTGACGTCCAGAATGCGGGCAGTGTCATCCGCGCGCTCGACGTAACGGCCGATCCAATACAGCGATTCAGCGTTGCGCGCCAACATCAATACATCACCCCCTGTTGTTGCTGTGCGGATTGTTGGGACTGTTGCTGCGGTGCCCTGGTTTGGTCCTGACCGTCGTCTGTCGCGGGCCCGGCAAGCGGCAACGGCTGGACCACTTCGGCCCCCAGCTCGTGGTCGGCAGCCGATGTGCGCGACGCAAGCACCCACGTGTCTTTAGAACCTCCGCCCTGGCTGGAGTTGACGACCATCGAGCCCTCGGGCAACGCGACCCGGGTCAACCCACCGGGCAGCACCCAGACCTCGTTGCCATCGTTGACCGCAAAGGGACGCAGGTCGACGTGCCGCGGCGCGAGCTTGTCACCAATCTGCGTGGGCACGGTCGACAACTGCACCACAGGCTGGGCGATCCAGCCCCGTGGATCGTTGCGAATCTTCTTGCAGATCATCGCAATCTCCCGCTCCGACGCATGCGGGCCGAACACGATGCCGTAGCCGCCCGACCCCTCGACAGGCTTGACCACCAATTCGCGGACCCGGTCGAGCACCTCCTCACGTTCGTCGTCGAACCAGCAGCGATAGGTGTCCACATTGGCCAGGAGCGGTTTCTCGCCCAGGTAGTAGTCGATGATCGTGGGCACGTAGGTGTACACCAGCTTGTCGTCGCCAACGCCATTGCCTACAGCGCTCGATATGACGACGTTGCCGGCCCGCGCGGCGTTCAGCACACCCGCGACACCGAGTACCGCATCGGGCCTGAACTGCATCGGGTCGAGGTACACGTCGTCGATGCGTCGGTAGATGACGTCCACCTGGCGCTCGCCCTCCGTGGTTCGCATGTACACGACGTTGTCGCGACAGAACAGGTCACGGCCCTCAACCAGTTCGACGCCCATTTGCCGAGCCAGTAGCGAGTGCTCGAAGTAGGCCGAGTTATAGATGCCCGGGGTCAAAACCACCACCGTCGGATCGGCTTCGTTTGACGCTGCCGCGTTGCGCAATGCCCGCAGTAGGTGCGATGAATAGTCACCGACCGCTCGAACCCGATTCGTGGCAAAGAGGTTGGGAAAGACGCGAGCCATGGTGCGCCGGTTCTCCATCACGTAGGACACACCCGACGGTGATCGCAGGTTGTCCTCGAGCACTCGGAAGTCGCCCTTATCGTCGCGAACCAGGTCGATACCAGCGACATGGATGCGCACCCCATTGGGCGGGACGATGCCGACAGCCTCGCGGTGGAAGTGCTCACATGAAGTCACCAGCCGACGGGGTATCACGCCGTCACGCAGAATCTCCTGTTCCCCGTAGACGTCATCGAGGAACATCTCCAGGGCTCTCACGCGTTGCTTGATGCCATTTTCCAACTTTGACCATTCGGCGGCCGAGATCACCCTGGGCACCAGGTCCAACGGGAACGGGCGCTCCTGCCCGGAAAGCGAAAAGGTGACGCCCTGATCGATAAACGCTCGACCGAGCGCTTCTGACCGAGCGGCGAGTTCCGATGCGTCCGACGGCGCCAACTCGGCGTAGACGCGCTTGTAGAGCGCTCGAACATTCCCCGCCGCATCGAACATCTCGTCGTAGGCCGCGGCATAGGTGCCCACGTCGCGATAACCGTCGAAAACGCCGTCGTGGCGCGCGACCGATCTGGAGGGCCGCGACGCGCGGGTAGCACCGCTGGGAATCGTCCTGAGGTTCATCGAGACCCCCTCTAATGTCCGTGCGGGCCTGCCTCCAATTTTTCAGTGCAGGTACAGAGTTCGCGGCAGCGACCATCCGGTGCCAGACCGTCATAGCCGCATGGCCATATAGCCACGCCAGTGTTTCTGGGCTGTTATCCGGTGATTTCCGTGGCGCGAAACTTGTTTCGCTGATACCGCGCGAGTGTCGTGTCACTTACTTTTGGCGACGGTTCACATCTGTATGTGGAACGCGATCCGAATTACGAAGCCGACGCGTCGTGAGCGCAGCGGCCGCTACTGCGATGCACACGGCGGTACCCAAGAAGGCGATTCGCCGCTGTCGATGATCGGGACCGGTCTCAGTCGACGATTGCGCAGTGGCCACGCGTGCGGGTGCGGCTATCGGTGCACCGTCGGTACTCACCGCAGCTAGCGGGTCGATGACGCCGTACCCTACCTGGGCGTTCCAGCCACCGGCCGGATGGTGAGCGGTGCCCTTGATGCGGGCCATCACCTGCCGCGCCGACAACTGCGGTTGCCGGGATCGGACCAGAGCCACCACGCCGCTGACGATCGGTGCGGCATAACTGGTTCCGGACAACGGGCGGCCATCGGCGCGGCTGTCGACCAGGCCGTCGCCCTGCGCGCTCAGGGACACCACCGATTCGCCCGGTGCCGCGACGTCAACCCAGGGGCCGGCCAGGCTGAAAGGTGACGGTGCGCCCGTCGGCCCGACCGACGCGACCGTCAGCACGTAGTCGTCGTACCAAGCTGGGCTGACCACGGTGTGCACGTTGTCCCAATCGGGCGTCCCGGGACGTTTGGGATGGCCTGTCGGATTTTGTTGTGCGCATTCACCGCTGGTGTTTCCTGCGGCGGAGACCACCACGACGTTGCGCACATCCACGGCGTAGGCGAGCGCGGCGCCCAACGAGCGATCGTCGAGTGGGTCTGTGGCCGGCATACAGGCGACCGACGAGATGTTGATGACGGTGGCCCCGGCATCGGAGGCCGATCGCACCGCCCGCGCGAGGGTGTCAACATCGCCGACGCCGGATATCTCGTGATCGTCGGAGATTCGGAACTTGTTGCTGGATTGGCGAATTGCCATGATGCTGGCCTCGGGCGCCACCCCAGTGAAGGCATCGGGTCCGTCTGAGGCCGCGGCGCCGATCAGACCGGCGATGGCGGTGCCGTGCCCGTCGCAATCGCTGGTGCCGTCTCCCGACGAGACGTAATCCCCGCCGGGAACCAGATGCGGCAGGAGCCGGTGCCGAGCCACCCCGGTATCGACCACGGCGACCATCTGTCCGCTACCTCGGGAAAGCGGCCAGACCGCAGCGAGATTCAGCATGGCGAAGTGGCTACTGGGGTGATTTCCGGCCGGCTTCGGCGTCGAGCACCGATCGGACTGTTCGGTTGTGCCGGGCGGTGCCGGGGCTCCGGGTGGCGGCAGCTGACTGTGATCGACCGGCCGCGGTGCGATGGCGTAGGCAACCGGGGCCGCGGACGTCATGGCAATAGTCAGCAGGAGTGCGATGGATCGAAGCACGTGGATCACCAGTCGCGCACCAGACTGAAGACATCCGCGGCCCACAGCGCGGACGGCGGCACCGCGGCAAGCGCCAGATATTCGGCGTATGCCAGCCGCTGCTCCGCCGCCGGGCTCATAGGTCCGATCCTGTTGGCACCCACAATGATTGCGATGACGGCGACGCTGAGCCACGTCACCTGGTCGGGAAGCGCCATGGCGGTGACGGCCAAGGCTGCAGTGGCGCAGGCCATTCCGGCGATCAGGGCGCACCATCGACGCGGCGGCAGGCGATACGACGGTGCCCGGAGCAGCACCGCTGCTGCTAGAACCCAGCTGAAGACGACGGTCGCGACGCCCGCCCGATGGACGGCGCCCACCGCCACCGCACCGGCGCCGAGAGCGATTGCCGCACTGGCACCGATCACCATGCCGGTGAGGACCCGGTGCGCCAACTCGATTCGCTGAGCATCGCCGTCAGCGACCGTCGCCGACCCGGGTGTCAGTCCCGCCAGCATGACCGCGCACCGCGGTGCGGCAGACAGCGCCACCAAGGCGGCAGCGGCGATCGCCGCGCCGGCGCTGCCGAGAGGCACCGAAACGTAGCTGGCAAGAGCAGCCACAACCACCACGGGTACCGAAAATGTCGTTGCGGCAATCGTTATCAGGTGCCTACCGTTGCGCAGTAGGACAAGCGCAGTCGTTAATGTCGCTGCAGCCCCGAGTAGGACGTTCGGCGCGGACGGGCTGTCGGGAACGACGCAGAATCCGGTCGTGAAGGACAGCAACACTGCGGCAGCGACCCATTCAGGGTGGCCGGTCCGGAGCGCGGCCAACAGTGCCACAAGGGCACTGCCGCAACTGATTGCGACGGTTGCGGGGTGGTTGCCATGATTTGTGGACCACATCAGCATTGCGGCGCCGATGACCACCGCCCAGACGACCAGCGTGATCCCGACGCAGTGTCCGGACCGGTTCGGTAGGGGATGGCCGGCGGCCATCGTCACGGTGTGCGCTCGGACCAAACCGAGTTCCGGCACGGGGCTCTGCTGCAACTGCAGGATGTCGCCGTCGTGAATATCGTTTTGTACCAACGACAATGAGCCGTCGATCGGGTGGCCTGCCAAGCGGCTCAGGTGCCAGCCACTACCGGCCGCAGGTCCCTGTGGATGAGCCAGCGCCACGATGTCAGGCAGCAATGAATCCACGGCGGCACCAGCCGGTAACACCAGATCGGTTATCTGGTCTCCATCGGATTGCACCGACAGTCGACACCTTGATTCGGACATCGCACCCCCCGGATCGATATGCCCGCTTTCACGGTAACTGTTCGTCGACCCCCGGCCCGACACGAAAATCGATGGAACCAAACAGCGTCCGGGTCCGTCTGTAAGTTCGATGGAGTTCACCAGAGTCGTGCGACCTCCGGCAGTCGGACCGGCTGACGGAGACATTGATGTCCGCACTCCGCCACAGGTGCCTCGGCTGCCGCCGGGCAGTTTGATCACCCGCCTAGTGCCGGTGCTGATGTTGTTGGCGATGGCCGGCATGCTGGTCTTCTACTTTCGTTCGGGTTCCGCGACCGGACGAAACCCGATGTTCCTGCTGTTCCCGGCCATGATGGTGCTGTCGATGATCGGCAGCACCGTGCTCGGTTCGCGCGGCGCACGTCGCGCCGGCGAGGTCGACGCAGACCGCCGCGAGTACCTGGTCTATCTCGAGGCTATCGGGGACTGCGCAGACAGAACCGCGATGGAGCAGCACGCCTGGTTGCACGAGAACCACCCAGGGCCAGACGGTCTGTGGACCGTGGCTGGAAGCAACCGGATGTGGCAACGCCGCCCCGATGATGAGGACTTCGCCGAGGTGCGCGTGGGCATCGGGGACGCCCGATTGAGTACCCGGCTGGTCACCTCGCCAGTCGCCGGTGACGGCGTGACGGATCCGTTGACCGCGTCCGCGCTCGATCGGCTGCTGCAGACCCACGCATCAGTACCCGGCGTCCCGGTGACGGTCGTCGTCAGCCGGTACCGGCGTCTCGACATCGGCGGCGACGGAGCCCGAAGTCTGTTGCGCGCCATGGTGTGTCAACTGGCGGTGTGGCATGGACCTGATCAGGTGAAGATCGCCGCGGTCACCGGATCGGCGGGGTGGGACTGGCTGAAATGGCTGCCGCACCATTACCATTCGGGCGTCATCGGTAGGGCGGCACTGCGCTTCAGCGATGTCAGTGGTGTGCCGACGATTCCAGGTTGTCATCTGGTGGTGTTGGCAGACAGCGACGTGTCGATCGATTTCGACCCAAGCCCAGGGGTGACGGTTCTGGTTGTCGGCGAGCAGATATCGAGCCCCAGCTTGCGGGTGCACGCAGGGGAACTGACCGCGACCGGCGTCCCAGAACTGCCGCCCAATGCCGTTGCCGATGGGCTCACCGCGGCGCAGTCTGAGATCTGTGCGCGTCGACTGGCGCGCTACCGTCTGGCCGGCAGCCCAGACGATGCCCGGCAGCATGAAGATTGGTCGGCGTTGTTGAGCGTCGCCGATGAGGGCGTGAGGTGGCAGGGCCGTACGTCGCGGCACCGATTGCGCGTACCGATCGGTACTGACGGCACCGGGGCGACCGTCGAGTTGGACCTCAAGGAGCCTGCTGAGCACGGTATGGGTCCGCACGGGTTATGCATCGGTGCAACGGGTTCCGGAAAATCAGAGTTCCTCCGGACGCTGACGTTGGGTCTGATCAGCACACACTCGCCCGACGAGCTCAACTTGATCCTTGTCGACTTCAAAGGCGGTGCCACGTTCCTCGGCTTCGAAAAGGCCAACCACGTCGCGGCCGTCATCACCAACCTCGCTCAAGAGGCGCACCTGGTGGCCCGGATGCGGGATGCCTTGGCGGGCGAGATGACGCGGCGACAAGGGCTGTTGCGCGCGGCCGGCAACCTGTCCGGCATCGGGGAGTACCGCCGCGCCCGGGAGGCGGGTGCCGACTTGGCGCCGCTGCCGGCATTGTTCATCGTGGTCGACGAGTTCTCCGAATTGCTCAGCCAGCACCCGGATTTCGCGGAGTTGTTCGTCGCCATCGGGCGGTTGGGCCGGTCACTGGGGATTCATCTGTTGCTGGCCAGCCAGCGGTTGGATGAAGGTCGCCTCCGGGGCCTCGAGACGCACCTGTCCTACCGGGTCTGCCTCAAGACTTTCTCCGCGGCGGAATCCCGTGCCGCCATTGGAGTTATCGACGCCCACGAGCTTCCCGGGACACCGGGCGCCGGATTGTTGCGGACTGCGGACGGAAACCTGGTGCGCTTTCACACCGCATTCGTGTCGGGTCCGGTCCGGATCAGTCATGACGACGACCAGCTTCCAAGCCTGTTCACGATCGGCGTCGCGCCAATGGCGCAGGAGTCTCCGGCCGGGCCAACTCTGCTGTCCACCACGTTGAACCGGCTGGTCGGCCAGGGCGCGCTTGCACATCAGGTGTGGCTGCCGCCCTTGGTTGGGTCGCCGATGCTGGCCGATCTTGTCGCGACGCAGCCGCCCGGCGATTCACTGCAGATTCCGATTGGTTTGGTGGATAACCCCTTTCAGCAACGTCGTGACCTGCTGGTGGTTGACCTGAGCGGTGCCGGCGGACATGTCGCGGTGGTCGGCGGACCGCGGTCGGGCAAATCGACTGCGCTGCAGACGTTGTTGCTGAGCATGTGTGCTACCGCCACCGCAACCGCAACCGCAACCTCAACCGCGACACGACGGCTCAGTATCTATGGCCTGGACTTGGGTGACGGCGCGCTGATGGCCCTCCGACACCTGCCCCACGTGGGTACGGTCGCTCGTCGGCATGAGCCGGAATTGCTGCGGCGCATTGTGTCTCAACTATCCGCCGTGTGTCGGCGGCGGCAGGATTTCCGGCAGCAACACGGACCGGCGGTGCCGTTTCCGGACGACTACGGCGAGATCATTCTCGCGGTCGACGGTTGGTCTGCGTTACGTCGCGAGTCCGACGCGCTGGAGGACAGCATCACCGCGTTGGTCGCACAGGGACTGTCGGTGGGTGTGCACGTGGTGCTCACGGCCAGTCGATGGGCCGAACTGCGCCCCATGTTGAAGGACCACGTCGGCACTCGGATCGAGCTGCGGCTCGGTGACCCGGCGGAGTCCGAAATGGACCGGCGCCGTGCGCAATTACTTGCCAATTGCCCACCTGGCCGCGGTCTCACGAAAGACGGCAAGGAGTTTGTCGTGGCGCTGCCGCAGCTCGACGGATCCGCCGTCGATTGCGCACCACGCGCACCCGCTATCGAACTGCTCCCACTCCAAATGGCCTACGCCGAGCTGGCATCGGCAGCCGGTGCGGACCGACCCCGCCACGTCATCGGTGTGTCCGAGGAGGAACTGCGGCCGTTCACGCTGGATTTCGGCGCGTATCTAATCCTGTTGGGCGACACGGGCTGTGGCAAGACCGCCACACTGCGGACGTTGTGTCGGGCGATGGTCGACCAGACGGACCCGGACCAGGCGCAGCTGCTGATCGTCGACTTCCGTCGGACCTTGCTCGGTGTCGTGGAACCGCCGCATCTGTGCGGTTACGCGATGTCGACGATCACGACCGCCGCGGAGCTGACGGCAGTGCTGGCCCTACTTGAGGCACGGCTACCCGGGCCGGGTATCACTCAGCAGCTGCGCGACCGATCCTGGTGGTCTGGTCCCGACATCTATGTCGTCGTCGACGACTATGACCTGGTGGCGGGCGCCGCGGGAAATCCGTTGAGCCCGTTGCTGGATCTGCTGCCACACGCGTCCGACATCGGCTTGCACGTCATCATCGCGCGTCGCTCGGGCGGCGCCGCCCGAGCCTTGTTCGATCCGCTGCTGTCGCGGATGCAGGACCTGGGCGCCACCGGCATGGTGATGAGTACCAGCCCGGATGAGGGGGTGCTGCTGGGCACGGTACGCCCCATGACGCTGCCGCCGGGGCGAGCCGTCGTCGTGCGCCGCGGACAGCCAGATCAGCTTGTCCAGATTGCTTGGACGGATCCCCCGTGACGGTTGTGGTGGTCGGGCCCGGAACCATCACGGGTCCGGGAGCTGTTGATACCGAGCTGGTTTCGGCCGCGCTGGAATGCCTCGACGAACAGCTGGGCCTATTGGGCGTGGCGGCCGTTCCTGCAGACCACATCTGGCGCGACGCGATGGCTGCGGCGATCGACGGCGCGCCGGCCGTCACGGTGGTGTGCCCGACGTGGTGGTCCACGGCCCGCGGTGACCGGGTGCAGCGTGCCGCGCAGGCCGCCGGGTCACGTGCCGTCGTCAGCCGTAGGACGGACGTATTGCGCGGCGTCGCCGCTGACCCCAATGGCGTGGTGGTCGAGCTGGGGGAGGACCTTGTGGTCATGTCCCAGCCGGGAAGTCCCGCGTCGGTGTTGCATAGGGACGACGCTGCGGTGATCGACGACATCGTCGCCCGCGCCGCCGATGCACACGCGATGGTGATCGACGCACCGTTCGGGGTGCCTGGTGCCCCAGAACTGGCGGTGGAAATCCTGGCACGCCTGCAGGATCGGGGCACCAGGTCGCAGATTCTGACCTGTGCTGACCTCCTCGGCGACGCCGATTCACCTTGTCAGCCAGCCGAAGCCGAACCGCGGCGCAGCGCGAAAGGACACGTCGCTGTCGTGGTCACGGCGGGCGTCGCGATTGCCGCTGCAGTGGGCTTGGGACTGTCCAGCCGCGACAGCTCGAGCGCTGCTCTCGCTGTGTCCACTTTGCCCGCTGAGCTCACCTGGTTGGTGGAAGGCCGCGTCGCAGTGCAGATTCCGGCAGGCTGGACGGTCGAGCGTTTGGTGTCGGGTTCGGGATCGCCTCGACTGCAAGTAGTTTCGCCCGAGGATCGCAGCCAGGTGCTCCACCTCACGCAGTCGGTGGTGCCACCCCGGCAGACGCTGGATCAGGCCGCGACGTCGTTGCGGGAGGCAGCGGCGCGACTGCCTGACGGCGTCATCACGGATTTCGACAGTGCAGGCCTGCGTGCCGGGCGGTCAGCCATCCGGTATCGCGAAGTGCGGGGAGGCCGCACCGTCGAGTGGTCGGTGATCCTCGACGGCCCAGTCCGGATTGCCGTGGGCTGCCAGGGGGTTGCGGCCCGGCCGCACTGCGACACCGCGATTCGTACTGCACACAGAGTCGATTGAAAAATATTGGGCGGCAATGGAACCGAACGGGTCGCCGGAACGTCTAAACAATCAAACCCAATGGAGAGGAAATCATGACAGCTCCGGAAAGTGGCGCTCTGACTACAGATTTCGATCTGATGACAGGAGTTGCCGGCAAGGTGGACGTCCGCAACGAAGAGATTCGGGCCATGCTCGGCAGCTTTATCGGCCAGATGACGGCCATCCCACCGACGGTGTGGGGTGGCGTCGCAGCTGCCCGATTCCAGGACGTGGTCAACCGGTGGAACGGCGAGTCGATGAAATTGCATGCGTCGCTTCAGCGGATCACCGAGACCATTCGCTCGAACGCCGCCGCCCTGAGCCAGGCAGCCGATGCTCACGCCCACCGCATCGGCGCGACCGGCCAGACGATCTGAGGGGAGCAGACACATGCAACCGGTGCTGTCCTACCACTTCGGCGAAATCGAATTCACGGTCCGCCAACAGATCCACACGACCGCGGCGCGGATGAACACCTCGCTCGACGAGCTGCGCCAACTAATTGCCCCACTGCAACAGACGTGGACCCGCGAAGCTGCCGAGGCTTTCCAGGTCGAACAGGCCCGCTGGAACCAGTCGGCGGCTGCGCTCAACGAGATTCTGCACAGCCTCGGCAACGCGGTCCGCGACGGTGCCGACGACGTCGCGGCCACAGACCGGCGCGCTGCCGGCGATTGGGTTTTCTAGCCCGTCACAAACCCTGTGTGGTCTTGCCCCTGGAGGAGAGCCGGGGGTAAGACCACACAGTCATTTCCCCCGGGGCCGACGCGTACAGCCCTGTCAGGGGTGAAGTACGTGCTTGAGGCCGTGGCGGTGCACTACCCTGGCGGCAGCGTGGGTGCACATCCGGCCTGCGAGGAGCGTGATTGTCGTGGGAACCAGCCGCACCAAAGGGTCGCCGGCGAACTTCATGCTGCGCGCAGCACATGACCGCTTCATCTCGGGCGAGATCGATGCGCAGCAGTTAGACCCTACTGCGGTCCGTCCGGTCATTGCGGAGAGTTGGCGCCGGAGCCTGGCGACCGGCGTCGACCCTGACCGCGGGGGCGCGCAGACCGTGCCGGCAGTGCCGACGACCCTCGACCAGATTCGGGCTGCTCAGCCCATCGCAGCCGCGTTGCCGGTGATCCAAAAGCTGTTGGTCAACGACGCCCGGGATAGCGGCGTCATGGTTGCGGTGACCGCAGCCGACGGCACGCTGTTGTGGGTCGAGGGCGATCCGACGGCCATCAATAAGGGCGAAGCCATGAACTTCGTCCCCGGAGCGGACTGGAGTGAGCGCAGCGTCGGCACCAACGCCCCTGGCACCGCACTGGCATTGGACCGCGAACTGCAGATTCATGGTTCGGAGCATTTCTCTCGACTCGTGCAGCCATGGACCTGCACGGCAGTGCCGGTGCACGACCCGGCCACCGGCGAGCTCATCGGCTGTGTCGACTTGACCGGCGACAGCCAGATCGCGTCGTCGCAGACGTTGGCCCTGGTGCGCGCCACGGTGATGGCCATCGAAAACCACCTGGCCCTGCAACGGCTGCTGCAGCCGGCGTCCGCGACCACCGCCAACCCCCGCCTGACGGTGCTGGGCGGCGACCGTCCGCGCTGGGTGGTCACCAGTGACGACGGACAACCCCACCAGCACAGTCTCAGTGGGCGGCATGCCGACATCCTGGTCCTGCTGAGCCGTCATCCCGAGGGGCTGAGCGCCGACCATCTCGCAATGTTGTTGGACGACAACGATCTTGACGCGGTGACTATCCGGGTCGAGATGTCGCGGCTGCGCCGTGTCATCGGCGCGGAGTATGTAGCGTCCCGGCCGTACCGGCTGCTGGCGCCGGTGGACAGTGACGTCGCGGACGTCTTCGCCGCCCTGCACCGCGGCGACGTCGACGCGGCGCTGTCGCATTACTCGGGTGCGCTACTGCCGCAGTCGGTGTCGCCGGCGATCGCCCGGTTGCGTACCGAGCTGGGGGAGAGCCTGCGCAGTGCGGTGTTGTCCGCGCCCGCGGCGGGTCAGGTCGGCCTCCTGCGCCGCTGGCTGGCCCTGCCCGACGGTCGCGACGACCGGCACGGCTGGCAGCTGTTGCGTAGTCATCCGTCGGCCGACGCCGTGATCAGGGCTCAGGCCGTGGGGCATTTGGCGGGCCTGGACGCCGAATTCGGCTGACGAGGCCGCCAGTTCAAAATCCGTTCCTCGATGCAACTGTGTTGCAACCCACTCGCTCGTAGTGTGAGTGATGAGCAGCACATTTTGTCTCTCACTGCGAGGAGTGAACCCCTATGACTGTGTACGCACGCCCCGGTGCCGAGGGCTCGGTGATGACCTACCCGGCCCGCTACGACAACTTCATCGGCGGCGAATGGGTGGCGCCCAACGCCGGCCGTTACTTCGAGAACCGCACCCCGGTGACGGGCCAGGTGTTCTGCGAGATCGCGCGCTCGGACGAGTCCGACATCGAGAAGGCCCTCGACGCCGCGCACGCCGCTGCCCCCGCCTGGGGCAAGGCGTCTCCCGCCGCGCGCGCCCGGGTGCTGAACCTGATCGCCGACCGCATGGAGCAGAACCTCGAGGCCATCGCGGTCGCCGAGTCGTGGGATAACGGCAAGCCGGTCCGCGAGACCCTGAATGCCGATATTCCGTTGGCAGTCGACCACTTCCGCTACTTCGCGGGTGTGCTCCGGGCCCAGGAAGGCTCGCTCTCGGAGATCGACGAGGACACCGTCGCCTACCACTTCCACGAGCCGCTGGGCGTCGTCGGGCAGATCATCCCCTGGAACTTCCCGATCCTGATGGCCGTCTGGAAGCTGGCCCCCGCGCTGGCCGCCGGCAACGCCATTGTGCTCAAGCCCGCCGAGCAGACCCCGGCCTCGATCATGTTCCTGTTCTCGGTCATCGGCGACCTGCTGCCGCCCGGTGTGGTCAACGTGGTCAACGGATTTGGCGTCGAGGCCGGCAAGCCGCTGGCATCGAGCAACCGCATCGCCAAGATCGCCTTCACGGGTGAGACCACCACGGGCCGACTGATCATGCAGTACGCCAGCCAGAACCTGATCCCGGTCACCCTGGAGCTGGGCGGCAAGAGCCCGAACATCTTCTTCAACGACGTCATGGCCGCTGAAGACGACTTCCAGGACAAGGCCCTCGAGGGCTTCACCATGTTCGCGCTGAACCAGGGCGAGGTCTGCACCTGCCCGTCGCGCAGCCTGATCCAGGCCGACATCTTCGACGAGTTCCTGGCACTGGCCGCGATTCGCACCAAGGCCGTCCGCCAGGGCGATCCGCTGGACACCGAGACCATGATCGGTGCGCAGGCCTCCAACGACCAGCTGGAGAAGATCCTGTCCTACATCGAGATCGGCAAATCCGAAGGGGCCCAGCTGATTACCGGTGGTGAGCGGGCCGAGCTGGGTGGCGACCTGAGCGGCGGCTACTACGTGACGCCGACAGTATTCTCCGGTCACAACGGCATGCGGATCTTCCAGGAGGAGATCTTCGGGCCGGTGCTGTCGGTGACGTCGTTCAAGGATTACGACGAAGCCATCTCGATCGCCAACAACACCCTCTACGGCCTGGGCGCCGGGGTGTGGTCGCGCAACGGCAACGTTGCGTACCGAGCCGGCCGCGACATCAAGGCCGGCCGGGTGTGGACCAACTGCTACCACATGTACCCGGCGCACGCCGCGTTCGGCGGTTACAAGCAGTCCGGCATCGGCCGGGAAAACCACAAGATGATGCTGGATCACTACCAGCAGACGAAGAACCTGCTCGTCTCGTACTCGACGAAGGCCCAAGGTTTCTTCTGACGAGCGCTCGCGCGAGGCAACTAGCGCGTAGCTCCCCCGAACCGCGGCCGCCCGCGTCCCGAATCCGCGGGCGGTCGCACCGGGCTCTTTGGTCGACGCCATCAAAAGCGTTCGGCGATAAATCAATTCACGTAAGCACCGGATGGTCCCTGGGGGCAGGCCACCGTGGCAACGCGCCATTCCCGTCAGGAGTATGCAGTGTCAATTACCAATCCACCCAGTGAGCATTCCGCTCGCGGTGTCGAAGAGCATGTCGAAAGCGACGAATACCTCGCGAAGCGACAGCTGAAGAAGGGCACCGCAGGCTGGCTGCTGCTGGCCGGTCTGGGTGTCAGCTACGTCATCTCCGGCGACTTCTCCGGCTGGAACTTCGGTCTGAAGCAGGGCGGGTTCGGCGGCCTGCTGATCGCCGTCGTGATCATCGCCGCCATGTACTTCTGCATGGTGCTGGGCTTGGCCGAGATGTCCTCCGCGTTGCCCGCAGCTGGAGGCGGCTACACCTTCGCCCGGCGAGCGCTAGGACCTTGGGGTGGATTCGCAACTGGCACAGCAATTCTCATCGAGTATTCGATCGCTCCTGCCGCCATCGCCACGTTCATCGGCGGTTATGTCGAGTCTCTTGGACTATTCGGCATCCACAAGGGCTGGTGGGTGTACCTGGCGGCGTTCATCATCTTCATCGGCTTCCACCTCGCCGGCGTCGGTGAGGCGTTGCGCCTGATGTTCGTCATCACCGCCATCGCCCTGCTGGGTCTGGTCATCTTCGCCGTCAACGCCTTCGGCAGCTTCGACATCGCCAACCTGACCAACATCGCTCCCGATGCCGCAGTTGCTGGCGCGTCGTCCTTCCTGCCGCATGGCTACATGGGCATCTGGGCCGCCATCCCGTTCGCCATCTGGTTCTTCCTGGCCGTCGAGGGTGTGCCGCTGGCCGCCGAGGAAACCGCCAACCCGGAGAAGAACGTGCCGCGCGGCATCATCGCCGCCATGCTGGTGCTGATCGTCACCTGCGTGACGGTGCTGTTCCTGGCCACCGGCGCCACGGGCGCGGACGCCATGTCGCAGGTCGACGACCCGCTGGTGCAGGCTCTCGGCGGGCACGGCGGGGCGGCCAAGCTGGTCAACTACATCGGCCTGTTCGGTCTGATCGCCAGCTTCTTCTCGATCATCTACGCCTACTCCCGGCAGACGTTCGCGCTGTCGCGTGCCGGCTACCTGCCGACCCGGTTGTCGGTGACCAACAAGCGCAAGGCCCCGACGCTCGCCCTGATCGTCCCCGGTTGCATCGCCTTCCTGCTGTCGCTGACGGGCAAGGGTGACCTGGTTCTGAACATGGCAGTTTTCGGCGCGGCGCTGAGCTACGTGCTGATGATGATCAGCCACATCGTGCTGCGGGTCCGCGAGCCGGGTATGCACCGGCCGTACCGCACCCCGGGCGGCATCGTGACCACCGGGTTCGCGCTGGTCATCGCCGTCGTGGCCGTGATCTCGACCTTCGTGGTCGACCCGGTCGCCACGGGTTTGTGCCTGGCAGTATTCGCCGCGTTCATGCTGTACTTCGCGCTCTACAGCCGGCACCGTCTGGTGGCAAACTCGCCTGATGAAGAGTTCGCAATGCTCGCCGCAGCGGAGGAAGAACTGAAATGAAATACCAGCAGCGGGTTTCGGGGGTGAATTACACCTTCGACGGCCTCGTAGAACTCATGGCCAAGGCCACCCCGCTGCGCTCGGGTGACCAGTTGGCTGGGTGCGCGGCACACAGCGACGCTGAACGTGCCGCCGCCGCGTGGGCACTGGCCGAGCTTCCGTTGGACACCTTCCTCAACGAAGCGGTGGTGCCCTACGAGACCGACGAAGTCACCCGACTCATCATGGATTCCCATGACCGGCAGGCCTTCTCGGAGATCTCCCACCTGACGGTGGGAGGTTTCCGGGACTGGCTGCTGGACACGGTGGCCGGCGACGACGCCGCCACCCGGATCGCGGCCGTTGCACCCGGCATCACGCCGGAGATGGCAGCCGCGGTCTCGAAGATCATGCGGAACCAGGACCTGATCGCCGTCACCGCGGCCACCCAGGTGCACGCAGCCTTCCGCACCACCCTCGGGTTGCCGGGCACGCTGGCCACCCGCCTGCAGCCCAACCATCCGACCGACGACCCGCGCGGCATCGCGGCCGCCGTGCTCGACGGGCTGCTGATGGGCTGCGGCGACGCCGTCATCGGCATCAACCCGGCGACCGACTCGCCGCAGGCCACCGCCGACCTGCTGCACCTGCTCGACAACATCCGCAGCCGCTACGACATCCCGGCGCAGTCCTGCGTGCTCTCGCACATCACGACCACCATCGGCCTCATCGAGGCCGGTGCGCCGGTGGACCTGGTGTTCCAGTCCGTCGCCGGCACCGAGGGCGCCAACAAGGCCTTCGGTGTCGACATGGCACTGCTCTACGAAGGCAATGAGGCCGGACGCTCGCTGCACCGCGGCACCGTCGGCAATAACGTCATGTACCTGGAGACGGGGCAGGGCTCGGCGCTCAGCTCCGGCGCGCACCTCGGCACCGGCGGCCGCCCCGTCGATCAGCAGACCCTCGAGACCCGCGCCTACGGCGTGGCCCGCGCTCTCGACCCGCTGTTGGTCAACACCGTCGTCGGCTTCATCGGTCCCGAGTACCTGTACGACGGACGGCAGATCATCCGGGCCGGGCTCGAGGACCACTTCTGTGGCAAGCTCCTCGGCCTGCCGATGGGTGTTGACGTCTGCTACACCAACCACGCAGAAGCCGACCAGAACGACATGGACACGCTGCTGACGCTGTTGGCGGCGGCGGGCTGCGCCTTCGTCATCACGGTGCCGGGTGCCGACGACGTGATGCTCGGCTACCAGAGCCTGTCCTTCCACGACGTGGTGGCAGTCCGGCGGACGCTTGGCCTGAAGCCGGCTCCGGAGTTCGATGCCTGGCTGAAGAAGGTCGGCATGACCGACGACAAGGGCCACCTGACCAAGTTCGACCTGCAGCGCTCGGCGCTGCGGGCGCTCACCGCGGCGGGATGACGATGACCGAAGATCTGGCAATCCAGGAATTCTGGGACGAGCTCCGCAAGACCACCCAGGCCCGCATCGGGCTGGGGCGGGCCGGCAACGCGTTGCCTACCCGGGAGGTGCTCGAACTGTCCGCGGCTCACGCGGCCGCCCGGGACGCCGTGCACGAACCGCTCGACGTCGACGACATGGTCGCCCGTGTGCGTCAGGTCGGCATCGGCGAACCGGCGGTCGTCCGCAGCCGCGCCGAGTCGCGCAGCGAGTACCTGCGCCGTCCCGATCTGGGCCGGCTGCCGGACGAGCCTATGGACGTCCCGGAAACCCCGGCTGATATCGGCTTCGTGCTGGCCGACGGGCTCTCGCCATATGCGCTGGCCAAACACGGCCCGGCGCTGCTGGCTGAGTTGGTGGCCACGCTGCGTGACGACTACACGCTGGCGCCACCGGTGATCGCCACGCAGGCTCGGGTCGCGCTGGGCGACCACGTCGGCGCGGCCGCGAAGGTCCGGACCCTGCTGGTCATCATCGGGGAGCGGCCTGGCCTCAGCGTTGCGGACAGCCTGGGTATCTACCTGACGCACCTGCCGATGCCGGGGCGCACCGACGCTGACCGCAACTGCATCTCGAACATTCACCCGCCTGAAGGCCTTGGCTACACCGAGGCGGCGAGGGTCGCGGCGGGTTTGGTGTCGGGCGCCCGCGCCCTCGGCCGGTCCGGTGTCGACCTCAAAGACACATCTCGCGACACCTCGCTGGAAGCACCCGGCGCCGCTGAACTCACCTGATCCACTGGAGAACCGTGTCCCGCATTACCCGACTGGCCACTGCTGCATTGGCCGGCCTCCTCGCCGTGTCCGGCTGCAGCAGTCACGACAGCACCCCGGCCGCGCAGTCGCCGACCGCCAGCAAGACGTCATGCCGCACGCTGGCGCAGAATTCGGCCTGGTACGGCGACAACCGGGACCGGATCGACGCGATGCTCGCCAAATTGGGCACCTGCGGCGCGGCCGGTTCGGTGACCGCGGGCGCGCCGCTGGCGTTGTTCGACTGGGACAACACCATCGTCAAGAACGACATCGGTGACGCCACGTTCTTCTGGATGGTGCGCAACGGCAAGCTGCGGGCACCTGCCGACGGCCCAGGCGGCAACTGGGCGTCCACCAGCACGTACCTGACGCCGCAGGCCGCCTCGGCTCTGAGCCGCGCCTGTGCCGCGGCCAAGCCGGGTCAGCCGATGCCGACCGACACGGACACCGCATGCGCCGACGAACTCGTGTCGGTCTACACGGACGCCAAGACGAAAGCCGGGGAACCCGCATTCGTGGGGTTCAACGCGCGCCGCATGGAACCGGCGTACGCCTGGGCGGCACAGATGCAGGCCGGCTGGCGGGAGTCCGAGCTGACCGGGTTCGCACAGACGGCCCGCAAGGAAAACCTCGAGGCTCCTGAGGGCACCGAACAGAAGGTCGGCAGCGGCATGCAGACCGGCTGGGTCCGCTACTACCCGCAGATGCGCGACTTGGTGGAGAGCTTGCACGCCAACGGATTCGACGTGCGGATCATCTCGGCCTCGGCCGAACCGGTGGCTCGGGTGTGGGCCGAGGAGCTCGGTATCCCGGCCGATCATGTGATGGGTGTGCGGACCGAACGCGACGGCGACATGCTGACGTCGCGACTGGTGCCCTGCGGTGGCGAAAACGCCATCACCTACATCGAGGGCAAGCGCTGCCGGGTCAACGAAGAGGTATTCGGGGTCAGCGGCCCCGCCGCGTTCGACCAACTGTCGGAACCCAAGCGCGCCGCCTTCGCCGCGGGCGACTCCGACACCGACGTCACGTTCCTGACCGACGCCACCGCGCTGCGGCTGGTGCTCAACAGGAACAAGACCGAGGTGATGTGCAGCGCCTACGACAACGTTGACGGGAACTGGCTGGTCAACCCGATGTTCATCGATCCCAAGAAGCAGGGCGAGCCCTACGCCTGCGCAGCCAAGGGCTACATCGAGCCGACCGGCGCCAAGGGGCCGTTGCACCGAGCGGACGGCGCCGTGGTGCCCGACCAGCAGGATCGGGTGTACTAAGGCCTCGCCGAACGTGAGCCTGGGTACCAAGGATCAGCCGAAACCGGTACACAAGCTCATGGTCGTGGCGTCTACCCGCGTTTTGACCTGCGGCGACGCCCGCAGGTAAGCTCCTTCGTTGGTGCGCTGCAGGCCGTCAGGCCAGTAGTTCCCGGGTCACCGTCGGTCGCCGGGAAATACCAGGTCGCGTACTTGACCGACACCCGGATAGCACCGGGACTCAACCCGAGAAGAAGAGGTATAGCTGTGCCTACATTCACGCCGAAGGCGGGTGACACCACGCGTCAGTGGTACGTCATCGACGCCCAAGACGTGGTGCTCGGCCGGCTCGCCGTCGAAGCAGCCAAGCTGCTCCGCGGCAAGCACAAGCCGACATTCACGCCCAACTCCGATGAGGGTGACTTCGTCATCATCATCAACGCCGAGAAGATTGCCCTGTCGGGCAAGAAGCTCACCGACAAGTTTGCTTACCGTCACTCGGGTTTCCCGGGCGGTCTGAGCAAGCGCTCCATCGGCGAACAGCTGGTGAAGCACCCGACCCGCACCGTTGAGAACGCGATCGTCGGCATGCTCCCGCACAACAAGCTGGCGCGCCAGGTGCAGAAGAAGCTGAAGGTGTACGCGGGTCCTGATCATCCGCACGCCGCACAGCAGCCGATTCCTTACGAGATCAAGCAGGTGGCCCAGTGACTGAAGTTGACGTGACTGAAGTGACCGAGGTGACTGAAGTGACCGAGGAGGTGACCGAGGCTCCTGAGTTCGAGGCGACCGAAGAAGCGGCACCGCGCGAGCCCGTGTACATCGACCGTCCGATCCAGACCGTCGGCCGCCGCAAGGAAGCCGTCGTCCGCGTTCGCCTGGTGCCCGGCACCGGCAAGTTCAACCTGGACGGCCGTAGCCTCGAGGACTACTTCCCGAACAAGGTGCACCAGCAGCTGATCAAGGCTCCGTTGGTGACCGTCGACCGGGTCGACACCGTGGACATCTACGCCCACCTCGATGGTGGCGGCCCCTCGGGTCAGGCCGGCGCGCTGCGTCTGGCCATCGCCCGTGCGCTGATCCTGGTTCAGCCTGAGGATCGTCCGGCACTCAAGAAGGCCGGGTTCCTGACCCGTGACCCGCGTGCCATCGAGCGCAAGAAGTACGGCCTCAAGAAGGCCCGCAAGGCGCCTCAGTACAGCAAGCGCTGATCGTTCCTGCTCGTGGGCGGGCGTGTCGCAGTATGGACACGCCCGCCTTCGGCGTTTCATGGGGACTATCCCCGCGGTGATATTTGGGCTTTTCTGGAAAGGTGCGCATGAGCCGGTTGTTCGGCACCGATGGAGTACGCGGCGTCGCAAACCGTGACCTGACCGCAGAACTCGCGCTGGCCCTCGGGTCCGCCGCAGCACGACGGCTGTGTGCGACCGCAGGTACGGGGCGCCGGGTTGCGGTGGTTGGACGCGATCCCCGCGCCAGCGGCGAGATGCTGGAGGCTGCAGTCATCGCCGGTATCACCAGCGAGGGTGTCGACGTGCTGCGCGTCGGTGTGCTCCCGACGCCCGCGGTGGCCTACCTGACTGCCTCCTACGACGCCAACCTCGGCGTCATGATCTCCGCATCGCACAACCCCATGCCGGACAACGGCATCAAGATTTTTGGCGCCGGCGGGCACAAGCTCGACGACGACACCGAGGACCGCATCGCCGAATTGGTCGCTGCCGGACCGGGCACCCGTCCGACCGGTGCCGGCATCGGCCGGGTGCTCGATGCCGCCGACGCGATGGACCGCTACCTCACCCAGGCCGCGAAGGCCGCCGTGGCGCCGCTGGAGGGGCTGACCGTGGTCGTCGACTGCGCGAATGGCGCTGCCTCGGCCGCGGCCCCGCAGGCCTACCGGGCTGCGGGCGCGACGGTCATCGCCATCAATGCCGAGCCCACCGGGCTCAACATCAACGACGGCTGCGGCTCCACCCACATGGCGGAGCTGCAGCAGGCCGTGATCGACCACGGAGCCGACCTGGGTCTGGCCCACGACGGTGACGCCGACCGCTGTCTGGCGGTCGATGCGGCGGGCATGCTCGTCGACGGCGACGCGATCATGGTGGTCCTGGCCTTGGCTATGCGCGACGCCGGTGAGTTGGTCTCAAACACGTTGGTAGCCACCGTGATGAGCAACCTCGGTCTGCATCTGGCCATGCGCGAGGCCGGCATCGAGGTCCGCACCACGGGCGTGGGCGACCGGTATGTGCTGGAGGAGCTGCGGGCGGGCCGCTTCGCCCTCGGCGGCGAACAGTCCGGCCACATCGTGATGCCGGCGTTGTGCACCACCGGCGACGGCATCGTCACCGGCCTACGGCTGATGTCCCAGATGGCGCACACGAAGACGTCGCTGGCTGATCTTGCCAAGCCCATGCAGACCTTGCCGCAGGTGCTGATCAACGTCGAGGTGGCTGACAAGGCCACGGTGGCGCAGGCGCCGGCGGTGCAGACCGCGGTCGCCGAGGCCGAAGCCGAACTTGGTGACACGGGCCGAATCCTGTTGCGCCCCTCGGGAACCGAGCAAGTGGTTCGGGTCATGGTGGAGGCCGCCGATGAGGACACCGCGAGGATGGTGGCATTCCGCGTGGCCGAGTCGGTCAGCGACCAGCCCTAGAGCGTTTTGGTGGGGAGCGTGGGCTTGCCCTCTGCGGGCATGTGGTCGCGATAGTCGGCGGCCTGATGTACGAGCGTCAGGTCGGCGTCGTCGAGCGGGATCCGGTGTGATCTGACGACGTCGAGGACGGCGTCGAATCGACGCATCACCCGAGGTGTGGTGATCCCGAATTGTGCCAGCGACGCGTCGTTGGATGGTTCTGCACCCGAGGCGCAGCCCAGCACAAAAGTGAGGATTCCACGGTCGTACCAATCAAGGTGCATCGTTGTCTCCCTCTCCTGCAGCAAGATTCAACATTCGACATAGTTCACCGGCACATTGACCGCGAGGCCGCCGGTGGAGGTTTCCTTGTACTTCGACAGCATGTCGGCGCCGGTGGTTCGCATAGTCTCGATGACCTGATCCAGCGAGACGTAATGCGCTCCGTCACCGCGGAGTGCCATTCGGGCCGCATTGATGGCCTTACCTGCTGAGATTGCATTGCGCTCGATGCACGGGACCTGGACGAGCCCCTGGATGGGATCGCAGGTGAGTCCGAGGCTGTGCTCCATCGCGATCTCGGCGGCGTTCTCGACCTGTTCCGTTGTGCCACCGAGGATTTCGGCGAGTGCGCCCGCAGCCATCGAAGCGGCCGACCCAACCTCGCCCTGGCAGCCGACCTCGGCGCCGGAGATGGACGCCCGCTCCTTGTACAGCGAACCGATGGCTCCCGCAGTCAGGAGAAAACGCACCGCGGTGCCGTCAGGATCCTGGCGGCCGGCCCGGGTGTAGTGCACGGCGTAGTGCATCACCGCGGGCACGATGCCCGCGGCACCGTTGGTGGGAGCGGTGACGACCCGACCGCCGGACGCATTCTCCTCGTTGACTGCCAGCGCGACGAGATTCACCCAGTCCTCGGCGAATTCGGGCTGCTTGTTCCAATCCTCAGCGTTGAGACGCTCGAACCAGTCTCGGGCGCGGCGGCGCACCCGCATGGGCCCGGGCAGGTAGCCGTCGCGCGCGATGCCACGCACTTCGCACTCGACCATCACGTCGCGGATGTGCAGCAGTTGCGCCCGGACCTCATCGGAGGTTCGGGTCTCGCATTCGACGGCCAGCATGAGATCGCTGATGCTGCAATCACGTTGGTGGCAGAGCTCCAGCATTTCCTTGGCGGAGTCGAACGAGAGGGAGCGGCCCGCGGCGGTGCGGGCAGCGGGTGCACGGCTTTCGGCTTCGGTGACGACGAAACCGCCGCCGACGGAGAAGTAGGTCTGCTTGTGCAACTCGGCCCCATGCCCATCGAGTGCGGTCAGTGTCATGCCGTTCGGGTGGAACGGCAGCACCGTCAACGGGCGCAGGATCATCTCGGCCTCGGTGAGCGCGACCGGGCGTAGCCCGGCGAGCATGATGTGGCCGCTGGCCCGGATCTCTTCGACGCGTTGTTCCATGCGATCGGTCCGGATCTCCTCGGGGCGGTTGCCTTCGAGCCCGAGCAGGATCGCTGTCATGGTGCCGTGGCCGGCGCCGGTCGCCGCCAGTGAGCCGAAGAGATCGACCCGGACGTCCGCAACCCCGGCAGCGCCTCCGAAGGCGCCGATGGTGTGCAGATCATCGACGAATCGGGCCGCCGCCCGCATCGGTCCGACGGTGTGCGAACTCGACGGTCCGATGCCGACAGAGAACAGGTCGAACACGCTGATAGTCACCGGAATCTCCCCTTTCGATGTCCGTAGACGGGTTGATAGACGAGTGATATATTAGTTATATCAATACGGTAGATCAGCATTCGTACCTGGTCAAGGGGTACTTGTGGGGTTGAAGACGACGTGTGAACCACGTCCGAACCATCAGAAAGAAACGGACTCGCCCATGGCGCATCAGCTCATCGATCCGCTCCTGCAGCCTTTCCGGCTGAAGAACATGACCCTGCGCAATCGCGTGGTGAGCACGTCGCACGAGCCGTCCTACACCGAGGACGGCATGCCGAAGCGCCGCTACCGCCTGTATCACGAGGAGAAGGCCAAGGGCGGCATCTCGCTGACCATGATGGGTGGCTCCGCGGTGGTCGCCCCTGACAGCCCTTCCGCGTTCGGCAATCTGCACGTCTACAAGGACGAGATCGTGCCCTGGCTGAGCGAGCTGGCCTACGGCGTCCATGAGCACGGCGCCGCCGTCATGTGCCAGATCACCCACCTGGGTCGACGAACCAGCAATTACGACGGCGACTGGCTGCCCGTGGTCTATCCGTCGGCCATCCGTGAACCCGCCCACCGGTCCTTCCCCAAGGTGGCAGAGGAGTGGGACATGGACCGCATCGTCAAGGCATACGCCGACGCCACCGCACGGTGCCGCGCGGCCGGGCTGGACGGCATCGAACTCGAGGCCTACACCCACCTGCTCGACGCGTTCTGGTCGCCCCTTACCAACCACCGCGATGACGAGTACGGCATGGCGAGCATGGAGGACCGACTTCGCTTCCCGCTGAGGGTGATTCGCGCAGTGCGTGAGGCCGCCGGACCGGACTTTGCCGTAGGCATCCGGATGTCACTCGACGAGGACCTGCCGGGCGGCCTGCGTTACGCGGACGGCATCGAGATCGCCAAACGGCTGGTGCCCGAAGGCATCGACTTCATCAGCGTGATCAAGGGCTACATGGCCAGCGACGAGGCACTGTCACGCGTGATCCCGCCGATGGGTACCCCGGTCGCCCCACACCTGTCGTTCGCTGGGCAGGTCAAGAAGGAACTCGGGATACCGGTCATGCATGCTGCCCGTATCAACGATGTCGCCACCGCCCGGCATGCGATCCGTGACGGTCTGCTCGATCTCGTCGGCATGACGCGTGCGCACATCGCCGATCCGCATATCGTCGCGAAAATTGAAGCAGGCGAAGAGGATCGGATTCGTCCCTGCGTCGGCGCGACGTACTGCCTCGACGAGATCTACCAGAACCGCGACGCCAAGTGCATACACAACCCGTCCACCGGCCGCGAAGACCGGCTGCCACACCGCGTGTCCAAGGCGACCGGGCCCGCGCGGACGGCGGTGGTCATCGGGGCCGGACCGGCGGGCCTGGAAGCGGCCCGGGTGCTCGGCGAGCGGGGCCACCGGGTCGTTGTTTTCGAGGCTGCCGACGCGGCAGGCGGTCAGGTCCGGATCGCGGCGTCGTCACCGCGCCGTCGCGATCTCATCAGCATCATCGAGTGGCGGCTGGACGAGTGCAAGATGCTCGGGGTCGACATCCGCACCAACCGCTACGTCGACGCTGACGAGGTACTGGCTGAGAATCCCGATATCGTGGTGGTCGCCACCGGCGGTGTTCCGAACACCGAATTCCTTACTGAGGGAGCCAATCTGGTCACCGATGGCTGGGATGTGTTGTGCGGTGCGGTGCATCCGCGCGGCGAGGTGATGCTCTACGACGACAATGGCGGCCACCCCGGATTGGATGCCGCCGAGGTGCTGGCCCGCAGTGGCGTTGCCGTCGAATTCGTCACTCCCGAGCGCACTCTGGCGCCCGACGTCGGCGGCGTGAACTACCCGGGCTACTTCAAGGTGTTCGCCGAGCACGACGTGCACGTCACGCTCAACGAGCGGCTGACTGCGGTGCGCCGCAAGGACGGTCGGCTCGAAGTGGACCTGTACAACGAATATGCGCACGCCACGCGTCAGCGCATGGTCGACCACGTCGTCGTCGAGCACGGCACCCTGCCGTCCGACGAGTTGTATTTCGGCCTGGTCGCCGGCTCGACCAACCTCGGCGAAGTCGATCAGCAGGCTCTGCTCAAACTGCAACCTCAGACTGTCGTGCGCAACGCCGACGGCGGCTACCAGCTTTTCCGGATTGGTGACGCCGTCGCAAGTCGCAACATCCACGCTGCGATCTACGACGCGTTCCGGCTCTGCTTGGTTCTCTGACCACCAACGTCCCTGACAAACAAAGAGGCAGGGATTCGATCCTGACGCTGCCGGAGGACACTCGGGTGCACACCGGTCACGGCGATCACACCACCGTGGGCGACGAAGCGCCGCACCTGGCGGAGTGGATCGCCCGCGAGCACTGACATTCAAAAGCATTGTGCGGCGGCAATTCTGGTGAGTTGCCGCCGCACAGTTGTGTATCGATGGGGTAGAGCCGGGTGCACGTTGATCGTACGGACGCGTTGGTCCTGTGCTGAGGGCGACAAATGTCGAGTGAACGCTGCCCTGGCCGCAGAATCGATCTGGGTGTCCGGTTGATCCTGCGGTTACGGCGGGAAAGGTCGAGTGGCGAACACCGCTGACGCAGAATCAACACGTCGACCGTTGACGCTGTCACCAGGGCGCGGTTGCGGCGGCGCCAACCCGCGCCAGACGCGCAAGGCGCACCACCAACGTGCACACAGAGCGTCCTGCGAGACAGGTTTGCGATCTGTGTGCACGCTCATGGTGCGCTGGGCCCGTCAGGATCCGCCGAACTCCTCGGCAGCATCGATCAACCAGTCGGCCAGATAGCCGGCGAACGACGAGCGGACGATGATCCGGTAGTCGGTTCCCTTGTGGTCCAACGGAATCAGCACGACCGCAGCCAAGGCGAGCATCGTCTGGGCCGCGGCACCCGGACCGAACACCCGCGGGTGCAGGTCCAGCGAACAACCTTTGGCGAGGACGTCGCGGGCGTGCGCACCTCGTAGGCGCACCGTGGTGCGCTGCGCGGACACGTCGACGGCAGCACCACCGACCGCGGCGATCGCCTCATGCAATTCGGCCTCGAGTGCCTCTCCGCCACGCTGCGTGGAGGTCACCAGCCACTCCTGCGGACCGAACCAGATCACCGTCGAATCGGCTCCATGGACGCACGTCCCCGGCGTCGTCGGTAGCGCGGTCAGTCCGAGGACCCCGGCGGCTTCGGTGCCGCCGGCTCCGGCCGGGTCGACCCATAGATCGACCATCGTGACGAACGGCTCCTCGGTGAGGCTCGCCGCCGGTGGAGTCGCTGCGAACTGGGTGGACCAACCCTGCAACGGGCTACGGCGAGTAAGGGTTTCAGCCATCGCGGCGTGCTCCTTCGGGATCGACGAGAACGGAACCGGTGACCTCGACGGCAACCAGGGCGCCGTCCACGGGAACGGTGAGGGTGTCTCCGATGCGGGCGTGGCCGCCCTTGACGAGGGCCAACGCGAACGGACGGCCCAGTTCGGCGCTGCGGTAGCTCGACGTGACATGCCCGAGCATAGGAACCGGTGGCGGCGGCAACGCGCCGTCGGCGGGTGTCTCGATGATTTGAGCGCCCTCGGGCAGCACGGTCCGCGCATCGACCGGAAGGAGCCCGACGAACTGCTTGCGCAGCGGATTCAGGTTCTCGGCGCGAGTGAACGAGCGCTTCCCGAGGAAATCGGGCTTCTTCTTCGACACCACCCAATTCATCCCGAGGTCTTGCGGCGTGACGGTGCCGTCGGTGTCCTGCCCGATGATCGGGTAGCCCTTCTCCGCCCGCAGCACGTGCATGGTCTCGGTGCCGTAGGGCGTGATGCCGAGCGGTTCGCCGGCAGCAATCAGCTTCTCCCACACCGCAGTTGCGTACCAGCCCATGACGTTGACCTCGTAGGCGAGCTCGCCGGAGAAGCTGACCCGGCCGATCCGGACGTGGATCCCATCGAGTTGAGTGTCCCGCCAGGCCATGAACGGGAAAGCCTCATTGCTGATGTCGATGCCCGGGAACACGGTGCCGATGACGTCGCGCGAGCGCGGGCCGACCACCGGGAAGGTGTGCCACTGCTCGGTGACGGAGGTGAGGCGCACGCGCAGGTGCGGCCACTCGGTCTGCAGCCAGTCCTCCATCCAGTCGAGGATCCGGGCGGCACCGCCCGTGGTGGTGAACACCTGGAAGCGGTCGTCGGCCAGGCGCATCACGGTGCCGTCGTCGATGACCATGCCGTCCACACCGCACATGACGCCGTATCGCAGCATGCCGACCTTCAGTGTGCTCATCAGGTTCGTGTAGAGCAGGTCGAGGAATTCGCCGGCATCGGGGCCCTGGACATCGATCTTGCCCAGCGTCGAGCCGTCGAGGATGCCGACACCTGTCCGGGTAGCTGCGCATTCGCGCAATACCGCGGTCTCCATGTCTTCGCCGGGCAGGGGGTAGTAACGGGGACGCTTCCACTGGCCGACATCCTCGAAGACAGCACCGCGGGCGACATGCCAATCATGCACAGCGGTAACGCGTTCCGGGTCGAACATGCGCCCACGGCTTCGGCCGGCCAATGCGGCGAACGCGACTGGCGTGTACGGCGGGCGGAATGTGGTGACACCCAGGTCCGCCACCCGGACATCGAGCAGCTCGGCGGTGATGCCCGAGGCGACGACGCCGGAGGTCTTGCCTTGATCGTGCGCGGTGCCGATCGTGGTGTAGCGCTTGATGTGTTCCATCGAACGCATCCCGGCGCCAACCGCGCGGACCAGGTCTGCCACCGTGGCGTCGCGCTGGACGTCGACGAACTGTGTTGCCGCACCGTCGGCGTCGGGAACGCGCCACAGCACCAGGGGAGCGCTCGCGGCGCGAATCGAATCCGATTCTCCGGCAAGCGGTTCGGCCGAGGCGGAGAATCCGAGGCCAGTGAGTGCGCGGGTGGCTGCCGCGCGGCCGGACCGCAGGCAACCGGGCAGATCGAAGGTACCTGCTGCCGAACCGGCGACGCTCACCTCGTCGAGTTCGGCGCCCGGCACGAAGGCGCCGATGCCGTCGTCGTACCGCAGCGGGCCGCGAACCTGACTGAACAGGTGGACCGCGGGATTCCAGCCACCGCTGACCAGGAGCACATCGCAAGGCAGCGCCTCGGATTCGCCGTCGGCGCCGGTGACCACCGCGGCGCTGACCCGGTTTTCACCGTGGGTGCCGCTGACGACCGATCCGGTCCGCAGTTCGATACCGCGGTATGTGCACGCCTCACGCAGATCCGCGGTCACCTCGGTGCGGGCATCGACGATGGCGGTGATCGCCACGCCGGCGTCGTGCAGATCCAGCGCTGCCTGATAGGCGCTGTCGTTGGTGGTGAACACCACGGCTCGTTCGCCGACCTTGACGCCATAGCGGTGGAGGAAGGTGCGGGCGCCGCCCGCGAGCATGATGCCGGGACGATCATTGTCGGTGAACACCACCGGACGTTCGTGCGCACCGGCGGCGACGATGACGTGCCGGGCCCGGATCCGCCACACCCGCTGGCGGCTCACCCCGGCAGGAGCATCGGCGCCGAGGTGGTCCGTACGCCGTTGCAGCGCAAGGACAAAGCCGTCGTCGTAGTGGCCGAATGCCGTGGTGCGTTGCAGGTGCAGCACCTCGGGGTAGGTCGCGAGTTCGGCGACGGCGTCGGCAACCCACTCCAACGCCGGACGGCCGGAGATGGTGTCCGTGTTGCCCAGCAGCGCACCACCGGGTTGGCTCTGCTCATCGATCAGCACGGCGCGGGCGCCGGCGCGTGCCGCCGTCAGCGCGGCCGCCAGGCCCGCCGGGCCGGCACCGGCGACCAGGACGTCGGCGTGCACGTGGGTCGAGTCGTAGCGGGCAGTGTCGGGGATCTCGGCCAGTCGGCCTTGTCCTGGGATACCCCTCGCTACAAGGCCGTCGTAAAGCTCGATGGTGGTGGCCAGCAGCATGGGTTCGGGGAACGGATGCTCGATCTGCACCAGGCCGCCGGTGTCCTCGGCCCACGCCGAGGTGAAGCCGCGGGGGCGTCCCATCTTGATGCTGGAGGTGACGTGGTGCACCCCGTGCGCCAGCAGCGCGGAGGCCAGGGTGTCGCCGGCGTGCCCGGTGTACTCGCGGTCGTTGAAAGTGAAGGTGTGGACGGTGTTTCGGTCGATTCGACCACCGTCGGAGGTGCGGAACGGTGCGCTCATCAGATTGTCGGCCTCTGCTCGTCGAGTCGGTACACACGGTCGAATCGGTACGTAGCCGTGTCGCGGATGGCGTTGAACCAGCGGCGGCAGCCGGCACTGTGGGTCCACCGTTCGGCGAGCAGCCCCTTGGGGTTGGCGCGGAAGAACACGTAGTGCGCCCACTGTTCGTCGGTCAGCGATTGCGGGTCTTCGGGATAGGCGACATGTGCCTGGCCGCCGTAGTGGAATTCGGTCTCCTCGCGTGGTCCGCACCACGGGCAGTCGATGAGTTGCATTGTGACTCCTGCGATTCGGTGGGATCTAGTGCGCCACGCCGGCGGCGCCGTGCTCATCGACCAGGGCTCCGGTGGTGAACCGGTCGAGACTGAACGGGGCGACATATTCATGTTCGGCGTTGTTGGCGATCGTGTCCGCCAGGCACCAACCGATACCCGGCGTGACCTTGAATCCGCCTGTGCCCCAACCGGCATTGAGGTACAGGTTGTCGTAGCCGACCCGGCCGACGATCGGTGATGCGTCGGGGCAGACGTCCACGATGCCTGCCCAGGTACGCAATAGGTGTGCCCGGGCGAAGACCGGGAACAGTTCCACCGCGGCGGCCATCTGGCGTTCGATGATGTGGAACGCGCCGCGCTGGCCGTAGCCGTTGTAGGAGTCGACGCCCGCACCCATCACGAGTTCACCCTTGTGCGCCTGAGATACGTACACGTGCACCGCATTCGACATCACGATGGTCGGGTGCACCGGCTCGAGCAGCTCGGACACCAGCGCCTGCAGCGGGTGGCTCTGCAGCGGAGTACGGATGCCCAGCATGTCAGTCAGCGTGGACGTGTGCCCTGCCGCGCACAGCGCCACCTGTCCGGCCCCGATATCGCCTCGGGTGGTGCGCACCCCGGTGACGCGGTCGCCGTCGGTGACGAATCCGGTGACCTCGCAGTTCTGGATGATGTCGATGCCGGCCTCGTCGGCCCGGCGCGCAAAGCCCCAGGCGACGTAGTCGTGCTTGGCGATGCCGGCCCGCGGCTGATAGGTGGCGCCCAGCACCGGATAGCGAATATCACTGGAAATGTTGACGATTGGGCACAGGTCCTTGACCTCTTTGGGTTCCACCCACTCGGCGTCGATGCCGTTGAGCTTGTTGGCCTCGACGCGTCGCACGCTGTCGCGGACATCCTGCAGGCTGTGCGCCAGGTTGAGCACACCGCGCTGGCTGAACAGGATCGGGTAGTCCAGATCCTCCTCCAGTCCTTCCCACAGTTTCAGGGCGTGCTCGTAGATCCGTGCGCTTTCGTCCCAGAGGTAGTTGGAGCGGATCAGAGTGGTGTTGCGGGCCATGTTGCCGCCGGCCAGCCAGCCCCGTTCCAGCACTGCGACATTGGTGATGCCGTGGTTCTTAGCCAGGTAGTGCGCGGTTGCCAGACCGTGTCCGCCGCCACCGACGATGACGACGTCGTACGTCTTCTTCGGTTCCGGTGTGCGCCAAAGGAATTCGGGGTGGTCGGGCAGATGTGCGCCCGGCGGGATCGTCGGTGCGGTCACAGCGAGGCCTCCGTGAGGTTCGGGTACAGCGGGAAACCGTTGACCAGCACGTCCACGCGGGCGCGCAGCGCGTCCAGCGCCGCGTCGTCGGCATCGGGTCGCAACGCATGGCTGATGACGTCGGCGACTTCGTGGAAGCTGTCCAGGTCGAAGCCGCGGGTCGCCAGCGCCGCGGTACCGATGCGCACGCCTGAACTGACCATCGGCGGTCGCGGGTCGAACGGAACGGCGTTGCGGTTCACCGTGATTCCCGCGCGGTGCAGCCGATCCTCGGCCTGTTTGCCGTCCAGTTCGGACTCCCGTAGGTCGACCAGCACCAGGTGGACGTCCGTGCCGCCGGACACTACGTTGATGCCCGCCGCGCGTGAATCCTCCTGCAGCAGACGCTCGGCCAGAATCGCCGCGCCGTCCAGAGTGCGCTGCTGCCGCTCGCGGAATTCCGGTGCGGCCGCGAGCTTGAACGACACCGCCTTGGCGGCAATGACGTGCTCGAGTGGCCCGCCCTGCTGACCTGGGAACACCGACGAGTTGAACTTCTTGGCCAGTGCTTGGTCGTTGGTCAGGATGATGCCGCCGCGTGGGCCGCCCAGCGTCTTGTGCGTGGTTGAGGTGACCACATGGGCATGCGGCACCGGGGAGGGGTGCAGCCCGGCAGCGACCAGGCCCGCGAAATGAGCCATGTCGACCATCAGGTACGCGCCGACTTCGTCTGCGATGCGCCGGAATTCGGCGAAATCGAGCTGCCGGGGATAGGCGGACCAGCCGGCCAAAATCAGCTTCGGCCGACGCTCCCGGGCGATGCGCTCGACCTCGGCCATATCGACCCGATGGTCGCTTTCCCCGACGTGGTAGGCGGCGACGTCGTAGAGCTTGCCGGAGAAGTTGAGCTTCATCCCGTGCGTGAGATGGCCACCATGCGCGAGATCCAGGCCCAGGATCGTGTCACCGGGGGAGAGCAGCGCCGACATGACTGCGGCATTGGCCTGCGCACCCGAATGTGGTTGCACATTGGCATATTCGGCGCCGAAGAGGCTTTTGGCCCGGTCGATGGCGAGTTGCTCGGTGACGTCGACGTATTCGCAGCCGCCGTAGTACCGGCGGCCGGGGTAGCCCTCGGCGTACTTGTTGGTCATCACCGAGCCCTGCGCCTGCATCACGGCGACCGGTGCGAAGTTCTCGCTGGCGATCATCTCCAGCGTGCTCTGCTGACGGTGCAACTCAGCGGAGATGGCCCGGTGCACTTCTGGATCCAGGTCGGCGAGGCTCGCGCTCAGCATGGGGTTCGTGGCCGTCGGTGCGGTGTCGAGGGTCATCTGGACCTTTCTGACATTGCAGTATGTGATGGACTAATATATCAGCTGTCGGTTAGATTAGGATCAGCTCGTGGCCGCGTCAATAGGTTGGCCGCAGACACTTTTGGAGGAGTGGCGATGACCCTGACGGAGTTGTCGTTCGGCGAGCCCGACGGCTCGCCGGCTGCTACCGAGACCAATGCGGACCGCGCTTACGACACCGTGCGCGAACGACTGGTGATGCTGGATATCCGACCGGGGGAGCCCATCAACGACGACCGGCTCGCGGCCGAGCTCGGCTTTGGTCGTACTCCCGTGCGGGAGGCCCTCAAACGCCTTGAGCGCGACCGTCTTGTCGTCGCCTACCCGCGCCGGGGCACGTTCGCTGCGGTTGTCGACATGACGGACCTGGCCGACATCTCAGAGATTCGCAAGCTGCTCGAGCCGACGGCGGCCGCCCGTGCCGCCCGGGTCGCGACTCCGGACACCCGCACCCGGCTGACGGCCCTTGCAAAGGCGATCGCCGGGATCGGGGACGCTGACGATCCCCGTGAAGTCCTGCGTCACGACGTCCATGTGCACCGTGCGATCTACCGGGCCTCGGGCAATCCGCACCTGGAACAGATCCTCGTCAGCCTCGACGCGCATGCCACCCGGATCTGGTGCATGTTCCTGGACCGGCTGCCGGGTGTTGCAAGCCATGTCCGCGAACATATCGAGCTGTTGGACGCCATCGTCCGCGGCGACGAGGCCACAGCAGCGGCTCTCACGCTGGACCATGTCTGCGGCTTCGAGGCGGCTATTCGCGCGTTGCTGTGATGTCTGCGCCGCCCATCGCCGACTGCCTACCATCCGGAGGGCCGGACCAGGACCGATTCTGATATATCATTGTCCTTGCTAAATGGGGTCAGTTGCCGGCTGGTGAAAGTCAGGATGTCGGGAAGGTGGATTGGCGATGAGTGTTGCGGGCGTGGAACAGCTCGATGACGTTGCCTCCGAGGAGATGTCGTTTGCCGAGCAGGCGTACCTGGTGATCCGCGACAAGCTCATCATGCTCGACATCCGGCCCAACGAAGCCATCGTGGAAAGTGATCTGGCCGCGGAGCTCAAACTGGGCCGCACTCCCGTCCGCGAGGCGCTCAAGCGCTTGGAAGTGGATCGGCTGGTGGTCTCGTTTCCGCGCAGGGGCACCTTTGCTACGGGCGTCGACGTCGCCGACCTCCGCCACATCTCGCAGATTCGGGTCAATCTCGAACCCGTCGCTGCGCGCTCGGCCGCTGAGAACGCCTCCGCCGACGTTCGTGCGGGCCTGCGCAAGCTGGCTGATCGCACCGAAGCGCTCGATGTCGAGAACATTCACCGCGACGAACTGATGCGGTGGGATCTGCGGGCGCACCGCGCGATCTACCGGGCCACCGGAAATCCCCATCTAGAAGACGTACTGGTCCGCTACGACAACCTGGCGACCCGTATCTTCTGTTTGTTTCTCGACCGGTTGCCGACCGTGGCCAAGCACGTAGGCGAGCACGCCGAACTTCTCCGGACCATCGCCGCCGGCGATGGGGATGCCGCTGCACAGATTGCGCTCGACCACGTCATCGGATTCGAGAAAGCCGTCCGCGCGATCGTCTGAGGTGCCAGACGAACGCAACCACACGCATCACAACGTGGCTATTGTTGCGTAATGAGCAACAGCGTCGTTGATTCTGGCAGTGGCGGCGTGCAGTCCGTCGACCGCGCGCTGTATGTCTTGGAGATCCTCGCGCGCCGCGGTGAAGCCGGAGTCACCGAGCTGGCGGCGGACATCGGGGTGCACAAATCGACGGTCTCGCGCCTCCTCGCGGCGCTGGAGGACCGCGAACTCGTCGAGCAGGCTTTTGAGCGCGGCAAGTATCGACTCGGATTCGGCATCCTGCGGCTGGCCAATGCGGTGTCGGGCCGTCTCGACGTCACGCGGCAGGGTCGGGACGTCTGCGAGCGCCTGGCGACCGAGGTCGGTGAGACCGTCAACATCGCTGTGCTGCGGTCGGAGTACGCGGTGAACGTGGACCAGGCACGCGGGCCGTCCGCCATCGGTACCCATAACTGGGTGGGTGAACTCACCCCGTTGCACGCGACGTCGAGCGGCAAGGTGTTGCTGGCCTCCATGGCCGCGGATGCCCGCCGAGACTTGGTGGCGGAAGCCGGGCTGCAGAGGTTCACCGAACACACCATCACTTCGCCCGAGAGACTGGAAGCGCAGCTACGGGACGTGGCTCGAGACGGTTACGTGGTGTCGTTGGAAGAGCTTGAGCCTGGCCTCAACGCCGTCGCCGCGCCGATTCGCGATCACAGCGGTGTGGTGATCGCGGCGCTGAGCGTGTCCGGTCCGGCGTATCGACTCACCGCAGAACGTACGCGGGATATTGCGCCGGTGGTGGTCTCGGCCGCTGACGATGTCAGCCGTCGGATGGGCTACCAGGGCTAGCTGCTCCGAATCGCCGCCAGTCGGATTCAGGAGATTTGACGAATTCCACTGGATATCAGATCAACATCGGCATGCTTGACCACCTGCCGTGGGCCGGGGTTTCGGCGCAAGCCTGATTGACGTGGGTTTTCGCGCGGATCGAGGCGATTGATAAGTCCGCGTAAACGGTGCGGCTCTGCCCTTGACAGGGACTGTGACTGCCGACACACTGTTGCATAATACGAATCACGTTGCGTCAGACGCGTCAAACTCACTGAGAGGGCACACCCGATGCTTGAGATCTGTCCGCTCTCCGAACTCCCGCCCGGCGAGGCTCGGCGGGTGGAATCTGACCCGCCCATCGCGGTCTTCCACACCGAGGACGGCGAGGTGTTCGCCATTGACGACACCTGTTCGCATCAGGACGCGTCACTTGCCGACGGCTGGCTGGAGGGGTGCGACGTCGAGTGCCCGCTGCATGCCTCGCGGTTCAATCTCCGCACCGGCGCGGTCGACGCGCCACCGGCCAAGTTGCCGGTCCGCACCCACACGGTCGTGATCTCGGACGGCGTAATCCACGTCGAACTGAGCACCGAGAAGCCCAACCTGCCGCCGGACATCCGGGCTCGACTTGGTGTAGCGGGGCAGTCGTGAAGCACGTCGCGATCGTGGGGGCGTCGCTCGCGGGCCTGTCCGCAGCGAGGGCGCTGCGGACGCAGGGATTCGACGGGCAGCTGACCGTCATCGGCGACGAGGCGCGGCGGCCTTACGACCGCCCGCCGCTGTCGAAAGAGTTCCTCTGCGGCAACGTCTCCGAAGCCGACCTCGCTCTGGAATCCGACGACGATCTGCAGGCGGACTGGCGATTGGGTGTTGCGGCGGTCAAGCTCGATAGCGGCTGTGGCGCAATCGAACTCGCGGACGGGACGCGCATCGACGCCGATGGCGTGGTGATCGCGACCGGCTCGCGGGCGCGGCGGTGGCCGGGGTGTGAAGACATGGCTGGCGTGCACGTGATCCGCACCATCGCGGACGCCGTGGCGTTGCGCGAAGACCTGGTGCCGGGCGCTCAGCTGGTTGTCATCGGGGCCGGCTTCATCGGGGCCGAAGTTGCCTCGACGGCCCGCAAGCTGGGTCTGGATGTCACCGTCGTCGAGGCCGCGCCCACACCGTTGCAGACACAGCTCGGCGGGTGGCTCGGCGGCGTCGTCGCCGGCGCGCACGCCGCCAACGGAACGAAGTTGATCTGCGGTGTCGGTGTCGCCGGGCTGGTCGGTGAGAAGCGCGCGTTGCGCGCCCCCGGCAGCGTAGGTCGGGTGACCGGCGTCGACCTCGCGGACGGACGCCACCTGCCGGCCGACGTCGTCGTGGTGGGTATCGGTGGCGTGCCCAACATCGACTGGCTGCACGGAAGTGGTCTGGAGCTGGGAAACGGCGTGCACTGCGGCGCCAACGGGCAGACGGCCCTGCCGAACGTCGTCGCCGTCGGCGACTGTGCCGCCTGGCTCGACACCACCACCAACGCACGGCATCGCGTCGAGCACTGGACCGGTGCGCTGGAGCGTCCTGCGCTGGCTGTCGCGTCGTTGCTGGCCGGTGGTGCCCGGCAGGAGGCGACGGTCAAGCCGCCGTATTTCTGGTCCGATCAATACGGCTCACGCATCCAGTTCGCGGGCCTCGCACGTCCTGATGACGAGATCACCATCGAGGAGGGCAGCTGCGAAGACCGCTGCCTGCTCGCCACGTATCGGCGCGACGGCCGCCTGGTCGCGGTCCTCGGTATCGATCAGCCCCGGCTGTTCACCCGATGGCGCCGCCAGCTGATCCCCACGCCCGCCGCGGTCTAGGCCGAAGTTCTTGTATCCCAATAAAACTCACGACGAAACATCGCAAAGGAGCTCGATGACCGCCACCGTGCCAAGCCTGCCGGACAGCCTCATTTCCACTCTGGCAGGGCACTACTACACCGATCCGGAGGTCTTCGCCCTCGAGCAGGAGAAGATCTTCGAGACCATGTGGTTCTGCGTTGTGCGCTCCGCGGATCTGGATAAGCCCGGTGCGTTCAAGACCGTCCAGGTCGGTCGCGAAAGCGTTCTGGTGACCAGATCGCGCAAGGGCGAAATCAACGCATTCTTCAATGTGTGTCGGCATCGCGGCGCAAAGCTGTGCACCGAGGACAGCGGTGAGGTCAAGCGCGCGTTCCAATGTCCTTATCACGCATGGACTTACGACCTCGACGGCAAGCTTGTCGCGGCGCCGAACCTGACCAAGATGCCCGACATCGACCGCGTCGAATATGGCCTGCGCAAGATCTCGGTCCGCGAGTGGCTCGGCTACGTGTGGGTGTGTCTGGCGGACGAGCCACCGTCGTTCGAGGACACCGTCATGCAGGAGATCGTCGATCGGCTCGGCGACGTCGAGTCGATCGACCATTACACGGTGGCCAATCTGAGTCTCGGTCGCCGGATCGTCTATGACGTCAAGGCCAATTGGAAGCTCATCATCGAGAACTTCATGGAGTGCTATCACTGCGCCACCATCCACCCGGAACTCACCGAGGTGCTGCCCGAGTTCGCCGATGGCTACGCCGCGCAGTTCTACGTCGGCCACGGCGCCGAGTTCGCCGAAGAGGTCTCGGGTTTCACCATCGACGGGTCGGAGGGATTCGAGCACATCCCCGGAGTCTCCGAGGATCAGGATCGGCGTTACTACGCGATCACGGTGCGCCCGCAGGTATTCGTCAACCTGGTGCCTGATCACGTCATCATCCATCGGATGTTCCCGCTGGCGGCGGACCACACCGTCGTGGAATGCGACTGGCTGTACCTGCCACACGTCGTCGAATCGGGGCGCGACGTGAGCAAGTCGGTCGAGTTGTTCCATCGGGTCAACCAGCAGGACTTCGAAGCGTGTGAGCGCTGTCAGCCCGCGATGAGTTCCCGTGTTTACCGTGACGGCGGCGTGCTGGTGCCCAGCGAGCACCACCTCGGCGGCTTCCATGATTGGTTGCGGCACAAGCTCGCCGACTGATGCGGGTATTCGGCACCCGGCAACCGGCCGGGCGTCGAATACTCGCGGAGTTGGCGCGGTGTCCCGGTCGGCCGGGCCGGCTGGAGAGGCGGCCTGGGCGGGCCGGGACACCATCATCCGGTCAGGCCGACGACCTACCCCATTTGAGAACCCGTCGATCAAAGGAGTAGCGATGCCCTACACATCGAGTCCTGAGGAGCATGTGCCATGTATGTGAGCGAAGGCGTCTTCTCCGGCTTCTCCGACGACCCGGCCGTGCTGGCGCGTAAGCGCCGGTTCATGACGCGGATGATCGTCGTGTTGGTCGGCGGCATGTTCCTTGACGGCTACATCCTGGGCAGCATCGGTCCGGTCACGCACACCATCGAACTGGACCCCCGGTTTACCACCGTCTGGATCGGGCTGGAGGCCGCCTCGGCGATGTTCGGCATTCTCATCGGCTCGCCTTTGGGTGGGTGGCTGGCCGATAAGTTCGGCCGTAAGCCGATTCTGTTCTGGGATCTGGCGCTATTCACGGCCTTTTCGGCTTTGCAGTTCTTCGTCGACGGACCAGAACAGCTTTTCGCCGTTCGTCTGTTGATGGGCCTGGCCGTCGGCATCGAGTACGCGGTCGGCTTGCCGATGCTGGCGGAGTTCGCGCCGACCCATCTCCGCGGCAAACTGTTGGCCCTGACCCTGGTCGCCTGGTACGGCGGTTTCATGATCGCGTTCGTCATCGGCTACTTCATGGACCAGGCCGGTGTGGATTGGCGGGTCACGCTGGGCAGTACAACGTTCATCGCAGCCGCGCTGCTGATCGGCCGGCTCGGGTTGCCCGAGTCGCCGCGCTGGTTGTGGGCAAAGGGCAGGACCGAAGAGGCGCACGGACTGGTCGTCGGGTATCTGGACACCGCGTACCAGACCGACATGATGAAAGCCACTGCGGGCGGCGCGAAGGGCAGTTTCAAGATGCTGTTCTCGCCGGCGGTGTGGCGCTCGACGGTCTTCATGTCCGTGTTCTGGGCCTGCGCGGTGACACCGTACTTCGCCATCGCGACCTTCGCCGACGGCCTGCTGGGCGATATCGGCATGAAGGGCCTGATGCGCGGAGTGGTTCTCTCAGTTGTCGCCTGGTTCGGTGTGATCTTCACGATGTTCATGATCGACCGTTGGGGGCGGCGCAAGATGACCGTTCCGACCCAGTGGATCGCAGGCGGTCTGCTGGTCGCCATCGCCGTCCTCGGCAGCTTCGTGCTTCCGGTGGAGCAGGTCGGTGTGATGTCGATGCTGATGTTGGCGCTGTTCCTGGCGTACTCGTTCGTCAACGCGATGTACACCGCGTTTACTCAAATCTATCCCGCGGAGGTCTTCCCGACCGAGGTCCGGGCGATCGGTACCGGGTTCGCGGCGGCGATCAGCCGCCTCGGTGCTGCTGCGGGTCTGTTCCTGATCCCGCTCTCGATGAAGCACCTCGGTTTCACCTGGACCATGGTCTTCGCGGGAATCATCGCCTTCGCCGGCGCGATCGTGTCGCAGATCCTGGCTCCGGAGACCAGCGGCAAGTCGCTGAGCGAATTGGACATGAGCCACTGAGCGCACGCCGTACAGGCCGGGTCTGGGTCACGCCTCTGCGGACTCGGCCAGGTGCGGCGCGAGGCGGGAGGACAATTCGGTTCATGACGATGCGGGTGGCCGTAATCGGTGATGTGGGTGGGCACGTTGAGGAGTTGCGTCGAGAACTGCGGTCTCTCGGCGCCTCCGAAACCGGGGTGCTACCCGATGATTTGGTTGTGATCCAGGTGGGGGATCTGGTGCACCGCGGCCCTGAGTCCGAAGGGGTCGTTCGCCTGGTCCACTACTACTTGAATGCTTATCCCGGGCAGTGGATTCAGCTCGTGGGCAATCACGAGGTCCTGTATCTGCGGCCGAACAGTTTTCTGTGGGCGGACCGGATCGGCTACCTGGAACAGCGCATCCTGAGGAAGTGGTGGACCGACGGCAAGCTGCACGCCGCGGTCGCCGTCGAGACCGACGAAGAGGATTTCCTGGTGACGCACGCCGGGGTCACCGAGCAGTTCTGGCGTGAGCACCTGCTGGCCCCCCGTACCGCGCAGCAGGCGGCGCGCCGGATCAACAGCTTGGCCCGCACGGGATGCCCGACGCTCTACGGCGGCGGTGCCATGCTCGGCCCGCCGAATCCGATGGCGGGTCCGTTATGGGCCAGCCGCAACGATGAGCTGGTTCCCGGGTGGGAAGGTACGACGCTCCCGTTCAGTCAGGTGCACGGGCACAGTGGCTCGCACGGTGAGTCCGACCATCCGGCAACCACTTACGATGCGCGGCTCCATCATGAGGAGACCCGCTTTCCGGGTGGTCGTCTCATCGGCATCGACCCCGGCCACCTCGCCGAAGCGACCCCGGTGTGGGGCGCCTTCGTTGTCACGACCGGCTCCCGGCCCACCGTCGCTTGAGCGACTCCTGAGAGGACTGCATGTCGACTGAGCTCGAGGCCGAACTGGCCGAACTGCTGGCGCAATGCCCGCCGTTCGATTCGCTGAGCCCGGCCGATCGCGCCGCCGCGGTGGCCGCGGCGCATATCGAGGAGTACCACGCGGGCGACCTGATCCTGGATGCCTTCGCCACGATGCCTACGGGCATCGGGTTGGTGATGTCGGGAGAGATCAACCTCTGGTTCGATCGGGAACGAATCGGTGAGGGGCCCGCCGATAAGTTCACCCGTGGAGCGCCGATCGGGTTCACGGCAGTGCTGGCCGGGCAGCCGGTGGGCCCGCGGGTCGAGGCGAAGACCAAGGTGGTCGTCGCCCAGTTGCCGTCCGAGATCGTCATTCCGGCGTTCGCATCCCGTAGCGGCGCGCGTTTCCTGGCTGACGAGATCGCGCACGTGCGTGGGCTCACCACCGCTCGGCCCAGGTACACGCTGCTGTCCGACCTGGTCTACCGAGACCCGCTCGTCGTGCCGGCCGACGAGTCGGTGACGGCGCTCGCAGCGCGCATGACCGAGCTTGGCCTGCCGTACGCCGCCGTCCAGACGGGTACCGGCGAGTTCGGCTTGGTGACCGATGAAGCCTTGCGCCGCAAGGTAATTGGGGAAGGCTTGCCGCGGGAATCGTCCGCGAAGGAAGTGATGGACTATCCCGCGATCACTGCATCAGCGAGTATGTCGTCGGCTGACGCCCTGATCATGCTGCTTGATCACGGCGTCTCGTTCCTGCTCGTCACCGGTGATGACGGCCGCCTGAAAGGCGCGGTAGGTGAGCGTGACTTCATGCTCGCGCCCACCACTGCCGGTGTCAGCTTGAACGCACAGATCCGGCAGGCCCGCAGCATCGATGGTCTGGTCACGTATGCGCGTCGGGTTCCGGCGATGCTTGCCGACATCTTGGCGCGCGGCCTGACGGCTGATCGGGTGATTGCCGTCCATTCGGCGCTGATCGCCTCGATCACTCGGCGCGCGATCTTCTTGGTCTTCGACCATGAGGAGTTCAACGATCTGTCGATTGATGCCTTCACCTGGCTCTCGCTCGGCAGCAACGGCCGGCGGGAAGCGGTGCCCTCGTCCGACGTCGATGCCGCGGTGACTTTCGCGGATTCGTACGAGGACCAGATCCCGCGCTACCGCGAAGCATTCAGCGTCGTGGGGGACGTGCTCCAGCTCTGCGGCATCGGCGTCGACGATCACCATTCGTTCCCGTCGCACCCGGGGTTCTCGCGTACCGACTCGCAGTGGCGGGAGGCAGCGCAACGTTGGCTCACCAATCCCCAGCAGAACCAGGGCACCATCATGGCCTCGCTCCTGGTGGACGCCCGGCCGATCTTTGGCGACCCGGCGCTGCCGGAGCCCGCACGAGTCTTCCGCGACTTCAATCAGCATCCAGCGACAGTCGAACTGCTGCTGCAGGATTCGCTCTCGCGCCGCGCTCGCCTGCTCTCGGTGCGGGACCGGATCATCGGGCGCGACGAGAAGTTCGACATCAAAGGCCGCGGATTGCTGCCGATCGTCAACGTCGCCAGGTGGGCCTCGCTCAGCGCCGGTTCCCAGGAGCTGCACACTGTCGACCGGCTCCGCGTCGCCGCGGGGTCGGAGGTGCTGACCGACCGTTCCGCGAGCCGACTGATCGAAGCGTTCGACGCGCTCCAACTGCTCCGGCTGGAACACCAGTTGCGTCAGATCGAGGCGGGTCAGCGTCCCGACGACATCATCGACCTCAACGAGCTCTCGCCCATCGACCGCAGCACCATCGAGCAGACCGTCAAAGAGATCGCCGATGTACAGCGCCGTATGGGCCGCGTCGCGCATATGAATTCCGGTGCTGAACTGGTCAAACGCGGCCAGCCGGGGGCGACGTCGCGGAAGACCAAATAGCGCCCAAAATATATGTCAGATCAAAATCGCAAACGCGTTGATTTCTGATCGACTTGTAATATATTAGTTTGCGACAGCGCTGAGGAGCGAGGCAACATGGACGGTGCACCAGATCTGCTCATCGGATCGCAGTGGCGGCATGCCGCTGACGGCGGTACCCGGGAAATCGTCAATCCCGCAACCGCCAAGGTCTTCGCCACTGTCGATGAGGCCACCCACGACGATGCGCTGGCCGCCGTCGCCGCGGCCAGGGCGGCCTTCGACGCCGGTGACTGGCCGGCCACGCCGGTCGCCGAGCGAGCCGCACTGCTCGACCGCATCGCCGATCTACTGGCCCGCGACAAGGAGTCTCTGGCGGCGGTGGAGACCGCCGACACCGGAAAGACCTTGGTGGAGAGCCGGATCGACGTCGATGACGTGATCTCGGTGTTCCGCTACTACGCCAAACTGGTCGCGACACAGTCCGACCGACTGGTCGACGTGGGCGACCCGGCCGTCATCAGCCGGGTGGTACGCGAGCCCATCGGGGTGTGCGTGTTGATCGCTCCGTGGAACTATCCGCTGCTGCAGATCTCGTGGAAGATCGCCCCGGCGCTGGCGGCCGGTTGCACCATGGTCGCCAAACCCAGCGAAGTGACGCCGCTGTCGACCATCGCGTTCGTGCGGCTGGCGCAGGAGGCAGGCGTACCGCCGGGTGTGCTCAATCTGATCCAGGGCAGCGGAGCAGCCGTCGGCGCGGCCCTCACGGACAACCCTGACGTCGACTTCATCTCGTTCACCGGTGGCCTGAGCACCGGTCAGAACATCTCCAGGAGCGCCGCCCCGCACGTGAGCAAGGTGGCCCTGGAGCTCGGCGGGAAGAACCCGCACATCGTGTTCGCTGATGCGGACTGGGAAAGTTCGGTGGACCAGGTCCTCACGGGCGTATTCATGCATTCGGGTCAGGTCTGTTCGTCAGGCACCCGGGTGATCCTCGAGGAGTCGATCGCCGACGATTTCGTCGCCCAGCTCGCTGAGCGAGCCGAGAAAATCCGGATGGGCGACGGCACCGACCCGCGTAGCGAGACCGGACCGCTGGTGTCCAAGCAACAGCTGGACAAGATGGAAGCTTTTGTGGCCCTGGGTATTTCCGAGGGAGCGAAGCTCATCACCGGAGGAACTCGCTCCAGTGATCCGGCACTGGCGGACGGTTACTTCTTCCTCCCGACGATCTTCGACCGATGCGACCGCTCGATGCGGATCGTCACGGAGGAGACGTTCGGACCGATCATGACGGTGGAACGGTTCACCGACGAGGCCGAGGCGATCATGCTCGGCAACGACACGCAGTACGGTCTCGCGGCAGGGGTGCGAACCTCTGATCCGGCGCGGGGCGAACGTGTGGTGCGCGCATTGCGGCACGGCACGGTGTGGTTGAACGACTTCGGTTACTACACCGCGGCAGCCGAGTGGGGCGGCTTCGGGAAGTCGGGCAATGGTCGTGAGCTCGGACCGTCGGGCCTCGCGGAATATCAAGAGCTCAAACATATCTGGCACAACACCGCACCGAAGCCCGCGGGCTGGTTCGACGCTGCCAACGAAGGCTAGGCACACGACATCATGACTCAGAATCTGACTGATACGGACAGCGGCGGACTCGAGGATTTCGGCTACAAGGAATCGCTGGACCGCAGCATCGGGAAATTCGCGAGCTTCGCGGCCGGGGTCAGCTATATCTCGATCCTGACCGGTACCTTCCAGCTGTTCTATGTCGGCTACGGCAGCGGCGGACCGGCCTATCTCTGGTCGTGGCCCATGGTCTTCATCGGGCAGATGGCAGTCGCGTTGTGTTTCATGGAACTCGCCGCGAAGTACCCCGTCGCGGGTTCGGTCTACAACTGGTCGAAGAAGCTGGGTAGTCGTATCGTCGGCTGGAGTTCGGGCTGGCTCATGTTGACGGCCTCCATCGTCACGCTGTCGGCCGTGGTGCTGGCCCTACAACTGAACCTGCCCCGGCTGTGGAGCGGTTTCCAGGTGATCGGCGACGGCACCGGGAAGTACGACTTCGCCGCCAATGCCATCGTGCTCGGCACCGTCCTGATCGCGTTCACCACCGTCATCAATGCTTTCGGCGTGCGGCTGATGGCAATGATCAACAGCGCGGGCGTTTTCATCGAACTCATTGCGGCCGTACTTATTGCGGTCATCCTGCTGTTCAACATCAAACGCGGACCCAGTGTGTTCTTCGATACCCAGGGCCACGGCGCAGGCCTGCCAGGTGGATATTTCGGCGCGTTCCTGGTGGCCTCGGTGGCGTCGCTCTACGTGATGTACGGGTTCGACACCGCGAGCTCGCTCGGCGAGGAGACGGTCGAACCCCGCCGCACCGCGCCCAAGGCCATCCTGCGCGCGATCCTGGCCTCGTTCGTGATCGGCGGGGCCA
>NZ_MPKW01000007.1 GCF_009729415.1 Mycolicibacterium sp. CBMA 234
CTGCCGGCCCGCCGGTTCTTCTAGGATCGAGCCATGAAAGGTTCGGTTACGGTGCACATGAACGCCCGGGCTGATCGGGTCTGGGACCAGATCGCGGACATTCGTAACACCCCGAAGTACTCGCCGGAGGTATTCGAGTCTGAATGGCTGGGCGGGGCGACCGGACCCGCACTGGGTGCGCGGTTCCGCGGCCACGTCAAGCGCAACGAGATCGGGCCGATCTACTGGACGACGTGCCGTGTCACGGCCTGCGAGCCCGGTCGCGAGTTCGGCTTCGCGGTGCTCGCTGGAGACAAGGCAATAAACAACTGGCACTACGTTCTCACGCCCGCCGGTGATGGCACCGATGTCACCGAGTCGTTCTGGATGACTCCCGGCCTCCTCGACACAGTATTCGGGCTCTTCGGTGGCCAGCTGCGCACCCGGCGCAACATCCGGGACATGACCACAACGCTCAACCGGATCAAGGCCGAGGTCGAGACCGCCTGATACCTGGCCGTTCGCGGTGCGCTGTCCCAATAGCTGTCATCGGGAGGTTCCGCGCGTACAACGGTGGCTGCCTGAAGAACCGTGGGGAATGAACCGCCACACTCATGGGGGTGAGCACCACCGGCCCTCTGCTGTCCCCGGCACTGATCATCGTGTGCGTGGCCATGGCCCTAGCGGCTGGCGCGGTGAACTGGCTGGCACTGAGAGGATCACCGGGGGCGGCGCCCAGCGCCGCGCTGCGCGCCACCGTTCAGCTGGCCGCCGTGGCGACCGTTCTGGCAGCAGCGCTGCAGCGAGTGTGGTCCTCGGTGCTGGTTCTCGCCGTCATGTTCGCCGTCGCCTCGGTCACCGCCATGCGCCGCAGCCAAGCCCGTCGTGGTGCGGCCTGGATGACGCTTGCCCTTGGCGCCGGGATGGCTGCAGTGATTCCGCTGCTGCTGCTCAGCGGTGTCGTGCCCATGCAGGGCGTCGCGCTGGTTCCGGTGTTCGGCATCGTGCTCGGTGGCACGATGACCGCGTCCTCGGTGGCGGCTCGCCGTGCGCTCGACGCGCTGCATCAGCGTCGAGGGGAGGTCGAGGCCGCCCTCAGTTTGGGTCTCTCGGATCGGTTTTCGACGATGATGGTGATTCAACGGCCGTTGTCCGATGCGCTGCTGCCCAATCTCGACCAGGCCCGCACAGCCGGATTGGTCACCCTGCCCGGCGCGTTCGTGGGTGTCTTGTTGGCGACGGGGTCCGCAGCGCAGGCAGGCGCGGTACAGGTTCTTGTCCTGATTTCACTGCTCTTGGCGCAGGTGTGTGGTGTTGCCGTGGTGGGCGAGCTCGTCGCCCGTGGGGTGATCGCTCGGCCGGACGCCACGTCGACGCGGTACTCGTTCGTGACCCGCCTTCGTGCCTACCATCGTCCTAAAGCCGCCGCCCGCCACGAGGACCTCGACTGAGCCAGGACCGTGGGATCCACAGATCGCCGCTGAGAGGACCGCCGCCTAGGCGTGCCGCGACGTCACGCCGCCGTCGACAACGATCTGCGTGCCGGTGATGAACGACGCCTTCGGCGACATCAGAAATGCGACGGTGGCCCCGATCTCCTCGGGCTGCCCCAGCCGGCCCAGCGGCGCCGCCGACACGAATGCTGTCTTGACCTCGTCGACCGCCAACGCATCGGCGAGCATCGGCGTCTCGATGAAGCCCGGACATACTGCGTTGACACGAATTCCCAACGGCCCCAACTGGCCGGCCATAGACCGCGTCAACCCCAGCAGCCCGGCTTTGGACGCGCAGTACGCCGGGATGAACGGGTTGCCGACCAATCCCTCGATGCTCGAAATCCCGACGATCGCCGGCGAAGCGCCGCCCGCAAGCGCCTTTTCAAAGTGCGGCAGCAGCAGCTGAGATAGCAGTGCCTGCGCCCGGAGATTCACGTCGACGACGGCGTCCCACGACTCCGCGGTGAACATTCCGACCGGCTCCGGCAATACGCGGCCCGCCGCATGCACCAGACCGTCGATACCGTCCATGGCCGCGGCGGCCTGCTCGACAGCGGCTGCCATGGAGTCTGTGTCGCTCACGTCGACGACGACGCCGTGCACTCCAAGCGATTCAGCCACCGACACCACCTGTGGCGAGATATCGAACAGCGATACTGCGCGACCGTCGGCAATCAACGCCTTGGCCGACGCGAGGCCAATGCCCGACGCACCACCGGTAACCACCACACCACTCATGTCTGACCTCATTCGCTAAATACGCTCCGCCGCGTAGTGGAATCCCCACTCGCGAGGACGCTACGCGATGACGCGTTTCAATGCCTTAAATCATCGTCACTCGTGGTTGGCTCAAGAGGTCATGACGAAACGTATTGCGCTGCTGCTGACCTGCACGCTGCTCCTCGGCTCTACCGGCTGCTCGCTGTTCAGCAGTCCGGAGCCTCAGGACGCCTTCAATGCGTTCGCTGATGCATTGCACCGCAAAGACTCTGCCGCCGCAGCCTCTGACACCACCGACGACACCGCGGCGCAGCCAGCTATCAAGTCGATGTTCGACGGCATGGGCAAGGACGCCGCGCTCGACGTCAAGGCCACCGCCGGCGACGGCGACAACAAGTCGACCGCCAAGATCGCCTACACCTGGTCGTTCGGCCCGGGCCGCGAATTCCGTTACGACACAACCGCAATCGCGACCAAAGTCGGCGAGCAATGGAAAATCCGCTGGGCCCCGGCACTTTTGCACCCCAAGCTGCGGCCCGGTGTCAGTTTTCAGTACAGCGAGAACAAGGAGCTGCTGACGCCCGTCGTCGACCGGGATGGGCAACCGCTGCTCAACTGGCAGACCGTCGGCGTCGTCACGCTCAGCCGCGACCACATCGAGTCTGCCGCCGCGCTGGCGCCCGTTGTCGCCCGGTTCGACAACACCATCACCGGTGAGTCGATCACCAACCAATTCAACGGAAATCAGGACGACCTCGTCACCGTCGTCAAGCTCCGGGAAGCCGACCTCGCCCAGGTCAACGACGAGCTCACCCCGATCCCCGGTGTCACAGTCACCAAGCAGGGCGCGCTGTTGACGGTCGACCCGGACCTGCACTCACCGGCCATCAGCGGCCTGCCCGACGTCTGGCAGAAGACCATCGACGCCACCGCCGGCTGGTCCGTCGACCTGGTCGACGATCAGGGCCGGCCCACCGATGAACTTGCGACCGCCGCGCCCAAAGACACCCAGCCAGTGCGCACCACGCTGGACACGAAGCTCCAACGCGTCGCCCAACAGGCGGTCGCCACCGATCCCCGCCCGACCGTGCTCGTCGCCATCGCGCCCAGCACCGGCGCCATCCTCGCCGCCGCCCAGAACGACGCGGCGAATGCTCAAGGCCCCATCGCGTTCACCGGCCTGTACCCGCCGGGGTCGACGTTCAAGACCATCACCACCGCGGCCGCCCTACAGAAGGGCCTCGCCACAGCCGACACCCCGGAGCCCTGCCCGGGCACCGTGACGATCGAGAACCGCACCATCCCCAACGAAGACCAGTTCGACCTCGGCACCATCCCGCTGGCGCAGGCCTTCGCGCATTCCTGCAACACGACCATGGCCGCGCTGGCCGACAAGCTGCCACCCGACGCGCTGCCCAACACCGCTCGCGCGTTCGGCATCGGCGTGGACTTCATGATCCCCGGCATTACCACCGTCACGGGCAAGGTGCCCAATGCCGACACCCCGGCCCAGCGCGTCGAGAACGGCATCGGACAGGGCACCGTCACGGTCAGCCCGTTCGGGTTGGCGGTGGCTGAGGCGAGCCTCGCGCACGGGTCGACCATCACGCCCACGCTGCTGCCCGGCCAGCAGACCACGGCCAGCATCGGGTCAGCCCGCATCGACAAGCCGACCGCCGACGCCCTGCGCGCCATGATGCGGCTGACCGTCACCGAGGGCACCGCGACCGCGCTGAAGGACATCGACGGCCTCGGCGGCAAGACCGGGACTGCGGAGTTCGGCGACAACACGCATTCGCATGGCTGGTTCGCCGGGATCGTCGGGGACCTCGCGTTCACGACGCTGGTGGTCGGCGGGGATTCGTCGGCGCCGGCAGTGACGGTCACCGGGGATTTTCTTCGTGCCGCCGCCTGATCGGCGAAACGGCATTCCAGCAGCGAAAGTTCGAGTAGGTGTCGGCTGGAATGCAGTTTCGGCGGGTTCTCGGTGTCTCGGCGCGTCAATTTCGCCAACTGGCCCGGTACTTGGGATTCTGGGCTGATGCGGGTTGACGGGCGCGAGGTAGCGGTCTCGGGCAGCCTGCTGCAACCGGTCACCCGCCGGACCAACGACATCCTGCGCCTGGTGGCCGCGACCGCGTTCCTGATCACCGTCGTCACCAGTTCGCTGATTACTCGTAACGACTGGGTCCGCCTGGAGCGGTCGGTGTCCCGCGTGGTCGGAGTGCTATCGCCGACCCAGGCGAACCTGGTCTACATCGCCTACGCCGTGGCGATTCTGGCGCTGCCGTTCGTCATCCTGCTGAGCCTGTTGGTGACGAAGCAGTGGAAGCTGCTCGGCCCGTACGCCGCAGCTGGGCTCATCGCCGTGCTGTCGCTCTCCATCAATTCGAACGGCATCGCCGCGCCGAACTGGCACTTCGATCTGTCCGACCGGCTCAACACCGTGTTCTCCCAGTTCCTGGACGACCCGCGCTGGATCGCGTTGCTGGCTGCCGTCCTGACCGTGTCCGGCCCGTGGCAGCCCGCCCGGTTGCGCCGCTGGTGGTGGACGCTGCTGCTGGCGTTCGTCCCGATCCATCTGGTGGTCAGCGCCATCGTGCCGGCCCGGTCACTGCTGGGCCTGGCGGTGGGCTGGTTCGTCGGCGCGCTCGTCGTGCTGGCCAGCGGCACGCCCGCGCTGGAAGTTCCGCTGGCCGGCGCCGTACAGGCCCTGACCCGGCGCAAGTTCGATGTGTCAGCGTTGACCGTCATCCGCCCCGCCGGTGCGGGTCCACTGGTGCTGAGCGCCGACTCCGCCGACGGCACGCGCGCGGTCGTCGAGCTGTACGGGCCCAACCAGCGCATGGGCGGTGCGATAGGTCAGCTCTGGCGCAAGATCACCCTCCGCAACGACGAGACCGCTCCCCTGCAGACCTCGATGCGGCGGGCCGTCGAACACCGCGCCCTGTTGACTATCGCCGTCGGCGACCTCGGGATCGCGAATACCCGGACTGTGGCGCTCTCGGCCCTCGACCGAGGTTGGACGTTGTACTCGCACACGCCGGCGTGTGGCGTTCCGCTCACCACCGAGACGCCGGTCGCCGACGTGTGGCAGGCGCTCGAGTCACTGCACGAGAACCAGATCTCCCACGGCGACCTGCGGGCGTCACAGATCACCGTCGACGACCGCACGGTCTTGTTCGGTGGCCTAGGCAACGCCGAATACGGCGCCTCGGATGTGCAGCTGCAATCCGACATGGCGCAGCTGCTGGTGACGACGACCGCCATGTACGGCGCCGAACCGGCCGTCACCGCAGCCATCGAGCACTTCGACAAGGACACAGTGCTCACCGCGTCGCGGCGGCTGACCAAGTCGGCGATGCCGCAGCGGCTGCGCGAGTCGATTCCCGACTCCGGCGGCGTGATCACCGCGGCCCGCGACGAAGTGAAGCACCAGACCGGCGCCGACCGCATCAAGACCGAGACCATCACCCGGTTCACCCGCAATCAGGTCATCCAGCTGGTGCTGCTCATCGCGCTGGTGTACGTGGCCTACCCGTTCATCAGCACGGTCCCGACGTTCTTCTCCGAGCTGCGGACCGCCAACTGGTGGTGGGCGCTGCTCGGCCTGGCCGTGTCTGCGGTGACGTATCCCGGCGCGGCCATGGCGCTGTGGGCCAGCACGTCGGAGTCGGTGAGCTTCGTGAAGCTGACCATCATGCAGGTGGCCAACACCTTCGCCGCGACGACGACGCCTGCCGGCGTCGGTGGGCTCGCCTTGAGTACCCGGTTCCTCCAGAAGGCCGGCCTCGGTGCCTTGCGTGCGACGGCCGCGGTCGCGCTGCAGCAGACGGTGCAGGTACTCACGCACGTCGCGCTGCTGATCTTCTTCAGTGCGGCAGCGGGCGCGTCGGCCGATCTGTCGCACTTCGTGCCGCGGTCGACGACGTTGTATCTGATCGTCGGTGCCGCGCTGGGTGTAGTGGGCACGTTCATGCTGGTGCCACGGGCGCGGCATTGGCTCGGCACGGCGGTGCGCCCGCGGCTGGCGGAGGTGTGGGCCGACCTCATCGACCTGGCCCGCGAACCCAAGCGCCTAGGTTTGATCGTGTTGGGCTGTGCCACAACAACTCTGGGCGCCGCACTGGCGCTGTGGGCGAGCGTCGAGGCGTTCGGCGGGTCGACATCGTTCGTGACGGTGTGCGTGGTGACCATGATCGGCGGGACGCTCGCGTCAGCCGCCCCGACGCCAGGCGGCGTGGGCGCCGTCGAGGCCGCGCTGATCGGTGGTCTGGCCGCGTTCGGGCTGCCCGCGGCGGTCGCGGTGCCGTCGGTGCTGCTCTACCGGGTGCTGACGTGCTGGTTGCCGGTGTTCGTCGGCTGGCCGGTCATGCGCTGGTTGACCAACAACGACATGATCTGAGGGCTGGGGTCCTCGACGCGAGGCCCCCAGCCCACAGTTGGCCTACATCTTGGCGAGCATGCCGTTCATCGTGGCGATCTCGGCCTGCTGCGCGGTGACGATCGCCTGCGCCATGCCCTTGGCATCCGGGTTGGTGCCGTTCTTCAGCTCATCGTTGGCCATGGTGATGGCGCCCTGGTGGTGCTCGACCATCATCTGCAGCCACATCTTGTCGAACGGCGCGCCCGTCAGACCCGTCAGCTCGGTCATCTGCTGCGGGGTCATCAGACCGGGCATCGAATGACTCATGGTCGCCGACGGCGCGGGCTTGCCGAAGCCGGCCAGCAGAGTCGTCATCTGCTGCATCTCGGGGGCCTGCGCCTTCTCGATGGCCGCAGCCAGGTCCTTGACCTGCTGGTTCAGCGTACGAGCCGGGACCAGCTTGGCCATCTCGACGGCCTGAGCGTGATGCGGGTACATCATGTCCAGGAACATGACGTCGGCGTCGTTGAAGTTGGCCGCCGGTGCGGTGCTGGTGCCCGACATACCCGGCATGTTGTGACCCGACATCGGCGAGCTGGTGGCGGGCATGGTCGAGGCGTGCTCGTTCGGCGGGCTACAGGCGGCAAGTGCGATGGCCGCAGCGGCAGCGGTTCCGGCAATGGCGAGAGGTGCGATTTTGAACATGGTTGAACTCCTTGAGAATTGGATGGGATCTGACTCGGGGCGCGGCCCATCAGATCCGAAGTAAGGACAATTCCGCGAGCGTCAACACCGTCCAGGGCGGGGCTCTTTGCCTGCGCCGCAACGCCTGCCGAACGCGGGCGTGCACATCCTGATGCGACGTGACACCCAGCCAGCACAGCAAAGCCAGACCCAAGATGGTCAGCAGCTCGGTCATCACGAAGACGCAGGCGTGAAAACCGTTGTGCCCGTTGCAGTCGCAAGCGTCTGACAAGGTCGTTTGCACACCTGCTGCGGCGGCCGTCTGATGCACGGCCACGGGATGATGGCGCGACGGGGCATGCCCGGACGCGACGATCAGCGAATGCATTCCAACGATGCCCGCGATCAGAACCAGCACGGCGACGACGTACCCGCGCGTGCTGCGGTGCGTCACATCAGCCTCCGGTTCGAGTGTCGGTATCGCCAAACATAGTACCCGAGGGGGGTATATGCACGGGAATAAATTGCGCCGCCGATGCAAACAACACGACATTTAAGGCCAGTCACCGGTGGGCCGCATCACATCGCGTTCACCACAGTGGTGACTTTCATAATTGTCAGAGTCGCCGTTTAATTAGACTCGCTATTAGTGTCGACATATGGGCCGGGAAACCTTGAGTCACAGCACCATTGGGGCGGCAGAGTCGCTGGAGCACTACATTCAGTCGGACGGCGCGATCGTCATCCCTGACGGCATCACGCTGACGTCGTTCCTCGAACGCAACCGCGCCGCGATGGGCGATCAGCCGGCATACCGGTTCATTGACTACGCACAGAACCCCGACGGGCAGATCATCGAGCTCAGCTGGAATGGGCTGTGGGCTCAGGTCAGCGCCGTCGCCGCCCGACTGCAACAAGTCACCGCTCCGCGCGATCGGGTGGCGATCCTGGCGCCGCAGGGTGTCGACTACGTCGCGGCATTCTTTGCCGCTGTGCACGCGGGGAACATCGCGGTCCCGCTGTTCGCCCCCGCCCTCGCCGGCCATGCCGAGCGCCTGGCCGCGGTGTTGGCCGACGCAAAACCGTCCGCCGTCCTCACCACAACCGCGGCGGCTGAAGCGGTGCGCACCTTCATCAAGACGCTGCCCGCCGGCGAGCGCCCGCGGGTCATCGCCGTCGACGCCGTCCCGGACACCCTGGCCGACATGTACGTCAGCCCCGACGCGCGCACCGATGACGTCGCGTACCTGCAGTACACGTCAGGCTCGACCCGGACCCCAGCCGGTGTGGAGATCACCCATCGGAACGTGTGCACCAACGTCATTCAGATGATCCTGGCCGGCGGTCTCGACACGGACATCCGCAGCGTGAGCTGGCTGCCGCTCTATCACGACATGGGTCTGATCATGGTCATGTTCCCGGCGCTGTGCGGTGGGCAGATCAGCCTGATGGACCCAATGGCGTTCGTCCGTCGGCCCTACCGGTGGATCCGGCGACTCGCCGATGAAGCCGCACACGGCCGAACCTTCGCCGCTGCACCGAATTTCGCGTTCGAGCTGTGCGCGCAGCGCGGTCTGCCGCCCGCCGGTGAGGCCCTCGACCTGAGCAACGTCGTGACGCTGCTCAACGGCTCCGAGCCGGTGACGCTGCCGTCCATCGAGCAGTTCATGACGGCGTTCGCGCCGTACGGATTGCCCGAGACGGTGGTCAAGCCGTCGTACGGCATGGCTGAGGCCACGCTGTCCGTGGCGAGCATCGCGCCGCACGAAAAGCCTTGCGCCACATACCTGGATCGCGAGGAACTCGCGGCGGGCCGCGCAGTGGTGGTGGGCCGGCATGCCGACGGCGCGGTACCCCACGTGTCGTGCGGGCGGCCTATCCCCGACCAGTGGGCGACCATCGTGACCCCCGACGGCGACGAAGCCGCCGACGGCATGGTCGGCGAAATCTGGTTGCACGGCAACAACATCGGGCGGGGCTACTTCGGCCGGCCCGAGGAGTCCGAGCGCGTGTTCGGCAACAAGCTGCAGACCCGCCAGACCGTCAGCCACGCCGACGGCGCCGAGGACAACGCATTGTGGTTGGCCACGGGCGATCTCGGCGTGTACGTGGGCTGCGAGCTGTTCGTCACCGGGCGCATCAAGGACCTCGTCATCGTCGACGGGCGCAACCACTACCCGCAGGACATCGAGGCGACGGTCAGTCGCGCGTCGTCGGCGGTGCGCTCGGGTTACGTGACAGCCTTTGCGGTGCCGGGTGATTCGGGCGAGCAGCTGGTCGTGGTCGCCGAGCGCGCCACAGGTTCGGGCCGCGCCGAGTCCGGCCCTGTTTCGGAAGCCGTGCGTGCCGCGGTGTCGCGCCACCACCAGGTTCGGGTCGCCGATGTGCGCCTGGTCGCCGCCGGGCGCATCCCCCGGACGACGTCCGGCAAACTGGCGCGCAGTGCCTCGCGAGCGGAGTATCTGGCCGGCGATTTCGACTAGCGCCAGCGTGTGGGCTCTATTGCGGCACTGTCGATTTGGGGCCAGCAACTTGCTCTGATCGCCACGGCAATGTGACCACCCCATCACATGGCGTCGGGAGCCAGACACGTTCCTGAATCCTTATTGTCGATCCTGCCAATTTGCGTCTTTCCCAGTGGCAGCTCGTGTTGGATGTGCGGTGTGACCCACGTGGGCCGCTCCGCCGATGGGAGCACCGACATGACGCCGCAACGACCCGACATCGTCATCCTGATGACCGACGAGGAGCGGGCCATCCCGCCCTACGAAGCCGACGACGTCTTGGCGTGGCGAGATCACACGCTCACGGGCCGGCACTGGTTCGACGAGCACGGTGTGCGCTTCACCCGGCACTACACCGGCTCACTGGCCTGCGCGCCGAGCCGGCCGACGCTGTTCACCGGTCAATACCCGGACCTGCACGGCGTCACTCAGACCGACGGTCTGGGCAAGCGGTACGACGATTCGCGGCTGCGGTGGCTGCGCCGGGGCGAGGTGCCGACGCTCGGCAACTGGTTGCGGGCAGCTGGCTACGACACCCACTACGACGGCAAATGGCATATCTCGCACGCCGACCTCGATGATCCCAAGACCGGTAAGCCACTGGCCACCAATGACGCCGACGGCGTCGTCGACCCGGTGGCCGTGCAGGCCTACCTAGATGCCGATCCGCTGGAACCGTACGGCTTTTCCGGCTGGGTGGGACCGGAGCCGCACGGAGCGGCCGTGTCCAACAGTGGTTTTCGGCGCGATCCGTTGGTCGCCGATCGAGTCGTTGCCTGGCTCGAGGACCGCTACGCACGGCGCCGCGCGGGTGACCAGGATGCGCTGCGCCCGTTCCTGTTGGTGGCCAGCTTCGTCAATCCCCATGACATCGTGCTGTTTCCGGCGTGGGTGCGTCGCAGTCCGCTGCTCGACTACCCCGTGCTGGAACCGCCGCACGTGCCCGCGGCACCCACCGCCACCGAGGATCTGAGCGACAAGCCGACCGCGCAGGCTGCCTTCCGCGAGGCGTACTACTCCGGCTACGGCCCGGCCGCGGTGATCGAACGCACCTACCGCCGCAACGCGCAGCAGTACCGCGACCTCTACTACCGACTGCATGCCGAAGTCGACGGTCCGCTAGACCGGGTCCGCCGGGCCGTCACCGAGAACGGGTCCGAAAATGCCGTTCTGGTAAGGACTTCTGACCACGGCGATCTCCTCGGTGCCCACGGCGGGCTGCATCAGAAGTGGTTCAACCTGTACGACGAGGCCACGCGAGTGCCGTTCGTCATCGCCCGCGTCGGCGCGGACGCGACCGCACCCCGCGACATCGAGGCGCCGACATCGCATGTCGATCTGGTGCCGACCCTGCTGGGTGCCGCCGGCGTCGACGTCGCGGCAACCGCCGAGACCCTCGCCGCCACCTTCAGTGAGGTCCATCCGCTACCCGGGCAGGACCTCATGTCCGTGGTGAATGGGGCTGCGGCAGAAGATAATCGGCCCATCTACCTGATGACGCGCGACAACATACTCGAGGGCGACACCGGGGCATCCGGAGCCGCACAAGCGATCGGCGCGACAACGAATCCGCCTGCGCTGCTACGCATCCGGGTGCCCGCGAATGTCGCCGCCAACTTCGAAGGGCTGGTGGCACGAGTGTCCGCCGACGAGGCACCCGGCGGCGCCGGGCACCTATGGAAGCTGGTGCGCACCTTCGACGATCCCGCCACCTGGACCGAACCCGGCGTTCGCCATCTGGCGGCGAACGGCCGGGGCGGCGACGCGTATCGCACCGACCCACTGGACGACCAGTGGGAGCTCTACGACCTGACCGACGATCCCATCGAGGCCACCAACCGCTGGGCCGATCCCGACTTGCACGAGCTGCGCCAGCACCTGCGGACGCACCTCAAGCAGGTGCGGACATCGTCCGTCCCGGAACGCAACGAGCCCTGGCCGTATGTGAACAGGCGGCCACCGGAACCCGGCAGCGCGGTTCGCCGGCTGCTGTGCCGGTTCCGCCCGTAGCCGGAAAGCTGCAGGTCACGCTGGCGCGATTACAGGTTTTACCAGGTCGGCCAATACCATGTCTGGTGCCATGACCGACACCCGCCCCGATACCCGCTCCACCAGCCGGATCGCCACCGAAGCCGCCCGTCGCCGCACGTTTGCCGTCATCAGTCACCCTGACGCCGGTAAATCGACGCTGACCGAGGCGCTGGCGCTACATGCCCGGGTGATCACCGAGGCGGGCGCGATCCACGGCAAGGCGGGTCGCAAGTCGACGGTGTCGGACTGGATGGAAATGGAGAAGGCCCGCGGCATCTCGATCACGTCGACGGCACTGCAGTTCCCATACCGCGACTGCGTCATCAACCTGCTGGACACCCCCGGCCACGCCGACTTCTCGGAAGACACCTACCGGGTGCTGACCGCTGTCGACTGCGCCGTGATGCTCATCGACGCCGCGAAAGGCCTTGAGCCCCAGACCCTGAAGCTGTTCCAGGTGTGTAAGCACCGCGGCATCCCGATCATCACCGTGGTCAACAAGTGGGACCGGCCGGGCCGTCACGCCCTGGAGCTGATGGATGAGATCCACGAGCGCATCGGGCTGCGTACGACGCCGCTGACCTGGCCGGTGGGCATCGCCGGAGATTTCAAGGGTGTGATGGACCGCCGTAAGGGCCACTACATCCGCTTCACCCGCACCGCCGGTGGCGCCACCGCGGCACCCGAGGAGCACATCCCCGCCGACAAGGCGCACGCCGCGGCCGAGGGCGACTGGGACACCGCGGTCGAGGAATCCGAACTGCTGTCGATCGATGGTTCGGACTACGACCGCGACACCTTCTTGTCCGGCGAGTCCTCGCCGGTGCTGTTCACCTCGGCGGCGCTGAACTTCGGGGTGAACCAGCTGCTCGACGTGCTGGTCGAGCTGGCGCCCTCACCCGGTGCGATCGTCGACGTCGACAGTGAGGCGCGTCCGGTGGATTCGCCGTTCAGCGCGTTCGTGTTCAAGGTGCAGGCAGGGATGGATTCGTCGCACCGCGACCGGATCGCCTACGCGCGGGTGTGCTCGGGAACGTTCGAGCGCGGTGACGTGCTGACCCACGCCGGGACCGGCAAGCCGTTCGTGACCAAGTACGCGCAGTCGGTGTTCGGGCAGCAGCGCTCGACGCTGGACGACGCGTGGCCCGGTGACGTTATCGGTCTGGCCAACGCCGCGGCGCTGCGCCCCGGCGACACGCTGTATCGCGATGTGCCCGTGGCGTTTCCGCCGATTCCGAGCTTCTCCCCCGAGTACTTCTCGGTGGTCCGCGGCAAGGATCCGAGCAAGCACAAGCAGTTCCGCAAGGGCATCGAGCAGCTCGATCAGGAGGGCGTGGTGCAGGTGCTGCGCTCGGACAAGCGAGGTGAGCAGGCGCCGGTGTTCGCGGCCGTCGGCCCCATGCAGTTCGAGGTGGCCTCGCACCGGATGGCGACCGAGATCGGGGCAGCCATCATGCTGGAATCGCTGCCGTACCAGGTGGCGCGGATCGTCGAGCCCGCAGATGCCGAGTTCATGAGCAAGCAGGTGTCCTGCGAGGTCCTGACCCGCAGCGACGGAGTTCTCTTGGTGCTCTTTTCCACGCCGTGGCGGCTCGAAGGATTCCAGCGGGACAACCCATCGGTGAAGCTGCGGTCGCTGGTCGCCGCGGCCGAGAGCTAGTTGTGATGTCCAGGGACGTTGTTCCCGGTTGATCTGATTTCGGCCTGTAGTCAAGACAGGTGAAGGCCTCCGGTTGTGAAGT
>NZ_MPKW01000008.1 GCF_009729415.1 Mycolicibacterium sp. CBMA 234
GTTCACCGCCGCGATCGTCGGCAGCTTGCAATCGGCGACCGCGAGGAATCCGTCGTAAATCACCCGCAGCCCGTTGACGGTGGCTTCGCCCAACGCGGTTAAGTCGGCGCCCGCACAGAACGCCTTGCCTGCTCCTGTCACGACCACGGCATGCACGCCATGGTTGGCCTCGGCGGCACTGACCGCGGCCCGCAGCCCAGCGGACATTTCCGCCGTCACCGCGTTGCGGCGGTCGGGATCGTTGACCGTGATGAGTGCGACGCGGTCGACGACCTGCGTCAGTACGAGATCGGACACGGGTCTCAGCCTATGACTTCGCTGCTGGTCCAGCGCAGCAGATACCGGTAGTAGAGGCCGCGTCGGATCTGAACACCAGGCAGCACATCGCCCGCAGTGCGGCGGATTTCGGATAGCGACTCGCGTGGGTTGGCGACCGCTACGCTGATATCGCGGCGTTCGGCATGGCGCATCGACGCGAGCCGGACTGCGGGCACGTAGGCCGCCGAGATCAGCCAGTCGACCAGACTGCGGTTGGCGGACAGGCCGACAACCGCTATTTCGCCTGTGGCGGTGAGTAATTGGCGGGCCTTGACGAGTGTGGACCGCAACTCCATGTGGTGCAGGCTGGCGACGAAAGTGATCAGGTCGAAACGGCGGCTCCCCGCGTCGAACGCATCAAAGGAGCTCTGCGACAGCACGACTTGCGGGTGATTTCCCAGCCGGGCGTGGGCACGCTGCACGGCGGAGGCGTCCGGGTCGATCGCGGTCACGGTGCGGCTCACCGGCAGCAGTCGCTGCGCCAGGAGTCCTTCGCCGCATCCGACATCGAGGACGTCACCGCTATGCCGTTCAGCGATGTTCACCAGCCAGGGGTGATACGCGGCGTTGTGATTCCAGTACGTGTCGCTGCAGTCCGGCACGTTTCGACTGTGCCACGAACCCGCCGTCCGATGTCGCGGGCCCGCGGCGCGCATGTGTTTCGGCTCACGTGATTCAAAACCTTTACCCAGGGGCTTTTCTGCGAAACAACTGTGTGATTACTTTGGCTTGTCCGAGAGGTGTTTGGAGTTCATGTTGAAGCGTTTTGCTGTGGTTGCTGCTGTGGGCATGTTGGTCCCGTTGGGGGCGGCAACCACTGCCTACGCGGACCCCGAGCCCGTGGGCGACGTGGGTCCGCCGCCGGACACCGGTGTCGTGGCCTCCGAAGAGCCGGCCACAGTCACCACACCGGACGGCTGGACCTTGACCGTGGCGGCGAAGGACGAGACCGAACTGCCCGTCGCACCCCTGACCACCGCAGTCAGCTCGCGTGAGTACCTCGTCGGCGGCACGTTCACCGGCACCGTGACCGGCAAGGGCAAGACCACCCTCAGCGGCGGCACCCTGGAGATCGGCTACCAGATCGGCTGCGGTATCGAGCTGGGCCAGGTGCGTCTGGTCGGCTCTGCCGGTATCACGGCAACCTCGTCGTTCGTCGCACCGATCCCCACCGGCGTCAACTTCCCGCTGACCGGCACTATCGAAATTCACCCCAAACCGGGTCAGGTGACCCAGGTGCCCGTGGACAAGAAGGCGTTCAAGGCCGCCCCGGTGCGTGTCACCCTCAAAGACACGCACATCAAGATCGACGGCTGCGTCGGCCAGTCGTTCCTGCGGTCCTACGCCACGTTGACCAGCTCCACGAGCGACACCGATGACATCGTCGCCTACTACGGCGTGACTAAGTCCGTCTAACCCTCCCCGCCTTCTCCGCACCGCCGAAACGGCGTTCCAGCAGGCCTGTTCTCGAACTTTTCCTGCTGGAACGCCGTTTCGGCGCGGTAGGGACCCCTCACCGGGCACAATGCGCGGGTCCGTAGGAGGGGAGCATGAGCGACGACGCCGACTCGCCGGCGATGCGGCAACGCGTCGAAGACCGGTACCGGCAGCTGGCGGAGCTGCGCCAGCTGCGGCCCATCGTCGCCGTGGTCAACCGCTTCAACGAGATCGACGGCGGCACCTTGGGCACGGTGGTGTCGGTCCAGCTGTTCACCACGGTGATTCCCTTGGCAATCATCGGCTTCAGCTATCTCACCGGATTCGCCGACAACGCCAGCCCCGGCGTCGTGGTGAGTAGGCAGCTCGGATTGGTATCCCCGCTGACCGATCATGTCCGCGAGGCGTTCGGCCGCGCGTCGGGCCTGCGGTCCACCTGGACGTTCTTCGGGGTCGCCGGCTTCCTGGCGTGGGGCATCCCGATGTCGATGACCATCGCCGGGATCTTCGCCAAGGCGTGGCGCCGCGAGCCGTTCGGTTGGGGCAGCAGGTTATGGCGCGGCGCGACGTGGTTCGTGTTGTACCTGACCATGATCGGCCTGCGAGAACGGATCGCATTCGGCGCGGCTCACCACGCTGCGATGCAGGTCCTGCTGTTCGTGGCGTCACTGATCCCAGTCTGGATCTTCTGGACGATTACACCCGCGCTGCTGGTCCGAGGAGGCGGCCGAGGCCGGGCCGGACTCGCCCTTGCGGGTCTGGCCGGCGTGGTCATCGAGGGCACCGTCCTCCCGCTCGCCGCTCGGATGGTGTTCCCGCCGCTGTTGCTGGGGTGGGACGACTTCGGGCCCATCGGGGTGGCGATGGCGGTGCTGACCTGGTGCGGGATCAGCGGCATCGGGTGGGTCGTCACGGCCTGCGCAGGGGCGGTGCTGTGGGAGCGCGCGTCACCGTCTCACACAGTGATCGAGTCGGAGACCGACGGTGTCGAAGAGCCGCCCGGGCCGGCACGACGTGCTGGAGTCGGCTGACGGTGGCGAGCCCCACGCTCGACGTGGAGAAAGTGCCCCCGACAGGATTCGAACCTGCAACCTACGGAGTAGAAATCCGCTGCGCTATCCGTTGCGCCACGGGGGCCAGTAGACGATGCGCGTGACCGGAAATCGGCCAAGCGTCGCAAACAACCTACATGTGGGCGTCGTCCCTATCCAATGACCGTGCCGTTACGTCACGGCGAGACCGAGACCGGGCGATACAGCTCCGGCTTGAGTGGTACGGGTTGTCGCATCGGCTACCCCGCGCAGTGGCCATCGCAACAGCTCTATTGGCCCGCGCCGTTGGCGGCGGCGGACTAGCGTTAGGGGCCCATCCTTGGGCGACGACGGAGGAGAGCGACAGCCATGAGCGACGTGCCGGATTTTGACACGGCCGGGTTGCCCGAAGAGTTGAGTGCAGTCGACCAGTTGATGCATCGAGGTGAGGCCAACCCCCGCACCCGGTCCGGCATCATGGGCGTTGAGATTCTGGACGTCACCCCCGACTGGGAGCGGTATCGGGATCGCTATGAGCAGGCATCCCGCAAGGCGATCCGACTGCGTCAGAAAGTCGTGATGCCGAGTCTGCCGACGGCCGCCGCGCGCTGGGTCGTTGATCCCGATTTCAATCTGGACTTTCACGTGCGCCGCGTGCGGGCGCCGGGTGCAGGCACGTTGCGTGAGGTGCTCGATTACGCCGAGCTGGCGCTGCAGTCGCCGCTCGATATCTCGCGCCCACTGTGGACGGCCACGTTGGTCGAGGGGCTCGCGGGCGGCGGGGCCGCCAACATCGTGCACATGAGCCATGCCGTCACCGACGGGGTCGGCAGCATGGAGATGTTCGCCAACCTCTACGACCTCGAGCGGGACCCGGCACCCCGGCCCGCGGCGCCGCTGCCGATCCCCGAAGACCTGTCGCCGAATGACCTTATGCGCCAAGGTATTAACCAACTGCCTAAGGGCATCGCGAACAATTTACTGGGTGCGACTCGTGGGGCAGTGGGACTGGTCGGTCGCCTGATGCGGGACCCGGTCGACGCCGTCGGCGGGGCTGTCGACTACGTCCGGTCAAGTCGACGGGTGACGACGCCCGCAGCGCCGCAGTCACCGGTGCTGCGGCGGCGCGGTCTGGCTTCGCGCAGCGAGGCGATCGACATCAAGTTCAGCGATCTGCACAAGGCGTCCAAGGCCGCCGAGGGTTCCATCAACGACGCGTACCTGGCCGCGTTGTGTGGCGCGCTGCGGCGCTATCACGAGGCTAAGGGTATTCCGGTCGCGACGCTGCCCATGGCGGTTCCCGTGAACGTGCGCTCCGACTCAGATCCGGCCGGCGGCAACAGGTTTGCCGGCGTGAACATCGCCGCACCGATCGGCGTCGTCGACCCGCGTAAGCGCATCCAGAAGGTGCGCGCCCAGATGACGCGCAAACGCGAGGAGCGCGCCATCGAGGTGGTCGGCGTCGTGGCGCCGCTGCTGAACCTGGTGCCCGACAACCTGTTGGAAACCATGGCCGGCTCGGTGGTCAACTCCGATGTGCAGGCCAGCAATGTGCCCGGACCCCCGATCGACACCTACATCGCCGGCGCAAAGGTGGTGCGGCACTACGGAATTGGCCCGCTGCCCGGTGTCGCGGTGATGGCGGTGCTCATCTCGCGCAGTGGCTGGGTCACCGTCAGCACCCGCTACGATCGGGCCTCGATCGACGATCCCGAGCTGTGGGCGCGCTGTCTGCTGGACGGATTCAACGAGGTGCTCGCGCTGGGTGGGGACGGACGGGCCATTCCGGCGTCGTTTGAGGTGCCGGTCGAGCAGGGTGGATCGGCAGTGAATGGGGGTGCCGCACAATGAGTTCCGAGGACGACTACTCGGGGGAGTTCCGCAATGCCCGGTTGCCGGGGTCGGTGGCGGAAATCCTGGCCAGCCCGGAGGGCCCGCAGGTCGGCGCATTCTTTGACATGGACGGCACTTTGGTTGCCGGCTTCACCGGCGTGATCATGACGCAGGACCGGTTGCGCCGCGGTCAGATGGGTGTCGGTGAATTCATCGGCATGGTGCAGGCCGCGGTCAACCACCAGCTGGGCCGCGCGGAGTTCGAGGACCTGATCGGCCGGGGCGCGCGGATGCTGCACGGCAATTCGCTCAGCGACCTCGACGAGCTGGGGGAGCGGCTGTTCATCCAGCACATCAAGAAGCGCGTCTATCCCGAGATGCGCGAACTCGTCCGCGCCCACATGGCCCGCGGGCACACCGTCGTGCTCAGCTCGTCGGCGCTGACGGTCCAGGTGGAGCCGGTGGCGAATTTCCTGGGCATCAAGAACGTGCTGTGCAATAAATTCGAGACCGACGAGGACGGCCTCATCACCGGCGAAGTTGTCCGGCCGATCCTGTGGGGTCCCGGAAAAGCCAATGCCGCACAGGCTTTCTCCGCCAACAATGGCGTCGACCTGAGCAAGAGTTACTTCTACGCCGACGGTGACGAAGACGTGGCGCTGATGTACCTGGTCGGCAACCCGCGTCCCACCAATCCGGCGGCCAAGCTGGAATCTGTTGCCAGCAAACGCGGTTGGCCGGTCCTGAAGTTCTCCAGCCGCAGCGGCAGCAGCCCCATCGCGCAGCTGCGGACCATCGCTGGCATCGCGAGCCTCGGACCGGCGGCGGTCGGTGGGCTGGGGCTCGGTCTACTGACCGGCAACCGGCGTACGGGCGTCAACTTCTTCACCTCGGCGTGGACCAAGATGTTGATGACGACCCTCGGCATCGACCTCAATGTGCTCGGCGCGGAAAACCTTCGGGCGAAGCGGCCTGCGGTGTTCATCTTCAACCACCGCAACCAGGCCGACCCGATGATCGCCAGCGCGCTGGTGAGCGACAACTTCACATCGGTGGGCAAGAAAGAGCTGGAGAGCAACCCGATCATGGGCACCATCGGCAAGGTGATGGACGCCGCGTTCATCGATCGCGATGATCCTGCCGCCGCGGTCGAGAGCCTGCACAAGATGGAAGAGCTTGCCCGCAACGGTCTTTCGATCCTGATCGCACCCGAGGGCACCCGGCTGGACACCACCGAGGTTGGCGAGTTCAAGAAGGGGCCGTTCCGGATGGCCATGGCCGCCGGTATCCCCGTCGTGCCGATCGTCATCCGCAACGCCGAGGTGATCGCCGCGCGCGATTCGTCGACCTTCCACGCGGGCAAGGTCGATGTCGTTGTCTACCCGGCGATTTCGGTCGAAGACTGGACTCTGGAGGACCTGCCCGAGCGCATCGCCGAGATACGTCAGCTCTACCTCGACACTCTCCGAAAGTGGCCGCACGAAGAGGTGCCGGATAACGCTCTGTACCACCGGGCCGAGCAGCCCGCAGCCGAGGATTCGACCGACACCGATGGTGATACCGATGGTGATACGTCGCGCAGCGCTAAGGGCCGACGGTGAAGCACACCGCTGACGATCTCGCCAGCTTCGACCCCACCGACGACGCGTTGGTCTTGACCGCGGTGGGCTCCGCCGCCGAGTGGGACCTGCTGAACGACTGGCTGGCCCATCAGCGCAGGCAGCACCCGGACACTCGTCTCGAGGTGCTCCGGTTGCCGACCGACGAGGAACCGACACCGGGCACGCTGGCCCGACTGGTCGAGCTGCTGGGAGCTGACGACGAGCGCTCCGTGGTTCCGGTTCGGGTGTTCTGGGTACCCGCGGGGCTGCCGACGCGGTCCAAGTTGGTATCGCTGGTCTCCGGCCGCGACCGCTACCGGCCACCGGAGATCCTGCAGCGCCGCATCTTGCGCAAGGACCCGTTGCGGGCGCGGGTGGTCGCCGGTGAACCCGCCACCGTGGCACAACTGCGGCAGCAGTGGAAGGACACCACGACCGCCGAAAACCCAAGGGAATTCGCCCGATTCGTCCTTCGCCGGGCGCAGCTCGCCATTGAGCGGGTGGAGCTGCGGCTCCTCGGCCCCGAGTACAAGTCGCCGCGGCTGGTCAAGCCGGAGGTGCTGGCGTCGGCCCGGTTCCGGGACGGGCTGGAGAAAATCCCGGGCGCGACGGTCGAGAAGGCCGGCGAAATGCTCGACGAGCTGTCCACCGGGTGGAGCCGGTTCTCGGTCGATTTCATCCCCAAGGTCGGGCGCGCCATTTTCAGTAGGGGTTTCGATCCCAACATCGACTATGACCGCGAGCAGGTCGAGTCCATGCGGCACGCGCTGGAATTGCATCCGGCGGTGCTGCTGTTCTCGCACCGGTCCTACCTGGACGGCGTGATCGTGCCGGTGGCGATGCAGGAGAACCGTCTGCCGCCGGTGCATACCTTCGCCGGGATCAATCTGGCCTTCGGCCTGATGGGTCCGATCTTCCGGCACTCCGGTGTCATCTTCATCCGGCGCAACATCGCCGGAGACCCGTTGTACAAGTACGTACTCAAGGAGTACGTCGGGTACATCGTGGAGAAGCGGTTCAACCTCAACTGGTCCATTGAGGGCACCCGCTCCCGAACCGGAAAGATGTTGCCGCCCAAGCTCGGTCTGTTGGCTTATGTCGCGGATGCCTACCTCGACGGCCGCAGCGAAGACATTCTGCTCCAGCCGGTTTCGATCAGTTTTGATCAGCTGCACGAGACTGCCGAGTACGCCGCGTATGCCCGCGGCGGGGAGAAGACCCCCGAAGGCCTGAGCTGGCTCTACCACTACATCAAGGCCCAGGGCGACCGGAACTTCGGAAAGATTTACGTCCGCTTCCCCGAAGCGGTGTCGATGCGTCAGCACCTGGGTCCGACGACCGGTGAGGTGGCCACTGACCCGGCGGCCAAGCGGCTGGCGCTGCAGAAGATGGCGTTCGAGGTGGCGTGGCGCATTCTGCGAGCTACTCCGATCAACGCCAACGGTCTGGTGTCGGCGCTGTTGCTGACCAGCCGCGGCCTGGCGCTGACCTTGGACCAGTTGCACCACACGCTGCAGGACGGGCTGGATTACCTTGAGCGCAAACAGATTCCGATGACCAACTCGGCGCTGCGACTGCGGACCCCGGAGGGGGTCAGGGCGGCCCTCGACGCGATGTCCGGCGGGCATCCAGTCACCGCGGTGGACAGCGGCCGGCAACCGGTCTGGTACATCGCGCCGCAGGACGAGCACGAGGCCGCGTTCTACCGGAACACAACCATCGACGCGTTCCTGGAAACCGCCATCGTCGAGCTGGCCCTGGCCCATGCGGCGAAGGTGGAATCCGATCCGGTGGAAGCCTTTTGGTCACAGGTCATGCGGCTGCGCGACCTGCTCAAGTTCGAGTTCTATTTCGCCGACTCGGCGTCGTTCCGTAAGCACATCGTCGAAGAGATGTCCTGGCAGGCCAATTGCGAGCAGCAACTCGCCGAGGGCGGCGAGGCCATCTACGCGATGCTGCGCGCCAAGCGTCCGATCATCGCCGGCGCCATGCTGCGGCCGTTCCTTGAGGCCTATGAACTGGTCGCCGACGTATTGCGTGGTGCCCCGGCCGAGATCAGTGAGAAAGAGCTGACGAAGCTGGCGCTCGGAGTGGGCCGGCAGTACATCGCGCAGGGCCGGATTCGCAGCAATGAGTCGGTGTCGGCGCTGCTGTTCACCACCGCGCGACAGGTGGTCGCCGACCAGAAGCTGCTCGAGCCGGCACCCGATCTGGAAGAACGGCGCGTGGCGTTCCTGGCCGAATTGCGGTCGATCCTGGCGGACTTGGCGACCGTCGACTCGATCGGCTGGATCAAGTTCGATCTGCGGGAGTTGCAGCGGCGCAAGGATGCCAAGGGCACCAATGCCATCGAGGCCCTCGAGGCAGAGTGATCCGGGGCGCGCCCCCGTTATCCACAGTTCGCGATTCATCCACAACCGGCGCCGCCACTGCAGCGGCGCCGGTTCTTTTGTCAGTGCTCGGCGGGTCAATGGATGCACGGCCCGGCGAGATCGCCGGCAACACAGAGATGAATGGAGAAGCACATGTTCGAGACACCCTTCACCGTGGTCGGCAACATCATCACCGATGTCGTCCCGCGTCGGATCGGGGAGCGGAGTTCGGTCAAGTTTCGGGTGGCCAGCAACTCGCGGCGCAAGACCGAGGACGGCTGGGAGCCCGGCAACACGTTGTACGTGACGGTCGCGTGCTGGGGTCGCGTAGCCGACGGGGTGGCCGGCGTCCTGTTCAAGGGCGACCCCGTCATGGTCGTCGGCTACATCCACACCAGCGAGTACGTCGACAAGGAAGGCAACCGGCGGTCGTCCATGGAGGTGCGGGCGACGTCCGTGGGGCCGGACCTGACCCGCTGCACGGTGAAGGTCGAGCCGCGGCGGAGCCCTGCTGAGTCCGCAGCTGAGGTGCCGGAAGCACCGCCGCAGGACGAGCAGCCGGACGAGCAGCCTGAGACCGCGACTTCCGACGACCTCGCGTTGTCGGCGTAGTGGCAGGGGTGGCGTAGCGGCAGCGGCGGGGCGCTCGATCAGGGCGCCCCGACCGCGACCATCGCGCGATTTGGCGCCTTGCCTAGGATGGTCAGCGAGTTTTCGTGGTCCGCGCCAGATCGGTTGCGCGGGGTCCGCGACACGACGAACAGCCAACGAAAGGCATGACGACGGCATGGCCGAATTCATCTACACGATGCGCAAGGTCCGTAAGGCGCACGGCGACAAGGTCATCCTCGACGACGTCACGCTGAACTTCCTGCCTGGCGCGAAGATCGGCGTCGTCGGGCCCAACGGCGCTGGTAAGTCCAGTGTTCTGAAGATCATGGCCGGGCTCGACAAGGCCAACAACGGCGACGCCTTCCTGGCACCCGGCGCCAGCGTCGGCATCCTCATGCAGGAGCCCGTGCTGGACGAGGACAAGACCGTCCGCGAGAACGTCGAGGCGGGCGTGGCCATCAAGGGCAAGCTCAACCGGTACAACGAGGTCGCCGAGCTGATGGCCACCGACTACACCGACGAGCTCATGGAAGAGATGGGCAAGCTCCAGGAGGAGCTCGACGCCGCGGACGCCTGGGACATCGACTCCCAGCTGGAGCAGGCCATGGACGCGCTGCGCTGCCCGCCGCCGGACGAGCCGGTCACCCACCTGTCCGGTGGTGAGCGCCGCCGCGTGGCGCTGTGCCGACTGCTGCTCTCCAAGCCCGACCTGCTGCTGCTCGACGAGCCCACCAACCACCTGGACGCCGAGAGCGTGCTGTGGCTAGAGCAGCACCTGGCCGAGTACAAGGGCGCCATCCTGGCGGTCACCCACGACCGGTACTTCCTGGACAACGTCGCGGAGTGGATCCTCGAACTTGACCGCGGCCGGGCCTACCCGTACGAGGGCAACTACTCGACCTACCTGGAGAAGAAGGCCGAGCGCCTCGAGGTCCAGGGCAAGAAGGACCAGAAGCTGCAGAAGCGACTGAAGGACGAGCTGGCCTGGGTGCGTTCGGGCGCCAAGGCTCGCCAGGCCAAGAACAAGGCCCGCCTCGGACGCTACGAGGAGATGGTCGCGGAGGCTGAGAAGACCCGGAAGCTCGACTTCGAGGAAATCCAGATTCCGACGCCGCCGCGCCTGGGCAACGTCGTGGTGGAGGTCGACAACCTGGAGAAGGGCTTCGACGACCGGACCCTGATCAAGAACCTGTCGTTCACCCTGCCCCGCAACGGCATCGTCGGCGTCATCGGACCCAACGGTGTGGGTAAGTCGACGCTGTTCAAGACCATCGTGGGTCTGGAGCAGCCGGACAGCGGCAGCGTGAAGGTCGGCGACACGGTCAAGCTGTCGTACGTCGACCAGAGCCGGGCGGGCATCGACCCCAAGAAGACGGTCTGGGAGGTCGTCTCCGACAAGCTCGACTACATCGAGGTCGGCCAGAATGAGATCCCGTCGCGCGCCTACGTGTCGGCGTTCGGCTTCAAGGGACCGGACCAGCAAAAGCCGGCCGGTGTGCTGTCCGGTGGTGAGCGCAACCGCCTGAACCTGGCGCTGACCCTCAAAGAGGGCGGCAACCTGATCCTGCTCGACGAGCCGACCAACGACCTGGACGTGGAAACCCTGTCGTCGCTGGAGAACGCGCTGGAGCAGTTCCCGGGCTGCGCCGTGGTGATCAGCCACGACCGGTGGTTCCTGGACCGCACCTGCACCCACATCCTCGCGTGGGAAGGCGACGACGAGGACGAGGCCAAGTGGTTCTGGTTTGAAGGCAACTTCGGTGCCTATGAAGAGAACAAAGTGGAACGACTTGGAATCGAAGCGGCGCGTCCGCACAGAGTGACCCACCGCAAGCTGACTCGCGACTAACGTCGCATCTACGTGCCAATGGCGGCACGACGGTGCGATGTCAGGAGCAAGTCGAATGACGGTAAATCGGGGCGCAGGCAGTGGCCACACGCAGTCCGTGGCGGAGGCCGGCGCCGACAGCAACGCTGGGCTCGCGCGGGCGTACCTGCTGACGTACCGCGGACCCAACGACGGTTCGCCGGCCGACGGTGGGGTCACCGCCCCGATTGACGTGGCGCTGGCGACCCGGGTCTCCCCGGAGCTGCTGGCCGCGCACCACAAGCTCGGTCATCGTCGGTCGACGGGTGAGACGCTGGTTCAGATTTACCCGGCCGACGACCCCGGCCGCTTCGGTCCGGCGCTGCAGATCGTCACCGATCACAGTGCGCTGCTGATGGATTCGGTGACGGTGCTGCTGCACCGGATCGGCGTCGCCTACACCGCGATCATGAGTCCCGAATTCCGGGTGCGGCGTGATTCGGCGGGCGAGATCGTTGCGATGGGGCCATCGGGTGACCCCAGCGCACCGGCCGACGGCATCGACGAGACCTGGATTCACGTTCAGCTTGCGACCATTGGCGACGGCAAAGCCGTTGCCGAGGCCGCAGCCGTGCTGCCGCACGCCCTCACCGATACCCGCGCCGTGGAGCTCGACACCCCGGCGATGAACGCTGCGCTGGTCGGCTTGGCCAACTCCCTCGACGCTGATCACAACGGCCGCTTCCCGGGTTACGACCGGCGCGACGTGGCGGCCCTGCTGCGTTGGCTGGCCGACGGGCACTTCGTCCTGCTCGGGTACCAGCAGTGCACGGTTGAGGACGGACAGGCAGTGGTGGACCCGGCGACCCGGCTGGGTGTTGCCAAGTTGCGCACCGACGTGCTGCCCCCGCTGGCCGGCGACGACGAACTGCTCGCGGTTGCGCAGGCAACCATGCCCAGCTATCTGCGCTACGGCGCGTACCCGTACATCGTGGTGGTCCGCGAGAGTGCACGACAAGACGCGACCGGCCTTCACCCCGCTAGGGAACATCGCTTCATCGGGCAGTTCACCGTTGCCGCCGGTAACGCGAATGTGCTTGAAATACCGCTGATCTCGCGTCGGGTCAACGAGGCGCTGGCGTTGTCTAACGGTGATCCCAGCCGCCCAGGCCAGTTGCTGCTCGACATCATCCAGACCGTCCCGCGGTCCGAGCTGTTCTCGCTGACTGCCCGTGACCTGGTGGACATGGGCAAGCAGGTCATCGACCTGGGCTCCCGCCGGCGTGCCCTGCTGTTCCTGCGCGCCGACAAACTGGCCCACTTCGTCTCCGCTCTGGTGTATCTGCCGCGTGACCGCTACACCACCGACGTCCGGTTGGCCATGCAGGACATCCTGGTTCGTGAGCTCGGCGGCGAGAGCATCGAGTACACCGCGCGGGTGAGTGAATCACCTTGGGCCGTAGTGCATTTCACGGTCCGTCTGAAGGAAGGCGCCAGCCCCGCGTCCGTCGACACGTCCGCGGCCAATGAAATCCGCATTCAAGCTCTGCTGACCGAGGCGGCGCGCACCTGGGGGGACCGGCTGATCGGTGCGGTCACGCCCGGCACCATCACCCGCGCTGAGGCCGAGCACTACGCCGTGGCGTTCCCGGAGGTGTACAAGCAGGCGTTCACGCCGGCGGGCGCCATCGCTGCCATCAGCATCATCGACAAGTTGAAGGACAACAGCGTCAAACTCGTCCTGGAATACCCGGAACCTGCCGAAGGCGCCGAGCCCACCGCCCAGCTCACCTGGTACTTGGCCGGCAGGTCGGCGTCGCTGAGCGAGTTGCTGCCGATGCTGCAGTCCATGGGCGTGGTGGTGCTGGAGGAACAACCGTTCAACGTGGTCCGCGCCGACGGCATGCCGGTATGGATCTACCAGTTCAAGATTTCCCCGCACCGGTCCACCCTTGAGGCCCCGGAGGCCGAACGCGACGTCATCGCGGGTCGGTTCGCCGACGCGGTGACCGCCATCTGGCAGGGCAGCGTCGAGATCGACCGGTTCAACGAGCTGGTGATGGGTGCGGGACTGACCTGGCAACAGGTGACGATCCTGCGGGCCTACGCGAAATACCTTCGGCAGGCAGGCTTTCCGTACAGCCAGTCGCACATCGAGACGGTGTTGAAGGACAACCCCAGCACCGCGCGGGCACTGGTGGATCTGTTCGAGGCCGTATTCGACCCGACGGAGGGGGACGCAGCCGAACGAGCGCAGGCTGCCGCGGCCGTCGTCGCTGCTGACATCGATGCCCTGGTGAGCCTGGACACCGACCGGGTCCTGCGGGCCTTCGCGTCGCTGGTGCAGGCCACCCTGCGCACCAACTACTACATCACGGCCGACGGGTCGGCCCGGCAGCGAAATGCCTTGTCGTTCAAGTTGAATCCGCAGCTGATCAACGAATTGCCGTTGCCCAGGCCGAAATACGAGATCTTCGTGTATTCGCCGCGCGTGGAAGGCGTGCACCTACGGTTCGGTAATGTGGCCCGAGGTGGCCTGCGCTGGTCGGACCGCCGCGAGGACTTCCGCACCGAAATCCTGGGCCTGGTCAAGGCGCAGGCGGTGAAGAACGCCGTCATCGTGCCGGTCGGTGCCAAGGGCGGGTTCGTCCTCAAATCTCCGCCGGCCCTCACTGGCGACGTGGCCGCCGATCGTGATGCCCTGCGGGGTGAAGGCGTCGCCTGCTACCGGCTGTTCATCGCCGGCCTGCTCGACGTCACCGACAACGTCGAGACGGCCACCGGCGCTATCGTGCCGCCTGCGCAGGTGGTGCGCCGGGACGGTGACGACGCCTACCTCGTGGTCGCCGCCGACAAGGGGACCGCGACCTTCTCGGACATCGCCAACGACGTCGCCAAGTCGTACGGCTTCTGGCTCGGAGACGCCTTCGCCTCGGGTGGGTCAGTTGGCTACGACCACAAGGCCATGGGCATCACCGCCAAGGGCGCCTGGGAGTCGGTCAAGCGGCACTTCCGCGAGATGGGCCATGACACCCAGACCGCGGACTTCACCGTCGTCGGCGTCGGCGACATGAGCGGCGACGTATTCGGCAACGGCATGTTGCTGTCCAAGCACATTCGGCTTATCGCGGCGTTCGACCACCGGCACATCTTCCTGGACCCGGACCCCGATCCGGCCCGCTCGTGGACCGAACGCGACCGGATGTTCAAGCTGCCGCGGTCAAGCTGGGACGACTACGACAAGTCGCTGATCAGCGAGGGCGGCGGGGTCTACAGCCGGGAGCAGAAGTCGATCCCGATCAGCCCCCAGGTGCGCAACGCGCTGGGGCTCGCCGCCGACGTCACCGAACTCACGCCTCCGGCATTGATGAAGTCGATCCTGCTGGCGCCGGTCGATCTGTTCTGGAACGGTGGTATCGGCACCTACATCAAGGCTGAGACCGAGTCGGACGCCGACGTCGGCGACCGGGCCAACGATGCCATCCGGGTCAACGGAAATCAGGTGCGCGCCAAGGTCGTTGGCGAGGGCGGCAACCTCGGCGTGACGCAGCGCGGCCGCATCGAATTCGACCTCTCCGGCGGCCGCATCAACACCGACGCGATGGACAACTCGGCGGGTGTGGACTGCTCGGACCACGAAGTCAACATCAAGATTTTGGTCGACGCCCTGGTCACCGCCGGCAAGGTTGCGGCGGGTGAGCGTACGGACCTGCTGATGTCGATGACGGACGAGGTCGGCCGGCTGGTGCTTGCCGACAACGTGTCGCAGAACGACCTCATGGGCACGAGCCGTGCCAACGCAGCGAGCCTGCTTCCGGTGCACGCCAGCCAGATTCGCGATCTGGCGACGCAGCGCGGCCTGAACCGCGACCTGGAGGCGCTGCCGTCGGACAAGGAGATCCGCCGGCGGATGGAGTTGGGTCTGGGGCTGACCTCGCCCGAGCTGGCCACCCTGATGGCGCACGTGAAGCTGGCGCTCAAGGAGGACGTGCTGGCCAGTGAACTGCCCGATCAGGAGGTGTTTGCCGCGCGGCTGCCGGTGTACTTCCCGGTGGAACTGGGGGACCGGTTCGTGGCAGACATCCGGTCGCATCAGCTGCGTCGGGAGATCATCACCACCATGCTGGTGAACGATCTCGTCGACACCGCCGGCATCACCTACGCCTACCGGATCACCGAAGACGTCGGGGTGGGCCCGGTCGACGCGGTCCGAAGCTATGTCGCGGTGGACAAGATCTTCCGCGTCGGCGATGTGTGGCGGCAGATTCGGGCCGCCGGCCTGGCGGGTGTCCCGGTGGAGGTCACCGACCGGATGACCTTGGACCTGCGCCGGTTGATCGACCGGGCCGGCCGTTGGCTGCTGAACTACCGGCCCCAGCCGCTGGCGGTCGGCGCCGAGGCCAACCGCTTCGCCGCGAAGGTGACGGAACTCACCCCGCAGATGGCGCAGTGGTTGCGCGGCGACGACAAAGCCATCGCCGAAACCGATGCCGCGCAGTTCGTGGCGGCTGGCGTCTCGCAGGATTTGGCGTACATGGTGGCCATCGGGCTGTACCAGTACAGCCTGCTGGACGTCATCGATATCGCCGACATCTCCGAGCGTGAGCCCGCCGAGGTGGCCGACACTTACTTTGCGTTGACGGACCACCTGGGTATCGACAACCTGCTCACCGCGGTGTCCCAATTGAGTCGCAATGATCGCTGGCACTCGCTGGCGCGCTTGGCGATTCGTGATGACATCTACGGGTCCGTCCGGGCGCTGTGCATCGACGTGATGGCTGTGGGCGAGACCGACGAGACCGGCGAGCAGAAGATTCACGAGTGGGAGTCGACCAACAGTTCCCGGGTCACGCGGGCCCGCCGGACCCTGACCGAAATCCTGGGTGACGAAGAGCGTGACCTGGCGACCCTGTCGGTGGCCGCGCGGCAGCTGCGTAGCATGACCACGAGAACGACAGGAACGGGTAATCAGGGATGATGGGCCGGTGACTGAACGCTTCACGACGCCGGTGCCGGTGCGCTGGTCAGATATCGACATGTATCAGCATGTCAACCACGCCACCATGGTGACGATTCTCGAGGAGGCGCGGGTTCCGTTTCTGACGGAGCCTTTCGCCGAGGACGTCGCCACCACCGGCCTGTTGATCGCCGAGGTCAACGTGAAGTACAAAGACCAACTGCGCCTTGTGGATTCGCCGCTGCAGGTGACCATCTGGACCAATCGACTACGGGCGTGCGACTTCACGTTGGGCTACGAGGTGCGGTCGGTGCATGCCGATCCGGATTCCAAGCCCGCCGTGATCGGTGAAACCCAGCTGGCCACTTTCAACATCGAGCGGCAGATGCTGGTGCGGATCGCCCCGCACCAGCGGGAGTACCTGCAGCGCTTCGCCCGATGAGTGACGTGGCAGAACGCGGCATCTGGCTGGCGGACATCGCGCAGCGGGAGAACTTGGCGACCTTCGTCGAACGCGTGCTGCGGCTCGACGAGGCTGCGGTGGTGCGGTTGCGGGCGCGTGGTGACGGGGTCATCGTCGCTTGGGCGGCAACGGGTTTCGAGGTGCTCGCGGCCCGTGTGGTGATGGGCCGGGTGGCGCCGACGGACCTGTGCGCCGGCGCCGACGCGTTGAGTCATGAACTTCCCGGCTCGGGCCGGATCGATCCAGGGTTCGCGATGGACTCCGCCTGGCGCGGCGCCCTGCCGCCCGAGAACGGCTTCAGTCATCTCGATGATGTGCCCGCTCGTACCGCGCTTGAGCTGTCACAGCGGGGCGTCGAGTTGGCGCGGGAACACAGCGGGCCGCAAGGCCCGCCGCCGTCGCTGCTGGACCAGGACGTCCTCACGGTCAGTGCCGGTGACGTCGAGGTGGGCATCCCCATGCGCTGCGTGTTCGCTTTGACCGCAATGGGTTTCGTGCCCGAGCCGGTGCCCGAGGATGAGGTTATCCGGGTGCGGGTGCACCCGACGTGGTTGCGGATCGACGCCCGCTTCGGCTCGGTGTATCGCCGCCGCAGCGGCCCGATCCTGTTGTCGCCCTAGAGGACTGGCGACTCAGCTCGCGGCGAGCGCGTCATGCCAGCACTGGGTATCGGTGATCTGAACCAGTGCGACGATCTTGTCGTCGCGGATGGTGATGTCGTGGGCGAATGCGGCCACATACCGCTTGCCGGTAGCGCGGCTGTGGCCGCGGTAGTAGCCGAACACGATGACGCGATCGTCCCCGGCGGGGACGAATTCTTCGGACTGCGGTTGCGTGCAGTCATCGGTGGTTCCAGTTGAAGGCTCTGGGTGACGGCCCAGGATCTGGCCACTGAGTCGTTGACAAGCTGCGCTATGTGTATACCCACAAAACGCTCCAGTCCCGCTTATCGGGAGCTTTGAGCGCTGCTACCGAGCGGCCTTTCGGCGAGTCGAGGCATCACTCTAGATCAACGATCGACCGCATATATTCCCTGGTTAACGATGTATTATCGCAATTCGCTTGCGGTGTCTTCGCGCGGGAATTGGAGGCGATGTGGTCGTGTGAGCGGAATTTCGAGGCTTGTGCGGACTCATCGGCAGGTGTAGACAATATGACATTAGCGTCTACATCGAGAGAGGGGCTGCGTGCTCATGAACGCGCATGGTCGACCCTTGCGGGTCATTCAATGGACTACGGGAAACATCGGCCGTCGGTCGTTGCACGGAATTCTGGAACGTGACGACATGGAACTGGTCGGCGTCTACGCCTACGGTGCGGACAAGGTCGGTGTGGATGCTGCCGAGTTGTGCGGCTGGCCCGAGCCTACGGGCATCAGGGCGACCTCCGACATCGATGCGCTGCTGAGTTTGAAGCCCGATGCCTGCTGCTACAACCCCATCTGGTCGAACACCGATGAGCTGGTTGCCTTGCTGGAGGCGGGAGTCAACGTGTGCTCCACGGCAGGGTTCATCACCGGCGGGAAACTGTCAGCCGAAGATCAGGGTCGTATCGAAAATGCCTGTAAGCGTGGGGGATCGACGATGTTCGGCAGCGGCGCACACCCCGGCCTGACCAACATCGTCGGCATGGTTTTGAGTAGCGCGTGTGAGCGTGTCGACGAGATCCGGGTTACTGAATCGTTGAGCTGCAACGTCTACCCGTCTGAGGGCACGATGGCCGCGATGGGATTCGGCCAGGACCCCGATACGCCGGGTCTGGCCGAGAAGGTGCGCATCGAGAGTGAAGTTTTCGGAGAGTCGGCGGCGATGATGGCCGATGCGATGGGCGTGACGCTGGATCGCATGAGCTTTGATGTGGTGTTCACGACGGCCACCGATGATTCCGATCTCGGGTGGATGTCGATCCCCAAGGGCACCGTGGCCAGCGTCTACGGGTATCACCGGGGCTGGATCGGTGATCGCAATATCGTCAGCGTCGGCTTCAACTGGACCATGGGCTATCACGTCGAGCCGCCGAAGCCGGTCGCGGGCGGCCATGTCATTCAGGTGTTCGGGTCGCCCAACATGCGCACGGTCATTCTGTGCCTGCCACCGAAAGACGAAGAAGTGCCCGACTACGTCACCGCGGGAATGACCTATACGGCGCTGCCGGCGACCAACGCCGTGCCGGCCATCGTCGCCGCAGCACCGGGAATCGTGACGTGCGCCGACCTTCCGCCAGTCACCGGCTATGTCAGGGCGTAAGGAATAGGTGGTGCACAATGTCGATATGGCCCAGCCCGAGTCGGTGGCGACGCGGTCCGATCGTGATCGGATCCTCGACGCTGCTGAAGTGTGTCTGCGCGATTCCGGCATCCGCCAGACGACCATGGCGGAGGTCGCTCAAGTCGCAGGGGTCTCACGGGCTTGGCTGTATCGGCTTTACCAGAGCAAAACCAGCTTGTTCGGCGCGGTGATGGTTCGGATGGACGACGCATTTTTGCGTGCCGAGGGTGCTCGAGTCCGTGCAGCCGCCACGTTGGTGGACGCGGTGGTGGAAACAGTTCTGTTGGCGCGCAAGGCGCAACAGCGACCGTTGATCGTGAAGTTGCGCGAATCCGAGCCCGATGCGTTCACCTCGGTGTCGGACTTCGGAATGCTGCAACACCTTCCACGGTTGTCGAGCAACTGGGTCGGTTTCGTGGCCGAAGGGCAGCGCCGCGGCGAAGTTCGTAGCGACATTCCGCTGGATTGGGCGGCCGAGTGGATCGCGCGTCTGATCATGTCCCTGTCGATGATGCCGACCGCGAACGTCGATCCCGACGACCGCGAATCGCTGCGCGCGTTTGTGGGCGCGTTCCTCATCCCGGGGCTGGGTCCAGCCTAACGTCGCCGATTTCGGCACCTTCACAACTCACCAAGCCGCGCCCACCGAGCACGGTTGTTCAGCCGGACTTTTCGTCCCGCATTTCAGCGTGCCGCCACTTGCATCGGCACGAAACCTATTGACGTAACATGCTTTACGACGGAGGACATCATGTCGAACTCCCATTCTCATAGCGACGCTGTTCGCGAGATCGATACCGGCGCGCTGCCGGACCGCTTTGCCCGTGGATGGCACTGCGTGGGTCCTGTGAAGAACTTCCTG
>NZ_MPKW01000009.1 GCF_009729415.1 Mycolicibacterium sp. CBMA 234
CCTGTCTGCCCGCCGATCGGCCGGTCGACCAGACTGAACTGGGTGCGGCGCTGAAATACGCTGTGCAGGAAAAGGATGCGGTGATCGTGGCCGCAGCGGGTAACGACCGCGCGGGATTGGCGGGCGGCCCGGCGTGTGAGCCGAATCCGCTGGACAATGCCGGGAACCCGACCGACCCGCGCAACTGGGCCGGCGTCAAGTCTGTGTCTATCCCGTCCTGGTGGCAGCCGTACGTGCTGTCGGTGGGATCCCTCGATTCCGCCGGACAACCGTCGGACTTCACGGCACCCGGCCCGTGGGTGGGCATCGCGGCACCGGGGGAGAACATCGTGTCGATAGGCGCCGGTGGGTTGGCCAACGCGCTGCCCAACGACCGTGGCGATCTGTTTCCTTTGCGCAGCAGCAGTTATGCCGCCGCGTACGTCGCTGGCGTGGCAGCCTTGGTGCGCAGTCGATTCCCGGGACTGAATGCCGCTGATGTGATGCACCGGCTGACCGCGACCGCGCACGGTGCGGCACGCGCGCCGTCGAATCTGGTGGGTGCCGGTGTGGTCGACCCGGTCGCCGCGTTGACCTGGGACCTGCCGTCCACCGGAGCGCAGCCGAAAACTGTTGCGGTGGAGCTGCCTCCGGTGCCGCCGGCGAAGGACACCACGGCGCGGACCATCGCGTTCACCGGCGCCGGAGTGCTGGCGGTCGCCGCACTGGTCGCCCTGCTCGCGTACCGAAGAAAGGACGGTGCCCGATGACGGCCCGAATCATGTTGGCATTGCTGGTCGTTATCCCGGCGGCCATGACCTACCCGTGGCACACGACGCCGCACAAGTGGATTCTGGGCATTGCGGTCGCCGTCGTGCTGGTGCTGTTCGCCTGGTGGCGGGGGATGTTCCTGACCACCATGGTGGCCCGGCGGTTCGCGGTATGGCGTCGAAACCGTGCCGGCGCGAAGACTCCTGCGGCGGATCGGGTCACGGTGGTACTGGAGGCAGACGGATTGTCCTATCGCACAATGCCTTTGATTGCTTCGTATGTGGATCGGTACGGCGTCAGGTGCGATTCGGTGCGGGTGACGGAGCGTCAGCTCGATGGCACCCGCAGCTCATGGGTCAGCGTCACTGTGGTGGCGACATCCAATCTTGCTGCGCTGCAGGCACGCTCGTCGGAGCTGCCGCTGGCCGATACCGCGGAGACGGTTGCCCGGCGGCTGGCTGACCAGTTGCGTGAGGCCGGCGTGTCGATCACCGTCGTCGACGCCGCACCCGCGCCCATCCAGTCCGGCGCCCGCGAGACGTGGCGCGCGGTCCGCGACCAGGACGGCTACCTGACCGCGTACGGGCTGCCCGCCGACGACAACCTGCCGAAGTGCCTGGCGGAGCTGTCTTCGACGTCGGAGCTGTGGACGGTTCTCGAATTGTCCGACGGTGCAACCATTTCCGCCGCGTGTGCAGTGCGAACCGTGAGCGCCCCCGCTGCAGCTGCGGTCGAGGGCCTGCAGCGCGAGCCCGGCCGTCAGGGTCCGCTGTTGGCGGCTATGGCCCCGTCGTCGACTGGCGGACTCGGGACGCGCTCGGGAGTGCTGACCACGGCGCTGCTTGCGGAGTTGGAGCACAGCCCGGCGCCCGCCGCCGTCAGCTGAACATGAACTCTCCCATGAACCGGGTCATGCGGCGGAGGTAGTCCGGCTGGCTGACGTGCAGGATGTGGTTGCCCGGGAACCAGTGGAACGCGCAGCGATCCCAGTGTTCCCAGAGCAATTCGGCCTGCTGCGGTGGCGCCAGGCGGTCACCCAAGCCGGCGATGATCAACCGCCGGTCCTTGGGCACCAGTGGTGCGTAGTTCAGCGGCGAGTGGTACTTGATGGCCTCGGCTGCCAAGTCCTTATCGGTATGGCTCAGCCGGTCGGCCAGCTTGACCAGCAGGCTGGCGGGGAACCATTCGTCGATGGTCCGGTCTGGCGTCACCACCGGCACATTGGGAATGACGGCCTGGACACGGTCGTCCACTGCGGCGATCAGCGACGAGGTGTAACCGCCCAGCGACATGCCGGTGAGCGCAATCCGGTCGACGCCGGTGTGCTCGAGATAGTCCAGGACAGAACGGAAGTCGTGCACGGCCTGCGCCATGGATTCGGCCATGCCGGCGAAGCCGTCCATGAAGAAGCCGTATCCGCTGTACGGCGAATTCTTCTCGGCCCGCCGACCATGAAAAGGCAAGGTGTACAACAGCACGTCGTACCCGGACCGGAAGAACCATGGCAGTGAGAAGAACAGGCCGTTGAACAGGTAGGCCGAGCCCATGAAGCCGTGGATCAGACACAGCGTCGGGTGCGGTCCGTCGTCGTGCTTCCAGTGCTGGGCATGCACCACGTTGTTCCGGGTGTAGCCGCGCCGCTTCTCGTGCATGCCCGGATAGACCGCGTCGAAACTGCTCTGGAACGCGATGTTCTCTACCTGCCCGTGGGCGATCCACTCGGCCACCGGATTCGCGGGGCGTGAGGTCACCCGAGGAAGTTCGGCCGGGGCCGGGAAGCTGATCTCGGGGTCTTTGGTGGCGGCCAGCTCGGCGTAGAACCGCATGGCGTCATGTTCGGCTTGCACGCTGTCCGGCCGGCGCACCGATCCGGCCAGTCTCGGCAGCATGGCGGCACCAACTACCGAGGCCAGCGCCGTCCGGAGCCCGAGGTCGGCGACTGCCGACGAGTCGACGATCAGCTTCTGTTGCCAGGTGAGATCGGCACGGCGCGGCAGCCCGCGTGCGGTGGCGTCGGCGCCCTCGACATCGGGCATCGGCAAGGGCAGGGCGAACGTATCGCCTCGTGGCGTACTGGTCACCCGCGGATGCTAACCCGCGCTGCCCGGCTCCGTCATCTGATCGCCGAGATCGAACAGCCTGGCGGCGTTGTGGTACAGCACTTTTCGCAGCCAGTCGTCGTCGGCGGCGACCTTGGTGAGCACGTTGAGGGACTCGGCGTACCGGTACGGGATGTTCGGGAAATCGCTGCCGTGCAGGATGCGGTCGCCGAGGTCCGCCAGCCGCGGCACTTCGGCCGGTGGAAACGGCATGCGCTCTTCGATGAACGGGGTGAAAGCCATGGTGGTGTCCAGGTGCACGCCGTCGAATTGCTCGCATAAGTCCAGGAATTCGCTGTATTCAGGCATGCCCATATGGGCGATGATCAGCTTCAAGTTCGGGTGGCGGTCCAGGACGGTGCGGACCTGGTTGGGGCCGGTGTGCGTGCCGGGCGTGGGGCCGGAACCGCAGTGGATGATCACCGGGACGCCGGCGTCGGCGATGGTGCCCCACACGTCGTCGAGCAGCGGATCTGCGGGGTGGTAGCCGCCGACCTGCACGTGTGCCTTGAACACCCGGGTGCCGCCGGCGATGGCGTCGGCCACGTAGGTGCCCGCACCGGGCTCAGGGAAGAACGTCGCGGTCGAAAGGCAGTCAGGGGTGTCGGCGGCGAATTGAGCGGCCCACTGGTTCAGCCAGGCCGCCATATCGGGCTTGTGCGGATACACCAGCGACGTGAACGCCAGCACCCCGAAACCGCGCAGCGTCTCCAGTCGGTGCTGCTCCTCGGTGCGGTAGGTGATCGGCCAGGGCCGCCCGACCAGCGGCCCGGCGTCGTCGAAGTACTTCCACACCTTGTCCATGACGGATTTGGGCATGAAGTGGGTGTGCACGTCGATCAGGCCTGGAAGGCCCAACGACTGCCAGATTTCGCGTACTGACTCGTCCATCGCCTACCAGGATGTCAGGCGCGCAGCGGTCGACGGCGGCAGGATGGGGATGTGTGGAACCCTGACACGTATCTCGCCTTCGCCGACCACCGCGGCCGGCCCTTCTACGACCTGCTGGCGCGCGTCGGCGCCCAGACGCCCCGCCGGGTGGCAGACGTGGGTTGTGGCCCGGGCAATCTGACCGCAACGCTGCCGCAGCGTTGGCCGGACGCGGTGATCGAAGCCGTCGACAGTTCACCGGAGATGGTGGCGGCGGCCCGCGGCCGCGGCGTCGACGCCCATGTTGCGAACGCGGCCGAGTGGTCGCCCGAGCCAGACACCGACGTTCTGGTGAGTAATGCTGTGTTGCAATGGATTCCGAACCATGATGAGCTGTTGCGGCGCTGGGCGGGGCAGTTGCCCAAAGGCGCCTGGCTGGCGTTCCAGGTGCCGGGGAACTTCGACTCTCCGTCGCACCAGGCGGTGCGGGAGGTGGCGCGCCGCCCGGAGTTCGCGGATGCGCTGGCCGACATCAGGTTCCGGGACGCTGACGTAGTCGACGACCCTGCTGGCTATGCGGCGCTGCTGACGGCCGCGGGCTGCACCGTCGACGCCTGGGAGACCACGTATCTGCACCAATTGACCGGGGCCACACCGGTACTGGACTGGATCTCGGGAACCGCGCTGACCGACGTCCGATCCCGGCTCGCCGACGACGCCTGGGAGCAGTATCGCCGCGAGATCATCCCGCTACTGGCGCAGGCGTATCCACCCCAACCCGACGGCACGACATTCTTCCCGTTCCGCCGGATCTTTGTGGTCGCCCAGGTGTGAAATGCGAGGTCACTGAGAGTAGGCGGAGGTGGCCAGCCCGATCGCGATCAGTCCGGGTGCGATGCTCAGGCCCACGACGATGATGAAGTAGCTGATCCAACGGGTCGCGATGCTCATGTGAATCCTCCTGCTGCGACGGGCTTTTGAGTGCTGTCCCGGGGTTCTCCGGGGTTGACTCAAGCCTGTCGCTGCAGGCCTGCGCGGGCTGTCCGCCAGCTGGCCCTACACAGGATGAATTCGATGTCCCCCGATCAGGGGACACACCGCACGGACTAGTCGTTCATACCGGCAGCCCTTCCCGCTCGGCTTCCACGCGGTACCGTTCCACCCATTCGTCCGAACGCTGATCGGCTTGGCGTTCCAGCACCGGTCGCGGGGCCAGTCGTCGGTCCTGACCGACGGCCTCCAGCACGTCACCCACGACCTCCGTCAGGTTGCGCCACAACACTGGATACGGGACCTCGATCGGGGTGACGTCCTCGTCGACGAACCACTTCTGCCAGCCATCCTCCTGCTCCCGCAGCATCCGGACGACGTGCGCGATGGCGCCGGTGTGGTACTCGGCGCGGGCGTCACGCACCGGGTCGGGACGGCCGCGCCACACCCGGGTCTGCACTGCGCGCCAGAACGAAACCGCTTGGGACACCACGTCGGGTCGATGGATATGGATCAGCACCGGGTCGCACCCGACGACATCGCGGATCGCGGCCAGTAGCCCGTCACCAGAACGCTCTGGCAGATCCTTGGCCCGCCGCTGCAACTGCGCCGTCTGATTCCACATGAGCTTGCCGCCCCACACCCCATTAGGACTGCGCCCGGCGGTCTGGATGTAGTCCCGCCAGATCGTCGCGGGCGCCAGCTCGGGCCTGCCGTCGATCAACGGGTCCAGCAGCCGCAGGATCGATTCATCCTCGGTGTCGGCGAACCACTCTCGTGGTTGCGGCGACATGCTGGAGTGCGGCAGGTATTGAAAGAACTCCTGTGGCTCACCGGCCACGCCGGTGGCGCGCAGTGACTCCACCAGAAGCGTGCTCCCGCTGCGCTGCGATGCGAGGACCAGGTAGGCCGGCGGTGCTGTCATGGCGCAGAGCCTAACCGGAACCGAAATCCCTTGTAGAAAGGGATTTCTCGCACCGTGAGCATTAATCTTGCGGGGCGGGTTCCGGGCCGGATTCTGGGTTGATTCCGCGGTCTGAGGCCGTCGCCGACCGGCTCGTGGCGGGGCGCCCGTGAATGCTCAGATACGTCCCGGTGTAGCGGTCGGAGATTTGGGTTCCGGTGAAATCGGAGGGAATGACGTCACGCGTCTGCTGTCGCCAGGCGTTGAGTTTGAGCGCCAATTTCGTTGCCACGGCATGGTATTCGGGCTGTGCCTCGAGGAGGAGGTTGTGGCGCTCGGTCGGGTCGGCCGACAGGTCGTAGAGCTCGCGGGCCGGGCGCGGGTCGCCGATGGCCGGTTGTAGGGCCCGGCCGGGCGGACTGTCGGCTATGTCCCACGGCAGATCGAGCAGCGGCCGGGAGGCATAGTTTTCGATGTAGCTGAAGTCTTTTGTTCGCACTGCGCGGATCGGGTCGAATGAGTCGTGATAGGTCTTCGCGGTGTAGACCGCTGAACGAACCGCAGGGCGGACTTCCGCGGCATCAGCCCCGTCCGTCAGTGCAGCGGCGTGCGAAAGCCCTTCCACCTCAGCCGGAATCGCAACCTCGAGCAACTCCAGCAGCGTGGGCAGCAGATCCACGCCGCTGAACAACTCGTCGTACACGTGCGGCGCGATCGCTGAATCCCGCGGCGGCCGCACGATCATCGCGATGCCCGTGCCTGCGTCGTACAACGTCGACTTGGCGCGGGGCAGCGCCGGCCCGTGGTCGGTGAGGAACACCACCCAGGTGCTGCGGTCCAGTCCGCTTGCCTCCAGGGCGTCCAGTAGCTGACCCACCGCGGCATCGGCGACGGAAATGGACCCGTAGAACTCGGCCAGGTCGTCGCGCACGTCGTCGGTGTCGGGCAGGTAGTCGGGGACGGTGACGGTGTCGCTCGCCGCGGGTTCGTAGCGCTCGCGTGGGTACGGCCGGTGGGTCTCGAAGAATCCGGTGGTGAGCAGGAAGGGTTTCTCCGGCGGCTCGGCGAGCCACTGGGTTGCCTGCTCGACGACGTACTCGCAGAAGGAATTCGAGACGTCGTATTCGTCGAATCCCAGCCTCGACGGGAACGACGTCTCGTGCTGCATGCCGAACAGGGCTGTGTGCCAACCTGATTCGGACAGCATCTGGGGCAGGGTCTGCACGCCGGAGTGGTACTCCCAGCCGTGATGCGCCAGCCCGACCAGGCCGTTGCTCTGCGGGTAGCGCCCGGTGAACAGCGACCCACGCGACGGAGAGCACAGCGGGGCGGTGGCGTGCGCCCGGGTGAACAGAATGCCTTCGGCGGCCAACTGATCCAGCCGTGGGCTACTGACGTCCGCGTGGCCGTATACCCCGAGATACCGGCCGAGGTCATGCCAATGCACAAACAGCACGTTCTGGCCCGGCGAATGGGACATGTCTCGGCTACCTCCTGCGATTCTGGTGACGGAACCAGTCATCCCACCGCGTTTTGGCTTGCTGGACAAGGGTTTTGCGCCCCGCGATTTGTGCACGATTTTCCGCGCCGACCGGGGAAAATCGTGCACAAATCACAGCTAGTTGGTCACCGCCAGGCGAAGACCGGCTGCTCCAACTGGTCCACCGGATCGCTGCGGCCCTCCAGAGCGAGCCAGCGCAGCTGCAGGAGGACCGCGCCGGTCGGTGCGTGGATCAAGTCATTGCCCAACGGAATCTGCACCACCGGGCGCTCGCTCTCGGGAATGGTGATGTACCGCGGTGAGTCGGGGCGCTGCAGTTGGTGCAGCCCGACGCGGTACACCGCCACCACCTCGTCGGGTGCCGGCTGCGGCTCGAGTCGGCCGCCGCCCCAGATCACCACCGGGGTCATGACGTAACCGGAGCGGGTGGAGTAGTCGTCGAGCAAGCCCAGCACCGATGTGGCCGGCAACGCGAGGCCGACCTCCTCGTGCACCTCGCGTAGCGCCGCGTCGACCACGGTTTCCCCGGGATCGAGCCGCCCGCCGGGCAGTGCCCACTGAGCGGAATGGGAGCTGAGCTTGGATGTCCTGCGGCACAACAGGAATGACGCCCCACCGGCGACGTCGATCATGCGGCCGTCGAGGTTCTGGTCGGGCAGCGGCCGCCCGCCGATCCAGTCGTCGACCGGAGCGGGGTCGATCCGGTCTTCCCCGCGCTCGGAGTCCACCAACACGAGGGCCACTGCCGCGTGCCGCTTGGACGGGTCGTCGACGACGCGACGTTGGTGTCCTGATAGGTGCGTCCGGATGCGTTCACACAGGGCTTCGTCGTACCGGATCGTCACGTGCCCGAGGCTACGCCCCGGCAATTCAGGCGGTCGGCGGCATCCCGCAGGCGACGTACACGTACTTGTTCGGGACGTCGAACGTGAACGTTCGGGCCGGCAGCGCCGCAAGGACGTCGGCCGGCAACGGTGTTTTGTAGCGCAGGGACATCGAACCGGTGAAACACGGATCGACGGCAGAGATGTCCGGGGCGTCCAGCAGCATCCCGGTTTCATCCAATTCGGCCTGCACCATGGTCCCGTCGGGGGCATCCCACAGGTGATTGATGGTCTTAACGGCCTTCTTAGGCGCTGAGGATAGGGTGCCGAGCAGGCGCTGTTCGGTCACCACCACCGCGCCGACCAGGCTGCGGAGCGTGCTCTTGGCCACCTTGCCGGGTACGTGCCCGGCGAAGCGGAAGGTGACCGGCACGAACTCGGCCACGTGCAGAATGCCTTCGGCTTGCAGCTGCTCGCGGATGTCGTCGGGCAGATTTCCAATGCCCAGCATCTTGCGCAGCAGTACGGCCATGTCCTCAGCGTATGCCTCGGAGCTGGAAAGGCGCCGCAGGATGACCACTTGGAAGGAGAGCTGGTGACGGTCCGCACCCGCTGGTTGATCGGTGTCGTGGCCGCAGTCGGCTATGGCCTGCTGTGGGTGGGGTGGGTCTGGCACTGGCCCTGGCCTGCGACGGTGGACGCGTCGCTGCTCGACCCCGCCTACCGCTACGGCGCGACGCACCCCGGCTGGGTGCGGGGTTGGCGCTGGATGTGCACCATCTTCGGCCCCTGGACGTTCCATCTGGTCGCGGTGGTGATCGCCGTCGTCGCGCTGGTCCGACGGCAGCGCCGTACCGCGATTTTCCTGCTGGTGGGCGTCGTGCTGTCCGGGGTGGTCACCGAGCTGGCCAAGGACGTCGCGCATCGGTCTCGACCCCTGACCGCGCTGGCCCACGAGCCGTCGTGGTCGTTTCCGTCGGGCCACGCGCTGGGCACCATGGCCGGTGCGCTCGGTCTCTGTGCGGTGTTCCGGTTGTGGGGGGTTGCCCGACTGAAGCTGATCGAGGTCGTGTGCGCGGTCATCGTGCTGACGGTCGGGGTGGGTCGGGTGATGCTGAACGTGCACCACCCGACGGACGTGCTCGCCGGTTGGTTGCTGGCCTTCATGTGGTTCTTGGTGTGTCTGCCGATTTTGACGTCTGGACCGGCAACGACCGGACCGGCGCCGACCACTGTTCGCGCTGGTAGGTGACCCCGGTGTCCCACCCGATGCACTTTCGTGGCTAAACCTTGACCCGCCCTGGCTTGACCTTCTATTGGGCCGTTCCCGACCATGGACGGGTGCGCCGACTGTTTGCTTTGCTGTGTGCTGCCGCGCTCGCGGTGGCACTGGCGCCTGTCGGCAATGCGGTGGTCACGCCATGGTTTGCCAACTCGGTCGGCTCGGCCACGCAGGTGATTTCCGTTGTCGGCGTAGGTGGTTCGTCGGCCAAGATGGACGTGTATCAACGCGGACCGGCCGGCTGGGAAGCCGTCGCCGCCGGCATTCCTGCGCACGTCGGATCTAACGGCATGGTGCCGCAGAGCCACGACGGCAACCTCGCGACGCCCATGGGCATCTTCACCCTGCCGTTCGCGTTCGGCACCGCGCCCAACCCCGGGACGGCCCTCAAATACGTCCAGACCACGCCGGACCACTGGTGGGACGGCGACATGAAAAGCCCCACCTACAACACCATGCAGGTCTGCAAGAAAGCCCAGTGCAAGTTCGACACCGACCCGGCCAGCGGCACCGAGAATCTCGACATCGCGGCCTACAAGTACGCCGTCGTCATGGGCGTCAACCCGCAGCGGACGCCCGGCAACGGCGGCGCGTTCTTCGTGCACATCGGTGATGGCCCGACGGCCGGGTGCGTGGCACTCGACGACGGCACCCTGGTGAAGATCATGAAATGGCTGCAACCGGGAGCGCTGATCGCCGTTGCCAAGTAATCAGATATGAAGGGCAGCGCCGGGTTTCAGCTTGAAATTCAAGTTTTCGAGCGACATCGTCGCGTCGTAGGTGCGGTCGTAGCCGGTCGCACAGATGCGCCAACCGTCGGGGGTGCGGCGGTAGGTGTCGTGGTAGAACGCCGCGCCAATGAGCATGAAGTTGAAATCGGCTCCGATGACGCGATCTTGGAGGTACCAAGTGGCCGTCGCCTGGTCTCCGTCGACGGTGATCTCGGGGTGGTCGACGCGGTGCTCGGTGATGATCTGCGCGGGGAGCGACGTGCGCATGTACTGGACCAGGGAGTCGCGGTCGGAGAACTGGAGCCGCTGGCCGTCGAGCGACGAGCCGTAGTCGCCGATTACATCTTCAGTGAGGGTGCCGGCGAACGTGTCCCAGTCCTTGGTGTCCAGCGCGCGCAGGTACCGGTACTTCACTTGCTTGATCTCGTCGATATCGCCCATGTCGGACATTGCAACACACCGGGCGCACAGCCCCGGCCGATTTGGTCCACAGGGTGGACACAGCTGGTGAAAAGTAATCTGCGAGAACAGGGTTCACGGCGGGCCCAACCTGCGATGACGCGGCCACCGGTTAGGGTGGGAACGTTATGAGCCACCCGCTGGGGTTGTCGATCGGGACGACCAATCTGGTTGCGGCGCGGGTCGGTGACCCGCCGCTGGTGCGGCGCGCGGTGCTGAGCCTGTTCCGCGACCGCGCGCCGCAGATCGGGCTGCCCCCAGAAGATCGGGCGACGGCTCAGAACGCGGTGTCCCTCTCCGGATTCGTGGAGCGGGTCGGTGATCCGGTGCCGATGGTGGCGTCCGACGGCACGTCGTATCACGCTGACCAATTGGTGGTCGAAGCCCTCGATGCACTGATCGAAGCCGCGGGTGGCGAGCCGCCGACCGGCCAGTTGGCGATATCCGTTCCAGCGCACTGGGATACCGCCACGCTGCGGGCGATGCGCGCTGCCATGCGCTCCAATCCGAGCTTGGCGCCCAACGGAATTCCCGCACGTCTGGTGTCCGACGCGGTGGCGTCGCTGACTGCGCTGAATGCCAACCCGGGCCTGCCTGCCACCGGCACGGCCGCGCTACTCGACTTCGGCGGCGGTGGGACCAGCATCACGCTGGCCGATGCGGGGTCGTCGTACGAGCCCATCGAAACCGTGCGGTACACGGAGTTTTCCGGTGATCACGTCGACCAGGCGCTGCTGGCGCATGTGCTCGACCGGGTCGGCGGAGCCGGTGGAGTGGATACCGCGGGCACGGCGGCAGTCAGCTCGCTGGAGAAGCTTCGCGAATCCTGCTGTGCGGCAAAGGAACAGTTGTCAGAGGCTGAGACGGCGACGGTGCCGGTGGACATTCCGGGCCACCAGGGCGCCGTCGACGTCACCCGCGGAGAGCTGTCCGAGTTGCTCGCCGAACCGCTTTCCGGGGTGTTCGCGGAGCTGGATGATTTGTTGCAGCGCAACAAGATTGCGTGGAAGAGCATCAGCTCGATCGTGGCGGTTGGCGGCGGCGCCCGGATGCCGATGATCAATGCGCGGCTAGCTGACCACCTGGGTGCGCACGGCGTCGGGGGCGCACTGGTCACGACGCCGCAGCCCGCGCTCGATGCTGCGGTGGGTGCGGCGCTGTTCGCGGTGTACGGCGCCGACGCAGACGCCCAGACCGGCATGGCGCCCGCCGCGCTGCTGGGCGGTACCGCGCCGACGGTCGCCGTCGATGGCGCGCCCACGGCACCCGCCGGCGTCGCCGAGCTGGACCTGCCGGCCAACACCGCGGCCGACCGGGCAATCAAGGCCACCGGGCCGTCCCTGGCGTGGTCCGAAGACTCTGACGGCGGCGGCGACCTGTTGCCGTACACCGGCGAAGATCCTTTCAGCGAGACCACGGCCACTCGGGCCATCGCGCAGTACGTGGCGCCGACCGGCCCCGTCACCACCGAGCCGTCGAAGGCCTGGCAGCGCCTTCCTCTCGTGGTGTTCGGGATCGCGACGCTGGCTGCGATCGCGGCAGTCGGTGGCGTGACCGTCGCGTTGACCGGTGACCGCAAACCGGTCGCGCCGCCGACCACCGCCGCGCCGTCGGTCAGCGAAGCGCCGACCCCGACACCGGTTATCCCGCCGCCACCGCCCAGCACCGTCACGGTGACCAACGAGGTCCCCGCGCCGCCGCCTCCGCCGCCGCCCAGCCCGACGTACGAACCGCCGGTCACGCACACGCCGGCGCCGACACACACCGTCACAACGCACGCGCCGACGACGACTCCGCCGCCGGTCACCACCACGACTCCGCCGCCGCCCACGACGACGCCCCCGACGACGCCACCCCCGACGACGACGGAAACGCCGACGAGCACCACGCCGACGATGACGACGAGCTATATCCGGCTGCCGTTCGTGCCTGTGCCGATCCCGATCCAGGTGCCCAACACGGAGACGCAGTCGCCGGCAAACCCGTACTACCCGGGCCAGCAATATCCTCAGTACCCACAGCAATATCCGCAGCAATATCCGCAGTACCCGCAGCAGTACCCGTACCAACCGCCTCAGCTGCAGTAACAGCAGTCGTGGCGCTGCGCACGGAGTGGGAATGAACTTGCCGCCGAATCTTCAATGCGCGACAGTTGTCGTATGCAGGTCACAAAAGTTCGTGTTATGGGGCTGGTGAGTGCCGGTGCGATGGTCACCCTCGGCGCGGTCGGCATTGTTTCCCGTGGCGTGATCGACGGCGGCGCGGTCGCCGGATCAGACCACTCGCCATCCACCACCATGAACAGACCTGAAGTACCGGACATGAACGGCGGCTCGACACAGACGTGGGCGCCGCCAGCAACAACTGCGTCAACCGTGAGCGCGGCGCCGACAGTTAAGGCAGGATAGAACCCCATGAAGACTGTTTGGAGTGTCGTTGCGGCGACGTCGCTGGGTGCCGCGGCTTTGATGAGCAGTGGCGTGGCCGCCGCAGGTGGCGCTCCGAATGTTGTCGGTCAGAAGTACAGCAACGCGCGGTCGGCGCTGGCTAACGCAGGATTCAAGCCGTTGGTGTCGACGACGGTGGGTGACCAGTTCCAGTGGCCGGATTGCATCGTGACCAATCAAGTTGCCCGTACGGTGCACCCGCCGGCCAACAGTGGTGGTTCTGGCTCCAACGAGGTGCTGGTTTCGCTGAACTGCGAGGCGTCGTTCGCGTCCGCGGGCAAGCCCGGTAACTCACTGGGGAGCCCGCAGGGCTCGCAGGCGTATGCCACCGCGTCGGCTTCGGCGGCTGCTGCCGCGGCGTCGGCGTCAGCGGCATCCGAGGCAGCTTCTGCGGAGCAGGCCGGGCAAGCCTGGGAGGGCCAGAACGCCGGCGGCGGGCACTAAACCTGCCCGCTTATTACTGGCCGGTTTTATTTTTGCGATCGCGGCGAAATCCCGCTGGCACGGTAGCGTGCGCGGGATCGGTATTGCTGATTCCGGGTTTGTGCCAGGGATGCGCTGGCTAGCGCCGATATTTTTCCAGAGTTGGTTTGCTGGCAACGTATTTACAGCCGGTCGGTGACGGCAGCGACGCCGGTCAGGCAGGTAGTTATGCGCGTGTCGCAAGTTGCGTCAACTCTGCTCGAAAGGCTTGGATACTCCACTGTGCCCGAAATGGATCGTCGTAACTTGATGCGCGCGTCGGGGCTGGGGCTGCTCGCAGCCGCCACGATGCCGACCGCCGCCGCCCTCGCAGACACCCGATTGGGTAGCTCGCAAACGCCGCCGCTGGCCCCGCCGCCGGCTGCGCAAACACAGAACTACATCTTCCACGACGAGTTCGACGGCCCCGCTGGTTCACGCCCCGATGCCTCGAAGTGGAACATCGCCACCCACCGTGAGCGGATCAAGAACCCGGTGTTCTGGGACCGTCCGGAGAACATGGGCGAGTACCGCGACGACCGTGAGCACGTCTTCCTGGACGGCAACGGCAACCTGGTGATCCGCGCGACCCGCGACGGCGGCGGCAAGTACACCAGCGGCAAGGTCACGGGCACCTTCTGGGGTGGCATCAACACCACCTGGGAAGCCCGAATCAAATTCAACTGCCTGACCCTGGGCTGCTGGCCGGCCTGGTGGCTGTCCAACGATCACCCGGTTGTCGGCGGCGAGATCGACCTGGCCGAGTGGTACGGCAACGGCGACTGGCCGTCTGGCACGACCGTGCACGCCCGTTCGGACGGCACGTCGTTCGCCACCAACCCGTACCCGATCGACGGCAACTGGCATCGCTGGCGCGTCACCTGGAATGACCAGGGCATGTCGTTCTGGCAGGACTACGTCGAGGGCATGCAGCCGTACTTCACCGTCCCGGTCAACTCCCTCGACGACTGGCCGTTCAACCTGCCCGACTACCGCGTGTTCCCGGTGCTGAACCTGGCCGTGGCCGGTTCCGGCGGTGGCGACCCCAAGGGCGGCTCGTACCCCGCCGAAATGCTCGTCGACTACGTGCGGGTCTGGTAGATCAGCCGCAGTCTTGATCAGGGCCCCGCATTGCGGGGCCCTGATTCGTTTATTGGGGTCCGCGGCCTCGGAACGTCGTACCGGCCCGCTCCAGCAGCCCGCGCACCCGGGTGATGCCGTAGCCGGTTTCCTCGGCGAGCTGACGGATGCTCTCGCCGTTCTCGTAGCGGATGCGCAGTTCCTTGCCGATGCGTTCGGCGGTCGTAGGATCCAGCCGAACGTGTTTGGTCACCGGCGGGACGTCAATGGCGCCGCCCGCGTAGCCCTTGTGCACCTGACCGCGCGGCGCGACGTCGTCCGCGGACTCGTCGCCCCATGCGGTCCAGCCGGGCTGCGGGTGCCGGGCGAACAGCTCCAGGTACGGCCCGGGGGAGCAGGCCTCGATGAAGCCGTACTGCTCGTCGGGCTTGCGGGAATGCTCGCGCTTGCGGGTCTCGATCATGTTGACCTGGCTGCGGGCGTGCGGCAGCGTGCGCATGCTGCCGCGCACGCCGAACAGGATGATCTCGGTGACGTTGCGGAAGTAGAAGCCGACGCCACGGCCGTCGGGCCCGCCGTCCTTGCGGCGCTTGGCCCAGATGACGTTGGAGACGTAGCGGTAGCCCCACGCTTCCATGACCCGCAGTCCCTCGGGCAGCAGCGCGTTGGGCACCCAGAGGTACAAGTGCGAATCGCGCGCCGCGACAGTGGACACCGGGATGTCGCAGATGGCGTCGAGGTCGAGCGTGGAGTAGCGATCCAGCCGGCGGTGCTCCGGCGCGACCTTGCCGGTGCGGTTGGTGAAACGCCAAGGGGGATCGGCCAATACGGTCTTCCAACCGCCCTCGACGGTCGGCAGCGGCGGTGGCGCGGCGATATCGCGCAGCGGGGCGGCCTTCTTCGAGTTGGCGGCCTCTTCGCGAACCTTCGCCACGGCGTCCTCTCCTACCTTCGAATTAGATCTTTTCGAACGGAGAAGATCTTCACGAAATCGTAGGCGATGGCACCGACAGGTCAGGCCTCCCAGAGGCCGATGTCGTGTGGTGTGTCCGGCGCCTCGCCGCCCGGTGCGTGGTCAGCCCAGGTACGGGCGCAAATCGCGACGGTCAGCAGCGGGCAGCCGCCGCTGTCGCCGCGCTGCATGCGGGGCCGCAGCTTCTCGGTGTTGGTGGTGGTCGTGGTGGCAAGGATGCGTCGGGCGCGCTCATCGTCCATGCCGGCTTCGACACCCAGCCGGTAGCCGAGGGCGCGCAGGTCGGTCTGGGTCCGGGTGATGATGACGGCGACGTCGATCAGCGCCGCGTCATACAGCGCGCGGTAGGCGCTGAGGTCACGATCGAGGTTGCCGTCTTTGGCATTCCATTCCACGTCCAGGGCTACGCGGTCGACGAAATTGTCGACCTTGTAGCCCTCGTTGAAGACCTCGGTCTCATCGAGAGTGGGGAGCGTTTCCCCGGCCGTCTTGTGGGGCATCTTGCGCAGTTCCAGGCGGATGCGGGTGTCGACGCGGGCCTCGCGCCAGCCCTTGTCGCGGAAGGCGGTGTTGAGGCGCGCCGCCAGTTCGGTTTCCTGGCCACCGGGTTGGACGAGATCGTCGGTGCGCAGCTGGAATTGGTGCAGGGCGGCGAGGAGTTCGTCGAACCGCCCCGGGTTGGTGGCAGCCAGGATCGCGGCGGCGTTGCGGGTTTCGATGAACTCGTAGCGGTTGCGAATGTGCTGCGGCAGCACGCGGGTGTACGAGTCCGTCAGATCCACGGGGCGACGGTAGCAGTGGGGGCACTCGGAGTCGGCGTTTGGCCACAACCCTTGCGAACTGAGAAACACCATGTTTCTATCATTGCTTATGAGAATCACATTGTTTCTGGTCGGGCCGTCGGAGACGTCGCACGCCGGGTGTGGTGCGGCATGAGTGCCCGGGTGCCAGGGCTGCCCGGGCGAGTGTTCCGAACCCCGTTGGGTGCGCTGTACGCGACCGGGTACCTGATCGGTGGTGAAGGATTGCTGCTCCAGTTGGTGCGGCATTACGGCCCGCTGATGTCTGTTCCGGTGCTGGGTCTCGGCGATCTGGTTTTCGTCTCGGACCCGGTGTTGGCCAAGGGGGTGCTGACTGCTTCACCCGAGGTCTTGCTCGGTGGTGATGGTGTGGGCCCGGCTGCGGCCATCTACGGGGCTGGCTCCATGTTTGTGCAGGAAGAACCCGCACACCTGCGGCGCCGCAAGATGCTGACTGCGCCGTTGCATGGCGCTGCTCTGGACAGTTACGTGCCGATCATGGCTCAGGCGGCGCGAGATGCGATGTGCGCGTGGCCGATCGGAGAGCCGTTCCGGATGCTCGACGCCGCGCGCACGCTGATGCTCGACGTCATCGTCCGGGTGTTGTTCGGTGTGGAAGACCCCGACGAGATTGCGCGAATCGGTCATCCGTTTGAGCAGCTGCTCGATCTCGGTACCAGTGAGCAGGTGACGATTCGGTACGCGCTGCGGCGGGTCGGCACACTCAAGGTGTGGCCGGAGTTGGCGCGCGTCAATGCTGAAATCGATTCCCTGATCAGCGATTTGATCGCACAGCGCCGTAGTGATCCCGATTTGGCGGACCGGACCGACGTGTTGTCGCTCTTGGTACGGGCGCGGGACGACGGCGGTGTTGGGTTGTCTGACAAGGAGATTCGCGATGACCTGGTCACGTTGATGCTCGCCGGACATGAAACCACCGCGACGACATTGGCCAATGTGATGGACTTGCTGCTGCACCATCCTGATGCGATGCACAAGGTGTGTGCTGAGGCTGCCGCCGGAGAATCCACTTTCACTACGTCGGTAATCAACGAGACGCTGCGATTGCGGCCACCTGTGCCGTTCACGGCCCGCGTAGCTGCCACCGAGTTCACCCTCGGGGACTACACGATTCGCGCGGGAACCCGGTTGGTGGTGTATATCAACGCGATCAACCATCACCCCGATACCTACGCTCGGCCAGACGAATTCGTCCCGGAGCGATTTGTCGACCAACGGCCGAACACCTATGCCTGGCTGCCGTTTGGCGGCGGCATCAAACGATGCCTGGGCGCTGCTTTCTCGCTTCGCGAACTCACCACGGTGCTGCATGTGATTGTGCGAGAGGGGCAGTTCGCCGCCGTTAGCGATCAGCCAGACCGGATGGTGCGGCGCTCGGTGGTGCTCGTCCCGCGGCAGGGTGCTCGGTTGACGTATCGACCCGTGGTCGCCGAGGCAACCACGGCCCACCAGTAGCACTGCCTCGCACGGCTAGCCTGTCATTCGTGGACCGGCCGGCAATCTCCGCAAAACTTGATACCGCATTGGCGGTATTCCAGTTGCTCAGCGGCGCCAGCGCTCCGGCCCTGCCTCGGCACCGCCATGACCTGTCTCGCGACGACGTACGCGAATCGCAGCGCGCCCGCGTACTTGCCGCGGCCATCGATCTGTTTGGTGCCAACGGTTACGCGACCACCACGGTGCTGGACATCGCCAAGCGTGCTGGCGTTTCGCGCAAGACGTTTTACGAGCTCTACGACACCAAGGAGGACGTCTTCCTCGACGCCTACCAAGCCGTCGGCGTCTTGGTGAGCCGCAGCGGGCTCGCGCCCCGCGACAACGCTGCCACTACGGCTACGCCAGACGATCTTGAACCTTTCGCCCGTCGGCTGCTGACGGTGCTTGCAACCACTCCGGAAGCCACCCGAATGTTCTTCCTGGAAGCTCTCGGTGCCGGGCCATCGGTACGCCGCCGGCGTGCCGAGGCTGTCAATGAGTTCGTTGACAGCCTGGGGCCGATTCTGTCCGCGCTGCGAGGCCGAGCCGATCCAGCCAGCGGAGAACTGTCCCGAGCACACTGTCATCTGGTGGTGGCGGGTGGCATTGAACTCATCACCGAATACCTCGCCGACCATGACCCTGCGGAACTACCTGATCTGACATCCGTTCTCGCCGAAGTCGTCCGCGTCGTCGTCCTGCCAAACCTGGAACCAGTCGCTCCCACGCCGCGGCGAAAGAAGCGCGCATCACCCGACGTTTGAGCCTCTAGAGCGCAGCACCGTCTCCAACTGTTCGGCGGTGCGGGCCCAGCCGTTGTGGAAGTTCTCCTGTTCGAAGGCCGGCAGCAGCGAATGCTCGATCTCCATCAGCGTTTCGCCCTCGCCGTGCGGTTCGAACGTGACGTTGACGATGCTGGCCATCGTCGGGTCGGGCCAGTTCGAATTGCTCCACGTGAAACGCAGCAGGCGCGGCCGGTCGATGGCCAGGAAGTGCCCGATGATCAGCACGAGGGTTCCGGAGTGGTCGACGTCGAACTGCACCTTGCCCCCGACATAGGGCTCGACGGTGATGGCGACGCACTGATCAGGGCGTGGGCACATCCAGTCCGCCAGCGACTCGACGTCGAGCCATTCGCCGAAGACCACATCAGGTACCGCGGGCATGACGCGCTGCACGCGCACGGTGACTGGTTCCGTCATTGGCCATTTCCTTTGCGACGCAAGCGGTCTGCAAGGGCATCTGCCCGTACCGACCAGAAGTTGGACTGTTCGTTGATCCATTGCTGAGCCATGGTCAGGCCGTCGGCGCGCAGGGATACCCAGCGTTCGCGGCCGCGGACATCACGCTGCACCAGGCCCGCTGATTCCAGCACGCCGATGTGACGGGAGACGCCCGCGAACGTCATCGGCAGTGGCGCGGCCAGATCGGTGATGCGGGCGTCGCCTTGCCGCAGTGTCTCCAACAGCCACCGGCGCGTTGGATCGGCCAACGCGGCGTACGCCCGATCCAGCGCCTGATCTTCAACCATCTTGTTGACTATAGCGACCGATCGTGCTCTCCTGGACTAGTGATGTTCAACAAAGTTGTTTAATAAATCTGTGGAGGACACCGTGCAGACACCTGAGATCGTTTCGGCGGCCGAATGGGATGCCGCCCTGGAAAAGATGCTTGTCGCCGAGAAGGAATGGACCCGGCAGCGCGACCAACTGGCGGCGATGCGGCGGCGCATGCCGTGGACCCCGGTCGCCAAGAATTACACGTTCGTCGGCCCCGACGGGGAGCTCAACCTGCTCGAATTATTCGATGGGCGAAGGCAACTCGTCATCTATCGGGCCTTCTTCGAGGATGGCGTTGGTGGCTGGCCCGAGCATGCGTGTCGTGGCTGCTCGATGATCGCCGACAATGTGGGACATGTCGCGCATCTGAATGCCCGTGACACCACCCTGGCCTTTGCCTCGCGTGCCCCGCAGCCCGACATCGCGCGGATGGCGGCCCGGATGGGCTGGAAGATGCCCTGGTACACCATCACTGACGACTTCGACGTCGACTTCGGCGTAAACGAGTGGCATGGCACCAACGCGTTCATCCATGACGGTGACACGGTCTACCGCACGTACTTCATCAACAACCGCGGTGACGAAGCGCTAGGTAGTTCGTGGAGCTATCTCGACATGACAGCGCTGGGTCGGCAAGAGACCTGGGAGGACTCTCCATCGGGATACCCGCAGGACGCGCCCTACGAGTGGTGGGACTGGCACGACACGTACGGCAAGCACCGGCCGTCCCGGTGGTTCGGTGACCCGGACCCCAGCAAGCCCGATGATCCCCGCCCTCCGCGTGAAGAAGGGTGCGCTTCCTGTGAGCGATGAACTTGACCCCGTCGGTCTGTACCGCCAGACCATGGAGCGCATCACCGAGTTGGTCAGCGCGCCAGATGCTTCGGTTGACGCCGCTGTCGCTGCCTGTCCTGGCTGGTCGGTACGCGATGTGTTGGCGCACCTCGCCGGCGTCGCCCAGGATTGGGCCGCGGGCCGACGGTCCGCACCGCCCACCGACGAACAGACCGCAGCGCAGGTGGCGCGCTTCGACGGGTTCGGCGTCGCCGACATCCTGCGGGCGTGGGGTGAAGCGGCCGCCGAGATGCCCCGACTCGCCCGGGAGGGCATCGCACCGCCGCTCGGCGACGTCGTCGCGCATGAGCACGACATCCGCGACGCTCTGGGCCGGCCTGGCGCACGGGATTCGGCTGCGGTGCACAGGGTTTCCGATCAACTGCTGAAGATGCTGACGACGCCCGTGCCGCTGCTGGTCACCGTCGACGACGGCGAATACCGTTGCGGCCCAGAGGGTCAGTGCGATGTCGAGCTGAAGACCACGCGGTTCGAAGCGCTGAGGTGGCGCACCGGCCGACGCAGCCGCAGTCAGATGGCGGCGATGGCTTGGTCCGGTGACCCGGCCCCGGTACTCGACCACCTGTACTTCTTCGGGCCGGCGACCGCCGATCTCGTTGAGTGAAGGTCGACGGACATCGGTAGCAGGGACCGTCAATTAAGGCAGCGTCATTTAGTTTGCTATTCGAGACCAATAGCCGTGAGCCCCGGCCAAGAAATACGTACGTACGGTCGGTAGGGAATGTGGCTCAACCTGGGTTGTGAGCAGCGTTATTTCGGCATTTTCTGGCGGTTGCTGTGAATTTCCGCAATATTGCACACATTTGCCTCGGTGTGATGTAACTGCCGGCGTAGCGTGTTTGCCACGTAATAGCCGTCGGGAGGGGCTGAAATGCGCCGGTTGATGGGTTCTTTCGCAGCAGTAATTACGGTCTTGCTGGCATCGATATTGCTGGTCCTGACATCGACATTCTTGATACCGACCGGTTGGGCCGCCGAATTTTCGATTGCAGTGCCCGGCACGGGGAACCCGACCCCGACGACGGACTTCACCAACCGCGAAGTTTCGAACTTTGTCATCCCGGTGAATCCGGCATGCGCGCTGTACGTGGTGTGTACGACGCCGCAACAGGTGGATTACTACGCGTCCTTCTGGCCGCTCGTCATCTTCGGTGCAGACCAGTGGCAGCAGCCCACCTGGAACGACTCGGTCAACAGCGGTATCTACGGCACCAACGGCGTGCTGGGCTATGGCCCGAAGGCTCCGCCGTTCGGCCTGGGACCGGTGGGTAGCAGCAATTATTACGGCCTCATCCAGACCCTCAACTTTCAGTACATGAGCGACCCCACTCGTGCGACTGACCATTTCAACGTGACTGGCTACTCGCAGGGCGCGACTGTGGCCAGCTATTTCAAGAACATCTATCCCAACCTGGCGACCCAATTCCCCACTATTCAGCTGCCCGCGGCAAACCAACTGCAGTTTGAGTTCGCGGCCAACCCGCAGCGGCCCAACGGTGGCATCTTTGTGCGCCCCGGTGTCTTCGGGCCCTGGACGTTGCCGATCGTCGATGCCACGTTCGGTATTCCAGCCCGGACGGATGTGGGCATCAAGACCACGGATATCGTGATCCAGTACGACGGCGTCTCGGACTTCCCGGCGTACCCGCTCAACGCGCTGGCAGACATCAATGCGCTGGCGGGATTGCTGTTCATCCACCCGACTTACCCGACGCCGCACAGTCCACAACAAGTGGCCGACGGCACGCACCCCTACGGATATTCCGTGACGGACTTCCAGAATGACATCGCGTTGGCACAGGTGGCTTCCGATTCGGGGCATCCGGAGTTGTGCCCTTCAGCGGTGAATTGTCAGGTGCACGGCGACACGACGTACCTCACGTTCAACACCGTGGACCTGCCGATGCTGGCGCCCTTCCGTTACATCGGTGAACAGATCAGCAGCAAGACTGGCCTGCCAGACTTCGTGCGGCCTTTCGCCGACCTGATTCAGCCTGACTTGAAGGTCCTCATCGAAACCGGATACGACCGAAGCGACTACGGCAAGCCGATGCCGTTCCAATTCATCGTCCCGTTGAATCCGGCCAAGGTTCTGACTCTCGCACCCGATCTGATCAACTCGACGATTCAAGGCATCCAAGATTTCGTCGGCGACATCACCGGCACCCGGCCTCCCGCCCTGCCGACGCAGGACCCGTTCGCGACCGCGGTGTCGTTGGGGACGCCGGCTGCCGCAGTCCCCTCACCGCTTGCGCCGCTTGCGAGCACCACTACGGCACCTCTGACCGGCAAGCTGACGTTGGCGCCGAAGACCCTTACCGCAACTGCACCAACGGGCACCACATCTTCGAGTACCGCCACGGGAACAACTTCGGGTACCCCGTCGTTGGGGACGACCTCGGGCGCGACGAGCCAAACAATCTCTGGGACAACTGTTTCGGTAGGCGGTGGAGCCAAGTTGACTTCCGTCACGGCCATCACTCCGAAGTCCGGTTCCTCCACCTCGGGCTCGACTACCTCGGGTTCGACTACAGGTTCCACGACGTCGGGTTCGACCACCTCGGGTTCGACCACTGGTCCCACGACGACCGGTTCGACCACGTCGGCCACCAGCAGCTCCGGCTCAACCACCTCGGGTGCGACGACAGGTAGCAAGACGAAGTAGATGCAACTGCTTGAGCCGATCTCGTTGAGTGACAGTCACTTCCAGTCGACGAGGCCCAGCTCGATCAATCGGGTAGCGGCAGCGAGGGCATCGGTGCGCACCTGATCCGGATCGAAACCGGTGGCGTCGGCCGCGTTGGCGATGAGCTCGCGCAGCGGTCGCGCGCCGTCGAGTTCCAGCACCACCGGGAGCGCCACCGGTGACACCGTGGCGCACACGCTGAGCCCCGGCAGCACCCATACCTGGGTCGGTGCCGGTTCGTAGCCCCCGTCGCCGCGGCACAACGCCTGATCCAAGCGGGTGCCCGGCAGCGGGGCCAACACGGCGTCGAGGAGGCCACCGTCAGTCAACTGGGCCAGGCGGCGGCGGTGCGCGAACACCCGCTGAATCTGATCGCTGGCCGAGCCGGTGGGGGACCCCGGCATGTCGTCGGCCCAGAGATGTTCGTCGTGAGTTCCTGTGCGCTGCATGATGATTGCGCCGGTCGTCAGCGCTTCGATGCCCTGCTCGTGGTCGAAGGCCAGCCAGCGATCGAGTGCCACGGCGAACTCGGCGGGCTGGTGCACGCTCTGCACCAGCCACGTCTCGGCATGCTCGATGGGGTCGTGTGTCGCGAACCGGAGAACCCAAGCGTCACAGCCTGATCCGGTGAACCACGCCCGGACAGGCGCCAGTGAATCGCCGTCTGCTGGGTGCGGCCAACTGGCGAGCATCGTGGCCCAACCGCCGATGCGCAGCCGGGGCACGATGTCGTGCACCAACTGTTCGCCGAGACTGCCGGGCTGACGGGCGGCCTGCCCGGCGTCGCGCCAGAGGTAGGTGTTGTCGGGAGAAATGATGAACGGTGGGTTGACCGTGATCAGGTCAAACGTCTGATCACCGACGGGTTCGAGCAGGCTGCCTTCGCGCCAGTCGAGGTTGGTTAGTCCATTGAGGCCTGCGCCAAAAGCCGCCAGCCGTAAGGCGCGGGTGTTGACGTCGGTGCCCGTCACGTGGGCGACGTGGCCCGCTGCATGGAACGCCTGTACGCCGCCGCCGGTTCCGACGTCGAGCGCGTCAACGTCGGGTAGGCGCACAGTGAGGTCGGCGAGTGTCATCGATGCCTGCGCGACCGCCACGACGTGCTCACGGTCGGTCGGGCGTCCATCCTGCCAGTCATGAGCGACGAGCTTGTCGTCGGACCAGGCGATGCAAATGGTCGCTTGCACAAGATCATTGGCGCGGGTGAGCAGCCCAGCCTCGACAAGGTCGTCGATACTGAGCGGTCGCAGCGCGTCGGCGGCAGCGGTGCGCGGCACGGGCAGACCGGTGAGGAGCAGGCTCACCAGTGTGGCCAGCGGCCCGTCGCCGAGTCGACGGGCCAGCACCACCGCCTCAAGCGAATTCGGCGTGATCCGCGTGCCGCCCAACCCTTCCGACGAGTAGCCCGCAGCCGCCAGTACCTTGCCGAGGTCTACGGCGGTGTCGAGCAAGCGGTCGTCCGCAGCCGTCACTACTGGGACGGGCCGGTGAGCTTCAAGAAGGCCGGCGAGCCGTCCGTGCCCGGCGTCCCGAACTTCATGAACACGGTGCCCAGCTTCTGCAGGTTGTCGAACTTATAGAACGGGAAGTTCGCCTTGTGCATGTTTTCGAACTTCAGGAACGCCGGGTTGAGCTTCAGGAACGCCGGTATGGGGCCGCCGTTCGGGGGCGGCGGGGCCACATCACAGGATGTGCAGTCACTCGGTGCCGCGGCTGCCGGTGCCGCGGTGAGTGACGCGACGCCGGTGCTGGCGGCCAGAGCTACCAGCGAAAGCATGACGGTGTTTGTCAGTTTCTCTTTGTCCATCGCAAACCCCAAGTCGATGTCGCAGTCAATGCCGTTGCAGAGAAAATTAACCACGTGGTGCCAAAAAAAGACGCAGGTCAAATGCTATCAGCGACCTAGTCCCAGGGCCTAGGAAAATATGCGCGTATGGTAGGATAGCTTCACGATTGTGGTTGTTCTAGCAAAGCAACGACTGCATCTGTCAACGCCGCGCGGGCGACGTCGAGATTCGACGTGAATCCGATCTGCCGTTCGTTGCTCAGCCCCCGGATGGCGGCGGGCAACAGGCATCGCACGCGGTGGAGCTGCTCCGGGTCGACGTCGAGCCCGTCCATCAGATAGTCGAAGCCCTGAATCCAGTCGAGCTCGCGCGCCGCGAAAGCCGCTGCGGTCCTTGGGTATTCGGTGGCGATGTCGGATCGGCGCGCCGGCAAGGACGTGCGCAGCGCGGTGAGTGCCCGCCCCTCGGTGGTGTCCAGGTATTGCCAGACGGAGTCGATGGCCGCTTCCACCCGTTCCCGCAAGGTGCCGCTGCGGGTCGTGTCGGGTCCAGAAGTCCAACTGCGGGAATGGATTTCGGTGATGACCGCCACCCACAGTCCGTCCAGGTCGCCGAACTGGTGCTGCACGGTACCCCACGTGACGCCCGCGTCCTTCGCGATGCGGTTGGCCGACACCGGCTCACCGCCGCTGTCGGCCAGGCAGCGGATGGCGACGTCGAGCAGACGTGCCCGGGTCTCCAAGCCACGCTTGTTCAGCTTGGTGCCGGCGCCCGACTGCGTGACGACGGATTGCCACTGCTCTCGAGCGAGGGCAGCCTGTGGGGATTCGTTGGCGCTCAGGCGAACCGGCCCGGATTCGGAGCGACGGCGCGGTGCAGCGTCGGCCTGATGTCGCGGTAGGCCTGGACTACAGGTGCGAGTTCATGAGGGCTGGCCCCGTGCATGATCACCGAATGCACGCCCAGATCATATTGCCGAGCAATGGTTTTCGAGCAGTCCTGCGGCGAGCCCTTGGCGACGGCGTCCAGCCATTCGGTGGGAATCAGCTCGGCGATGCGCTGCAGCGTTTCGATCGACGCGCTGGCGTCGATGGGTCCGGCGGTAGCGGCGTCGGTGAACAGCTCCGACTGTCGGATGCGATCCCACGTCGCGCGGTCCCAGCCGTTGGCCGAGACTAGCACGTCCGGATACGCCTGCAGATAGGTCGCCAGCCGGCCGACGCCGCGACGGATCTGATCGTCTTCAGACAACGCGTCGGGAACCGTCGCCAGGCACGCCCAGATGCGGACGCTGTCGGGATCGCGGCCGGCTTTCTCCGCGCCTCGGCGCACGGCGGCAACCGACTTCGTCGTCGCCTCATCAGAGAAAAAGGTATGCAGCACAACGAAATCAGCGATCTCGCCGGCGAGCTCCATGGTCTTGGGACCGACCGCCACCAAGCCGATCGGCGGTCCGTCCTCCAAGCCGTTGACGTGGCGCAGCATCGGCCACTTCCCGGCCGGGCCGTCGTGATTGAGGATCATCTCGCCCGCCCACAGCCGACGCAGGATGCCGAAGTAGTCGCGGAGCCGCGCTTCGGTCACCACCGGCAGGCCGATCGCCGGCCAGTAGCCCGCCATCCCGCGGCCGAACGCCATGGCGAAGCGGCCCTCGGTCAGCGCGTGCATCGTCGAACCGATGGTCGCGGTGACCGTGGGATGCCGGGTGTGGGGATTGGTCGACGGCGCGATGCCCAGTGTCGTGCTGGAGCCCGCCAATGCGCCGGACAGCACCGCAGCGTCTTTGACGGTGAAGCGTTCACCGATGTGGCACGAACCTAAGCCGAGCTCCTCCGCTGACCGGGCCTCGGGGAGCACGACGCGGACATCCGCGGGGTGCCGCGTGACGGCGTAGTAGCCGAGCTCGTTGAGCTGGTCTTGCGTGCTCATGGGGCGCCTTTCATCGGAGACGCTTAGCACTGTTAATCATCGACGATCAATTGTCAATGAGGGTTCTCAATAACTTCGATTTGGCGCATCTGCCGAAACGCTGGTGGTGTCGATGCTTGGGAACCGCGCATGTAAGCGATCGATGAGGAATCTGGCCTCATCGAGGTCGTGGCGGAGCTCGCGGGCGCGCCGACGCATTGACCGCGCCCGCTCCGACCATGCTGTCGCATCGGGCAGCGACTCGACCCGGGACAACTTGGCCGCGAGGTCCCATGCATGTCTGCGCAGCTCTGCACGCAGTGCTCGAGCCTGTGCCACGTCGGCATCTTCAGTCACGCCGCACATATTTACACCAAGGTAGATTTGCGCGGTGGCGTTTGATTAGTTCGGCTTCGAATCGTGGCCTACAGCTGTCTGACCACGCGTGCCGGCGAGCCCACGGCCAGGACGCGCGGCGGTAGGTCGCGCGTGACCACCGAACCAGCCCCGACGACGGTGTCTGCGCCGATGGTGACGCCGGGACACACGATGACGCCGCCCCCGAGCCAGACGTTGTCACCAATCACGATCGGTTCGGCTGCTTCCCACTTGTCGCGGCGGGGGCCCGGCTCCAGCGGGTGGGTGGCGGTCAGTAGCTGGACATTGGGTCCGATCTGCACGTCGTCGCCAATGCTGATCTTCGCGACATCGAGAAGGATGAGGCCCCAGTTCGCGAAAGTGCGGGCACCGACGGTGGTTTGGTATCCGTAGTCGCACTGCAGCGGCGGCCGGATTTCGCTGTTCTCCCCGAACGTCCCAAGCAACTCGGTGAGTAGGCGGTTTCGTTCGGCGAGGTCGGTGGGATCGAGCGCGTTGATCTGGTGGGTCAGCTGTTGTGCGCGTTTCGAGTCGCGTGCCAGCTCGGGGTCGTCCGCGATGTAGAGCTCACCTGCGAGCATGCGCTCGCGCATCGAGCGATCATTTTCTCCCACATGGCCAGGCTAGGCGTGGCTCGCTGCGGTGAACCGTTTTGACGCTGGCGCCGTGTAATTGGCATGAGCATCATCGACTTCCGCCGCCGGCGATCCACCGCGCCGACCTTCGTGGTCGTCGACCGTCTGCACGGCCGACGTGCGGATGAGGTGCCCGGGGAAGAGATCGCCGCGACGGTGTCGTCGTGGCTGGCGGAGTTGGATGTGGACAGTCCGTTGATCGACGCGCTGGAATTGGCTGTGCAGAAACAGGATTGGCCGACTGTCTATGCGCTCGGGGAACGGCTGTCGGTCGACGTCATGGTCGCGTAGCTGAAATCCCTAGTGCGACTGGTCAATCCAACGCGAGTCGGGTAGGGGCACCGTCGATGCTCGCCAGGTTCCGCTCCTGTTGATAGGCAGCGACGCCGTCGACGCCCTTCTTCTCGGCCCAGGAGTCGAGCAAGGTGCGCTCCGAATCCACCGTCATCGTGGGCACGCCGAAGCCGCATGAGGTCTGGACGAGGTCGACGGCGAGGTCGTAAATCTGGCGCGTGCCCGTGCGGGCCGGGAACTGGCTGTAGAGCTCGGCCCAGTCAGCGTCTCCGGGTTGGACTTCGCGAGCTGTGCCGTACAGCCGCAGGATGAGGGGCTCGCGGTCGAACGAGCAGAACATCAGCGTCATTCGAGGGTTGTCGAGCAGGTGCGCCGAGGTCTCGTTGCCACTGCCGGTGAGGTTCAGCCAGGCCACGCGATTCGGTCCCAGCACGCGGAGGCTGTCCAAGCCCTTCGGCGAGAGGTTCACCCGGCCGTCGCGCGCCGCCGTCGCGACGAAGTACACGCTTTGCGCGGCAATGAACTCACCGAGCCGGTCAGTGATCTCCGGGAACTGCTTGGCCATGGGGGCATGGTTTCACGGCGGAGCTGGCTCGGTCGAGCGAGTTTCGAATGCCGTGAAGACGACGCCCCGTGATCGTCCAGGCGCTAGATTCGGTGCCAAATCCGGACCGAAGAAGGTGCCCATGCCGAACTCTCGCGGACTGTTGCTCAACCCGAACGAATTCGACCCCCAAAAATTCGATCCCGAGACGCGGCGCCAGTTGCGTGCGCTGATCGCATGGTTTGAGGATCGTGGCAAGACGCGCTTGCTGCAGGACGACTTGGATGCGATGTGGGTCGCTGACTTTCTCGATTTCATCAAGCGGGAGCGCGTTTTCGCGACCTTCTTGACTCCGTCAGAGTTCGCTGATGGGGATTCGAACAAGCGCTGGGACACCTCGCGCAATGCCGTGCTGAGCGAGATCCTCGGGTTCTACGGGCTCGCGTACTGGTACGCCGAACAGGTCACGATCCTCGGCCTCGGTCCGATCTGGCAGAGCGACAACATCAAGGCCAAGGAACGGGCCGCTGCCCAGCTCGAGGCGGGCGGTGTCATGGCGTTCGCCCTGTCCGAACGCGAGCACGGCGCCGACATCTACAACACCGACATGGTGTTGACGCCCACCGCCGACGAGGGCGACGACGCGCGGGACGGCGTCGTGTTCCGGGCTTCGGGGGAGAAGTACTACATCGGCAACGGCAACGTGGCGGGCATGGTGTCGGTGTTCTCGCGCCGCACCGATGTCGACGGACCCGACGGCTATGTGTGGTTCGTCGCGGACAGCGGTCATCAGAACTACGAACTGATCGGCAATGTGGTGCACGGCCAGATGTTCGTCAGCACGTTCCGGCTGAACGATTACCCGGTGCATCAGGAGGACATCCTGTGCACCGGGCCGGAGGCGTTCTCGGCGGCGCTGAACACCGTCAATGTCGGAAAGTTCAATCTGTGCAGTGGCTCGATCGGGATGTGTGAGCACGCCTTCTACGAGGCGATCACGCACGCGAACAACCGGATCCTCTACGGCAACCCGGTCACCGACTTCCCGCATGTGCGCGCCTCATTCGTCGACGTCTATGCCCGGTTGATCGCGATGAAGCTGTTCAGTGATCGCGCCATCGACTACTTCCGCAGTGCCAGCCTCGAGGACCGCCGCTACCTGCTGTTCAACCCCGTGACGAAGTCAAAGGTCACTTCCGAGGGTGAGCGAGTTGTCACCCTGCTGTGGGATGTATTGGCCGCCAAGGGATTCGAGAAGAACACGTACTTCAGTGAGGTGAACCGCCTGATCGGTGCCCTGCCCCGGCTCGAGGGCACGGTGCATGTGAACGTCGCGCAGATCCTGAAGTTCATGCCGAATTACATGTTCAACCCGGGAAGCTACCCGCAGATCAGCACCCGCGATGACGCGGCCGACGACGTGTTCTTCTGGGAGCAGGGGCCGGCGCGCGGCGCGTCGAAGGTGCAGTTCGCCGATTGGGCGCCGATCTACGAGCGGAACCTCGCGATCCCGAACGTGGCCCGCTTCTACGAACAGGTGCTGGCGTTCAAGGACCTGTTGGTTACGGCGGCACCCGACGCCGACCAACAACGCGACCTCGACTTCGTCCTGGTTGTCGGGCACTTGTTCACCCTGGTCGTCTACGGCCAGTTGATCCTCGAGCAGGCTGAATTGACGGGGCTCGACCGCAACTTGGTGGATCAGATCTTTGACTTCCAGATCCGTGACTTCTCTTCGTATGCGGTTGCGCTGCACGGCAAGCCGAGCTCCACTGCGGCGCAACAGGAGTGGGCGTTGTCCGCCATCCGCAAACCAGTTGCCGATACGGCTCGTTTCGATCGAGTCTGGGCACAGGTGGTGTCCTACGACGGTGCGTATGAGATGCGGCCGTAGGGGGTATCTGAAAGTGAGTGGTGGGTAATGACGGATTTCGGCGATCTGTCATCACGCTGGGTGATGTGGTCGGGGCTGGCCGGAGTCGCTGGCGCGTCTGCTGTGAGCGACCCGTCCGGCCGCTCAGGTCGATTCATCAGCAGGGAACAGTCATTCGATGTGCGACAGGATGGCTCGTGGTGGGTGCTCGACGAAACCGATGACCGCGGAAAGAAATACGTTGAGACCGCCAAATTCTCCACACTGGAGCTAACGGAAAAATACCTCACCTGGAAGTGGGCCTCGTTCGCCCGCACTATCCGGGGCCTTCCGGCTTTGGGGCCGCAGCTGTACCAACAAGGATTCAGTGGCGACGTGACCGTGTCACCGACCAGTAACGAATGGCGCAATGAGATGACGGATTCCACTGGCAGCGCAATATTGCCCCAGCCAGACTCCACAATCTTCAGTCACCTGATGCCGAAAACGCTAAGCGAAATCGATCGGTTCGTTGGGCAGGGGATCGAGCGGTGACTGATCATTCTCGGCTCAGCTGGTCGTCAGGTGCGGTACGGCGGCCGCACAGAATCGTGCAGGTGGCGGAGTTTGCGCGCAGGAATAGCCCTCTACCAGAGTGCTCGTGGAGCCGATGACGGGAATCGAACCCGCGTATTCAGCTTGGGAAGCTGATGTTCTGCCATTGAACTACATCGGCATGGTGCCGCTGCAGGATATCAACCCCGACCGATAGTCTCGTCGGGTGCTCCTCTCTGACCGCGATCTCCGGGCCGAAATCGCTGCTGGGCGCCTCGGCATCGACCCATTCGACGACGCCATGGTCCAGCCCTCCAGCGTCGACGTCCGGCTGGACAGCCTGTTCCGGGTTTTCAACAACACCCGCTACACGCACATCGACCCCGCGCAGCAGCAGGACGAGCTGACGTCCCTGGTCGAGCCGACCGAAGGCGAGCCCTTCGTCCTTCACCCCGGCGAATTCGTCCTGGGCTCGACACTCGAAACCTGCACGCTCCCAGATGATTTGGCGGGCCGCCTCGAAGGCAAGAGCTCGCTGGGCCGGCTCGGTCTGCTGACGCACTCCACCGCGGGCTTCATCGACCCGGGCTTTTCCGGGCACATCACGCTGGAGCTGTCGAACGTCGCCAACCTGCCCATCACGCTCTGGCCCGGTATGAAGATCGGCCAGCTCTGCCTGATTCGCCTGACCAGCCCCGCCGAGCACCCCTACGGCAGCGACAAAGTCGGCTCCAAGTACCAGGGCCAGCGCGGGCCGACGCCCTCGCGCTCCTACCTGAACTTCAATAAGCCATAACCCCCGTTGATTGTGCGCTGGCGCTGAACTCCTGCGAGTAACGGTCTGCGTAGACGCACACTCAACGGCCCAATCGACTCAGCCACCCGGCATCGGGTTCATCGGCGTCATGGTTGGCGCCGTTGGGCTGGCGGGTGTCGTGGCGGTCGTCTCGGTGACCGTCGCGGTCGCGGTCGACGCCCCGGAGGCGGGGGCCAGAACAGCGCAGGCCACCCGTCCGCCCGCGTCGCCGGTGGCCAGCGTCTCGGCATCCGGACCTGGCACGCCATCGTGGGTGTACCGCGGCGGGATGTTGGCGAAGTTGTCTGGCCCGGCGTGGATGATCAGCGCACTGCCCTCCGGCCCCTTCAGCGCATCCTCGGTAAACGCGTCGGTGGTGGCGACGACTTTCCCGGTGCCGTCCCCGCGGATGTTCAACGGCGTCAGATCACCACTGGCCGGATGCCCGGTATGCCCGGCGATCTGCAGATGACCACCGGCAGAAAGGAAGGCTCCCGGCGGGCCCCCGGTTGGCGCAACCGATGCAGCCTCGCACTTACCCACGGAATGGATGTGCATGCCGTGGCTGCCGGGGGAGAGGAGCCCGCCGCCGACAGTCTCGACCGTCACCGTCGCGTAGCCGTCGGTGAACACGATGGTGGCGTTTGCGGCGGGCTTGCCGTCCGCCGTCTTCAGCACGACGTTCATGGTCGGCGCATTGGATTGCGTCCAGGTGGTGGGCGACGACGCGGTCGACGGTTGCGTGCTGGTCTTGCTGGAAGTGCAGCCGGCCAACACAAGCACAGGCAAGGCGGCGGCGGCAGTTGCGCGTTTCAACATCGAGTTCGCATACCCGGAATGGTGAACGCTTAATCGCACCCAGTGAATGGCCAGTTGTTTCACGCGAAACCGTGATTTTTCCGAGACAACGCGCAGCCGACACCGAGGCTGACAGCTCCGTGAACCTGGCGTAACACGTAAGAAACACCTTCGCCGCGCGGAAGAAACTCGGCCACGACATTCTCATCGAGATTGTTGAAGGAGTCGCACGTGCAAGGCATCGATCCCGCCGCCACCGCTTGGCTGCTCGCCAGCACCGCCCTGGTCCTGCTGATGACCCCGGGCCTGGCTATTTTCTACGGCGGCATGGTCCGCACGACCGGCGTGCTCAACATGATCATGATGAGCTTCATCTCGATTCCGCTGGTCACGGTCGCGTGGCTGCTGTTCGGGTACACGCTCGCCTTCTCCAGTGGGGACGGTTTCCTGGGCAGTCTCGAGCACTTCGGCTTGGCTGGCATCACCCCGCGCACCAACCACGGCACGGTGCCAGAACTGCTGTTCGTCACCTTCGAGCTGACCTTCGCCATCATCACGGCGGCCCTGATCAGCGGTGCCATCGCCGATCGCGCCAAGTTCTCGGCCTGGATGGCCTTCGTTCCGATCTGGGCCATCGCGGTCTACAGCGTCATCGCGCACTGGGTGTGGGGGCCGGACGGCTGGTTGGCCAAGCTGGGTGCCCTGGACTACGCCGGCGGTCTGGTCGTCGAGATCGCGTCGGGCGCCTCGGCGCTGGCGCTGGCCATCGTGCTGGGCCCGCGTATCGGCTTCAAACAGGACGCCATGCGTCCGCACAACCTGCCGTTCGTCCTGCTCGGCGTGGGTCTGCTGTGGTTCGGCTGGTTCGGTTTCAACGCCGGCTCGGCATTCGCCGCCGATGGCACGGCGTCGGCAATCTTCCTGAACACCCTGGTCGCAGGCTGCCTGGGCATGCTCGGCTGGCTCACGGTCGAGCAGGTGCGCGACGGTAAGCCGACGACGTTCGGCGCGGCATCCGGCGTGGTCGCCGGTCTGGTGGCCATCACCCCGTCCTGCGGCACGGTCAACACGCTGGGCGCGCTGATCGTCGGCCTGGCTGCCGGTGTGGTCTGTTCGTTCGCGGTCGGACTGAAGTTCAAGCTCAACTACGACGACTCGCTGGACGTCGTCGGCGTGCACTTCGTCGGTGGCGTGGTCGGCGTGGTCCTGATCGGCTTCTTGGCGACGGACGTCATGACCGGCGGCGCTCGCGGCCTCTTCTATGGCGGCGGATTCACCCAGCTGGGCAAGCAGCTGCTGGCCGTGGCAATCGTCGCGGGCTATGCGTTCACCGCGACGTTCGTGTTGGGCAAGATCATCGACAAGGTGATGGGCTTCCGCGTCAGTGCTGAAGACGAGACTGCCGGCGTCGACTTCACCCAGCACGCCGAGACCGCCTACGCGGAGGGCGTGCACGGCCACCTGGGCACCCGTCGGCCGTCCGGTTCCAGCTCGTTGTCCGATCTGTTGAAGCAGCCGCGTCCGGATGTTGAAGACGCCTAAAACTGCTTAGGCCATCTAGCCCAAAGCCGGGTAGGGTTAAACCACCGGCATTGGCGACTCAGTCAGCCAGCGCCGCGGCCAGAACTGCATCGGGCACATTGAGCTGGGGGAATCGGTAACGACTCCGCCGCAACGCACGATGAAGTTTCTAGTTGTGGCTTGCGCGGCAGGGGTTTCCCGGTGTCGGCCTAGATAGCGTAGCGAACACTATTGGAGGGTCCGTGGACATCGTCCTGGGTGTGTCTATGACCCCAACCACGGTACGTATGGCGCTGGTTGAGGGTGATAAGGCCGACGGTGAAATCGTCGACCACGATATTTTCGAAACAGATATGACGGACGGTGCAGCAACGCCCGTCGAGCAAGTTGTCAGCGCCATCCTGGGGACCCGGGAAAGCGCCGAGGAGGGCGGCCACCACCTGAAATCGGTGGGTGTCGCATGGAGTGATCACGACGCCGCAGCCCAGCTGCGCGATGCCTTGGACGCCGCCGGCGTCAACGACGTCATGATGGTCTCCGAACTGCATGCCGCGGGGTCACTGGCGCAGGCGGCCGGCGAGGCCGTCGGCTACTCCAGCACCGGGCTGTTGTTCGTCGACCGCGATACCGCGACCATGTCCGTCGTCCAGCCGGACGGTTCCATCTCCAAGGTGCTGAGCCGCAGTCTGCACAGCACCGACGCGATGGCAGTGCTCAGCGAGATGGCCGCGGCCGTCACCGGCGCGGAGACGTCGCCGCAGGGCATGTTCGTCGTCGGATCCGGCGTCGACGTCACTGCGGTGCAGGCGCACCTGGCCGAACTGATGGACATCCCGGTGAACGCACCTGGGGACTCCGACTTGGCGCTGGCCCGCGGGGCCGCCTTGGCCTCGGCCAGTGCGCCGATGTTCGACGCCTCCACCGCCGGGCTGGCCTACTCGGCAGCCGGTGGCGCTGCGGCCCCGCTCGCAGCCGCTCCACTGCTGACCGCTGACGAGTTCGGTTTCGACGAACTGGGCGACGCTCCGGTGGCCGCGGGTGGCAGCAAGCCCTTCCTGCTGGTTGGCAGTGCACTGACGTCGATCTTCGTCGTCGGTGTTGTGGCCCTTGCCATTTCGCTTGCGGTGAGCATCCGGCCGACGGTTGACCAGCGACCCGCGCCGGCGCAGGCCGCGATCGTGCCGAGTGCTCCGGTCGCCGTCCCCGCGCCGCCGCCCAGCGCGGTCCCGCCGCCCGCGCCCGTCGCGGCGGTCCCGGAACCGGCGCCGGTGCAGGCCCCGAGCCACGTCGACGCACCGCAGGTGGTCAAGGAATCCGCGCCGCAGGTTCACGTGCCCGCGGCAGCGCCGGTGCCGGAAGCCCCGGCTCCCGTCCCGGTGTCGATGCCTGACGTGCCCGCCGCTCCGGTCGTGCCGCCCCCGGCCGCCGTGCCGGACCCGCCGGCGGTGATACCGCAGCCGGTCATCGCCATCCCAGGTCCGCCGCCGCCCGTGTGGAACCCGTGGGTTCCGCGTCCGCAGCAGCCGCAGTGGGGTAACGACTACCCGAACTACCCGAGCTACCCGAGTCGACACGGCCGTGGTGACGACGGCGACGGCTACCCGGGTGGTTATCCAGGCAACGGTTACCCGGGCAACCAGTACCCCGGCGGCTCGAACGGTTACCCCGGCGATTACCCCGGTAACAACGGCCACGGCAACGGCAACGGCAACGGCAACGGAAAGAAGCAGAAGCAGCCAAACTGCTTCCTCATTTTCTGCGCGCCCAACTGAGGTTCGTCAGGCCGCGGTTGATCTGCGGCTGCCGCCGCGGGAGGCTGTTTGTCACCTGCCGTTGGCCTGACGCTCAGTGTCGCGTAGCAACCCGCTCATCGGGGCTGCCTATCAAGGCAGTATGAGATGCACCGTGTTTGGGACCGGCTATCTCGGGGCGACGCACGCCGCTGGCATGGCAGAACTCGGCCATGAGGTTGTCGGCGTCGATATCGACCCGGGCAAGATCGAGAAGCTGGCTTCCGGCGACATCCCGTTCTACGAACCCGGGCTGCGAAAGATCCTGCGCGACAACATCGAAGCCGGGCGCCTGCACTTCACCACCGACTACGACGAGGCCGCCGAATTCGGCGACGTACATTTCCTCGGCGTCGGCACGCCGCAGAAGAAGGGCGAGTACGGCGCTGACCTGCGGCACGTGCACTCCGTCATCGACTCGCTGGTGCCGCGGCTGCGGCGGTCCGCGGTGATCGTCGGCAAGTCCACGGTTCCGGTCGGCACCGCCGCGGAACTCAGCGCTAGGGCCCGTGAGCTGGCACCGGACGGCGTCGACGTCGAGGTGGCCTGGAACCCGGAGTTCCTGCGCGAAGGCTTCGCCGTCAGCGACACCCTGCACCCGGACCGCATTGTGCTTGGAGTGCAAGCGGATTCGCAGCGGGCTGAGGCTGCCGTGCGCGAGCTGTACGCACCGATCCTGAACGAGGGCGTGCCGTTCCTGCTGACCGACTTGCAGACCGCGGAACTGGTGAAGGTATCCGCCAATGCCTTTCTTGCCACGAAGATTTCGTTCATCAATGCGATCTCCGAGGTGTGCGAAGCGGCCAACGCCGACGTCACGCTGCTGGCCGACGCACTCGGCTACGATCCGCGCATCGGTCGCCGATTCCTCAACGCCGGCTTGGGTTTTGGTGGAGGCTGCCTGCCCAAGGACATCCGCGCGTTCATGGCCCGCGCCGGTGAGCTCGGTGCCAGCCCCGCACTGACCTTTCTGCGCGAAGTCGACAGCATCAACATGCGCCGGCGCACCCGCATGGTGGAGCTGACCACCAAGGCCTGCGGCGGCTCGTTGCTGGGCACCAACATCGCGGTGCTGGGCGCGGCGTTCAAGCCCGAGTCTGACGACGTGCGCGACTCACCCGCGCTCAACGTGGCCGGCCTGGTGCAGCTCAACGGGGCGGCCGTCAACGTCTACGACCCGAAAGCCATGGAGAACTCGCGCCGGGTCTTCCCGACGCTGAACTACTCGACCTCGGTTCTTGAGGCCTGCGAGCGGGCTGACGCTGTGCTGGTCCTGACCGAATGGCAGGAGTTCCTGGACCTCGATCCCGAGCAGCTGGCCGACACTGTGCGCGCGAAAGTGATTGTCGACGGCCGCAATTGCCTCGACGTCGCGCGGTGGCAGGCTGCGGGGTGGCAGGTGCACGCGCTGGGCCGCAAACTCGCCTGATTTCCGACCGCAGTATGTAGCCCCGGGCCGACGAGCCTGCTTAAGCTCGGATTCATGACGCTGAGGCAACGGCTCAACTGGTTCGCGCTGCATGCGGTGATTCGGCAGTTTGCCGGCTACGGCGCGCGGCACGGTGACCTGCAGGGGCGGATCATCGCCGACCCGTCGGTGCGGGCCGATCCGGGGGCGTTCGCCGACGAATTGCGTAGCCGCGGCCGGATGTACCGGGGGCGGGCGGCCTGGATCACCGCGGATCACGCTCTGGTGCACCAGATTCTGCGTTCGGAGGACTTCACCGTCACCCAGATCGGTGGCACCCTGCCGGGCATTCTCGGCTGGCTGGAGGGCAAGACCACTGTCAAGGGTCGGCTGCATCCATTGCTGCCGCCGTCGCTGCTGTCGGTCGACGGGGAGCAGCACACCCGCTACCGCAAGACTGTGTCGGCAGTGTTCACCACCCGAGCCGTCGCGGCATTGCGGGACCGCGTGCAGCAGGCCGCAACCGGGCTGATCGACGGGTTGGCGGACGCACCGAACGGCACGGTCGACGTCGTGGAGGCTTACTGTTCGCAGCTGCCGGTCACGGTGATCGCAGACATTCTCGGGGTGCCCGAGAACGAGCGATCGCACATTCTCGAATTCGGTGAGTTGGCCGCGCCGAGCCTGGATATCGGGCTCTCGTGGCAGCAATACCTCAGCGTGGAAGGCGGTTTGGACGGGTTCAACGCCTGGCTGAGCGACCACATTCGCGAGCTACGCACCAACCCCGGCGACGACCTGATGAGCCAGCTCATCGTCGCGAGCGAGGGTGGCGCCCGGCTGAACGACGAAGAACTGCGCGCCACAGCGGGTTTGGTTCTGGCAGCCGGCTTCGAGACCACAGTGAACCTGTTGGGCAACGGTATTCGGATGCTGCTGCAGCACCCCGATCAGCTGGCCCTGCTCGCCGAACAGCCCGACCTGTGGCCCAACGCCGTAGAAGAGATTCTGCGGCTGGAATCGCCGGTGCAACTGTCTGCCCGCATCGCCAAGGTCGACGTCAACTTGGCGGGCTACGACGTGCTGGCCGGCCAGCCCGTCATCGTCTACTTGTCCGGCGCCAACCGTGACCCGGCCGTCTTCCCTGATCCGCACCGCTTTGACGTCACCCGCGACAACGCGGGCAAGCACCACTCGTTCTCCGGCGGCCGGCACTTCTGCCTTGGTGCGGCGCTGGCCCGGTCGGAAGGTGAAGTGGGTCTGCGGACGTTCTTCGAGCGGTTCCCGGAGGCGCAACTGGCTGGCCCGGGCACGCGTCGCGATACCCGCGTGCTTCGGGGGTGGGCGGCATTGCCGATCGCACTCGGGCAGGCGCGGGCAGCGGTACCGTCGTGAAATGGCCTTCCGCACAGCCCTGATCGACGAGACCGCCGCCTTCGGCGACATCATTCGCAATGCTGACCCGGACACCGAGGTACCCACCTGTCCGGGGTGGACCTTCAAGCAGTTGTTCAAGCACGTCGGGCGCGGCAACCGGTGGTGCGCGCAGATCGTCGCGGACCATATGAAGGAGCCGCTCGACCCGCGTGCCGTGCGTGACGGCAAGCCGCCCGAGGACCTCGACGGCGCCATCGACTGGCTGAACGCGGGTGCCCAGGCGCTCATCGATGCTGTCGAACATGTTGGTTCGGATGCGAAGGTGTGGACGTTCCTCGGGCCCAGGCCCGCGGGCTGGTGGATCCGTCGTCGGCTGCACGAGCAGACGGTGCACCGCGCCGATGCCGTTCTGGCACTGGGACTTCCGTTCGTGCTCGACCCCGAGTTAGCGGCAGACGGGGTAACCGAGACCCTGGAGCGTGTGGCATTGATGGCCTCGGCCGGGGATCCGCCACTGGAGCGAGGGCGGTCGCTGCACCTGCATGCCGCAGAATCCGAGCTGGGGCCGACGGGCGAGTGGCTCGTCGTCAACGACGAGGACGGCCTGAACTGGTCACACCAGCATGCCAAAGGTGATGCGGCAGTGCGTGGTCCGGTGACAGGGCTGCTGTTGGCGGTCACCCGTCGGCAGTCGGCTGCGGACGCCGGCCTTGAGGTGGTCGGCGACGAGACGGTGTGGCAGCGCTGGGTCGATCACTCGGCTTTCTGAGGCCTGCGGGGTAGCGTCTCACGCATGACGACATCCGAGATCGCCACCGTCTTGGCGTGGATTGACGCCCTCAATGACCGGGACCTGGACACTCTGGACAAGCTGTCCAGCGGTGACATCGAGATCGGCGACGTGAGCGGGGCCACCCAGGGTCGGAATGCGTTGCGCGCCTGGGCGACTGACCTTGACGAGAAGGCCACGGCCGGCCGGATGTACGTGCACGACGGGGTTGTGGTGGTCGAGCAGACGATCACCGGCGCCGGGGCGGATCGTGAGGCAGCGACCGCCTTTCGGGTGGTCCATGACCACGTGACCTCGGCGTTCCGGCACGACGATCTGGCGTCGGCGCTCGAGGCGACGGAACTCATCGAGTCCGACGCGGTGTAGTTCCGTACCGGGCGCGACGCTGGCCTGTTCAGGCGGGAGCTGGCGCGCTTGGCTGCGGCGTCGCCAACACCGCCGCGATGGCCGTGGTCAGCGGCACCGACAATGCCAGTGCGATGCCACCGACCGCCGACCGCGCGATCTCGATGGCCACGCTCTCGCTGGTCAGCACGTCGCCCAGGGAACGGTTGGCGACGCTGAACAACATCAGCAAGGGGAGTGCGCTGCCGGCGTAGGCCAGCACCAGGGTGTAGACGGTGCTTGCGATGTGGTCGCGTCCCACCCGCATGGCGCCGGTGAAGATGGCCCGTCGGGAGGCACCGTGCTCAGCTAGCTCGAAGGCTGTCGACGCCTGGGTGACAGTGACGTCGTTGAGGACACCGAGCGAACCGATGATGAACCCGGCGAGCAGCAATCCGGTGATCGACACCGTACCCATGTAGGCCGCGATTTCGTTGTTCTGGTCTTCGGACAGCCCGGTGAGATGCGCCAATTCGATTGCACCCCAGGACAACAGCGCGGACAGCAACAGTGCGCTGAGGGTGCCGAGCAGGGCAGCGCTGGTGCGCAGGCTGACCCCGTGCGCCAGGTAGATCACCGCGTACAGGATGGCCGCCGACGCGACCAGCGCGACCGGAATGGCCGGACCGCCGTCACGCAGCGCGGGCAGCAGGAACACCGTCAGCACCACGAACGCAACGGCGATGCCGACCAAGGCACGGAGCCCGCGCCAGCGGGCCACCGCGACGACGGCAACGGCGAAGACGGCAGCCAACGCCGTCAATGGCCAGGCGCGCTCGAAGTCGAAGAAGGCGTAGGTGGTGGTGCCGGCGTCGTCGACCTGGCGGGTCACCCGAATGTGGTCGCCCGCAGCCAGATGCGGCTGGCCGGGGCCGGTGCTGAACTCCAGCAGCGTGTTGGCGCCGGCATTCGGCCCGGAGTCGATGGCAATCAACGAGTGCACGCACGTTCCGGAGCCGGGCGGCGCGGTGACCGGCGCCGACGTCAGTACCGCGCCGACGGAGACGCTGCCGCAGTTGCTCATGTCGGTCGATAGGACGTGCCCGGCCTCGGTGGTGACCGCGCCGCCGTGCGCGTTCTGGAAGGGCAGCGGAATGTCGACGTCCTTGCCGTGCGGCCACAGGATCACTGCGCCGATCACTGTGGCCAGGCCGATCGCCACCAGCAGCCCGACGACGATTTTGGCTGCTAACGGGCCCAGCGGTGCCGGACCGGAACTATGCGAGTGGGAATGCGAATGCGCCACCCGAGCCAGCGTAGGGGGTCCGGCTGAAGGTTTGGTCCGGGCGACTCAGGCCCGATCCAGCGCGTCCCGTCGCTCCGCCTCGAACACCAGCTTGTCGGCCAACGTCGTCAGCACGTATTTGATGACGGCTCGGTACGCCAGACCGACGGCGCGCCAACGGCTTTCGTAGGTGCCGCGCCACTCGATCCGAGTGCGGTCCTGCTCGGGCGTCAACGTCACTTGGGCCTGGTAGTCCTGCACCGGCGTCTTCGACAGGATGGTGTATCCGTGCCGCTGGCCCGGCTCGTGGACGGTTGTCATCTCCCGCGTGGGGAACTGCCGCGTTCCGACCGCTCGAACGGCCCCGACGCCGCCGTCGTCAGCGGGTCCACGGGTTTCCCACGCTGAGTACTTGATCAGCGGTTTTGCCCATTCTGACCAACGAGACCCGTCCGCCAGGATGTCGAATAGCGTCTGCGGTGTGGCCCGGGCGGACCTGACCACGGTGAACTCGTAGTGGTGTGTCACGTTGACTAACGTAACAGAACAATGTTCCATTAAGTCATGGTTTCGGCGAATCCTCCAGTGGCCCTGCCCTTTGCGCGGGCGCGCAGCCCGCAGCAGCGGGGCGACCGCGTGCGTCATCTCGCCCAGGCAACCCGCGCATTGCTCGACGACACTCGGGCCAGTGAGCTGACCCTCGGCGAGATCGCGGCAGCGGCAGGGTTGGCCAAGTCGGGCGTGCTGCGATATGCGGGCTCGAGGGAGGCCCTCCTACTTCTGGTGATGTACCGCGAACACCTGGGCTGGGTGGCCGACCTGGACGCGCACCTGGCTGATGAACAACGCAGTCCGGCAAAGGCTTTGGCGCACACGCTGGCGCAACGCCCAGTGTTGTGCGATCTCATCAGCGCCGCGCCGGTGCTGATGAATCGGCTCGCGCCAGATGATGCCGAAACGGTGCGGACCCAGTCCCGCGATGTCGAAGACCGGCTACTCGAGATTCTCCGGCCGCGGCTGCCGTTGGATCGTCAGCAACTGGTGTTGCTCACCGCCGCGATCCACGCCTTTGTCGGCGCGGTATGGGGTTGGGCCGCAATCGATTCCGATACCCAGCCGGAACCGGGTACCGACCTGGAACGCACCCTGGCCGCGCTGCTGCGCACATTTATCGCGGGCCTGCAGGCGTGATTCGTGCACAAATCATGGGGAACTACTGGCGGTAGCTCACCAGGAAGTTGCCCAACCGCTCGATGGCCTTGGACAGATCGCGAGCCCACGGCAGCGTGACGATGCGCAGGTGATCCGGTGTGGGCCAATTGAATCCGGTGCCCTGAGTCAGCAGGATCTTCTCCTGCAGCAGTAGGTCGAGCACCAGCTGCTCGTCGTCCCGGATCTCGTGTACCTCGGGGTCCAGGCGCGGGAACGCGTACAGCGCACCGGCCGGCTTTACACACGACACCCCGGGAATCGAATTCAGCTTGCTCCACGCGACGTCGCGCTGCTCCAACAGTCGGCCACCGGGCAACACCAGGTCTTCGATGCTCTGATGGCCACCGAGCGCCACCTGAATGGCATGCTGCGCAGGGACATTCGGGCACAGTCGCATATTCGACAGCAGGCTGATGCCCTCGATGAAGCTGGTCGCATGCTCCTTGGGCCCGGTGATGACCAGCCAGCCGGAACGGTAACCCGCCACCCGATAGGCCTTGGACAGGCCGTTGAACGTCAGGCACAGCATGTCCGGCGCCACCGACGCCATTGGGATGTGCTGCGCGTCGTCGTAGAGAATCTTGTCGTAGATCTCGTCGGCCAGCAGCAGCAGCTGGTGCTTGCGCGCCAGGTTGGCGATGGACTCCAACGTCTCCCGGCTGTACACCGCACCGGTCGGGTTGTTCGGGTTGATCACCACGATCGCCTTGGTGCGATCGGTGATCTTGGACTCCAGGTCGGCGATGTCGGGGTTCCAGCCCTGAGTCTCGTCGCATAGGTAGTGCACCGGAGTGCCGCCGGCCAGCGCGGTCGACGCGGTCCACAGCGGGTAGTCGGGCGCCGGGATCAGCACCTGATCGCCGTTGTCCAACAGTGCCTGCAGCGTCATGGTGATGAGTTCAGAGACACCGTTGCCCAGGAAGACGTCATCGATGTCGAACTTCGGGAATCCGTCCACCAGCTCGTAGCGGGTGAACACGGCACGACGGGCCGAGACGATGCCCTTGGAGTCCGAGTAGCCCTGAGCGTTGGGCAGGGCGGCGATCATGTCGCGCATGATCACGTCGGGCGCCTCGAAGCCGAACGGCGCCGGGTTGCCGATGTTGAGCTTGAGAATCCGGTGGCCCTCGGCCTCGAGTCGGGAGGCCTGCTCGTGTACCGGGCCACGGATTTCGTAGAGGACGTCCTGCAGCTTGGTCGACTGCGCAAACGTCCGCTGGTTACGCGGGTGGCCGCTATGCCATGTGCGGTCAGCGGGTACCTGGTGGGTGGTCACGTTTTCCATGCTCTCATCGGTGTCGAATTCTTTTGCCCATTTGCGATCTGGGCCACATATGCCAATGGCCAGCTACGACGCTCCTGAGGCGGGTCGTAGCTGGCCATTGCGGTGTACTTCGGGTTACCGCTTACCGGGGCGACGTGCGCCTGGTTTCATGCCCAGTCCGACGACCGGTGGTTCGGGCTTGGCCTCGGCGGCCGGTGCGGCGGCAGGGGCCTCTGCTGCGGGAGCCTCCGCGGCCGGAGCTGCCGGAGCTGCCGGAGCCGCGGGTGCGGCCGGTGCTGCTGCCGGAGCGGCGGCTTTCTTGGCGCCGGGTCGCTTGGCGCCTGCGGCCAGTCCCAGGCCCTTGACCGGTGCCGCGGGTGCGGCAGCGGCCGGAGCCTCAGCGGCAGGAGCAGCCTCGGCGGCCGGGGCCGGGGCAGCTGCCGGGGCGGCGACCTTCTTGGCGCCGGGTCGTTTGGCGCCTGACGCGAGGCCGAGTCCCTTGGCCGGGGCGGCGGCCGCGGCGGGTGCTTCAGCAGCGGGTGCGGCAGGTGCAGCCGACGCCGCCGGTGCGGCGGCTTTCTTTGCGCCGGGTCGTTTGGCGGCCATGCCGAGGCCGGTGACCGGCTTGGCAGCGGTGGCGGCAGCCGCGGGGGCTTCAGCGGCGGGAGCAGCCTCGGCGGCTTCTGCAACCGGTGCAGCAGCCGGTGCCGGGGCGGCAGCCTTGGGTGCGGCGGCGGCTTTCTTCTCGGCCAGGGCGGCGGATGCCTTTGCCGCGGTGCCCTTAGCCGGGAGGGTGATGGTGCTGCTGTCCAGGGAGTTGAGCAGCAGCTGCGCGACGTCGAGGACTTCGGTTTTGGCGATGTCCCGGGCGGCGGCGACATCATCGACACCGTCGCTCATCATCACCCGGCAGAACGGGCAACCGGTCGCGATCGCCGACGCCCCGGTATCGACGGCCTCTTCGGCGCGTTCGGTGTTGATGCGTTTGCCGATGTGCTCTTCCATCCACATCCGGGCACCACCGGCACCACAACACAACCCGCGGTCCGCGTGCCGCGGCATTTCGGTGAGCACCGCGCCGGCGGCGCCGACCAGCTCACGGGGGGCTTCGTATTCCTTGTTGTGCCGGCCCAGGAAGCAGGGGTCGTGGTAGGTGACCTCTTGGCTTTGCGTGGTGACCGGGATCAGTTTCTTGTCCCGGACCAGGCGGTTGAGCAGCTGGGTGTGGTGCACCACCGTGTAATTCGCCCCGAGTTGGGGGTATTCGCGGCCGATGGTGTTGAAGCAGTGCGGGCAGGTCACCACGATCTTGCGTTTAGCCGGGTCGACCCCGTCGAACAGGTCGTTGATGGTTTCCACGTTTTGGGCGGCGAGCTGCTGGAACAGGAACTCGTTGCCGGCGCGGCGGGCCGAGTCCCCGGTGCAGGTTTCCCCGGTGCCCAGGACCAGGAACTTCACCCCGGCGGCGGCGAGCAGTTCGGCGACGGCTTTGGTGGTCTTTTTGGCGCGGTCCTCATACGCCCCGGCGCACCCGACCCAGAACAGGTACTCAAACCCGTCGAAGGATGCGACGTCTTGGCCGTAGACCGGGATGTCGAAGTCCAGCTCGTCGATCCAGGTGGTGCGGTCTTTAGCGTTCTGGCCCCACGGGTTGCCTTTGAGTTCGAGGTTTTTGAACAGCACCCCGAGCTCGCCGGGGAATTCCGATTCCACCATCACCTGGTAGCGGCGCATGTCCACGATGTGGTCGATGTGTTCGATGTCCACGGGGCACTGCTCGACGCAGGCACCGCAGTTGGTGCACGACCACAGCACGTCGGGGTCGATGACGCCGCCCTGTTCGGCGGTGCCGACCAGCGGCCGCAGGGCTTGGGCGGGCCCGGAGCCTTCGATGCGGGCGTAGCCGTCTTCGGGGACGCCGTGGCCGTGCAGGCTGTCGCCCAACGTGGCGAAGTCGACCGAGCCGGGCTCGGGCATCGGTGTGTTTTCGATGATGTAGGGGGCTTTGGCGAACAGGTGATCGCGCAGGTTCATCATGACCAGCTTGGGGGACAACGGTTTTCCGGTGTTCCAGGCCGGGCACTGGGACTGACAGCGGCCGCACTCGGTGCAGGTCGCCATGTCCAGGTTGGCTTTCCAGGTGAAATCTTCGATGCGGCCGCGGCCGAACACCGCGTCTTCGGCGGGGTCGTCGAAGTCGATGGGGGTGCCCTGGTATTCCATGGGCAGCAGCGGGCCCAGGCCGTCGGGGAGGCGTTTGAAGGTGACGTTGATCGGGGCCAACCCGATGTGCAGGTGCTTGGAGTGCAGCACGATCAGCAGGAACACCAGCATCACGCCCAGGTGCGCGAGCAGCGCGATGGTCTCGATCCAGGCGTTGGCCTGCGGGCTGAACACCGACAGCGGCTTGGACATCAGGTCGGAGAAGAACGCACCCGACTGGTAGGGGAACTTGGCGCCCAGCACGTTGACCGAGGCGCCGCGGAACACCGCGTACGTCGCGATAACGAAGAAGATCATGATCAGGATCTCCCACGCGCCCCCGTTGTGCGAGCCGTAGAACCGGGACTGGCGGCCGATGTTCTCCGGGTTGCGCACCAGGCGGATGATCGCGAACACGATGATGCCGGCCAGCACGGCCAGGGCGAAGAAGTCCTGTAGGAAACCCAGCACCGGCCAGTGCCCGATCAGCGGGATGGAGAAGTCCGGCGTGAACAGCACCCCATAGGCTTCCAGGTACACCGATGCCAGGACGAAGAAGCCCCACATGGTGAAAAAGTGCGCGATCCCCGGGATCGACCACTTCAACAGCTTCGACTGGGCGAACACTTCCTTGTTCTGGTTCAGGAAGCGGCGGACCAGATCATCCTTGCGGCCACGCTCATCGCCGAGCTTCTGCCCGGAACTGATCAACTTGGTCAGCCACAGGACGCGCTTGGCCGCGAACCCCAGGACGACAACCGTTGCCAACAGTGCAATCCACAACCTGCTCGTGTTGAGCATGTGTTCGAGATTCTCCACCGCGCCTCTTCCGAATCATGTAGCTACCAACCGGTAACTTATTGAGGTTACTGATCGGTAACTTAAGCTAGATGCCTGCTCATAGTCGCATCCTGGGCAGAACGCTCGCTAGCAAGGCTGTCCTAACTTGAGCTGCGGCTGCGGGCCGATTTTCTCGGCCCGAGCGGGCGTTAGCCAGGCCCGCGCGGCGGCCTTCCTTATACAAGGACTCCGTCAGCCGTTATCGACGAGCAGCGCGCGCAGCATCGACAGCATCTCCGAGCGTGATTCGGCCCCCAACCTGCGGCGAATCCGAGCCACATGGTGTTCGACGGTCTTCGCCGAAATCAGCAGCCGGGCGCCGATGTCGCGGTAGGGCATGCCCTGAAGCACCAGCTCGGCGACCTCGCGTTCGCGGTCGGATAGTCGGGTCCAGGCTGGTGTGGCCGCGGGCGCGGGCCGGGCGGCAGCGGCCGCTGATGGTGGTGTGGTGTTGCGCACATCTGTGGTCGAAGCCGGTCCGCCGGGAACAATCTCGCGCGCGATATCGATGGGATCCGCCGCGGCCTCCAATGCCGCGTCCTGCTTGAGGTCGCGCGCCAACTGAAGCATGGCACCCGATATCCGACCGTCCGCCGAATGCAGCGCCGCCTGACTGGCCAACCGGGTCGCATCCCACGTCAACCCAAACCGGGCCAGCCCGCGCGCGGCCGTCGTCACTTCGGCGGCGTCGACCCCGTCGGCGAGGACCCGGAGCCAGGCGCGGCCCGCGCCGGCTAGCGCGGTGGCGTACGCACCGTGCGCGCCCTCGGCTCGGCTGGCGGCGGCCAGCGCCTGCCCATGTGGGGCGACGGCCTCCGGAGCGTTGGCCAGGATGCCGGCGTGGACGCCCGCCCAATGCAGAGGAACCGACCACAGCGCCGGATTCCCGGCCGCCCGCAGCAGCCCGAACGCCTCGCTGAGCGGTTGGCGCAGTTGGTCGACCTGCTGCAACCGGGCCGCAGCTACCCAGAGTTCGCCGAGCGGCAGCAGCGCGAAGAGATCCAGGGAGTATTCGGCCAGCACCTCCATGGCCGCATACCAGTGCTTCTGCACGGCGCCGGTGTCGCCGGTGCGGCGCGCGACGCCGGTCTGCAGGGCGGCGAGCCATAAGGCGTCGCGGCGGTGCAGGTCGGCGACGGCGGCTGCCGGGACGGTTGGCACCGCGGAATCGAGTTGGCCGTCGAGCATCCGGATCCAGCCGAGCAGCAGCCGGTGTCGCAGCTGGCTGAATCCCTCGGCCCCGGTCCGGACGGCTCGACCGATGACGCTGCGCGCGCGAACGGCGTCGCCCCCGTGCAGCGCCACCAGGGTCAGCAGCGCCGCGGGACTGTCTGGTGCGACGGTGTGTACGCCGTTGGCGGCGCCGACGGCCTGGGTGAGGCGGGCTATCGCGACGCCGAACGGCTGGTCGAGGGTCAGTAGCAAGCCCTCGGCCATGCCGCGGGCCGCGCGTGCGGAAGATGTTGGCGGCATGGAGTTTTCGGCCTGCAGGCAAGTGCGCGCCAGGTCGGCGTCAGCGGTGGCGACGCCGACCGTCGCACCTGCGGCAGCCACGAACGGATCCGGGCACGGGCCCAGCCATCGGACCAAGTCGGCGGCGTGGGCAGCGGCGCCGTCGTGCATGGCCACACTCGCCGCAATGCGAACGGCCTGGGCTCGCACGTCGGCGTCCTCGGCGGTGAGTAACTGGTCGGCCAGGACGCCGGCGGTGGCGCAGTCGCCGGTGACGGCCAAGGCGTCGGCGAGGTGAGCGTCCGGTGCGGTGCTGCCGGCACGCGCTGCGGCGCGGTACAGGCGTGCCGCCTGGGTGGGATCGGCCGGTGCGGCGCGTTGGATCAGATCGGCGGCCAAAAGGTCGTCGACCGTGCCGTGCTCGGCCAGTTTCAATGCCAATTCGGTTGACAGCGTTGATGATTCGATCTGTGACCGCAGTAGTCGGGATTCGGTGTCGCGATGCCGCGCAGCGCCGACCAGCTGGGTGAGGCAGCGGTGCAGTGTGTCGGTGAAGTCCGGGTGCAACGACGCAGAAAGCAAGCCGCTGGCGCGGGCGCGGTCCATCAAGACGGCGGCGTCGTCATTGGGCAATCCCAGCGCCGCGGCGATGTCGTCCGGCCCGAGCTCCGGGCTGAGTGAACACAACAACAACGTGTCCAGCAGGTGCTCGTCCAGCCGGCGCAGTCGTTCGCTCAAGGCGACGGCGGTGGCCCGGGCCGGATCAGCGCCCGACGCCAGCGCGGACACTGCCGAGTACATCAGCAGCGGGATGCCGCCGGTGCTCGCGACCAGCTCCGCCAGGTGAGGTGCGGGGACCCCGGCTCGGGTGAGCGCGTCGTTGATCTCGCGGGGCGTCATCGGCGCCAACTGAATCGGCGGATGCTGCCGGCTCAGGGTTGTGGTGAGGGCATTGAGGGCGGGCGCGTGCGCCAACGGTTCGGCGCTGACCACCACGGTGCGGCCCGGTTCCCCGGCCAGCTCGGTGAGCAGGTCCAGTTCTGCCGTGGACAGCAGCTGCACGTCGTCGATGACGATGGCCGCGTCCAGGCCGTCACCGTTGCGCGGCACCCGCGCCAGCATCGTGGTTCCGTTGGTGCGCAGGGCATTTCGCACCGTTTCCAGTGCGGTGGTCTTACCGCTGCCGATTCCGCCCAGCACCAGTGCCTTGGCACCGGGTGCGGTGGCCAGGGCGGCTAGCGGATCGAGTGTCAATGGGTGGTCGCTGTCGACGGCTGCGAGGCCGACGCCGGGGTTGCCTTCGTGGGCGGGGCCGTCTGCGTGCTGGGTGCCTGGGTCGTCGGCTGGGCGGTGGGCGTCTGCGTCGTCGGGGCCTGTGTGGTCGTCGGCGGCGCCTGCGTGGTGGTCGGAGGCTGGGTGGTGGTCGGCGGCTGCGTCGTGGTCGGCGGTTGGGTGGTAGTGGTCGTCGGCGGCGCAGTGGTGGTCGTCGTGGTCGTCGTCGACGGGGTGGTCGTCGTGGTGGTCGTGTCGGTGGTGGTCGTCGTCGTGGTTGTCGAGCTGGTGGTCGACGAATCGGTGGTCGTCGTGGTGGTGGTGGTGGTCGGGTTGTCGGTGGTGCTCGAGGTGGTGGTGATCGGGTTGGTCACCGTGGAGCTGGTTACCACGCCATTCGAACCCGTCTGTGTCACAACGGAAGTGGTGGCCGGAATCTTGGTGGTGGTGATGGAGCCGTCGGAACCGGTCATGGTGGTGGTCAGGTCGACGGTGACCGGACCCGACGGGGTGTCGTTGCTGGTCAGCTGGACCGCGGCGTAACTTCCGCCGGCGATCAGGAAAGCGGCCGCGGCTGCGCCGAACACCAGCGGTGGGCGCCGGTACCAGGGCACGGGCGCCACGTCGGGCAGGTTGTCCTCTTCTTCATGGGCGAATTCCATGGCCGGCCGGGCGGTGGTCCCGCCGGGCGGCACGTCGGCGTAGCCGGTCGCGAAGTCCGCGGGGTAATCGCCGGCCGAGTAAGGCTCCATGCCGGCATCGCCAAGACCGGCGGCGCCGGGGTCTTCGTCGTCGGACCAGGCCAGTTGCGGCCCGACGGTGGCGGACGCGTTCGGGTCGACGGGCGGCGTCGAGGCCACCAGCGGCGTGCCGGGCGCCACCCACCCCATGGTGGGGGCCATGCCGGTCGGGGCGTCGGCGCTCATGGTGCGCTGGTCCACCAGCGGGGCCCCGGCGGCTGCAGTGAGCGCGGGCTGCGGCGAGGTCGCCACAGGAACCCGGAAGTACTCCGAAAGTCGTTGGGTGACAATCGGTATCGATGCGCCGCCGCCGGCGGTGGCCAGGGCGGTCATGGTGCCATACGGAATCTGGTTGCGCTGCAGGGTTTCCTGCACGACGGCCAGCAGCCCCGCCAGCGCCGGTTCGAGCAGATGCTCCAGTTCCGGCCGGGTGATCCGCAGCGCGGAGGCGAACCCGGGCAGGCTGGCGTTGACGGACGTGGCGGTCTCCGACGACAGCCGCTCCTTGGCCTGTCGGCACTGGTCACGCAGCTGCGACAACGAGCCGACGGCAGCCGTGCCGGCCGGGTCCGCGTCGGCGGATTCGGTGATGCCGGCAATGACGTGGTTCAGCAGCGCCTGGTCGACGAGGTCGCCGGAGAACTCCGGGTAGCGCACGGTTTCGCCGATGGGCGAGAGGCTCGCGGCGTCGGCGAGGGTGACGCTGGTGCCGGTGCCACCGAAATCGCACAGTGCCACGACGCCCCGATCAGGCAGCCCGCCGCCGGCTTTCAGGCCGGACAGTGCCGCGGCCGCATCGGAAACCACGGGTGCGGCGGCCAGACCGGGCTTGCCGCGCAACGCTGCGGAGAGGGCGCCGATGGTCGACATGCCCCAATGCGCCGGTGCCGCGATGACGATCGGGTCGCCACCACCCGCAGTCCGGGCCATGGAGTCGAGAGCCTCGGCCAGGACGGCTTCGCCGCGATGTGCCGAACCGTCCGGGGCCACCAGGGGAATCGGATCGCCGACGCGCTCGACGAATCCGGTCAGCACCAGACCCTGCGGCTGCGTGGGGACACCGACCTCAGCGGGCCGATCCGGGAACAGCGTCAGGATCGCCCGTCGACTGATCGGCGGCCGCCCCGCGGGCACGGCCACCAGGTTGGTCTGGCCGATCGACAAACCGAGCCCGTTGCTCATGGGGTCCACTCCTTTGGTGCGCTGTCGAACTCAGGCCACCTTATGTGCTGGTGGCCTGGGGGGAGGACACAATCCCCTAACGATTGGTGAATCCCTAATGGATGTGCCCCTAATCGCGGGTCTTCGGTGCTGGGGTCAGCACCGATCTCTGGTGGCTATATCGGCGATAGCATCGAAATAGTTATCCAGGGGATCGTCCGATGTACGGCCCACTGCGTCACATCGATAGAAGGAGCAGGTGCCGTGGCAAATCCGCTATTGGATTTTGTCATGTCGGTGGTACGTGATCCCGACGTGGCAGCGCACTACGCCGCCGACCCGGCCGGCACCATCGCCGACGCCAACCTCAGCGGCGTCACCACGGCCGACGTTGCGCATCTGATTCCTGTGGTGTCCGAATCCCTGGCTCCGTTGGCCTCGCATGTCGGCGATGTACCGACCGCCGGACTCGGTGATCCGGGCGTGAATGTCTGGACCAGCGGTGCGGCCACCGCGGCCTTTGACGCGTTCGACGCCTTCGATTCCCACGTGCCGACGGTCGCGTCGCCGTCGTTCGATGCCGGCATTCATCAGGTAATTTCCGATCCTGACCCGTTTGGTGCGGACGGCGCTTCGAACCTGCCGGTCCATGCGGTCGTGCCGGACCTGGCCCTGGCCGATGATCCGGGCCTGCACGCCGACGTCCCTGTCGTCGAGACCGGACATGTAGCCGACGCGGGTGCGTTGGACTGGCATCCCGTCGATGCGGCAGACCCGTCCGCCGGCGTCGAACACCACCTGGGATTCGACTTCTTCAGCTGATCAACCCCCTCGAAACACCGCAATCAATGCCGGTGGCCCCTGTGGCCACCGGCATTGGTGTTTTCCTACCGTGCATTCAGCAAACACCCTAGGTATCCCCTAATCCCCTAATTGGGGGAGCGGCGAGACCCCACTATGGTCCGTTGGGGGTAGGGGTGGTCGCCCCGTTTGCGGGGCTCTTGACGGCCCCTAACGTTGTTGTCAGTTCGCCGGACAGCTGGCGACCAGAAACTTCAAACAGAGCAACACCCAACGAAAGGGACTCCAATGAACCTCATCGAATTCATCATCGACCTGTTCCGCTTCCCCAACGTCGCGAGCTCGTTCGTCGCGGACCCCCAGGGCACCATGCAGAACGCCGGTCTGGCCAACGTCACTGCCGCGCAGCTCGCGTCGGTGGCCGCCAGCGCGGTTCCTGCCGGCGTGGTCCTCGGCGGTGGCGACCCGGTCGTCGGCCTGCAGAACGCGGTCTCGGACTACTACAGCGCGTCCTCGCCGTTCTCCCCGCAGACCGGCTTCGTCTCGCAGCCGACCTTCGCTCCCAACACCAACACCGACTTCGCCAGCGGCAACAACGTGCCGATCGCGAGCGGCAACAACGTCCCGGTGCTGAGCCCCGACCAGCACGCCGGCGCCAACGCTCAGCAGGGTGCGTTCAACCTGGGCTTCGGTGACATCACCCTCGGTGGCAGCCACGTCCAGCAGGGCGACGGCGGCGTGAACATCGCCGGCAACAACAGCGGTGACATCGCCAGCGGCAAGGGTGCCGTGATGGGTGACGGCAACACCGTCAACAACGGCGACATCCACGCCGGCAGCCACTCCCCGGTCACCATCGGTACCGGAAACTCGGCGACCGACAACTCGCAGACCGCGGGCGGCCACATCATCTCGGGCAACAGCGGCCCGGTGATCAGCGACGTCAACACCGGTGGCGGCAACGGCGGCAGCGCCAGCGCCGGTGGCGGCCTGATCGGCGGCGGCCACGCCAACGCCGGTAGCGGTGGCAGCGGCGGAAACATCGTCATCAACGACGGCAACACCACGTCCACGTCCAACCACGTCGGTGGCAACCAGACCACCGTCGGCCACGACCTGGGCAGCGGCAACAGCAGCGTCATTGACAGCTCGTCGCACTCGTCGTCGGTGAACACCAGCCTGAACAGCGGCAACACCGCCAACACCAGCATTGGTAGCGGGAACACCACCCACACCAACCTGAACAGTGGGAACACCGCCAACACCAGCATCGGTAGCGGCAACACCACCCACACCGACCTGAGCAGCGACAACTCGGTGCACAGCACGGTCAGCGACCAGTCGGTGCACGAGGCCAGCATGAACACCTACGCACCGACCGAAACCCACACCACCGACGTCAGCCACACCACGATCGATCCGCACATGCACTGATCGCTCGCGACAAACCGGCCGGCGGGGCCTCCTACAGGCCCCGCCGGTCGTTTGCGCATACCGTTAGGTGGCCAGAAATGCAGTCGAGGAGAATCCAGTGACGCAACCCAACGACCAACCGCAGGCGAATCCGCGCCCGGTCGCGGTGATCGTCGAGTTGATCGACCACACCAGCCGCATCGCGGGCCTGGGCGGCCGTGACGACCTGGCGCAGCGGCTGCTGGCGGCAAAGACCCGGATCAGTGATCCCCAAATTCGCGTGGTCATCGCGGGACAGCTCAAGCAGGGCAAGAGTCAGTTGCTGAACTCGTTGCTGAACATGCCCGTCGCCCGCGTCGGCGACGACGAGAGCACCGTGCTCACCACCGTCGTCCACTACGGCGATGCCGCGGCCGCGCAATTGGTCTTGGCTCCCTTGGAGAGCGATGGGCCGGACGCCGAACCCACTGTCGTGGCCATCCCACCCAACCAACTGTCGACCGATCTGCGTCAGGCCCCGCAGGCCCAGGGCCGTCAGGTGCTGCGCGTCGAGGTTGCCGCACCGAGTCCGATGCTCAAAGGCGGACTTGCGTTCGTCGACACACCCGGAGTCGGTGGGCTGGGTCAGCCGCACCTGTCGGCCACACTGGGGCTGCTGCCCGACGCCGACGCCCTCCTGATGGTCAGCGACACCAGTCAGGAATTCACCGCACCCGAGCTGACATTCATCCGGCAGGCCGTCGAAATCTGCCCGGTGGCAACGATTGTCGCCACTAAGACAGACCTTTACCCGCACTGGCGTGAGATCGTCGCGGCGAACTCCGCGCACCTGCAGCGGGCTCGTGTAACGACGCCGGTGACCCCTGTTTCTTCAGCGCTGCGCACCCACGCGTTGGCGCTCAATGATAAGGAACTCAACGACGAGTCGAACTTCCCGGCGATCATCAAGTTCCTCACCGACAAGGTGCTGAGCCGCGAGAACGACCGGATCAAGGACGAGGTCGTCACCGAAATCCACGCGGCCGCAGAGCATCTCACGTTGGCTGTGTCCACCGAGCTGGCGGCGATCAACGACCCCGACACCATCGAGCACATCAAGGCCGAGCTCGAACGCAAGAAAGACGATGCCCAGAATGCATTGCAGCAGACCGCATTGTGGCAACAGGTGCTGGGCGACGGCATCGCCGATCTGACTGCCGACGTCGACCATGATCTGCGCAACCGGTTCCGCAATATCACGGCGCACACCGAACGCATCATCGACGGCTGCGACCCCACCCAGCACTGGGCCGAGATCGGTGCTGAGCTGGAGAATGTGGTGGCCACGGCCGTGGGCGACAACTTCGTCTGGGCGCACCAGCGCGCCGAGGCGCTGGCCGCCGAGGTGGCCCGCAACTTCGTCGAGGCCGGGTTGGATTCGGTGGAACTGGCCGAGATCAAAGCGCGCGACATGGGCGCCGGCCTGGGTGAGTTCAACCCCGTGGCGCGGCTGGAGTCGGAGCCGATCAGGGCTGGGCACAAGGTGATCACCGGTATGCGCGGTTCCTACGGCGGCATGGTGATGTTCGGCATGTTGACCTCGCTAGCGGGCCTGGGCATGTTCAACCCGCTGTCGCTGGGCGCCGGACTTGTGCTGGGCCGCAAGGCTTACAAGGAGGACATGGAGAACCGGATGCTGCGGGTGCGCGGCGAGGCCAAGATGAATGTCCGCCGGTTCGTCGACGATGTGTCGTTCGCCGTGGGCAAGGAGTCGCGCGACCGGTTGCGAAACATCCAGCGCCACTTGCGCGATCACTACCGCGGTATTGCCAATCAGATCACGCGGTCGCTCAACGAATCCCTGCAGGCGACCATGGCGGCAGCACAGATCGAAGCGGGCGAGCGGGACAACCGGGTGCGAGAACTGGAGCGGCAGTTGAACATTCTGCGCCAGGTGGTCGACAACGCGGTGAAATTGACTCCGGCACTCGCCCAGTGAGCACGAGCGCACGGGTCCGCGCCATCCTCGGCGGGGTCATCTCGGCCTACCGGTCGGACCCGGCCTATCAGCAGCGACCGCAGGTCCTGGCCGAACTGGATTGGATTGCCCGAAGGCTCGATCAGCCGATCCGCATCGCGTTGGCGGGCACGCTCAAGGCCGGCAAGTCGACGTTGGTGAATGCGCTTGTGGGCGAGGAGATTGCGCCCACCGACGCCACCGAGGCCACGCGCCTGGTCACCTGGTTCCGGCACGGTATGACGCCGCGGGTGACGGCCAACCATCGGGACGGCCGGCGCACCGACGTGCCGATCACCCGCAATGGTGGTCTGACATTCGACCTGGCGCGGTATTCCGGCGCGCAGGGCGCGGCCAACGTGGGCGACATCGTCGACCTCGACGTGCAGTGGCCCGCAGTCGAATTGGAACACACGACCATCATCGACACGCCGGGCACATCGTCTCTGTCCCCCGACGTCTCCGATCGGACGTTGCAACTGCTGGTGCCGCGTGATGGGGTCCCCCGGGTGGACGCGGTCGTGTTCTTGCTGCGCACCCTCAATGCGCCAGATATCGCGCTACTCAAGCAGATCGGGGAACTCGTCGGCAGCGGCTCGGGCGCCCTGGGTGTCATCGGCGTCGCCTCGCGCGCCGACGAGATCGGGGCCGGCCGGATCGACGCGATGATGTCGGCCCGCGAGGTCGCGACCCGGTTCACCACCGAACTGGACCGCACGGGCGTCTGCCAAGCCGTGGTGCCGGTGTCAGGGCTGTTGGCGTTGACGGCACGCACCCTGCAGCAGAGCGAATTCACCGCATTGCAGAAGCTGGCCACCCTGGATGGCGATGGCGCCACCGCCTTGACCAAGGCCATGTTGTCGGCGGATCGCTTTGCCCGACAGGATGATTCGCTCCCCGTCGACGCCATCACCCGGGCCGCGCTGCTGGAGCGGTTCGGCATGTTCGGCATCCGGATTGCCATCGCGGTGCTGCGTGCCGGCGTCACCGATTCCCTGGGATTGGCCGACGAGCTGCTGGACCGCAGCGGACTGGTGGCCCTGCGCGACGTCATCGACCAGCAGTTCGCCCAGCGTGCCGACATGCTCAAGGCGCACACCGCATTGCGCTCGCTACGCCGCTTCGTAGAGGCCAACCCGATCTACGCGACACCGTTCATTCTCGCTGACATCGATCCGCTACTGGCCGACACACATGCCTTCGAAGAATTGCGGCTGCTGGGGCAATTGCGTTCCCGGGCAACCACATTGAACGAGGATGAGATGGCGTCGCTGCGCCGCATCATCGGCGGGTCTGGCACTGACGCGGCGAGCCGGCTGGGGCTCAGCGGCGATGCGCCGTATGACGGCCCCCGCGCGGCACTCGCGGCGGTGCAGCGGTGGCGGCGCCGCGCCGATCACCCGCTCAACGATCCCTTTACCGCACGGGCCTGTCGGGCCGCTGTGCGCAGCGCCGAGGCCCTGGTTGCTGACTATGCGGTACAAGGAAGGTGAGATATTCGTGATCGTTCGTCATTTCGCGCTCCGCGCAGCTACCGTTTGCGGGTGGCTCAATCGTTTGATCCGTTCGGACTGGTAGGACGCGCGGTCGACGCCGCCCGTCTCGGCCTGGACGTATACAGCTGGACCGAGCAGCAGATCGTCGGCGCCCTGCGTAAGGGCCTGGGCGAACTGGAACCGGAAGAGACCGACGTCGACGTCACTGGGTCGGCCGCGAAGGGCTCGACCTCGAAACCGGCCTCGGCCGACGAGTCGCTCAACTCCAAGATGAGTCAGCTGCTGAATCGGGCGCTCGACCAGAACACCACGGGCAGCCAGACCGAGCTGTACCACCATCTGCTGGATCAACTGGTAGCCGACGAGGCGCGGATCGTCGGCGCCCTGTCCGACGGGTCCGTTTCGCCGATGGTCAACGTGTTCGACCGCACCCGCAAGGCGGTGCTGGAAAACGCAGCGCTGATCGGGCGGACCGCCAATGTCGCGCTGCCGCAGATGACGCCCCAGTACGTCGGGCATCTGCTGGCGCTGCGCCTGGTGCAGGTCGGCCCCGAGGATCCGGCGCTGAAGACTGAGTATGAAGTGTTGATGGCCGAGACCCTCGTGCTGAACGCGATCAAGGCCGCCACGAGGGGCCCGCTGCCGGCCAAGGTGGAGAAGCTGACGCTGACGCTGTCTCCGCTGGGCCGTTCGCTGTGGGCCGCTGCCACCGCGGACGATGACCAGGACGGGTGGCGCTGATGTCGCTGACCGAGATTCTCACTGACTTCCGCGCCCACTGGATCATCTACTTCTCGATGCCGCTGGTGGCCGCGTTCGTCGGCTGGAGCACCAAGATCGTCGCGATGGAAATGATCTACCGGCCGTTGGAGTTCAAGGGCATCGGACCCATCGGCTGGCAGGGCATCATTCCGCGGCGGGCCGGCAAGGTGGGCGCCACGACCATTGAGCTGCTAACCGCGAACCTGCTGAAACCCGAGGAACTCATCTCCCGGATCGACGCCAAAGAGGCCGTCGAGGTGTTGCGCGAACCGCTGGCGGCGTCGATCAACGACATCGCCCGCGACGTCGCCGAAGAGATCCGTCCGGGCCTGTGGGATTCGCTGCCTGAGGCCGGGCGCCAGGCCGTCCTCAACCGCATCCACTCCCAGGCGCCGCGGATCACCGAGAAGATGCTGAACGAGATGGAGGCGGACCTCAGCCGGTTCGTTGACCTGCAGTTCCTCTCGGTCACCACGCTGGTGCGCAACAAGGAGAAGCTGAACAAGCTGATGCGCGGCTTGTCCGACGACGCCATGGCGTTCGTCCGGCGCAGCGGGATCTACTTCGGCTTGATCATCGGTACGGCGCAGATGTTCGTCTGGGCGATCTTCAAGTTGCCGTGGATCATGCCGGCGTTCGGTTTCGGCATCGGTCTGGTCAGCGACTACATTGCCCTGAACATGCTGTTCCGGCCGGTCAAGCCGACCAAGTACCTGGGCTTCATCAAGTTCCAGGGGCTATTGCATGCCCAGCGGGAGAAGATCACCGCGGACTACGCCCGCATCCTGGCCGAGGACCTGTTCGCGCCCGACATCCTCTTCGACGGGATTCTCAAGGGCCCGGGCGCGGACAAGCTGTTCTCGATGGTCGCCCGTGAGGTCGAGGCGGCGATCGACAACGAGGTCGGTGGCATCACCGGCACCGTGGTGAAGTTCGCGGTGGGCACGTCGAAGTACAACGCGCTCAAGGACCGGATCGTCGAGCTGGTGGTCGAGCGGCTGCCGACCACGCTGCTTGATGCGCAGGACTACGCCATGAGCAAGATCGACCTCGAGCAGACCATCATCGAGAAGATGAATCAGCTCTCCAACGAGGAGTACGAGTCGATTCTGCGGCCGGTGTTCAAGGACGACGAACCGCTGATGATCGCCATCGGCGCCATCCTCGGTGGCTGCGTCGGTGAACTCCAGGTGCTGATGATCGAGTTCTTCACCCACTAACGCCGGCGGGTCGGGGTCGGCGTGTGCATGTGCCGGGACTGAGTGATCGACGTCGACGTCGTCGTAGTGCTGCTGCTTGAGGTATCGGATGTTGAGGTGTCCGTGGTGAGCGGCAGGTCGATGTCCGTGGTGGACGGCGGCGTGGTCGACGAGCTGGTCGTGGTCGACGTGACGGTGGTCGTCGCCGCCGTGTGCGGGGTCGTTGAACTATCGACGATGACCGGGACCGGCGGCGGCGTCGGCTGGTTGTAGTGCCGGGTCAGCCACGTCGCCGCGAAGTACAGCAGGGCGATGGCGATGAGCGCGGCGATGCTGGCGCCGACGACATGAGGCGTGCGCTCATGCCATGGCCGTTCGGTCATGGCCCGTCAGCGTAGTTGGGGAATGACCTCGCTGGCGAAGAACTCGATGTGATCCAGGTCGGACATGTCCAGCACCTGCAGGTAGATGCGCTCAACCCCGGCGGCGATGAACGGCGCCAGCTTGTCAACGATCTCGGCGGGCGTGCCGACCGTGGGGGAATTGCCGCGCATCTCGTCAACTTCGCGACCGATGGCTGCGGCCCGACGGGCGATCTCGGCCTCGTCCCGTCCGGCGCACAGCACGAAAGCCGCCGAGTACGTGATGCTTTCGGGCGCGCGGCCCACCGCCTCGACCGCGGACCGCACCCGGCCGAACTGAGTGCTCAGGGTGTCGACATCGACGAACGGGATGTTGAACTCGGACGCGAACCGGGCGGCCAGTGCCGGGGTCCGCTTGGCGCCGCCACCGCCGATGATCACCGGCGGGCGGGCCTGCGCGGGCTTGGGCAGCGCGGGCGAATTCTTGACGGTGTAGTGCTTTCCAGCAAAGTCGAAGTGCTCACCAACCGGGGTGTCCCAGAAGCCGGTGATGATCTGCAGCTGCTCATCAAGCCGGTCGAAACGCTCGCCCAGCCCGGGGAACGGGATGGCGTACGCCTCGTGCTCCTCGGCGAACCAGCCGGCGCCGAGGCCCAATTCGACACGGCCACCGCTCATTTCGTCGACCTGCGCGACGGCGATGGCGAGCGGTCCTGGGTGCCGGAACGTCGCCGAGGTGACCATGGTGCCCAGTCGGATGGTGCTGGTCTCGCGGGCGATGCCGCCGAGCGTCACCCACGAGTCTGTCGGCCCGGGCAGCCCGTCACCGCTCATGGCGAGGTAGTGGTCGGACCGGAAAAACGCTGAGTAACCAAGCCTTTCGGCGGCCTGCGCGACGGCAAGCTGGTCGGCGTAGGTGGCACCCTGCTGCGGTTCGACGAATACCCGGAAGTCCATGCCTGCCAGCCTAGGCTAGAACGCCTTCACGCTCTGGGTGGCGACGAACATCCCATGGCCGGTGGCGACGTTGGTGAATCGAGTGCCTTCGGCTCCGGCGAGAATGATCCAGCCGACCGCCGAATACGTCTGGTAGTCGATGGTGACCGTCGGAATGGCGCCGAGATTGCCTACCACCCAAGACAATTCACCGGCAGACGTGACCCGCACGCCGTTGGCGGTCTCGCCGTTGACCTTCGGCGCATTGGTGAAGGCCGACTCGCAGTCGACCTCAGTCGCACTGAGCTGGCACCGCGTCACGCCGGATTTGGTCGCGACGAAGACGTACCCGTTCTGCGGCGCGAGCACCTGCGCGCCCGGTGGCGCGGCGCTGGGCACGGGTACCGGGACGACCGGAACCGGCTTGATGGCCTTGTTGGTCGGCGTCGGCGTGCTGGTGGCACTCGTGGTCGTAAGACCGGACTTTGGGCTTCCGGTGATGGTGCTGTCGCAGCCGGCGAGCAGTGCGACAGAAGCGGCGGCGAGGGCGATCAGCCGATGGTGGTTCATCGGCTAACAGGCTACTGCGGAGGCAGCACCGGCGGACGGCAGATGTTGTTGATCGGGTCCCACCACGCGCCGTCGCGACAGTCGAGCGGGGTCGTCGAGACCGGCGGACGACAGCTGTTGATGTTCGGATCCCACCAGCCGCCAGGACAATTCTGTACCAGCGGGGCCTGACACCGGTTCTGCACCGGGTCCCACCAGGTGCCGTTGTCGCAGTCCGCGTGGCTGACCGCCGGGACGATGGCAGCGGTCATCGCCATGGGGGCCAGGGCCGCGGCGGCGACAACGGCAGCGCGTCGCAGTGACTTGTGCATGCCTTCACCCTAAAGGGGCTCAGTTACAAGGCAAGTCACCCGGCGTGTAGTACGGCACCCCGGCCGGCGTGTAGCACGGCGGCTGACCCGCTGCGGCCTGGGCGGCCGCATCTTCCGGCGCCGCAACCGCTGCGGCCACCGCGGCGTCACCGGCGACATTCGTACAGCCGCCGGCGCTGACATGGCGGCCGCCGACATTGGCGCACACATCAGCATGAGCGGCCGGAGTGCTGACGCCGGGCACTGCGGCCGACACCAGCAGGAACAGCACTGCAGCTGCGGACTTCTTCATGCACAAATTATTGACGAATTTGTCAGTCCAGTCTCACTTTTCCTGGTAACTGCCGTCGTCGGTTCGCGAGAAATAGCGGCCCGGTGGCGGGATCGGGTCCTGGCGCAGTGGCCCGGCGATCGGGCGGTGCCACGGCGTCATCGGCAGTTCGTCGACGACGCGGATGAACGCGGGCCGTTCCTCGGCGGGCAGGCCCGCCAGAGCTTCATCGAGGTCGGACGCGGTGATGTCCTGCCCGTCGATCAGAGACAGCGCCGCGACCGCGACCTCGTCATCGTCGACCGGCACCCCGTAGGTGTGGACCAGGTCGACGCTGGGCAGTTTGCCGATGGCCGCGGTGATCGGCAGGGAGGCCACGATGCCGTCGACGGTGTGGATCTGCGTCTCGACTGAGTCGATCAGCCAGTAGTCACCGTCCGAGTCGCGGCTGACCAGGCTGCCGCTGGAGAACCAGGCGTCACCGGCCGCGAACAGGTTGCGCAGCGGCGGCGCCGACGTGGTGGTGGCCGAGCCGATCTTCACCAGCAGCAGGCCGGTTTCATCGGCGGCGCAGCGGATCGCGTACCCGTCCGCACCCGAAACCACTTGCTGCGCTTCGGGATCCCATTGCACGACCTCCAAGGTCGCACTGCCCGGCAGCGGTCGGCCCAACGAACCGGGCTTGGCCGGGTTGACGTTGGCCAGGATGGCTTCGCCCTCGCTGGTGGACCAGAAGTCGAGGACACGCGCCGGGGCGAAGCGATCGAGAACCCGGCGCCACAGGCCACGAGGCATACCGGAGCCGACGAACAGTCGCACCGAGTGGTTGCGCTCGGCGGGCTGCGGAGCGGCGTTGACCAGCGGCCGCAGTTGCGCCCACGTGTAGCAGACGATGGTCACGCCGTAGCGGCGAACTTCCGTCCAGAACGTGGCCGGGTCCAGGTCAGTGGCCATGGCGAGGCGGCTGCCGCCGGCGACCGCACCGCCGATGCCCGTCAGCAGGCCGGAGGTGTGGTAGATCGGGTTGATGCAGTAGACGGTGTCGGAGTTGTTCAGCGTCGCCGAGGTGGCGGTACCGTACGCCGATAATCCGAAGCGGCCGTTGGTAACTCGGATGGGACGTGGGTCGTCGTCGGGTCCGCCGAAGAAGATGAAGGCGAGTTCGCCGGCGCGGCCCGGGTTGGGCCGGTACCAGTCCGGGATGCGCACGGCGTTGGTCTCGCCGATCTCCAGCGCGGTCAGCGTGCGGTCGCGATTGAGATAGGGCGTGTCGAGCAGGAAGGTGTGCAGCGGGCGCCCGCCGAAGTCCGCGTCGGAATGTTCGGGGTCGGCGATAACTCGGTTGACCCTGCCGATTTCAACTTCGCGTGCGGTGTCGGCGCCGGGGCGCAGCATCACCACCACCGCGCCGATCCTGTTGAGCGCGGTGACCACCGCCAGCGCCGACGGTCGGGTGCCCATCAGCACGCCGACGTGCTCGCCGGCCCGCACGCCCGCGGCCAGCAGACCGCGGACCACCGCGTCGATGCGCACCTTGTTCTCGCCGTAGGTGTAGCTGCGGTCCTCGTACATGAAGCTCACGTCGTTGGGCGCGTGCTCGGCCTGTTCATCGAACAAGAGCGCCAACGAGATTCGCGTGTTCGCGTCAAGGCCTCGGATGCGGGCCAACCGCGGCATCTGACGCGATGCCAGGCCCACCATGCCGCGCACGTCGCCGACAGAGCGGGCCACCGAACCGGCCACCATGCGCCCGGCGTCCAGCAGCGCCTGGACTCCCTCGGCTGGCCCCGCCGGCGCCGGCTCAGCGGCGGCGGTCATTGCGTCGACCTTTGTGACGTGCTCCGGCAGTGGGCCCGTGCCCTCGGCATACCGCATCCAGTCGGCCACCAACGGCCAGGTGTGGTTTGTCGCGGTGCTGCCCACGACTAACCCGAAATGCCCTGCGTGCAGGGTGCTTTCGAAGATCTCTGCCCGTGGTGCAGCGCCCAGGATCCCACGCACGGAGGCAGGCGGGGCGATCTCATCGACATCTCCGACGAACGCCAGAATCGGCGACGTGATGTCGGCGAGCGTCACCGGCCGCCCGGCGATGCTGAATCCGCCAGTCAACATTCGGTTGTGAACCAGGAACTGCTGCAGGAACTCAGCGAGCGCCGGGCCGGGCCAGGCAACCCAGCCGTCGTTCATCAGGTACCGGCGCTGCCCTTCGCGGGGCAGCAGGGCATCGCGGTCGTGCAGCGCAAACAGGAACTGCAGCTGGCCTGTCACTGCTTTGACCGGGTCGAGTAACTGGAACCCCAGCCGAGTCGCCCAGCCCGGCACGGACCGACCGCGCAGCACGTTCTCCATGACGAACCCCATGCCGGGGATGGCGAGTTCCGCGGGGACGCCCATCGGGGCCGTTTTGCTCAGGTCCACCGGGCTGCCGAACGTCACGACGCTGCCGATGCCTTCGCTACGCCGGTACGCCGAAGTCTGGTAGCAGAACATGCCGCCCTGCGAATACCCGGCGAGGTGCACCTTGGTTCCGGTGGTGGCGACAATCTCATCGATGGCCGCGTCGATGGCCAACACGTGATCGGCCAGGTTCCGTTCCAGGCCGCCCGCTTCTTTTTCCGGCGAGCCGAAGTCGATCACCCAGGGGTCGACGCCGTTCTCGATCAGGGTGCGGACCCCGCTGGCCTGGGGTGAGACGTCGAAGACGTCGGCCGTCAGCATCAACGGCGGCACCAGCAGCACCTGGGGACGGCCAACCTCGCCGCCGGTGCGGTAGCGCCGCAGCCGATGGATCCGGCCCTGGGCGACGACGTCGTACGGCGCGGGTTCTTCGCCCGTCTCTAAGCCGCCGTAACGGGCCACCTCGAGCCAGTTGCGAGTCGTCGCCACCACCCTGTCGAACATCCGAGTCCGCCCCTTTCGATCAGCGTTCGGTGCCGATCATGCCAAGCCTGCGCGCTCACCACGGCAATTTCACTGCCAGTCGTGGAGCCGGGGGCTTCGTCGACCGCAGGTGCACGTCGGTCGATCGGATCGGATCGAGGACGCGGGTGAGGAAGGTTAGCTGGTCGGCCAGCACGTGCTGCTGCCATTCGCCGTCGTAGAAATCGAAGTGGTCGATGGGGTACTCGCACAGATGTGCCAGGTATCCGGCCTTTTTCGCCGCCCGGCGGGCGGCGTCGGCCGGGGTGACGTGGTCGTTGGTCCCGATTTGCATCAGCAGTGGGCATTCGAGCTGGCTCGCGTGGACGGTCGGCCGGTTGAACGGCATATCCAGTGCAGTGCGGGCCGCGACTTCGTTGCGCCATGTCGGGCCAGAAATGGCGAGGTAGGCGTCTTCGGAGCCCGGTGTACTGATCGCCGCCGTGGTGCCGGGTTGCCCGACCACGCGCACATAATGCGGACGACGACCGAGGCGGGCGCCGATGGCGTCGAGCACGCCGTGTGCGGTCAGCTGGGCCAGGGTCGCGACGCCGGCTTCGCGCGCGACCTGGGTGAGGGCCGCGATTCCGTCGGTGGCGGGGTTCATCGACACGACGGCAGCCACCCGTTGGTCCTGGGCAGCCACCGAGATGACGTGTCCGCCGGAGTAGGAGGTGCCCCACAGCGCGATGCGGTCCCTGTCGATGCCCGGCAGGTTTCTTGCGGCGTCAATGGCGGCGTGGTAGTCCTGCCGCTGTCTTTTGGCTGAAATATCTTGGCGTGGTTCACCTTCGGAGTCGCCGAAGCCGCGGTAGTCGAACACCAGCACGTCCATGCCGGCGGCGGCGAAAGGCTCAGCGAAGGCCAGCAGGCCAGTGTCGCGGGTACCGCCGAAGCCGTGGGCCATGACCACGCACGGTCGCCCGGTCTGTCCGGCGAGTGCGTCGTTCTCGGCCGTCAGATGCCAAGCGGCGCAGCGTAGACCGTGGCTGATGAAGAAGAAGTCCTTGGTCATCGTCACTCCTTCGATCAGGCCACGGACAGCGGCGCGGCGGCGGGGGTGAAGGCGAGCGCGGGGTCGGCGATGGGCCCGTTGCGCAGCCGTTCCTGGTCCATTTCGTAGGCATGCTTGAATGCCCACGGGCCATAGGTCCCGCCGCGCGGGAACTTCGCGACGGCCCGTTGCACGTAGCCGGAAGTCATGTCCAGCAAGGGAACTCGTTCCATGGTGCCGTCTTCCAGGATCGGGGTCACCGTGCCGTAGCCGTTCTGGTCCATGTAGTCGAGCATGCGGCAGAAGTGCTCGCACACCAGGTCGACCTTCAGGGTCCAGGCGATGTTGGTGTAACCGACTGCGAACGCGAAGTTGGGTACGCCGGACAGCATCATGGCCTTGTACACGGTGTGGTCGGGGAGGCTGAGCGGGTGCCCGTCGACGCTGAGGGCGATCTTGCCGAAGGGCGTCATGTTCAGCCCGGTCGCCGACACGATGATGTCGGCTGCCAGTTCCTGGCCGGACTGCAGCAGGATGCCGTCCTTGGTGAACCGGTCGATGTGGTCGGTGACGATCGACGCCTTACCTGCCGAGATGAACTTGAACAGGTCGCCGTCTGGCACCATGGCCAGCCGCTGCTGCCAGGGGTTGTACTTGGGTGTGAAGTGGGTGTCCACGTCGAAGTTCTTGGGCAGTTGCCGAGCCACATTGGCGATCAACAACTTTCGCATCACCTTCGGATACCGCATGCACATCTTGAACAGTCCGCGGTTCAGTGTGATGTTCTTGCGGCGCACGATCTTGTAGGCCCGCTCGTGACCCAGCACCTTGTTGAGCACGTTGGCGATGGGATCGGACGCCGGGATCGAGAACACGTAGCTGGGGGAGCGCTGCAGCATGGTGACGTGTGCGGCTTTGTCGGCCATGTTCGGAATCAGCGTCACCGCCGTTGCACCACTGCCGATGACGACGACGTTCTTGCCGGTGTAGTCCAGGTCCGTCGGCCAGAGCTGGGGGTGGATCACCGGGCCCTTGAAATCCTCGACTCCGGGGAAGTCGGGGATATAGGGATTCTCGTAGTCGTAGTAGCCGGTACCCAGGAACAGGAACCGCGAGGTGAACGTCACCGTCTCCCCGTTGTGGGTGGTGACGACGGTCCAAAGTCCTTGCTGGGAATCGAAATTCGCCGAATCCACGTGGTGGCCGACGTGGATGTGCTCGGCCAGCCCGTTGTCGCTCACCGTCTGCTGCAGGTAGTCCAGGATGATGTGGCCATCGGCGATGGACTTGCGGTGCGTCCACGGTTTGAAGCCGAACCCGAACGTCGGCATATCGGAGTCCGACCGGATGCCCGGGTATTGGTGCAGGCTCCAGGTGCCGCCGAGCGAGTTCCGCCCCTCAAGTACCGCGAACGACGTATCCGGCCGAAAAGTCTTGAGGTGGTAGGCCATCCCGATGCCGGATATCCCGGCGCCGATCACCAGAACATCTACGGGAGCGGTGGCGGCGGTCATGGGTACTCCTTAGCCAGCGTGGCAGGTGTACCTGCGACGTTAGTAGCGTCGTGCGCTGTCCACGCTAGGTTTCGTGGACCTCGCCCACATCGTCGGAGCTTCGACGGTTAGGTGGGCTAGCGACGCGGCCCCAGCGAGCCCTAACACTGTTCAGTTGTCAAGGTGCAGGTCGAGTTTCAGGCGGCCACGTGGTCGAGTCGCATGGTGCGGCGGTTGTAGGCCGGGATGGGTCGACGCTGACGGTCGACGCTGGTTGGTGGGATCAGCCACGGGTGTTTGTCTAGGCCCATGACGACGTCCCAGCCGTCGTGGTGGATGTTGGCGTGGCACGCCGGGCATAGCAGGCAGCCGTTGCTCACGCTGGTTTCGCCGTCGTGGGTCCAGTGCACGATGTGGTGGGCATGGGTGCGCCCGGGGGGCGCCCCGCATTTGATGCAGCCCCCGTCGCGCAGGTACAGGGCTTTGCGTAGGTGGGCGGGGAACAGGCGTTTATCCCGTCCCATGTCCAGCGGCACCTGCTCGCCATCGACAATCACTGTCGTGACCGTGGTGTCGCAGGTGAGCCGGTCCAGGGTCATGGTGCTGATCGATCCCATGAATTCCAGCTCGGCCAGGTCGGGTGTGTCGGCGGGCACCGTCACCAGCAGTTGGGTGCGCGGCGCGGACGCGATATCCCCGCCGCGGGCGGCGATATCCAACACCGCCTCCAGCGCATCAGCTCGCCGCCGCCCCGCCGAGCGGGCATCGGGGGTGCCGTCGGGTTCGGGCCGCGGTGCGGACAGCTCTTCCATGGCGGCGATGTACTTGGCGCCCACTTCGGCATCCAGGTCTGCGCGGACCTGCACGCGCCCGTCGCTGGTCACGCGGTGATCGACGGTGTTGATCGACCGGTCCTCGGCCGCGGGCAGACCACCGGTCGCGGCGGCATGCCGGTTACCCAGACGCCGGGCCCGCGCCCCAATCTCCGCCGGAGTCGCCCCGGAGAAGAACTGGCCCAATAGATCGCTCACCTGCTGGAAACGGGCTTCGTCGCTCACCGGATCAGGTGAACGCGCCCGAATGTGGTTGATGCCCTTGACGATTGCGTCGACATGCTCACCCGAGATCGCCCCATCGCCAGCATGAGCGGCCAATGTCGGCAACAACGGCAACGCCGCACCGACACGCACCAACCGCGCAGCGACTGCGGGCGCACACCCCAACGAGATCAACAGTTCCCGCAGCGTGCGGCCCTGCGCTGTCGCGACTCCCAGCGCATCCAGGGCGCCGGCCACCGTCGCCGCCAGGTAATCGACCACATTGCGCAGCACCAGCAGTGCCCGCATCGCCGTCAGAGCGTCATCCCCGGTGATATCGCTGGGGATGCGCAGCTCACGAGCCCGATCAAGGAGGGTAGTAAGACCGGAAGCGGTGTCCATGACTCATTCTATCGAACAAATGTTCGAATAACAAGGTGGCGAATACGCGGGATGCCTCAGGACATCCGTGACACTTCGGGTGATCTTGGCGGTGCAACTTCGACCGCGCTGGGGCTATGCATGCTCACCCGCCGACGCACCCGGGTTCGACCAGTAGCAAGCCGCCGAACCGGCACGGTTCTAGCGGGCCATCTGCGCGTAACCATCGGCCAGGGCGCGTAGTTGAGCGGCGCCGTCGCCGGAGTAGGAGGAGCCGTGCATGAGGGCCAACGTGGAGGGATTCAAGGAGGCGAGTTGCTCGAGGGTTGGGGCCAGGTTCGTCGTCAGGCCGGTGGCGTGGAACAGTGCTTCGGCTTCCAATGCCGGTGCCACGCAATCGGATTCGGTCAGTGGTGGGCACTGCCCGGTGTGGGTCAGGAGATCGCCGGCGAGCAGGGTGGAGGTCGTCTCGTCGAACCACAGCCCCGCCTCCCAATTGTGCGGAACATGCGGGGTGGCAATGAATCTCAACCGGTGGCCGCCGATGTCTAGTGCACTGTCAGGGGCGGCGACAGGTGGGCGGTCGCACATGTCGACCAGCGAAAGCATCAACGCCAGGCCGCCGTGAACGACCTCGGCGTGCGGCGCGGCGGCCAGCATGAGGTTCATGGCACCGCACTCGTCGGCTTCGAGGTGGCCGAACGAGATCCACCGCAAGTCTTGCGCTGGCATGACCCGGCTGATGGCATCCGATACCAGCGGGAACAGCTGCCGCTGGCCGCAATGGAAGAGGAACGCCTCGTCGCCGGTCAGTAGGAACTGGTTGAACGTGAAGCCGTGTTCGGTGATGCCCGGAACCCAGGTCGAGATCCGGTAGATGTCGGGGGCAATCTCGTCGACTGCCGTAGATAGATCGGCATTCATGTGCCAATGGTGCGCCTTAACTGAGTGCGACGGCGACGCATTCGGCGAAGCGCTTCGCGGTCGACCTGTTGATCATCGCGAAATTGACTGCAAGGCCATTAATCTCAGATCCGGCGGCCTGTGGAAAGTCTGACAGCGGCGCGACGATGAGGCCGTCGGCCCCGAGTTTCTCGGCGACGTCGCGGTCGTGATGATTGCGCGGCAGCAAGATCGCGACATGCAGACCCGCCTGGATGCCGAGTACCTCCAGGCCTGGGCAGCGCGCGCCGAACTCTGCGATCAAGATGTCGCGCCGGTGCCGATACTCGCGTCCGGCTCGGGCGAGATGCCGTTGCAACTGGCCCGTCGTGATCAATTCCGTGAGCGCGTCACGGGTGATGACAGGCACCGCCATTCGATGGTCCTGCAAGTAGGCGCGCACGGTCTCGCGGAGCGGTCGTGGCGGGACCAACCAAGCCGCGCCCAGGCTGGGAGCCAGGATTTTCGATGCGGTCCCGACATAGGCGACGTGCTCGTCCGCTCCCGGTATCGACCGGATGGCGGGCAATGGCGCTACCCCGTAACGGAATTCGCCGTCGTAGTCGTCCTCGATGACGATGGATCCGGTGCGCCGGGCCCACGCAACCAGCTCAGCCCGCCGATTGACCGAGAGCCGATGCCCGAGCGGGTACTGATGTGCCGGCGTGGTGTACACAATCCCGGCCTCGTCGCCCAGCTGGTCGACGCACAGGCCGTCCTCATCGACCGACACGAATGATGGACGCAGGCCGGCACGTGTGAACTCTGTGTACGCGGCGGGATAACAAGGTGACTCGAGGTAACACCGTTTCAGGCCACTCACAGCGGCCATCGCTTGAAAGGCGGCGGCCGACCCGGGAACGTCGAAAACCGTGTCGGTGTCGATCCCGCGATTGGTGCGCAGATGTCGGGACATCGCGGCGGCGAACGCCCCGTCGGTGTCCTGCCACGGTGACAACGTTGTGGGTGGGAGCGCTGCCGCCGTCCGCCATGCCCGAGTCCAGGCGCGTATGTCGATCAGGTCGATATCGGGGGACCCGGGGCGAAGGTCAACGACGGCACCGGATTGGTGCGGAGCCGTATTATCGTTCGGCACAATGCTTTTGGCGTCGAAATGGGGCGTGTGGCTGGACAGCCCGGCCTTGGCGGCTGCGGTGGCGCCGGCGGTGGTCCGGGTGCCGGCCCCGGGCACGCCTTCGAGAAACCCCGCGGCGACCAGTTCGTCGTAGGCGGCCGCGGCCATCGTTCGCGAACACCCGAGTTCGTGGGCGAGGGCGCGGGTGGACGGCAGCCAGTCGCCGTCGCCGACCTGGCCCGCCGCGATCAGCGCCACCAGCTGAGTGGCGAGGGCCTTGGCGCTGAGGTCGGCGGTATCGAGCGGCAGGTGTACCAGCCGGGCATGGCGAGCCATCAATCCAGAATACTGGCCTTAGAGAACTGGGCAATCTGGCTATTTTGATCAGACCGCAATGATGGTGATGTTGAAGTATGGAAAAGCTCACCCGCAAGTACGGTCGGCAGTCTGAGTCGCGCGCAGCCCTCGAAGAATTCCTCGACGGGCAGTGGTGGGGCGTGCTGAACGTCGGCGCCGTGGCCCGTCGGGACGGCAGGGTCCGGCCCCTCGCGGTGCCGACGCTGTTCGTCCGTCACGAGGATCGGATTCTCATCCACGGTTCGACCGGTGCGGGTGCGTTGGGGCTCAACGGCAAGGGGTCGTCGGTCGCTTTCTGTGTGACGGCGATGGATGCTCTTGTGGTGGCGCACAGCACTTTTGACTCCTCGGTGCACTACCGGTCCGCCGTGCTCTACGGCGACGTGCAACCTGCCAGTCGTGAGGATCGCGAAGCCTTGCTGGAGCGGTTCAGTGAGCTCCTGATCCCCGGTCGTACGGCCGAGGTGCGCGCCATGCTGCCGAAGGAGATCGCGGCGACCAACGTCATCTCCCTTCCTATCGTCGACGGCGACTGGGTGTACAAGGTGAACGGCGGCCCGGTGAGTGAGCCCGACGAGGAAACCGGCGCGTGGGCGGGAATCGTGCCCTTCTCCCTCGCCTACGGCGCGCCGCAGCGGGCGGACTGGTCGACGGCCGAGCTGCCGGAGTCGGTTCGGGCGATGGTCACCGCGGGACGCGACTGACCTGCGGGGATGGGGGAGGGCCAGCCGGCCCCGGTGCACTGCACCGGGGCCGGTTTGGCAATGTTTGTCCCCCGGGAACAAATCCTGAACAGGCGCCGTTGGACTCATCGACAGCAAGTTGAGTGCACTAGACTCAAGTATGGTTTGACAAGCAACCGAAAGTCAGAGCAAGCTTGAGCGCAGTTCGCTCAGATCACCCAATTATGTCTATCAGGAGGCATCACTATGGCTCGTGCGGTCGGTATCGACCTCGGGACCACCAACTCATGCGTCTCGGTTCTGGAAGGTGGCGACCCCGTCGTCGTCGCGAACTCGGAGGGCTCCCGGACCACTCCGTCGGTTGTCGCATTTGCGCGCAACGGCGAGGTGCTGGTCGGCCAGCCCGCGAAGAACCAGGCGGTGACCAACGTCGACCGGACCATCCGTTCGGTGAAGCGTCACATCGGCACCGACTGGGCCGTTGAGATCGACGGCAAGAACTACACCTCGCAGGAGATCAGCGCGCGCACGCTGCAGAAGCTGAAGCGCGACGCCGAGGCGTACCTCGGTGAGGACATCACCGACGCCGTGATCACTGTCCCGGCCTACTTCAACGACGCTCAGCGTCAGGCCACCAAGGAAGCCGGCCAGATCGCCGGCCTGAACGTGCTGCGCATCGTTAACGAGCCGACCGCGGCCGCCCTGGCCTACGGCCTGGACAAGGGCGAGAAGGAACAGACCATCCTGGTCTTCGACCTCGGTGGCGGCACCTTCGACGTCTCGCTGCTGGAAATCGGCGAGGGCGTCGTCGAGGTCAAGGCGACCTCGGGCGACAACCACCTCGGTGGCGACGACTGGGACGAGCGCATCGTCCAGTGGCTGGTCGACAAGTTCAAGGGCACGTCGGGCATCGACCTGACCAAGGACAAGATGGCCATGCAGCGTCTGCGCGAGGCTGCTGAGAAGGCCAAGATCGAACTGAGCTCGAGCCAGAGCACCTCGATCAACCTGCCCTACATCACCGTCGACGCCGACAAGAACCCGCTGTTCCTCGACGAGCAGCTGACCCGTGCCGAGTTCCAGCGCATCACGCAGGACCTGCTCGACCGGACCCGCCAGCCGTTCCAGTCCGTCATCAAGGACGCCGGCATCTCGGTCTCCGACATCGACCACGTGGTCCTCGTCGGTGGCTCGACCCGTATGCCCGCCGTCACCGAGCTGGTCAAGGAACTGACCGGTGGCAAGGAGCCCAACAAGGGCGTCAACCCGGACGAGGTCGTGGCCGTCGGTGCCGCGCTGCAGGCCGGTGTGCTCAAGGGTGAGGTGAAAGACGTTCTGCTGCTTGACGTCACCCCGCTGTCCCTCGGTATCGAGACCAAGGGTGGCGTGATGACCAAGCTGATCGAGCGCAACACCACCATCCCGACCAAGCGGTCCGAGACCTTCACCACGGCCGACGACAACCAGCCGTCGGTGCAGATTCAGGTCTTCCAGGGTGAGCGTGAAATCGCTGCGCACAACAAGCTGCTCGGCAGCTTCGAGCTGACCGGCATCCCGCCGGCCCCGCGTGGCGTGCCGCAGATCGAGGTCACCTTCGACATCGACGTCAACGGCATCGTGCATGTGACCGCCAAGGACAAGGGCACCGGCAAGGAAAACACGATCAAGATCCAGGAAGGCTCGGGCCTGTCCCAGGACGAGATCGACCGGATGATCAAGGACGCCGAGGCGCACGCCGAAGAGGACAAGAAGCGTCGCGAAGAGGCTGACGTCCGCAACCAGGCCGAGTCGCTCGTGTACCAGACGGAGAAGTTCGTCAAGGACCAGCGCGAAGCCGAGGGCGGCTCGAAGGTCCCCGAGGACACCTTGACCAAGGTCGACGGTGCTATCGCTGAGGCCAAGACCGCGCTCGCCGGCACCGACATCGCCGCCATCAAGGCCGCCATGGAGAAGCTGGGCGTTGAGAGCCAGGCCCTGGGCCAGGCGATCTACGAAGCCACTCAGGCTGAGCAGGGCGCCGGCGCGGGTGCACCGGGTGCCGCCGCTGCCGACGACAACGTCGTGGACGCTGAGGTCGTCGAGGACGATCAGGAGCACAAGTGACGCGTCCGGAAAACTTCGGCGACGATTCGAACGAGCCGGTGACCATCACCGACAAGCGGCGCATCGATCCGGAAACCGGCGAAAAGCGTGAGGGCGCTCCGGCGTCGGCCCCTGAGGGGTCGGCGCCGGAGGCCCCGGCCTCCGCTGGGGCCGCCGAGGCTCCGGTGTCCGACGAAGCCGCGGAGCTCAAGGCAGACCTGCAGCGACTCAAGGCCGAGTACGACAACTACCGCAAGCGGGCGATCCGTCAGGAGCAGGCCGCTGCGGATCGGGCCAAAGGCCTTGTCGTACAGCACTTCTTGCCGGTTCTCGACGATCTCGACCGGGCTCGCGCCCATGGCGATCTGGAGTCCGGGCCACTGAAGTCGGTGGCGGACAAGCTTTCCGGAGCGCTGGACAACCTCGGTCTGACGCCGTTCGGTGTCGAAGGCGACGAGTTCGACCCGTTGCTGCACGAGGCCGTCCAACACGAGGGTGACGGCTCCAACCCTGTGTTGGGGACCGTCATGCGCCGCGGTTACAAGCTCGGTGAGCAGGTGCTGCGGCACGCGATGGTCGGTGTCGTCGATGCGCCGCCGGCAGCTGATGCGGGCGACACGCCCGCCAATACCAGCGCTGCGACAGAACAGAAATCAGAATCAAACGAGTAACCAAGCGACGCTGAGGAGGTGACGCGACATGGCTCAACGGGAATGGGTCGAGAAGGACTTCTATAAGGAACTCGGCGTCACCTCTGACGCCACGAAGGATGAGATCAAGCGTGCCGCGCGCAAGGTGCTGGCCGACAACCATCCGGACCGCAACCCGAACAACCCGGCGGCCGAGGATCGCTACAAGGCGGCGACCGAAGCCAAGGAAGTTCTGACCGACGACACGAAGCGCGCCGAGTACGACGAAACCCGGCGGCTGTTCGCCAACGGTGGCTTCAGCCGCCGGTTTGGTGGCGGTGGTGGCGGGGGCGGCTTCGGTGGCTTCGGTGGGGACACCTCGGAGTTCAACCTGGGCGACCTGTTCGACCAGGCCGGACAGACCGGCGGCGCCAACATCGGTGACCTGTTCGGTGGCCTGTTCGGTCGGGGGGCCCAGCAGCCGCGTCCCAGTCGTCCGCGCCGCGGTAACGACCTGGAGACCGAGACCGAGCTGAGCTTCCTGGAAGCCACCAAGGGCGTGGCGATGCCGCTGCGGCTCACCAGCCCGGCGCCGTGCACCAACTGTCATGGCAGTGGTGCGCGTCCGGGTACCAGCCCGAAGGTCTGCCCGAACTGCAACGGCGCGGGCGTCATCAACCGCAACCAGGGTGCGTTCGGCTTCTCGGAGCCGTGCACCGACTGTCGTGGCACGGGCTCGATCATTGAGCACCCGTGTGACGAGTGCAGCGGTACCGGCGTCTCGACCCGGACGCGCACCATCAACGTGCGCATCCCTCCGGGCGTGACCGACGGTCAGCGCATCCGACTGGCCGGGCAGGGTGAAGCAGGTCTGCGCGGGGCGCCTTCGGGTGACCTGTACGTCACCGTCCACGTCCGGCCGGACAAGGTGTTCGGGCGTGACGGCGACGATCTGACCGTCACCGTTCCGGTGAGCTTCCATGAATTGGCACTGGGGACAACGCTTTCCGTGCCGACGCTGGAAGGCAAGGTCGGTGTTCGGGTGCCCAAGGGCACGTCCGACGGCCGCATCCTCCGGGTGCGGGGACGCGGTGTGCCCAAGCGTGGCAGCGACGCTGGACATGGCGACCTGCTGGTAACGGTGAAGGTCGCTGTGCCGCCGAACCTGGAAGGCGAAGCGGCCGAGGCGCTGGAGGCCTATGCGAAAGCGGAGCGCGCCAGCGGATTCGATCCGCGGGCGGGTTGGGCTGGGTCACTGTGATGAGCGCTTGCGCGAAGAACCGAGGACACAGTGAGCGCACGACGCAAAGCTGAGGAAGCCCGTACCTTCCTCATTTCGGTGGCCGCCGAGCTGGCCGGTATGCACGCGCAGACGCTGCGTACATACGACCGGCTCGGCCTGGTCAGCCCCCAACGTACGTCGGGCGGCGGTCGGCGGTACTCCGAACATGACGTCGACCTGCTGCGCGAGGTCCAGCGGCTGTCGCAAGACGAGGGCGTCAACCTGGCCGGCATCAAGCGCATCATCGAGCTGACCAACCAGGTCGAGGCGCTGCAGTCCCGGCTCACTGAGGTGACCGCGGAACTGGAGCGGGTCCGCAAGCCCAGCACCGCACTGGTGCTGTGGCAGCCCCGCCGCGGAAGCAAGTAACCCAGCAACTGGCGGTCAGTTTGGCCGCAGCGGGCTCACCCCCTTATTCTTTGCCCAGATCAATGTCTGGCAAATGAGCAGGCCGTGGCATTCGGCCTGGGGGGAGACGTTCTACACCATGGCAGAACTGTTGACGCTGGGCGCGATCATCCGAACGGGCCGTCGTGCTTGACGTCGCGCCGCTGACCGACCGCCGCCAGCGTCTGGCACCGGCGCTGTTGATTGTCAGTGCCGTAGTTCTGCTCGCCGTGACCATCCCCAGCCCGCCCAATTTGGTCGACTTGCACGTCTACATGCTGGGTGGCGCAGCGCTGGAGCACCCCAACACGCTGTATTCGCTGGTCTATTCCGGCCAGTCGCCGATGGCGGGTCAGTCACCGACTGAGCCGTTGCCGTTCATTTATCCGCCGTTCGCCGCGATGCTGTTCTACCCACTGAACTTTCTGCCGTTCGCAGTGGCCGGGCTGTTGTGGCAGTTGGGAATTCTGGCTGCGACGTACGGGGTCGTGCGATTGGCGCAGCTTCTGGTGGGCAATGGCGGACGTCAAGAGGCGATGCTGTGGACTGCGGGTGTCATCTGGCTCGAGCCGGTGCGGGTTTGCTTGAACATGGGCCAGCTCGGGGTTTTCCTGACCCTCGCTGTGATGTACGCGGCGTACAGCACCAGATGGTGGGTGTCGGGTCTGCTGGTTGGGTTGGCCACGGGTGTGAAGCTGACCCCGGCGATCTCCGGCTTCTACTTCGTCGGGATGCGCCGCTGGGCCGTAGCCGTGACTTCGGCAGTGGTATTCATTGCCACGGTGGGTCTGTCGGCGCTCCTGGTGCCGAGTGAGACGCGCTTCTACTTCACTGGTCTGATCGGCAAGTTTGCGGTCCCGGTGGGCACGGCTATCAACCAATCCTGGAGTGGTGCCATCTCCAGGATTCTGGGGTATGACGCTGGACATGGGCCGCTGGTCCTGTCAGTGCTCGCCGTTACGGCTGTGTTGGCCGTGCTGGCATGGCAGGCGCTGGGCGCAGGTGCGCAGACGCGCGACCGGTTGGGCTCGTTGTTGGTCGTCGAGGTTTTCGGGCTGCTCGCGTCACCGATTTCCTGGGTGCACCACTGGATCTGGTTGGTGCCGTTGATCATCTGGTTGTTTACGGGCGTGTGGCGCGACAAACCGGGCGCCCGGGTACTCGGGTGGGTATGGGTCGGGGTGACGTTCGTCAGCCTTCCCAGCCTGCTGGCGCTCGCCGAGCCTGGCTTGTGGCAGTTCAGCCGACCGTGGTACCAAGCGTGCGCCGGCTTGATCTACGTCATTGTGGCCATGGCGACGCTGGGCTGGATGGTGGTGACGGGTCGTCGCATAGCGGCGGCGACCCCATGATGCCAAACCGCCACGACAGCTGATTGGGCTATTTCGATGTGCGCCCACATTTGATTGCTGCCCAATTTCTGTAATTTGTGGCATCGCAGTCGTCGAACATGCCGGCCCCGGAAGTAAGTAAGTACATCTTCGGAAATTGCTCTGCGCCGGCACGGCGCAGCTGACGGCGGCATCATCATTTGCTAAATATTGACATCTGCGAATTGTCTTGGGGTGCAACGACAAAAAGGTGCTTCAAACGCTGAAATACGGCACCCTTATACCCATCTGGACGTGACTCACGTCGACGCATGGGGGATACATGGGTGCATTGGGAGCGCGGCGCTGGCAGGCGATGGCGCCGCTGTTGCTGTTGGTCAGCGCGGTGGTTTCGGTAGTCGTCAGTAGCCTGACCGACCCGATCGATTTCCACATCTACGTGGCCGGCGGCGCGGCACTCGACCATCCGGCCACGCTCTATGACGCGGCCTATCTCGATCCTGCGCACAACGAGACCATGCCGTTCGTTTACCCGCCGTTCGCGGCGATGGTGTTCTACCCGCTGCATCTGCTGCCCTTTGGGCTGGTCGCGCTCGCGTGGCGGGTGGGTATTGTCGCCGCGCTGTATACCATCGTGCGGATCAGCCAGAAGATGATCGACGCCGACAACAAGCGCGTCGCCATGCTGTGGACCGCCGGCGCCCTGTGGCTCGAACCGATCGTCGGCAACGTCAAACACGCCACGATCGGCGTTTTCCTCTTGCTGCTGGTCATGGTCGCGGCATACAGCCGTCGCTGGTGGCTATCGGGTCTGCTCGTCGGATTGGGTGCGGGCGTGAAGCTGACGCCGGCGATCACCGGCGTCTACCTCGTCGGGATGCGGCGCTGGGCGGCTGCGGCGTTCTCGGCCGTGGTGTTCTTCGCGACGCTCGGGGTCTCGTATCTCGTTGCCGGAGACCGGGTTCGGTTCTTTTTCACCGACTACATCGGCCGGGACCGGCTCTTCACCATCGGCAATGTCTACAACCAATCCTGGCGCGGCGGGATCGCTCGGGTGCTGGGGTATGACCCTGGGATGGGCGTGCAGTGGATTGCCGCCGTTGTTCTGACCGGGGTGTTGGTCGCGGCGGCGTGGTGGGCGTTGGGCGCTGAGCCGCAGCGCCGTGACCGGCTGGGGTCGCTGCTGGTCGTCGTGTTGTTCGAGCTGCTCGCCTCGCCGGTCTCGTGGACCGCGCATTGGGTATTGGTTGTGCCGTTGCTGATCTGGCTGCTGCACGGACCGTGGAGCGACCGGCCGGGCGCGCGGGCGCTGTGGTGGGTGTGGCTGATCGTGGCCGCCACCGCGGTGCCTAACGCGCTGGCGACGCTGCAGACGAATCGCTGGGAGATCGGCCGCCCCTGGTACGAGGCCTGGGCCGGGTTGGTCTATCCGATCCTGACGCTGGCGACCCTGGTTTGGATCGTCGTCACCGGGGTTCGGGTACGACGCACGCTGACGGCGGCGGAGCTACCGGCGATGACGGTGGCTGCGGCAGTGCGAGAGTCCGGTGACGACCTCTTGTCGGCCAAGAGTCGCAGTGACGACACAGAGGTGCAGAGCGGGTTCTCGGCTAGCTCTGGGCTCCCCACCCACCACCAGTGAATTAGTCACCGGTGGTCGGAGAACCGTCATGACGAGCACTCACACCTGGACGCCACCAAGAACGGGATTCGTCGCGTCCTGGCAGATCGACGAAATGTGTTGCCAGTAAATCCAATCCGACATTGCCTCCCGCTGCGCAGCTACGTGCGGGGCGGTGTACGCCTTGTACAACTCGACGCTCTGCATGTGATCGGCGTAGGCGATCATGTTTTTCAGGTGATCGATTGGGCCGTTGGTTCCCGTGGTGCGAAGTAGCGGCTTGATGGTGTCCACCCAAAGTTTCATCGTTTGCTTGGCGTCGGGTGGTGCGTCTTGCACCGGCCGCGGAGGCAACGCCTCATAGAGCGTGAGGTCAGACCACTCCTCCAACCGTGCCGCCGCCTCGGGAGCAATCACTTGTAGGCGCGATCGTCCTTGCATGGTGCCGCTGGCTGGGATGTCGTCGGGCGCCAACTCTTCGGTGTGCGCGCTTGATTTGTATGGCTTGACCTCGTCGGGCATGCCGATAATCGCGCGGAGCGTCTTGCCGTGGAATTGCGCCCATCCCTGTAGCGCCAGGAACGGAAAGTTCACCCAACGGCCGCGTTCACCTGGCGGGATTGCCTCATCAGCACTGACTAGCGTCACCTGGCCCGGCAGTTGCACTCGGTCGGGGATGAAGCCGATGCCGTACGAGTTGGCGGCGAGAATCTGGCCCTCTGTCGTGACGCCGACCGCCCACACGAATTTGAAGCTCGGTTCCGGGATGGACGGCGGCGCATGCAATGCCGCGGAAATCCGTCGAGCGATCTCAATATCCGCGTCGGTGTTGCCTGCCGACTTACGTTGCAGCAGACCGGCTTTGGCGGCTGCTGCCGCGGCATCGCGCTCGGCGCGGGCGGGGCTGACCGGGATCGGCGCGGCCGCTGCGGCTGCTTGCTGATTGTTTGCGCTCGCCGCGGCGACGCCGGGTCCAGTGGGACCCACCGGCGCGCCCTGTCCGGGCTGTGCCACCGGTGCAGCTGGCGGCGGCGTCGGGGCGGGGCCCAACGGAGCTGCGGGGGCGGCCGGCGTTGCAGCTGCTGGGCCACCCATGGAACCGCCACCACCCGCTGCCGACGCGGAACTGACCGGAGCCGCACTGGTCCCAGATGTACCCGCGGCTGCGCCTGTCGGAGCCGCCGGAGTTGGGGTTGTGGGCTGTTGTGTAGCCGGTTGAGCTGCGCCCAGCGGTTGCGAAGTGTTCGCCGCGTTCTGCAACCCTTGGCCGATCTGCTGCAATCCCTGCTGCAATGGGTTCTTGGCTGGGTCGCCCGTCGGCTGCATCCCGGCCGGCTGACCGCTGGGGTTGCCCGCCTGTTGCGCCCCCGAGCCGCCAGGCGTGCCGCCAAGGCCACTTGGCGAGCTGCTGCCGCTGCTTGTGCTCGCGGCCGCCGGGGTTGCACCGGCGGGCGCGGGATTCGTCGGTCTCGGTGCAGGCGAGGCTGGCAGGGCGACGGGACTATTGCTGGGAGCGGCTTGATTAGCGACTTGTGTAGTAGCAGCAATTGCCGGATTGCCCGCCTCCGCTGCGTTAGGTAGAGGATCGCTACGCGTTTTGCTGGGCACCGATGACGGTCCCGTAGGTCCATTTTGTTGGGCGATGGGTTGCTGTGTGGCAGTAGTCGTTGAAGGCAGTGGATCGCTGCTCGTTTTGCTGGGCGTCGACGATTGCCCTGGCGTTCCAGCGGTCCCTGGTGTGACGGGTTGATGCTCCGAAACGGTGGTCGAAGGAAGTGAATCACTATTCGTTTTGCCCGGAGACGGCGCCGGCGAACCACCCGGAGTAGCAGCCCCAACGCCGGGTGGGCCTGTCGGCAGGCCGCTTGTTATTAGTTTGTCCAGATTCAGCGTCGGTCGGTGGGAATCCGGCGGACCTACTTTCGTGGCGTTTCTCTGTGTAGCGCTGAAATTCAAAGCATAACAATCCGAAATTCTTTGATTCTGATCTTCCTCGGACAGCTGATTGAAACCCTTTAGATATGAGTGCACGTTGCCCGATATTTCGTTTTTACACTCAACGACTGCGTTACTCATATCGTAATTCCAGCTAGCAGCCGCATGGAGCAGGATCTCCATGGAAGCAAGCTGACCTGACACCTTGCCTGCTTTATTGTTAGCCGCACCTGAGGCGTCCCCAGACCAACCTCCTGTGCCGAATGTATGGCTTACCGTGTTAGTCCAGGGCGTGGCGGAATTCTTTACCAGGTTTTGCAGAGCGTTTACGCAATCATGCGCAGTTTGGTAGAAACGTCCTTCGCTTGCTTCGGGCCAAGCATTGGGCGCGATCATGCCTTGCGGGCAATCGGGCTTTTGGATATCGCCATCCATTTAGTTCGCTCCGGCTGCTTTGCAGGCTGCGCTAATTGCCCCAAATCCACGCCACCACACATTGAAGAGGTAGAGATCTGCATTAGTGTAAGTAGGCATTCCTTGGATGAATGCACGCCCGTACTGGGCTGATAATACCGCGAGGTCGGCAACTATCGGGTTGCTGCTTGCGTTACCAAGTCTCTCGATTGTGTCAGAGATGCGCGTCAATACAGGTCTCAGTGCATCATTTTCGGCCTTGTATTCGAGTGACCAATTGCTGGCCGGGATGTTGGGATCTTCTTTATTCCAAGCGATGTAGGCCGGATCTGCGACGAATTCATCGACTAATGAGTTCCACTGAGGGCAATCCGAAGCCGAAGTCGCTAGAAATATGGTTGGGCGATTGACATCCCCTAGTGGTGCAACATGTTGCGGCGGGCTAGCTGCGCCGACAAGCGGCCCCCGTGCGCTCGCCGAGCTGAATGTTATTGCCTGGCAGATATTAGTAATGATCATTCCGAATAGCACGCCAGTGGATTGTAAATATTTGTCATTTTCCGTATACGTGGGGATTCGGTCGACAAATGCTCGAGTGTAAGCGATGTATTGCTGATACAGTTCACGCATTGCACGATGCTGCGTGAGTTTGATCAGTGGTACGGTTTGGTCCGCCGAATTACCCAGTGCATCGCTCACTTTTCGATACATCGCCTGCATATCCGGGTTCCATGCGCTCGCGGGTATGGACGGGTCGCGCTTGTCCCAGCCGTCCTTCTCGACGTTGGCCAAAGTGTCGTTAATCGGACCCCACGGTGCGCATGACGGATCTTCAGTAATCACCGAAACCGGTCCGGTGTCGTTGGCGCTGGCGATGTCGGATTTCGCACCCGATGTCGGTGTACTACCGCTACCGCCGTTCGCATTGTTAGTTCCCTTGCCACCCGCACACGACACGGCCACTACGGCTGTCACCGCGATGACGGCGATCAGTGCGATCGCGCCGAGAATCCACTTCAGTGGACCCTGCTTCTTAGGTGCGGGAGTGGGATTCGGCCACTGTTGTTGCGGCGGGTTCCATTGACCCTGCGGACCCGGCTGCCCACCGGGATACCCCTGCCAGTTCCCGGGCTGCTGAGGCGGTTGAGAGCCCCAAGGGCCGGACGGCGGTGGCTGGGTCACAGTTGTTCCTCCACATTGGGTCGTGTCGGTGCGGCATGGCGTGGTGCAGACGACGGCGGTACAGGAGCGCTTTGGCCGTGACTTGGCCCGGCCGCGTGCTTGGCCTCGACGGGAGCCTTTGGCTGCTCTTTCTCCGACTGCGCCTGCGGCTTGTCCTTGTGTTCTGCCGACTTCTTTTCCTCGTCGGCCTTCTTGTCTTCAGCCGCCTTACGCTCAGCATCTTCCGGCTTGTCCTTCTCGGACTCGCCCTTTTTGCCGGCCAATTGGCTGATCTGCTGACCCACTTGCTGCGCCATCTGCATCGCGGCTTGAGGTATCGCCCCAGCCGCCTGGGCCATCTGCATCGGCATCTGCAGCATCTGGCCACCCATCTGGCCGAGCTGGCTCAGCTGACTCATGGGATCCCCGCCAGCGCCAGGCGCACCTGGTGCACCTGCAGGAGTTGCACCGGCCTTGGCCGGGTCGGCTGCGCCAGCGGGCGACCCGCCTCCACCGCCACCGGGCGCGCCACCGCCAGGGCCTCGTCCGGCCGGATCATCGAGCTTTTGCTTCAAGACGTCTGCCGCCGCGTCCTGGTCGGTGGTGGCATAGGTCGACGCCGCATCCTTGATGTTCGCCGCGTAGGCGGCGGTGTCCGCCTTCAGCTTCGGCAAGCCAGACGAGATCGGATTGGCGTAGAGCGGGGCATTTCTGGCGGCTGTAGTACTCAAGTCATCCGAACCCGTCGGAATGTAGAACGCCGGCGCCGCGGGCACCGCATCGGACGCTGCCTGAAACGCCTGCCCTGCCGCGGCCAGTTGAGCTGTATCAACTTTCAACGTGGGCGTCATCAGATGCGCACCTGACGGTGTGCCGCCGCATACCGCCCATGACTATTCGACACCGAATTCCCCTCCCTGAGTCGGTCAGCCGAACTTGCCCTTGAGCTTCCCCTCGGCAGATTCCATCGAATCATGTCCGGTCTGGATGGCCCCGATCAGCTTGTCCAGAGCTTCGAGCGCGGCGTCGGCCTTCGCGCCCCAGGAATGCTCGGCCGCTTGCCAGCCTTCACGAGCGGTGCCGTTCCAGATATCGCTGCTGACCAGCTGAATTCGAGCGCGCTCCTCAACAAGGATGCCGTTCAACCGCTTGTGCTCATCCTTGAGTTCGTCGATTGCATTCTCGATGTCCGCAAAGTGCCATTCCTGCTCAGCCATCGGTCCCCCTAGAGATGCATTGCTTTGGTCAGGCCCGCGGCCGCATTCGCGTCAGTCGAGTCGTAGGCGGCTACTGCGGCCTGCAGCGTCTCTGTGATCGTCCCCTGCTCAGTGCGCAGCGCGGCCATCGCCTTCTGATAGCTAGTCAGAGCGACGTCGACGGCCTTGCCGGTGTCGCCCTTCAATGCTTTACCGAATGAGTGAATGGCCTCCCCGACAGCCTTCTCATGAGCATCGAGGTGACCGATCGTCTCCTCAAGCTTCGCGACCTGATGCTGCAGCATCGCCGTATCAACCTTGACTACGTCCACGTCGCCCCCTCGCGCAACAACCCCGGCCGATTTTACGCCCGCGGAGTTATCAGTCGTCCTAACAAGGATAGTGGTCACACGGACTGGGGACCTGCACCAAAAGTTTGGGAGACGATCCTGGAGCGCACGGACCAAGTTGATGGCGTTTTCGAACGATTTGCGGTGGCCTCGCGCGCGTGAGCGCAAAGCGCTGCTCGAGCCCGGTTACGAGGAACTCTGGCTGCTTTGGTGTCAGCAGGCCTATTTGGTAGGAGATGCTTGGGTGGCATTCGCGCGCAACAGCTCCCGCAACTCGGCGATTTCGCCCCGCAGACCGTCGATGTGCGCCGCGGTCGCGGCGTCCTGCTTCTCGTCCTCGTCTGACACCGTCTGCACGATCCATGACGCGATGGTCGCAGTGATGGAACCGACCAGGCTGATGCCGCCGATCATCATGAGACCGGCCATGACTCGGCCGGAGGTGGTGACCGGGTACATGTCGCCGTAGCCGACAGTGGTGATGGTCGTTATCGCCCACCACACGGCCAGGCCGAAGCTGGTGATGTGCGCGCCAGGTGCGCCACGTTCGGCGTCGTACACCGCAAGTGCCCCCACGTACACCAGCAGCACGGCGCCGGAGACGGTGTAGATGATCACCTTTCCGCGGATGGCGTTGCCGATGGCCTTCTGCAGCGCGCCGAGAAGCACGACCAACCGGAGCAGACGCAGTGGCCGCAGGAGCGGCAGCAACACAATGGCCAGATCGATCAGATGCCGGAAGAACCACTGTTTACGGTCAGGGGCCAAGTAGAGCCGGACCACGTAGTCGGCGGTGAACGCGCCCCACGCCAACGACGTCGTGAGGTTCACCAGCAATGCGGTCATGCCCCGCGGCTGGACAAGAACATCGACGCTGTACGCGGCCAGGAACAGGGCGGCTACGGCGGCCAGCGGCCATTCCGCTCGGTGTTCCCAGCTGTCGAGGCGGTCTTGCGTAGTCACGTCACAGATTGTGCGGCATCGGCTGCGATGGAGAATTGCGCGCCGTCCGGGCGCTCGGAGTCTCGTTGCCCAGTAGCTAGGTAGTTGCTTCCAGGTTGCCGTGAGTAATTGACGTCAAAGTTGTAATACTGGCAAGCTCGGCTCGCTCAACCACCGAAACGAGGCTCTGGCGTGCTTGATCCAGTCGCAACGCCCGCTGTTGCGCCGTCGCAGCTAGTTTCCCGCGGAACTTACCGTCCGGATATCGACGCGCTTCGGGCCATTGCCATTGTCATGGTGGTTGCGTTCCATGCGGGTGTTCCTGGTTTCGCCGGTGGTTTCGCCGGTGTCGATGTTTTCTTTGTGATCTCGGGATTCGTCATCCTGAGGAGCTTGACGACTGAGCAGGCCAGTAGCGGCCGCGTCGGCTGGTGGGCGTTCTACGGGCGCCGATTCCGGCGGCTCGCCCCCGCGGCATTGCTGATGATCGTTGTGGTGCTGCTGGTCGGAATGCTGGTGCTCAACCCGATCGGCGAGCGCCAAGCCGTCAGCGACAGCGCGATGGCCGCAGCCACTTCGACCTCGAATTTCTACTTCAGCTTCCTGCTTGGGGACTACTTCGTTCCTACGTACCTGCCGAACGTCTACCTCCACACGTGGTCCCTGTCTGTTGAAGAGCAGTTCTACATCGGGGTTCCGTTGCTTTTCGCGGCAACCGGTTTTCTGGTGCGCCGTGGCCGCGACCGTCGTCGGGTGATGATCGTGCTCATCCTGCTGGCATGTGCGGGTTCCCTGATTGCCGCTGTCGTCCTCGGCCGGTTCGCTCCGACGCAAGCTTTCTACCTGCCATTCGGCCGGGTCTACGAACTTGGCATCGGTGCCCTGCTGGCGGTCGTTGGTATTTCTCCGGCCCGGGCTGCCCTGCGCAGGATTGTCTGGACGTGTTCAGCTGTCGCGCTGCTGGGCGTGATGGTCGTGGGACTGCCTGCGTTCGGCTTCCCTGGTGCCTGGGCGCTGATCCCCACCATCGCGACTGCAGGGATGATCTGGGCGCACATCACGTCCGACGATCCCGGCGCCCGATATCTGCTGGCAGCGCCCGTCCTCGGAATCGGGAAGGCTTCCTACGGTTGGTACCTGTGGCATTGGCCGCTGCTAGCAATTGCCGCGACCTGGTACCTGCGGGACCCGCCCGGGTGGCTCCGGGTGGCCCTAGTGCTCATTGCCCTGGGTATTGCGGTGTGGAGCTATCGATACTGGGAACCGCGGTTCCGCGCTGGTTCGCCCGCGGGCAACGATCGGCGAACGGTCCTGACGGGGTTGACTGCAATTGCCGTCGTCTGCGCCATGGCATTTGGTTCTGAACTGCTCGCCGATCAGACGGCGAAGACTGGCTTCTGGCCGGCCGCCTCGCACGCGAAGTACGACAGCGCGTTCCCGCCGAATTGCTTGCACAACATGGCGATCGGCCAGAAAGCCGAGTACGAGATCTGCCCGCTGCCCGGTTTCGATCCGGCGCGTCCGTCCATCGTCGTGTGGGGCGACTCTTATGCGCAGATGCTGCTGCCCGGCGTGGTCAAAGCGGCCGCAGGGCGTCCGGTGAACGTGGTTGCCATGCCGCGGGGAACCTGTCCGCCGTACCTGCCGGACGCCGCTCATCTACCCGACATGCCGTACGGGTTGGAGCGAACTCGGCTCGAGCTGTGCCAGCTGCACAACAACGAGGCGCTGCGCTGGGTTCTCAGAGCCGCCAAGGGTGCCGGAGTGCGGGTGATCATCGCCGCACGCTGGCCGATCTATCACGGGCGCACTGAGCTGTACCCGAGCTTGGCGCGCGAGTCCCAGAACCTCGCTACCGACAGTGGTCCACTGATGCGGGGTACACCTGCACTTCTGTCACGGCTGGGCGATGCCGGGGTTGGCGTCGACCTGCTGGGCATTAACCCAGAGCTCGACCGGCCGGCACCCGAATGCGTGACGCGGCGATGGCGCACCTATCCGTGCGACGTCTCGCGAAGTGCCGAAGAGGCTTACTGGGGTGACACGGTTGATTGGTTCGACCGGCTGCACGCTGTCCTAGGCGACCGATCGCGGATCATCGACCCGATCAGATCAATCTGCGACCAGGACGTGTGTAAGGCGCAAAGCGACGGAGTTATCAACTTCTACGACACCGATCATCTCAGTGCCGGTGCCACCGAAAGGCTTTCAGATCAGATTGCCCCGACGGTAGAGGCCGTACTCAGTAAACGGTGATTGAGAACCGCGCGATCGCCGACCTGCCCGGGGCGGCGACGCGGTAGTTGCCGCGGCGCAGCGCGTCGGTAGGTGCGGCCATGGGCTCGATGGCCACCAGCGCGTCGCTGGGCGGCGCGAACAGTTGCGCGGCCGGATAACCGGTTTCGAAGGTCACCGTGATCCGGTGGCCCCCACCGCTGATGGCGAATTGCGCACCGTCGGGCACCTGGTCGAAGCCATCGTCGTAGGCGGTGTCGCCGAGCGGGCCGGAGCGGGCCGGCCAGGTCTCGGAAGCGCCGGTCGGCAACCCTCGATCGTCGGTCGGCAGGTGCCGCAGCGCGGGCGTCTCCAGAATCCAATCCTCGCGCGGCACACCGGGAATGGTCAGGTATGGGTGGTAGCCGAAGCACAGCGGCACCGACGCCGCGGTGGTCGGCCGGACGGCGGTCTCGACGGTCAGGGTGCGGTCCGCGAGGGTGACGCGCTGAGTCAGGATGTGCGGGAACGGGAATGACGCGAGCAGGCCCGGCCGGCCACTGAAATCCAATGTGGCAGTGAGTGAATTCGGTGACTGCTCGGTGACCAACCAGCCCGGGTACGCGGCCAGGACGCCGTGGATCGGGGCACCGTGCTCGTCGACCCGCACGCCTCCGGCGCCGGGTGTCAACGTGACGGCACCGCCGTCGACGTCATAGATTCTCGCGCCCAAGCGATTCGCCCACGGATACAGCAGTGGGATGCCCATGGTCTTGGCGTTGGCCAGGTAGGCGTCCAAGCCGCGCCGCTGTCCCAGGAACTCAGCGTTTCCGTCGGAAAGTGAGGTGCCGATCATGCCCGCGGACGGGACGAACGTCGCCGTCATCGTGGATTCGGGGTCGGTCAGTACGACGGTGTCGAGTTCGGTCATCGGTGTCCTCCGGGGTCAGTAGGGCAACGGATCATGCTGAATACGTTCTGGCGGTGCGCCTTTGGTGATCAGGGCGGCTTTGGTCGCCGCCACCATCTTCGGCCCGCCGCACAACAGGATCTGTCGGTCGCCCCAGTTGCCGTAGCTGGTGACGACGTCGGGAAGTAGTCCCGTCTGGCGCACGTGCAGCCCGCGGGGCGGCCTCACGTCCGGGTAGTCGGCGGCCCACGGTGGATCGGTGGAGTACTCAGATACCGGGGTGACCGATAACCACGGGTTGGTGGCCGCGATCTCCCAGAGGGTACGGAGGTCGTAGAGGTCGCAAGGGTAGCGTCCGCCGAAAAACAGGTGTACCCGCGGATTTTCGGCCTCACGGCACAGGTTCATCACCAACGCGCGCAGCGGAGCCAGTCCGGTGCTGCCAGCAACCATGAGCACATCTCCGTCGGAGCGTGAAACATGCATTCCGCCATGGGGATTCGATAGGCGCCACCGGTCACCGGGTGTGGTCTGGTTGACGATCGCGGTGCTCACCATGCCGCCACTGACCGACCGGACGTGGAATTCGATGGCACCGCTGGTGTCGGCGGGCATAGACGGACTGAGGTGCCGCCAGCGACGCGGCCACTGCGGAACCTGCACGGCGACATACTGTCCGGCGTGATACGCCAGCGGCTGGTCCAGTTGTAGCCGCACCACCGACACATCGCGCGTGACGCGCAGATGCTCGACGACGGTGCCGTCGACGTAGGGCGGTGTCTGCTCGCGGTCGGCGGCGCCGCGCATGACGCCGACGATCAGATCGACGGCGTGCGTGGTGGCCTCGGCGATCCGGGCGTCCCAGCGGTCGCCGAGATGCTCGTGCAGGGTGGCCAGCAACGCGTCGTGCAGGGTGGCGTAATGCTGTTGTGTCACGCCGTATTTGCGATGATCCCGGCCGAGCTGAGCGAGGAAGGCGACGGGCTCCTCGGCGCGTTGGTCCACGAACTCGCCCAGTACCCAGAACAATGCCTGGCAGAACGAGTTCCGTTGGGCTGCAAGGTCGGGTGGGAACAGATCGCGCACGGACGGGTCAGTGGCGAACCAGCGAGCGTAGAAGCGGCCGACGACGTCGCTGCCGCCCCGCTTCGGGTCGACCGCAGCGCGTACCGTCGACAGCGCTTCGCGGTCGTCTAGTCCCATCAGGCGTCGTCGAAGTTGTTTTGCCCCAAGGTGGTGACGAATTTGGGGCCCAGCAGATCGAGCTCGCGGAGGTGCGCGTCGGCCCAGGTTCCGTACGGTTGGTGCGCCAGGTACTCATTGCGGAACCGGTCGTCCTCGGAGACCTCGGTGGCGCAGAAGGCCGGGATAGCCAGGTCGACCACCGGCCCGCCGCGTTCCACCTCGGCCAGCAGCAGCGGGGCGTTGGCGTCCAGGAATCGGTCGACGACCCAGCCGTCTTCGCCCAGCCACACCGAGTACCGCACCTTGGTGACCACATGCTCGGCGCGGCGGACGATTTCGCCGGCGACCATCGGGTCGAGTTCTCGCTCGGCCTCGTAGCGGGTACCTCCGGTGGCTGGACCTTTGGCCGTCATGGTGCCGATTGCATCGGTGCCAAGAACCTCGACGAGGTCGATCGATGGGTGGCTCAGATCAGCCGGGGCGGGACCCTGAACGCGCACGCGTACCGCGTATCCGTCGGACGCGAACAGATATGCCTGCACGATCAGGGCAGGACTCGGATCGGATGCTGTGACGGCGGGCAGGTCGCGGACGAAGAACTTGCGTTCGAACTCGAAATCACCGAAGCCGGATTCGGACATGCCTAAACCGTAGCCGTCGGTTCCTGCTACAGGTGGCTAAGACCCTTGTATGCGACCAGGATTCCGATGACGATGAGGATGCCGGCCACCAAGACGGCGTGCTGGCGGTGCAGCCAGGCGCCGAGTCGGGCCATCGCCGGGTCCAGGCGCGCGCCGGCCGCGGCGTAGACCAGCACCGGGATGGCGACCGAAATGCCTGCCACCACAGCGAAATACACCACCGAGGCCCATGCCGCAGCTCGGGGGAGCGCGTCGGTGCTGATGGCCAGGCCTGCCGCGATGCACATGAACAGCACTTTGGGATTCACCACCGCGAGCACCGCCGCGGTCACGAAACCGCGAGCCGGGGTGGTCGTGGTGAGCTTCCGCATCCACGCGGGTTCGTGCGCGTTGTGCTTGCGCGTGGCCCAGCGGTAGATGCCGAAGGCGATCAGCAGCGCGCCGACGACAACGCGGCCCCACGACGCGGCGGTCGACGGATGGCCGGCCTGCGGCATCAGCCCGGATAGTTGGACGAATATCCCGGTGAGGACAGCGATGGACAGCAGCCACCCGGCGAGGTACGCCAGTCCGGTGATGCGGGCGTGCGGTGATTGCAGCACGAGGACCGCGGGGATGATGGACAGCGGCGAGAGTGCGATCACCAAAGCGAGGGGAATCAGCTCGGTCAGGACCGATACCCAATCCGTCATGCCGACATTGTTACTTACGATGCCGTCGATCTTGTCGGTTGGGCACGGCAGAATTCTCGGTGTGGGTGAGGGTGTGGGTGATTCAGATCATAGGCGGGCCAGGAATTTCATAGACTTGAGTGGAATAGACTCAACCTTGACGGCGCTGAACAGAGCGACAAGCATTTTTCTCTAGACGAAAGGGAGGTGTCGTGGACTCGTTCAACCCGACCACGAAGACTCAGGCGGCGCTGACCTCGGCGCTGCAAGCGGCGACAGCCGCAGGCAACCCGGAGATCCGTCCGGCGCACTTATTGATGGCTCTGCTGACCCAGAACGACGGCATCGCCGCACCCCTGTTGGAGGCCGTCGGCGTCGAACCCGCAACCATTCGGGCCGAAGCGCAGCGGCTGAGTGATCGGCTGCCTACTGCGAGCGGCGCCAACTCGACGCCACAGCTGTCGCGTGAGTCCGTGGCGGCGCTGACCGCTGCCCAGCACCTGGCCACCGAGATGGACGACGAGTACGTCTCCACCGAGCACCTGCTGTACGGCCTGGCCAGCGGCGACTCCGACGTCGCCAAGATCTTGACCAGCCACGGCGCCGCGCCGCAGACGTTGCGTGACGCGTTCGTGAAGGTTCGCGGCAGTGCCCGCGTGACCAACCCCGATCCCGAGGGCACCTATCAGGCGCTGGAGAAGTACTCCACCGACCTGACCGCGCGGGCCCGGGAAGGCAAGCTCGACCCGGTGATCGGGCGCGACAACGAGATTCGTCGTGTCGTGCAGGTACTGAGCCGTCGGACCAAGAACAACCCCGTGCTGATCGGCGAACCTGGTGTCGGTAAGACCGCCATCGTGGAGGGCCTGGCCCAGCGCATCGTCGCCGGTGACGTTCCGGAGAGCCTGCGGGACAAGACCGTCGTCAGCCTGGACATGGGGTCCATGGTGGCCGGCGCCAAGTACCGCGGTGAATTCGAAGAGCGGCTCAAGGCCGTCCTCGACGACATCAAGAACTCGGCCGGACAGGTCATCACCTTCATCGACGAGTTGCACACCATCGTGGGTGCCGGCGCGACCGGCGAGTCGGCGATGGACGCCGGCAACATGATCAAGCCGATGCTGGCCCGTGGCGAGCTGCGGCTGGTCGGTGCCACCACGCTCGACGAGTACCGCAAGTACATCGAGAAGGACGCGGCCCTGGAGCGCCGGTTCCAGCAGGTGCTGGTCGGCGAACCGTCGGTCGACGACACCATCGGCATCCTGCGCGGCCTCAAGGACCGCTACGAGGTGCACCACGGTGTGCGCATCACCGACTCCGCGCTGGTCGCGGCGGCCACGTTGAGTGACCGCTACATCACCAGCCGCTTCCTGCCGGACAAGGCCATCGACCTGGTCGACGAGGCCGCGTCCCGGCTGCGTATGGAGATCGACTCCCGGCCCGTCGAGATCGACGAGGTCGAGCGGCTGGTCCGTCGCCTCGAGATCGAGGAGATGGCGCTGTCCAAAGAAGAGGACGACGCCTCCAAGGAACGGCTGGAGAAACTGCGCTCGGAGCTCGCCGACCACAAGGAGAAGCTCAGCGAGCTGACCACCCGGTGGCAGAACGAGAAGAACGCCATCGACATCGTCCGTGAGTTCAAGGAGCAACTGGAGTCGTTGCGCGGTGCGGCCGACCGGGCCGAACGTGACGGCGACCTGGCCAAGGCCGCCGAGCTGCGGTACGGCCGGATTCCGGCGGTCGAAAAGCAACTCGACGCCGCGTTGCCGGTCGCCGAGGCGCGCGAGAACGTGATGCTCAAGGAGGAGGTCAGCCCCGACGACATCGCTGATGTGGTGTCGGCGTGGACGGGTATCCCGGCCGGTCGAATGATGGAAGGCGAGACCGCCAAGCTCCTGCGTATGGAGGAGGAGCTCGGCAAGCGCGTCATCGGCCAGAAGGAGGCCGTGGCTGCGGTGTCCGACGCGGTCCGTCGTGCCCGTGCCGGTGTAGCCGATCCGAACCGTCCCACCGGGTCGTTCATGTTCCTCGGACCGACTGGTGTCGGTAAGACCGAGCTGGCGAAGGCGTTGGCAGACTTCCTGTTCGACGACGAGCGCGCCATGGTCCGCATCGACATGAGCGAGTACGGCGAGAAGCACTCGGTGGCTCGTCTGGTCGGCGCCCCTCCGGGCTATGTTGGTTATGACGCCGGTGGTCAGCTGACCGAGGCCGTGCGTCGTCGCCCGTACACGGTGGTCCTATTCGACGAGGTCGAGAAGGCCCACCCGGATGTGTTCGACGTGCTGTTGCAGGTGCTCGACGAAGGCCGGCTGACCGACGGTCAGGGCCGGACAGTCGACTTCCGCAACACCATCCTCATCCTGACCTCGAACCTCGGGGCCGGTGGCACCGAGGAGCAGGTGATGGCGGCGGTGCGCGCGAAGTTCAAGCCGGAGTTCATCAACCGTCTCGACGACGTGCTGATGTTCCACGCGCTCGACCCCAGCGAGCTGGTGCGGATCGTCGACATCCAGCTGGCTCAGCTGCAGAAGCGGCTGGCCCAGCGGCGGCTCCAGCTCGAGGTCTCGCTGGAGGCCAAGAAGTGGCTGGGCGACCGCGGTTTCGACCCGCTGTACGGCGCGCGTCCGCTGCGCCGGTTGGTGCAGCAGGCCATCGGCGACCAGCTGGCCAAGAAGCTGCTGGCCGGCGAGGTGCACGACGGCGACGTCGTCCCGGTCAACGTCAGTGCCGACGGCGAGGGTCTGACCCTCGGCTGAGCCGGAGCTATCGGGAAGCCCCGTCACACTTTTCGGTGTGGCGGGGCTTTTCTAGATGTTGAAGCGGCCGGCGAATCCCCGCAGCGGCACGTCGGCGCTCGTCAGCAATCCGGGCGGCGCCTTGACCACCGAGGCGATGACGTTGAGCGCGGGCAGTCCGGTCACCGTCATGCCGATCGCGGCGAAGGACTCCGGATTGGACAGGTCCACACCGGGTTTCGGGTAGATCATGTGCTTGTTATAAACGCAGGGGTCGCCCTTGATCTGAGTGATGTAGCAGCCCTTGATGTTCCAATGCGGCTCGGTGTGCGGCGTCATCTGCCATTCCAGATGGGTCTCGACGCGCGGGACGCCGTCGACCATGCCCTGGTACTTGATGTAGTTGCCGCCTAGCGATCCCTTGGGCAGCGTGTACCAGCCCAGGTCGACATCCTTTGTGCAGGCGCCGAGCTCCGCACTGAATTTCACTTCGTCGAGCTCGAGGCCGAAGCAGTCGGCCATCATCAGCACACTGTCGGCGAACACTCGTGTGTATTTCTCCAGCTTCGCCGGGATCGACGGATCATCAACGGGCAGGCCGTATCCCACCTCGATCCAGGTGTCCCTGCTGTGATGGCATGACACGTCAACGGATTCGATGGTGGTGACATTCTCGATCTCGGCGACGTCGGCCGAACACACCACGCCCAGGATCTGGTTGACGCCCGGGTTCATGCCGGTGCCGTAGAACGTCGACCCGCCTTTGGCGCACGCCTCGGCGAGCAGTTGCGACACCGGCTTGCCGGAGGGATGCGGGTGGTTGGTGTCGCGGTGCCAGCCGGTGATCCAGTCCGCCGTGGTGACGATATTGATCCCGGCCTCAAGGACTTTCACGTACAGGTCCTCGTCAGGGAAGACGCCGTGGAACGTGAGCACATCGGGCTTGGCGGCGATGATGTCGTTGATGGAGCCGGTCGCCTTCACTCCGATGGGCCCGATCCCGGCGATCTCACCGGCGTCACGGCCCACCTTTTCCGGTGTGTAGCAATGCAATCCGACCAATTCGAGATCGGGGCGCTTGCCGATGCGCTTGATCATCTCGGTGCCGACGTTGCCGGTCGCCACTTGGAAGACGCGAATCTTGGATGACATCGCGGCTCAACCTTCCTGGTCGGGATAGAACTGCTTGGCCCACGTGCGGATTGCGGTGAAGCCTTCGTACTCGGCGGTGGCCAGCGCCGGCGGATCGGAGTAGCGCTGGTGCGACCAGATATGGATGTCCTGCGTGAACTGCCGGATGACCTCGTCGCCGAAGGCGGTGGCGCGCTCGGCGGCGCGGGGACTGTCCTTACCGGGGGTTCGGCCGATGTAGACCATGAATCGCACGTCGGAGGTGGACTCGTCGACGGGGGTGACGGCCGAGATCGTGCGGTTGTCGATCATGCCCCAGCTTTTGGTGACAGCGATGCCGAGACCACCGTTGATTGCTTCCACTCCGCTGCGCACATCGTCGATGGACTGCTGGTCGCTGCCCTCGAAGGTGATGGTGAAGTCGACATAGGAGATGGGCGCGGCGAAGTCGTGGCGGGTGAACACCGGCACGATCGGGGTCTGGTGCACGAACTTGAAGTGGGCGAAGTCGACACCGTTCTCCAACACGTACTGCGGATGCAACTCCAGCGATTCACGGAGCAGCCGCTGCTGGGGGTAGTAGTCGGCGGCGCTGCTGCCGTCGTTGAAGGACGCGAACACGTCGGGCGCCTCGAAGAACGGTTCGCGCCCCTCGACGTCGTGCCAGATATAGATGGCCTCGTTGCGCTCGGTGACCGGGTAGGTGCGGATCCGGCGGCCGCGGTTGGGCCGGTCCTGATACGGGATGCAGACGTTATGGCCCGCGGAATTCCACTGCCAGCCGTGGAACGGGCACTGAATGGTCTCGCCGACGACGTGGCCGCCGAATCCGAGATGGGCGCCGAGGTGCTCGCAGTAGGCGTTCATCACGGTGACCTCGCCGGATTCTGATCGCCAGGCGACCATCTCCTCGCCGAAGTACTTCATGGCATGCACCGCGCCCACGGCGACTTGGTCCGACCAGGCGACCTGGAACCATCCCGTCGGCTTCATCGGCAATTGGGGCTTCGCCACGATCCGAATCGTAGGAGGTTCTGTGAAACTTTGGAAGAGGGTTCTGTGAAACTCCGGTAATCTCGGAAAGATGACCGACGTCGACGTCGCCGCCCGACGGACGAACAAGCGCGGCGACGCCACCCGGGAAAGCATGCTGGAGGCCGCCCGCAAGGCGTTGGCCACCGGAGATCCCGGCGCGGTGTCGGCCAACCGGATCGCCAAGGAGATCGGTGTCACCTGGGGTGCGGTCAAGTACCAGTTCGGCGATATCGACGGATTCTGGGCCGCGGTCCTGCACCGCACCGCCGAGCGCCGCGCGGGCATGCTGAGCCACCGGGACAGCGCTGCCACGCTGGGACAACGCGTCGCCGCCATCATCGACCTGCTCTATGACGGGCTGACCATCGGCGACTCGCGCGCGATCGAGAATCTGCGCGCTGCGCTGCCGCGGGACCACGCCGAGCTGGAACGGCTCTATCCGAAGACCGCCGCCGAACTGTCGTCGTGGGGGCAGAGCTGGCTCCAGACCTGCCAGCAGGCCTTCGCCGACCTCGATGTCGACCCCGAGCGGGTGCGTGAGGTGGCCTCGTTCATCCCCGGCGCGATGCGCGGTATCGCCTCCGAGCGTCAACTTGGTACGTACACCGACCTGGATGCGGCTCGGCGGGGACTCACGAACGCGATCGTCGCGTACCTGAAATAGCATGTGACCAGCTTGTGACCAAACCGAGTTCGGGCATTTTGGGTACCAACCAGTAGGCTTGGCCCGATGGTCCCGCTTTGGTTCACACTTTCTGCACTCTGCTTCGTGGGTGCGGCAGTGCTGCTGTACGTCGACATTGACCGTCGACGTGGCCTTGGCCGGCGCCGCAAGTCATGGGCTAAATCGCACGGGTTCGACTACGAACACGACACTCCCGACCTGGTCAAGCGGTGGAGCCGCGGCATCATGTCGACCGTCGGTGAGAACGTGCACGCCCGCAATGTGGTGCTGGGCCAGATTCGCGGTGAAGCCGTCTTCATCTTCGACCTCGACGACGTCGCGACCGTCATCGCGCTGCACCGCAAGGTCGGCACCAACGTCGCCGTCGACGTCCGGCTGAAGGACATTCCGGAGCCGCGGGAAAACGACATCTGGCTGTTGGGCGCCATTGGCCCGCGCATGGTCTATTCGACCAACCTCGACGCGGCCCGGCGTGCCTGCGACCGTCGCATGGTGACTTTCTCGCACACCGCCCCGGATTGTGCCGAAGTCATGTGGAACGAGGAGAACTGGACCCTGGTGTCCATGCCGATCACCAGCACCCGCGCTCAGTGGGATGAGGGTCTGCGCACCGTCCGTCAATTCAACGACCTGCTCCGCGTGCTGCCGCCGGTGCCGTCCGGCCAGAACAGCGTCGCCGGTCAGGCCGTGGCCCGTCGCAGCGGTTCGCCGAGCCGTCCGCTCAACGCCGGCCCCATGCGCCAGAACGAGTTGCCCGCCGGCCGTAGCAACCAGGCCCCGGGGCGCGCCGACGTCGGCCGGTACACGCAGTTCGCGCCGGCCCGTAACGGCCGTCCCGCGCCCAATTATCAGCGCTGACACCGTGCGGCTAACCTAGGCCGCATGTCTGTTCGCACGTTGGCCGCACGGCTGCTGACAGTCCTGCTGGCCGGCGTGCTGGTCGCGTGTTCCAGTGGTGGTGACGCCAACACAAGCATTTATGGCGCGCCAAGCGCGAAGATCGGTGAATCGCAGTCGCTGCTGGGCTGGAACGTGTCGGTATCCAATCTGCGTTTCGAATCCGACCAGGTGCTGGTCGATGTCGACATGGCGGCCGCGAAAGCTGGTGGCGAGCACGCCAAGCCGGAGGCGATGCGGTTCGGGCTGTATGGCGCGGTGGCGCACCCCATCGAATCGAACGTGATCGGTGGCTGCGATGGCGTGCCGAACCTGAAGATCAACCCGGCCGTCGTCCAGAACCCGGACAAGATAACGGGCACAGTCTGTCTGGGGCCGATGCGTGATCAGGCGCAGGTGCGCGGCATCTACCTGTATTCGCCTGCCGACCGGATCAAGGACACCACCGTGGCCTACGGTGCGGCCTACCCGGTGGGGCTCACGCCGACCAACGAAGCTGACACCGGCCTGTCCCTCAAAGCCACCAGCGTCGACGGATTCCGGGCCGACGGTGGGCAGTTGATCCCTGCGGCACTGGGCGACCCGGCGGCCTTCACCGGCAAGGGCTACATGCTGCTGGGCCTCGAAATCACCGGCGCGGCAAGCAGATACAAGGCAGATTCGGCCAAGCGGGGCGGGCCGTTGATGATCGCCGTGTCGCCGACCATGCCGCCGCCGGGACTGTCGCATGCATGCGACGTCTACGGTTCGACATTGCTGATGCTGCCGGACGCGTCGCTCGGCGCGATTTCGACCCGCGCCTCCCTGTGTACCCAGGGTGACATCAACCAAGCCCTCCTGTACGCCACCGTCACGGTGGTGGGAACCCATGCGGCGGTGTGGGTTTCGCGTGCCTGATCAGGCGCTCGAGCACGCTGACGTGCCAGGCCCCACCGAGTGGGGCGCCGGGCCCGGGGTCGGACCCTGGCTGGGCGAGCTGCCCGACGATCCGCGCTATGACCCAGAGTTGTTGCGCGAGGGCGACACTCGCAACGTCGTCGACGCCTACCGATACTGGACGCGCGAGGCGATCATCGCCGACATCGACAACCGTCGGCACCCGCTGCACATCGCGATCGAGAACTTCGGCAACGATGCGAACATCGGCGCGGTGGTGCGTACCGCGAACGCGTTTGCCGTGGACACGGTGCACATCGTCGGTCGTCGGCGGTGGAATCGCCGGGGCGCCATGGTGACTGACCGCTACCAGCGGCTCATGCACCACGCGACGACCGCCGAACTGCTCGCCTTCGCCGACGACGCCGGGCTGACCCCGGTGGCCGTCGACAACGTGCCCGGCTCGGTGCGGTTGGAAGAGACGGTGCTGCCGCGCGAATGCCTGCTGATCTTCGGGCAGGAGGGGCCCGGCATCACCGACGACGCCAAGACCGGATCGATGATGACGGTGTCCATCGCACAGTTCGGCTCGACGCGGAGCATCAATGCCGGGGTAGCTGCCGGGATCGTCATGCACACCTGGATCACGCAACATGCCGCACTGGATAGGGCCTGGTAGGGCAGGATAGTCCGCATGGATCAGCTTTGGGCTAACCGTGCGGCCAGCGCTGAAACGGCCGTGTTCAATCGGCACCTCCGGCGGCTCTGGGGACTCCCCGGCACGCAGCTGGGCGTGGTGGCCTGGCCGTCGACGCGCGGCGATCGGCTGTTCAAGAGCTGGGACTACTGGTGGCAGGCTCACCTGCTGGACTGCCTGGTCGACGCGCAGCTGCGCGACCCGCAGGAATACCGCCTGGAGCGCATCACACGTCAGATCCGTGGACATCGGTTGCGCAACAACGGGTCCTGGACCAACAGCTACTACGACGACATGGCCTGGATGGCACTTGCACTGGAACGGTCCGGCCGGTTGGTGGGAGTGGCACGACCCAATGCGCTCAAAACGTTTGCCGACCAATTCCTCGGGGCCTGGGTGCCTGAGGACGGTGGCGGTATTCCGTGGCGCAAACAGGACCAGTTCTTCAACGCGCCGGCGAACGGGCCGGCCGGCATCTTCCTGGCCCGTCACGACCGGCTGCGGCGCGCGCAACAGATGGCCGACTGGCTCGACGACACGCTGATCGACCCCGATACGCATCTGGTGTTCGACGGCATCAAGGCCGGCTCCATGGTACGTGCCGAGTACACCTACTGCCAGGGCGTCGTGCTGGGCCTCGAGGTGGAATTGGCTGTGCGGACCGGGGATTCGCGCCATGCTCCGCGGGTGCACCGGCTGGTGGCCGCGGTCAACGAGCACATGGCGGACGACGGGGTGATCAAGGGTGCCGGCGGCGGCGACGGCGGCTTGTTCGGTGCCATCCTTGCCCGCTACCTGACGTTGGTGGCCACCGACTTGCCCGGGGACTCCGCGGACGACGAAGCCGCCCGGGCGACAGCCCGCACGCTGGTGCTCACGTCCGCGCAGTCGGCGTGGGACCACCGGCAGTCGGTCAACGGCGTTCCGCTGTTCGGCGCGTTCTGGGATCGAGCCGCGGAGCTGCCGAAGGACACCACCGAGACGGCGAAGTCCGTCGACGGTGCGGTGAATTCGTCCGAGATTCCCGAACGCGATCTCTCGGTTCAGGTGGCCGGCTGGATGTTGATGGAAGCGGCGTACATGCTGACTGCCGAAGAAGCAGGCGTCGATGGCGCAGACGCGGGCGAAGGGGACACCGACGAAGCGGACGCGCACGGAGCGGACACCGACGGAACGGACACCGAGCCCGAGGACTCCTGAGCGCTACTGCTTGGGCGCCAACTCGCGGCAGTAGGCGTAGATGGCCAGCCCGCCGAACTTGACGGTGTCGTCGTTGCTCAGGGTCGTGTTCTTTTTCAGGTAGGTCAGCGCCGAGTTGACGCCACCGCCACGCATGGCGCTGCAGGTGCCATGGGCGAGCGTGATGGCGTTGCTGTCGGTCAGCTTGATGCCCTTTTCATGCAAGACCTGGAGGAACATGGGGTCGACCTGGTCGTCGGCGTGGGCGGGGACTGCCAGCACGACGCTGGCCGCCGCGGACAAGAGCGCGGCGAACAGGGCTGCAGTGCGTGTGGACTTCATCCGGATCTCCCGTCTGCTGTTGGTTTGCTGACAGGCTACGCGCACTGGGGCGCTGGGGAAGCAATGTTGTATCGAAGGCTTGCCGGCATACCGGGCCGTGTCGATGGATCTCTGGCCCGACGGGCTGGATTGGGCGCAGTGGCCGCGCGAGATTGCCGATCTGACGACGAGGTACCTGACCGCCACGCGGTGGGCGGGCAGATCCAAGTGATCGGATAGTTTGCGGTGTCGGAGCCGACCGCAGTTGTCGGCGATGTCGGGCATTGCCGGTGAGCTGATCTGTGGTGGTACTCAGGCGATTTCGTGACCCCGGGAATGGAACTAAATGCTTAGACGTTCTACACTTGCGTCGGTTTTTTACTTATTTGATTATTTTTATTTCGGAGGTTGGCCATGGCCACGTTTAAGAAGATTGCGTCGACTACTGCACTCGCCGCAGGCCTCGGAGCTGCGGTTTTGGGTATCGGTTCAGGTATCGCCAGCGCCGCCCCGGCGCTCGACCCGGGCATGATCCCGCTGGATCACGGCTGGGGCGGCGGCGGTGGCGACTGGGATGACCACCACGGCTGGCGCGGCCGCGGTTGGGGCGGCGGCCCGGGTTGGAATGGCCCTGGCCCCGGCGTTTACATCACCCCGCCGTGCGTGAGTGGCCCGCTGGGCTACGTCACCGTCTGCGCGTAATCGCGGCGGCTTCTTAGTCTGAGGGTCCGGTCCCGGGTGGTGTAGCTGCCCGGGTGCCGGCCTTTGGTTCGCGCTCCTGGCTGACTGGTGCCGAGTCGCTGAACATCGGAACCGTCTGAGCTGTCGACGATTCAATCTCCTCGCACGCGGGTAACTGCACGGTGACCCGGCTTGCGAATCAGGCATTAGTGGCTGAGAAGGAGGGGAGCAGTGGTCCACAGGCGGGTCCAGACAGATGTTGTTATCGGTTCGTTGACTGCGGCGGCCATCGTCGCGGCGCTGACCGGGTGCTCGACCTACAAATCCGGTCCGAATGCGGGCTCGCCCGCGGCCCCAGGCGCATCAGGATCGGCGAACGCCGTAGCACCGCTCGCGCCGCAGGTCACCGTCGATGGCCAGCCCCACCCGGTCAGCGGCGGGGTTACCTGCAACACGTCGGGTAACAACGTCACAATCGGCATTGGCGATGTATCCAATGGGGTTGGTGCGGTAGTCAGCACTGGCCACCCACCGCTGGTGCACATCGTCGGCCTGGGCACTGTAAACGGTGTGGCGCTGGGCTATTCGGACGCGGCGCCCGGGCAGGCCAGTCGGGCGGGAGCCGCGGTGAGTGGGAATTCCTACGCGATCAAGGGCACCGCGAGCGGCAGTGACCTCAGCAACCCGCAGGCCCCGCAAGAAGTCAGCAAGTCTTTCGAGATGGACGTGACGTGTCCATAGCCCAGATGGCTTCCGCCGGAAGGGAATTCAAGTACAACGGGTTTCGATCAGCAGCAGTTCGGGTCGAGTACCCGGCACAGGGCGGTGAGCGCGTCCCGGCGGGGCGTGTGGTGCACATTCATGCCCTGCCGTTCGGAGGTGACGAACCCGGCCGAACGCAGCTGGCCGAGGTGATGGCTCACGGTCGATTCCGCCAGGCCCACCGCGGCGGCGAGCGATCCGGTGGTGCAGGGTTCGCCGCACGTGAACAACAGCGACATCAGCTTCACGCGCGCCGGGTCCGCTAATGCCTTGAGCCGCATGGCGACATCCAACGCGGCGGCGTCGTCCGTCGGGCTAGCCGCCACGGGGGCACAGCAGAGCGGTTGGGACATGTCGATCACGGGCAATGCCTTGGGCATGGCGTTCATGCTACGCCAGTTTATTGACATATATCGAAAAGGTGCGTAGAACGGTCTTGCGGCCATTTCGATATACGTCTCATCTCTCGGGAGCCTTCAATGTCTCGTGCCCAGCTCGCCCTCAACGTCGACAACCTCGATGAATCGATTGCCTTCTACCGCAAGCTCTTTGGGGTAGGGCCTGCGAAGGTCAAACCGGGCAATGCCAATTTCGCCATCGCAGACCCACCGCTGAAGCTTGTGCTGCTCGAAAACCCGGGGCATGGCGGGTCGATCAATCACCTCGGTGTCGAAGTCGAGTCCAGCGAGACCGTGCATGCGGAGATCGCGCGGCTGACCGAAGCGGGGATGTTCACGGAAGAAGAAATCGGCACCACTTGCTGCTTCGCCACGCAGGACAAGGTGTGGGTCACTGCGCCCGGTGGTGAGCGGTGGGAGGTGTATACCGTGCTGACCGATGCAGAGAGCTTCGGCAGTAGCCCGCTGCCTCTCGCTGAATCGGGTGGGGCGGCATGCTGCGGGACATCGGCGTGACGCAGACTGTCAAGGCTGACCAAGCGGCCGCGCGCCAGTCCACCCTCGACCGGTATCTGCCGGTGTGGATCGGGTTGGCCATGGCCATGGGCCTGCTGCTGGGGCGCTGGATACCCGGACTCAACACAGCGCTGGAAAAGGTTCAGGTAGACGGGATTTCGCTGCCAATTGCCCTGGGTCTGCTGGTCATGATGTACCCGGTGCTGGCCAAGGTCCGCTACGACCGTCTCGACACCGTCACCTCGGACCGCAAGCTGTTGCTGTCGTCGTTGGTGTTGAACTGGGTGCTCGGGCCGGCGGTGATGTTCGCTTTGGCCTGGCTCCTGTTGGCGGACCTCCCGGAGTACCGCACCGGGCTGATCGTCGTCGGGTTGGCGCGGTGCATCGCGATGGTCATCATCTGGAACGACTTGGCCTGCGGGGACCGGGAAGCGGCCGCCGTTCTGGTGGCACTCAATTCGATCTTCCAGGTGTTGATGTTCGCGGTCCTCGGTTGGTTCTACCTGTCGGTGCTGCCCGGTTGGTTGCATCTGCCGCAGACTGCCATCGCGACGTCGCCGTGGCAGATCGCGAAATCGGTGCTGATTTTCCTGGGCATCCCGCTGGCGGCCGGCTATCTGTCTCGTCGTCTCGGCGAAAAAGCCAAGGGCCGCAACTGGTATGAGTCGACCTTCCTGCCGCGAATCGGGCCCTGGGCGCTATACGGACTGTTGTTCACCATCGTGATTCTCTTTGCGCTGCAAGGACATCAGATCACCACCCAACCGTGGGACGTGGTGAGAATCGCGTTGCCGTTGCTGGCGTACTTCGCGATCATGTGGGGCGGCGGATATGTGCTTGGCGCGGCGCTGGGCCTGGGCTATGAACGCACCACGACGCTGGCATTCACCGCCGCCGGCAACAACTTTGAACTGGCCATCGCCGTCGCGATCGCGACCTGGGGCGCCACCTCGGGGCAAGCCCTGGCGGGCGTCGTCGGCCCGCTGATCGAGGTGCCTGTCCTGGTCGCATTGGTCTACCTGTCGCTGGTGCTGCGGCCACGGTTGCGAAGCGTCCGATGAGTCGCACACCGAGTGTGTTGTTCGTCTGCGTCCACAACGCCGGCCGTTCGCAGATGGCCGCCGCGCTGCTCACTCAGCTGTCGCAGGGTCGGATCGAAGTGCGTTCTGCGGGAACGCAACCCGCCGATCAGGTGAACCCCGTCGCCGTTGTAGCCATGGCTGAACTCGGCATCGACATCACTGCTGAAGCGCCCAGGGTGCTGACGGCGGACACGGTGCAGACCAGTGACGTGGTGATCACCATGGGCTGTGGTGATACGTGCCCGTATTTCCCCGGGGTGTCGTACCGCGACTGGAAACTCGACGACCCGGCTGGGCAGTCCATCGATGTGGTCCGCGAGATTCGCGACGACATCGCCGAGCGCGTCCGGGCACTCGTCGTGGAATTGCTGCCTGACTAGGCCAGGCTGCCGAGGTAAGCCTGCGACTCGATCAGCCCTTCGTCACTGGGCGCCTGGCCTTGACCGAAGACGCGCTGTTGTTGCTTGGCGCGCAGATCATGGTGTGCGTCAGCAGGTTTGGCGTAGCCGTACCGGCTGCGTGCCTGCTCCGGAGTGAGCACCTCGTCGGATACCGCTGGGACGCCCAGGATGTACGGTGCGGCAACGGGCGCCAGCGACGGTGCAATCAGTTGCCCCACAGCCAGTTTCAGTCGCGGATTCCGATTGGCGATGCCATAGGCGAGCTTGAGTACCGGACGTACCGCGACGTCGACGGCCCGCGGCTGGTCGAAACCGCTGAGCTTGCGCATCCAGCGGGGCATGGTCGCGATGGCGCCGGCGCGCAGGAACCAGTTGATCACCTCGACCGCCGGCCGCAGCGGCAGCGGGGCGGGCGGCAGTACCACCTTGGCGTTCAGCAGATGGTCCATCATGCTCCGGGCGGCTTCACTGACCGCCAGGTGCGGGCGCATCTGGTCGAAGTACGCGCGAACGCCTGCGCTGGTACGCGGGACGTCGGCCGGGTCGCAGGTCTGGAACTCGGCCGCGATGGCGCACTCTTCCCAGTACTGGTTCTCCTCTTCGGGGGTCAGCTTGCCGCCGCCGTACAGCTCGTAGGCCGTCAGCACGGAATGCCAACCGGTCAGTAGAATCCACAGCTGGGAGTGCGGGTCGTTGGCGTCGTACTTGTTGCCGCTGACCGGTTCTGTGCCAATGGCTTTCGAGTGCACCTTGACCAGCACGTCGGCGGCCTTGATCACCGTCTCGCTGTCACCGAAGGCGACGGTCGCGAAATAGCGCACGGTGCGGTCGTACCGGGTACGCGGGCGATCGTAGTTGGCTTGCGTGGCATCGACAGCCGCGATGAGGGACGGGTCGAGTTCCTCCACCACGACCGCGCGCTGCAATCCGGTGATAGGTGTGGTGACGTGTCCCCACACCTTCCAGGTCACGGAGTCGGGGCCGAAGAATCCGTAATCGGCGAGGGGTTGCACTGCCTGGGTCATGACGCTTGCTCCTTGTTCACTAGGCTGCTGCGAAGGCGCGGCACATAAGTCGTCCGTAGAACTCGCCGAGACTGTCTGCGTCCCAGTCGTTTTCGGGGTCGAGGAGGGACCGGACCGCGGCCTCGCTGGAGGATACGAACAGTTCGGTCAGGATCGGCATCTTGCGATTGAGGTCGGCGGTTTGCCACCACGTCGTCAAGGCCGGTGCGATCCAGCGTGAAGAACCGGCGGTGAGCTCACGCCGCGTCGCGGCGACCATGTCGGCGACCGCCGGATCGACGTGGGCCAGGTACACGAAGCGCCAGGTGTCGGGCTGGTTCTCCACCGCATGCAACAGCGCGCGATACCCGTCGATGAACGCGGCCTCCGGGTCGTCGCCGCGGCCGGTGTGCAGTGCCGCCAACAGGGTCTCCCGCAGTGACTCACCCTCTCGATCCAGCAGTGCAGCGAGGAGTTCCACCCGGTCGCTGAAGCACGAGTACACGACCGGTCGGGTGACGCTGAGGTGCTTGGCTACGGCGCCGATGGTCACCGCTGCAGTACCCGATTCTGCGGCGATCTGCAGCGCGGCATCGAGAATCTGCGGCCGACGGCGCTCCGGGCCGAGGTGGGCGGCCCGCTCCCGGGGCGGTGCTGCGGCGTCGGGGCTCACATGGCGAATGTAGCAGAGATTATTCTCCCTTGAATAATTTTTATTCAATCTTGTAGGATTTGGCGATATGACCATGCTCAACCCGCACAAGCCGGATTTCGCCGACTTCGACGAGCGGACCCAGCAGATCTTCTCGGCCACCATCCAGTTCTTCGAAAGCCACGGCAAGGCCTGGCTCACCCAGCAGGACCGGGACCGGGTCTGGTACGCGGAATTCATCGAATTCCTCAAGAAGGAACGGGTTTTCGCGACCTTCCTGACCCCGGCGTCGGAGGCGGGCGGCGACCCGGACAAGCGATGGGACACCGCGCGCAACGCGATGTTCAGCGAGATCCTGGGCTTCTACGGCATGCAGTACTGGTACGTCTGGCAGGTCACGATCCTGGGGCTGGGCCCCATCTGGCAGTCGTCGAACTCGGCGGCCCGAGGGCGCGCCGCCGAGCTACTCGAGGCCGGCGAGATCTTCGCGTTCGGCCTGTCTGAGAAGGAGCACGGCGCTGACGTGTACTCCACCGACATGGTGCTGACGCCCGTCCAGGAGGGTTATCGCGCGAACGGTGGGAAGTACTACATCGGCAACGGCAACCTGGCCCGGATGGTGTCGGTGTTCGGCCGCCGCGCCGACAAGCCGATCTTGGACAGCTCGACGGCGCTCGACGGCGGCAAGCCCGATGAGGATTTCGAGGGGTATCTCTTCTTCGCGGCCGACAGCCAGCATTCCGGCTACAAGCTGCGCAAGAACGTCGTCAACGGCCAGATGTACGTCGCTGCCTTCGATTTGGAGGACTACCCGGTCGTCGACGACGACATCCTGCACGCCGGCAAGGGCGCATTCCACGCTGCGATCAACACCGTCAACATCGGCAAGTTCAACCTCGGGTTCGGCGCCATCGGCACCTGCGAGCACGCCATGTACGAGGCTGTCACGCACGCCGAGAATCGAATCCTGTTCGGCCAGCACGTCACTGAGTTTCCGCAGATTCGCCGGATGCTCACCGAGGCGTATGCCCGGCTGGCCGGGATGAAGCTCTACAGTGAGCGCGCCATCGACTACATGCGGTCGGCTTCGGCCGACGATCGGCGGTACCTGCTGTTCAACGCCATCGAGAAGATGACCGTAACCCGCGAGGGCGAGAAGATCGTCACGCTGCTGTCGGACACCATCGCGGCCCGCGGATTCGAGAACGACATGTTCTTCCCGATGGCCCTGCTGGGTTCGGTCGGCCTGCCCCGCCTCGAGGGCACCGTGCACGTCAACATGGCGCTGTCGCTGAAGTTCATGCAGAACTTCATGTTCCGTCCCGCCGACGCCGGACTGCTGGCCCTGCAGCAGCTTCCGGTCGAGTACTCGCCGAACGCGGCGACGCGGGCCGTGGCCAACGGGCTACGCGCCGTCGGCTCGGCGGTCGTCCCGCAGATGGCACGGATTCCCAAGGCCCCGAAAGCATTACGAAGTGCCGCGTTGCCGCAGGTGCGCCGCCGCCGTGACTTCACCAATGACGACTTCCTGTTCGCCCAGGGGCCGAGCCGGGGCTTGGGTCGGGTGGCGTTCGCCGACTGGCGTGGCATCCTTCAGGAGTTCTCGCGCATTCCGAACGTTGAGGTTTTCCTCAAACAGGCCAACGGCTTTCAGACGCTGCTGGCCGCGGCGACGCCCACGGCCGCGCAGCAGGATGACGTCGACTTCCTGTTCGTGATCGGTGAGCTGTTCACCCTGCTGCCCTACGCGCAGCTGATCCTTGAGCAGGCGGCTGTCGACCACACCGACGATGACGTGATTGACCACCTGTTTGAGGTACTGGTCACCGACTTCTCCCGGCACGCGACGACGCTGCACTGCAAACCCACCGCGACAACCGCGCAGAAGAAGCTGGCACTTGACCTGATCGCCGAACCGGTGGGCGACCCGGCACGCTTCGACCGCATGGTCCGAACTGTGCGGGACCTGGCCGGTCGGTATGAGATGGCGCCCTAACCTACTGTGCGCCAAAAAGCTTCGGGCGGATAACGCCTGAGCGCTTCTCGTACACACTCAACGGAACCAAAGAGATCTGGCACAGCAGCGCGCGCACGGCGGCGGAGTCCTTGGGTGTACTCCCGCACTCGATGCGGCCGAGCAGCCAGGTGATCGGGGCCAGTGACCGGTGCTCGGTTACGCCGGCCGGTAGGTTGCCATTCCAGTTGGGACCGGTGATGGCGTAGGTCGTCGGTTGTGTCCAGGCGACGTGATCGACCTCGTCGCTGAAGATGTCGGCCCGGCCCGAGAGCACCTGGAACAAATAGCTGTGGTCGGCAGCGTCCGGCAAGGTCAGGACCCAGGGCTCGGTGCTGACGTCGAGAAATCTGTCGACGTACAGGGCGTCGGATACGGGCACAAATCGGTGGAGTGGGGAGTGGCTGAGTGTCTGTGTGGCGACGGTGACCTCGTCGGGCTGCTCTGACGCCCGCGGAGCCGCGGCCTCGGCGCCGGAGGCTCGGCGGCCCGAAGGTCCGCCCAGAATGACCAGTGCAGCCATGGCGATAAATACCGCCCCGAGCCAAAGAATGTCGACTGACATGGGTGCAGTACTCCAATCTCGCTATGGCGCAGGATTAGTCGGTAGTTGCCAGCGTGCCGGATGGCAACGTCCGATGTCTCGACAGTAGGGGACTGATTCTTGACAGTTCGGGACATGTGGCTAGTAGCTCTACACGACAAAACTGGGGCAGGAGCACGCAGTCAGCCGCGCTCCTGCCCCAGTTTGGCAGACAGTTCAGGATTTAGCAGGGGGCGCCGGGAGGCGTGAAGTAGGGCACGCCTTCGACTGTGTAGCAAGGAACTTCACCGGGAACGTACGGGTCGTGGGCGGCCGCGATAGCGGTTCCCACGGCCACGTCACCCGCGATGTTGGTGCAGCCGCCGGCGGAGAAGTGGCGGCCACCGGCGCTGGCGCAGACGTCGGCGCCCGCGGTGGGGGCCACCAGCAGCGGGGCCACCGCCAGGGCGGCGCCCATCAGTGGAATGGATACCAGCGCGGTAATGCGTGTGGTCATGGTACTCCTTGGCTTGGTAGCGACGAAAATACTTGGCGTCAAATACTTTTCGCGGGTTACGGGAGCTTCGTTACCGCCGGGGGCTTCCAGGTGCCGTCGAGAATCGACGGTGGATTCTGCTTCGGCCAGTACAGCCGCAGCATGAGGTTGAAAGCGCCGGCGGGTGCGGGCAACCAGTTGGTCTGCTTCTCCGGTCCCGGATTGTCGTGCTGCATATACAGATCCACGGATCCGTCGGGGTTGCGGGTCAGGTTGTTGCGCTGGCTCAGCGTGTAGCGGTTGAGCGGATTGTCGACGAAGAAGTAGCCCTCGTCGTACATCGTCAACGACCAGAAGCCCTCAGCCGGCGGCAGTTGGTCCTTATCGAAGTGCATCACGTACTTATTCGCGCCGTTGTACGGGTGGCCGTCGGCGTCAGCCTTCGACGTCGGGTAGACCGCATCCTGGGGCCGGTTGGCGCCCAGTCCGATCGCGGTGATCAAGGCCCGCTGCAGGTAATCGGTGCCGTATTCGCCGGTCGTGGTGGTGAACTGCCAGCCGTTCACGGTGTCGAGAGCGCTGTAGTGGCCCATGATCTTCGCGACGCCGTCCTTGGGCACCGACTTGAGCGCGGCAGCCACGCTGGGATCGAGTTTGGTGATGTCGAACTTCTCCCCGGGCACGATGCCGATGCGGGCCATCTTCTCGATGATCGGCTTGTCGGCTTCAGCGGGCGGGTTGTCCTTCAGCAGGCCGGCCAACATGTCGAAGTAGGCCTCGGTGCTGAGGTTCTCGACCTGATCGCGGACCGGCGTCTTCATATCGATGCTGGGATCGACCTTGCCGGCGGGCGGGGTGTAGGGCTTGCCGTAAGAGCTAAGCGGCACAAGGGAAATCTGGTCTTGGAGCGCGTGCACGGCGGCATAGTCGGCAGGAGTGCCGTCGCAGTAGATGCGGCCGAGCAGCCACACCATCGACGTCGGCGACTTGTACTCCGTCACTCCTGCGGGCAGGGTGCCTTTCCAGTTCGGGCCGGTGATGGCGTAGGTCTGCGGGCCGGTGCCTGTCGTGCGTTTGCCGGGAACCTGGAAGACGTCGGTCCAGCCCGACAGCATCGGGAACAGGTAGTAGCGGTCGTGGGCGTCCGGCAGGGTCAGGATCCACGGCTCATCTTTGACGTTGATGAATCCGTTGGTGTACAGGGTGTCGGCGTTGGGCGCGGTGACGTCGCGGAATGCCGCGTTGGGGTACTCCCGCATGCGCATTAGCTGGCCCATCGGGGCCCGGGGCGCCTCGGGCTGCGCGACATTGGTCATGACCCGGCGCGTCATCTCGACAGTGTTGAGGGCGTAGCCGTACACGTAAGCGTCGATCGCGATGGATCTGGCCTCGTCGGCCGATAGGCTCGATGGTTTGCTGGATGTGGAACATCCTGACGTCGTGACCATGACGGTGGCAGCGGTCATAGCGGCCAGCACTGCGGTCCACCGACGATATCGACCCAGCATACGGCGATACTCCATTCTCGTTTGTGCGCTTTGTTCATGGCTGGGATAGCTGACGCGGCAGTGCCGTTTCACCCCTCCCCGGGCATTTACTGTGCAGCACCATACCGCCATGTGTCTTGACATTTCGCGACGGATTTTTGACAGTTGGAGACATGGCGGTGATCCGGGGGACGGCCCTGACGAGCTTTTCTGAGCTGGTTGCTGAACTTGGCGGTGACAGTCGTGAACTGCTCGACGCCGCGCACATCCCGGCCGACGACGTCGGGAGTCACGATCGCTTCATTTCTCTACCCAACGGTGCACGCATGCTCGAAGACGCCGCGGCAGCGCTGGACACTCCAGACTTCGGCCGCCGCCTGGCGCTTCGGCAGAGCATCGACATTCTGGGCCCCGTTGGGTTGGCTGCCCGAAATGCCACCACGGTCGCCGATGCGTTCGTCGTCTTCGACAAGTTCATGGCCGCCTACAGTCCGGCGATCAGTGCGCGCATGACCGTCCCCGTCGCTGCCGATCTACGTCGCTTCGAATTCGAATACCTCCTGGACCCCGCGCCGCCGCAGGCCCAGGCCATCGAACTGTCCCTCGGCGTCACGCTGAAGGTGCTGCGGCTGTTCCTCGGCGCCGACTATCGTCCGCTGACGGTGCACCTGCCGCACTCGGCGCGCACACCGGCCGACGAATATCAGCAGTACTTCGGTTGTCCGCCAGTCTTTGGTGAACCCGTCGCCGGTTTCACGCTGCGGGCCGCCGATCTGGAGCGGCCGCTGCGTACCGACCAGATCGCGCATCAAACCGCTGTGGCGCACCTGACCAACACCATCGGCGAGTTCGGGCCCGACACAACACAATTGGTGCGCAGTCTGGTGCGTCAACTGCTACCGGCCGGGGCTGTCGGGCTGTCGGACATCGCCCGTCACATCGGGCTGCATCCGAAGGCCCTGCAGCGGCGCCTGGCGGCCGAGCAGACGACGTTCGCCGACCTCGTCGACCAGGCCCGCCGCGACACCGCCCAGAGGCTGCTGTTGGAAACCGACCTCAGTCTGGACCAGCTTTGCCGGCACCTCGGCTATGCCGAACAGAGCGTGCTCACCCGCTCGTGCAAGCGGTGGTTCGGCATCACCCCCTCGGCTTTCCGGGTCGCCCAAGGCTGCTGACTCAGCCGATCCGCGTCCAGAGGCAGTAGCCGGAAAACTCGACGGAGTACGCGGTAGGGGCCACATCGAAGGACACAGTCTGGTTCGGTGCGCCGTCGGTCACGACGGGAGCGCTGACGACGCCGGCGCTGATCACCGCACGCTGGTCCACGTGACACCTGGCCTGCGCGTCCAGGGGAGTACCACTCCACTTGCCGGACATCAGGTTCGGATTACGTAGACCCTGGCCGTGCAGCGCGACGACCGGGCCGACGCTCAACCACCGGTCGCTCGGGTCAGCAGGTAGGGCGACTGCTTGCCACTGGCCGTCGTGGCACCGCAACGGCGTATTGGATCCGGACGCGGGCGCCGGGGTGGCCGGCATGGTGGTGGCGCCGTCGGCTGCTGCCGGACACGGCTGATCCTGTTGCGGCGCCATGGGATCAGCCGCACATGCGGGAGCCAGCGCGGTCGCCAGTGCGACTGCGGCGGCGGTCAGTGCGGTCGCGCGGATCACGGTCACACCTTGGTCAGGTCGGTCTTCATGAGCATGACGTTGTACTCGCTCCACAACGACAGGTTCCAGTACAGATCGGTGCCGGTGCCGAGGGTGGACGGCGACCACGGGTCCATCATGGGCGCGTAGATGCCGCCATTCTGTTGTGGCATCAGCACTTTGGCCGACGACCAGGACCCTTGCGGGGTGTCTGAGGTGGTCAGCACAACGTTGTTGAACTGGTCGGCGTAGAGGGCGACGTACTTGCCCAGTGTCTTGTTGTACTGCACGGACAGCTCACCGACGTTGTTGCCCGCCTGGGCGATTCCGCACGCGCCGGTGCTCTGACCGAAGACGGGTGTGGCCATCGACGGGTCGTTGTACCAGCCGGCTTTGACTGCGCCCAGGCCGAAGAACCAGCCCGGATTGCCCTTGTTGTAGTACTGGTATTGGGAAGCGTCGAGGATGTTGGTATCGGTCACGCGCGACAGATAGGCGGCTCCGCCGCGGCCGTTCGGAGTCCCGTACGAGTACACGTAGCCGTCACCGGGGCTCAGCAGTGCCGCCTGCTGGAAATTGCTGTTGCCGCCCCAGTTTTGGCGGACGCTCTGCGGTGCGACGGTCCAGTTCTCCCCGTTGTCGGTCGAATAGGCCATGGCTGAATAGTTGGTGGTCCATTGGCCGGGCGAGCCCCACTGCTTGACCGACATGAAGCTCAGGTACTGCGTGGCCCCGAACTGGGTGCCCGGTGTCTGCAGCGAGATACCGGACGTCGGGATCAGCGTCACGCCAGACGGCAGGCCGGCTGGGAGTTGTCCGGGCAGGATGATCTGACGTGCCGTGGTCGGCGACGACAGCGGAGTCCCGCCGAACATGTTGCCGTTGAACCACTGCCCGTTCGGGATCGAAATGCCGTTGGACAGATCGGTATTCGAGGTTCGGAACAGGATGTTGTTCAGCCAGTTCCCGGTCATGTTGGGGCCGCTGAAGGTATCGCCGAAGGCCATCAAGACTTGGTGCACGGCGCCCGTGGTCGGATCGTTGGCAATCCCGTTGTCCCACATGGTCCCGACGTCCGTGCCCCAGACGCCAAACCGGCTGAGCGTGTTGTTGGGCGCGAAGTTCCCGGTGACCCAGTTGACGAATGTCGTTGAAGCGCTGAGCTGTTGGCCCGGGGTGGGGAAGGCCGGTTGTGGATTGCTCGTAGTGGCAGCAGCCACCACCGTGGCGGTCAGCGGTTGGCTCGTGGTGACCAGGGCCGCGGCTGCGGTCTGTGGTTTGAATGCCGTCAGCAGGTTGTCGAACTCTTTGCGGGCGAACGCGAGCACGGTCCACGCCAGCGTCGGCTGGGTTGGGCTGCCATTCGGGTTGAAGGCCCAATTCAGCACGCCGGAAACAGCTTTCACGACGGCGGCCACTGGGTTCAGAGATCCGGTCGTGGTGGGCGCGGTGACATTCGGGGTGGCCAGGTGCGTCGTCGCGGTGACTGCTGCTGTCGCGGCAGTGGCCGTGGCGGTCGTCAGCTTCACGGCTTCGGGTGCGACGGCCGACACCGTGACCGGCTTAGGTGCCGAAGGCTGCGGGGCGGCCGCGGGCTTGAGCGTGGGCGACGAGACCGTCGGCTTGGTGTCTGGCGTGGCCGCCGTCGGCCGCTGGCGTTTCGGTGTCTTGGTGGACGTTTGCGCGGGGTCGGTGGCGCCGTCGTTCTTCGGCTGAGTGCTGCGGTCGCGACCATTGGTCGGCGGCTTGTCAGGCTTGGTGTCGGTCTGACCGGACGCGGTAGCGGAGTCCTCGGTCGTCGCTGTGTCTTTGTCGCCCTTCTTGGGCGCAGGCTTGACGGGCCGCGGCTTGGTGGGTTTTCCGGAAGAGCCCGCACCGTCGGTATTTTCGCCGTTCGAGGTGGTCGATGACGACGAGGTCTGGCCGGCATGTGTACCGCTGTCAGACTGGTCCGCCCAGGCGGTGCCCTGACCGGACGCTATCGCGGACCCGATGCCGAGTGCGAACGCGAGCCGTCCGGCCCGGCCGATGTATTTGGCAGCGCCCATGGCGACTCCCCGTTGTTCGAGCCTGTTATTCGACCTAACTACCTATGGAACAGCATGAGCCCGCGTCGCGGGAGAGTTTGGCCGGGGTTGTGTCCGTCTCGATACCGTCAGCTGGTCAGGCCGGCCTCACGGAGCGCGTCCTCGTAGAGCTCGATGGCGTGATCGACGCCCCGATCGACCCAGCTGTCGACGAACGCCACCCGGCCGGCGACCAACTGGATGCCGGTGGCCCAGCGCTCGAAATCCCCGGTGCGGCGCAAGATGTCGATCTGTATCCGGGTGCCCTTGATGTGGACGAAGCCGCCGAGCTCGGTGGTCTGCGGTCGCAGGATGGTGATGTCGAACTCTTCGATTCGGCCGTCGTCGATAAGTTGCTGCAGGTAGCCGCGGGCATTGCGCAGGGCGGCGAGGGCTTGCAGTTCACGTCCCTGGGTGGGCAGTCCCCACGCGATCCAGATTCCGGCTTCGGACATGGCGGCTAGGTTACGCGCGGACCGAGCAGGCGGCGGGGAAGGCGCGGCCGCCGCATGGTGCGCGCGACCCATTCGCCGAGGGTCACGCCCGCGGCCAGCGTGCAGCCGACCATGATGGCGGTGAACAGGTTGGCGATGGCCGCCAGCGTCTGGCCGGCCATGATCTCGGAGAGCCCGCGATACACCGCGAGCCCGGGGACCAGCGGGGTGATGCCGGCGACCGCGACGATGATCGGCGGGACCACCGCGCGTCGGGCCAACAGACCACCGGCCAGGCCGACGACCGTCGCGGCAGTCGCGGAGGCCACGATGGGTCCCAGGCCCGTGTCGAGGATGACGCCGACCAGCCCGGCACCGACTGCGCCCGACGCGAACGACGTGGCCAGCGCCTTGGGGGAGGCATAACTGGCCAGGGCGAAGGCCGCGGCCGCGAGGCCTCCGGTGAGCACCATGATCGGCAGCGGTGCGTAGGGGAAGACCTCCTGCTGCATCGGCGGCAGGCTGGCGCCGAGGGCGGAGGTAAGACGCAGTGCGATGCCCACGCCGCCGACCAGGCCCGCGGTGTAGACCATCACCTCGATGAACCGCCCAGCCGCGGTGACGGGTGCCCCAGTGATGGCGTCCTGCACCGAACCGACTAGTGACAGGCCGGCCATGAGCACGATGATGCCCGACACGATGATGCGGTACGGCGCGACGACCGCGCTGTGTTCGACTGCCAGCCGGTAGATCACCGCGGCCGGTACCGTCGCCAGGAAACCGCCCATGACCTGCTGGAAGAAGTACGGTAGGCCGAGCTTGCCGAGGGTGACGTTGACCCCGTAGATCGCGGCGGTGGTGAAGAACGAGACCACGGCGAGCGTCGGGCTGCCGCCGAGCATGAGCGTCACCGCGGCGGCCATCAAAGCCCAGCCGGACAGTGCCACCTTCCGTGAATACGGGTGGTCGGCGGCGACGATGGCCTCCAACGCCGCCCGCGCGTTGTCGAGGCTGAGGTAGCCGCGGCCGATCCGCCGGATCACCCTGTCGGCCTGCTGCAGGCGGGTGTAGTCGAGGGACCGGTACTTCACGGTGCGCATGTAGTTGGTGGGCGGCAAACCGGGACCGCGCCGGGCGGAGACGTGGATGGCGTTGTAGGTGACGTCGACGGCGCAGTCGGTCACGCCGTAGCTCGCGGCGACGAAGGCGATCTGTGCAGAGGTGTCGATGGCGCCGGTGCCGGAATCCAGCAGCACCTCGCCGACGTTCATGGCCAGCTCGACGACCTTGGTGAAGGCGCGCTCGTCATTCAGGTCGATCGGTTGCAGGGGTGTGATGACGGGCATGCTCGCGGTGTCGACGGTGGCGGGCCGCTCGCCGAGCAGTCGTCGGCGAGCGGCGGCGACGCGATCACGCAGTGTCACAACAGAATCGTAGGTCCCAGGTCAGCTGGATCTGGGCGGTGACGGCGTCAGCGGACGGTGAACGTCCACATGCTGTTGACGGCGTCGCCGTCGGCAGCCGTGTTCTGCCAGTGCACGGTGTACTGACCGGGCGGCATCGAAGGCTTCAGTGCGACGCTGTAGCTGGCGCCGGAGCCTTTCAGCGGTCCGTCACTCCACTCCGCGTGGTCGGGCCCGGTCACCCAGATCTCGGGATTCTTGACGGGTTCGTTGTAGGTGATCGACACCTGAGTGGGGGCCGCTCCGGTTGAGTCTTCTCCAGGGGTGGTGTTCACCACCCAGTCGTGTGCCGAGGCGACCCCGGGGTTGATCAAGGCGGTGGTAGCGGTGACCGCAGCGGCGGTCAGCCAACGCATGGCTTTCACTCGTGTGCACTTCCTCTCGACGCGAATGCACCGGGCGGAATTTCCCCCGGTCGCTGTCATGCGTAGTCGGCCCGGGCAGATGGTTAGTTCCCTGTCAGTTAGCTGCCAACGGTTGGTGGCGCCTGCCCTGGCAAATTTGCGCATGATCTAAACCCGTTGAAGAGCAGTCGGTTTGGTCATGCCCTTTGCTGCTGGCGAGGTGGCGGCGCGGGTGATACTTTCCGTTTGTCGTTGTAGGCGGCGCGGAAACCCGGTGTAAGTCCGGTGCGGTCGCGCCACTGTGACCGTCCGCGTCATGAAGCTCGTGACGAAGACGGAAGTCAGACCCGGCCGCCTGCGTATCAGCCACGGGGACGCGAAATCCTCAGGGAGGTAGTGCCTGTGTCCGGACCGGCCGAATCGCCGTCAGCCGCGAATGTGTTCCGTCGTCTCGTTCGATCGTGGGATCGCCGCGATTGGCGCGAATTCAGCGCGCTGGCTGCCGCGGTCGTGGCCCTGCACATCGTCGGTTTCGGCTCACTCGTGCTGTTGGTGGCCCCGCATCAGTACCAGGTCGGCACTCAGGTTTTCGGGGTCGGGCTGGGCATCACCGCATACACCTTCGGCCTGCGGCACGCGTTCGACGCTGACCACATCGCGGCGATCGACAACACCACCCGCAAGTTGACCGCCGATGGCGCCAAACCCAAATCGGTCGGGTTCTGGTTCGCCATGGGGCATTCCACGATTGTGCTGATGCTGGCGGTACTCGTCGTGGTCGCGGCCCGGATCGCTGGTGAGCTGACCCAGGACAACTCGCCCGCCCGCCAGGAACTCAGTATCGCCGGAACCCTCGCGTCGGGGGCGTTCCTCTGGCTGATCGGCATCATCAACGTCGCGGCACTGATCGGTATCTGGCGGGTTTTCACCGGCCTGCGCCGTGGCGAATTCGACGAGAAGGACCTGGAAGCGCAGCTCGACAACCGTGGTTTTCTGGCCCGCATCCTGCGTCCCGTCATGAAGCGGATCACGCGCCCGATTCAGATGTTTCCCGTCGGCCTGCTGTTCGGGCTGGGCTTCGATACCGCCACCGAGGTGACGCTGCTGGCATTGGCGGGTACTGGGGCGGCGGCCGGTCTGCCCTGGTTCGCCGTGCTGACCTTGCCGGTGCTGTTCGCCGCGGGGATGGCGCTGATGGATACGGCCGACGGAATGTTCATGACCGTCGCGTACAACTGGGCGTTCGCGAACCCGGTCCGCAAGATCTACTACAACCTGACCATCACCGGGCTGTCGGTGGCGGTGGCCCTGCTCATCGGCAGCGTCGAATTGATCGGAGTCCTGCACGACAAGGTCGGCTGGGTCAATCCCGTCACGGACTGGATCAGCGGTATCGACCTGAACAACTTCGGCTTCGTCATCGTCGGGTTGTTCGTCGTGACCTGGGCCATCGCGATCCTGTTCTGGCGGATCAGCGGCGCCGAGAAGCGTTGGGCGACCGCTCCTTCGTGAGGCGCCGAGGTTCGGGCCCCGGCACTGTTTTTGTGCCTTCTGGAATCGCCGGCGCAGGCCTAGCCTGATATGCATGACCAGCGATGAAACGAGCCAATCAACCGGCTGTAGCAACCCGAATTGCACCTGCGAAGACTGCCAATGCGGCGCGGACTGCAAGTGCGGGGCTGACGCGACGACCTGACACATTGGTCGCGATGGCAGGATTCGATGCTGTGGCCGAGCTGCCCTGGTTCGCGATCTGATTCGTTGCGAGCATCGATCGATCGAGCTCCAGTTCGTTGCAGCACTTTGTCGGTACCACGTCCTAGTGTCCAGATATGAGGCAGTGTCGGGGCTGCGGTGCGCCACTGACGAAGCGCAGCCAAAAGGTTTACTGCGGAAACGTCTGCCAGACGATCGTCCGATGCGAGGCGAGCACCAAGCGGTGGCTCGAGACCGGTGAAGCGTGGATCGACGGCCGCCGCGGTCATTACGTTCGGCAATACCTCACTCGCGCTCAGTCAAGCTGCTGCGCGATATGTGCCGGTGTGACCACGTGGCAGGGGCAGCCGCTGGCATTGGTGCTCGACCACATGGATGGCGACCCGACGAACAATCGTCGAGAGAACTTGCGCTTGATCTGCCCGAACTGTGACTCACAGCTGCCGACGTACAAAAGCCGCAACCGTGGCAATGGGCGGCACTCCCGCCGTCAGCGGTATGCCAACGGGCAGTCGTACTGATCGGCCCTTAGATGTGGAGCCCCCTGTCAGGATTGAACTGACGACCTTCTGTTTACAAGACAGATGCTCTACCACTGAGCTAAGGAGGCATGCGGCTCGAAATCGTTCGAAACCGCCGAGAATCCTAACCCGTCAGGGTGCGTCGGTGGATCCGGGCTGGTCCTGGCCGTTCTGGTCGATGACGCGCTGCGAGGCGGCGACGCGCGCGGCTGCCCGCTTCCCGCGCTGACGTCCCAGCGGGATGCGCCCGGCGATATTGCTCAGCGGGTTCACCGCTTCGTTCAGCACGAGCACCGCGTCGTACAGCTTGTCGACGGTCGGGGCCAGCCCGGCGAGGGTGTCGGCCACGTCGGCGAGCTTGAGCAGTGGGCTGCTTTCCGATGCCAGGACGTCGAGCAGACCGTTCTCGGCCAGCAGCCGGTCAACCAGGCCGCCGGGTGCGACGACGCGCGACAGCGGACCGTCTTCGCTGGTCATGCGGTCGAGCAGGCCGTCCTCGCCGATGACCTGGTCAACCAGGGCGCCTGGCTGCAGGGCTCGGGTGATGGGGCCGTCGTCGGCGCTGAGCCGGTCCAGGAGACCGCCTTCGGCCGTGATCTTGTCCGCGATGCCGTCGGGTGCGAGGGCCCGGTTGAGCGGTCCGTTGTCGGCGGTCAGCCGGTCGAGCAGTCCGCTCTCAGCGCCGAGGCGGTCGATGACGCCGCCGGGTGCCAGTGCCCGGGTGATCGGGCCGTTCTCGGCCGTCATGCGGTTGACCAGGCCCTGCTCACCGAGCACTTGGTCGACGATGCCGTTGGGCTGCAGAGCGCGGGTGATGGGGCCGTTCTCTGCGGTGATCTGGTCGAACAGGCCGCCTTCGGCGCTGAGCTTGTCGGCGAGACCGTCGGGTGCCAGGGCCTTGTTGAGCGGCCCGTTGTCGGAGGTGAGCTTGTCCAGCAGGCCGCCGTCGGCGCTGAGCTTGTCGACGATTCCGCCCTGCTGCAGGGCGCGCGTGATGGGGCCGTCCTCTGACACCAGCCGGTCCAGCAGGCCGCCGTCCTGCGTGAGCTGGTCGACGAGGCCGCCCGGCTCCAGCAGCCGGTTCAGCGGACCGTTGGGGGCCAGGGCCCGGCCCAGTGGGGCGTCGTCGTCCATCAAGCTGGCCAGCCGGTTGATTCGGTCCAGCGCGTCGTCGAAGCCGAACAGCCGGCTCATCGAGGGTGGTGCGATTACCGGGCCGGAGCCGCTGATGCCGCGTTGTACAGCGGAGACGGTCTCCTCAGCGATGCTGAGACCGGCGGTAGCGGCTTCGCGGGCAATCCGCAGCGGGGCGACGGCGAGGTCGGCAAAGGCTTTGCCCAGATCCATCGGCCAAGTGTATGGCGTCTGTCACATCTGGTGGTGTTGAGGTGCGAGGGGCCTGGTAACTCGCTGTGTGACTCACAGTATTTTCACAGCTACTGAGCAGGGAGGATTTAAGGGCTGCGAGGACTATGGCTGCATGGCGATGGCTGCAGTTCCTGAGGCGACCCCCGAAGCGCGGATTCTCGTCGTCGATGACGAAACCAATATCGTCGAGTTGCTTTCGGTGAGCCTGAAGTTCCAGGGCTTCGAGGTGCACTCGGCGTCCAACGGCCCCGCGGCGCTGGACAAGGCGCGCGAGGTCAAGCCCGACGCGGTGATTCTCGACGTGATGATGCCCGGCATGGACGGGTTCGGCGTGCTGCGCCGAATGCGGGCCGACGGCATCGACGCACCGGCGTTGTTCCTCACTGCCCGCGACAGTCTGCAGGACAAAGTCGCTGGTCTGACGCTCGGCGGCGACGATTACGTCACCAAGCCGTTCAGTCTGGAAGAGGTCGTGGCCCGGCTGCGGGTGATCCTGCGTCGTACCGGCCGGGGTGTCGAAGAACCGCGCAGCGCCAAGCTGACCTTCGCCGACATCGAACTCGACGAGGACACCCACGAAGTGTGGAAGGCGGGCGAGCCGGTTTCGCTGTCGCCCACCGAGTTCACCCTGTTGCGCTACTTCATCATCAACGCGGGCACCGTGCTGTCGAAGCCGAAGATCCTCGACCACGTGTGGCGTTATGACTTCGGCGGTGACGTGAACGTCGTCGAGTCCTACGTGTCGTACCTGCGCCGGAAGATCGACACCGGCGACAAGCGCCTGCTGCACACTTTGCGCGGCGTCGGCTACGTGCTGCGTGAGCCGCGCTGAGCGCAGCATTGAGTTGAGCTGAGCACTATCCGTCATTTCTGGCGGGTCATCGCCAACAATGGAGGCATGACACGCCTGCGCGCCGGCATTCCGCTGCGAGTGGGACTGGTTGCTGCCACGGTGCTGTTGGCTGCTCTGGGCTTGTTGGCCTCCGGCGTCGCCGTCACGTCGATCATGCAGCACAGCATGATCAACAGGGTCGACGAGACGCTGTTGGATGCCTCGCGAGGGTGGGCGCAGGAGCCGCGGCGTATTCCGCCTACCCCGCTGGAAGGCCCTAACCCGGCGCGGCCGCCGTCGAACTTCTATGTCCGCGGCATCGACCCTGACGGCAGTGTGTGGATCGCCGTCAACGACAACGACGCGCAGCCTGTGCTGCCGGACAACAACGACGTCGGCCCGAAACCGGTCACCGTCGACTCGGTCAACCACTCCGACGTGAAGTGGCGGGCGATGACGGTTCGTGGCCCCGCCGGAGAACTGACGACGGTGGCGATCGACCTCTCTGACGTGTCGTCGACAGTGCGGGCGCTGGCCTGGTCGCAGGTCGGGATCGGCGCCGCAGTGTTGCTGATCCTGGCCGTTGCCGGGTACGTCGCGGTCCATCGCAGCCTGCGGCCGCTGGACGAGGTGGAGCGGACCGCCGCCGATATCGCTGCCGGCCAGCTCGACCGCCGTGTTCCCGAGCGGGACTCGCGCACCGAAGTCGGGCGATTGTCGTTGGCGCTCAACGGAATGCTCGCGCAGATTCAGAACGCCGTCGCTTCATCCGAGCAATCGGCGGCGGCCGCGCGCACCTCCGAGGATCGGATGCGCCGCTTCATCACCGATGCCAGCCACGAGCTGCGGACGCCGCTGACGACCATTCGCGGGTTTGCTGAGCTGTATCGGCAGGGCGCCGCCAGCGACATCGAGATGCTGATGAGCCGCATCGAGAGCGAGGCCCGGCGCATGGGTCTGCTGGTCGAAGATCTGTTGTTGCTGGCTCGGATGGATCAGCAGCGGCCGCTGGAGCAGCGCTCCGTCGACCTGTTGATTCTGGCTACCGACGCGGTGCACGACGCGCGGTCCATCGCGCCGCAGCGGAAGGTCTCGCTGGAGGTGTTCGACGGGCCGGGTACCCCGGAAGTCATCGGCGACGAAGCCCGATTGCGCCAGGTGCTGGGCAATCTGGTGATCAACGCGATTCAGCACACCCCCGAGTCCGGTGGCATCACCGTGCGCGTGGGGACCACCGACGACGACGCCGTGCTGGAGGTGTGCGACGAGGGTCCCGGCTTGTCTTCCGACGACGCCCACCGCATCTTCGAGCGCTTCTACCGCACCGACTCGTCACGCACCCGGACCAGCGGCGGCACCGGCCTTGGGCTGTCGATCGTCGACTCGCTGGTGCGGGCGCACCACGGCACCGTGGAAGTGACCACCGCACTGGGCGAAGGCTGCCGGTTCACGGTGCGCCTGCCGCGGATGTGCGGCGGCCCGGCGTCAGCCGAGGGCAGCGATGATCTTGGCCTGAGCTTCGTCGAGTGATTCCGGCGACGGGTTGCGGTCGACGTTCGCGAACCCGAAGTCGGACAGATTGCGGGCCGGGAACACATGCACGTGCAGGTGCGGCACTTCCAGCCCGGCGATGATCACGCCGGCGCGGGGTGCGTCGAACGCTGTGCACACTGCGCGGCCGATGCGCTGAGACACCGCCATGACCTTGTTGAACAGCTCGGGGTCCAGGTCCTGCCAGTTATCCACCTCCGCCCGAGGCACGACAAGAGTGTGGCCCTGCGTCATGGGCTCGATGGTCAGGAACGCGACGACGTCGTCGTCCTCGTAGACGAATCGGCCCGGCAGGTCGCGGTTGATGATCATGGTGAACACGGACGGCATGACCGCCACATTAATCTCTTCCGCCGAAACGGCATTCCAGTAGGCCGCTACTCGAACATCTGCTGCTGGAATGCCGTTTCGGCGGGGGCCAGGGCCTACTGCTCGACGCGGGTACCGGAGAGCCAGGGATCGATCGCCGCGGCGAACGGGCTGTCGCCGATGTTTTCGTAGTCCTGCTGAAATGCGTTCGCGGTCAAGTGTTTTCGCGGATTCCGGCCGGTCCCGATGAACCCGGCCAGTTCGAAGTCGAGCGCCCGGGACAGCGACCGGTTGCCGCCGAAGTAGACGGCACGCTTGACCGCCGCGATGGCGTAGGGCGACCGCCGGGACAATCGTTCGGCGGTGACATGCGCATCGTCGAGCAATGTCGACGCCGGCGCCAGCCGATGCACGACGCCCACGTCGAGCGCCTCGCGCGCAGTCAGCGGGCGGCCCTCCAACATGTGTTCGAGCGCGGCGGACATCCCGAGCATGGCCGGAAGTCGTTGGCTACCACCGCCTCCCGGCACCAGACCGGCGAGAATCTCGATGAGTCCGATGCGGACGTGATCGGCGTCGGCCGCGATGCGCAGGTCGCAGAACAGCGCCAGCTCGAACCCACCGCCCAGAGCTGTGCCGTTGATGGCGGCGAGATAGACGACGCCCGACCGGTTCATCCGGGTGATGGTCCGCTTGAGGATGGCGCTGTAGGCGATGCCGGTGCCCCAGTCGCCGCCGCGGGTCTCGGTGGCCTTGAGCAGCGCGGGCACGCGCATGGCGGCGTTGTTGAGCTTGATGGACCAGGCCACGGCCCGGGACGGCAGCGGCGGCGTTGCCATCTGGAAGAACAGCTGCACCTGTTCAGGCTCGGAATGCGAGATGAACTTGTCTCCGGTGCCGGTCAGGATGACGGCGCCGACGGTCGGGTCCTGGTCAGCGGCGCGGGTCATCCGATCCATGTCCTTGACCAGGCGCAGCGACAGGAACTGGTTAGGCGGGTCGTCGAACCGCGCGGTCAGCACGCGGCCGTCCTGCTGCAGCGTGAGGGTTTCCAGGTACAGCTCGGCGGCAGGTACTGGGGCTCGTCGTGGCACGGTGGTCTCCCTAGGAGTTCACGGTCTGGACCAGGGCAGGGATGGGGCCGTCGGGCACGATGGTCAGCGGAGCGGCGATGGGGAACGTCGAGGTGCGCGACGTCAGCCGGCAGTGCCGCATGATCGACGCCAGCTCCAGCGTCGCCGCGGTCAGGGCGAAGAACTCGCCGATGCACGAGCGCGGTCCGCCGCCGAACGGCAGGAACTGCCATTGCATACGCGAGCGGCCCGCGCTGAACCGGTCCGGGTCGAATTCCAGTGGACGGTCCCATAATTGCGGATCGCGGTGCATCGCATAGACCCCGACCAGCAACAGGCTGCCCGCCTCCACCCGGAATCCGTCGACCGCCATGTCCTGCCGGGCCACTCGCATGACCGCGGGTGTCGGGCCGCCCAGGCGCAGGGCCTCCTGGATGACGCTCACGGTGCACGGCAGGTGGCCACGAGGATTGGACCGCAGCGCCGCTTCGTCGACTGCGGACACCTCGGCCGCGACCCGCTCGTGAATCTCGGGATGGCGGCCGAGCGCCCAGAGGGCGTAGGCAAGAGTGGTGGCGGTGGTCTCCAGTCCGGAGGCCAGGAAGATCACGAGCTCGTGACAGATTTCCCCGTCGGACAACGGTTTTGACGTCTCCGGGTCACGAGCGTCCATCATGGCGCGAACCAGCGGAGCGCTCAGCCTGGGATCGGCCCGGCAGTCCCGCAGGATCTGCGCGGCGAGATCATGTGCCACCGCGTTGAACTTGACCGCGAAGCGGCGCTCCGGCGTCGGGACCCAGGCCGGCATCCTCAGCGGAGCGCGGCCGCGGTCCGCGATGTACTTGCTGATCCGGCGCAGCGGATCGACCAATTCGTCTGTGTAGGAACCGGGTTCGAACCCCATGATGGTGCGGCCGAGCACCCGCATGGTGATCCGCCGGCTCTCCTGATCGAGGTCGATCTCGGAGCCGTCCCGCCACGATTCAGCGGCGTCGGTGGCGATGTCGTACATCTGCTCGTTGAGTTCTGCGATGCGCGCGGTGGTGAACACCGGCTGCAGCATGCGGCGCCGCCCCACCCATTCGCGGTGGCTGAAGTTCAGCAGCGAGCCGCCGTTGAGCTTCTGCTGTTCGGTCATGAACGGGAAGTCGCGGTCGACGGTGGGAAAGGTGGCGGTCAGCACATCGCGGGCACCTTGAGGCGAGGTGACGACGACGATCGGCGGCATCATCCAGCGCGGCGCAATCCGGACGGTGGTGACCGGCCCGCCGGCGTCCCGGAATGTCTCACATCCGCTGTGTGCGACCTGGATTGCGGCAACGCGCTCGCGCAGACTCAGTGGGGTGTCGGGGGCCAGCGGCAGCCCGCCGACATCCGTTGCATCGGTTGACACTGTCGGCTTCCTTGTCAGATTTCGTGGTCAGATGTCGAACCGGACACCGGTGTGGTGTTCGGCGGCAACCCAATTCGCGGTCATCAGGACCGGGTCGGTGGCGACCCGGCCGGGTTTGGCCCCGGCAGGCAGGCCACGCATCCCGAAGAGCCGGTCAGGCCCGTAGTAACCGCCGCCGGTCACGTCGTCAGAGGCGACGGCGTAGACGATCGACAATGCCGCGACATCGGCCGGCTGCCCGATGGCCCGGCACGAGGCGCGCCAGGAGACGTCGCCCCACTTGCGGCCGGAATGCATGCCGGCGTCGGTGTCGGCCCAACCAGGTTGTGCGGAAATCGATTTGACGATCCTGCCGGCCTCGTCGAGACGACGTTGCAGCTGGTTGGCGAACAACAGGTTGGCGAGCTTGGCCTGGCAGTACGCATCGAACGCGGAGTACCTGCGGGTGCGCCACCCGGGATCAGTGGGCGCCAGCTTGCCGAATCCCGGCCGGCCCACGAACTCGTGGGCACGGCTGGTGACCACCACGACGCGGTCAGTGATGCGGTTGAGGAGGTGCCCGACCAACGCGAAATGGCCGAGATGGTTGATGCCGGTGTGCAATTCGAAACCGTCGGCGGTCAGTCCCCACGGCACATGGCACACGCCGGCGAGGGCGATGACCGCGTCGACGGATCCGCACGCCGCCGCCGCCGACTTGATGGAATCCAGATCGGCCAGGTCGACGTTGAGAGTCTGTGCGGCAGGACCGATTTCGGCGGCCAGTGCTTCCGCCTGCGCAGGGCGGCGGCACGCCAGAATGACCTGGGCTCCCGCACCCGCCAGGTGCCGCGCGGTGGCGGCGCCGAGACCACCGTTGGCGCCGGTGATCAGGACGGTCCGGCCGGTCTGGTCAGGAATGTGCGCGCCGAGCCAGTCCTTGGCGGCGTCGGAGTTGATCGACCGCGCCATGCTAGCCGCGGGCCCACTTGGGCTGGATGAACACGCCCTCGGCTTCGATGGTCACACCCTGGTCGTCGGCGATGTGGGCGACCCCGAAGGCCTTGAAGCCTTCGGTCCGGACGATTCGTGCTTCGGCCCGCAACTTGCCCAGCGGGGTGGGCCGTACGTACCGCACATTTATGGTGCCGGTGAACCGGGTGGTGCCATCGTTTGATGCGACTTCACCCAGCACGTGGTCGAGGATCATCGCGCAGACGCCGCCGTGCACATGGTTCGGCGGACCCTCGTAGGCGGCGCCGAGGGAGAACTCGGACCAGACGTAGTCCGTCGATTCGAGGACGACGGTCAGGGGTGGTGCAACCGGGTTGCGCAGCCCCACAACGGCATTGGTCCACGGCAGCCACTCGCCTTCGGTGGTGAAGCGCAGGCCCCAGGTTTTCACCAGCTGCTTGGAGCGCAAACGCGCAGTGGCCGAGTCGATTTCGGCTTTCGCTGCCGCGACGGTATCGGCGTCGACGTCGCTGCGGGCGGTCGCCTCCATCAGTTCGCGGACCGATTCGGTCAGGGGGCCGAAGACGGCTCGAAGGCGTTCTGCTTCCTCGGGGCTGATGGCGTCCACAGTCAAGTCGAGCATGTCGCTACTAGAACATGTTCCACTGGATGCTGTCGAGCCCAGTGTTTGCTGTGAGTGTGGACGAGGATTTGCCAGCGTGGTCGGTGACGCCGATTTCTGGGAGAAGTCTGGGAATGGATTTGTGGCATGAATCGACGTCGCCCGAAACTCGGTTATTGGTTGCGCGGCAACGTGGTTACCGTGGCGAACGGGCTCACGCTCGGTGTTGCGGGGTGTAACAATTGCAACAAGTTCTAACTAGTTCGCTAAATTCATAATTAACACTTGGACGTCGATATTTACGCTAAACGAAATATAGGCCGCACGGATATTGCGTGCTACAAACTATTGCCGTTAGTTGCTGATATCAGCTCAACGAAGAACAGCCATGCCGTTATGTCCGCGCGCACCCGACAGTTCTCAGCAGTCCGCGGATTGCGCGGTGCCGCAAGTGGACGACGTTGCCGAGGAGGGCAAGAACCTTGACCAATCCAGTAGTCGTTGCGTACGCGCGAACCCCGTTCACGCGTTCGCTGGTAGGCGGACTGGCCAACGTTTCCGAGTTCGAGCTCGCGAGCACGGTGATCCGCGAGGTGATCGACCGGTCCGGCGTCAACCCGGAGTGGATCGACAACATCGTGATGGGCGAGGTCCTGCAGGGCGGCGGCTGCATCGCCCGGTACTCGGCGCTGGACATGGGGCTCCCCTTGGACACTCCGGCGGTCGCGGTCGGAGGGTGGTGCGCGTCGGGAATGCTGGCGATGCATCAGGCGGTGGCGACCATCAAGGCGGGCATGGGCAAGTGCGTCATCGCTGGCGGCCTGAACACGCCGTCGGCGTCGCCGCTGGCTGGTCCACAATTCGCGGCCACCGGCATCACCGACACCAAGATCGCCCCGATGCACCCCGGTATCGGAGAAATGCCGGCCCTCGACCTGGCTCGCACCCTCGGCGAAGGCACCGCCCGGAAGTTCGGCCTCACCCGCGAAGAGGTCGACGAATGGTCTGCCCGCGCGCACACCCTGGCCTCCGACGCCATCGACGGTGGCGTGCTGGATGTGGAGAAGGTCGCCGTAACAGTCGACGGCACAGCCGTTTTCGCCGACGAACTCCCGTGCCGCGAATTCACCATGGCGAACCTTTCCGCATTGACCTCGTTCCTCGGCGAGGACTGCACGGTGACGCCGGGCAATCAGACGGGCCTCACCGACGGTGCCGCCGCAATGATGATCTGTGACAGGGATTTTGCGGACGTGCACGGCCTGACCCCGTTGGCCGAGATCGTCGGCTGGTCGATCGTCGGCTCCGCGCCGGAGCGCGCCACCGAGGCGGCGATCACCGCAACCCGGCGTGCCCTGGACACTGCCGGTACCAGCGTCGATGCCGTCGACCTGTACGACGTCCACGACTCCTACGCCTCGATTGGCATCGCCTACGAACGCTCGCTGAACATCTGCCGTGACAAGCTCAACGTGCACGGCGGCGGCCTGGCGCTCGGCCACCCCTACGGTGCCTCCGGTACCCGCGTAGCGGGCACCTTGATCAACGAACTGCAGCGCCGTGGCGGTGGTGTCGGCGCCGGTGCCATCGTCAGCGCGGGCGGCCTGGGAGCCGCCGTCGTGCTCAACGTCTTCCCTCCGGCTGCGTGACGCGACGATGCTCGATCTGATCTCGCGCGCGGTAATCGCCGCGCCCAAACGGATTCTGCTCGCCACGGTCGTGCTGATGTCGCTCTTCGGGATACTGTCCGCGCCCGTGGCGGACATGCTCGGCGCGGGCGGATTCACCGATCCGGATGCCCAGTCCAACCGGGCCAACAAGGTGCTCACCGAAGAGTTCCACCGTGGCTTCGTGAACCTCAACCTGCTGGTGCAGGCCAGAGACCCGGGGGTACCGGTGACCGCCGCCCCTCTGCGGGCTCAGGTGGACAGGTTGGTCACCGAGCTGCGCGGCACTGAGCACGTTGCCCGGGTGCTGTCGCCGTTCGAAGCTCCCGATCCTGTCGCAGCCGGCCTGGTGAGCAAGGACGGGCACTCGGCACTGGTCATCGCCTTCATGGACGGCAATGAGACGACGGGCATCGCGTACTCCACAGCACTGGTGGAACGTTATGTCGGTCAACGGGATCCGGGAATCACCATCTCCGCGGGCGGACCCGGCTCGGTGTATGCCGAGGTCAACAAGCAGAGCCGGCACGATCTGACCCTCAGTGAGGCGATCGTCCTGCCGCTGACGTTCCTGGTCCTGGTGTGGGTGTTCGGCGGGGTGGTCGCGGCCCTGGTGCCGCTGGCGGTCGGCGCGTTCGCCATCTCGGGTTCGGTTGCCATCCTCCGGGTGCTGGCCGAATTCGTCGACGTCTCGGTGTTCGCGCTCAACCTCGCAGTGGCGTTGGGATTGGCGCTGGCGATCGACTACTCGCTGCTGCTGGTGAGCCGGTACCGAGAGGAGATCGGCGACGGCTCCCATCCCGAGGAAGCGTTGCGGCGCACCATGCGCACCGCCGGCCGCACGGTGGTGTTCTCAGCGGCGACGGTGGCGCTGTGTCTCGCGACCATGGCGGTCTTCCCGATGTACTTCCTGCGGTCATTCGCGTACGGCGCAGTGTCGGTGGTGGCGATGGCCGCACTCGCGGCACTGGTGATCACGCCGGCCGCCATCCGGGTCGCCGGCGCGCGGATCGGCAAGCCGGGCAAGCGTGGTCCGCTCACCGAATCACGCTGGTATACCTGGACTCACGCGGTGATGCGCCGGCCGAGGGTCGCGGCGGCGGTCACCCTCATTCCGCTCGTCGTCGTCGGACTGCCGTTCCTCAACATCAAGTTCGGCTTCCCCGATGACCGCATCCTGCCGACCACGTCGTCGGCCCGGCAGGTGGGCGATCACATCCGCAGTGACTTCACTCAGGACGCCGGCCTGCCGGTGCACATCGTCCTGTTGCACGACAACGGTTCGCGGGACAACGCCGCCATCGATGCCTACGCGGCGGAGCTGTCCAGGGTGCCGACCGTGGTGGCGGCGGCAGGGCCGGAGGCTACCTACGCGGGCGGGCGTGCAGTCGGGCCCGCTGGGCACGAGGCCGGTACCGGTAGCGATGCCAGCTTCCTCACGGTGACCACGACGACGGTGCCCTTCAGCGCGGCATCCGATGAAGCGCTGGACCGGTTGCACGCCGTGCCGCCGCCGGCCGGCATGACGCCCTTGTTCACCGGTGCCGCACAGTCCAACCGGGATGGCGTCGAGGCCATCGTCACCCGAGTGCCGACCATGCTTGGGCTGATCGCCGTGGTGATGTTCGTCCTGCTGTTCCTGCTGAGCGGCAGCGTCATCATCCCGCTGAAAGCGTTGGTGCTCAACGCCTTGTCCCTCACCGCGACGTTCGGTGCATTGGTGTGGATCTTCCAGGAGGGCCACCTCGGCGGCCTCGGTACCACGGTGGTGGGCTCGCTGGTGTCGACCATGCCGGTGCTGATGTTCTGCGTCGCGTTCGGTCTATCGATGGACTACGAGGTGTTCATCATCGCCCGGATTCGCGAATTCTGGCTCGCCTCAGATAAGTCTGATGCGGCTGGTCGTGAGTCGGTGGCCCTGGGCCTCGCCGGAACCGGCCGGATCGTCACTGCTGCGGCACTCGTCATGGCGATCACGTTCGCCGGGCTGGTGGCCTCACAGGTGTCGTTCCTGCGCATCTTCGGCTTCGGGCTGGCGGTCGCAATCCTGGTGGATGCCATCGTGATCCGGACCGTGCTGTTGCCGGCCGTCATGGTGATGCTGGGCAAGGCGAACTGGTGGGCACCCGCGCCGCTGGCCCGCCTGCATGCCCGCATCGGCCTCAATGAGGCTGCGCCGTCCAGCAATTCGTCAGTTCCAGCGGAAGTCGGGTAATGAATCAGATGGCTACGCGAAGTCTGCTGCTGACCGGTGCCACCTCCGGGTTGGGGCTCGGGCTGGCGCAGCGGGTAATGGGGCAGCCGGGCTGGACGTCGGTGCTTCTGGTGCGCAACGTCGCACGGGGCGAAGAACTCAAGCGCATGCTCGGTGACCGTGTCGTCGACGGCCGCGCCCACATCGTGGTCTGCGACCAGGGCAGCCAGAACAGCGTGCGTGCAGCTGCCGCCGAGATTGCCGGCCTGGTGGCGGACGGGGCCATCCCGCCCCTCAGCACCGTCGTCCTCAATGCCGCGGTGCTGCGCAACGACGCCCGGGAGCTCAGCGTCGACGGCATCGAATTGACTGTAGCCACCAACCTTTTCGGGCCGCACGCGCTGCTGGCGCGGCTCAGTCCGCTATTCGCCGAGCAGGCACGCATCATGATCGTCGGTTCGCCGACCATTAGGCAGACCCTGTTCCAGCGGCTGGCGCGGGTGAAGACCGCGGAGTGGCAACCGCTCGCGGAGCAGTGCCTGCCCAGCGATGACGGCGTCCAGGCCTACGCGCGCACCAAGCTCGGCCTGTTCTACCTGTCCCGAGCAGCGGGGTGGCTGGTGCCCGCCGACATGTCCGCGGCGTATTTCGATCCGGGCGTGATGCCGGGGACGAACATCCTCCGGGAACGTGGCACGTTCAGCCAGGTCTACTGGCGGCGGGTGCTGCCGTACATCGCATGGACGTTCGGCGGCGTCACCGTCGGCCGCGGTGCGCGGTCGATGTCTCCCTATGTGCTGCACCAGAAGTCGATGGGCGACAGCGGTTTCCTCTCAGTCAAGTGGGGTAAGCGGGCACCGGCCGTCGACCCGGCGCGGGTGCACGAGTACTTCGTCGAGGCGAACGACATCACCGGAATTGGTGAGTCCGACGCCGCCCCGTGGTGGTCGCAACCGGACCGCCTACTCGGCCAGGCGGTCGGACCGCGCGCCTGATGGCACCGCGCAAGTCGCTGGTCATGGGAGCCAGTGGCTTCCTCGGTTCCCATGTGACGCGTCAGCTCGTCGAGCGCGGCGACGACGTCCGGGTGCTGCTGCGGGAGAGCAGCTCGACCCGGGGGATCGACGACCTCGACGTTGAGCGTTGCTACGGAGACATTTTCGATGACGACGCCGTACGGGCCGCGATGTCCGACCGGGATGTCGTCTTTTACTGCGTCGTCGATGCCCGGGCCATGCTGCCCGACCCGGCCCCGTTGTTCCGAACCAACGTCGAAGGCCTGCGCCGGGTGCTGGACATCGCGGTGGCCGCCGACCTGGACAAGTTCGTGTTCGTCAGCACCATCTGCACCATCGCAGTCAGCGCTGACGGCAGCGCGGTCACCGAGGAGACGCCGTTCAATTGGGCGGACAAAGGCGGTGACTACGTCCAATCACGCCGCACCGCAGAGCAACTCGTGCTGGACGCTGTCAGTGAACGCGGATTGCCTGCCGTCGCGATGTGCGTGTCGAACACCTACGGACCGCGGGATTGGCAGCCGACGCCGCACGGGGAGGTGGTCGCGCGCACCGCGCTCGGCAAGATGCGGTTCTACGCCGCTGGGGCGGCCGCAGAGGTGGTGGGTATCGAGGACGCGGCGCGAGCACTGCTCCTTGCCGCCGACTACGGGCGCGTCGGGCAGCGCTACATCATCTCGGAAAGCTACCTGCCGCTGCGCACCATCCTGGAGACGACGGCCGCTGAAACCGGTGTTCGGCCACCGCGATTCGGCGTTCCCAAGGCTGCCATGTATGCGGGGGCTTATGCCTCGCTGCCGCTACGCCTGGTGAGCCCGCGCCGCGTGCCGCCGTTGCTCACGATCACCCGCCTGCTGCACGTGACCTCACCGGCGGACAACAGCAAGGCACGTCGGGAGTTGGGGTGGGAACCGGAGCCGACGGTGAATGCCATTCGACGCGCGGCCCGGTTCTACGCCGACAATCAATTGGCCTGATTGGCTGGCTCCTCGAACTTCATGGCCTCGAGGTTCCAGTAGCCGCGCAGGTTCGTGATGAGCCCCTCGGCGTTGACCTTGTAGGTGAAGGGGCCGCGGACGGTGGCCACGAAGCCATTGGGGAATTCGGTGCGCAGCACCAGGATGTAGGCGATCTCGTTGGGCGAGCTGGACGGGAACGTCTCCTCGCAGGTGACCGTCAGCTGGTTGGGCCCGATGTTGGTGTCGTAGAAGGCAGCAAGCGCCTCCTTGCCCTTCACGCCGGTGCCGTCCGGGTTGGTGACGGACGTGCCGATCGGGTCTTCGACGACGATGTCGTCGGCCATCAGGGCCAGCCAGCCCTCGCGGTCGTGACTCTGCACGCAACGCCACGACGACTGTGACGCGATGACAACTGGGTTCTCGGACAAGGGTTTTCCTTACGTAGATATGCCGAAACTGCATTCCGGCAGCCGGTTAGTCGAACTTTTCCTGCCGGAATGCAGTTTCGGGTTAGAACGTCTCGCTCAGCGGTCGGCGTCGGTGTACCGGATGACGCCGCGGATGTTGCGGCCCTCCAGCATGTCCTGGTAGCCCTCGTTGATCTGTTCCAGCTTGTACTGCCGGGTGACCATGTCATCGAGGTTGAGGCGGCCGGCCTTGTACATGGCCAGCAGCGACGGGATGTCGTGGTGCGGGTTGCCGCCACCAAAGATGGTGCCCTGCAGACGCTTCTGCATCAGCGTCAGCATCGACAGGTTGAGCTTCACGTCCAGGCTGGCCATGTTCGCCACCGCGGTAATGACGCACGTGCCACCCTTGCTGGTGATGTTCAGGTAGTTGTCGATGTCCTCGCCGTGCAGCTCGCCGACGGTGACGATGGTCTTGCTGGCCATGCGGCCTTCGGTGACCTCGGCGACGCCGGCCATGGCGCTGAAGATGTCCGGGTAGGCGTGGGTCGCGCCGAACTTGAGGGCGTTGTCGCGTTTGAACTCAACAGGATCCACGACGAAGACGTTGCGCGCACCGGCATTCAGCGCGCCCTGCAGGGCGCCGGTACCGACGCCGCCGACACCGACGATGCACACGTCGTCGCCGGGGCGCACGTCGCCGCTGCGCACCGCCGAGCCGTAGCCTGTGGTGACACCGCAACCGACGAGGCAGGCCACCTCGAACGGGATGGTCGGGTCGATCTTCACGACCGAGCTCTTGTGCACCACCATGTACGGGCTGAACGTGCCCAGCAGTGTCATCGGAAGTACCGGTGTGCCGTCGGCGGCGTGGACGCGGTGCGTGCCGTCGGAGACCGCGGTGCCGGTCAAGAGATACATGCCCAGGTCGCAGAGGTTGCGCATGCCCGCCTGACACGAGGGACACTCACCACACGACGGGATGAAGGACAGCACCACGTGGTCGCCGACCGCGATGTGGTCGACGCCGGGGCCGACCTCGACCACGATGCCGGCGCCCTCATGGCCGCCGAGGACGGGGAACCCTGCCATCGGGATGTCTCCGGTCACCAGGTGGTGGTCGGAGTGGCACATGCCCGAGGCTTCCATCTGGATCTTGACCTCGTCCTTGACGGGGTCGCCGATTTCGATCTCCTCGATCGTCCACGGCTTGTTGAACTCCCAGATGAGAGCACCTTTTGTCTTCATTGCATGTGCCTTCCGCTAGAACCTGTTCCACTCACACTAGAGGCAATAGTTAGGTTCGTCACACCCACCCCCAATCAACTGCTTGGCCGGTTTTCACCAGATCGGGACCGGAGATTCCCCCAACGGGTAGTACCCCGGCAGCTGCTCGCCGGCCAGGCTGCGCTGGATGCGCTGCTGCATGCCCTTGGACAGCTTGCCGGCGGTCATCAGGTCCAGATAGAGCTTCTGGACGTGGCCGAAGTCGAAGAAGTCGCGCTGCCACGCGATCTTGGGGTCGCCATCGACGTTTTCCAGCCGGAACCAGCTGCCGCCGATGCCGTAGATCTCTTGCGCCGGCGCGTCGGGGTTTTCGGGGTCGGTCACGACCTGTTTCCAGAAGCCGACCACCTCGCCCTGCTGGTCGTCGATGACCACCTTCTGGTACGGGTACTTCCAGCCTTCGAGGCCTTCCATCTCCAAACCCAAAGCAATATCCCGGATTTCGGACTTGCCCAGGCACATGACGTCTTCCTTCGGGCCGATGTTCCAGCCGTAGGTGGCGTCGTCGGTGTAGAAGTCGGCCATGGGCTTCCAGTCGCCGGCCGCCTCGGCGTCGCGGTTGACCTGCAGCCACCGCTGCACCCAGTCATCGAGTTGTTGGCGGGGGAATGACGTCATTGTCTTGTCCTTTGGTGTCAGCTGATTTCGCGAATGAACAGGGCTTGGGTGGGGCACTCGTCGACGGCGCGCTCGATCTCCTCGCGCGCTTCGTCGGGCGGTGTCTCGTTGAGGATCTCGACCGTGCCGCGCTTGGGGACGTTGAAGTAGTCCGGCGCCTCGAGGGCACACATCGCGTGGCCCTGGCACAGGTCACGGTCGACTTCAACTTTGTACCTACTCATCTCAGTCAACTTCCCCGGTCGCTGCGCTCCTGCCCGCCGAACCGCGCTTCCGGTAGCGCACGTTGGCGGGACGCTCAAGTTGGACGACCATCTTCGAGTGGTCGTTGCGGTAGCTCTCCGGGGGCTGAGCCATCTCGAACTCATACTCGCGCAACAGAACCGAGAAGATCGCCTTGATCTGCATCTGCGCGAACGCCGCGCCCACGCAGCGGTGCTTGCCGGCGCCGAACGGGATCCAGGTCCACCGGTTGAGGAGGTCCTCCTGGCGCGGCTTCTCGTAGCGGTCGGGGTTGAAGGCGTCGGGGTCGGGGAAGTCCTCGGGAATCCGGTTGGAGATCGCCGGGGAGGCGGCCACCATCTGGCCCTTGTGGATCGGGTGCGCTGCGACTTCGAACTCATCCTGCGCGACGCGCATCAGGATGATCAGCGGCGGGTGTAGCCGCAGCGTCTCCTTGAGCGCGTTGTCCAGATTCGGAATCTGGCGCAGCGCATGGAAACTCACCTCCTGGCCGTCGGCGTAGAGGTCGTCGAGCTCCTGCTGAACTTTGGCGTAGAAGTCGGGGTGGCGCAGCAGCTCGATCAGCGTCCACGACGACGTGCCTGAGCTGGTGTGGTGGCCGGCGAACATCAGCGAGATGAACATGCCGGTGACCTCGTTGGCGCTGAAGCGCGGATTGCCCTCGTCATCCTTGATGGACACCAGGACGTCGAGCAGGTCCCGATCGCTCTTATCGGTGGGCGGGTTGGCAATTCGCCCGTTCATGACCTCCTGCACCAACTCGACCAGGTTGGCCCGGGCCTCGTCGCGGATGCGGAAACTCTCGATGGGTAAGTATGGGTCGACGTAGCAGAGGGGATCGGTGCCGCGCTCGAGCAGGTGATAGTAGTTCGCGAACCGGGAATCGAGCTGGTTGCGGAACTTTGGGCCGATCAGGCACGCCGTCGAGGTGTAGATGGTGAGTTCGGAAAAGAACTCCAACAGGTCGATTTCTCCTGAGTCACCCCAGTTTTCGATCATCCGCCGGACTTCGCGCTCGATGGTCGCCGCGTGGCCCTTCATCTGTTCGCCGCGCAGAGCGGTGTTGTGCAGCATCTCTGCCCGACGCTCGGGATCGGCGTCGAACACCACGCCCTCACCGAAGATCGGGGTCATGAAGGGGTAGGCCTCGGCCTGGTTGAGTTCGCTGTCGCTGGAGCGGAAGAAGAACTCGTTGGCCTCGGCGCCGGTCAACAGCACCACTTGCTTGTCTGCGAGCTGGAACCAGCCGACTTCGCCGCACTCGTCGCGCACGCGCTGCATCAGGCCGATGGGGTCGGTGCGAAATTCCTCGAGGTGGCCGTGCTCCGCCTCGCCGCCGGAAACCCGTTGTACCTCAGTGGTAATCGTCATTGTCCAGGCATCCCTTCCTCGCCGAGAGCGAGCGACTGCCGGTCCTTGGCTTCAGTCAGCGGTGCCTCGGGCTGGAGTTCCATGTTGGCGATGAATCCGCCGCGCGGGGTTTCGGCGACGAACGTGATGGCGCGGGCCAGGTCGGCGGCGCGCAAGAAGTAGCTGTGGCGGGCTTGGCCCCACTTGGCCCAATCCTCGAGGGCCGGACCGATTTTCTCGGCCGGCAGGCTCCAGCCCATCGACGTCATGGTCGGGCCGGGATGCACTATCGACGCGCGCACGCCGGTGCCTTCCAGCTCCATCTGGAAGTTGGTCACCATGGCAATCAGCCCGGCCTTGGCCGCACCGTAGGCGCCCATGTGTGGACGCTGCCGCAGCGCCACGTCGGACCCGACGAAAATCAGGTCGCCGCGCCGGCGTTCGATCATGCCGTCGAGGACGGCGCGGGCCATCCGGTTGGCGCCGACCAGATGAATCTGCAGCTGCTCGGCGAACTCGTCGGTGCTCATCTCGTGCAGCCGACCGAAGTTGGTGTCACCGGCCCCGGTGACCACCACCTCGATATCGCCGAGGGCCGCGGTGGCCTTGGCGACGAAGTGCTCAACCGACGCGCTGTCGGTGACATCCAGCGGCAGCGCAATCGCTTCTCCGCCATCGGCTTTGATCTGGTCGACGAGCTCCTGACACTTCTCCACCCGGCGCGCACCGAGCGCGACCGGGAAGCCGCGGGCGGCAAGTGCGGTCGCCGTCGCGGCGCCGATGCCCGACGACGCGCCGGCCACGATGGCAGGTCGACGGGCGGGATGGGGTTCAAAACGGGCCATTTAGCGTGCCTTCACTGTGATCGGGAGATGGGCGAATCCTCGTACGGAACTCGAGTGCACGCGGACGGAGTTGTCCTCGTCGACCTCGTAGCCGCGGATACGTTTGAACAATTCGGTCAAGGCGACCCGGGCTTCCATCCGGGCCAGGTGCGCGCCGAGGCAGAAGTGGGCGCCGCTGCCGAAACTCACCAGCTTCGAACCGATGTCGCGGCCGATGCGGTACTCGTCGGGGTTGTCGAACACCCGCTCGTCACGGTTGGCGGAGCCCGCCAGCAGCACCAGCACGTCGCCTGCAGGGACCGTGGTGTCGTAGAACGTGAGGTCTTCGACGACCGCGCGGGCCAGAAGCTGGCTGGACGTGTCGTAGCGCAGCGTCTCTTCGATCCACGGTGTGATCAGCTCGTGGTCGTCGAACACGGGGGCCAGCTGGTCGGGGTTCCTGTGTCCCCAATAGGCCGCATTGGCAAGCAGTTTCGTCGTCGTCTCATTGCCGGCGACCACCATCAGGAACAGGAACGCCATGATCTCGTCGTCGGTGAGCTTGTCGCCGTCGATCTCGGCCTCGACCAGTGCCGAGGTGAGGTCGTCGCTCTGGTTCTTGCGGCGCTGCTTGACCATGTCGGCGTAGTACATCAACAGCTCACCGGATGCCGCGATGGCGGAGGCGGGTACGTCGGCCACCCCGTCCTCGCGGTGCATGACGGCGTCGGCCAGGGCCCGGATGCGGACGCGGTCCTCTTCGGGGACGCCCATCAGCTCACTGATGACGTCCATGGGTAGCTTGCCCGCGAAATCGTCGACGTAGTCAAAGCTGTTGTTCTGCAACGCCTCATCGAGATGCCGGACCGCGATCTCGGTGACGCGGCCCTCCAGCTCGCGGATGCGTCGCGGCGTGAAGCCCTTGGAGACCAGAGTGCGCAGCCGTAGATGCGCCGGATCATCAAGGGCCAGAAAGGACATCACGCGGTGGGCCTCGTCGTTACGCGAGATGGGGTCCAGCGAGACGCCGTGCTTGTTGGACAGGGCGGTGCTGTTCCGGAAGCCGCGCAGCACGTCGTCGTGCCGGGACAGGGCCCAGAAGTTGAGCTTGTCGTTGCGGTAGATCGGCGCTTCGTCACGCAGCCGTCGGTAATACGGATACGGATCCTCGTGGAAGTCGTAGCTGTAGGGATCGATCAGCAGCTCCACATTGGCTGTCATGCGTTGTCTCCCACTATGAGCCCGACGACGTAGGCCAGTCGGTCGGCGATCTGGTGATAGGTGTAGGCGCCGCTGCCGGCGTTGACGAGCGCGCCGAAGTACGTCATCTCCAGGGCAGATAGCAGGCGAGGATCGGCATCGGGGCCCACGGCGGAGCGGATGCGGCGGTGGATTTCGCCACCGATCCGGTCGCGCACTTTACGGACGGTGTCGTCGTCACTCGACAACAGCGCGGTGGTGCAGGCGGCCGCAACCCCGGGCTCGTCGGCCACGACCAACGCAAGACTGCGCAGCGCCTGCTCGACGCGGCTGACCCTCGGCTGATTCACGTCGGTGAAGTACGGCACCTGCCGAACCATGTCCAGGTACACCTCGGCGATGAGGTGGTTCTTGGACGAGAAATAGGTATAGGCGGTTGCCGGCGCGACCTTGGCCCGCGCCGCGACGGCGCGCACCGTCAGGTCGGCGTAGGACGATTCGCGCAGCATCTCCCGGCCGGCGGCCAGAACCTTCTGGAAGGTTTCCTCCTGGCGGCGGTTGCGGGGCGCCTCGCCCGCTTCTTGGCCGGTATCTGTGACTGCGGCCACTGCTTCGCTGGACACATGTCCAAGCTAGACGATGGTGCTTGATGTAGGCAAGATACTGCGCCAAAGACGGAGGTAATCACCGGTGTTTGCCACTGAGTGCGCGGCTGATGTGGCCAGACCCTTGCTAGTCGGCGGGCGCTGAGGTTATGGTTCGACTGAACGTTGTCGGACAGCTGTCCAGAAACCGCAGGAGTGCAGATGACCTTGCTGGGTGATCGCGAAAGTCGCCTTCTCATCGACGGCAAACTGGTGCCGGGTTCGGGTGGCACGTTCCCGACCGTCAACCCCGCGACCGAGGAAGTCCTCGGCGTGGCGGCCGACGCGACGGTGGGGGACATGGGTTCGGCCATCGGCGCCGCCCGCCGGGCCTTCGACGAGACCGACTGGTCGACCAATGTCGAACTGCGGGTGCGCTGCCTGCGGCAGTTGCAGCAGGCCATGCGGGACCACAGTGATGAATTGCGCGAACTAACCATCGCCGAGGTCGGGGCGCCCCGAATGCTCACGGCCGGTGCGCATTTGGACGGCCCAGTCGAAGACCTGAGCTTCGCGGCGGACACGGCGGAGCGCTACCAATGGACCACTGATCTGGGACATGCCACGCCGCAAGGGATTCCGACCAACCGCACCATCGCGCGCGAGGCCGTCGGCGTCGTCGGCGCGATCACGCCGTGGAACTTCCCACACCAGATCAACCTGGCCAAGGTCGGCCCGGCGCTGGCGGCGGGCAACACCCTCATTCTCAAGCCCGCACCCGACACCCCGTGGGTGGCCGCGGTATTGGGTGAGCTGATCACCGAGCACACCGACTTCCCGGCGGGCGTCGTCAACATCGTCACCTCCAGCGACCACGGCGTCGGCGCCCTGCTGTCGAAAGACCCTGGGGTGGACATGGTTTCGTTCACCGGATCGACCGGCACCGGGCGCGCCGTGATGACCGACGCCGCCGTGACCATCAAGAAGGTGTTCCTGGAACTCGGCGGCAAGTCGGCGTTCCTGGTGCTCGACGACGCCGACCTGGCCGGTGCCTGCGCCATGGCGGCGTTCACCGCCTCGATGCACGCCGGCCAGGGTTGTGCGATCACCACGCGATTGGTGGTGCCGCGTGCCCGCTACGACGAGGCCGTGGCAGCCGCGGCGGGGACGATGGGCGGCATCAAGCCTGGCGACCCGTCTAGCCCCCGGACCGTCTGCGGCCCAGTCATCTCGGCGCGCCAGCGCGACCGCGTGCAGAGCTACCTGGACCTGGCCATCCAGGAGGGTGGCACCTTTGCGTGCGGTGGCGGGCGTCCGGCCGACCGGGATGCCGGGTTCTTTATCGAACCGACAGTCATTGCTGGACTGGATAATTCGGCTCGCGTCGCCCGGGAAGAGATCTTCGGCCCGGTCCTCACTGTGATCGCCCACGACGGCGACGACGACGCAGTGCGCATCGCCAACGATTCGCCGTACGGGCTGTCCGGCACGGTGTTCTCGGCCGATCCGCAGCGGGCGGCCGGCGTGGCAGCCCGGTTGCGCGTCGGCACCGTCAACGTCAACGGCGGCGTCTGGTACTCCGCCGACGCGCCCTTCGGCGGCTACAAGCAGTCCGGCATTGGCCGGGAGATGGGCACCGCCGGGTTCGAGGAGTACCTGGAGACCAAGTGCATCGCCACGCTGGCCACCTAATTCACTACGCCGGCTCTGGCGCCCCAAAACCATTGGCTCACAAGAATTAGACGAGAGGACATCATGGGCAGGTTCGAGAACAAGGTCGGCATTGTCACCGGCGCGGGCGGCGGCATCGGTCAGGTCTATGCCGAGGCGTTGGCGCGCGAAGGCGCCGCGGTCGTCATCGCTGACATCAACGTCGAAGGCGCGGAGAAGGTAGCCGCCGGCATCAAGGCAGAAGGTGGCAAGGCGCTGGCTGTGCGGGTCGATGTGTCGGACATCGACTCGGCCAACGACATGGCCGCGCAGGCTGTGGCGGAGTTCGGCGGGATCGACTACCTGATCAACAATGCCGCGATCTTCGGCGGCATGAAGCTCGACGGCCTGCTCACCGTCGACTGGGACTACTACCGCAAATTCATGAGCGTCAACCAGGACGGCGCGCTGGTGTGCACCCGAGCGGTGTTCTCGCACATGGAGAAGCGCGGCGGCGGGGCCATCGTCAACCAGTCCTCCACGGCGGCATGGGTTTACGCAAACTTCTACGGCTTGGCCAAGGTCGGTATCAACGGGCTGACACAGCAGTTGTCCCGCGAGTTGGGGTGGCGCAACATCCGCATCAACGCGATCGCGCCGGGACCCATCGACACCGAGGCCAACCGCACCACCACCCCACAGGCCATCGTGAAGCAGATGATCCAGACCTTCCCGCTGGCACGGATGGGCACCCCCGAAGACCTGGTCGGCATGTGCATGTTCCTGCTGTCCGACGAGGCCAGCTGGATCACTGGGCAGATCTTCAATGTCGACGGCGGACAGATCATCCGCTCATGACGGACCTGACAGTCGGCTATATCGGCCTCGGCAACCAGGGTGCCCCGATGGCCACCCGGCTTGCTGAATGGCCCGGCGGGCTCGTGGTTTTCGACATGCGCGCCGAGGCCGTGGCGCCGTTCGCGGAACTCGGGGCCACGGTGGCATCGAGCATCGCTGAGGTCGCCCAGGCCGACGTCATCAGCGTGACGGTACTCAATGACGAGCAGGTGCGCGACGTCGTCGGGCAGCTCGCCGACCACGCCAAGCCGGGCACCGTGATCGCGATCCATTCCACGATCGAGCCGAACACCGCCGTCGAATTGGCTGAGCAGTTGCAGCCCAAGGGAATCAGCATCGTCGACGCGCCCGTCAGCGGTGGCGCGGGCGCCGCGAGCAAGGGCGAGCTGGCCGTCATGGTCGGGGCCGACGACGCGGCGTACGACACGGTCAAGCCGGTATTCAAACAGTGGGCCTCCATGGTGGTTCGCGCCGGCGAACCGGGGGCCGGAACCCGGATGAAGCTGGCCCGAAACATGCTGACCTTCATCGGCTTTGCGGCCGCATGCGAGGCGCAGAAGTTGGCTGAAGCGTCGGGCATCGACCTGCAGAAGCTGGGGCGTGTGGTGCGGCACAGCGATGCCCAGACCGGCGGCGCCGGCGCGATCATGGCGCGCGACGACACCAAACCGCTTTCGCCCGACCACTTCCTCTACAACATGTTCGTCCACACCCGGGGCCTGGCGGAGAAGGATCTGTCGCTGGCGCTTGGCCTGGGTTCCGCTGTGGGAGTCGACCTTCCACTTGCCGAGCTGGCACTGGCCAATATCGCCGACGGTCTCGGCGTACCGCACACGAAGGAGCAATGATGGACGAGCTGCGCGCCAAAGGCTTGGCGAAGATGAACGAGGTGTACGGCTGGGCGATGCCGGACATGCCCGGCGATTACTTCGCGCTGACCGCCGACCACCTGTTCGGCAACATCTGGTCTCGCCCCGGGCTGTCGATGCGGGACAAGCGGCTGATGACGCTGACCTGCGTTACCGCCCTGGGCATTTCGGAACTCGCTGAGATTCAGGTCAACGCCGCGCTGGCCAACGAAGAGTTCACCGAGGATGAGCTGAAGGAGATGGCCATCTTCCTGACGCACTACCTCGGCTTCCCATTGGGGTCCAAGCTCGACGGCGTCGTCACCAAGGTGGCGAAGCAGCGTAAGAAGGCCGCGGAGCAAGGTCAGGGCGAGGACCGCGAGGCCAACGTCAACGCCGCGGTGAAGATGCATTCCGGGGGAAGCCTTGACAACAAGTAGGTACGCCTCGCTGTCGCGTGCTGAACTCGCGGTGCTGGTGCCGGAGCTGCTGCTGATCGGCCAGCTCATCGACCGTTCCGGAATGGCCTGGTGCATCGTCGAATTCGGCCGCGAAAGCATGGTTCAGGTCGCCATCGAGGAGTGGGCGGGGGCCAGCCCGCTCTATACCAAGCGGATGCAGAAGGCACTGAAATACGAAGGCGTGGACGTCATCACGATCTTCAAGGGCCTGCAGCTCGACATCGGTGCGCCGCCGCAGTTCATGGATTTCCGGTACACCGTGCACGACCGCTGGCACGGCGAGTTCCACCTGGACCACTGTGGCGCGCTCATGGACGTCGAGCCGATGGGTCCGGACTACGTGCGCGGCATGTGCCACGACATCGAAGACCCGACGTTCGATGCGACGGCGCTGGCGACCAACCGGCGCTGCCAGGTCCGGCCCATCCACCGCCCGCCGCGCGTGCCGGCGGACCGAAAGCCGGCCTGCGCGTGGACCGTCACCATCGACGAGTCCTATCCAGAGGTCGGCTTCATTCCGCAGCTCGACATCGTCGGTGCCAGCAATGCCTACCGGTGCGAGCTCGACAACATCGACCCATCCGACGAAGGCCAAGCCGACTACTCCGGCGCGCTGATGAGCGACGTCGACTTCAGCGACTTCTCGCACTCTGCGCTGGTGCGGATCGCCGACGAAGTCTGTCTGCAGATGCACCTGCTGATGCTGTCGTACGCGCTGGCAGTCCGGGCCCGGTGCGGCGGGGACGTCGACAAGGAGCGGTCCATCCGGACCAAGTCGCTGATCGGCATCGCGGGGGTCGCAGCTGAACGGATTCGGGCGGCCTTGGGGTTGACGGCGGATGCCGCCGGTGCGCTGCGGGTACTACAGCTGCACCCGTTGCTGAACCCGGCGGCCTATGTCTCCGTTGATATTTCGGACGAAGCGGTGCACGTACATCCGTCACCGGCTCACGAGGACGACGCCTGGATCGCGCTGGTGTCGCCGGAGTCCGACCTGCCGCTGCAGGCGGTCGCCACGGCCGTCAACCCGGTGCTGCGTGCGGAAATCTCTGGCGACTTGACGGATTGGACCGTGCGGTTCGTCGAAACCGACACTCCGGCAAAGGAATTGGGTGAGGTCTCGGTGTGCAAGGTCAGCAGCGGGGCGGCCTGGGTCTTCGAGGAGCGAAAGTCCCTGCCGCTGACGGTGCTCTAGAGCAGCTGACTTCTTCATTGACTGTGAACCGACGTCGCAAAAAGTCGAGTAAGTCAGTGCGTAGGGTCGCAGTCAACGTTGGCCAGGCCTCAGAAGTCGCTGAACTCGCCGTCGAGACCCTGAATGCGTCCGGCGACCCCGGACAGGTCGGTGTGCGAGCGCTGGATGATGTCGGCGACGTCGCCGCTGGCCTTGGCGATCCCTGACCACAACGCGTGGTCAGCGGCGGCGGTCGGGGTCTTCTTGGCTTCGTCGGCAAGGTCGGTCACCCACTGTTTCAGTGAGTCGAGTTCGTTACGGCCGCCGTTGACGACATCGGCGGACCGCTCGAGCTCGTCGCCCATGCGCTTGTCGATGTCGGCCAGCCGACCGAGGGCCTGGACGTGCTTGTCGTTGGCGTCCGAGTACATATCCGCTGCCGCGCCGGTCCAGTGCGCTCCCGGAGCCGCAGCCCGGACCTGGTCCTGCATGCCGAGCAGGTCCGCGCTTTTGTCGAACTCGGTCCGATCGTGCGGGACGCCCTCGCCGAACGTGGCGCGCGCTCGCTCCCACATGGTCAGGAAGGCGTCCAGTGGCTCCACCGGTACAGACCTCCTTGCGTGAGTCGGGCCCGTCCAGTTTAGGGCGCGTCGCCCAACTATTAGGGTGTGGCTGTGCGCGTCCTCGTGATCGGCTCTGGTGCCCGTGAACATGCCCTGTTGCTCGCCCTGAGCCGCGACCCCCAGGTGGACTACCTGGCCGTCGCTCCCGGCAATGCCGGTACCTCCGCCGTCGCCGAGCAACACGACGTCGACATCACCGCTGCCGACGAGGTGGTCGCGCTGGCAAAGAAGCTGGCCGCGGACCTGGTCGTGATCGGGCCCGAGGTGCCGTTGGTGCTCGGCGTGGCCGACGCGCTGCGGGCGGCCGGTATCGCGTGCTTCGGTCCGAGCAAGGACGCAGCCCGCATCGAAGGCTCCAAGGCGTTCGCCAAGGACGTCATGGCTGCTGCCGGGGTTCGCACCGCGACCAGCGAGATCGTCGACAACCCGGCTCACCTCGATGCCGCTCTCGATCGCTTCGGGCCGCCCGCCGGGCAGCACGCCTGGGTGGTCAAGGACGACGGCCTGGCCGCTGGCAAGGGCGTCGTCGTCTCTGCGGATCGGGAGGCTGCCCGGGCCCATGCCGCGGAGCTTCTCGAGTCCGGCCACCCCGTGCTGCTCGAGTCCTTCCTGGATGGGCCCGAGGTGTCGCTGTTCTGCGTCGTCGAGGGCGAGGCCGTGGTGCCGCTGCTGCCCGCGCAGGACTTCAAGCGCGTCGGCGACAACGACAGCGGGCCCAACACCGGCGGCATGGGCGCCTACACGCCGCTGCCGTGGCTACCGGCCTCGGTTGTTGACCAGATCGTCGACGACGTCGTGAAACCCGTTGCCGCTGAACTGGTTCGACGCGACAGCTCGTTCTCTGGGCTGCTGTACGCAGGTCTGGCTATCACGTCCAACGGCCCGTCCGTCGTCGAATTCAACTGCCGCTTCGGCGATCCCGAGACCCAGGCCGTGTTGTCGCTGCTGGAGACCCCGCTGGGCGCGCTGCTGAACGCCGCAGCCACCGGAACGTTGGGCTCCTTCGGTGAGCTGCAGTGGCGCGACGGCTCCGCCGTGACCGTCGTCGTGGCTGCCGAGAACTACCCGGGTCGGCCGCGCGTCGGCGACGTGATCACCGGTTCCGAGGCCGCCGGCGTACTGCACGCGGGCACCACCCGCCGGGCCGACGGCAGCGTCGTCTCCTCCGGCGGCCGGGTGCTGTCGGTCGTGGGCACCGGCGCTGACCTGGCGGCCGCACGGGCCGAGGCTTACCGGATCATCGAGTCAATTCGCTTGCCGGGCAGCCACTTCCGCACCGACATCGGCCTCGCCGCCGCTGAGGGCCGCATCAGCCTCTAGGCGACCAGCAGCGGGGCTAGCCAGGAAATCTCGGCCGGCAACTGCGAGCTCCAGAACGATCCGTCGTGCCCGCCCGGTGAGAAGCCGCCCGCGGCGCCGTGCGGCAACTGGGCGATGAACTGCTTGGTCGCGGAGTAGAACGGGTCGCTGTCACCGCAGTCGATGCGGATCGGGATGGACCCCAGCGCCGGCAGGCCCCACACCGAGTTGGCGGCGTAGTCGTCGGCACCGTCGAAGGCGCCTGGTGCCGTCCCTCCTGATGACGTCCACAACGCGGGGCTGACGGCGCAGATCGCCGCGGTCCGGGCCGCGCCCAGCCGGGCGCCCAGCAGCAGCGCGCCGTAGCCGCCCATCGACCAGCCCAGGAAGCCGACCCGCGAGGTATCAAGGCCCTGACCAGCCAGCATGGGGATCAACTCGTCGAGCACCATGGCGCCGGAGTCCTCGCCCGACGCCCGCTTGTGCCAGTAGCCGCCGCCACCATCGACGGCCACCACCGCGAACGGCGGCAGCCCGGCGGCCACGGCCTGGGCCAGGCCCTGCTCGACGCCGCCGGCCATCACCGTCGCGGCGTCACTGCCCTTGCCGTGCAGCGCGATCACCGGCCGCAGCGGCGCGGTCTGGCCTGGCGGACGGGCGATGGCCCAGTTGGTGGAGACGCCGCCGCGGGCCTGCGAGACGAACGACCCGGTGACGTACGTGGGGGCCGGATCCGCGACCGGCGGGGGTGGAGCGAGGGGCGCTCCGACGCTCGTCATCGTCACGGGCGTCGCGGTGACGGTCGGGCGGTTCAACGTCGACCCCAACGCGAACGCGCCGGCGGCCCCTGCTGCGGCGCCCGCTCCGAGACGGAGGACGGCGCGTCGGGTCAGCTCTGCCATGGGCGCCATCATGCCATCGGCCGCTGGGCGTCATTCCTGAGTAATGCCTAATGGATTACGTGAAATCGTAATCACTGCGTGACCAATGCTGGCAGCATTTACAGGATGATGACAGCAGTCACCCCGAAGGGGGAGCGGCGACGGTATGCGCTGGTCAGCGCCGCCGCCGAGCTGCTGTGTGAGGGTGGCTTCGACGCTGTTCGGCACCGCGCGGTGGCGCGCCGAGCCGGGCTGCCGCTGGCCTCCACCACGTACTACTTTTCCTCGCTGGACGACCTCATCGAAAAGGCCGTCGAGCACGTCGGGGAGAGCGAATCGCAGCAACTGCGCACCCGCGTCTCGGCGTTGTCGCGGCGTCGGCGCGGTGCGGACGCGACCGCGGATCTGCTGGTCGACGTGCTGGTCGGCGACAGTACGCGGGCGTCCGACCAGTTGATCTCCCGCTATGAGCGGTACATCGCCTGTGCTCGTCAGCCCGGATTGCGCGACGTTCAGCGGCGCATTCTCAAGCAGCGTTCCGACGCCGTCGCCGAGGTGGTGGAACGGTCCGGGCGCTCGGTGCGCGCCGAGCTGCTAACGGCCCTGGTCTGCGCGGTGGACGGGGCGATGGTGGCCTCTATGGTGAGCGAGGGCGACGGCCCCCGCGCCACGGCCCGGGCCACCCTGGTGGACGTCATCGACGTACTGGCCCCCTTCGACCAAGAACGCCGCGTAGCCCTTTAAGTAGGCTGTAGTGCCGTGAGCATCCCCAACGTGTTGGCCAATCGTTACGCCAGCGACGAGATGGTGGCCATCTGGTCGCCCGAGAACAAGATCGTCGCCGAACGCCGGCTGTGGCTGGCTGTGCTGCGAGCGCAGTCCGAGCTGGGTGTGGCAGTGCCCGACGGGGTGGTGGCCGATTACGAACGCGTGCTGGAGCAGGTTGACCTGGGGTCCATCGCGGAGCGGGAACGCGTGACCCGGCACGACGTCAAGGCCCGCATCGAGGAGTTCAACGCGCTGGCCGGCCACGAGCACGTCCACAAGGGCATGACGAGCCGCGACCTCACCGAGAACGTCGAGCAGCTGCAGATCCGGCAGTCGCTGGAGCTGGTGTTCTCGCATGGTGTCGCGGTGGTGGCGCGCTTGGCCGAGCGGGCCGCGCTGTACCGCGACCTGGTGATGGCCGGCCGGTCGCACAACGTGGCGGCGCAGGCCACCACGCTGGGCAAGCGGTTCGCCTCGGCCGCCGAGGAGACGCTGATCGCGTTGACCCGGCTGCGCGAGCTGATCGACCGCTATCCGCTGCGCGGCATCAAGGGCCCCATGGGGACGGCGCAGGACATGCTGGACCTGTTCGGTGGCGACGCCTCGCGACTGGCCGACCTGGAGCGTCGGGTCGCCGAATTCTTGGGATTTACAGAGGTTTTCACGTCGGTGGGGCAGGTATACCCGCGGTCGCTGGACCACGACGTGCTGTCTGCGCTGATTCAGGTGGGTGCCGGCCCGTCGTCGTTCGCGCACACCATCCGCCTGATGGCCGGCCACGAACTGGCCACCGAGGGCTTCGCACCTGGGCAGGTCGGATCGTCGGCCATGCCGCACAAGATGAACACGCGGTCGTGCGAGCGCGTCAACGGCCTGCAGGTGGTGCTGCGCGGCTACGGGTCCATGACCGCGGAACTGGCTGGGGCGCAATGGAATGAGGGTGACGTCTTCTGTTCGGTGGTGCGCCGCGTCGCGCTGCCGGACGCGTTCTTCGCCATCGACGGGCAGACCGAGACGTTCCTGACTGTGCTCGACGAGTTCGGTGCTTACCCGGCCGTCATCCAGCGCGAGCTGGACCGCTACCTGCCGTTCCTGGCGACGACGCGCATCCTGATGGCAGCGGTGCGCGCCGGTGTCGGCCGGGAAACCGCGCACGAAGTGATCAAGGAGCACGCGGTCGCCGTCGCCCTGGCGATGCGCGAAAAGGGTTTGGAGCCAGATCTTTTGGATCGCCTGGCTGCCGATCCGCGACTGCCGCTGGACCGCGTCGAGCTGGATGCGGCGCTGGCTGACAAGCAGGCCTTCAGCGGTGCCGCCGGCGAGCAGGTCGACGGTGTGGTGGCTGCGGTGGACCGGTTGGTTGCGCAGTATCCGGAGGCGGCCAAGTACACCTCGGGCGCCATCCTGTGACCTTGGCGGGAAGTTTGGCCGAGGTTGATTTCACCGACCTCGACAACTTCGCGTCCGGTTTTCCGCACGAGCTGTTCGCCCGGCACCGTGCGGAAGCGCCGGTGTACTGGCACGAGCCCACGGAGAACACTCCCGATGGTGAGGGCTTCTGGTCCGTCGCCACCTATGCGGAAACCCTTGCGGTGCTTCGTGATCCTGTGACGTACTCGTCTGTCACCGGTGGTACGCGGCCTTTCGGTGGGACGCTCATCCAGGACCTGTCCATCGCCGGTCAGGTGCTGAACATGATGGACGATCCGCGGCACGCGGAGATTCGGCGGCTGGTGTCGTCGGGGCTGACGCCGCGGATGATCGCGCGGGTGGAGGACGACCTCCGTGCGCGCTGCGGGGTGCTGATGGACGCGGTGCAGCCGGGTGTGCCGTTCGACTTTCTGGTCGACATCGCCGCCGAGCTGCCCATGCAGATGATCTGCACCTTGATGGGTATCCCTGAGTCGCAACGGCATTGGCTGTTCGAGGCCATCGAGCCGAGCTTTGATTTCGGTGGTGCGCGCAAGGCCGCGATCACGCGGTTGTCGGTCGAGGAAGCCAGCTCGCGGATGTACACCTTCGGGATGGATCTGATCGCGTCCAAGCGCACGGAACCGACCGACGACATGCTCTCAGTGGTCGCGAACGCGCCTGACGTATCGGACATCGAGGTGTATCTGTTCTTCAACCTGCTGTTCAGTGCGGGTGCAGAGACCACTCGGAATTCGGTGGCCGGCGGGCTGTTGGCGTTGTGCGAGAACCCTTCTCAGCTGGCGCTGCTGCGCTCGGACCGATCGCTGCTGCCGACCGGCGTCGAGGAGATGGTGCGCTGGACGTCGCCGTCGCCGTCCAAGCGGCGCACCGCCACACGTGCCGTAACGCTCGGCGGGTGCGATATCGAAGCGGGGCAGAAAGTGGTGGTCTGGGAGGGCTCGGCCAATCGCGACGAGCTGGTGTTCGCGGATCCGATGACCTTCGACGTGACCCGGAAACCCAACCCGCACTTGGGTTTCGGTCAGGGTCTGCATTACTGCCTGGGCGCCAACCTGGCGCGGCTGGAGCTGCGGGTGTTGTTCGAGGAGTTGCTAACCCGGTTCCGCGATATCGAGATCATCGGGCCGCCCGAGTGGACCCGCAGCAACCGGCACACCGGGCTGCGGCACCTGAGGGTCAGTATCAGCTAGTCCCCGGATTAAGCCAGATACCGCTCTCATGGTTCATGTACTGAGCGGCGCCGGAAAACCATAGTGGATGTGTGTTTTACCGGTTAGCGCGTCATCGCATGGAGGCCTCGGCGAGGGTCCGTAAAGTCATGTGCGCGATAGGTATTGGCGCCGTTGCAGTTTCGGGTTGGTTTAGTCTGAGTGGCAATGACGAGTCCCGGCCGGATGTCACAACAGGGTACTCGGCGTTCCACGACACATACGAACAACCGTCGGTCGGGGGCATGACCGTGGGGGCCACCCAGACGTGGGAGCTGCCAGGCAACCAGGCACCCACGCCGAAGGCCTGGGTGACAATTCATGCGCACCCCTAGCCCTCGCCGGGGTCCGCCTACTTTTCGAGGGTGAATTGGTTGACGTCGACCTGACGTAGCCGGAATCCCTTGGCGCAGCCCGTCAAATATTTCATGTACCGGTCGTAGACCTCTACGGACTGTATCGCGATCGCCTCATCGCGATGTGCTTCCAGCGCCTCGGCCCACAGGTCCAGCGTCCGGGCATAGTGCAGCTGCAGCGATTGCACCCGGGTCACCGTGAATCCGGCTGTGGTGGCGTGCTGTTTGACCATCTCGGTCGTCGGCAGTCGACCGCCCGGGAAGATCTCTGTGGTGATGAATTTGATGAACCGGGCCAGTTCGAAGGTCAGCGGTATACCGAGTTCTACGGCTTGGCGCGGGTCGAAGCCGCAGATGGTATGCAGCAGCATGACGCCGTCGGACGGGAGGGCGTTGTAGGCCATCTGGAAGAAGGCGGGATAACGTTCGTGCCCGAAGTGCTCGAACGCGCCGATGGACACGATTCGGTCAACCGGTTCGCCGAACTGCTCCCAGCCTTCCAGCAGCACGCGGCGGGAACGTGAGCTGCCCAACCCGTTCAGCAGTTCCTCGACGTGTGCGGCCTGGTTCTTGGACAGCGTCAGGCCGACGACGTCGACGTCGTACTTCTCGATTGCACGGTGCATCGCCGCGCCCCACCCGCAGCCGATGTCGAGCAGCGTCATCCCCGGGGTGAGTCCGAGTTTTCCCAGCGCCAGGTCGATCTTCGCCATCTGGGCTTGTTCGAGCGTCATGTCGTCACGCTCGAAGTACGCGCAGCTGTACGTCTGACTGGGGTCGAGAAACAGCCGGAAGAAGTCGTCCGACAGGTCGTAGTGGGCTTGGATGTCCGCAAATTTCGGCTGGAGTTTGTCCGCCATAGCTGGCCTCTTCTGACATCAGACAGTGGTCGCGTCGGCGTTCCCCGACCGGCCACAGCGACGGTCTGGAGACGAGCGCGACGTGTAGAACACGTATGTGGGATGCGGTTTGGTTCGCCGGACCCGATATTTTCGGATTCAGGCTGAGGTTGGACGGCGTCATTGCCGGGCCCGGACGGCAGCTGCGATGAAACGGGTCAAGGACTCGCGGGATTGCTGGTTCCGCGAGTAGATGACCAAGCACCCCCAGTCAATCAACGACCCGCGGGGTTAGGCAAGGGTGCGCCCGGCGAGTCGGGCTATGACGTTTCAGGTCGGGCCGGGCGCAGGCCGGCGGACCGCAACTCCAGTGCTGCGAGTTTTCGGATGGCGATGGTGTCGTGGGAGCGCCAGGCGGTCACGGGGTCGTCGGATACCTCGGTGAGCTTGGCCAGCGGTCGATTGGCGAGCGCGCGGAACGCGAGCAGCTGCTCGCCGGCGTCGGTCGATGCCAAGGTGACAGCCGTCCATTTGCGGCGGAAGAACCGGATACGCAACACCAGCCACGGCATCGCCACCGCGAGGATCGGCGGTAGCGCCACCGCCAGCGCCAGTACCCAGGCGAGCCAGCTGGCCGTGCTGTTCAGGCTGTCGCCGGCTCCGGCGATGTCGGTCGCAGCGCTGCCGGCCGACCGCAGCGGAGCCCCGAATGCCTTCCCGATCAGGGGAATCCCGTCGGCATTGTGGCCTGCGGACGACAGGCTGTGGGCGACGCCGCCGGCGCCGTCGTGGAGCTGGCGCCCGACGTCGGCGATGGTCGCGATGGCGTGGTGCACGGCGACGCCGACCGACACCCAGATCGCGAACCACACCACTGCGACGACGTCGCTGGTCAGCTGGGCGAACAGGCGGCCGGGCGTGCGGGCGTAGGGCACGTAGCGCGAACTCATGCCAGCCATCCCAACAGATAGGGTGGTCCGATGCGTCCAGCTTTGTCCGAATACCGGCATCTGACCAGCGGCAAGGTTCGCGATCTGTACCGCATCGACGACGAGCACCTGCTGTTCGTCGCCTCGGACCGGATCTCGGCTTTCGACTACGTCTTGGACAGCGAGATCCCGGACAAGGGCCGGGTGCTCACCGCGATGAGCGTCTTCTTCTTCGAATACCTGGCCGAGCAGCTCGGCACCGCCAACCACCTCGCCGGTCCTGCCGACGACGAGCGCATCCCGGCGGAGGTGCTGGGCCGTGCGCTGGTGGTGCGCAGCCTGGAAATGATGCCGGTCGAGTGCGTGGCCCGCGGCTACCTGACCGGGTCGGGACTGATCGACTACCGCAAGACTGGTCAGGTGTGTGGCATCGACCTGCCCGCCGGGCTGACCGAGGCCAGCCGGTTCGCCGAGCCGCTCTTCACGCCGGCGACCAAGGCCGAGATCGGTGAGCACGACGAGAACATCGCCTTCGATGCCGTCGAGCGGCTGGTGGGCACCAAGCGGGCCGCGCAGCTGCGCGACGAGACCCTCAAGGTCTACAACGCGGCGGCCGCGCACGCACTGACCAAGGGAATCATCTTGGCGGACACCAAGTTCGAGTTCGGTGTCGACGCCGACGGCGGGCTGGTACTCGCCGACGAAGTGCTGACGCCGGACTCGTCCCGGTACTGGCCCGTCGACGGTTACACCGAAGGCGTCGTGCAGCCGAGCTTCGACAAACAGTTCGTGCGGAACTGGCTGACGGGGCCGGAATCCGGTTGGGACCGCGCCGGCGACGCCCCGCCGCCGGCGCTGCCTGACGACATCGTCGAGGCCACCCGGGCCCGGTACGTCGAGGCGTACGAACGCATTTCGGGTCGCCGCTTCGCTGAGTGGTTCGGCGCATGAGCGAGGCTCGCCGAGTGAATCAACAGCCAGGGCATGAGCCTCCTCTCGCCAAGAAGGTCGAGCACCGCCGCGAACATCACGGTGACGTGTTCGTCGACCCGTACGAGTGGATGCGCGACAAGAACGATCCCGAAGTGCTCGCGCTCCTGAACGCGGAGAACGCGTACACCGAGGAGATCACCGCGCCGCTGGAACCGTTGCGGCAGAAGATTTTCGACGAGATCAAGGCCCGCACCAAGGAAACTGATCTCTCGGTGCCCACCCGCCGCGGCGACTGGTGGTACTACGCCCGCAGCTTCGAGGGCAAGCAGTACAGCGTGCACTGCCGGTGCCCCATCAGCGATCCCGGCGACTGGACCCCGCCGCAGCTCGACGAGCACACCGAGGTCCCCGGCGAGCAGGTGCTGCTCGACGAGAACATCGAGGCCGAAGGGCACGACTTCTTCTCGCTGGGCCTGGCTACCGTCAGCGTTGACGCCAACATCCTCGCGTACTCCGTCGACACCGTCGGTGACGAGCGATACACGTTGAAATTCAAGGACTTACGCACCGGCGAGCTGTACGACGACCAGATCGTCGGCATCGGCGGCGGTGGTACCTGGGCGGCTGACAACCGGACGCTGTACTACGTCACGGTCGACGATGCGTGGCGGCCGGACACCGTGTGGCGGCACCGGCTGGGTTCCGGGCTGCCCGGCGAGAAGGTGCACCACGAATCCGACGAGCGTTTCTGGGTCGGGGTGGGACGCACCCGCAGCGACAAGTACGTCTTTATCGCCGCGGGCAGCGCCGTCACGTCCGAGGTGCACTACGCCGACGCCACCGACTCCAAAGCCGAGTTCGCGGTGGTGTGGCCGCGCAAGGACTCAGTCGAGTATTCGGTCGAGCATGCGGTGGTCGCCGGCGAGGACCGATTCCTGATCCTGCACAACGACGGCGCCGAGAACTTCGCGTTGGTGGATATGGCGGTGTCCGACACCCCGCTGACTAGCCTGGAGCAGGCACGGACCCTGATTGCGCACCGCGACGATGTCCGCCTGGACGGCGTCGACGCCTTCGCGGATCGCTTGGTGATCAGCTACCGCAGCGAGGCGTTGCCCCGAATTCAGCTGTGGCCGTTCGACTCCGAGGGCAGCTACGGCGAGACCGAGGACATCACCTTCGAGTCCGAGCTGATGTCGGTCGGGCTGTCGGGTAACCCGAACTGGTCGTCGCCGCGGCTGCGGATTGGTGCGACGTCGTTCGTCATCCCGGTGCGGATCTACGACCTGGACTTGGCCACCGGCGAGCGAATCCTGTTGCGTGAGCAGCCCGTTCTCGGCGACTACCGGCCGGAGGACTACCTGGAGCGCCGCGACTGGGCGGTGGCCCCCGACGGCACGAAGGTGCCGCTGTCGATCATCCAGCGGGTCGGCGCCCCGACGCCCGCGCCGGCGCTGCTGTACGGCTACGGCGCCTACGAGTCCTGCGAAGACCCGCGCTTCTCCATCGCCCGACTGTCTCTGCTGGACCGCGGCATGGTGTTCGTCATCGCCCACGTCCGCGGCGGCGGAGAGCTGGGACGTGGTTGGTACGAGCACGGCAAGCTGCTGGAGAAGAAGAACACCTTCACCGACTTCATCAGTGCCGCAGAGCATTTGATTGCCACCGGGGTCACCCGTCCGGAGAATCTGGTGGCCCTCGGTGGCAGCGCCGGCGGCCTGCTGATGGGTGCGGTGGCCAATATGGCGCCGCAGTTGTTCGCGGGCATCCTGGCGCAGGTGCCGTTCGTTGACGCGCTGACCACCATCCTCGATCCGTCGCTGCCGCTCACCGTCACCGAATGGGACGAGTGGGGTAATCCGTTGGCGGACAAGGATGTCTACGACTACATGAAGTCCTACACGCCGTACGAGAACGTGACGGCCCAGGACTACCCGAGCGTCCTGGCGATGACGTCTTTGAACGACACCCGCGTGTACTACGTCGAGCCGGCCAAATGGGTTGCGGCCCTGCGCAGTACCAAGACCGACGACCATCCCGTCTTGCTCAAGACAGAGATGGCTGCCGGGCACGGTGGCACCAGTGGGCGCTACGAACGGTGGAAGGAAGCCGCGTTCCAGTACGCCTGGGTGCTAGCCACCGCCGACCGCGACAAATACGGCAGCGGCCAGGTAGACGACCTCCTCGACGGAGCGCACGCCTAGGTCCGACGTCATGGATGCCGGCGCATCGGGCATCCGCGACGCGTAGATGTTGGCCGGGAACATGGCCAGCATCAACAAGAACAGGCAGATGGCCGCCGCGACGCGGGTGGGCGGGAACAGCAGCCCAGCTGCGCCGAGCAGTTCCAGCACGCCGGTGACGGTCACCAGCAGTGCCGGCGACGGCAGCCGCGGCGGGACGATCGCGATCATGTCCCGCCGCATGCCCGCGGCGAAGTGGGCGGCGCCGGTCATGACGAACATGAGGGCCAGGCCGACGGCGACGGCGCTGGGCCAGCTGTTCACGTAACTGACCCCGAGCCAGCCGGCGACGCGGGCAGTCAAGCTGCCGAGAACGAGAGCGAGAAGAACGGCCATGAGCTGCGCCTCCATAATCTAGCCATTGACTAGATTGACGATAGACCAAAACTAGCCAGTGTCAAGATAGGGTGGGTGGATGGCCCGGCAGAGCTACCACCACGGCGACCTGAAGTCCGTCATCCTGGCGCAGGCCGCCGCCCTGGTCGCAGAGCGCGGGGCCGACGGCATCTCGTTGCGGGAGTTGGCCCGGGTGGCCGGGGTGTCGCACGCGGCGCCTGCGCACCATTTCACCGACCGGCGGGGGTTGTTCACCGCGTTGGCCACCGAAGGTTTCACCTTGCTTGCTGCGGCGCTCAGTGGCGCCCGGCCCGAATTCGCCCACGCAGCACGGGCTTACGTGCAGTTCGCGCTCGACCATCCCGGCCACTACACGGTGATGTTCGACAAGATGCTCTACGACGCCACCGACCCGGCACTGCGCGCCGCCGAAGTGGCGGCTGCCGCCGAGCTCACCAGTGGGGTGGCGACCCTGACCGATCCCAATGCCCAAGCAGACCCCGAGGGCGCGGCCCTGGCGGCCTGGTCGCTGGTGCACGGGTTCACGCTGCTGACGCTCAACGGCGCGGTCGCTGACGCCGAGCCCGTCGACACCGCGGAGCGCATCGCCCGGATCTTGTTCTCCGGCTAGCTGGTTCCTTCTTCCGCGAGCGTGCGTGTCTGTACACAACACGCCGCAGGTTGTCGTCCCTACGCGCACGCTCGGCGGCCGCGAACGTGCGTGAACTGCGCATATTTCCCGGCGCGCCGCCGGCAAACACGCACGCTCGCGGCTGTCGAGCGCGACAGATCGGCACACGGTTGGCGGTGTGTCGCGTGCAAACACGCACGCTCGCGGGAGGGAGGGGCATGGCTGTTCGGGGGGAAGAACCAAGGGTCGATGTTCAGGTGGCACACAGGCAGCGGCAACCATCGGGACACCTGGAGTTGTCACACTGCTTGCATGGCTGGCCAATTGATCGTCTCGATCTCGGGCATCCGGGAGCGCACGCTGGGCGATGTCGCCGACTTCTGTAGTGAACTCGACGCCCGCCAGATCCCCGCATCATTGTTGGTCGCGCCGCGACTCAAAGGTGGCTACCGCCTGGACGCCGACGCCACCACGGTGAACTGGTTGACGGCCCGCCGTGCCGGCGGTGCGGCCGTCGTTCTGCACGGGTTCGATGAGGCCGCGAGCAAGAAGCGCCGCGGCGAGTTCGCCGCGCTGCCCGCGCATGAGGCCAACCTGCGTCTGATGGGCGCCGACCGGGTGCTGGAGCACCTCGGCCTGCGTACCCGGCTGTTCGCCGCGCCCGGCTGGACGGCGTCGCACGGGACCGTGATCGCGTTGCCGCGCAATGGTTTCCGGCTGCTGGCCGGGGACAGCGGCGTCATTGACTTGGTGCGGTCGACGACCCTGCGGGCCCGCGTCCTCGGCATCGGCGAAGGCTTCCTCACCGAACCCTGGTGGTGTCGCACCCTCGTGCTGGCCGCCGAACGCACTGCCCGCCGCGGCGGCACCGTTCGGCTCGCCGTGGCGGCGAGCCAACTCCGGCGGACCGGGCCGCGGCAAGCGATGCTCGACGCCATCGACCTGGCCCTCATGCACGGCTGCGTCCCTGCGGCCTACCACTGGGCGCCCGACCCGGCACTTACCGACGCAGCCTGACGCCGGAGCCATTTGACTCGCTAACCGCGAGGCGGGCGCTAGCGTGGCCCCATGGATGCAGACGTCATCGTCGTCGGGGCGGGTTTGGCCGGGTTGGTGGCCGCCGCGGAACTGCTGGAGCGGGGTCGGTCGGTACTGATCGTTGACCAGGAGAACGAGGCCAACATCGGCGGCCAGGCGTTCTGGTCATTCGGCGGACTGTTCTTCGTCGATAGCGCGGAACAGCGGCGCGTCGGCATCCGTGACAGCTACGACCGGGCACTGCAGGATTGGCTGCGCACAGCAGGATTCGACCGCACCGAGGACCACTGGCCGGAGCAGTGGGCACGGGCTTACGTCGACTTCGCGTCCGGCGAGAAGCGCAGTTGGCTGCGCGAGCGCGGGCTGCAGACGTTCGCGTTGGTCGGCTGGGCCGAGCGCGGCGGCTGGGACGGCAAGGGGCCGGGCAACTCGGTGCCCCGCTTCCATATCACCTGGGGCACTGGGCCCGCGCTGGTCGACGTCTTCGCGCGACGCGTCGTCGGGCACAGAGGAGTGCGCTTCGCACACCGGCATCGGGTCGACGAACTCATCGTCGACGGCGGATCGGTGACCGGCGTGCGCGGCGCGATCCTGGAGCCGTCGACCACTGCCCGCGGCGAGGCGTCGTCACGTAACGCTGTGGGGGAGTTCGAGTTCCGGGCACAGGCGGTGATCGTCGCCAGCGGCGGCATCGGCGGTAATCACGACTTGGTGCGGCAGAACTGGCCCAAGCGAATGGGTCGAGTGCCCGGGCAATTGCTGTCCGGGGTACCGGCGCACGTCGACGGCCGAATGCTCGGCATCAGTGAGGCGGCCGGTGCGAGCGTGATCAACAACGACCGGATGTGGCACTACACCGAAGGCATCACCAACTACGACCCGATCTGGCCGCTGCACGGCATCCGCATCCTGCCCGGGCCGTCGTCGCTGTGGCTGGATGCCACCGGCAAGCGGCTGCCCGACCCGCTGTACCCGGGCTACGACACCCTGGGGACGCTGGAGTACATCTGCCAAACCGGTTACGACTACACGTGGTTCGTGCTCGACCAGAGCATCATCGCCAAGGAATTCGGTCTATCCGGCCAGGAACAGAACCCCGACCTCACCGGCAAGAACCTGCGAGAGGTGTTGGCGCGCAGCCGGGGTGGCGGGCCCGCGCCGGTGCGCGCGTTCGTCGACAAGGGCGTCGACTTCGTGTACGCGAATACGTTGCGGGACTTGGTGACTGCCATGAACAACGTGCCCGACGTGGTGCCGATCGACTACGCGACAGTCGAGGCCGAGGTCACGTCTCGGGATGACGAGATGACCCGAAAGCTCAGCAGCGACGGCCAGACCGTGGCCTATCAGGCCGCGCGCTCGTACCTGCCCGACCGGCTGGCCCGCATCGCTGGCCCGCACCGGCTGACCGACCCCAAGGCCGGCCCGATGATCGCCGTCAAGCTGCACATCCTGACCCGAAAATCATTGGGCGGCTTGCACACCGACCTCGACGCGCGGGTGCTGACGCCGGCGGGTGCGGTGCTCGACGGGTTGTACGCCGCGGGCGAGGCGGCCGGTTTCGGTGGCGGCGGGGTGCACGGCTACCGCGCGCTCGAAGGCACCTTCCTTGGTGGCTGCATCTTCTCCGGTCGCGCGGCCGGACGTGCCGCCGCCAGTGCCGTCGGCTGAGTTCTACTGCCGAACACTTCCCCAGTGGGAGGTGCCCCTGGTTCGCGAATGGTGCAACGCCTGTGGCCCAGCCGCCAAAATGGCCAGGCACACCATCGACGTGGCATAGAGCGTGCCGCCAATGATGTCGGTGAAGTAATGGAAGCTGTTGCTGGCCATGCCTATTGACGGAACCATGGCGCCGATGGTGGCGATCGTGACACTCCACGCGTGAATCCCGATCCCCAGCACCAACATGGCCGCGACGGTGATCGCCACCGTGGTGTGACCGCTGGGATACGCCAGGTTTTCGCCGTACCAGGGGCGGCCGAACAACACTTTCAGCGTCCTCGCGCCGATGATCGAAATGACGGGGCACAACGCGGCCACGGTGGCCAGCCGCCATTCCCGCCGCCACAGCGGGATGCCTACCGCCACCACGTAGAGCGGCACCAGGACCCGAACCCGATTCAGCAGCAGCATCCAGTACGGGTGCACCCCGAGCAGTTCGTGCGACGCCTCCATGAACCATCGATCCAGGGCAGAGTCCCCCGACCTGACGCTCAGGCCCAGCACGATCATCGAGGTGAACCCCACCAGTGGCCACCAATACAGGAACCGCCGCGTGTTCAGAACCGCATCTCCTGCTCGGGTGTCAGCACCCGGAAATCGGTGGATGTCATCTCGTCCAACCGGCCGTAGTAAATGCCCTTGGCCTGCTCGGCGACGACGCCCTGATGGATGGGTACCGCGTGCTGAGGAGCGACGGCCCGCAGGAAGTCGATGGCCTCGGCGATCTTCATCCACGGCGCAGCGGCCGGTGCGGCGAGGACCTCGACGGGCTCGTCCGGCACGAACAACGCGTCGCCGGGGTGCATCAGCCGTGCGGCATGACCAGCATCACCGACCAGGTATGAGATGTTGTCGATGATCGGAATGTCCGGGTGGATCACTGCGTGCTTGCCGCCGGCGCCCCGCACTGTCAGGTGGCCGATCGACAAGGTGTCGCCGACGTGCACGGCCTGCCACGGCTCGCCCAACTGCGCCGCTGTCATCGGGTCGGCGTACAGCTTGGCCTGCGGATTTGCCTCGACGAGGGCCGGCAGTCGAGCCGGATCGGCGTGGTCAGGGTGCTGATGCGTGATGAGGATGGCGTCCAGCCCGGTGATGCCTTCGAACCCGTGCGAGAAGTTGCCTGGGTCGAAAAGCACCGTCGCTTCCGACGTTCCATCAGTGAATCGGGCGAGCAAGCAGGAATGTCCGAAGTGCGTCAGCTCCATGCGCACATTCTGCCCACTGAGGTCAACATCGCGGCATAGCCGCGCAGCGGCTCGGTGGCCCCGACGGGTCGCCGGTAAAGTAACCCCCGAGCATTCGACCCGAACAAAGGAGCGCGCGTGGCCCGCGTCGTTGTGCACGTGATGCCCAAAGCCGAGATCCTGGACCCGCAGGGCCAGGCGATTGTCGGGGCGCTGGGGCGTCTCGGTGTCACCGGGGTGGCTGATGTCCGGCAAGGCAAGCGTTTCGAGCTCGAGGTCGACGACACCGTCTCCGACGAGACGCTGGAGCACATCGCCGAGACGCTGCTGGCCAACACCGTAATCGAGGACTTCTCGGTGCACCGGGACAACGCATGACCAAGATCGGCGTCATCACCTTCCCCGGCACACTCGACGACGTCGATGCCGCGCGTGCGGTGCACGCCGTCGGCGGCGAGGCCGTCAACCTCTGGCACGCCGACGCTGATCTGAAGGGCGTCGACGCCGTCATCGTGCCCGGTGGCTTCTCCTACGGCGACTACCTGCGCTGCGGTGCCATCGCCAAGTTCGCGCCCGTGATGACCTCGGTCGTCGAGGCCGCCGGCAAGGGCATGCCCGTGCTGGGCATCTGCAATGGCTTCCAGGTGCTGTGCGAGGCCGGCCTGCTGCCCGGCGCCCTGACCCGCAACGAGGGTCTGCACTTCATCTGCCGCGATGTGTGGCTCGAGGTGACGGGCACGTCGACCGCATGGAGCAGCCGCTACGAGGCCGGCGCCGACATCCTGATCCCGCTCAAGTCGGGTGAAGGCCGCTACGTCGCATCCGAGAACGTGCTCGACGAACTCGAGGGCGAAGGCCGCGTGGTGTTCCGCTACCGGGACAACATGAACGGCTCGATGCGCTCGATTGCCGGTGTCAGCTCGGCCAACGGCCGCGTCGTCGGCCTCATGCCGCACCCCGAGCACGCCACCGAAGCCCTCACCGGCCCGTCTGACGACGGCCTGGGCATCTTCTTCTCGGCCCTGGACGCGGTGCTCACGGCCTGATCCGGTCCGAGCTGGGTCGCGTCGCGAGCGTGCGCGCAGACCGTGTGGATCGCGCGTGAGACGCGCTAGGCGCACATTCGTGGTGACTATCAGAGTTGCCGAGAGAGGGCGACGCTCAGGCGCGCCCTCTCGACCGGATCAACGCCTAAGTACCCAGCGCTACCGACGCCTCGGCGGTGTAGCAGAGGAACGTCAGAGTCTCCTGCAGGTACAACTGCACCGCCTCGGCGTCGTGGGACAGATAGCCGATGGTCACGTCGTTGCCCAGTTGGAGATCGAAATCGCCTCCGCGCGTCGACAATACGAATGCGCCGTCGATGGCCGGTGCCCAGATGATGTCGCCGTCGACCAGTCGGTTCAGGTGCTCGAGCAGCGGGTAGCCGTGCTCGGTGGTCTCGCTGACCTTGGTGTACGCCTCCGCTGACAACAGCACCGAATACGGCCCGTCGACACCGGCCAGCCGCAGCTCCGACAGTGCTTGGGAAATCACGTCGGGGTAGCCGCGCGGATCACTCGGCAGCGCCAGCGCGGTGTTGGAACTGGTGGCGCGGATGCCTTCGATCTGCGCAGCAGGGTAGCCCTCGAAGATGGCCCGATCCTCGGCGAAGGCCAGCTTCTTGGCGGCGTCCTTGACCGGGTCCCAGTCGGAGTCCTGCGCGCCCCGCTCGACGTCGTCGATGGCGTCGCGGGACACCGTGAACGGCACCCGCAGCCGCACCAGCGGTCGCGACTCCCGAAGATGCGCCTGCACACCGTCACCCGGTGAGGCGACGTCCTGCAGGTGTCCGGTGCTGACGGCGGCGGTTGTCGGGCCGTTCGGGTCGCTCACGTCGACTACGCGGCGGCCGGCGATATGCCGCTTGAACGTCCGGGCGGCTTCCTGCTCGATCTGCGCCCACGCGGCGGCGGTGACGGGAGCAAGTTCGCGGTAGAGGTTGTTCATTGCGGTTGACCTTTCAGGCTGCCGATGGACAGGGTGCCGGGGGACTGCGGTTCGGGTTCGGCCGGTGGCGGCGCCGGTAGAGCTGGCGGATTGTCGAGGAAATCCGTTGTGGGAGTGAAGAACAACACGCCCGTGACCGGGGTGGAGAAATCCAGGATGCGGTCGGTGTTACCCGGAGGGTCGCCGATGAACATGTTCCGCAGCATCCGTTCGGTGACCGCGGGATCGGCCGAGTACGCGATGTAATACGTGCCGAATTCGTCGGAGCCGACACGGCCGAACGGCATGTTGGCCCGCACGATCTGAAGCTGATTACCGTCGGCGTCTGCGATGACGTTCAGCGCCAGGTGCGAGTTCGGTGGCTTGACGTCGTCGGCCATCTCGATGTCCTCGAGCTTGCTGCGGCCGATCACCCGTTCCTGCTCGGTGACGCTGAGCGACTCCCAGGACGTCAAGTCGTGCAGGTATTTCTGCACGTGGACGTAACTGCCGCCGGCGAATTCGGGGTCCTCGGCACCGACTTGCGCCGCGACCACGGCGGCGGGGCCGTCCGGGTTCTCGGTGCCGTCCACGAATCCCAACAGGTCCCGGTTCTCGAAGAACTTGAATCCGTGGACCTCGTCGACGACGGTGACGGCGCCCTCGAGCGACTTCATGATCTGAGCGGCCAGCTCGAAACACACGTCCATGGCGTTGGCCCGAATGTGGAACAGCAGGTCGCCCGGGGTCGACGGGGCGTGATGCCGCGCGCCCTGTAATTCGGGGAATGGATGCAGCCCAGCCGGACGCGGACCGTCGAAGAGCCGATCCCACGCGTCCGAACCGATGGACGTCACCAACTTCAGAGCGCTTGCGGGCGTGCGGAATCCGACCGCGCGCACCAAACCGGACAGGCCGGCCAGGGCATCGTGAACTTCGGATTCGGCGCCGGCGTCGATGGTGGCGACAAGAAAGATGGCAGCGGACGTCAGCGGGGTGAGCACGGGTTGCGACACGGGCACCCGACTGACCCTAGTGGCGGCGACGCCTGATTTCCGCGCAAGTGTGCGGACTTGTTACTTCAGCGAGCGGACTCGCGCCGGAATCGGCCCGTCGGCGACCATGGTGAACGGCAGCGCGACCGGGAAATCCTTGTCGAGCGAATGGAACTCCGTGTGCCTGACCATGGTGGCGAGCGCCAGCGTCGCTTCCAGCATGGCGAAATGATCGCCGATGCAGGTTCGGGCTCCTGCGCTGAACGGGATGAACTGCCAGCGGTCGCGGCCCTCCGATTGTTCGGGACCGAACCGATCGGGGTCGAACTCCAGTGGCCGTTCCCACAGTGCCGGGTCGCGCTGCATTGCGTACATCCCGACGCTGGCCAAGGTCCCGGCCTTCACGAGGTATCCGCCGACCTCGATGTCCTGGGTGACCATCCGCGAGTTGCCGGGAGCCGGCGGGCACAGACGCAGCGACTCATGCAGCACCTGCACGGTGTAACCCAACGCAGGCAGGTCGGTGGGGGAGATTTCCCTGTCACCGATGGCCCTTGCCTCAGCGCGGACCTTTTCCTGGATATCGGGGTGGTGGCCGAGGGCCCACAAGGCGTAGGTCAGTGTCGTCGCCGTGGTGTCGTGCCCGGCGAACATGAACACGACGAGGTCGTTGCACATCTCGGCGTCGGACAAGGTTCTTCCGGTGTCCGGGTCTGTCGCCGCCATCATTGACCGCACCAGTGGCGCGTCGTGGCTGGGATCGTCGCGGCACGATCGCAGGATTTCAGCGGCGAGGTCATGCACCTGCCGGGCTGCGGCGCGGGCTCGACGACGGGCCGGGGTGGGGAGCCACCGGGGTGCATGGACGGGGCTGACGAGCCGGCCGGTGACGTAGTTCATCGCCGTCCGCATCGGTCCGGCGATCGAGTCGGCGCGCTCGTCCAGATCAATCCCCAGAACCGAACGTCCCAAAGCTCGGAGCGTCACGCGTCGACTTGCGGCGTCCAAATCCACCACCTGGCCATCGGTCCAGCCGGCCGCGACCATGTCGGCCGCTTGGGCCATGTGCCCGCCGAATGCGTTGACGCTCTTCTTGGTGAAGACCGGCTGCAGGATGCGCCGACGCGGCAGCCAGGGCTTGTTCCTCAGGGTGAACAGGCTCTCTCCCAAGAGTCGCTGCAACTCGTCGTGGGTGATCGCGCGGTCGGTGCAGTACATGGGCGCACCGAGCAGGTCATGCGCTGCCTGAGGAGAGGACACCACCACAAAGTCCGGAAACAGCCCTTTCGGCCCGAAACGCAACCGGGTGACCGGCCCACCGGCGTCCCGGAGGACCTCGAACCCGGTGTGAAACGAGCGGATTGCCGCAATCTGTTGCCGATAGGGCAACGGGTTGAGCGGCGCCAGCGGAAGGCCGGCGATATCGGCGCGCGAAGCAGCGACGTTGGTCACGACTTCAGAATCTGCCATTCGCCAGCCAAAGCCATCGGCCGAACGGCGTAGATTTCCTGGCCATGACCGGAGCTACTGCCGCTGGCCTCTGTGAGTTCATCGATGCATCGCCGTCGCCGTTCCACGTCTGCACGACGGTGGCCGCGCGCCTTGGTGCGGCTGGCTTCGCCGAACTTGCCGAGACCGACGCCTGGCCTTCCGCCCCTGGGAATTACTTCACCGTGCGGGCCGGATCGCTGGTGGCATGGAGGTCGACCGATCGGCCATTGCCGTTCCGCATCGTCGGCGGCCACACCGACAGCCCCAACTTGCGGGTCAAGCAGCACCCGGACCGGTTCGTCAGCGGCTGGCAGGTGGTGGCGCTGGAGCCGTACGGCGGCGCATGGCTGAACTCGTGGCTGGACCGCGACCTCGGCATCAGCGGCCGCTTGTCGGTGCGGCGAGGCAACACGGTCGAAGACGTCCTGGTCCGCATCGACGACCCGATCCTGCGGGTGCCGCAGCTCGCCATCCACCTGTCCGACGACCGCAAGGGCGTCAGCCTCGACCCGCAGCGGCACGTCAACGCGGTGTGGGGCGTCGGGACCGGTGCCCGCAATTTCGTGGCCTACGTCGCCGAGCGGGCCGGAGTGGACGGCTCCGACGTCCTGGCCGCCGACCTGATGACCCACGACCTGACGCCATCCCGGCTGATCGGCGCGGACAGCGAGCTCATCAGCGCGCCGCGGCTGGACAACCAGGGCACCTGCTACGCGGGGTTGGAGGCGTTCCTGGCGGCGGGCACCGCTGCGAATGTGCCGGTACTCGCGTTGTTCGACCACGAAGAAGTCGGGTCGACGTCCGACCACGGCGCCCAGTCCGACCTGCTTCCGACGGTGCTGGAACGCATCGTGCTGGCCGCCGGCGGCACCCGCGAAGAGCTGCTGCGCCGGCTTGCCGGGTCGATGGTGGCCTCCGGTGACATGGCGCACGCGACCCACCCGAACTACCCGGACCGGCACGAGCCGGGCCACCTGATCGAGGTCAACGCGGGGCCAGTGCTCAAGGTGCAGCCGAACCTGCGGTACGCCACCGACGGCCGGACCGCCGCGGCCTTCGCGCTGGCCTGCGCGCAAGCCGGGGTGCCGCTGCAGCGCTACGAGCACCGCGCCGACCTGCCGTGCGGCTCCACGATCGGGCCGATGACCGCCGCCCGCACCGGCATCCCCACCGTCGACGTCGGCGCCGCGCAGTTGGCCATGCACTCGGCTCGCGAGGTCATGGGCGCGCACGACGTGGCGGCGTACTCCGCTGCGCTGCAAGCGTTTTTGTCACCGGCCTGACCTAGAGTCGCGCCCATGGCATTCAAAGTGGAGATGGTCACGTTCGACTGCACCGACCCGCAGGCGCTGGCCGACTGGTGGGCCGCGCAATTCGGCGGCAAGGTGCACACCCTGATGCCGGGGGAGTTCTTGGTCGTCAACCTGGCTGAAGGCCCGAACCTGGGTTTCCAGAAGGTCGACGCCCCGACGCCCGGCAAGAACCGGCTGCACCTGGATTTCCACCTCGAGGGCGACATCGAGCCCGAGATCGAGCGGCTGAAGACAGCGGGCGCGACGGAGACCGAACGTCACGCCTTCGGCGATGTCGCGCGCTGGGTGGTGCTGGCCGATCCGGAAGGCAACGCGTTCTGTATCGCCGGCGCGGCCTGACGGCTTACTGACCTGCCTGCACCTGCTGCTCGACCAGCTGCCCTTGCTGCTCGGCTTGTTGCGCTTCCTGCTGGGCCAGTTCGTTCTGTTCTTCGGCTTGCTGCTGTGAGGCGATCATCTGCTGCTCGTTGATCATCTGCTGGGTTTGATCGTCGCTGTCGTCCACCAGCTGGATGCTGGTCGAGACGTACGGTTCGGACGCGGCATGCCACGCCTTCGACGCGATGATGATCGCGCCGGCACAAATACACACCAGGGCCGCGATCGCGACAAACGCCGCGACAGTGGCTCGGTTGACGCCAAGGTGGAGTCTCATTTCGCAAAGCTAAATCCGCTGGATAAGGCAGGAATGGGTCCTACCTAGCAGCCCGCTATGAGTGCAGTCGCGATGAATGTCTGCGGTCACGTCGGTCTGCATAGTGTTGAAACATCGAATCGAGAACGGAGCCGACCGTGGCCGACGCCAAGGGTGCATCGAACGCAAGGGCCGCAATCGCCGGCCGCACCAAGCCGGAGAAGATCGGCCTCGGGCTGAGCGCAGCCCTCGTGTTGTTCCTGCTGGCCGACGCCATCCCGAAGATTTTCGGCGCGCAGTTCGCCCGTACAGCGACCGAGGCGCTCGGCTTTCCGCCGTACCAGACCTACGTCATCGGATGGGTGCTGCTGGCCTGCATCATCGCGTGGGTTGTCCCCCGCACGGCAGTGTTGGGCGCGGTCGGGCTGACGGCCTACCTCGGCGGCGCAGTGACCGTCGACCTGCACCAGGAGGCATGGTTCCCGGTGGTCTTCGCGGTGGCCTTTGGCCTGCTGATCTGGGCGGCTCTCATTCTGCGGCGTCCCGCGCTGGTCAAGGTGCTGATCGGCGGGAACGAGTAGTCCACATTCGGCACGGCGGGCCGGCGAGATCAGCAACGATAGACTCTGTGTCGTGACGTCCTCGGTCGATACCGTTAATAACGCGACTACCACGCCTGATCAGCCGCAGCCTTATCGCGAGCTCGGTCTTAAGGATGATGAGTACCAGCGCATCCGCGAGATCCTCGGCCGTCGGCCCACCGATGCCGAGCTCGCCATGTACTCGGTGATGTGGAGCGAGCACTGCTCCTACAAGTCCTCGAAGGTGCATTTGCGCTACTTCGGCGAGACCACCACCGACGAGATGCGCGCCGGCATGCTGGCCGGCATCGGCGAGAACGCCGGCGTCGTCGACATCGGTGACGGCTGGGCCGTCACCTTCAAGGTGGAATCGCACAACCACCCGTCGTACGTCGAGCCCTACCAGGGTGCGGCGACCGGCGTCGGCGGCATCGTCCGCGACATCATGGCGATGGGCGCCCGCCCGGTCGCGGTCATGGACCAGCTGCGCTTCGGTGCGGCCGACGCGCCTGACACCCGCCGCGTGCTCGACGGTGTCGTCCGCGGTGTCGGTGGCTACGGCAACTCCCTCGGCCTGCCGAACATCGGCGGCGAGACCATCTTCGACCCCTCCTACGCCGGCAACCCGCTGGTGAACGCGCTCTGCGTCGGCGCGCTGCGCGTCGAGGACCTGCACCTGGCCTTCGCGTCCGGCACCGGAAACAAGATCATCCTGTTCGGCGCCCGGACGGGCCTCGACGGCATCGGCGGTGTGTCGGTGCTGGCCTCGGACACCTTCTCCGGCGACGAGTCCGGCGCCGGCCGCAAGAAGCTGCCGAGCGTCCAGGTGGGCGACCCGTTCACCGAGAAGGTACTCATCGAGTGCTGCCTCGAGCTGTATGCCGCGCACCTCGTGGTCGGCATCCAGGACCTCGGTGGCGCCGGCTTGTCGTGTGCCACTTCTGAATTGGCGTCTGCTGGCGATGGCGGTATGCACATCGACCTGGATCAGGTGCCGCTGCGCGCGACCGGCATGACCCCCGCCGAGGTGCTCTCCAGCGAGTCGCAGGAGCGCATGTGCGCCGTGGTGACCCCGGAGAACGTCGACGCGTTCATGGCCGTCTGCCGCAAGTGGGATGTGCTGGCCACCGTCATCGGTGAGGTCACCGACGGCGACCGGCTCAAGATCAACTGGCACGGCGAGACCGTCGTCGACGTGCCGCCGCGGACCGTCGCCCACGAAGGCCCGGTCTACAACCGTCCCGTCCAGCGCCCCGACACCCAGGATGCGCTGATCGCCGACACCTCCGCCAACCTGCCCCGGCCGAAGACCGGCGACGAGCTGCGCGCCACGCTCCTGCAGCTCATCGGCAGCCCGCACCTGTGCAGCCGCGCCTTCATCACCGAGCAGTACGACCGCTACGTCCGCGGTAACACCGTCCTGGCCGAGCACGCCGACGGTGGTGTGCTGCGCATCGACGAGGCCACCGGCCGCGGTATCGCGGTGTCGACCGACGCGTCGGGCCGCTACACCCAGCTGGACCCGTACACCGGCGCGCAGCTGGCGCTGGCCGAGGCCTACCGCAACGTCGCCGTCACCGGCGCGACCCCGGTGGCCGTCACCAACTGCCTGAACTTCGGCTCGCCGGAGGACCCGGGTGTCATGTGGCAGTTCTCGCAGGCCGTGCGCGGCCTCGCGGATGGCTGTGCGGTCCTTGGTATTCCGGTCACCGGCGGCAACGTCAGCTTCTATAACCAGACCGGTTCGACGGCCATCCTGCCGACCCCGGTGGTGGGCGTCCTCGGCGTCATCGACGACGTGCACCGCCGCATCCCGACCGGCATCGGCCTGGAACCGGGCGAGACGCTGATCCTGCTCGGCGACACCTACGACGAGTTCGACGGCTCCGTCTGGGCGCAGGTCACTGGCGACCACCTCGGTGGCGTGCCGCCGAAGGTCGACCTGGCCCGTGAGCAGCTGCTGTCCGAGGTGCTGACCGCCGGCTCCCGCGACGGACTGATTTCAGCCGCCCACGACCTGTCCGAGGGCGGCCTGATCCAGGCCGTCGTCGAGGCGGCGCTGGCCGGCGAAACCGGCTGCCGCGTGCTGCTGCCGGAGAACTCCGATGCGTTCGTGGAGCTGTTCTCCGAGTCGGCCGGCCGCGTGCTGGTCGCGGTGCCGCGCACCGAGGAGAGCCGCTTCATGGCCATGTGTGAGGCCCGCGAACTGCCGGCAGTCCGCATCGGTGTGGTGGACGCGGGTAGCGACTCGGTCGAGGTGCAGGGCCAGTTCAGCGTCACGCTGGACGAGCTGCGTCGCACCTCCGAGAGCGTGCTGCCCGCCCTGTTCTCCCATGAGTGATTTGTGCACGAAAATCCGCGCCCACCGCGGAAAATCGTGCACAAATCACTGAGATGGTGACGCGCAAGGCGCCTGACCCCGGCGCGACTCGCGCCGCGGTGTTGCTCGTCGCCGACTGGCTGCGTGACGAGCACACCGAAGCGCCACCGCGCACCGCGATCGCAGACGCGGTCCGGCTGACGGCGCGCACCCTGGCGGCCGTGGCACCGGGCGCCAGCGTTGAGGTGCGGGTGCCACCTTTCGTTGCGGTGCAGTGCATTTCGGGGCTCAGTCACACCCGCGGCAATCCGCCCAACGTGGTGGAGACCGACCCGCGGACGTGGCTGCTGCTGGCCACCGGATTGCTTGCAATGGCTGACGCCCCCGGGTTGCAGATGTCCGGGTCGCGGGCGGCGGAGATCGCTGACTGGCTGCCGGTGGCGGCGCTCACCTGAGTCTCACTTGAAGAACGGGTACTCCTGAACCCAATGAAAACCCCTGTTTCGCAGGGTGAATTGGTTCAGGTCGACCTGCTCGAGAGCGATCTGTATGGGGCGGCCCTGCACCGTGCCGGCCAGCTGCAGCTGGTGGGCGGATGGGCGGGACACCCTCAGCTCGGCCAGCGTCGCGCCGCCTGGTTCGGACATCGTGATGGTGTCGGCACTGACTTTGGCAGGTGCGTCCACCAGCTCGCCGTTCATCCGCTGGTACGTCACAGCCCCGGGCTTTTCAAAAACCACACGTTGCCAACGGTTCTGGTCGGTCGTCAGTGGCGGCACCGGCTTGCCGTCCACGCTGAACTCCTGGACCGCCCAGATTCCGTACAGCTCGGGCTTGGGGCTGCCGCCGCCATACGTGTGCCAGGCCTGCCAGCTGCCCCAGGCACAGCCCACCACGATCCAGAGTCCCAGTACGGCCTGCGCCGTGGCGGCTCGCCGGTTGGCCCTCTCGGTGCCGAACAGCTCGGGTTGGCTGACCGGTTCCGACGGGCGCTGCAGGACGAACAGGTCCGTCAGCCGGCGCAGCTGCGGGGCGAGCAGCACCAGGCTCATCAGCAGAAGATGCCCGGAGAGGATCTTGACCGGCACGTCGAACGTCATGTTCAGCAGGAACACCTGGGCCATGCTGGCCAGGCCCAGCAGCGTCCCGAGGGTCGCGGTGCGCGGCAGGAACATCAGCAACCCGGCCAGCACTTCGACGGCACCCAGTGTCATCTCGTAGGGGTGGGAGCTGCCCACCTGCAGCCACAGCACCGAGGCCGGGCTGAAGTCGCCGTAGGACCGCAGTAACGCGGTCAGCGGCGGCTCCGGCATCTGCGTGGGCACGAGTTTGGCGAACCCGTAGAACAGCATCTGACCGGCGACGCACAACCGCAGAAACGTCAGGAACCAGGCCGACAGCCGTGAGTAGTCGCGCCGCTGTCGGTCCACCAGCGTCCACACCGCGGTCCCGACGGCCGCGACGACCAACAGGCAGAACATCAGCACCCAGATCGCGGCCTGGTCGCCGCTGCCGGAATCCGGGTGCAGCACCGCCTCGACACCGAAGACCTCGCGGCCGACCCATTTCACAGCCGGGCCTAGCACGGCCATCTGCCACATCACTGCCAGCTTGGGCAGCCACTGGCCCACGATCCCGAAGAACGCGAAGGTGATCTGCGCGAATAACAGACAGAACAGGCCGAAGTACAGGAAGCAGAATCTGAATGCGATCTTCGTCACGGTGGACCACGGCCCGGGCGGGACGTCCGCGACGGAATCGACGACATCGGCGCCGGACTGTTCTGAAAGTTGACTCGCCATGAAAGCCAGTTAAGCAGGTGGATTGCGGTGGGCCGGTGGACATCCCGTGGGGTCTGGGGCGACGCGCGACCGCGCGGGAGCTGAGCTGCAGATGAGCCCGGCGGGCGCGCTGCAGAGCGCGACGCGGCGCCAGACGCACCATTCGATTCCACCTCGCGTCCACCTGGACCGTAGACTCGACTGTGTCACCAACCGCCTCCCCAGGAGCAGCCCTATCGTGACTGAACAGACCGAGAACGAGCCTCGCGAAGAATGCGGCGTATTCGGGGTCTGGGCCCCTGGCGAGGACGTCGCAAAGCTCACCTATTACGGCCTCTATGCGCTGCAGCACCGAGGGCAGGAAGCGGCCGGCATCGCCGTCGCTGACGGATCCCAGATTCTGGTGTTCAAAGACCTCGGTCTGGTCAGCCAGGTGTTCGATGAGCAGACCCTGGCCGCCATGCACGGTCACGTCGCCGTCGGGCACTGCCGCTACTCGACGACCGGCTCGACCACCTGGGAGAACGCGCAGCCGGTGTTCCGCACCACGGCCGCCGGCACCGGCGTCGCGCTGGGCCACAACGGCAACCTGGTCAACACCGCGGAACTCGCCACCCGGGCCCGCGAAGCCGGACTGACCAACTCACGCGGACACGTCAACGCCACCACCGACTCCGACATCCTGGGCGCCCTGCTGGCCCACGGCGCTGCCGACGCGACGCTCGAACAGGCCGCCCTGGACCTGCTGCCGACTGTGCGCGGTGCGTTCTGCCTGACGTTCATGGACGAGAACACCCTGTACGCCGCGCGCGACCCGCACGGGGTGCGGCCGCTGTCGCTCGGCCGGCTGGACCGCGGCTGGGTGGTCGCGTCCGAGACCGCCGCGCTGGACATTGTGGGTGCCTCGTTCGTCCGCGACATCGAGCCTGGCGAGCTGCTCGCCATTGACGCCGACGGCGTGCGCTCCTCCCGGTTCGCGAACCCCGAGCCGAAGAGCTGCGTCTTCGAGTACGTCTACCTGGCCCGCCCGGACAGCACCATCGCCGGTCGCTCGGTCCACGCCACCCGCGTGGAGATCGGCCGTCGACTGGCTCAGGAGAAGCCGATCGACGCCGACCTGGTCATCGGGGTGCCTGAATCGGGCGTGCCCGCCGCTGTCGGTTACGCGCAGGGCTCGGGTATCCCGTTCGGTCAGGGCCTGATGAAGAACGCCTACGTCGGGCGTACGTTCATCCAGCCGTCGCAGACCATCCGGCAGCTGGGCATCCGACTCAAGCTCAACCCGCTCAAGGAAGTCATCCGCGGCAAGCGGCTGATCGTCGTCGACGACTCGATCGTCCGCGGCAACACCCAGCGCGCCCTGATCCGGATGCTTCGCGAAGCAGGTGCTGTCGAGGTGCACGTGCGCATCGCGTCGCCCCCGGTGAAGTGGCCGTGCTTCTACGGCATCGACTTCGCCACCCCGGCCGAACTCATCGCCAACGCGGTCGAGAACGAAGACGAGATGCTGGAAGCCGTCCGGCACGCGATCGGCGCCGACACCCTGGGCTATATCAGCCAGCAGAGCATGATCGCCGCCACCGAGCAGCCCGCCACCCGGTTGTGCGCGGCCTGCTTCGACGGGGATTACCCGATCGAACTGCCAGGTGAAGCAGCCCTCGGAAAGAACGTCGTCGAGCACATGCTGGCGACGGCCGCCCGTACCGGCCTGCCGCTGACGTCCGACAACGACAACGCTTCGGCCCTCAGACGCCCTTGACCCACGGTCGTCGGTAGGCGCGAGGTGCATCCGCAAGGGTGCGACCGGTAGCCTTGGGGCCGATGACTAGCCAGGATGAGCGAGCTGAATCGATTGGCGCTTCCTACGCTGCGGCGGGGGTCGACATCGAGGCAGGCGATCGCGCCGTCGAATTGTTCAAACCCCACGCCAAGAAGGCCACCCGCCCAGAGGTACGAGGTGGCCTCGGAGGATTTGCCGGGCTGTTCGGCCTAAAAGCCGGTTACCGGGAGCCACTGTTGGCGTCGTCGACCGACGGCGTTGGCACCAAGCTCGCGGTCGCGCAGGCCATGGATAAACACGACACCGTCGGCATCGACCTCGTCGCGATGGTGGTCGACGACCTCGTCGTGTGCGGCGCCGAGCCACTGTTCCTACAGGACTACATCGCCGTGGGCCGCACCGTGCCTGAGCGGGTCGCTGAGATCGTCTCCGGCATCGCCGAAGGCTGCGTCCAGGCCGGCTGTGCGCTGCTGGGCGGCGAGACCGCCGAGCACCCGGGCCTGATGGACCCCGACCACTACGACATCTCCGCCACCGGCGTCGGCGTCGTCGAGGCCGACGATCTGCTGGGCCCCGAGAACGTCCGCCCCGGCGACGTGATCATCGCCATGGCCGCCACCGGCCTGCACTCCAACGGTTACTCACTGGCTCGCAAGGTGCTGCTGGAGATCGACCGCATGAGCCTGTCCGGCCACGTTGAGGAGTTCGGCCGCACGCTCGGTGAAGAGCTGCTGGAGCCGACCCGCATCTACGCCAAGGACTGCCTGGCACTGGCCGCGGAGACCCAGGTGCGCACCTTCTGCCACGTGACCGGCGGTGGACTGGCCGGAAACCTGGAACGCGTCATTCCGCACGGCCTGACCGCTGAGCTGGACCGCGGTACCTGGACTCCGGCACCGGTGTTCCAGATGATCGCGCAGCGCGGCCGCGTGGAGCGTGCCGAAATGGAGAAGACGTTCAACATGGGAGTCGGCATGGTCGCCGTCGTCGCGCCGGAGGACACCGACCGCGCGTTGGCGATTCTGACCGCTCGGCACCTGGACTGCTGGACTCTGGGCACCGTCAACAAGGGTGGTAAGAGCAGCGTTCGCGCCGAGTTGGTGGGCCAGCACCCGCGCTTCTGACCTTCGGGTCACGCGCGGGGCTGGCGCCTGCGGCCCTGGGATTCAGGGCCGCACGTGGGGTCTAGTGACGCCAGTCGTCTTCGGGTACGGTCCAGCGACCGGCGGGCTCGTCGTCCGAGTCGTCGTCGTCCAGGTCGTTCTCGATGGCACTGGTGCTGTAACCAACGGAATCGTTCGAGAGCTCTCGCTGCAACCGACCAAAATCGGTCTGCGGTGAGCTGTACTTAAGGTCTCGAGCAACCTTGGTCTGCTTTGCCTTTGCCCGGCCGCGGCCCATGGGGGACCCCCTCGCGCAATAACGGAGCGGCCCGATGTGCAGGCGGCTCCGATCTGAGTGTGTGTATTGTCCTGCCGCTAGCTTACCGTGCCCGAAGGTCTGATGCTGGCAGGCCACCCTTACCGGGGTTTGGAGGGCGAATAGGTCGGGCAGTTCAGGCTTGGTCGAACAGGATGACCTGGCGGATGGCCTGACCGTCAGCCAGCCGATCCATCGCCTCGTTGATCTGATCGAGCCGGATTCTTGCGGAGATGAGCTTGTCCACCGGCAGTTTCCCCTCCCGCCACAGCTGCGCATATCGAGGGATGTCGCGGGCCGGTATCGACGAACCCAGATAGCTGCCGACGACGGTCCTGGCCTCGGCAGTGACGGTCAGCGGCGAGATCGCCGCCAGAGCGGCTGCTGCCGGTAGGCCCACCGTGATGGTGTTGCCACCCGGTTGGGTTGCGCCGAACGCGGTCTCGAACGCGCGGGGGTGTCCGGCACATTCGATGACGTGCCGGGCCTTGACGCCGAGCTCGGCGACCTGAGCTGCGGTGTAGGTCTCGGTAGCTCCCAGCGCGGCGGCCTGGCCGAGCTTGTCCTCGGCTGTGTCGACCGCGATGATGCGGCTGACCTGCAATGCGCGAGCGGTGATGACCGCGGCCATGCCGACCCCGCCCAGCCCGACCACCATCAGGCTGTCGGTCGGAGCGGGGTTCGCGACGTTGAGAACTGCACCGCCGCCGGTGAGCACCGCGCAGCCCAGCATCGCCGCGACATCTGGCGGGATGTCCGACCCGACGGGCACGACCGAGGCCCGGTCCACCACGGCGTGGGTGGCGAAACCGGACACGCCGAGATGGTGGTGCACCGGCCGCCCGCCCGAACTCAGCCGACTGCCGCCAAGGAGCGTGCCCGCGGCGTTCGCCGCTGATCCGATCGAACACGGCAGTCGGCCGTCCTCGGCGCACTCGGGGCACTCGCCGCAGCGGGGCAGGAACGACATCACCACTCGCTGGCCGGGGCCGATGTCGCCGACGGCGGCACCGGCCCCGACGACGACACCGGCGGCCTCATGTCCCAACAGCATCGGGGTGGGGCGGGGCCGGTTGCCGTCGACCACGCTGAGGTCAGAGTGGCAGACCCCGGCGGCCTCGATCCTGACCAATAACTCGGTCGGGCCGGGGTCCGCCAGGTCCACCTCCATGAGCGCGATGGGCCGCGACTGCGCGTACGGCCGTGCCCGCCCTGACTCCTCGAGGACCGCGCCGAGGATCTTCATCGCCGGGCCAATGCGGCGAAGGCGCCGTCGGTGCGATCGAGGGCGTCGTCGATATCGGCTGTCGTGTGGGCCGCGCTGAGGAACCAGTTGTGGTACGGGTGCAGGTAGACGCCGCGGGCGCCGGCCTCGTCACACCACAGCCGGGTCTGGCTGAAGTCGTCATCTCCGGCGAACCTCAGCAGCGGCATCTGCACCGGTCCGGTCTGCACGACCTCGAATCCGTGCGCGGAGGCCTGCGCTGCCAGTCCGTCGCGCAGGCGTTGGCCGGAGTTGAACATGCGCTGCATCGCGTCGGTGTCGCGCAACTCCCGGATGGTCGCCAGCGCGGCCGCCATCGACACTGCGGAGTACCAGAACGATCCCGTGGCGTAGATGCTGTTCGCCGCGTCCCGCATGGCGTCGGTACCCGTCACGGCGGAGAGCGCGTAGCCGTTGGCGATGGCCTTGGACCAAGCGGACAGATCGGGACGTACCCCCAGCGGTTCCCAGCTGCCCGCCAGGTCCAGACGGAAGCCGCAGCGCACGTCGTCGAGGATCAGTGCGGCGCCGGTGCGGTCGCACAGCTCGCGCAACCCTCTGGCGAACAGCGGGTCGGCAAGCTCCTGATCGCGGTGCACATCGTGGCGGAACGGGCAGACGATCACCGCTGCCAGGTCGTCGCCGGCGCGCTCGACGGCTGCCCGCAGCGAGCCGAGATCGTTGTACTCGAAGTAGTCGAGATGCGCGCGATCCTCAGGTGTCACCCCCGCGGTGACGGGGGTGCACCAGGGCACCGCACCGTGATACGCCCCGTGGGCCATGAGCACCTTGCGCCGCCCGGTTGCGGCCCGTGCGATGGTCACGCACGCGGTGGTGGCGTCGGTTCCGTTCTTGGCCAGCATCGCCCAGTCGGCGTGTGCGACGGTGTCGACGAGCAGTTCGGCCAGCTCCACCATCACCGGAGCCGCTCCATTGAGGCAGTCGCCTTTGGCGATCTGTTCCGAAACTGCCTGTTGAACAGCGGGATTGCGGTGGCCGAGGACGACCGGGCCCCAGCCGCACATGAAGTCCAGGTAGGTGTTGCCGTCGGTGTCGGTGATCCGGCAGCCGTCGCCGGACGCCATGTACTGCGGCAGGGCCGCGGAGAACGACCGCACGTTCATATGCCCGTACATGCCGCCGGGGACGACGAGCTGGGCCCGTTTGGCCAGCGCCGTGTCGTTGTGATCGATCATCGCAGCAACTCCGTGGCCACAGCCGCGACGCCGGGTGCGTCCAGCCGGTACTTGGCGTAGAGAGCGGCCGGCGGACCGACCGGGATGTACTCGTCGGGCACACCGTGTTTGGCGAACCGCACCGCGGGCGCGCCACCGAGCAGGAGCGCTTCGGCGACCGCGGTCCCCAGGCCGTTGGTGACGTTGTGCTCCTCGACCGTGAGGATGGCGCCGGTGTCGCGCGCGGCGGCAAGCGCCTCGTCGACATCGAGCGGCGCGACGGTGTGCATATCGACGACGCGTGCGCTGACGCCCTCGTCGGCCAGGATGGCCGCGGCTTCAAGGGCTGGGTGGACCTCGCTACCGGTGGCGATGATGGTGAGGTCGAGGCCCTCGCGCAGTCGGATGGCCTTGCCGAAGGTCAGTTCGGGCACAGTCGGATAGACCTCGGGGTCGCGACCGCGACCCAGCCGGATGTACATCGCGCCGGGATGGTCGACGGAGGCCCGCAGGATGGCCCGCAGATGGTTGGCGTCCGTCGCGCAGACCACGGTCAGCTCGGCGAAGGTGCGCAGCACGCCGAGGTCCTCCAGGGCGTGGTGGCTGGTGCCGTAGAACCCCATCGACATTCCGGAGTGGTGCCCGACGATCCGCACGGGCATCCGTGGGTAGGCGCAGTCGGTGCGAATCTGCTCGGCACACAGCAGTGCGGAGAACGACGCGAAGGTCGCGGCGAACGGGACGTATCCACACGAGGCCATGCCGGCCGCGGACGTGATCATGCCCTTCTCGGCGATGCCCATGTTGAAGAACCGGTTGGGGTGGCGCACGGCGAAATCGGTGGCCCGGTTGGCGCTCGCCAGATCGGCCGTCAACACGACGACGCGCGGATCGATGTCGGCCAGATCGGCCAGCTCCTCACCGAACACGAACGCGGGGATGGAGCTGACGTCGCTGCCGTCGAACGAGCGCTTGTCGCGCAGCTCGGTGGCGCCGCCGCCGAAAATCTCTGCCTGGTCCTGGGTTTCGGTCATTTCACTACCTCCAGCGGACGCAGGCCGGCCTGCAGTTCCGCGATTACGTCGTCGTAGTCGGCGCCGACGAGATTGCCGACATGCCAATCGGGGTTGTATTCCATGAGTTGCACGCCACGGCCCTTCACCGTGTCCGCGACGATGAGTTGTGGTGGCCCGTCGGGTTCGTCGGGCAGAGTGCCGAACAGGTCCAGGAGTGCGGCGGGGTCGTGGCCGTCGACACGGTGGGTCTGCCAGCCGAAGGCGGCGAAGCGATCCTCGATGGGCTCAACGCTCATCACGTCGTCGGTGAAGCCGTCGATGCACAGTTTGTTGCGGTCGACGATGGCCACCAGCCGGCCGAGGCGATAGTGCCCGGCGGCGTTGGCCGCCTCCCAGATCTGGCCCTCGTGCAGCTCGCCGTCACCCAGCATGCAGAACGTGCGGTACGGGCGGTCGCCGACCCGGCCGGCGAAGGCCATGCCGACAGAGATCGAGAGACCGTGGCCGAGTGAGCCCGAGCTGAAATCGATGCCCGGAATCTTCTTCATGTCGGGGTGGTCGCCGAACGGGCTGCCCAACCGCGTGTAGTCGTCGAGAGCGGACGGGGCGAAGAAGCCGACGTCGGCCAGCACCGGGTACAAACCGATGGCGGCGTGGCCCTTGCTCAGCACGAACCTGTCCCGGTCAGCCCATTTCGGTTCTGCTGGTTGATAATTCATGACCGAGTAGTACAGGGCCGCGAACAGTTCGGCCGCCGAGAAGGAGGACGTGTAGTGGCCGGCACCGGCGATCCGGGACAGCCGCACGGTCTCGAGTCGGATGAACTTCGCCCGGTCGGTGAGCCGGTCCAGCGCGGCCGCACGTTCGGGTGTGCCTGGGGGTGGAATCATCTGCTGCTCCCTTGCAGTCTGTTTCGGATGGGTGTACCGACCGGGGTGCGCCAAAGGTGATGTGGCGCAATGGGTATGGCGTTGATCGCAGTTTCGGCTGTGGTCGGCCTCACGCTATGGTGGGAGATATTTCGCGAGCGGTGGTCTAGAACCGAACTTTGTTCGGAATCTAGGGCGAATAAGACCCTTTTTTCGTCAGCTGCCCGTATTGTCCGAGTCGGTCCGAAGGATGTGCTGCCGGAATGCAGGTACGGCCGCTGCGGATTCAGGCTGTTCGACGAGGAGGTTCAGATGCCGCGATATGAGGACGACCGGGCCGGAGAGGTCACGACTGATGAGATCGACGAGTTGTTGCTCTGGGAGTTGACCGCCAATGGCCGGAAGACCAACAACGAGTTGGCGCGCAAGGCGGGTATCGCGCCGTCGACCTGCCACGCTCGAATCAAGCGGCTCGAGCAGCTCGGGGTGATCCGGTCGATCAACGCCTACGTGGACTATGAGGCGCTCGGATTCCCGGTGCAGGCAATCGTTTTCGTTCGGCTGCCGGCGTCCGCCCGTGATCAGGTGAAGAGCTACGCCAGTCGTGTGATCCGGTTTCCCCAGGTGCTCAACGTGTTTCATATGGGCGGCCCCGATGATTTCCTGATCCACGTGGCCTGCACCTCGACCAGTCAGCTGCGCGACTTCGTCGCCACCAAGCTCAGTTCCGGACCGGTCGCGGCCACCACCACGAGCATCATGTTCGACCACTACGTCGGGGTGCAGAACATGGAATACGTCAGCGGGTACGACGAGATGCGTCGGCCGATCCGGTAAATACCGAATTTTCTTCGGTGGGCCCTGCCGCGCGCCGGGTGTGCTTCGAAAAACATCGCAATTTCCGGACCACCTGGCGCACGAAGTTCGGAATCGCCTCGAGGCTCCAAATGTGGTCTGCATCATAGGGACCGCTGCCGCGGCAGACGGCACACATGTCACGGCGCGACACCACTGATGCGCCAGGCACCCGCCCCGAGAGGAATTCGACGATGACCGCACCCATGGAATTGCTCGTCAAGCACCGGATGTTGATCGGTGGTCAGGCGCGCGACAGCGCTTCCGGCGAGGTCATCGAGATCCGTGACAAGTTCGACGGTCACCTCATCGGTACCGTCCCCGCCGGCACCGTCGCGGATGCGCAGGACGCGCTCGACGCGGCAGTCTGGGGCGCCGAAACATGGTCGGCGACACCAGCTTTCCGTAGGGCGGCAATACTCCGGGCGGCGGCGGCACAGATCCGGGCCGATCGCGCGCAGCTGAGTGCGATGCTGTCGGCCGAGAACGGGAAGACCATCGCTGACGCCAGGATGGAGATCGACACCACCGCGCGCATCTTCGATGGTTTCGCCGAAGAATCACTGCGGTTGTTCGGGCAGACCATCCCGCTGGACATTCAGGACGGGCTGCAGTCGGACCTGATGCTCACGGTGCGTGAACCACTCGGCGTCATGGTGGGCATCGTCCCGTTCAACTTTCCGGCCGAGCTGTACGCCCACAAGGTGGGTGCCGCACTGGCCGCCGGCAACGCGATGATCGTCAAGCCGCCGGAGGACGATCCGATCGTCACCGTCATGCTCACCGAGATCCTGCACCGGGCCGGAGTCCCCGGTGCCGCACTGCAATTGGTCACCGGATACGGCCACGTCGTCGGCGCGCACCTCTCCAGTAGTCCCGACATCGCCGCGGTCACGTTCACCGGCAGCACCGCGGTGGGCGCCGTCATCGCCGCCAACGCCGGCCGCAACATCGTGCGCGTCTTCCTCGAACTCAGTGGCAACGACGCCTTCATCGTCTGCGACGATGCCGATCTCGACACCGCTCTCGACCACGCCGTCGCAGGGCGCACCTATGCCAACGGACAGGTGTGCGTCGCTACCAAGCGCATCATGGTGGTCCGGTCTCGGTACCAGGAGTTCGTGGACCGACTGCGCGATCGGGTCGCCGCGCTTCGGGTTGGTGACCAGCGCTGCGAAACCACCGATGTCGGCCCGCTGATCAGCGTCGAGGCGGCCCGGACCGTCGAGCAGCAGATACATACGGCAGTCGAGCAGGGCGCGCGACTGCTGGTCGGCGGCACCCGGCGCGGCGCCTTCATCGACCCCACCCTGCTGGAGATCGACACGCGAGTCGGCATCGCGACCGATGAAGAGATCTTCGGGCCCGTGTTCTCGGTGCTCGCCGTCGAGGACCTCGACGGGGCCATCGACATCGCCAACGCCTCCCAATTCGGCCTCAACGCAGCGGTTTTCACCAACGACGTCACGCAGGCCATCCGGGCCGGGCGGCGCATCAAGGCCGGCATCGTCTCGGTCAACGGCGGCAACACCTACCGGCCTGATGTGGCCGCGTTCGGTGGCTACAAGAAGAGCGGGCTGGGACGCGAAGGTCTCGGCTACACGCTCGATGAATTCACCCAGGTCAAGAGCATCGTGCTGCGGGGCGTGCTCGCCGGTTGACCGCAATCAGACCCACACCGGACCGCTGAGCCCGGCATCCCAGACAATGTCGTCAGAAAGCCGAAAATCAATGATCAACACTCCACAATCCGAATCAGCGACCCTGGAAGCAGAGCCCGGGGCACACACCATGCTGCAGCGCGGGCTGGGCGTGGGATCGATCGTGTTCATGGTGGTCGCCGCGGCCGCGCCACTGGCCGTCGTGACCGCAAGCGTCCCGATCATCATCTCGGTGAGCGGTAGCGCAGCCGCCCCGCAGTTCTTCCTGATCGCCATGGTCATCCTGGCGCTGTTCTCGGTCGGCTTCACCGCGATGAGCAAGTACGTACCGAATGCCGGCGCGTTCTACTCATATATTCAGCGCGGTCTGGGACGCCATATCGGGGTGGGCGCAGCGGCATTGGCGCTGGGGTCCTACGGGGTCATGCTCATCGGGCTGTATACCTACCTCGGCGTGGCCACCTCGAAGTTGTTGACTGCGGTGCACATCGGAATTCCCTGGTGGGCCAGCGCAATTGGCTGGGTATTGCTGGTCGGCATCCTCGGCTACCGCGACATCGAGCTCAGCTCGAAGGTGCTGGGAGTGTTGCTGATCGCCGAGACACTGGCTGTCGTCCTCGTCGACGTCGGCGTCATCAGCGGCGGCGGGGCCGGTGGGCTGAGCCTCGTGCCGGTGTCACCGTCCGAATTCGCCACCGGCGCACCGAGTCTCGGATTGATGTTCGCCTTCTTCTGTTTCATCGGATTCGAGGCCACCGCGGTGTTCCGCAATGAGGCCAAGGACCCTGACCGCACCATTCCGCGAGCGACGTACACGGCGGTCGTCTTCATCGGCCTGTTCTACGCCCTGGCGGCCTGGGTCGTGGTTCAGGGGCTGGGTGTCGATCGCGCCGTCGCGGTGGCCACCGCCGAGCCCGAGAACGTCGTGCAGAACCTGGCCAGCACCTACGTCTCCCCGATCCTGACCGACGTGATCCAGGTGCTTCTGGTGACCAGCTTCTTCGCCTGCGTGCTGTCATTCCACAACGTGATCACGCGCTATCAATTCACGTTGGCCACGAAGGGTCTGCTGCCGTCGTCGCTCGCCGAGATCGACGGCCGGCACCGCACGCCGTCCCGGTCTTCGCTTGTCTTCACAGTGATTTCGCTGACCGCCATGGTGGCCGTGGCGGTGATCGGATGGGACCCGATCAGCCAGACCTACATGTGGTTCTCGGGAGCTTCCACGCTGGGCCTGATCGCCTTGATGGCGATGACCAGCCTGGCAGTCATCGTCTTCTTCCGGACCCGGCAATGCGGTCCGAGCTTGTGGCACACCGTGATCGCTCCCGGGCTGTCGTTCGTCGGACTCACCGCGATTCTGGTTCTGGTGATCACGAACTTCTCGCTGCTGGTCGGCAGTACCACCACCGCGGTGGTGCTCGGTGGGCTCATCGTGGCGATCTTCGCCGCGGGCATCCTCGTCGCCGAGCGAGTCAGGCGCAGCCGCCCGGATCGCTATGAGGCGCTGGTACAGGACAACTAGTACGTCGTCCGGAAGCGGCGGTGCCTACCGGGCGCCGCCGCGCAGCCGGTCCACTGCCGCCCGGCCCGCGCCCGCCGACGTGTCTGCGTCCGGTAGCGAGTCTGGGTCGATTGCCGCCGGCACTTGAGCGTCGCCTCCGGTGGTCAGCTCGGTGTCGGCGGGGACGCCGCGCTTGAGCAGCGCCAGTGCGATCGGGCCCAGGTCAACATGCTCGGCGACGGTGCCGACCCGGCCGATCGCCCGCTCGCCGGCCAGCACCGGATCACCCGTCGTGGGACGGTCGTCGCCGCCGTCCAGGTGCAGCAAGGCCAGCATGCGCGGCGGCTTGCCCAGATTGTGGACCCGCGCGATCGTCTCCTGGCCGCGGTAACAGCCCTTGTCCAGGTGCACGGCGCCGACGCCGGGGCCGCCGATCCAGCCGACCTCGTGCGGGATGGTCCGCTCGTCGGTGTCGACGCCCAGCCGCGGTCGCAGCGCTGCCACGCGAAGGGCTTCGTAAGCCCACAGTCCGGCGGGCCGCACACCCGCGTCCAGCAGCCGCTGGCGCCACGTCGCGGCATCGGCCCGCGGCACCACCAGATCGACCTCCTGCGCGCCGACCCGGCGCACGAAACCGCCGCCGGGTAGCGGGGTGGCAGTCCACTCGGCGTCCGGGGTGGGCAGGTCCAGCTGGTTGACGGCCGGGCCGAGCAGTGACAGCACCGCGAGGTCGGCGGGCGCCACCTCGACCTTGGACCAGAACACCATCTTGCGCAGGAAGTCGGCGAGCGGCTCTCCGCGCCACGGCTCGGTGTCCAGCGTGGTGACGCCGCCCAGTTCGGTCTGCAGCCAGTGATCCTCGACCCGGCCCTGCAAGTCCAGGCTCAGGTTCTGCACGACGGACCCTTCCGGCAGGGCGCTGACGTGCTGACTGGAGATGGTGTGCAGCCACGTCTGGCGATCGTCGCCGGTGAGCTCGATGGTCGCGCGATGACCGCGGTCGACGACGACGGCCTCGGTGGCGGCGGCACGCTGCTCCCCGAGCGGGTCGCCGTAGTGCCAGACGGCACCGGCGTCGGGTCCGGATTCAGGGGCGGGAACGGCGCTCATCCTTCGAGCCTAGTTCGATGGTCCGGCTAGCCTTCTGGCCGTGACCATTCCGGCGCAGACCACCCCGCCGCCGATCGTCGTCGCGGTCCACGGCTGCCGCGCCTCGATTCGCGCCGACGACGCGGTGTTCGCCCGTGGCGACGGCGTATTCGAGACGGCGTTGGTGCGCTCTGGTGTGGTCCTGCTGCTGGATGAGCACCTGGCACGGCTGACGGCGTCTGCGGCCCTGGCGGGTCTGGTCTGTCCCCCAGCGGCCTTGTGGCGCGCGGCCATAGCGGCCGCCGTCGGCCAGTGGCCGGGGGCGGGGGAGTCGGTGCTGCGGCTGGTGCTGGGTCGCGGGAGTGACGGTGTGGTGGCCTTCGCGATGGTCTCAGCGCTGCCGGAGCGCGTCGCTGCAGCCCGCCGCGATGGCGTGGCGGCGGTGACCCTCGTGCGGCCGCACTGGCCGCTGGCGGCCGCGAAATCACTGTCCTACGCCGCGAACCTGTCCGCGCTCCGGCACGCCACGCGTCTCGGTGCCGACGACGCCGTTTTCGTCGATGCGGCCGGTGCCGTCCTTGAGGGGCCGCGGTCGGCCGTCGTGCTGGCCGTCGCCGACTCTCGTGGTGATCCCGTTCTGGTGACGCCGGACGCGGCGGCGATCCTGCCGTCGACCACCCAGCGTGCGGTGTTCGCGGCGGCGGCTGCGCGGGGCGTCGAATGCGTGTACCGGCCGGTGTCTGTTGCGGATTTATTTGCCGCGCAAGGCGTTTGGCTGCTGTCGAGCATCACGTTGGCGGCTCGGGTGCACACCCTGGACGGGGTGACTTTGCCGGCATCGCCATTCGAGACATTGATCGCCGCCTTGATCGCCGGGCAGTTCTGAGTCTCGAAAAAAACCGGTTGTCGGGGCTCGGACCTGGGAGTACGGTCGCACGTACACAGGGAAGGAGGTGGTCCGACAATTGATTACTTTGTGGACATGTGAGGTGGCTGCCCGCTAGTAGCGCCGGGTAATTCCCGAGCGCGCTCGCGAATTCCCGCAGTCACCCGGCCCCCGAGCCTTCCGGTTTTGTCCAACCTGGAACTTTGGCTCGGGGGCTGCCTCATGTCTGGGGTAGGTCAGGCCACGCGCGTCGAGATCAACGAAATGGCCGTCATCGCGAGGGGTATGGCAACCATTTCGTCCGTCTGGACGAAAGGCAGGACCGCTTTAGCCGACGAAACGCGACAAGCGCGCGGAGAGGTGTGGGGCCAGCCCGCCGTCGGCGTCGACGCGCTCCTCGACATAGGCCAGGTCGCCGTTCTCAATAATCCCGTAGAGGCGCTTCGCACCGCCGACCAGCACGCCCGACTTGCTGCGCGCCAGGGCGTCGGTGGCCAACTCCCAGGACGCCTGGTTCAGCGGGGCGCCGTAGAAGAGCTCGACGTAGCCGGCCGAATGCGCCAGCAGCAGTTCGATGGCCTGGGACTCATCCTGGCCGTGGGGATCGGTCGGGTCGTTGACGAACCGCCAGTACCCGGTCTCGCGCAGCCCCGGCTCGGCGTAGTTGCCGGTCTCGTCGAGCCGCCATGAGCGGGCATCCCAACTGAGGAAGTCGCCGCCGTTGTGCGACACGATGATCTGTTGGCCGAAGCGGTAGTCGCCCTCGGAGTCGCGGCCTTCGCCTTCACCGCGCCAGACGCCGACGAGCGGCAGCAGCGCCAGCAAGGCGTCGTTGAAATGCGCGCCCTCACGCAGGTTGGCGGTATCCGCCGGGAGGGGGAGATCGTCAAAACCCGGGACGTTGCGCGCGGCCGTGGCCTTCGCGCGGTCAGCGGCCGCGACAATGGCGCGGTCGCCGGAGCCTGCCGGTACGCCGAGCTCAGAGTCCAGATCGTCCGGGCCGTCAGTGGCCGGATTGCTCCTCGCGTGCGCGGGGTCCTGAGCGGACGTCACGACTCGTCGGTGATCAGCCGGTAAAGCGCGTACAGCGCGAACCAGGTGATGGCCAGCGAGGCCACAACCAGCAAGATCTCGAAGAAAAGAACCACGGACAGACAGGTTACTCGGGATGCGGGTGTGACGTGCGCCGCACCGGCCGCTCAAATGCGACGAGCGACCGCATCTGCACGTCCAGACACTCGGAATGCAAACACGGCCGCTCGCGGCAGTGGGACTACAACAGGTTCGGTACTGGGCCGAACTCCTCAGCCGCGCGTACCTCGCCTTGATCGTCGTTAGGCGACCTTGACGTCGACCTCGTGGATGCCGGCACCAGTCGGCGCCACCACGGCGTCGCCGTTGCCGACCTTGGACAGCGCACGCAGCGTCCAGGTGCCGGGGGCGGCGAAGAACCGGAAGTCACCGGTGGCCGACGCGACGACCTCGGCGGTGAACTCGTCCGTGCTGTCCAGCAGCCGCACGAACGCGCCACCGACCGGGTGGCCCGAGCCATCGACGACGCGGCCGGTGATCACGGTTTCCTTCTCCAGGTCAACGCTGGCGGGCAGCGTCAGGCCTTGCTTGGGTGCAGAGCACATATCAGTTTCCCAACTCGATCGGGGCACCCACCAGGGAGCCGTATTCGGTCCAACTGCCGTCGTAGTTCTTTACATTCCGGTGACCCAGCAATTCCTGCAGCACGAACCAGGTGTGCGACGAGCGCTCACCGATGCGGCAGTAGGCGATGGTCTCCTTCTCGCCGTCGAGGCCGGCGTCGGCGTAGATCTTCGCCAGCTCCTCGTCGGACTTGAAGGTGCCGTCGTCGTTTGCGGCGCGGCTCCACGGCACGTTGATGGCGCTCGGCACGTGGCCGGGACGCTGGCTCTGCTCCTGCGGCAGGTGCGCGGGCGCCAGAATCTTGCCGGAGAACTCGTCGGGCGAACGGACGTCGACCAGGTTCTTGGTGTTGATCGCGGCGATCACCTCGTCGCGGAATGCGCGGATGCTGTTGTCGATCGGTTGGGCCGCGTACGACGTGGCCGGGCGGTCGGTTGCGTCCTTGACCAGTGGGCGGTCATCGAGCTCCCAGCGCTTGCGGCCGCCGTCGAGCAGCTTGACATCGCCATGGCCGTACAGCTTGAAGTACCAGTAGGCGTAGGCCGCGAACCAGTTGTTGTTGCCGCCGTAGAGGACCACGGTGTCGTCGTTGCTGATGCCCTTGTCGGACAACAGCTTCGAGAACTGCTGCTGGTCGACGAAGTCACGCTTGACCGAGTCCTGCAGATCATCGCGCCAGTCCAGCTTGACGGCGCCGGGGATGTGGCCCTCGTCGTCGTAGGCGCTGGTGTTCTCGTCGACCTCGACGAACACCACGCCGGCGGTGTCGAGGTTGTTCTCGGCCCATTCGGTCGAGACCAGGACGTCGGAACGTGCCATGTACGAATTCCTTTCGGTTTCTTTCGAGCTCTAGCGGTTCAGGTGGCGGGGATCGCCGAGCGGCGCAGTCGCGCCACCAGGGGGTAGATCTGGCAGCCCAGGCAGATGCCGAAGGCGGCGTTGAGGAACGCGGCGACGAGTGCGAACGCGGTGGCGGTCAGGCCCAGCGCCGTGATGCCCGCGGCGAAGCCGACAGTTCCGGCGATCGCGAACAGTAGCCCAACAAGCTGGGCGAACTTCAGTGGCGCGACCGGTTCCTTCTCAGTCACGGGCGTCAGCCGGGGGGCGATGAACGTGGCGAAGATGCGGCCGTACGGGTGGCGGCGCGGCCCGCCGACTGCACCGATGGCGAAGATCACGGCTTGCACGCCGAGGATCAGGGCGGCGGCGGTGGGGCTGGCGGCCGAGGTCAGCAGCGCAGCGATCAGCACGCCGGTGGTGAGCCAGGCTGCGAAGCGGGGTCCACGCACGTCGACCTGCGGAGTTTCGATGGAATTGTTCGACATGGGAATGCTCCTGTTGTTGGTAACCGGGGAGGCGGCCGCAGGGTGTGATGTGCGGCCTGCCGCAGTGGGCTGCTCGGAGCGCAACACGAAACGAGGACGTGGCTACTCAGCAGCTACAACAACAACAGCAACAACCCGCGACGCGGCACAGATCCACTGCGCGGCGCTTGGTGAGCCGCAGCTCGAGGCGGGATGACACGGCAGACAGCTTACCCAACAACGGGGTGGTCAAGCCAACAGCGGTTCTAGGGCTGCGCGCAGGTCAGCCGCTTTCGGGACGCCCGCGGTGCGGTGCCGCTGCTGCCCCGACGCGTCGAAAATGAACGTCGTCGGCAGCGACAGGACTGACAGTCGGCGGGCCGCAACGGGATTGGCGTCGAGGTCGATTTCGACATGTGCGACACCGAGTTCGTCACACACCTGGTCGACGACGCGCCGGACGGCCGCGCACGGCCCGCACCACGTCGCGCTGAAATGCACGACGGTCGGGCCCGTGGTGGACAGACTCAGATCGGAATTGTCGATTTCGGCGGCCTGATCGGCTGGCGGGACTTCCTTCATCAGGCCGGCTCGCAGGGTCAGCAGCCGGCCGATGATGTACGCCACCCCGAGGGCGGCGACCAACACCGTCAGCACCAGGACTGTGGAGTTCATGACTGTCTGAACCCATCGAGCGGCACGGTTACTCCCGTCGCGATGCCCTCGATGATGACGTCCGAGCCGCGGGCGCCCTCGCTGGTCGGGGCCAGCCCGAACGGCAGCTTCATGCCCGGCATCGTCGTGGAGAAGGCATGCAGCACCGCGGTCTTCTTGTCGTCGGGCACCGGCTCCTCGGCGGTGCCCGGACCGGTCAGCACGTCCGTCGCGGTCATGACCAGGTTGGTGTGGTCGGCGCCGCTGATGGACAGATCGACAGAGACGCTGATCCGCTTGGTGACGCCCGGAACCGCCGGCGTGCCGGTGAAAACCAGCCCGTGGCTTTCTGAGATGCCGGATTCGGTGGTGCCGCCGGTGGCGTTGTTGGTGTCGTTCGGCGGGGCCTCGACCAGCAGATCCTTGATGCCCATGAAGCGTCCGACATGGGTGGAGTCGACGATGATGCGGCTCTCCAGCCGCTCCGACGTCAGTTTGGCGTCCGGCCCGACGAGCCAGGACTTGGGCGTCGCGACCAGGTCGTACAACGTCGCTTCAATCGACGCCTTGCCCACGACGGGGTGCGCGACGCCAGCGGCTTTGACCTCGACCTGCTGGTAGTGGCCACGCATGGCCTGGGTTCCGAACGGGAAGCCCAGGATCGACACCCATGGATCGAATTGCAGGTGCGCTGCGGTACGGACGCTGCGGGCCATCCGGTATTCGGCGAAAATCGCGAAGCCGAAATCGGTGCCAACGACCACCAGAATCAGTGCGGCCGCCGGGACGAGCAGCCGAGTCAGCACCTTACGCATCCGGACATTCTGGCGTACCCCTCGCGGCGCGGTGTCGAGACAGGCCGTTCACAGCCGCTAAATCGCAGGTGGCACGCTATCGTTAGGTGATCGTTGGCCGGTGAACGGTCACGTGTCAGCCACGATTCTCCGGAGTCGACCCGGATCGAACCGCGACAGCGTCGTCGCCGGGGAGAGTTCGGTGCAGCTTCGGACGCACTGGAGGACCGTTGGATCTTCTGCTACTGACCGTCGACCCGCACCCGGAGTCGGTCCTGCCGGCCCTGGCGCTGCTGCCGCATACCCTGCGGCCGGCGCCCGCCGAGGTGTCGTCGCTGCTGGAAGCCGGCAACGCTGACGTGGCGATCGTCGACGCGCGCACCGATCTGGCCGCCGCCCGCGGACTCTGTCGTCTGCTGGGCAGCACCGGCGCGTCGGTGCCCGTGGTGGCAGTGGTCACCGAAGGCGGCTTGGTTGCCGTCAACGTCGAGTGGGGTATCGACGAAATCCTGCTGCCCGGCACCGGGCCCGCCGAGATCGACGCCCGGCTGCGGCTGCTGGTGGGACGCCGCAACGGCGTCGCCGACCAGCAGAGCGCCGGCAAGATCACCCTGGGGGAACTCGTCATCGACGAGGGCACCTACACCGCCCGCCTGCGCGGCAAACCGCTGGATCTGACGTACAAGGAATTCGAGCTGCTGAAGTACCTCGCCCAGCACGCAGGCCGGGTGTTCACCCGCGCCCAGCTGCTCCAAGAGGTGTGGGGCTACGACTTCTTCGGCGGCACCCGCACCGTCGACGTGCACGTCCGACGCCTGCGCGCCAAGCTCGGCCCCGACTACGAATCGCTGATCGGCACCGTCCGCAACGTCGGCTACAAGGCCGTCCGCCCCGCGCGCGGCCGTGCGAACGGGACCGCCGAGCCGGTCGACGAGGCCGATGACGACGATTCCGATGACTTCGACGACTCCGGCGATGCGGACACTGGGCGTAACGGCCGGCAGTCCCTGCCTGCCCAGTGACGGAACTGACCTGGCGCCCGGTCCTGGGCGCCGATGAACAGGCGGCTGTCCGGACCATCGCGGCGGCAGCGACTGCCGCGGACGGCGTGGCACCGGTCGGGGACCAGGTGCTGCGGGAACTGCCACTCGACCGCACCCGGCATCTGGTGGCGTACGACGGCGACGAGGTCGTCGGCTATCTGAATCTCGCACCGGACATGGCCGAGGCCGTCGTCGCCGTGGCTGCGCGACGCCGCGGCATCGGTGCTGACCTGATCCGGACCGGTCTGGCAGCCGGTGGCCCGGAGACCAAGATTTGGGCGCACGGCAATCTCGAGGGCGCCCGCGCCACCGCCGCAGCGCTCGGCCTGAGCGCGGTGCGCGAACTGTGGCAGATGCGGCGGCCGTTGTCGGAGTTGCCTGCGTTGCCTGCCGCTGCCGACGTGCGGCTGACCACCTACCCGGGGCCTCAGGCCGACGACGAGCTCTTGCGCGTCAACAATGCCGCGTTCCATTGGCACCCCGAACAGGGTGGCTGGAGTGGCGCTGACCTGGACGAACGTCGCGGCGAATCGTGGTTCGACCCGAAGGGGTTGTTCCTCGCGTATGACGCCGACGACGAAGCCGGGGACCGGCTCCTCGGCTTCCACTGGACCAAGGTGCACGCGGCTGTTGGCGTCGAACCGGAACTCGGCGAGGTGTACGTCGTCGGGGTGGACCCGGACGCGCAGGGCCGTGGCGTCGGTGCGTTGCTGACCCTTGCCGGCCTTCACTACCTGGCAGATCGGCTCGGCAGCGCGGCGACGGTGCTGCTGTACGTCGAGGCTGACAACGCCGCTGCCGTGAAGACCTACCAGCGGCTCGGATTCGCGGTGCACACCGCCGATGTCGCGTATGTCGCGGCGCGGGCAGTTCGCTGAAACTGCGCTTCCAGCGATACCACAGCGACCAGGGGTATCCTGCCCGGTTTTCAGTCGCGCTATTCACCTTCCGTTTACCCGCGCGGGACCAACTGTCCACACCGTTTGCCTACGTTGCCTGTGGGCAGCGTCGAGCCGCCTGGTGTGCGCCACCCGGTCGCCACCTCATCACCGCCGCCCGGCCAATGAGTCCGGCGCGTCAGAAGGATTCCCGGAGGAAAAGGGTGAACCTCAAGCGCAGCAGTGTCTTGCTCAGTGCAGTGGCCGCCAGCGCCATGCTCGTGGCTGGCTGTGGTAGCGACAACAACACCAGCTCGGCTGGCTCCAGCGGTGCGCCGGACGTGTCGAAGTCGACCGCCGGCTGCGACGGCAAGGCCAAGCTGAATGCCGCTGGCTCCTCGGCGCAGAAGAACGCCATGGACCAGTTCGTGAGCGCCTACAAGGCGGCATGTTCGGCCAAGGGCAAGGACGTCGACGTCGCGTACAACCCCAGTGGCTCCGGTGACGGCCGCACCCAGTTCCTCGCCAAGCAGGTCGACTTCGCCGGTTCCGACTCGGCAATGAGCGGCGAGCAGCTCGAGAAGAGCAAGGACCGCTGTGGCGGAAACCCGGCCATCAACATCCCGATGGTATTCGGCCCGATCGCCATGGCCTACAACCTCGAGGGCGTTGACAAGCTGGTGCTGAACGCCGATACCATCGCGAAGGTCTTCAACGGTGGCATCAAGAAGTGGAACGACCCGGCCATCGCCGCCCTGAACCCGGGCGCCAAACTGCCGGACACGGACATCACCGTGTTCTTCCGTTCCGACTCGTCGGGCACCTCGGACAACTTCCAGTCCTACCTCGCCGCCGCTGCGCCGCAGTCCTGGACCCAGGGCCACAGCTCTGACTTCAAGGGCGGCGTCGGCCAGGGCGCGAAGGGCTCGTCGGGCGTGGGCCAGGGCGTCAAGTCGACTCCGGGCTCGATCGGCTACGTCGAGTGGTCCTTCGTCACCCAGAACAAGCTGAACGCGGCCCAGATCGACACCGGCGCCGGCCCTGTGGAGCTGACCGCCGCGACCGCGTCGAAGGCCGTCGCGGGTGCCAAGCCGAAGGCTGAGGGTGGCCCGGACCTGGCGCTCGACCTGAAGGCGACGTACACCAGCAAGGACCCGGGCACCTACCCGCTGATGCTGGCGACCTACGAAATCGTCTGCGGCAAGGGCTATGACGCCGACACCGCCAAGGGCGTGAAGTCCTTCCTGACCAGTGCCGCCAACGAGGGTCAGGCCGGCCTCGATGCGAAGGGCTACGTGCCGCTGTCCGGCGCCTTCAAGGACAAGGTCACTGCCTCGATCAACGCAATCAGCTGATTGCCTGGGCTGGGGCGTCGTTCGATAATCGATGAAGGATTCTGATCACATGAGTGACGCACCCACCCAACAGAAGCCGGATGCCTCCGGCCCCGTTGTTGACGGGGCCGGAGGTGCACCGGCATCGACTGTTCCGGAGGAATCGATCAGTACACCGCAGCCTGCAGCCGAACGTGGGACCGTCGTTCGGCCCGCGGACCGTATCTTCAGCCTCTTCGCCTCAGGCTCGGCAACGCTGGTCACCGCGATCATCGCGGCGATCGGCATCTTCCTGGTCGCGCTCGCGGTGCCCGCGCTGCAGCGCAACCAGGCGAGCTTCCTCTTCAGCCGTGAGTGGAACACCACCGACATCAACAAGATGGCGTTCGGTGTGCTGGATCTGTTCCAGGTCACCGTGCTGGTGTCGTTCTTCGCGCTGCTGCTGGCCATGCCGGTCGCACTCGGTATCGCGATCTTCCTGACCGAGTACTGCCCCGCGCGCGTCAAGCGCCCACTTGCCTACGTCATCGACCTACTGGCCGCGGTGCCGTCGATCGTTTACGGCCTCTGGGGTCTGCTTGTCCTCGCGCCGACGATCCGGCCGGCCGCGGAGTGGTTCAACTCCACGTTCTCCTGGTTCTTCTTGTTCCAGAACGGTTCCGGATCGGTGCCCGGCGGCCGCACCATCTTCACCGCGGGCATCGTGCTGGCGGTCATGATCCTGCCGATCATCACCGCCGTCACGCGTGAGGTGTTCGTCCAGACGCCGGTGGCGCACATCGAAGCGGCGCTCGCGCTCGGTGCGACCCGCTGGGAAGTCGTGCGCACCACCATCATTCCGTTCGGCAGGTCGGGGTACATCAGCGGATCGATGCTGGGTCTGGGCCGTGCGCTCGGTGAGACCATGGCGCTGTACCTGATTCTGGCAACGGTGTTCAAGCCCTTCAGCTGGTCGCTGTTCGACGGCGGCGCCACCATCGCGTCGAAGATCGCACTGGGCTACGCCGAGTTCAACAACAACATCCAGGCTGGTGCCTACATCGCTGCCGGCCTCGTGCTGTTCGTGCTGACCTTCGCGGTCAATGCCACGGCCCGCGCGATCGTCGGCGGAAAGCGGGACTGACATGACTATGGCTCTCGAAAAGCCCGTCAAGGCGGGCACCTTTCAAAAGACCTCGGTGCGGCGCAAGACCGTCGACCTGATTGCCACCGTGTTGGTCACGGGCGCGGTGCTGGTCGCGCTGGTGCCGCTGGTGTGGGTGCTCTGGACGGTGATCGCCAAGGGTTTCCCGGCCATCACGAGCCCGACGTGGTTCACCCACACCATGAGTGGGCTGCTCAGTGACGACAAGGGCGGCGGTATCTACCACGCGCTCGTCGGCTCCTTGATGCAAGGCATTGTCTGTGCTGTCATGTCGGTGCCGATCGGCATCTTCGTGGCGGTCTACCTGGTCGAGTACTCAGGCGGCAACCGCCTCGGCAAGCTGACGACCTTCATGGTCGACATCCTCTCCGGTGTTCCGTCGATCGTCGCCGCGCTGTTCGTCTACGCCCTGTGGGTGGTGACGCTGGGCTTCAACAAGTCGGCGTTCGCGGTTTCGCTCGCCCTGGTGCTGCTGATGGTCCCCGTGGTGGTCCGCACGACCGAGGAAATGCTCAAGATCGTTCCGCAGGACCTGCGCGAGGCCTCTTACGCCCTGGGCGTGCCGAAGTGGAAGACGATCGTGCGAATCGTCATTCCGACTGCCCTGTCGGGCATCATCACCGGCGTCACGCTCGCGCTGGCCCGCGTGCTCGGCGAAACCGCGCCGCTGCTGATCCTCGTCGGCTACGCGCCCTACAAGAGCTTCGACCTTTTCAGTGGTCCGATGGGCGCGCTGCCGCTGGTCATGGTGAACGAGCAGAACAACCCGTCTGACGCAGGCGAACTTCGTATCTGGGGCGCCGCGCTCACGTTGATCCTGATCATCGCGATCCTCAATGTCATCGCGAAGTTCGTTGGCCGATTCTCTTCAGTCCGTAGCAAGTAAGGAAGCGACAATGGCCAAGCGCCTTGACCTCAAGGACGTCAACATCTTCTACGGCAGCTTCCACGCCGTAGCCGACGTCAGCCTCTCCGTGCCGCCGCGCAACGTGACCGCCTTCATCGGCCCGTCGGGTTGTGGCAAGTCGACGGTGCTCCGTTCGCTGAACCGCATGCACGAGGTGACCCCGGGCGCCCGCGTCCAGGGATCGATCCTGCTCGACGGTGACGACATCTACGGCGCCGGCGTCGATCCGGTGGGTGTCCGGAAGACCATCGGCATGGTGTTCCAGCGCCCGAATCCGTTCCCCACCATGTCGATTCGCGACAACGTGGTGGCCGGCCTGAAACTGCAGGGCGTCCGGAACAAGAAGACGCTGGACGAGATCGCCGAGCGGTCGCTGAAGGGTGCCAACCTCTGGAACGAGGTCAAGGACCGATTGGACCGGCCGGGCGGCGGCCTGTCGGGTGGTCAGCAGCAGCGGCTGTGCATCGCCCGTGCCATCGCCGTGCAGCCCGACGTGCTGCTGATGGACGAGCCGTGCTCGGCGCTGGACCCGATCTCGACGTTGGCCATCGAGGACCTGATCTCAACGCTGAAGCAGGACTTCACCATTGTGATCGTCACGCACAACATGCAGCAAGCCGCGCGCGTCAGTGATCAGACGGCATTCTTCAACCTCGAGGCCACCGGTAAGCCCGGCAAGCTGATCGAGATCGACGACACCGAGAAGATCTTCTCCAACCCGGGCCAGAAGGCCACCGAGGACTACATCTCCGGCCGCTTCGGTTAGGTCGTCTCTTCACCGGCACTAAGGCGTGATGACGACGCGGGTGCCGGAGGGTTCCTTTGCGGCCCAGACGTTTTCGATGTCGGCCAGTGGCTTGGCGACGGTGGTCAGTTGCAGTTCACCGGCTTCCAACATGGCGAACAGGCGGGGCAAGCCTTCGGTGCGGGCCCGCAGCATGGCGTCGGGCGGCACGCTGCCGATCCCCAACCCCTGCAAGGTGATTCCGGTGCTGCGCATGGTCGCGGCGTCGATGGTGATGCTTTCGCCCGTCATCGAGCCGACCTGAACGAAGCGGGTCGCGTGGAAATGGGTCGACGGATGGGCAGCGGCCAGCGCGGCCAGTGTCTGCTGCGCCGGGTCGCCCCAGAGATAGTCGATGACGGCGTCGAACGGGCGCGCGGAGTGTTGTGCGACAACGCTTTCGGTGAGGTCGTCGGTGCCGAGCCTGATGACGTCGTCGGCTCCGACGGTGCGTAGCCAATCCAGTCGCTCAGGGTTGCGGCCGGCGACCACCACGCGCCCGGCGCCGAACACAGACTTGGCCAACTGCGCTGCGATTGATCCGGTGACGCCGGTGGCGCCCAGCACCAGGACGTGGTCGCCGGGTTTGGTCTGTGCGGCGTAGTCCAGAGTCATCCACGCGGAGGTGCCGGGATTGGGCACGGCCGCGGCAGTCACGGAGTCGACGTGCTCGGGCACTGGTACGGCGTTGCTCGGGACGACGAGCGTGCGTTCGGCCATCAGCCCGTACGGGGCGAGCGACCCGGTGTAGACCCGGGTGCCGTCGTCGAGACGTGCGACGCCGTCTACCCCGGCGATGGCGGGTAGCTGAATCTCCTTGCTGCTGTAGTGCTTTCCCATGATGACCATGCGGCTGAGGTTGGTCAGGGCCGACGCTTCCACAGCGGCAACGACGGCGCCGTCGCTCTGCTGGGGTTCGGGGAAATCCAGGTATTGGGGCTGCTGGCCCCACTCGTGCACGACTGCTGCCTTCATGGCTCTCCTCGGCTCGGAAAATAGTTTCTATGGAAACTATAGAACCGAGACCGACCGGATGGCAAGATGGTTTCCATGAAAACCAAGTCCGCGTTGATCGCCGAGATCGGTGAGTTGGTCGGCGCGGTGGGCGACAAATTCGACAACGACGAGGCCGACGCTGAGCGTGATTACCTCGCGAGGCACTGCCCGCCGAGGCTGGAGCGCACGGTGCGAGAACTGCCCACGCTGGGCCTGCATCTGCTGGCCGCTCTCGCCGAGGGGCCGATCAGTGTGGTGGGGCTGGCCGCTCGCGCCGGACAGCTCAAGGGCACGGTGTCCAAGCATGTCCAACGCCTCGTCGACGTGGGCCTGGTCATCCGATCGGCGGTGCCGGGCAACCGCAAGGAACTTGAGCTGACCCCCACCGCGGACGGGGAACTCCTGATCGCGGTGCACCAGCGCATGCACGACGAGATGGACGCCGGCCGGCACGACTTCCTGTTGCGCTACACCGCCGCTGAACTGGCAGTGCTGTCCCGGATGCTGCAGGATTTGCTAGCCGCCTCTCGGGACGGCGTGCGCCTGATACCCGCCGAGCAGACGTAAAACTGTCGCTTTTCCTATGAAAAGCGACAGTTTTACGTCTGCTCGCGGGAGAAACCGCGCGAGGAAATCTAGTGAATGGTGGGCAGGCCGTCGTCGTCGGAGAAGCGGCCGGTGACCTGGAAGATGACCCGGCGGGCGACCTCGACAGCGTGGTCGGCGAAACGCTCGTAGAACCGGCTGAGTAGCGTCACGTCGACCGCGGCGGTCACGCCGTGCTTCCAGTCCCGGTCCATCATCACGCTGAACAGATGGCGATGCAGGTCATCCATCGCGTCGTCTTCTTCCTGGATCCGGCCGGCGCGGTCCGGGTCCTGGGTGAGCAGCACTTCTTGCGCGGTATTGCCCAATTCGACTGCGAGCCGGCCCATTTCGGCGAAGTAGCCGTTGACCTCTTCGGGCAGCGCGTGCTGCGGGTGGCGCCGGCGGGCGATCTTGGCGACGTGCAGCGCCAGCGCGCCCATGCGGTCGACGTCGGCGACGATCTGAATGGAGCCGACGACGGACCGCAGATCTCCGGCGACGGGGGACTGCAGCGCCAGCAGCACGAACGCCTGCTCTTCTGCCTGCGTGCTCATGACGGCGATCTGCTCGTGGTCGGAGATGACCTGCTCGGCCAGCACGAGATCAGCCTGCAGCAGCGCCTGCGTGGCGCGTTCCATGGCAACACCGGCCAATCCACACATCTCGCCGAGGCGATTGGTCAGGCCTTCAAGTTGCTCGTGGTACGCGGTACGCATGCGCTCCAGCCTACTTTCTGGCCCTTGGAGATGCCGTGATCTGGCAATGAACGCCCGGTGAATGGGACAGGGCGGATGCTATTTGCAGGTGGTGTCGGCCGCATTGGTGACGCTGAGGTCCTCCGGCAGCTTGGTGGGCTCGCCGGACAGGCTGCCGTGGGTGACATGCATCTGCGCTGCGGAACCGCTGGCTGCCGGCGCGGCCACCGTGCTGAAGTCGGTCCCGAGCACCACCCGCACCACGTCACCCAGGCCGGATACCTGCTCGACGTGGGCGCCCGGCAGCGACGACGCCACCGTCGCGGCGGCCTCCTCATGCCCCGACGAGAAGAAGACGGTCGTCGACTCGACTTTGCCCTGGTAGTCGTCCGGCGAAGTGACGCTGAAGCCCTGCTGTTGCAGTTCCTTGGTCGCGGTGGCGGCCAAGCCGTCCTGTCCGGTCGAGTTGGACACTCGAACCGTCACCTGGCTCGGGTCGGTCGTCGTGGTGTTGACCAGTTCGCCGGGCGAGGCGTCAGGCGCCGCAGCGGGCGTGGCGGGTACCGGGGTGTTGTCGGCGTTACGTTCCTCGGGCAGCGGATCGTCGTTGATGATGGCGTCGAACAGAGCCCGCATGTCCTGGTCGCGGGGCGGCTCGTTGCCTTCGGAGTCGGTGACTCCGGTGGGAATCGTCACGAAGGTCACCCGGCCGGCGCTCACGCCCTGGATCGACTGCCCCAGCTGGACCAGTTCCTTGGTGGTGATGTTGTCGACGGTCGAGTCCTCGATAAACAGGTTGACGACGTTGTTGAGCTTGCCGAGATTGAAGAACGTGTCTTTGGAAATCATCGACCGCAGCAGCGACGACAAGAACATCTGCTGGCGCTTGATCCGGCCGTAGTCGCCGTTGACCTCAGTGGTCACCTGCCGGGCCCGGACGTACTGCAGCGCGGTGTGGCCGTCGATGACCTGACGGCCGGAATGCTCCAGCACGGTGCCCAATTCGTAGTCCTCGATGGGCGTTTTGCTGCACACTTCGACGCCACCGACCGCGTCGACGAGTTTGGAGAAGCCGGCGAAATCGACTGCCATGAAACGGTTTATGGACAACCCGGACAATTTCTGGATTTCCTTGACCAGGCATCTCGGGCCACCGAATGCGTAGGTGGAATTCAACTTGGTTTCGGTGTAAACCCGGTCAGGCCCATAACTTTTGGTGTCGTCGTCGTACAGCGGGCCGTATGCCCCGGTCTTCGGGTCCCAGGCTTCGCATTGGAGCGGCTTGATCGCTAGATCCCGCGGGAACGACACCGCCACAACGCGTTTGCGACTCGCCGGGATGTTCACCAGCATGATGGTGTCCGACCGGGTGCCGCCCGCATCCGCAGTGGTGCCGGCGCCCATGTCCGCGTTCTCGCCGAAGCGGCTGTCCAGCCCGACGATCAGGAAGTTCTCGTCACCGAACTGGGCGTTGGGGTCGACGATGTCGCGCGAGTTGAGGTCAAGCGCCGAAACCTTGTTCATGCGGTGGTTCTTGGAGTTCTGCCACTGCCAGGCGGCGCCGGTCATCGACAGTGCAACCACCGCGACGAAGGCGAGGAGGACGCGCCCCGCCACCGCGAACCGATGGCGCGTGTGGTGGTCGACGGGCGGGGGAGCGTCGGCGTGTGCGGGCCGCTCGGGATGGTCGATGTAGTTGCGTACGTCGGTGCGGACGGTGGCGTGGGGTAGCTCAAATGGGTCCGGCAGGGAGACCAGCGGGGCGTCGAAAACCTCTGTGGCGGGGTCGGATTCGGGCCGGGGACGGGGTGCGCGAGGGGCGGGAGGCGCCGGCGGTGGCTCCTGGGTACGCGGTTCCGCCGGGCGCCGCCTCGGCGCAGTGCTTTTCGCCGGCGTCTCGGTGCGGTCGGGTGTCGCTGGGGCTGAGCCGCCGGACAGCCTGGCAATGAGTTCGGCGACGGTGACGCCCCCGCCGCCGTGGCTACCGCTGGTCTCGTCGTCTGGCTGCTCCGGCAGTCCGCCGCGCTCCCAGGGTGCCCGGACCGGACCCGAAGCCCGCGAAGTGCGAGTTACCCAGGGGTTGTCCCCCGGGGCGGCATCCCCGTCGTCGTCGTTGTCGGCGGTGGTCCGGTCGCGGTCACTCACGTCTACCCGCCGGAGTTGACCATGTCGGCGCCGAACGGCACCGTGCAGTCGTCGGGATCGTCCAGCCAGCCTTCGGGCAGTACCACCGAACCGGGGGAGCCCTGCCGGCCGCGGGGACCTTCCGCGCAATCAGGGAACGGGACATCCGAATCCAGTTGGGTGAGAAGCTCATCCAACTCGGCAAGAGTTTTCACCAGCGCCAGTGCGCGGCGCAGGTCGGCGCCGGCGGGCAGACCGTGCAAGTACCAGGCGACGTGCTTGCGGATGTCCCGCATGCCCTTGTCCTCGCCGAAATGCTCAGCCAGCAGCTGGCCGTGGCGGCGGATGATGTCCGCGATCTCGCCGAGGGTCGGCGGGGTGGGGCGGGGCTGGCCGTTGAAGGCCGCCGACAATTCGGCGAACAACCAGGGCCGGCCCAGGCAGCCACGGCCGATGACGACACCGTCGCAACCGGTTTCGGCCATCATGCGCAGCGCGTCGTCGGCGTCGAAGATGTCGCCGTTGCCGAGGACCGGGACGCCGGTGACGTGGGCTTTGAGTGCGGCGATCTGGTCCCAATCGGCGGTGCCCGAGTACCGCTGCGCGGCGGTGCGGGCATGCAGCGCGACGGCCGCGGCGCCTTCCTCGGCAGCGATCCGGCCGGCATCGAGGTGCGTGTGGTGGGCATCGTCGATGCCGACCCGGAACTTCACGGTGACGGGGACGTTGGTGCCTTCGGTCGCGCGGACTGCGGCAGCGACGATCTGGCCGAACAGCTTGCGCTTGTAGGGCAGGGCCGAACCGCCGCCGCGCCGGGTGACCTTGGGCACCGGGCAGCCGAAGTTCATGTCGATGTGGTCGGCCATGTTCTCGTCGACGATCATCTTGGCTGCAGCGTACGTGGTGGCCGGGTCGACGGTGTAGAGCTGCAGCGAGCGGGGCGACTCTTCGGGCGCGAACGTCGTCATGTGCAGGGTGGAGGCGTTCCGCTCGACCAGCGCCCGCGCGGTGACCATCTCGCAGACGTACAGGCCACTCACCGTGCCCACCCGAGCCAGTTCCTGCTCGCGGCACAGGGTGCGGAATGCGACGTTCGTCACCCCGGCCATGGGGGCCAGTACGACCGGAGAACGCAACGAGATCGGCCCGATCCGAAGGGATCGGGCCGTAGGCGTTGCCGCCTCGTCTCGTTGGGGAGTTAAGACGTCGATGTCGACACCAGTAGGTTCTTCATCGCCTTCTTCTCGGCGGCCTTACGCTCGCGCTCCAGCCGGCGTTCCTTGGCGACCTCGAACTTCCCGCAGGTTTCCTCAAGCTCTTCGATCAGCCGGCCCAGATCGTCGCGCAACCGCGCGCCCTCGCCGGTGAAGTCCTCGCGCTCGAAGATGCGCCACTTCTTCAGCACCGGCATCACCACGTCGTCCAGGTGGATGCGCGGGTCGTAGACGCCGCCGACGGCGATGATCACAGCCTTGCGGCGGAAGTCGGGCACCGTGTAGCCGGGCATCTTGAAATTGCTCAGCACCCGGTGCAGCGACTCCATCGCCTGATTGGGCGCGATGTCCAGACCCGCAGCGGAAACATCGCGGTAGAAGATCATGTGCAGGTTCTCGTCACCGGAAATGCGCTGCAGCAATTGGTCGGCGACCGGCTCGTTGCAGGCCTTGCCGGTGTTGCGGTGCGAGACGCGGGTGGCCAGCTCCTGGAACGACACATAGATGACCGACTCGAACAGCTTGTCGGCGAACAGGTCGCCCTGCTGGTTCTGGCCGGGGGAGAAGCCGCGGGCGACCTGCTCCATGCGCAGTTCTTCCAGCTGGACCGGGTCGCAGTTGCGGGTGACGACGAGGTAGTCGCGCAGGGCGATGCCGTGCCGGTTCTCCTCGGCGGTCCAGCGGTTGACCCAGAAGCCCCAGGCGCCGTCCATGCCCATGTTCATCGCGATCTCGCGGTGGTAGGAGGGCAGGTTGTCCTCGGTCAGCAGGTTCTGCACCATGGCGGTCTGGGCGACCTCGGAGAGCTTGGCCTGGTCCGGATCCCAGTCCTGGCCACCGAGGGCGTAGTAGTTCTTGCCCTCTTTCCACGGGATGTAGTCGTGGGGGTTCCAGTCTTTCCGCATGCTCATGTGGCGGTCGATGAGCGTCTCGACGACCGGCTCGAGCTCGTGGAGGAGCTGCAGGTCGGTGAAGTCGGCTGTCATTGCGCCTCCCGAAATATCTGTACCCGTTGGTAGCAGTCAGAGTATCTGTGTCGGGCAGTGACATCAAGTTGCCGTGACGCATGTCCGACCGGTGAATCTGAACCGTTACCTCGGGATTGCTGCGTTTTACCGGTGTGACGGGACCCGGCTGAGCAGCATGTCGACGCAATAATCGACGAACTGTTCCCGGGTGGCGGGGAGCTTGCCGTTCAGATATTCGGTGAACAGGGCCGTCAGCGCCCCGATCAGGCTGGTTGCATCGAGGGCCCGCCGCGTGGGGTCGCCGTCGGGAAACATCTTGTGCTGCAGCAGCTCGATGAAGCTCGGCATCCAGTCCGCCCCCGACCGGGTCAGGACCGGTTCCTGGGCCGGCGCGATCAGCAGCACCCGGCCGCGGGTGGGGTCGTCGACCATCAAGGTGACGAATCGTTCGACGGCATCGCGGGGGCTTTGGGCCGTCGTGAGCGCCGCCATGGCCGAGGTGCAGACCTCGTCGTAGACCGCGCGCACGAAATCCTCGCGGTCGGTGAAGCTTTCGTAGAAGTACCGCTCCGTCAGCCCGGCGGTGCGGCACACCGTCCGGACGGTCGCGGCCGGGCCCTCGGAGTGGCCGAGCGCGGCGATGCCGGCATCGATGAGCGCCTCGCGGCGCCGCGTCGGGCGGTCCGCCAGGGGGACGGTGGACCAGCGGCCCTGTCGTTGACCTGAAGGCACGTGACTCCTAGGCTGTGGCTGACAACGCGTGTAGTCAGGATACCCGCTGACATCCAGGAAAGAATGCCGGTGACACAAAATACTTCCGACGCATGCCCCATGACCAGCGAATCCGCCCCCGTGGCTGCGGGCTGCCCGGTGGTACCCGGTAGCTACGACGCCGTGCCGCTTGGCCCGGACTCGCTGACGTGGAAGTACTTCGGCCAATGGACCGGGCTGTTCCAGGGCACCTGGGCGGGCTCCATGCAGAACATGCATCCGCAGCTTGGTGCAGCGGTCGAGGAGCACTCCATCTTCTTCATGGAGCGGATCCCGCGGCTGCTGCGGTCGATCTATCCGATCGGTGGCGTGGTGTTCGACGGTGACCGGGCGCCCAAGACCGGTGCCGAGGTTCGCGACTATCACATCGGAATCAAGGGCGTCGACAAGCAGGGGCGCCGCTACAGCGCGTTGAACCCGGATGTCTTCTACTGGGCGCACGCGACGTTCTTCAAGTCCACCCTGATGGCCGCCGAGAAGTTCGGCGGCGGGATTTCCGAAGCGGACAAGCGTCAGCTGTTCGACGAGCATGTCACCTGGTACCGCATGTACGGCATGAGCATGCGGCCCGTGCCGGAGAGCTGGGAGGATTTCCAGGAGTACTGGGATCACATGTGCCGCAACGTGTTGGAGAACAACTACGCGGCACGCGAGGTCATGGATTTGTCGACCATGCCCAAACACCCGTCACTGCAATGGATTCCGGATCAGCTGTGGGCGCAGAACCTCAAGGTGATGCAGCGCTTCCTGACCTTCATGACGGTGGCCCTCTATGACCCGCCGGTGCGGGAGCTGATGGGGTACTCCTGGTCTGCCCGCCAGCAGTGGGTGCACGATCGGCTGTGCGAGGTGATCACGCTGGTCACGAAGTATGGCCCCAAGCGCAGGCTGATGCATCCACGCAAGCGGTCGGCGGTAGACCGGGCGTCCGGCCGGCTGCCCATCGATTCGCCGCTGGTGCAGACTCCCGCGCGCAACCTGCCGCCCCTCGAATACCGGGGCCAGCCGCAGTTCTACTGCCCAAAGGTCGACTGAGCCACGCATTTTCCGATACTCGCAGCAATTCGAGGGGTCTGCGAGATCGGTTTGGCGTGATCAGTGGTCGCTGCGCAGCGCTCCCAAAGCCCATCCGGTGCCGAGGCCGCGGCGTAGCGCCATGTGGATCCACAGCAACGCGAGGGGTTCGAGTAGTCGCGCGGCGGTGAGGTCGCCGGCGTCGAGGGTCTCGAATCCCAACTCGCGGACCAATTGCGCCGCAACGTCTTTGGCATCGGCGTCGTCGCCACAAACGAACATGACCGGTGTCGACGGCAGTGCCGGCGCGTCCATCATGGGGGCGCCGATCTGATTCATCGCCTTGCACACCCGGGCGCCGGGAGTCCATGCCGCGATTTGTTCGGCGCCGGAAGTGGTGTGGCCGAGTTCGAGGGCGGCGAAATCGGGTGTCAGCGGATTGGTGCAGTCGATCAACACCTTTCCGGTCAGGTCGCCGCACGTGGCCACGGCTTCTTCCGTGGCTGACCACGGCGTGCACACCGCTACTACGTCGGCACTGGCGGCAGCGGCAGCATTGTCGGTGACGGGCGCGTCCAGCGCCGCGTACTTGTTGTCATCGGGATTGCGGACGCCGTAGGTGATTTCATGTCCGCGCCGCTGCCACGCGCGCCCCAGGGTGCTGCCGACGTTTCCGGCGCCGATGATCGCGATGCGCATCCGTCAGCCCGCCAATTCCACGGCGTAGTGCTGCATCTCATCGATCTGGTCGACGAAGGGTGCGATGTGGGAGAAGAACGCGCGAAACTGCGTGCTGCGCCGGAACTTTTCGAGGTGGTCGGCGACCGAAGTCCAGCGGATGCGCAGAATCCAGCGGTCCGACTCCTCAACGCATTGGGTCAACTCGTAACCGAGGCAGTGTTCGTTGTCCCGCAGCGGAACGGCGGCGGCTTCATACGCCGCGACGAAGGCGCGCGTGCGTTCAGGCGGAATTCGGTAGCGGATGTACTCGACGACGGAAGGCTCAGCAGTTGAGCTCGGGATATTCATACCGATAACAATGCTTGAATTCAAGCAATGTTGCAATCACTTTCTTCGAATTCTTGAGGTGACCTGGCGGTATCGTCATCGACGTGGGTGAAGCGCGTCGGGCGTATGGCGTCCCGGACTGTGAGGCGACCTGGGACAGCGTCGACTACCTGCTGGCCGACTGGGCACGGGAGCGACCAGACCTCGATTTCAGCCCGCTGGCCGTGATCAACCGGATGGGGCAGGTGCGCCGGAAGTTCGAGCAGCACATGGCCGAGGTGTTCTCTCGCCATGGATTGACTGCCGCGGACTTCCTGGTAGTCGTCAATCTGCGTCGCGCCGGACGGCCCTATCGCCTGCCACAGTCCCGGTTGATGAACGCGTTGGGGCTGACGTCTGGCACGGTGAGCCTACGGCTCGATCGCCTGGTCAAGGCGGGGATCGTGGTCCGCGAACCCGACCCCGACGACCGGCGTGGCAGCCTCATACGGCTCAGTGACGACGGGCTGCGGCTCTTCGACGTCATCGCGCCGGAGCACCTCTCCAACGAGGACCGGCTCTTGTCGGCGCTCAGCGGCGAGGAGCGCGAAACCCTGGCCGGGTTGCTCCGGCATCTCCTGGTCTCTCTGGAACCACCACGGCCGGCGCCGGATTCGCACCTGGGTATGTCGGTGGAATCCGCTCATGCCGCCAGGAGCCTGCGCAGTGCCGTCGGTTTGAGTGACACCGCCGGATTGCTGCTGTCGGCGGTCGAAGCCGGCAGTCCTGCTGCGGCTGCCGGGCTGCAGCGCGGAGATCTGATCGTCGAGGTCGGCGGTGCTCCGGTGCACAACGTCGGTGGCCTTGCGGCCACGCTGGCCGGACTGGGCGAGGGTGAGGCCGTCGAACTCGCTGTGCTGCGGGGCGACGAACCGCACCGCGTCGTGGTGCGGCAGACATCGGCTTGATCGGCGCGTAGTACATCATTTTCTGAATACAGAACAAGATGTACTATCTGAGCATGGTTCCGGTTCTACATACCGACGCCCTGGCTCGTTTTGGACAGGCGCTGTCCGATCCGACGCGGGCTCGAATCCTGTTGAGCTTGAACAGAACTCCCGGCTACCCGTCGGATCTTGCCGAGCAGCTGGGTGTCTCGCGGCAGATTCTGTCCAACCACCTGACCTGCCTGCGTGGCTGCGGTTTGGTCGTGGCTGTCCCCGAGGGCCGGCGGTCGCGGTATGAACTCGCGGACGATCGGATCGGACGGGCCTTGGACGACCTCATGGGTCTGGTCCTGGCTGTGGATCCGAACTGTGTCTGCATCGGGGCCGACGGCACCCCGTGCGGGTGCGAGCAATGACGCTGACCGAGGTTCGTCGCGCGCAGCTCGCCAGGCGCATCAGGTGGCTGGTTGCGGCGACCATCTCTTACAACGTGATCGAGGCCGTCGTGGCACTCCCGGAAGGCGCCCGGGCATCGTCGGTGGCGTTGATGGGCTTCGGTCTGGATTCAGTGATCGAGGTATCGTCGGCGGCCGCGGTGGCCTGGCAGTTCGCGGGAGCTGACCCCGAGGCTCGCGAGAAGACCGCGCTGCGCGTCATTGCGTTCTCGTTCTTCGGGCTGGCCGCGTACGTCTCGGTCGACGCGGTGCGAACCCTGGCCGGCTTCGGCGAAGCCAAGCACTCGACCATCGGGATCGTGCTCGCTGCAGTGAGCCTGATCGTCATGCCGGGATTGTCGTACGCGCAGCGCCGGGCGGGCCGGGAACTCGGGTCACGCTCGGCGGTCGCCGATTCCAAGCAGACGCTCTTGTGTACGTATCTGTCGGCAGTGTTGTTGATCGGGCTGCTGGTGAACAGCGTCCTCGGCTGGTCCTGGGCGGATCCGATTGCCGCACTGGTGATCGCCGGTATCGCAGCGAAGGAGGGCGTCAACGCGTGGCGGGGTGACGCCTGCTGTGCGCCGGCCGTCGGCGTGCCGATCGAAGCGCCCGATCAGCCTGGGTGCTGCAACTGATCGGGCGCGTGATGCTCAGTCGGTCCGGGCGGCCAGGTCCCGCTTGAGCACCTTGCCGGTGGGGTTGCGCGGCAGCTCGTCCAGGAACACGACCTCGCGCGGCACCTTGTACCGGGCCAGGTTGTCCTTGACGAACTGTTTGAGATCGGCCTCCGACACCGTGGTGCCCGACACGGTAACCACGAAGGCGCGCAAGCGTTTTCCGAACTCCTCGTCGTCGACCCCGATGGCGGAGGCTTCGACGATCGCGGGGTGGGTGGCCAGCAGTTCCTCGACCTCGACCGGGAATACGTTCTCCCCGCCGGAGACGATCATGTCGTCGTCGCGGCCGTCGATGTACAACCGGCCCTTGTCGTCGAAGTGTCCCACGTCGCCGCTGGCCATCAACCCGTCGATGAACTCCTTGGTGCCACCGCCGGTATAGCCCTCGAATTGCGTTGCCGCACCGACGAATATGCGTCCGGTTCCGGGGATCGCGACTTCGCGACCGTTGTCGTCGAAGATCTTGATGCGGCAGCCGAGCATCGGCTTGCCGACCGAGTTGGGTACTTCGCGGATATCGGCCGGCGTGGCCATGGTCGCCAGCGCGACTTCCGTTGAGCCGTAAAGGTTATAGACGACGTCGCCGAGCAGATCCTGGGCTGCGGTGGCCACGGCGGCCGGCAACTGGGAGCCGGCGCAGAAGATGGCGCGCAGGCTCGAAGTGTCGTAGCCGCGGACCACGTCGTCACCGAGGCCGAGCACGCGCTGCAGCATGACGGGGACGACGCACACCGTCGTCGCCTGGTGCGTCTCGATGTCCGCGAGCAGTTGCTGTGCGTCAAATTTTCGTCGCAGCACCAACTTTGAGCCGAGAGCGATCGTCATGATGGCGATCAGCAGACCCGTCCCGTGGAACAGTGGCGGCCCGATGATGGTGGCTTCGCGGGCCCGCATCGGCAAGCGCTCTAACAGGCCGCCGGGCAGGATGAAGCTGCGCGGCTCCGATCGCGGTGCGCCTTTGGGCGTGCCCGTCGTCCCGCTGGTCAGCAGGATGATCTTCCCCGGCTTGGCCGGTGCCGGGGGAGCCGTCGGCGACGCGGCGGCGGCGAGGGCGTCGAGATCGTCAGTGGCGCTGTCGATGTCGGCGACGAACGTGCCGTGCCTGGCCTCGATATCGGCGACCAGGTCAGTGAATTCGACGTCATGCACCAGCAGATCGACACCTTCGCGGTTTGCCACCTCCGCTGCCTGGCGGGCCGAGAACGCCGTGTTCAGCCACACTGCGTTGACACCGGCGCGGGATGCGGCGAACGCAACGATCAATGGTCCGCGGTGGTTGCGACACAGGATGCCGATGGTGTCACCCGGGGCCAGCCGTTGCCGAAATGCGTTGGCAATCCGGTCAACTGCCTCATCGAAGTCGGTGTAGGTCAGTTCGCCACGTTCGTCTGCGATCGCCGGATACGAGCCGTGCCGGATCGCGGCGATACGCGGCGCCGCGCCGAACGGGCCGTAGGTGTCGAGCGCCTGCACGACCTGCACCAGCCGGTGCGGCAGGTCGACGCCGATGGCGCCCGCCCGCACCAGCGCCACGAGTGCGCGGGCTTCGAGCCCGGCCCGCCGGGCCGGCTCGGCGAGCAGTGAGTTCAGGTCCATCACGTTCCTTATCTATTCGCCCGCAACGGGTTCAGACGACTCTGCCGGTGCTGCGTGCGCTGCGGTTGAGTCTCCGAACATCGAGTAGACCTTGTTCCGCACCAGGTCGAACGGCCGCGGGCTGAGGGCGTCGGTGAGGGCGGTCAACTGGCCGGACGGCGGGCTCAACCGGCGCGGGCGGTGCATGATCGCGTCGCACAGCGTGCTCGCGGCCTGCTCGGGTGTGAGGGTGGGGAAGCGGTCGTACATCTTGGTCGGGGCGATCATCGCGGTCCGCACCAACGGCATGTGCACCGTGGTGAAGGTGACGTTGTTCGACACCGTCTCACCTTGCAGCGTGTCGCACAATCCGTCCAGTGCCGACTTGCTGGCGATGTAGGCGCCGAAGCGCGGCAACTTGGTCTGGACGCCGATCGACGACACGTTGATGATGTGCCCGAAGCCGCGCTCGCGCATACCCGGCGTGAACTTGAGGATCAGCTGGACCGGGGCGAAGTAGTTGAGCTGCATGGTCCGCTGGTAGTCGTGCATCCGGTCGTGGGACAGCTCCAGCGAGCGGCGGATGGAGCGGCCGGCGTTGTTGATGAGGATGTCGACGCGGCCGAGGTCGGCCAGCACCTGGTCGGCCATGGCGCCGATGGCGTCCAGGTCGCTCAGGTCGCAGGGGTACACGTGGGCGGTCCCGCCGTCGGCGCGGATGTCGTCGGCGACGCGTTCCAGGTTCTCCCGGGTCCGTGCCACCAGCACGACCTCGCCACCGGCAGCGCCGATGCGGCGCGCCGTGGTCTCACCGATGCCAGCCGAGGCGCCGGTGATCACCACGATCTTGCCCGCGACGGCGTCCTCGAGGGTGTAGCCGGTGATGGCGTCGACCACGGTCTGAAGGTAGATCGGGCGGGTCTTGATGGGCGTGTTCATGACGCTGGCGAAGGCGGCGAGCGGCTTGGCGGTGACGGCGGCGACGGGCTTGGTTGCCAGCGCGGTGAGGTCGGACAGGTTCACGGCAGAAATCCCTTCTGGTGTCGGTGGTTTCAGCCCAGAGCCCGGCGGGCCAGGCGCAAGGCGGGCAGGAGGACGGAGTGCGGGGTCAGCGAGCCGGTGATGGCCATGAGCTTCACGACGGCCCCGGGCACAATCTGGCGGGCGCCGCCCTGCATGCCATTGACGGCCTCGGTCGCCACATCGACGGGGGAGACCTGAGCTGGACGCAGGCTGAACTCGTGTGCCGAGGCAACCTCGGCCCATTCGGTGGGGACCGGTCCGGGGCACAGTGACGTGCAGGAGACGCCAGTGCCGCGCAGCTCTTCGTGGACCGCTTCGGAGAACGAGTTGACGAACGCCTTCGACGCGCCGTAGGTCGCCATCGACGGCATGGGCTGGAACGCGGCGACGGATGCGACGTTCAGCACGGCGCCGGCGCCGCGCTCCACCATGCCGGGCAGTACGGCGTGGGTAAGTTCTTGCACCGCAATGACATTGACCTCGACCTGCTCGCGCTCGCGGTCCAGCGGCAGCGTGTGGAACGCGCCGCTGGTGCCGAAGCCGGCGGAGTTGCACAGGCCTGCGACCGGGCGGGCGCGCAGCTCGTCCATCAGGGTGTGGCGCTGAGCGGCGTCGGCGAGATCGCACGGACGGACCGTCACATCGATGCCGTGCGCGGCCCGCAGTTCGTCGGCCAGCGCGTCGAGCCGGTCCTGGCGGCGGGCGACAAGGAAGAGGCTGTAGCCGCGGGCGGCGAGCACCCGGGCCAGTTCGGTTCCGATTCCGGACGAGGCGCCAGTGATGACGACCTCGGTGGTGCCAGTGGCCTTCGGCAGGGTCATGTGGCTCTCATTTCATGTCGACGTGTGACTGTGCCAGTAACACTGGCACAGTGTGAATGTTGGTGTCTATACTTCGAGGAATGACAGATGTCACAGTCGAGGAATTCACCATCGACGAACTTGCTGCGCGCACTGGTACGACGGTGCGGACCATCCGCTTCTACAACGAAAGCGGCTTGCTGCCGCCGGCCGAGCGGCGCGGCCGTCTCGCCTATTACGGTGCGCCGCACCGCATTCGGCTAGAACTCGTACAGCAACTGCAACAACACGGCTACACGCTGGCGGCCATCACCAAGGTGCTGGCCCGGCTGCCGGAAGGCGCGACGGCCCATGACCTCGCCGTGCGCGCGGCACTTCTCACGCCGTGGAGCCCGGCCGATGACGAGGCGGTGGATCTACGGGAACTCGAACAACGCGCGGGCCTGTCGTTGGATGAGCGGGCGCTCGACACGCTCGACGCGCTGGGTGCCATCCGGCGCATTGATGACGGCACGTTCAGCGTCCGGCAGTCGGTGCTGGGCGCAGCGATGAACCTGCGCGGCGCCAACGTGCCGGCCGACGATGTCCGGCGGCTGGCCTCCGTCGTCGACAAGCACATCGATGCCCTCGCCAATGAGGTGACGGACGTTGTGTTCAGCCGGATCCGCGAGGCCGAGGATCCCAACGTCTACCTGCGGCAGATCGCCACGGTGGTCCCGAACCTGCGGCCGCTGGCAGCGCAGATGATGGCCGACCGATTCACCGCCGCGATCAATCAGGCGGTGCAGGAACACGTGGCGGAGCTGGAGATTCCGGCGCAGTAGGTCGCGAGAGTTCGCGCCGGCTACTTCGCGTGCCGGCGGAGCTGGCAGGTTGCCCGCGTGGTTGCGACGACCGTGCCCTCGGCGTCGGTCACGACCGCTTCGACGACGTATTCGGACTTGCCGTTCTGAGTGGCCTCGGATTCGACGCGTGCGATGTCTTCGTCGCTCATCTCTGCGTGGGCTCGCACATCGGATTTCGCCGGCGCCTTGTACTGGATCGACATGTCCTTGACCAGAGGATAGAACTGGCTTTGGTCGAATGTGGTGAGGGCGAGAATCCCGCCGAGCACCTCCGCGACGGTGAACAGCACACCGGCGTACATCACGCCAAAGTGGTTGCCATTACCCGTGATTGGGGCCGTCGTCGCGGCGAAACCGTGGCGGACCTCGACGACTCGGACGCCCAGGCCGTGGGCGGACGGGATGGTTGTCGCGAACAGCGAGTTCATGAACTCGAGCTGGGCGGCGTTGTCGGTGTTGGTCACGTGGGCGGCTCCCGTCGTTCGCGGACCGATAGGAGTTCGTTCCGCGCGGATTTCGCCAAGACTAGCCACCGCGACGGACGCGGTCGCCGATTTCACCGGCGTGTGGTGCCCCCACCAGGGCTCGAACCTGGGACCTGCGGATTAAAAGTCCGTAGCTCTACCGACTGAGCTATAGGGGCGTGGGACACAGGATACTGCGTCCCACGGACTGGCCTCGCGGGTAGGTAGTTGGGTGGCCGATTAGGGGTCTGTGGTGCGGATTTGGGCCGTGGGGCAATCGTGCCCTAAGCTATCGAAGCTCCCAACGGAAACGTTGAGAGTGCCCCCGAAGAGATTCGGATTGGCCCCCATCGTTTAGTGGCCTAGGACGCCGCCCTTTCACGGCGGTAGCACGGGTTCGAATCCCGTTGGGGGTACGCAACGTGGAAACACGTAGCATGCAGTATGTAAGGCCCTGTGGCGCAGTTGGTTAGCGCGCCGCCCTGTCACGGCGGAGGTCGCGGGTTCGAGTCCCGTCAGGGTCGCCATCTCGGCGAAGCCGAGTGGTCGCTATTGCGGCGAGGCATTCGGTTCGAATGCCGGTCGGCCAGGTAGCTCAGTTGGTACGAGCGTCCGCCTGAAAAGCGGAAGGTCGCCGGTTCGATCCCGGCCCTGGCCACTTTCAAAACCGCCCCGTCGTGGGCGGTTTTTCTGTTTCTGCGAGGTCCGGGCTTGACGGCCGCGGCGGATGAGCTCAGCTGGGTAAGGTGCTGGCAATGACCAATTTCCCTGAGCCGGCAGACAGCCTTGAGCCGCAGCTCGAACCGGTCGCCGCCCGTCTCCTCGATGCGCAAGTGGCCTTCGCCATGCAGCAGCTGCGCGGCGAGAAGTACCACAGCTTGGTGCTCGATGAGGTTGAGCACGCCTTGGCGGAGGCGTCGGAGATCACGCTCGCAGAGGCGGTGACGCCCGCGATGATCAAGAACGTTGCCGCGAAGTACGCCGTGCAGGTACCGGTGGAAGGCGGCATCGCGGAACTGGTCAGTGATGTTGCCTCGCGGCTCTATGAGCTCACCGCGACTACTGACACCAGCTTCGGCGACGTTATCGACGGGCGGCGTTTCGGTGAGCTCAGCGCCATGGTGGTCGAGACGGGCGTCGCGCAGAGAGTGCTGGAGCGCATTCTTGGCAGTGAGGCGTTCACTGAATTCTGTGTGACATTGGTCCAACACTCGCTCGCGGAATCTGTCACGCAGGGTGGCAAGTCGTTGGCCCGCGGCCGACTGGGCCGCATGTTCGGCGGACTCGGCGCGCGAATGCCACAGGGTCCGGTTGAACGGTTGGAGCTTCGGGCAGAGCATCTGGCGCGCCGGGGCGCCCGCTTTCTGCTCGCTCACACGCGTGCGGACGAAGACGTGCTTGTCGAGGCGGTTAACCAGCTGTGGCGCAGTAACCTCGACAACCCGCTGTCGTCGGCGGTTTCTGTGATTTCCGCCGCGGACGTCGAGGACGCGATCGTGCCGGTCTACGAATTCTGGCGCACATTTCGAGACACCGACTACTTCCGGGCGCTCCTCGATGAGGGCATCGACCAGGTCTTCGAAAAGTACGGCGATGTCAGCCTTTACGATCTGCTGCTCGATCTCGGAGTGGGGCGTGAGGACATGATCGAGGAAGCCTTACGCTTCGGCCCTCCGGTGATCGCTTTGCTCGACGAGCGGGGCTATCTGGAGTCGGTACTGCGGCGTCGTCTCATCCCGTTCTATGTCTCGGATGAGTTCCGGGAGGCCTTGGCGGGACGCTGAGTCGCTCAGCGACTTTCCAGTTCCGCCACGCGCGCCCGCAGCGCCTCGATCTCGGTCTGTAGTTCGGCTTCGCGCTCCGCGAACTTGGACTGGTACGCCTCGCCGAGATCCCGGAGATAGTCGCGGTCGAAGCGCGGAATGATCGCGCGCGAGCAGTTCCAGTCGAACGCCTCGACAGCAATCTCGATCTCCCGCTGTCGTCCGTCCTCGACCACTGTCCCCCGGCCGTACACCTTCAGTCGGGATCGTCGAGGGTAGTCGACGAAGAACATCGCCAGTCGATCGTCGGCAGCCAGATTGCCGAGAGTGACGAACTGGTTGTTGCCGGGCAGATCGATGAACCGCAGCCGGTCGGTCTCGGGTAGGTGCCGGACGAAACCGGCTGGGCCACTGCGGTATTGGAGATAGGGCCAGCCCGTCGGCGTCACGGTCGCCAGATAGAACTGGTCGGCGCGCCGGATCATCAGCAGTTCTCTGTCGCCAAGGCGCTGCGGGCCTTCGTCGGCGCGTTCGGTGTGCCGTCCGTAGACCTGATAGCTGCCGTTGCGCTGCTGCCGGCGGAGCGATTCGGGGCCGAAAGCCAGGTGGTGATAGTGATTGTTGGGCTCGGTCGACACACCGGTCACGGTACGCCGCGCGCCATCCGACCCGCCGTTGCCGAGCGACGCGCTAGGGCGCGGCCTTCACCACGACTTGGACGACGCCGGTAGCGGTGTCCGAAGCGATGACCAGTGTCGGTGCGTTGGCGGCAGAGACCACATGTCCGCCGGTGACGGTCACCGTGTACCCGTTCGGGTATGCGACGGCCGGCACCGAAATGGTGCTCGGCGAACCGGTAGCGAAGGTTCCGGCACCGTCCGCCTTTGCCGTCGAGTAGCTGAAAGTGAAGGCGCCGTTGGCATTTGAGAAGCTGAGCGGCGTCCCGGAAACCGCCTGCGGGTACGGGGTGGCCAGCGTCTGCAGGCTGGTGTTGTTGACGTTTCCGCCGGTCGGCGGGAGGGCTGGGTTGTAGATCACGGACTCTCCGTTGGTGCTGCCGCTGGTGGTGATGTCACCGACACCGGAGTAGGCCCACTCAGACCAGCTCATCAGGTAGTTGGCGGCCGCGTTCATCTCAGCCTGCAGATCCGACGGCGCGTTGGAGGCGCCGAACTCGTCCATGAACACCGGCATGTTGTTGGCCTTGCCGTAGGCGTTCGCGGTACTGGCCTGTTGGCTCGCCAGCCATCCGCAGATGCTGCTGGTGGCCGATCCGGCGCAGTAATCATGAAACGCCAGAACAACATTCGTATCGTTGATGGTGCCCAGCTGGACGGGTGCGCCGAGTATCGCAGGTATCTCCGATACCGCCGGGTTGGCGGGCTCGACGAACAGTGCGGTGTTCGGATCGACGGCGCGGATGGCCGCTGCGACCTGGTTGTACATCGGGGTCAGCTGCTGATCCGCGTAGAACGGGCTGCCCAGCAACGTGGGCAACCAGGAAGTGCCGGGGAAGGGCTCGTTCATGACGTCGTACCCGATGACGCTGTTGTTGCCGGCGAATGCGGAGGCCACCGTCTCCCAGGCTTTTGCGTAGTTGTCCTCGAGCCCGACTCCGTTGGCGGCGTTCGAGTTGTTCCAGAAGTTGTCCCAGGCCGTGGTCTCGGCGGGGTTCAGGTAGTAGCTGCCGGGGAAGCCGAAGCTCTGGTTGGGCAGCCCACCGGTCTGTGTGGCCCACTGCGGGGCGCCTTCGCCGCCGAGCGGGGCGCTGTACAGGTCCTGGTGCATGTCGATGATCGTGTAGATGCCGTGGGCGGCCAGCATCTGCACGGTCTGCTGAATCGACTGGATGTAGGCGGCGTCGTACACGCCGGGTTGCGGCTCGACCCCGGCCCAGATGACGCCCAGCCGCACGACATTGAAGCCGTTGGCCGCGAGGAATGCGGCGTCGTCCTCGCTGAATCCGCTGGCCGACGGTTCATACGGCGCCAGCTTGTACACCTCGTTGAAGCCGTGCAACAACACGACCTGTCCGTCGCTGTTGGTCAACCAGACACCGGTTGACGTGACAGACAACATGGACCCGTTCGCGCCGGTCTGGACGAGCGCAGCGCCCGTACCGGACTTACCGACCGCGCCGTGGTTGCCCAGCAGACCCGCGTTGCCACCTGCCCCGCCGAGTGCCGGGAGCCCTGTGGAACTGCCGCCGACGCCACTGTTCCCGGCGTCGCCACCGGGGCCGCCGATGCCGAGCAGGAACGTGCCGGAGCCGCCGTTTCCGCCGCGGCCGCCGTCGGCTCCGTCGCCACCTTGGCCACCGCCGCCGCCGGCCCCGAACAGCAGGCCGGCACCGTTGCCACCCCGGCCGCCGGCCCCGCCGGTGCCTCCGGGCAGCGTGCCGCCGGTGCCGCCACGGCCGCCGATACCCATCAAGAAGCCGCCCGCACCACCGATGCCGCCCGACGCGCCTGCGCCGCCGGACCCGCCCGGCCCGCCATTGCCGACCAATCCCGCTGCGCCGCCGTTGCCTCCGGCGAACCCGGCTTGCGTGCTGTTCCAGCCGGCGCCGCCGTCACCGAACAGCCACCCGCCGGCGGTGCCCGTGGGTGCACCCACGGTGCCGGTGCGTCCGTTGCCGATCACGTAGGTGCCGGCCAGTCTGTTGATGGCGCCGTCCACACCCTGCCCGAGCGGACTGTTGATCCAGCCTTCGACGCCGGCGTGCAGCGGGTTATAGATCAGCGCCTGGAACCACCCCGCCGGACCGTTGGGCAGGGACGGTGCGGCCGGCGCCGATTGGGTCACGGTCGGGAGCGCCGCGGCGGCAGCGGTGGCGTGGCTGCTTGTGGTCACCGCCGGCGCGGCGGCCGATGCCGTGGCCGGTTGGGGCTTGGGGACAACGGCATTCGACGTGGTGTGGGTCCCCGAGGATGACGCCGCTGTCGGTGCGGTGGACGGTTTCCCAGCCGAATTCGTCGTGGGTTTGATGCCGCCGGGGGACCGGACGTCGTTCGATTGGGCCGGTGTCGAGCCGTAGCCGCGTGCGTGGCCGCCCCGGGCGGATTCGGTCGAGGAGGACGGTTTGTCCGGCCGGCCGGTGTGCCCGGCCGGGTGGTCGTCGCCGACGCGCGCAGTGGAACTGGCGCCCGAGGCCGCTGAATCGTGGCCGGCGTTGTCGTCGGCCCAGGCGACGGCGGTCCCAGTGGTCAGGGCCGCGCCGATGCCGAGGGCCACTGCGAATCCGCCGACGCTGTAAAGACGGGCGTTGACCGTCATAGCTTGTGTATACGGGACCGCCCCTGCGCACCGCGGCAAAATGACGCGGTTGGGTGAATGCCCGGCGGGTCCCTGTCCTCGCGAACGAATTCTCCCGGCGACCGTGCGGAGACGGATCGAGATGCTGGTCGCGTCGCACATGGTTCGGCTGGCTATTCGCTCGCGGATGAACGGTGCGGCACAAACAATTTGAGCCCGCCACCTGGTTGGTGACGGGCCCAAATCGGTTTGTTCAGTTCGGCGGTGCCGGCGCGGCCGGTGCCGGCGGAGCAGGTGCTCCCGGCGGAACCGGTGCTCCCGGTGCGGGCGGAACTGCGGGGTCTGCCGGGTCGTAGAACATGCCCGGGGGAATGTTGGTCCCCGGTAGCGGTGCGGTGCCGGGCAGCGGTTCGCCCAGCTGCTGCTGCGACAACTGGCTCAGCGATCCGCCCCTCAATCGGCCGTCGTGGTACATGTCGATGTACCGGTGCAGCCAGTCGTGCGGGCTGATGTTCGCGTTTTCCTCGCCGGGGTCAACCCCGAATTCCTCACACTTGCCCGGCGCCGACGGCTTGAGGCACTGCTGCACCCCGTAGGCGTTGTTGAAGGGGTTGAGGTTCGGCACCGTGCCGGCACCGCCGGCAGCGCCGGGGGCTGACGGCGCGGCGTTCTGGCCCAGCACGGTATCGGCGGTCAGGCCTGGTGCGCCTTGCGGCAGCCCCAGGACACCGGCTGGGGCCGCAACGGCCGCCGGATCGGTGTTGTTGCTACGTTGCCCCAGCACATTGACTCCGGCCGCTCCCAGCGGAGCGCCCAGGACCGGCATATTCGCATCCGCCAGAGGAGCAGGACCCAGGGCCTCGGCCGCGCGATTGGCGATGGAGTCGGTCTGGTCGTTACTCCCCGGCATTGGAACGGGTGAATTCCAGTCGGCCGATGCTGATCCAGCGAAGGCGATGGAAGCCGCGGCGGCAAGCATGCCAGCCGCCGCGGCTTTGCCCATCAGTTTACTGCTGATCATTAGACCGACTTGGTGATGCCGTAGTAGGCCACGATGTCATCGGTGTCGGTGGTGGAGCTGGTCAGCGTCGCGTACGAGCGGATGAACGACTGACCGACGCAACCGTCGACCTTGATGTGGGTGTCCTTCAGCGTCACGCGAACCGGGGCGGACTTGAAGGACTTCTTGTCCACTGGCACCTGGGTCACCTGGCCCGGCTTCGGGTGGATTTCCAGGGTGCCCGACAGCGGGAAGGAGACGCCGGTGGGGATCGGTGCGATGAACGACGTGGTTGCCGAGATACCGGCCGAGCCGATCAGACGGATTTGGCCGAGCTCGATGCCACAGCCGATCTGGTAGCCGGCTTCGAGCGTGCCGCCGGCGAGCTTGGTCTTACCGCCACCGGTGACGGTGCCGGTGAAGGTGCCGCCCACCAGGTACTCGCGGGAGCTGACCGCAGTGGTCAACGGGGCAATCGGCAACTGGGATTCGTTGTCGGCTTTGACGGTGAGGATCCAGCCGTCGGGTGAGGTGACGGTGGCGGGTTCGTCGGAAGCGACAAGCCCGTTGTCCGGCGGCGGGCCGTCGTTCGGGTCTGCCTGGGCGAGCGGTGCGGGCAGCAGCATGCAGGCTGCGGCAAAAACGGCGAAAGGTTTGAACACGGTATGCCCTTCGTATTTCAGGTTTGAGTGGGTGAGTTTTGGGACTGCAACGAAATGGATCGCTGCTTAGACGGCCTTGGTCACACCCAGGTAGGTGATCACGTCATCGGTGTTGTCGGTCGAGCTGGTCAGCGTCGCGTACGACCGGATGAAGGACTGGCCGGCGCAGTAGTCGGTCTTGATCCGGACACCGGTGATGCTCACGCGGGTCGAAGTGCCCTTGAACGACTTCTTATCGATCGCGACGGTCGTCACGGTGCCCGGCTTCAGGTAAATCTTGCCCTGCAAGCTCGCGGACAGACCGAAGGTCGGGAGGGCCGTGAGGCTGACACCGGGGGTGATACCCAGGCCGGGGTTGATCTCGGTCTCGTCGCTGATGATGCCGCAGCCGATCTGCTCGCCGGCTTCCAGCGTGCCGCCGGTCAGCTTGGTCTTGCCGCCACCGGTGACGGTCCCGGTGAAGGTGCCGGCCACCCAGTACTCACGCGAGGTGATCGCGGTGGTCAGGGGGGCGACCGGAAGCTGGGTCTCGTTGGTACCGGTGACCTGCAGGTGCCAGCCGTCCGGGGTGTCCAGGACTCCGGCGGGGCCTGAGGGAACTGCACCCTCCGGGGGGAGTGGTGCGTTGATCGGTGCGATGGCGGGGCCATCGGCGGGATCGGCAATTGCCAGCGGCGCGGTGCCGACCGGGAGCAGCACGCTAAGGGCTGCCAGCAGGGCAAGACGGTTCGACATAGTGATGAGCGCGCCTCTCGTGATCGGGTTATCAGCGTTCCCTTTGGAACGCTGTTCGTTGCTGAAACGTTGTTCGCGAGGGAGCATCTAATGGTTGGGTTGCGAAACGGTTAACGGACCGCAAAAACTTGTGAGTTCGTTGTCAACTAGTGGGGGAGTTGAGGAATAAGCGACGGCGCGGACGAGATAAGTCGTGGTGGCCACAGGTCGCGAGCATCGGTACCCTGCCTCCAGCGCGATGTGATCTGGATCATTCCGCCGCCGCGTCAATGCAACCGACGGCGATTGGAAATCGCGAGTTCGGTTTGCGTTAACCGTTCGGCCATGTGAACGTCTGACGGTTGGTTGGTCGGAACGCGGAGCGGCCGTTGTAGCCGGCTGCCGCCGACGTAAATTTTTTCCTACGGCCGTGGCGCGACTGACCGGCACACCGAATGACTTGGAGGAAACGGTGAAGGCTTCACGTACATGGGTACGGCTTGCAGCAGCGTCGATGATCGCCGCCGGTGTCGGGGCGACCTGGCTACCCGTCGCGGCGGCAGACCCGGCTGACGACGCCGGCTCGGCGAATGCCAGTGCCGCGCCGGGCCCAAGTGTCCAGGTGGAAGGCGTGACCTCCTCGGGCGCCGATCCGGCCGCCGTTCAGGCGTGTTCCCAATTTGCCACTGCGCTCGACAGCGCGGCAGATGGCTATAGCAATTTCGCCGACGACCTGGACGGCAACGATCCCTACCTCGGCCAGAGCAACCAGGTCGGTCGGACTACCCTGCGGGGCTCAGCCCAGATCGCGATGGATGCGGCGAACACCCCCGGCCTGTCGCCGGACATCGCAAATCCCATGCGGTCGTGGTCGATTGGTGCGGCCAAGCTGCTGGTGAAGATGGGCATCGGGTTGACCGGTGGCAATCTCGACAGCACGGCGAACGAGGTCAACAACAACGCGGCGGCTGTCCAGCAGGCGTGCGCCGCCGCGGGCACGCACGCCTGATCCGGCGCCGGTACATAGGGAACTTGTGAAGCGACACGCCTTTGGCGTCGCCGTGCTGTGTCTGGCGTTGGCTGCCTGCGGTGGCAAGGCCGGCACGCCGACACCCGCCACCCCGTCCAGCGTGGCCGAATCCAGCATCGACAGCCTGCTGCTGACCAAAGACGTCTTGAACACGACGTTGGGCACCACCGGCCTTGTGCCGCATAACCCGACCGAGCAGATGGACGATCACCGCAACCTGCTGCCCAACCTGAACTGCCTCGGCGTCTGGCAGATCGATGAGTCCGTCATCTACTCGAAGGACGGCCAGGACCTCAAGAGTGGCCAGGACTGGAAGTCCATGCGGCAGCAGATGTTGCGGGCGCCCGACGTCGACCAGTGGGACTACCTGGCGGCGCAGTCGGTCGTTTATTACCCGACCGCCGATCTGGCCAAAGCGTTCTTCAACCGGTCGGCCGAGCGGTGGGCCAAGTGCTCCAACCACCACGTCAACATCCGGCTGAACGACAAGCCGCTGCCCAAATGGCTCTCGGGCGACTTGCAGCGCAGCGACACCCAGCTCGCCATGCCCATCACCCGCGGCGCCGGCCCCGAAACCCGTTGGTGCCAACACGTTCTGAGGTTGGTCGCCAATCTCATCATCGATGTCGAGGCGTGCACGCCCAAGGCACCGGTGACCGCGGCAGCGGACATCGCCGGGAAAATCCAGGCGGGCATCCACTAGCCGTCCCGCTGGATGCACCATCCTGGTCCGCCGCTGACGCGCGTGGTCTAGGGTCGCGCCATGGCAGTCAGCGCGTCGCACGAAGTGACCATCGAGGCAACCCCTGAAGAGATCATGGATGTCATCGCCGATCTCGAGCAGACCCCCGTGTGGTCGCCGCAGTACACCAAGGCCGAGATTCTCGACACCTACGAGAACGGCCGGCCGAAGCAGGCCAAGATGACCATCAAGGCTGCCGGCATGGCCGATGACCAGATCCTGGAGTACACCTGGACCGACCTCAAGGGCAGTTGGGTGCTGATCAGGTCGTCATCGCTCAAGAAGCAGGAAGCCTGCTACACGCTGACCCCGGCCGGTAACAAGACCAAGGTGAAATTCGAGATCACCGTCGACCCCGTCATCCCGATCCCCGGTTTCCTGCTGAAGCGCAGCGTCAGCGGCGGCGCCGAGACGGCCACCGAGGGCTTGCGCAAGTACATGGACAAGCGCAAGAAGGGCTGACGCACACCGGGATTCAGCCTCGCCGACCCATGGTCTAACGTCGCGGGATGACAAATGTGGGCCCATTGGCCGGTGTGAAGGTGATCGAACTCGGCGGGATCGGCCCTGGGCCACACACCGCGATGATGTTGGCCGACCTCGGCGCCGACGTGGTGCGGGTGCGTCGCCCCGGCGGCCTGACCATGCCGGCTGAGAACGTCGACCTGCTGCACCGCGGCAAGCGAATCGTCGACTTGGACGTCAAGTCCGATCCGGGTGCGCTGCTGGCGTTGGCCGCGAAAGCCGATGTGCTGCTTGATTGTTTCCGTCCCGGCACGTGTGAACGGCTGGGTGTCGGACCGGCCGAGTGCGAGGCCGTCAACCCCCGCCTGATCTTCGCGCGGATCACCGGCTGGGGCCAGGACGGGCCGTTGGCGCAGACCGCCGGCCATGACATCAACTACCTGTCGCAGACCGGTGCGCTCTCGGCCATCGGATACCGCGACCGGCCGCCGGTGGCGCCGCTGAACTTGGTCGCCGACTTCGGCGGCGGTTCCATGCTGGTGCTGATCGGCATCGTGACGGCGCTCTACGAACGCGAGCAGTCCGGCCGCGGCCAAGTGGTGGACGCCGCCATGGTCGACGGCGTCAGCATGCTCGCGCAGATGATGTGGACCATGAAGGCCACGGGCGTCATGAAGGACCAGCGCGAGTCGTTTCTGCTGGACGGCGGCGCCCCCTACTACCGCGTCTACGAAACCTCCGACGGCGGCTATATGGCGGTTGGTTCGATCGAGCCGCAGTTCTTCGCGCAGCTGCTCGTGGGCCTTGGTCTGGATGCCGGCGAGGTGCCGAACCAGTTCGACCTGGCACGTTACGACGAGATGCGGGAAATCTTTGCTGCGCGCTTCGCGAGCCGGACCCGTGAGCAGTGGACGGAGACGTTCGCCGGTACGGACGCCTGCGTCACGCCGGTGCTCAGTTGGACCGAGGCTGCGGCCGGCGAACACCTGAGGGCCAGGTCGACCATCGTGACCGTCGACGGCGTCGACCAGGCGGCGCCGGCACCGCGGTTTTCCCGAACCCCGTCCGGTCCCGTCGGTGCCCCGCCGCAGCAGACGACACCGATCGACGAACTCGGTTGGTAACGGTTTAAAAGTTAGCTGGCGCAATCTCTATACGAGGCCGGTGTAGAGGACTAAATTTGCCCTTATGGCAGTTATGGCGTCCCGAGAGCTGGTGATCGACGCCTCGCCCGAAGCCATCATGGATGCGCTGGCCGACATGGACGAGGTGTCTCAGTGGTCGAGCTTGCACCGGGAATTACATGTACTGGACCGATATCCCGATGGTCGTCCGCATCACGTCAAGGCCACTGTGAAGATCATGGGAATCACCGATAAGGAGCTTCTGGAGTACCACTGGGGCCAAGACTGGATGGTGTGGGACGCGAGCGATACCATCCAACAACGCGGCCAGCATGCCGAGTACAAATTAACTCGTGAGGGCGATCAGACGCGGGTTCGGTTCGACATCATCGTCGACCTGGTGGCCCCCATTCCAGAGTTCTTGGTGCGTCGCGCGCGCAAATTGGTGCTCGATGCAGCGGTCGACCGGCTGCGGGGCCGAGTTACGCGTTTCTACGGCTAGTCCGCAGTCCGGCGATAGGGAGCGCGTATGACAGACCGCCCTCCTTCTCCACTGTTGGAGAAGCTGATGGTGGTGCGGCATGGGGGGCCGCAGCAGACCGTGGTGACAGAGCTGCGTCGGGTGATTCTGGGAGGTGACGCGCCGCCGGGGACGGCGGTGCCGCTGGCTGAGGTCGCAGAGTTTTTCGGGGTCAGCCACATCCCGGTGCGCGAGGCGCTCAAGACCCTGATCAGCGAGGGGCTGGTGACGCACCGGCCGAACTCCGGCTACACCGTCGCGCGGATGACGAAGCAGGAACTGCACGAGATGTACCTCGTGCGTGCCGCACTGGAGGCGGCGGCGCTCTCCTGCGCCGCGGAACGGGCCACGGATCATGAGCGAGCTATCGCGGTCGAGGCCAATGAGCGCATGGCACAAGCGATTCGGGATTCCGATGGCGCGGCGTTCCAGCGCGAGAGCCGCAACTTCCACATGGCGCTGGTGCGTCCGTCGGGCATGCGTCGGCTGCTGGCCATTCTTGAAATGTCTTGGAACATGATGGAACCCGTGCAGGCGATGCTGCACGTGACGCCGGACGACCGGGCCAGCCTCAACGGCGACCACGACGAGATGCTCGAGGCCTTCCTGGCCCGGGATATTGAACGCCTCAGCGCCGTGGCGCAGCGCCACAACGACCGCGTGGACGCCGCGATCGCGACCCTGCCCACCGACACCGGGTTGCTTCACGGCGAGTGATTTGTGCACGATTTTCCGCGGTAGGCGCGGATTTTCGTGCACAAATCACAGGGTGCGGAGCCGGCTGATCGCCTCATCGAGAGTGTCGTCGCGTTTGCAGAAAGCGAAGCGCACCAAGTGATTCCAGCCCGCTGAGTCGGGGGAATCCGGGTCGAGGAACGCCGACATCGGAATGGCCGCGACGCCGACCCGCTCGGGTAGCCGCGCGCAGAACGCGGTGCTGTCGTCATAACCCAACGGGCGGGGATCGGCGCACAGGAAATAGGTGCCGAAGCTGTCGTGGACGTCGAATCCGATATCGGTCAAGGCGCCGGCCAACCGGTCGCGCTTGCCGCGGTAGGACTTTCGCAGCGCGGCCACCCAGGCGTCCTCGTGATCCAGCGCGTGTGCGACGGCCGGCTGGAACGGCGCGCCCCCGACGTACGTCAGGTACTGCTTGGCCGCGCGCACCCCGGCGATCAGGTTGGCCGGCCCGCAGGCCCAGCCGATCTTCCAGCCCGTGCAGTTGAACATCTTTGCGGCACTGGAGATAGTGACGGTCCGCTCGGCCATGCCCGGATAGCGGGCCAGTGGCAGGTGCTGGTGACCGTCGAACGTCAGCTGTTCGTAGACCTCGTCGGTGATGACCAGAAGGTTGTGCTCGATCGCGAGCGCGGCTATGGCCGTCAGTTCGTCGTGGGTGACGACCATGCCCGTCGGGTTGTGCGGGGAGTTGAGGATCAGGGCACGGGTCTGCGGCGTGATCGCGGCGCGGAGCCGGTCAATGTCGATGGCGAAGCCGTGGTCGTCGGCGACCAGCGGGACGACGACCCGCTTGCAGCCGGCCATGGCGAGCACCGGGGAGTAGGAGTCGTAAAAGGGTGCGATGACCAGTACCTCGGAGCCCGGCTCGACCAGGCCGATGACCGCCGACGCGATGGCTTCCGTCGCGCCGACGGTGACCAGCACTTCAGTGTCCGGGTCGTATTCGATGCCGTAGTGCCGCTGGCGCTGGGCGGCGATGGCCTGGCGCAGCGGCGCGATCCCCGGGCCGGGTGGGTATTGGTTGACGCCGTCAGCGATGGCGTGCTGTGCTACCGCGAGCATCGGCGCGGGGCCGTCCTCGTCGGGAAAGCCCTGGCCGAGATTGACGGCACCGACCCGAGCGGCCAGTGCCGACATCTCGGCGAAGATGGTGGAGGCGTAGGGCCGCAGGTGGGCGACCATCCCCGGAGGCGTCACCCCTGGATTGTCGCAGAACTCCTGACGTGGCCTGCCGCACGCTCATGCCGCTGCTGCCGCGCGATGACCGCGAAGTAGAACGCCAGCGCGAAGGCACAACTGGTGAACAGGCTGCTGACGAAGAACAGCCACGGATGCCGGATGCCGCGCCGCACGCCGTCGGCGATGGTGAACAACGGCAGCAGGATGACGTTGATGATGGTGTAGTCCTGGCCGGCCGAGGATGAGGCCGGGTTGACGAACATCAGGCGGATGTAGTCCGACCAGCTGCCCGGCCCGGTGAGCGGATTGCCATCGGCCGGTTGGTAGTCCATGACGAACTTGGTGTTGAAGTAGTAGCCGAGCGCTATCGAGGCGACGCCGATCACGTAGTAGGCCAACTCAAGTGCCGAGAACGCCGGTCCGCCTGCGGGCTTGCGGAAGACAGCCGGATTGAACTTGACGATGAGCGCGATGGTGATCAGTCCGAGGACCGCGTGCACGATGAGCGAGACCATGCCAGCGGAGTCTGCTCGCCACCGAATGTTTTGTCAATCATGACAAAACTTTGTGCGGTACCGTTCTCGCATGGTGAAGGCCCCGCTGACCGTCCGGAGCGAACGCACTCGCGAGGCGCTCCGGCAAGCCGCCTTGGTGCGGTTCCTGGCCCAGGGCGTCGAGGACACCACTGCCGAGGAGATCGCCGCGGACGCCGGGGTGTCGTTGCGCACCTTCTATCGGCATTTCACGTCCAAGCACGAGCTGCTGTTCGCCGACTACGACGCCGGGCTGCACTGGTTCCGCTCGGCGTTGGTCGGGCGGCCCGTCGACGAGCCACTCTTGGCGTCGGTGCAGGCCGCTATCTTCGCCTTTCCCTATGACTTTGGCGCGGTCACCAAGATCGCCGCGCTGCGTGATCAGGAGCTTGATCAGGAGCGGATCGTCGGCCACATTCGCCAGGTGGAGGACGATTTCGCCAATGCCATCGCCGAGCATCTCGGCGCCCGCTCGCCGTCGGCGGACCGGCTGACCGTGGCTGTCACCTCGCGGACTGTCGCGGCCGCCGTCTTCGGCGCGATGGAGGTCTGGATGCTCGGCGCGGACCGCTCCCTGCCCAACCTGGCCCGGATGTGTCATGCCGCGCTGGATCAGCTGGCGGCCGGACTGGGGCCCGCTGGAGTCACCTAAGTTTTGTCACCATTGACAAAACTTGCGGACGGGTGCCATGGTGCGTCCATGGCGCAATTCGATGCGATCGTGGTGGGAGCAGGGCACAACGGGTTGGCTTCGGCGGTCATTCTGCAGAAGGCCGGCCTGCAGACTCTCTGTCTGGAATCCAAGCTGTACTCCGGTGGCATGGCCTCGACTGTCGAGCTGTTCGACGGCTACAAGTTCGAGATCGCCGGCTCCGAACAGTTCCCGACATCGCTCAAGGTGAGCCAGGAGCTCGGCCTCGACGAGGTGCCGAGTGTCGAGCAGGAAGTCATGTCGGTCAACCTGCGCGGCGTCGGTGATGAGCCTTTCCTCTTCTACTCCGACCCCATGAAGCTGCTCACCCACATGAACGAGGTGCACGGCGCCGAGGCGCTCAACGGTATGGCCGGCCTGATGGCGTGGAGTATGGCGCCGGCACGCGCGCTCGGCCGGTTCGACGCGGGGTTGCCGCCCAAGACGTATGACGAGATGTACGCCTGTGCCACAAACGAATTCGAGCGCTCGGCCATCACCGACATGCTGTTCGGGTCGGTGACCGACGTGCTGGACCGCTACCTGCCGGACAAGGACAAGCACGGCGCCATCCGCGGCATGCTGTGTGTACTGGCGTGCAACACCACCTACCGTGGCCCTGCGACTCCGGGCAGCGCCGCGGCGCTGGCCTTCGGGCTCGCGGTCCCCACCGATGGCGCGTCGCTGATGCGAAAGCTCAAGGGCGGCATCGGGGCGCTGGCCCGCCACCTCGAGGACGCGTTCGTCGCACACGGCGGTGAGGTCCGGTTGCGCAGTGCGGTCGCGGCCATCACCGTCGACGACGGGAAGGTCACCGGCGTCCGGCTGGACGACGGCACGGAAATCACTGCGCCCGTGGTGGTTTCGTCGCTGGCGCCGTCGGTGACGGTGGATCGGCTGCTCGGCGGGGCCGTGCCCGACGACGTGCGGGCGCGCTATGCCCGCGTCGACCACCGGGGCAGCTACCTGCAGATGCACTTCGCGCTCGACGGCATCCCGGAGTTCGCGGAGCCCTACGAAATGCTCAATAACCCCGAATTGCAAGGCACCATCGGCCTTTTCAGCACTCCGGAGGAACTGCAGCAGCAGTGGGAGGACAGTCGTCGGGGCATTGTGCCGGCCGACCCGTCGATCGCCTGGCAGATTCCGTCGGTCCAGGATCCTGGGCTGGCACCTCCGGGCAAGCATGCGTCGTCGGCGTTCGCGCTGTGGTTCCCGGTTGAAGGGGATGGCGACTACGGCACGATGAAACGTGAAATGGGACAACGGGTTATCGACAAGATCACCCGGATCGCGCCCAACTTCGAGAAGCTGATTCTGCGGCACACCACGTTCACGCCGCGGCACATGGACCGCATGTTCGGTGCCCCCGGCGGCGACTTCTGCCACGGCCTGATCCACCCCGAGCAGATGGGCCCCAACCGGCCCGGTCCGCGCGGCTACCTCGACCAGGAGCTGCCGGTCGAGGGGCTCTACCTGGGCAGCGCCGGCTGTCACGGCGGGCCGGCCGTCAACTTCATCCCCGGCTACAACGCCGCCCACGCCGTGTTGGGCGACTGACTCGGTAGGGGAGTTGGGCGAGCGGCCCGCCCAACCGGTGGGTTAGTCTCCTGAGGCAGTGTTGCCTGAGGAGGCCCTATGACCAGTGCCGAACGCATCAACGAGCCCACTGAACCCCGAGCGGCCTATGCCGGCCCGGAGTGGATGGGCAAGGCCAATTGGCACTCGGTCGCCGAGACCTACCTGCTCAAGGCCATGAAACCGCTGCTGTTCCTGCTCACCAAGGTGATGCTGGCGATCAACAAGCGGTTTCCCCAGGTCCTGCTGAACCGCGCATACGACGGCTCTGAACGCGTGATGGGCTGGGTGCCTGCCGCGAAGGGATCGCGTACCGAGAAGGTCCAGCTGCCGAACTGCCCGGCGGAATGGGTGTGGAACGAGACCACGCCGCCCGTCGACGGTCGCGTCGTCATTTACTTCCACGGCTCGGCGTTCATCGCGCTCGGCATCAACAGCCACCGGCCGCTGGTCAGCAATATCGCCCGGGACAGCCGCGCTCGTGCGTTGAGCGTCGCGTACCGGTTATGCCCGCGCAATCTGGTCGAGGACGCTGTCGACGACGGCGTCGATGCCTACCGCTACGTGCTGGCGCAGGGTGTAAAACCCGAGAACATTGTGCTCGCCGGGGACTCGGCCGGCGGCTTCATCGCGGCCATGACCGCCGTCGCGGTGCGTGACCTGGGGCTGACGCAGCCTGCGGGCTGCGTGCTGCTCTCCGCGGCCACCGACAGCGACATGACGCCGAAATATGAAGCCGCCGCACGCATTCCGGACGCCACCTTCCCCATCGACTTCCTGCGGATGATCAGCGAGGTCTTCCTGCTACGCAACGGCGCACTGGGCCCGATTCCGTCTCCGGTGGACGCCGATCTGCACGGCCTGGGGCCGTTCCTGCTGCAGGTGGGTTCGGAAGAGGCGCTGCGCCCGGATTCGGAACTCATGGCCGAGCGGCTCGCGGAGGCGGGCGTGCCGGTGCGGCTGCAGGTCTTCGACCGCGGCGTCCACGTTTTCCAGGCCTTCGCCTTCTCGAACCCGGACGCCCGTCGCGCGATCAAGGAGATCGCCGCGTTCGTCGACGGTGTTGTCTGAGCGCAACGCTCAACGCTAGAAACCCTGCGCGCCCAGCCAGATCCGGATCCGGTCGGCGACGTCGCGCCATCCCGGCTCGAGCATCATGTTGTGCCCCATGCCCGGAAACAGTTCGGCCGTTGTGCCGAACGCCCGCGCGGTGGCATGCACCTCGAAATTGGCGATGGTGCCGTCCTCGACGCCGCCGAGAACCAGGACCGGCACACGCACCGCGGCGGGTTTGGGCAGCCGGAACGCCATGTCGGTGAACACCGCGTGGATGCTGTCGTTCTCCACTCGTGCTGCGCAATCCACCACGATCTCTTCTGGTGTGCCGGGGGAGAAGAGGTGCTCGCGGGCCAGCGCCGGCGTATTGAAAATGCCGTGATGCCGACCAATGATGTTCTCGCGCATCGCAATCCACGGATGATTGCGCCAGACCCGCAGGGCTCCGCGCATGATGCCCTGGGGTGGCGTCGATGCTAGTAGGACGGCAGCGGGAGCGTCGCCGTCCTCGAAATGCTTCTGAATGATGAAGCCGCCCGTCGAATGACCGACGAGGATCGGGGCCGTGCCGAGGTCAGCGGCCACCCGGCGCGCGTCGGCCAGATAGTCGGCGATGGTGCATTGGCGCAGCGGCTTGTTCGTCCCGCTGTTGCCGTGGCCGCGGTAGCTCGGCGCGACGGCCCGGAAACCGTGTTCGGCGAAGTAGTCCAGGAAGTGTTCGTCCCAGCACCAGGCCGCGTGGCAGCCGCCGTGCAGGAACAGCAGCGGGACCGGATGCGCCGGGGTGCACACGCCCTTGTCGATGACTTCCAACATGGTCACCAATCCTGGCGGCCGAGCGTGCGTTTTAGGTGCACTTTTGCGTCGGCAACCGCAGTTTGTCTGCGCACAACGCGTAGGTCCGGCGACCTACGCTGTCGGCGCAGAGTCGCATGCCCGCTAACTCGCCTCAAATCTGGACTGCTGACGGCGTCCTACGCGGCGAGCCTGACCACAGGGCGATATCTGCATCGGTTTTCCGCCACCTGGTCAGGTTCGCGGTGGGTGCACCGATCCGGGCTGAATGTGTCGCCCGATTCCGGGGTCCACCAACACAACGCCGAGGATTACTGCCGCATGGCGACCGCGATTCTCGGCGTAACGGGTCCTCCACGGCATTGTCACAGCGAAATGGCAGGTAAGCGCACGTTCGTGGGCCGCGAGCGTGCGCACTAATCACGCCGTGAGCGGTGTGTTGCCGTACAGACCCGCACGCTCGCGGGTGATGGGCACCACTCTCCCAACCACCTGGTTGGGAGGGCCTGTTACGCTTCCGGGCAGGGGACCGTCTACCGGTCGGTAGCCGCACCCACAACCCCATCTCAATAGGACCTGGAGCAAACACATGTCCGAAGAAGCCTTCATCTATGAGGCCATTCGCACGCCCCGTGGCAAGCAGCGCAACGGTGCACTGAACGAGGTCAAGCCGGTCAACCTCATCGTCGGCCTGATTGACGAGATGCGTCGCCGCAATCCCGACCTCGACGAGAACCTGATCAGCGACGTCATCATGGGTGTCGTGTCCCCGGTTGGCGACCAGGGTGGCGACATCGCCCGCACCGCCGCGCTCGTGGCCAAGCTGCCCGAGACCACCGGTGGCTTCCAGCTCAACCGCTTCTGCGCCTCCGGCCTGGAGGCCGTGAACCTGGCCGCACAGAAGGTCCGTTCCGGCTGGGACGACCTGGTGTACGCCGGTGGCGTCGAGTCCATGAGCCGCGTCCCGATGGGTTCGGACGGTGGCGCCTGGGCCGGTGACCCCGAGACCAACTACCGCATCGGCTTCGTCCCGCAGGGCATCGGCGCCGACCTCATCGCCACCATCGAGGGCTTCTCGCGCGAAGACGTCGACGCCTACGCGGTGCGCTCGCAGGAGAAGGCCGCCGCAGCGTGGTCGGGCGGTTACTTCACCAAGTCGGTCATCCCGGTCAAGGACCAGAACGGTCTGACCATCCTGGACCACGACGAGCACATGCGTCCCGGCACCACCGTCGAGAGCCTGGGCAAGCTCAACTCCGCGTTCGCGGGTCTGGGCGCCATGGGCGGCTTCGACGACGTGGCGCTGCAGAAGTACCACTACGTCGAGAAGATCAACCACGTCCACCACGGTGGCAACAGCTCGGGCATCGTCGACGGCGCCGCTCTGGTGCTGATCGGTTCGGAGGCCGCCGGCAAGTCGCAGGGCCTGACCCCGCGCGCCCGCATCGTGGCCACCGCCACCAGCGGTGCCGACCCGGTCATCATGCTGACCGGCCCCACCCCGGCCACCAAGAAGGTGCTGGACCGCGCCGGCCTGACGGTCGATGACATCGACCTGTTCGAAATCAACGAGGCCTTCGCCTCGGTCGTCCTGAAGTTCCAGAAGGACCTGAACATCCCGGACGAGAAGCTGAACGTCAACGGTGGCGCCATCGCGATGGGCCACCCGCTGGGCGCCACCGGCGCCATGATCACCGGAACCATGGTCGACGAGCTCGAGCGCCGCGGTGCCAAGCGTGCCCTGGTCACGCTGTGTATCGGCGGCGGCATGGGCGTTGCCACCATCATCGAGCGCGTCTGAGAGGGCTGAAAAACAATGGCTGAGAAGACAATTCAGTGGGACAAGGATGCCGACGGCATCGTCACCCTGACCATGGACGACCCCACCGGTTCGGCCAACGTCATGAACGAGCACTACAAGGAGTCGATGCACTACGCAGTGCAGAGCCTGCTTGCTGAGAAGGACTCCATCACCGGTGTCGTCGTCACCAGCGCGAAGAAGACCTTCTTCGCCGGCGGTGACCTCAAGGGCATGATGAACATCGGTCCGGACGACGCCGGCGAGGCGTTCTCCATGGTCGAGACCATCAAGGCCGACCTGCGCGCCCTGGAGACCCTGGGCAAGCCCGTGGTCGCCGCCATCAACGGCGCCGCCCTCGGCGGTGGCCTGGAGATCGCGCTCGCGTGCCACCACCGCATCGCGGCTGACGTGCGCGGCAGCCAGATCGGTCTGCCCGAGGTCACCCTGGGCCTGCTGCCCGGCGGCGGCGGCGTCGCCCGCACCGTCCGGATGTTCGGCATCCAGAAGGCCTTCATGGAGGTCCTGAGCCAGGGCACCCGCTTCAACCCCACCAAGGCGAAGGCCACTGGCCTGGTCGACGAACTGGTCGACACCGTCGAGGAGCTGATCCCGGCCGCCAAGGCATGGATCAAGGCCAACCCCGAGGCCCACACCCAGCCGTGGGACGTCAAGGGCTACAAGATGCCCGGCGGCACCCCGTCGAGCCCGGGCCTGGCCGGCATCCTGCCGTCGTTCCCGGCGCTGCTGAAGAAGCAGCTCAAGGGCGCCCCGATGCCCGCGCCGCGCGCCATCCTGGATGCCGCCGTCGAGGGTGCGCAGGTCGACTTCGACACCGCGTCGCGCATCGAGAGCCGCTACTTCACCACCCTGGTCACCGGCCAGACCGCCAAGAACATGATTCAGGCGTTCTTCCTGGACCTGCAGGCCATCAACGGCGGCGCATCGCGTCCGCAGGGCATCGCCAAGCAGGACATCAAGAAGATCGGTGTGCTGGGTGCGGGCATGATGGGCGCCGGTATCGCCTACGTGTCGGCCAAGGCCGGCTACGAGGTCGTCCTCAAGGACGTCACGCAGGAAGCCGCCGACAAGGGCAAGAACTACTCCGAGAAGATCGAGGCCAAGGCGCTCGAGCGTGGCAAGACCACGCAGGAGAAGTCCGACGCGCTGCTGGCCCGCATCACGCCGACCGCTGACCCGGCCGACCTCAAGGGCGTCGACTTCGTCATCGAGGCCGTGTTCGAGAGCCAGGAACTCAAGCACAAGGTGTTCCAGGAGATCGAGGACATCGTCGAGCCCAACGCGCTGCTCGGCTCGAACACCTCCACGCTGCCCATCACCGGTCTGGCGACCGGTGTGAAGCGCCAGGAGGACTTCATCGGTATCCACTTCTTCTCGCCGGTCGACAAGATGCCGCTGGTGGAGATCATCAGGGGCGAGAAGACCTCTGACGAGGCGCTGGCCCGGGTGTTCGACTACACGCTCGCCATCAAGAAGACCCCGATCGTCGTCAACGACAGCCGTGGCTTCTTCACCTCGCGCGTGATCGGCACCTTCGTCAACGAGGCGCTGGCCATGCTGGGCGAGGGCGTTGCTGCCGCGTCCATCGAGCAGGCGGGTTCGCAGGCCGGTTACCCGGCGGCTCCGCTGCAGCTGAGCGACGAGCTCAACCTGGAGCTCATGCACAAGATCGCCGTGGCTTCCAAGGCGGGCGTCGAGGCCGAGGGTGGCACCTACGTGGGCCACCCGGCCGAGGGCGTCGTCGAGAAGATGATCGAGCTCGGTCGCCCGTCGCGCCTGAAGGGTGCGGGCTTCTACGAGTACGCCGATGGCAAGCGGACGCAGCTGTGGCCGGGTCTGAAGGAAGCCTTCAACTCGGGTTCGGCTGAACTGCCGCTGCAGGACATGATCGACCGCATGCTGTTCGCCGAGGCGCTGGAGACCCAGAAGTGCATCGACGAAGGCGTGCTCACCTCGACCGCTGACGCGAACATCGGCTCGATCATGGGTATCGGCTTCCCGCCGTACACCGGTGGTTCGGCGCAGTTCATCGTCGGCTACCAGGGCGAGCTCGGCGTCGGCAAGGAGGCCTTCGTGGCCCGGGCCAAGGAACTGGCCGCCAAGTACGGCGACCGCTTCCTGCCGCCGGCTTCGCTGGAGAGCTAGTCTCACCGCCTAGCGCGAACAGACGCAAAACTGCCCCTTTTCTTCGGAAGAGGGGCAGTTTTGTGTCTGCTCGGCGCATAGGTTTGGCGTGCATCGCCACCAATGTGCGTACAGATCGCGCAAATTCGAAATCCGCGATCTGGATGCACGCTCGCGTACCGGAGGCCGCGCTGAGCTACCGCGCGGGGTTCGAATACACCCGCGTCGGGGAGATCAGTACCGCAGCCCGACCCTCTTCGCGCATGACGCGGTCGTAGGTATCCCAGTCATCGTGCGTCCCGCCGGCGGCGACGAAGACCGCGCGCAACAGCAGGCGCAGCTCCTCAGCATCGGCATCGTCGGCACCGATGACCTCGGTGGTGCCCTCGACCGTCATCCACTGCCAGCCGGCATGAGCGACGACGGACGCGCGGGGATCGGCCCGCAGATTGCGCAGCTTGCGGGTGGCGCCGATGGCTACGAGTGCGACGACCTGCTCCCCGGTTTTCGGATGCGGCATCACACCGGCATTCACCACTGACGATTGGATGCTGCCGTCACCCCGCAGGGTATTCAGCACAACCAACCCGTGATCTTGTGCAGACAGTTCAGCGAAAGCGGCAACGTCAGTCACCGTCGCAACGCTACGCCGGATTCTCGTGGCGTGCCCCGACACCTTGACATGTTCGATCCAGACCTGTCGCAAATAGTGACATTGTCAGCCGATGATGACGGGTTCAAATCGCAAGTGCTGCAGGAGAGCCGACACGCCGACGCGGCGACCGCTCAGTCGAAGGTGACGACGATCTTGTCGGCGGCTCCGGGCGTCGACGCCGTCGCCAGGGCTTCGGTCACCCGGTCGAACGGGATGGTGTGCCTGACGATGCGGGCGTACTTCTGCCAGTTGGCGACGAGATCGTTTGTGACGTCGAAGATTTCGTCGGGGTAGCCCATCGAGCCAAGGATGGTGATCTCATTGCTCATCAGAGACAGGAAGTCGACCGGCACGGGCTTCTTGTGAACGGCGACGACGCCGATGGTCGCGCCCCTCTTGGCTAGCGTCACCGCGGTCTCGATCACGGCCGGCGCACCCGCGGCGTCGAGGTAGATATCGGTGTCGGCCTTGCCGGGGAACATGGCCGCGCCTGCGCCGTGCAACTCGATGAGGCGCGCAGTGAGGTCCTCTTCGGCGGAATTGATGACGGCGTCGGCGCCGATCTCCAGCGCGGTCTCGAGTCGAGACCCGATGAGGTCTGCGACGACAACATGTTGCACACCAAGGGATTTGAGTGCCAGTACGGCGCCGAGGCCGATGGGGCCGGCGCCGAAGATCAGCACTTTGTCAGTGGCCTTGGGCTGGCAGCGGTTGACGGCATGCCGAGCGACGGCCATGGGCTCGTTGAGTGCGGCGACCTCGAACGGGATGTGGTCGGGGATCACCTCGAGATGAGTGCCGCGCACCGCGTCGGCGATGAGCAGGTACTCGGCCAGCGCACCCCGTCCGCCGCCGTTGCCGATGATGTCGCCAGGTGCGGCCATGGGATCGATGACGACGTGATCGCCGATTCGCAGCCCGCTGACCGCCTCGCCGACCGCGACGATCTCGCCGGCAGGTTCGTGCCCCAGTGGCATGCGACCTCGATGCGGTGGCAGCCCGCCGATCGCGATGTAGAGCGCGTCGCTGCCGCAGATGCCGCACGCACGAATCTTCACCAGCACATCGAGCGGCCCGACGTCGGGTTGCGCTACGTCGATGACATCCGTTGTCCCAGTACCGGTTACCACGGCCACCTTCATGCGCGCGCTCCTCGTAGATGTTGTTCGATGCGGCGAGCGGCATCGGAAACCTTTGCGCCCAAGTCGTTTACGGTGGCTGCGGACAGCGCTGCGAATGGCGCGGCGGTCACCGACATGGTGACCAGCCCGTCGGCGTCGCGGATGGGTGCCGCGATGGTGGCGATCTGGTGGGGCTCGGCGGTATCGAGTTCGCCGGGCAGGTAGTCGACGATGGTGAGGTCGGCGAACGACCAGGCCAGGCGTCGCGTGATCGCATCGGGCTCGCCGTCGACCGCCAGCGCGCGCAGGGCGGTGTACACGCGCACGTACTCCGGGCTGAGTCGTTCGATCACATAGCCGCGTCGGGTGACCTCCTGCAGCACCGCGGTCAGGCGCTTCTGAAGTTGCGTGGCCGGTTGCCCAGCGCCCAGCCAGGCCTGCTGGGACGACTTCGACGCCCACGCGACGTAGTCGCGACCGAACGGTGCGACCAGCGGGATGCGGAAACCCGAGCCGATGCGTGGCGCGGTGAGCGACTCGCCGGCGGTGTCGACGATCTCCAGCGACGCACCGTCGCGGCGGACCAGAAGTACTTGTGTGCCAATGGATTCAGCCAGTTCGGACAGGATCGGGCGCAACGCGCGGCTGTTCGCTGGGCGGCCCATGGCTGCGAACGCCGGTCCGCATGAGTAGCCCGCACTCTCGTCATCGCGCAGAGCCCATTGGTGCACGACAAGAGTGGTCATGATGGCGTGCCCGGTGGCGCGGCTGATGTCGAGGCGACGAGTGATGTCGGCCAGAGAGAACGAGCGGTCGGGCTCGGCGGCCAGCAGTTGCATCACGGCGATCACGCGTTCGGTTGGCGGTGATGGCACTTGACTGACAGCGTCGGGCGCGTCTACCTTCGGTGTCATACTTTCGAACAGTACGTCGAATATTCGACATGCACAAGTCGTGAACCGAGGAGAGGTCAATGTGCAGCGCCTCTGACGTTATCGATGACCTGGTCGCACCGCGGCTCACCGAGACGCAACGGCAGATACTCGAGTACACCGAGTCGCGGCGAGTCGACCTGGATATCGAGGCCATGCTGGGCGAGGCGGTGGCGCAGGCCGGTGTCGACGACCTGGCCGACACAGACGGCTTCAGTGACCGGCTGGCTGTCCACGTAGCGGCCATCGAGGCCGACGAGGGTCTGACGCAGCTGACCCGGATGACATTGCGCAGCAGAATCATTCGACTGTTGCGCAACCGGCTGTCGCTGACCGAACTGATCAAACGCTATCCCGAGATCGAGTCCATCGAGATCGAGCGGCCCATCATCGTCGTCGGCATGCCGCGTTCGGGCACGACGCATCTGGTGAACCTCATCGCCGCCGATCCCGGCCGTCGGGCGCTGCCGTATTGGGAGAGTCAGGAGCCCATCCCGGCGCCTGGGCAGGGGCCGGACATCCACGGTGTCGATCCGCGGTACGCGCGATCGAAGGCAGAACACGACGCCATGATGGCCACCACGCCGCTGGTGGCCGCCATGCACGACAGGTTCCCCGAGGCCATCGAGGAAGAGGTTGAAGTCCTCGACCTGGACCTGGCGTCCTATGTGCTGGAATGGCATGCGCGCGTGCCGGATTGGCGTGACTACTACCTTGCTCTCGACCAGACTCGGCACTACGCCTATCTGAAGAAGGTGCTGCAGGCGCTGACCTTCCTGCGTGGACCTCGCACCTGGGTGCTCAAGAGCCCGCAGCACTCAGAGCAATTGGGTCCGCTGATGGCGACATTCCCCGACGCGACAGTGGCTTTCACTCACCGCGATCCCGTCGCCGTGATCCAGTCGGCCATCACGATGATCGCCTACGGCGACCGGATGCGGCGCAGGAGCATCGATCCGGGCGCGCTGGTCGACTACTGGGCCGACCGGGTGCACCGCCTGCTCAGCGCGGGTGTCCGCGACCGCGAGCTGGTACCGGCCGAACGCAGCATCGATATCAGCTTCCACGATCTCAACGGAAACGAAATGCCGCTGCTGGAGCAGCTTTACGCGGCCGGCGGCATCGACCTGACGCCGAAGGCGCGCAAGGGTTTCGAGACCTACCTGACCGGCAACCCGCGCGGCAAGCACGGCCGTATCCGCTATGACCTGCAAGGCCATTTCGGCGTCTCGGCAGACGACCTGCGGAGCCGATTCGATTTCTACTTCGACCGGTTCGACGTCCGGCCCGAGAACTGAAGGAGCAAACCTGATGTCAACTGACGCGCTCGAACCCGTCTACCGCAGCAGGCCTGGCGCAGAGGCGATGCTACCCGCGGCCGCAGAGGCGGCCGAGCAGGTCGCACCCGGCGTGTGGTGCTCGCCCGGCCTGTCCAACTCGTACCTGCTGACCACCGATGACGGCCGGGTGATCATCAACAGCGGCATGGGTTTTGAAGGTCCGGTGCACCGTGCCAATTACGACGCAGTCGACTCGTCGCCGGTGCGCTACGTCATCTTCACCCAGGGGCACGTGGACCACGTCGGTGGTCTGGACAGTGTCCGCGACCCTGACACCAAGGTGGTGGCGCAAGCGAATTGGACCACGTGGCGCGACGACAACGACCGGCTCATTCCCTACCGCGCGAACCGCAGCGCCTTCGCGTTCAGCGACACGTTGGCCACGGGCGTCAAGGCGATTCAAGCACGGCTCGGCACCAAACATCTTGCCGGGCAGAGTGTCCCGACCGTCGACATTGACTTCGAGGACACCCTGACCCTCGAGGTCGGAGGGCGCCGCATGGAACTCATCTCCGTGCCGGGTGGCGAGACCACCGACTCGCTGGTGGTCTGGCTACCCGACGAGCGAATCTGCCTGTGCGGAAACGTCTTCGGAGCGCTGTTCGGTCATATTCCGAATCTGGTCACCATGCGGGGCGACCGGTACCGCGATGCGCTGACGGTGATTGCCTCGGTCGAGCGGGTCCGCGCATTGCAGCCCGAACTGTTGTTGACGGGGCATTTCGGACCGATCGTCGGAGCCGAGCTGATCGACGCCGAACTCACCCGCCTGCGCAACGCAATCCAGTACATCCACGACCAGACCGTCGACGGGATGAACGCCGGCAAGGACGTTCGCACCCTGATGCGCGAGATCACCATGCCCGCCGAATACGAGGTGGGCCAGGGCTACGGCAAGGTGGCCTGGGATGTGCGGGCCATCTGGGAGAACTACTCGGGCTGGTTCCATCACCGCTCCACCACCGAGCTATACCCCGTTGGTCCCGACGCCGTCACCGCCGACATCGTCGAACTTGCCGGCGCCGACGCGCTGGTGACGCGGGCTCGGGAGCACCTGGATGCCGGTCGGACCCTGGAGGCCATCCACCTGGCCGAGCTTGTCGGACAAGACGATTCGGGGGCCCGCGCCGTCCTGCAGCAGGCCCATGAGCGCCTGCTGGCCGACAGCGCCAATTTCTGGGAAACCGCCTGGCTCAGAAACGTTCTGCGCCAGCTGACAGCGAGGAACTCATGACGGCACGCATCACCTTCGACTTCACCGGGACCTCGGTCCTGGTCACCGGCGGCACCAGCGGCATCGGCCATGCCACGGCGACGCTGTTCCGCGACGCCGGCGCCGACGTCACCGTCACCGGCACGAAATCCGCTGCGGCGGACTACGGCACAGACCTCGCCGGAATGACGTACCGGCATCTGCAGATCACCGACACTGACTCGGTGGATGCCCTCGCCCAGCAGTTCGACACGCTCGACGTACTGGTCAACAACGCCGGGGCGAATTTCCCTGGCGGCCTTGATGAATCGCAGCCCGACGGCTTCGACGCCTCGGTGGCAGTGAACCTCACCGCGCCGTACCGGCTGACGGTCGGGCTGTACCGCGCGCTGAAAGCGTCGACTGCGACTGGTGGCGCCAGCGTCGTGAACCTGGCGTCCATGTCGGCGCTGCGGGCGGTCCCGTTGGTGCCCGGCTACGGCGCCGCCAAGGCCGGGGTCATCTGTCTGACCCGCAATCTCGCAGTCAAGTGGGCCGACAAGGGTATTCGGGTCAACGCGGTGGCGCCCGGCGTGATCGACACCCCGATGACCGCGCCCATGCAATTCGCGCAGCAGCTGGTGGACGCAGAGTTGGCCCATGTTCCGTTGCGGCGCTTCGGATCTGTCAACGAGATCGCCCCGACCATCGCGTTCTTGTGCACAGAACACAGCTCCTACACCTCCGGCGCGCTCTTCGTCGTCGACGGCGCGTCGGACTGCGTGTAGGCCATGCTGACCGTACTGCGATTCAATTTCGCCTCCCCGCAAGGAAATCCGCGCACTCAGGGCAAGCTGTTGTCGGCGGCGCTGGAGATGGCGCAGTGGGGCGAGTCCAAGGGCATCACTTCGGTGAGCGTCGACGAACACCACGCGACCGGGCACGGCTGGAGTTGTAACCCGATCCTGGCGGCGTCGATGTTCCTGGCGCGCACCACACGGCTGGTCGCCAGCGTGGACTGTGCACTCGGGCCGCTGTGGAACCCGGTGCGACTGGCCGAGGACATCGCCTTGGTGGACAACATGAGTCGTGGCCGGCTGTTCACCACCGTCGGGCTTGGCTACCGCGAGGTCGAATATGCCTCGCTCGGAGTCGATTTCAGCCAGCGGGGTGCGCTGATGGACGACCTGATCACCCGCATGCTGGCTGTGTGGGCCGACACCGGTACGTGGACCCGTCCCCATCCGATGCTGTTCGTCGGCGGCGGAGTGCGGGCCACGGCGCGGCGGGCGGCGCGGTTCGGACTACCCCTGAGCCTGGTCGATTACCTACCGGACATCGCCGACTACTACCGCGAACTGTGCGCCGAGAAAGGCATCACGCCGATCGTGCTGATGCCGGGTGAGGTCAACCGCGGCATGATCTACCTGCACGAGGACCCCGACCAGGCGTGGGCCGAACTCGGCCAACACATCCTCTGGGAGGCCGTCACCTACGGCGGCTGGGCCACCGAGCGGCGGTCCCTCATGCACCTGCCCGGCGTGCAAACCATCGACGAGGTCAAGGCATCGGGGAAGTACCGCATCCTGACGCCGGACGCCCTAATCGACGAGATTCGCGCCGCCGATCAATACGGCCCGCTGGTCATGCATCCGCTGGTTGGCGGCATGCCCGTCGAGGAAGCTTGGAAATCTGTTGAGCTGCTCACCGACAAGGTGCTGCCGGCACTGGCATAGGAGGTATTTACATGGCATCTGTTGAGCAGATCCAGAACGTCGTCGCGCAGTACATGGAACTGCTTGCGGCACACCAACCCGACGAGATCGCCGACCTGTTCGCCGAGAATGCGACCATCGAGGATCCCGTCGGCACGGAGGTCAAGATCGGTCGGCAAACCTTCGTCGACTTCTTTTCGGTCTTGGCATCGATGGAGGAGATCAGCGTCGAGCCGTTGTGGACCAAAGTGGCCGCTGACACGGCGGTATTCGCTTTCAAGCTCCGCGCCCGCAGCGGCACCTTCGGTTACGAGGTCAACACCATGGACGTCATGGTCTTCGACGACGACGCCAAGATCGTCAGCCTGCGCGCGGTCTGGGACCCGACCACCGACATCACGCCCCTCAAGGGCTAGTGGCTCTCGCGAGCAGACGCAAAACTGTCATTCTTCAGCGAAATACGACAGTTTTATGTCTGCTCGCGAGGGGCTAGTCCCGCCGCGCGAACAGGTAGTACCGCGCCGGATTCTTGCCGTTGTGGTCCAGGCCCGGCTCGTCGCCGCTGGCCAGTAGCGTCCACCCGATGGCGAACCGGCGTTTCACCTCTGCCGGCTCGATCCCGGGCACGCCGAACGACCCACCGGGGACGAACGCCACGATCAGCAGCCGCGCCTCCGGAGCGGCCACCGCCGTCACCTCGCCCACGTACGCGTCGCGGTCGTCGGCGCTCATGCCATGAAGACAGCCGTTGTCGGTGATCAGCGAGAAGTCGGCGCCGATGCCCTGGCCTGTCAGCCGGGTGGCGTCGGCCTGGTCGAACCGCACCGACCCCTTCAGTGCCGGACCTTTCCGCGCGGCGGCTTTGGCGCGGGCCTTTTCCACTGCGGTGGCGACATAGTCCACGCCGGTGACGTCCCAGCCGAGTCCGGCCAGGTACAGCGCGTTGTCGCCCGTGCCGCAGCCAATGTCGAGCGCGGTGCCCGGTGTCAGCGAGCTGTCGCCTTCGACCAGATCACGCAGGCTGGTGGCTAGCGGATGCCCGTCCCACGGCGTGAAGCCGAGCCGGTAGAAAACCCGGAAGAGGCGTTGTCGGGAAGACATGGCATTACAGCGCCCCTAGGTCTGCCGACAGCCAGTGCTTCGGGTCGACGGTGACGATGACGCTCGCACCGTGCTCGCGACGCGCCATTTCCAGATATGCCGGGGCCTTTTCCTTGCCCAGGTACCGTTCGGCCATCTCGACCAACTGCTCATCGGTGCCCGGTTCGATGCTCAGCACCGGGCCGTCGACCGCGACGTAACGGACCGACGGCTCCAGCCGTTCGGCCATCAACGACAGGTGTCCGGCCGCCGCGATCAGCTTGTGCTTGCGGGAATCGACCCCGGTCAGCAGCCACAACGTGCCGCCCGGCGTGTACTGGTACCAGATGGGCACCGTCAGCGGGCCACGATCTGCGCCGGCATTGACCGACAGTGCCCCGATGTGTGGTTCAGCCAGAAATTGTTCGCGGTCATCCTTGGAAAGCGCCATGAAACCAACGTAGCGAAAAGCACCGACACGACGACAGGTCGAATTGTGAACGAACCGGGTCAGTCCGGCAGCGGCATGGTGTCGTACAGCCTGACGCCCTTGGAGTTGAGCCGGGCCAGCCGCTGCGTCAGGCCCGTCGGCAACAGCGATACTGTGCGTGCCATTCCGATGAGAGCCCTTGTGCCCCAATCTGATCTGGGCACGATGGTCTTGGCGCTGACCCGCGCCATGGTTCGGCTGCCGGCTACCGGTGCGGCCATCATCCGTTCGTAGGCCGCGAACGCAGCGGTGTGATCACCGCGCGCCCCGGCCAAGGTGTGCGCCAGGATGTATGCGCCGTACACCGCCAGACTGGTGCTGCCACCGACCGCCGGCCCGGGGCAGTACCCGGCATCGCCGACGAGTGTCACCCGCCCACGTGACCAGGTACTCATCTCCAGTTGGGTGATGGCGTCGAAGTAGAACGCCGGCGTGCCTTCCACTTCCTGCAGCCAACGGTCGACATCGGGCGCCAGACCGGCGAACGCGGCCTGTAGCTGCCGCTGCTGGCCGGCGACGTCGCGGTAGTGGTAGTCCAGCGGCTGTGGCGGCCGGAACAGGAACACCGCGCGGGCGTCGTCGAGATGGTCGGCGGTATAGACCATCGCCAGCCGGTGGGGCGTGACATATCCAAACATTTCCCGGTCGCGCGCAAGGATTTTCGGTACCGAAACCACCGCCAGATAGCCGCCGAGGAATCGTTCTTGGACGCGCTCGCCGAAGACTAACCGGCGCACCCCGGAGTGCAGGCCGTCGGCGCCGACGACGACGTCGTAGCGGTCGGGTGCGCCATGCTCAAAGGTCACCTCACCGGCGTCGGAGATCGACGTGATCTGGTCGCCGAAGCGGAAGTCGGCCGCGCTGCGGGCGGCGTCGTAGTAGATCTCGCTCAGGTCGTCGCGCATGATCTCGACGTGCCGGTCGGACATGGCCGCGATGAGCTTGGCGTAGTTGACGCGTGCAGGTCGGGCATGCCCTGGGCGGTGGATGGTCATGGCGGTGGTGCCGGTGACGTACGACTCGACGCGGGGGAGCACCCCCATGCGTTCGGAGATTTCCATTGCGGGCCGGAACAAGTCGACGGCATGGCCGCCGGTCTTGCGCAGCGCCGGTGCGCGTTCGACCACTGTGACGTCAAACCCGTTGCGGGACAGCCAGTAAGCCAATACCGGGCCGGCAATGCTGGCCCCGGAGATGAGCACCTTCATGAGTTCCTCCGTATTTACTTAACGGTCGGTAAGTGCATGTCCGGCCAGCTTACCGCCCGTTAAGTAAGTTAGGGTGGCTACGTGGCGAGACCCCCTTCCGAGACTCGGCTCCGCATCCAGGACGTGGCACGTGAGCTATTCAGTGAGAAGGGCGTGCAGCGCACCAGCCTGCAGGACATCGCCGATCGGCTGGGTATCAGTAAACCCGCGCTGTACTACCACTTCAGCTCGCGTGAGGACTTGGTCCGCAGCATCCTGCAGCCGCTGATCGATGAGGGCGAAGAGTTCATCGCCGGCCAGGAGCGGCTGCGAGGGGCGGCCCGGGCCACGCCGCGCCAGTTGCTGGAGGGGTACTTCGATTTCCACTACCGGCACCGCGTCGATCTGTTCCTGATCGTGGCCGAACTGACCACCCTGGCGGATCTGGGACTGATCGACGCCATGCTGGCCTGGCGCGACCGGCTGGGCAAGCTGGTCTTCGGGCGTCGGCCCACGCTGGCGCAGTCGACCCGCGCGGTCATTGCATTCGGTGGTCTGCAGGACTGCTGCCTGCAGTTCCCGGACGCCCCGGCCGAACAGCTGAGGCAGGCCACGGTCGACGGCGCGCTGGCGGCGCTCGGGTTGTCGGGCTGAGGTCGACGGGGCCGACGCCCCGAGCAGACGGGCCAGCACGTCGCGTCCAGAGCGTCACCAGGTGGCGTCGGTACGATGGCGGGATATTGGTCTGAGCGATCGTCGCTGAACGCAACGGAGAGTGCCTGTTGGAGATCCCCTTTATCGGGCCACTGACGCTGTCCGGATTCTCGAGTGCCTGGTTCTTCCTCTATCTGCTGGCGGTCATCGGCGCCGTCGCGATCTATCTGCTGCTGCGCCGGGGCCGCCGCAAGCGGGTGCTGCGGTTCGCCAACACGGAGCTGCTGGAGCGTGTCGTCGCGGCGCGCCCGAAGACCAAGTCGCGGTGGCGTCACCTGCCGACAGTGCTGCTGGTGGTTGCGATGATGCTGCTGACCACCGCCATGGCCGGGCCGACCCACGACATCCGGATTCCGCGCAACCGTGCCGTCGTCATGCTGGTGATCGACGTGTCCGAGTCGATGATCGCGACCGACGTCCAACCCAGCCGTATCGAGGCGGCGAAGAGTGCCGGTAAGACGTTCGTCAAGGGCCTGACCAACGGCATCAGCGTCGGCCTGGTCGAGTTCTCCTCCAGCGCAACGATGTTGGTGGCGCCGACCAGTGATCACGACATCGTGGCCAAGACCGTCGACTCGCTGCAGCCGGCGCCGAGGACGGCAACCGGCGAGGGCATCTTCACAGCGTTGCAAGCTATCGCCACCCTGGACGCGGTGATGGGCGGCGGGGAGGGCCCGCCGCCGGCCCGCATCGTGTTGATGTCGGACGGCAAAGAGACGGTCCCGGCCGACCCGAACGATCCACGCGGCGCGTTCACCGCGGCGCGGGCGGCCAAAGACCAGGGTGTTGAGATTTCGACCATTTCCTTCGGCACCCCGTCGGGCGTCATCAATTACGAGGGTCAGGAAGTTCCGGTCCCGACCGACGACGTCACCATGCAGAAGATCGCCAAAATTACCGGCGGCCAGACATTCCGGGCCGAGACGCTCGGCCAGCTGACCGACGTCTACGCCAGCTTGCAGCAGCAGATCGGCTACCAGACCATCCGCGGCGACGCCAGCGGCAGCTGGACGCGGGTGGGGTTCTTTGTGCTGGTCTGTGCGCTGTTCGCCGGCCTCCGGATCAACAACCGACTGCCAGGCTGATCCTGATGCGGCGCGGCCTGTTGGTGCTGGCGACGGCGACCCTGGTGCTCGCCGGGTGCACGAATGACATCGCGGGCCAGGCCGGCAAGCCCGCCGGTGGGACACCATCGGCGAGCGTCGACGCGAACCTGCTGGGCAGCGGCAACTTCCCGATCAAGCCGATGACCCCGCTCGGCACTGCAGGGGCGCCGCTGACCGGCGCGCTCATCGACGCCCGACGCATGGCCGACTACGTCGTCGGCCCGTGGGATGTCGACCCGCAGATGGTGATTCCGGGCCAGGCGCGGGCGGTCGTCATCCCCGACGCCGCGGCGCTCGGCACCATCCTTCCCGCTGCGGTCAGCAATACGGTGACGGCGCACCACCTGATCTACGGGTTCGCCTCGGACCGGCAGGACCCCAACCAGTGGCGGCTGGCGAACTCGGTGCTGCGATTCCCGGACGCTGCCGCAGCTGCGGCAGCTGCCGATGACCTGTCGGCGGCGGTCACCAAGTTGTCGTCGACGCCGAATCGCGCGGTCCCGATACCTGGGCATCCGGATGCGCGGGCCACGATCTACACCTACGGGCTCACCCCGAGCGCCGATGCACCGGTGACGATGTATTCATTCACGCAGCACGGTCCTTATGTCGTCAGTCAGCTGGTCTACGCGCCGCAACAGGACGGCGCGGTCGCTGCAGTCGCAGCCACCCTGGATGCGCAGCTGCCCAGGATCGACCAGTTTGTGCCAACCGATCCGGCGCAGTTCCCGACGCTCGCGATGGATCCGACGGGACTGTTGTCGCACACCATGTCCGCCCCGACTTATCCCGATCCGCCGGGTGCCCGCCCGTCGGACGCGAAGATCGGCAGTTATCTACCGCGGGCAGCCCTGCATTTTCAGGATGATCCAGTGGCGACCGCACCGCTCTTGGACGCCGCGGGGCTGCAGGAAATGACGTACAACCAGACCGTCATCTACCGGGTGAAGGACGCGGCGGCCGCCACCAAGCTGGTCAACGACCTCGCTGACCTCATGGCCCGGATCGAGGTGTCGGCGCATCCGGTCAATGCGGTCGATTTCTTGCCGGGTAGTCGGTGCGTGCAGTCCGAGGTCGATCCGACACTGACCAACGGCTCGATCTTCTATTGCTTTGCCGCACTGAATAATTCAGTCATCTCGGTGCACGACGCCGATGCCACCGGGGCACGTCAGGAGACGGCGGCGCAGTACAAGATGCTGTTGGCCCCGTAGTCGGACTCGGAGGCTGCTGCCGGCCGGGATCCTGCAGCCGCCCCCGGCGTTCTGATGCGCTGACCAGCTTTCTTGGCAATTTCTCAGCGGGGCTGTGCGATGCTCGCGTGCCTCGGCGGCAGCCGTGGGCAGCATGCAGACATTAGGTAAAGGAGAGACCCCGGTGCGGGCACTCATTCGCGGGGCGATTGCTACTGCTATCGCCGTCACACTTCAGATCACCGGCACAGGCGCTGCTCATGCGGGTCTGGACAATGAGCTGAGTCTGGTCGACGGTCAGGATCGCACCTTGACGGTGCAGCAGTGGGACACGTTCCTCAATGGTGTGTTTCCGTTGGACCGCAACCGGTTGACGCGTGAGTGGTTCCATTCCGGCAAGGCCAAGTACAAGTGCGACGGCAAGAGCTGTGATCAGTTCGCGGGCACGTTGGAGCTGGGTTACCAGATTGGTTTCCCGTGGTCGCTGGGTGTGGGTATCAACTTCAGCTACACGACGCCGAACATCCTGCTTGACGACGTGAACCCGCTTACCTTCCCCCTCGGCGGTAGTGGTGGCGGCATCATCACGCCGAACCTGTTCCCGGGTGTGTCGATTTCTGCTGACTTGGGCAATGGTCCGGGTATTCAGGAAGTTGCGACGTTCTCGGTGGATGTGTCGGGTCCGGCTGGTGCGGTGGCGGTATCGAACGCGCACGGCACGGTGACGGGCGCCGCTGGTGGTGTGCTGCTGCGTCCGTTCGCTCGCTTGATCGCAAAGACCGGCGACTCGGTGACGACCTACGGCGAACCCTGGAACATGAACTGACGGCTACTGGCCGCGGGTGATGTCCGCGGCCAGGCATGGTCTTGCCGACGGCGCCGCCCTAGAGTCGGGGCCATGCGCTTTGGACTGTTCATCCCGCAAGGTTGGCGACTCGATCTGGTGGGGATCGCCCCGCAGGATCACTGGCAGGTGATGCGTGACCTGGCGGCCTACGCCGACGCCGGTCCCTGGGATTCGTTGTGGGTCTACGACCATTTCCACACCGTGCCGATGCCGACCGCGGAGGCCACGCATGAGGCGTGGACGTTGATGGCGGCGTACGCCGCGACGACGTCCCGGATCAAGCTGGGCCAGATGTGCACCGCGGTCAGCTACCGAAACCCGGTGTACCTGGCGAAGATTGCCGCCACCACCGACATCATCTCGGGTGGCCGCGTCCAGATGGGCATCGGCGGCGGCTGGTACGAACACGAGTGGCGCGCTTACGGTTACGGCTTCCCGTCGGCCGGTGTGCGGCTGGGGCGGCTCGATGAAGGCGTGCAGATCATGCGCGATGCCTGGCGCGACGGGGTGGTGAGCTTTGACGGTAAGCACTACCAGGTGGACGGCGCCATTGTGCAGCCCAAGCCGTTGCAGGACAACGGCATTCCGCTGTGGATCGCGGGTGGCGGCGAGAAGGTGACGCTGCGGATTGCCGCCCAGTATGCGCAGTACACCAACTTCACCTCCGAGCCCGACGGCTTCGCGCACAAATCGCAGGTGCTGCAACAGCACTGCGACGCGGTCGGCACCGACTACGACGCCATCGTCCGGTCGGCCAACTTCAACGTCGTGATCGGGGAGTCGGAGGCCGAGGTCGCGGCGCGCATCGCGCGGATTCGGGAACGTCAGGTCACCGTCGCGCACGAAGCCGCGGTCGACGCGATGGTCCAGAACTTGGCGTCCCCCGATTCCGCGTGTGGCACAACCGAACAGGTCATCGCGAAGCTGCAGAAGATCCGGGACCTCGGCTGCGAGTACGCGATCCTGTACTTCCCCGAAGCCGCCTACGACCGGTCGAGCATCGAGGCATTCGAACGCGAGGTCATTCCTGCGCTCAGCTAGGCGGCACCGGCCCTGACGGTTTACTGCTAGGTGTCTGATTCCGGTCTGAAAAATGAACAAGCGGTAGCGCGACGGTGCGATGTCGGTGATTATTGCGCCATGTTGCCGACGATGCGCGAATCCGGACGCCGAGCAGGCCCGGTGCCGATCCCCTCACTTGCCGCCACCACGCGGCGCACGGTGCGCCCCGGTGTGGTGGGTGGGCGTCCGCGCGTCGACACCCAGCCCCGTCCCGCGCATCGCGCCGACCTGGCCCAATCACGCCTGTTCGAAGCGATGCTGCTGGACGAGGTCGCTGATCTGGAGGATCAGATGACGCTGCTGGAGCGGCGATCTCGGCGTGATGCGGGCACTGCGGAACGCGGCGCCGACGGTCCGTCGGACGCGCTACTTGCGTTGAGCCGTCGGCTCGTCGAGGTGCAGCGGATGCTCGACGCATTGCACCGCCGCTTCCCCGACAAGGGTGATTCGCTGCGCGTGATTTAAACCGCCAAAGGGTCGCCACAGGCATTGCTGAGGCGGATAGTCAGAACATGGAGAAGATCTCTTTGACTGCGCTAGCTCGTCAGCATCTCGATGCCGCGCGGAACGGGAACGGCGGGCGCAGCGCCCACACGGTCTACGGCGGTCACGAACACGCGTTGCGGCAGACGCTGATCGCGCTCGCCGACGGCAATGAGTTGGCAGAACACGAGAGCCCCGGCGAGGCCACCCTGCAGGTGCTACAGGGGCGGGTGCGGCTCGTCGCCGAACAGGCCAGCTGGGACGGCATGGCCGGCGATCACCTGGCGATTCCGTCCACCCGGCACAGCCTCAAGGCGCTGGCCGATTCAGTGGTGCTGCTGACCGTCGTTAAACAGCCGGCGCGCTGATTAGATTGCCGGACCCAGCAGGTCATCGGCGTCCTTGATGACGTAGCCGTAGCCCTGCTCGGCCAGGAACCGCTGCCGATGCGCGGCGTACTCGGCGTCCAGGCTGTCGCGCGAGACCACTGAGTAGAACACTGCGCCGCCGCCGTCGGCCTTCGGGCGCAGCAGCCGGCCGAGTCGCTGGGCCTCTTCCTGTCGCGACCCGAAGGTGCCTGAAACCTGAACGGCCACAGAGGCTTCCGGTAGGTCGATGGAGAAGTTGGCCACCTTCGACACCACCAGGGTGCGAATCTCGCCCGACCGGAACTGGTCGAACAGCGTTTCGCGCTCGGCGTTCTTGGTCGAGCCCTGGATCACCGGGGCGTCCAGCTCGCGGCCGAGTTCCTCCAGCTGGTCCAGATAGGCGCCGATCACCAGCGTCGGCTCATCGGGATGACGGGCCAGGATCGACTTCACCACCGCGATCTTGGTGTGGGCCGTCGAGCACAGCTTGTAGCGCTCTTCGGGCTCGGCGGTCGCGTACGTCATGCGCTCGTTCTCGGTCATGGTGACCCGGACCTCGACGCACTCGGCGGGCGCGATCCAGCCCTGGGCTTCGATGTCTTTCCACGGGGCGTCATAGCGCTTCGGCCCGATCAGCGAGAACACGTCGCCCTCACGGCCGTCTTCGCGAATCAGGGTGGCGGTCAAGCCAAGTCGACGCCGGGACTGCAGATCGGCCGTCATCCGGAACACGGGTGCGGGCAGCAGGTGCACCTCGTCGTAGATGATCAGGCCCCAGTCGCGGCTGTCGAACAGTTCCAGGTGCTTGTACTCGCCCTTGGTGCGCCGGGTGATGACCTGATACGTCGCGATGGTGACGGGCCGAATCTCCTTGCGCTCGCCCGAATATTCGCCAATCTCTTCCTCTGTGAGCGACGTGCGCGCGATCAGCTCGCGCTTCCACTGCCGGCCGGCGACGGTGTTGGTCACCAGGATCAGCGTCGTCGCCCCGGCCTTGGCCATGGCAGCCGCGCCGACCATCGTCTTTCCCGCGCCGCAGGGCAGCACCACGACACCGGACCCGCCCGCCCAGAACGAATCCGTCGCCAGTTGCTGGTAGTCGCGCAGCATCCAGCCGTCTTGCTCCAGTGCGATCGGGTGCGCCTCGCCGTTGACGTAGCCCGCCAAATCCTCAGCGGGCCACCCGATTTTGAGCAGCATCTGCTTGACGCGGCCGCGCTCGGAGGGGTGCACGATGACGGTGTCGTCGTCGAGCTGGGCGCCCAGCATCGGGGTGATCTTCTTGTTGCGCAGCACCTCGGCGAGCACCGCGCGGTCCAGGCTGACCAGGGTCAGGCCGTGCGCCGGATGCTTCACCAGCTGCAGTCGGCCGTAGCGGCCCATGGTGTCGACGATGTCGACGAGCAGCGGCTGCGGTACCGCGTATCGGGAGTGCGACACCAGCGCGTCGACGACCTGCTCGGCGTCATGGCCCGCGGCCCGCGCGTTCCATAGCGCCAGCGGGGTGATCCGGTAGGTGTGCACGTGCTCGGGCGCGCGCTCCAGTTCAGCGAACGGCGCAATGGCCGCCCGGGCGGCGCCGGCCTGCTCGTGGTCGACCTCAAGCAGCACGGTTTTATCCGACTGGACGATCAGGGGTCCGTCAGTCATGCGCGATCCACTCCATTACTTGCTCGCAGGCCATCCGGTCCATTATCCAGGTCCGACGGAGTGCGTCATGTCACCGCGGTCTACGGGAACTCGCCAGCGTCGGCCGAGACCACCGAGGTCACGCGATGGATGGCGAACTCGCGGACCCGCCCTGCAGCCGTGTCATAGGCGGTCAGCTGGCCGCCGCGCACGTTGACGGGCGACACCACCCGCTGCGTCGCGACGCCGGCGGCGTCGACGTACCCGATCACCACCGCCGACTGGGTCAGCGCGGCGTCGGTGAGCAGCGAGATGGCGGCAGCGGGGTCCAGGCGTTCCCCGGGGCCGCCGCGGCCGGTCTGACGCAGGACGGCGACGATGGCCCCGATGGTCTTCGGGTTCGACGACTGTGGATGCCGGAAGGTACGACGGTGCAGCGGCGTGGACACCCGCGCGCCGAGGGGGCGCAGGTCGACGATGGTGCCCGACCAGTCCTCGGCCGCCGGGGCGAAGCCGGCGGTGCGCAGTCCCGCCAGCACGTCGGCGATCGGGGCAGGGGACACCGCGACGGTGGGGGCCAGGGCCCGCAGGCTCAACTGCTCCAGCACCGGGGAGGCCAGCACCTGGGCCAACAGGCTCGGGTCCTCGCAGCGGATGAAGGCCGACGCCATGCCCACCCGCAGTTGACCGTGCCGACGGGCGACATCGTCGATCAGGTAGGCGAGACCTTGGGGCACAGGGGTTTTGGAATGCCGGGCGAACAGTGAGTGGATTTCACTGGCGGTCTTACCGGTGTCCAGGGCGCGCCGGATGGATTGCTCGCTGATGCGGTATACCGTTGCGGCGCCGGCGGATTCGATGTCGGCGACGACGGCCAACTGATCGGCAAGGTCACGTTCCAATGGGCCGGGTACGACGATCGTCAGGTCAGCCTGCAGCAGGAAATGGTCGATGGGGTCGGGCAACGCCGCCGCCATTGCGGCGGTGACCTCGTCTTCAGATGCGCCCGACAGCAGCAGCCGAATGGGCCCGGCGATGGCCCCGCGGCCCAACATGCCCACAGCATGTGCCTCGGTGAGCAATTCGTCGGTGGGCTCGGGTTGCAGTCGCGCGGACCACCGGGGCCGGCACCACAACATCGCGGCCGAGGCGGCGGCGGTGTCCATGGTGCGGCCCGGCGGCAGATCGGCCAGCGTCGTCAACAGCAACCGGCGGTCCAGCGGCGCGGCCGACGAGTACAGCGCATTGGTCAGTGCGGCATAGGGTTTGCCGTCCGGTCCGCGCTTGCCCACCAGGCCCGGCCGGCACGGCAGGTCCAGCCAGGTGACGGCCAGCAGGTGCCAGCGGGTTGCGGCCGAGGCTTCGATGAAGCGGTCCGCCGCCACGGTCGGGGCCCAGTAGGGGCCGTCGTCGTAGTCGTCGGAATCGGGGATGCCCGAGGCGATCAGCGTCGCCGACGCGCACAGCTCAAGGATGAGTGAGAGTCGCTGTTCGTCGATGCCGGTGACCTTGGTCAGCCGTTTCGCATCGCGCACGCCGAGGCCGCCGCTGCGCAGCTCGGGAACCGGTGTGGCCGAGAGGGTTTCGATGACCAGCTCGACTTCACGCAGCAGGTCGATTGCCGAGCCGGCCGCAGCCGCGTCGATGTCGGCCTCTGCCAGGACGGGCGTCGAGGGCGCCGGTGGTGTGAACGTCGTCGGGCCTGGCGGCTGACCGCGCAGCACCTGAGCCACGAGCCGCGGCAGGATCACCGTCTCGTCGTCGATCCGGCGCAGCAGGCCGGCGGCGAGCAGTTGCGGCACCGGACGGTCGGCCGGCGTTTCGGGGGATGCGTCCCGGGTCCGGCCTATCGGTGCTCCGTCGGCCAGGCGCTCGAGCAACTCCCGCTGCGGGGTGTCGATACCGGCCAGCTTCTCGGCGATGCCGTCGGCGTTGGGGTCTTCCAGCGTGACCTGACCGGGGTACCAGGGCAGTACCGTCGACGCCTCGGAGACCACCCGCACCGTGTTCGCGCCCCACACCAGCCCGCGGGCCCGCAGCTCGTCGAGGGCTGAGGTCACGAGCTTCTTGGTCGCCCGACCGGCCAGCAGTTTGAACAATGCCCCGGTCGGCACGGCAATGGTGTTGGCCTGCAGCGTCAGCAGGGCGTCCAGGACCGCCAGCTGCAGAAAATCGAGATCGTCGGTCGCCGCCTTGACCGATTGCCGAGACTGCGCCCGGGCGGCCAGCGCCGACAGGGTCGCCGGCGGCGGCTGGGTGAGGTCGGGTCGGGTGATGAGCAGCTGCACCAGCTGCGCATCCGACATGTCGGCCAGCCAGGAGCCCAGCGGCACACCCGGGGATTCGTCGATCATTGCTGACCAGCGTAAAGCAGGCTCCCGGCCTCGCCAGCGTGCGTGCGGCCTGCCACAATGTCTCCGTGGCTGACAACAAGAAGAACCAGTACGTCGACAATGGCTGGCCAGAGGTGAACGGTCACGACGACCACGCCGTCAGTGAGCTCGCGACGGACCGCACCGGCGCGCTGTCGCCGTTCGGCGAATTGGAGTTCCCGCTGCCGGCCGAGACGTTGCCGTACACGCACCCGGTCACCGTCGTCAACAAGTAGCCATGGAGCTTTCGCACCTGGACGAATCGGGTGCGGCACACATGGTGGACGTGTCCGCCAAGGACGCCACGCGGCGCACCGCCGTCGCGGCAGGCGTCCTGCGTACCCGCGCTGACGTCGTCGACCTCATTTCCAATGGCGGCCTGCCCAAAGGCGACGCTCTCGCGACCGCGCGGGTGGCAGGCATCATGGCCGCCAAGCGCACCAGTGATCTCATTCCGCTGTGCCACCAGCTGGCGCTGACCAAGGTCGAGGTGGCTTTCGAGACCGGAGCGGCTGCCTCCGATATCACCATCACCGCGACCGTCCGCACCACCGACCGCACCGGCGTCGAGATGGAAGCGCTGACCGCCGTGAGCGTGGCCGCGCTGACGCTGTACGACATGATCAAGGCCGTCGATCCGGCCGCGCGCATCGATGACATCCGGGTGCTGCGCAAGGAGGGCGGCAAGACGGGCCTCTGGGAGCCGTGATGAGCGCTTGCGCGAAGAACAGGCAGCTCTGATGAGCGCCAACGTGAGTCGTTCGGCCCGCGTCGTCATCGCTTCTACCCGGGCCGCCGCCGGTGTCTACGAGGACCGCACCGGCCCATTGATCGTCGCCTGGCTCGCTGAGCGCGGGTTCGACGTGCCCGCGCCCGTCGTCGTCCCTGACGGCACGCCGGTCGAGGCTGAGCTGCGCCGCGCGATCGCCGACGGCGTCTCCGTAATCCTGACTTCTGGCGGCACCGGAATCTCACCGACTGACGCCACCCCGCAGGCCACCCTCGAGGTGCTGGACTACCAGACTCCCGGCTTGGCCGATGCCATCCGGCAGTCCGGCTTGCCGCACGTCCCGACGTCAGTGCTGTCGCGCGGCGTGTGTGGCGTGGCGGGCCGCACGTTGATCGTCAACTTGCCGGGTTCGTCCGGGGGAGTCAAAGACGGACTGGGCGTGCTGGCCGGGGTGCTGGACCATGCGCTCGACCAGCTCAGCGGAAAGGACCATGCCGGATGATCGTGCTCCGCGCCGACCTCAGTGAATCGCCGATCGACGTGGCCTCCCACGAGGCCCTGGTCGACCACAGCGCCGCGGGTGCCGTGGTGAGCTTCTCCGGCGTCGTGCGCAACCACGACGGCGGCCGTGCGGTGACGCGCCTGGAGTACTCGGCGCATCCGTCTGCCGGCGAGGTGCTCGCCGAGGTCGCAGCCGAGGTCGCGGCGGCCTCCGAGGGTGTGCGGGCCATCGCGGTCAGCCACCGCGTCGGCGTGCTGGAGATCGGGGACGCGGCTCTGGTGGCGGCGGTGTCGGCTGATCACCGTGCCGCGGCGTTCCGGACCTGCGCGCTGCTGGTCGACACCGTCAAGGAGCGGCTCCCGGTGTGGAAGCACCAGTTCTTTACCGACGGCACCGACGAATGGGTCGGCTCGGCCTAAGGGCAGCTGGTTTCAACACGTCAAGGGACCTCGACGTTGACTGCGAACTGAGGCCGCAAAAGGCCGAGTAAGTATCTGCGTCGATTCACACTCAACAAGGGTGCCCCTGCGTGGCAGGCGCAGTCGGCACAAAAAATCGCCCCGGTCGATGACCGGGGCGATTTCTGACTGGCTTAGTTGGCCGGAGCCGGAGCGACGTCGGCAACCGGGGCGGGGCCGGCAACCTGGGCCGGGCCGACCGCCGGAGCGTTCGGCGGGGCCGAGATGTCCGCGCCGGGCGTGCCGTTCCGCGTCGAGGCCACAGCGATCAGGGCGTCACGTCCGGAGATGTCGTTGTTCTGGACCGCGTGCCACAGCTGCTTGAGGTAGCTCATGTTGGCGCTGTCGCCCGGCTGGTCCTGCTCCATGGTCGAACCTGGGGGCAGGTTGGTGGGGCTGGCCAGGTGCGGGGTGCCGTCGGGCGGCGTCTGCAGCGCGGCGGGGGCAGCCGGGCCCGCGAGGTTGGCCGGGGCGGGAGCCGGGGCATCGGCCGGAGCCGGAGCCGGAGCAGCCGGGTCGGCCGGCACAGCCGGCAGGTCCTGCTTGACGTGCAAGGCCCAGGCGCCGGGCTGCTCAGGGGCGTTGCCGTTGTCCCAGTTGGCGGCCTGGATCACAGAGGCCGGGGCGGCATTGTCAACCGGGGCGGCAGCGTCAGGTGCGGGCGCATCGATGGGGGCCTGCGGGGCGGCATCCAGGACCGGTGCCTCAGGGGCTGGGGCAGGAGCCTCGGGCGCGGGCGCCGGTGCCTCAGGGGCAGGAGCCGGAGCCTCGGGAACGTCGATGTTGGACACGTTGACGATGGCCGGTGCCGGATCGGCGGGCGCGGGGGCGTCCATCGGCGCGGCGGCGTCGTGGTTCGGGGCGTCAGCGGCGGCGTTCAGGTCGGGGTTGTCCAGCGGAGCGGCCGGGGCCGGGGCCTTGGCCGGGGTGTTCGCCACGTTGCGGGGGCTGGAGCCGGACAGACCGTGTCCGCAGACCGGCCAGGCACCACGGCCCTGGCTGGCCAGGACGCGCTCGGCGACGGCGATCTGCTGGTCCTTGCTGGCCATGTTCGCGGCCGGGGCGTACTCGCCACCGCCATGGGCGCTCCAGGTGCTCGACGAGAACTGCAGCCCGCCCTGGTAGCCGTTGCCGGTGTTGATGGCCCAGTTGCCGCCGGATTCGCAGCGGGCTACCTGGTCCCATTCGCCGTCGGTCGCGGCCGTGGCCTGAGCAGCGAGGGCAATGCTGCCGCCGCCCAGAACTGCGCCGGTGAAGGCGATCTTCGCAACGCTGACGCTGGACATGGTGGTTTTACGGTGGCGTCCACTCATAGGTAAAGCAGTCCTCTCGTCAACGCCTACGAGGTCAGCTGTCGGGTTCGGGCTGGAGAGGTTGCCCGGCCTGCAAAGCAGGCTTCACCCCAAGGAGCTTGCGGCTCCTGGTCCTGATTTCTTCGGTGGACCGGTTGGGTCCCCCGCCTCCATCCACGGTTTTGTCGTCGGCCGCACCTGATGGATGGAGCTAGGCGTTTCAGGTGCGGGTGGCCAAAGGGTCGCTATGGCTTGGGACAAGACGCTATCGGGTCAGGTGGCTGCCGTCACTTCGGCCAATTTTGGGCGTTTCGGCCTCGAGCAAATTATGAGAGGACTTTAAAGCCGCTGGCTGATTCGGCGTTTTTGCAGGTGCATTTGCCGCTCAGCTGGTCTATGGGCAGCTTGTTACCATTTCGTAATGTGATGCATTTCACAATTATCCGCCAGCGAACGGGGGTAACACATCGACCGTCTCGGCTGTTGCGAGCGCGGCGTCCAGATCGCGCACGGCGACGCCGTCGCGCAGAAACGAGCAGCGTGTGAGCACTTTTGCCACATCGGCCCCACGCGTACCAATCGAGTTCATCAGATCGCGGACAGTTGCACCGCCGGCTAGCTGCAACGTTTCGGTCTCGATTCCGGTTACGGCCTTCGCAGCCGCGAAATAGCGCACCGTCACCGCCACGCCCGTCCTCAAATCGGTCAACCTCAGCCGCCGATCGCACTCATCGGGCGGGCCGGCTGAACGAAGCCCGGATCGTTGATCCCGTGGCCCGCCGGCTTGGCCCACATCGCGGCCCGCCAGGCGGCCTCCAGGGCGTCGTCATCCGCACCTCCGCGCAGCAACGCCCGGAGGTCGGTCTCCTGCTGTGAGAAGAGGCAGCTGCGCACCTGGCCGTCGGCCGTCAGCCGGGTGCGGTCGCAGGTGCCGCAGAACGCCGCCGAGACCGACGCGATGACGCCGACGGTGCCCAGCACCGCGCCGTCGTCGTAGACCTGCCACAGCTCGGCAGGAGCCGAACCGCGGGGCGCCGGATCCTGACGGAGGCTGAATTCAGTGCGCAGTGCCCCCAGAATCTGGTCGGCCTGCAGGACGGAATTGCGCTGCCAGTGGTGTCCGGCATCCAGCGGCATCTGCTCGATGATTCGGAGCTGGTACCCGTGCTCCAGACAGAAGCGCAGCAGTGCCGGGGCGTCGTCCAGGCCCGTGGCCGGATCGAGCACCGCATTGACCTTCACGGGACTCAGGCCGGCGGCCTTCGCCGCGGCGAGGCCGTCGAGGACCTCAGGGAGCCGACGACGCCGCGTGATGGCAGCGAAGCGGTCGGGGTCGAGGGTGTCCAAGGAGACGTTGACCCGATTCAGCCCGGCCTTCTTCAATGCCTCCGCGCGCTTGGCCAACCCGACGCCGTTGGTGGTCACCGCGATACCGGGACGTGGCTGCAGCGCGGCGGCGGCGGCGACGACGTCTTCCAGATGCGGTGACAGCAGGGGCTCGCCGCCGGTGAACCGGACGCCGGTGATGCCCAGGCGCGTCACGGCCACCCGGATCAGCCGGGTCAGTTCGTCGAGCGTCAAGAGATCGGCGCCGGGCAGCCAATCCAGGCCCTCAGCCGGCATGCAATAGGTACAGCGCAGATTGCACCGGTCGGTCAGCGACACCCGCAGATCGGCCGCGACTCGGCCATAGGTATCGATCAGCGGCCCGGACGCCGGTGCCGGGCTGGTCGGCAGCGTGATGGTCGGCATGCCGAGGGGGGTGAGCGTCATCTCTGCCAGGCCGGTGCGGGGTGCGTCTGATCGACCGGCACGATCTGCTTGCCCAGGGGCAGCAGTGAGACCGGGATCAGTTTCAGATTGGCCAGCGCCAACGGGATACCGACGATGGTGATGGCCTGCGCGATCGCAGTGGCGATGTGGCCGAGGGCCAGCCACCAGCCGCACAGCACGACCCAGATGACGTTGCCGACCAACGCGCCCGGACGCGGTCCGGGCTTGTCGACGACCGTCTGACCGAACGGCCATAGCGCGTACACGCCGATGCGGGCCGCGGCGAAGCCGAACGGGATGGTCACGATCAGCACGAAACAGATCAGTGCAGCAAGGAAGTATCCGAGCGCCAGCCACAGGCCGCCGAAAACCAGCCAGATGATGTTGAGAACCAGGCGCATGTCACCTCCTGCAGATAGAACCTTCAGCCTACCGAGTAATGGGGATGCTGCGATCTGTGGCGGCCGAGTAGACTCATCAGCCAACGCGTCCTGCGTAGGCGGGGCGCTTTCGTTATGTAACCGTAAGTTGAGAACGAGCAGGTGAGACCAGTGCCAAGCGGCCGGGTTAAGTGGTACGACACGGAGAAGGGCTTCGGCTTCCTCTCCCAGGAAGAGGGCGAGGACGTCTACGTCCGGTCTTCGGCGCTGCCCGCCGGGGTTGAAGGTCTCAAGGCCGGTCAGCGGGTCGAGTTCGGCGTTGCTGCCGGACGTCGCGGTCCGCAGGCCCTGAGCCTCAAGCTGATCGATCCGCCGCCAAGCCTGGCGCGCACGCGGCGTGAGGCGTCGGCGCCCGAGCACAAGCACACGCCCGACGAACTGCACGGCATGGTGTCGGACATGATCACCCTGCTCGAGGACGCAGTGCAGTCCGAGTTGCGTCGTGGGCGTTACCCCGACAAGAAGACCGCCCGCAAGGTGTCCGAGGTGGTCAAGGCCGTCGCGCGCGAGCTCGACGCCTGATCCCTGCGCCGGGCGTTGGCTTGTGCTCGACAATCGCTTGATTTCTCGCACGCAAGCCAACGATCGACGGGGAGACTGGGGCTATGACCCAGGGCTCCTACGTCAACCCAGGTACTGAATACACCCGCGACACGAACTACCTCTCCACCCGGATTACGGCGGACGGGCGTGACGGTTTCCCCGTCGAACCCGGCCGCTACCGGCTGGTGGTGGCCAGGGCGTGTCCGTGGGCCAATCGCGCGATCATCGTCCGACGGCTGCTGGGGCTGGAAGATGCTCTCTCCATTGGCTTTTGCGGGCCGACGCACGACCAGCGCAGCTGGACCTTCGACCTCGATCCGGGTGGCGTCGACCCGGTGTTGAAGATCCCGCGGCTGCAGGACGCCTACTTCAAGCGGGACCCGAGCTACCCCAAGGGCATCACGGTGCCGGCGATGGTCGACGTGCCCACCGGGGCGGTGGTGACCAACGACTTCGCGCAGATGACGCTGGACCTGTCCACCGAATGGACGGCGTATCACCGTGACGGTGCTCCACAGCTGTATCCGGAGCATCTGCGCGCCGAGATCGACGAAGTGGCGCGTCGCGTCTACACCGAGGTCAACAACGGTGTCTATCGCTGCGGGTTCGCCGGGTCACAGGCGGCGTACGACGCCGCCTACGACCGGCTGTTCACCGCGCTGGATTGGCTGACCGAAAGGCTCAGCAGCCAACGGTATTTGGTGGGGGACACCATCACCGAGGCCGACGTGCGGCTGTTCACGACGCTGGCCCGGTTCGACCCGGTCTACCACGGGCACTTCAAGTGCAACCGGTCCAAGCTTGCCGAGATGCCGGTGTTGTGGGCCTACGCCCGCGACCTGTTCCAGACGCCCGGGTTCGGCGACACCGTCGACTTCGTGCAGATCAAGCAGCACTACTACATCGTCCACGCGGACATCAATCCGACGCAGATCGTGCCGAAGGGGCCCGAGCTGGCCAATTGGCTGACACCACACGGCCGGGAAGCGTTGGGCGGCAGGCCTTTCGGTGACGGAACCCCACCCGGGCCGGTTCGCGACGGCGAGCGTGTGCCCGCTGGCCACGGCGCCTAGGGCCAGACGGTCCGCACTGACCATTCCGCGTGCGGCAGCGGGAACTCGTTGCCCGCGGAATCCCTGGCCAGGGTCGGAAGCTGCACCGCGAGCCCCAGCAGCTTGCCGTGGTGCGGGTCGACGGTCGGGATGGTGACGGCCAGCCGCTTGTTGGGCCGGAACTCACTGACTGCGGAGCCGCCGTCCTCGTAGGCGAGCAGCAGCACCCACGGCGCGCGCGAAACGGCCTGCGGCACCGAGAGCTGGATGGGATGCCGCGGCGTCACCTGCAGCTCGCCCCACGTCGCGGGGACGTCGCACGACTTCAGATGCACGTCGCAGTACCGGTAAGGCCCGACTCGGGTCAGCTGGCCATTGGTGAAGGCGCTGATCTCGGGGAAGTCGGGGCCCTGGTGGCGGGTCAGCCGCCAGATCAGGACGCCCGTTGCGGTCGCCGACAGCACCGCAACCACGGCGAAAAGTGCGAGAACTCGTTTCATGTCCATCCTGGTCTCGCCCCGGGCATTGCCGCGGGGTCGGGCCGTGGTCCTTCCTGTTCGGCTAGTACGGGCCGGTTGCCGCCCAAGCCCGGGATCAGGGAGCCGCCGTTGTAGCTGACGAGCGTCTGCGCCAGACCCAGAATCAGCACGGCGCTGACCGCAGTGAATCCGATCCACAGATCGGTATAGATCAGCACACCGATTGCGCCGCCGATCACCCAGGCCAACTGCAACACAGACTCGGACCGCCCGAACGCCGACGCCCGGGACTTTTCCGGCAGGTCATGCTGCAGCGAGCCGTCCAGTGATGCCTTGGCGATGGCCGTGGCCGCCGAGGTGATCACCGCAGCGCCTGCGGCCACCATCAGGTTGCCGGCCACCGCTGCGGCGAGCGCGGCAGCGGTGACGATGACGGTCGCGCGCACCACCACCTGTGCGGGGTGCCCCAGCTTGAGCCGCGCGCTGACGATATTTCCGCCGATGTTGCCGATGCCGGCGGCGGCGCCGATGAGGCCGAGGATCTTCAGTTGCTCCCAGGCGCCGGCGTCATGCGACTTGGCGACGAACGCGGGGTACAGGAACAAGAAGCCGACCAGCACCTTGATGGTGCAGTTGCCCCACAGCGACGTGATGATGTTGCGGCCCAACGGCTGCCGCGGCGACTTGTCGGCATGCGGATGCCGGAGCTGTTCGGTCGGCGCGTGATACGACAGGGTCGCGGGAACCTCGCCCTCGGTCACCTCGACCCATTTGGGGATCCGCATGGTCAGCACAGCGCCCGCGGCGGCCACGACAGCGACGACGTAGAGCGCGCCCGGCAGGTGCATCAGACCGAAGGTGTACTCGAATGCCGCCGCCAGGCCGCCGCCCAGGCCGGTGCCGCCCAGCAACCCGAACATGGTGAGCCGGGAGTTGACGCGCACCAGGTCGATGGTCGGTGGCAACACACGTGGCGTCACGGCGCTGCGCAGCACGCTGAACGACTTGGACAACACCATCATGCCCAGCGCGCACGGGTACAGAACCCAGGGCGGATAGCTGCCGGTGGCGCCGTCGTAGTTGCCGATCAGCACCAGCGCCAGCACGATGCGCAGCGCGAACGACACCGCAAGCGCGACGCGGCGACCGTGCTGCAGGCGGTCCAGCGCCGGCCCGATGAGCGGGGCGATGACCGCGAACGGCGCGATGGTGATCAGCAGGTAGAGGGCCACCTTGCTCTTGGACTCGCCCGAGGCCGCGGCGAAGAACAAGGTATTGGCGAGCGCGACGCCCATGGCCGCGTCCAGCGCGTTGTTCGCGACGACCGGCCAGGTCAGGGCCGTCAGCCCCGACTTGTCGGCACCGTCCGCCGTCGCGGCCCGGTGGACCAGGCCGTACACCTTGGTGCCCATCTCGCGGCTGCGCTGGGCGGCAGCGCGGGTGACGGTGATCTTCTCGCCGCCGGCGGGCCCGCCGCGGCGGTCGTCGTGGTCGCGGCGCCGGCCGCCCTCATAACCATCGTCGTGACGACGGTCGTAACCGTGACCGTCGTGGTGATCGTCGTCGAGCGGCGGCAGCCACCGATTTTCGCTGTGCGACGAGGAGTTGCGCGGTGGTGGGCGACGCCGGGAGCGGCCCGGATCGCTTGGATAGTTGGCCATGCCGGGGTGCTCGTCGTCGTCCCCACGCGGTGGACGCGGCGGATAGTAGCGGGGATCCCCCGACCACTCCGTGTCCCGCGATCCGCTCATGCGCTCGATTGTTCCCCATGGTGCCGACAGTGGCGCGCAGGCAGGCGGTGTGGCCTTGTCCGTGGTGGTCAGGCAGTATTGAGCGCGATGGACACGCCCAATGACACCGAATCGGCAGCACTGACGCCGGACGAGCCGACGCCGGCCCCGGCGCAGGTCGAGGTGCCGAACCCGGAACCCGGCGCGGAGGCAGTAGCGGAGGCCGCGGCAGTGGAAGCTGCTGCGCCGGAGCTCGCCGCCGAGCCAGAGCCCGAGGCTGCGGCCGAGGCCCCGGAGGCGACCGAGCCGCAGGCCGCTGAGGAAGAGTCACCGGCCGCCGAGGTTGCGGCTGAAGTCTCCGAGGACACCGAGGTTGCTCCCGAGGTCGTCGAGGCCACTGAGGCCAACGATTCTTCCGAACCCATCGAGGCTGTCGACGAGGTCGAGCAGCCCGACTTGACCCCGATCCTGATGGCCGCGTTCGATCAGGCCCGTGCCGCGATCATCGAGTTCAGCGGTGACGGCGTGGTCGGCGACTACCTGGGTGCGACGTTCGACGACCCGGCGTCAGTCACCCATCGCTTCCTGGCCTCCTTGCCCGGCTACCACGGGTGGCAGTGGGCCGTGGTGCTCGCGACCTACCCGGGCGCTGACCACACCACCGTCAGCGAGGTCGTGCTGGTGCCGGGTCCGGATGCCCTGCTGGCCCCGGCGTGGCTGCCCTGGAATGAGCGCGTGCAGCCCGGTGACCTGAGTCCCGGTGATCTGCTGGCCCCGCCGGCGGGCGACCCGCGCCTGGTGCCCGGGTACGTGGGGTCCGGCGATCCCGAGCTGGACGACGTGGCTGCCGAGATCGGTTTCGGCCGCAAGCAGGTGCTCAGCGACTTCGGCCGGACGGATGCCGCGCAGCGCTGGCATGACGGCGACTTCGGGCCGGGTTCGGCGATGGCTCGGGCCACTCGTCGTACCTGCCGCGGCTGCGGTTTCTACGTTCCGCTCTCGGGGTCGCTCGGTCTGGTGTTCGGCGTTTGCGCCAACGAACTGTCCGCAGACGGACGCGTGGTGTCTGCTGAGTACGGCTGTGGTGCCCACTCGGACACGCCGCCGCCGGACCCGATCGGCTCACCGGCCTTCGAGCCGTTCGACGACGGCGTGGTCGACGTCGGTTAGGCGCCCTCAGCCGCGGCCTTGATGCGGCTCAGCGAGGTGTTCATCCCGTCGACCAGCTCCACTTCAAAGTTGGGCACGCCGCCCATGAAGCGGTTGACCAGTGTGCTCGAGATGGGCTTGACGCCGTTCTCGGCGTGCCGGCTCGCGGTCACCTTGGTGCCGGTCCCGGCGGGCTCCAGCTCGTAGGTCCATTCGGTGCCGTTGGAGTTGATCAGGAACGACAGCTTCTTCTGCGCGTCGAGCGCGGTGATGGTCGCGGTCGTCGGCCAGAACATCAGGCCCCGCCGGTTCAGGTTGACGGTCTTGGTGCCGACCTTCACGGCGCCGATCGACTTCATGGCCCGACACTGCGGGCTCCATTTGGGCATGTTGTCGAGGTCGGAGATCAAGGCCCAGACCTTGGCGACCGGCGCGTTGATGGTGATGTCTGCCTGCAGCAGAGGTGCTTCTCCAGCCATCGGGCTCTCCCTTGTCGAGATGTTTGAGGTCAGCGCAAGCCGCGTTGGGCACCCCGGGCGCCCCGGCGGGCTGCGCTGCGTTGCCACAGAAATATAGATGTGCCCAGCACGCCGACGCCGAGTCCCGCGACGGTCACCGGCCGCCAGTCGTGCAGAGCCGGAATTGTGAAGGCCAGAGCCAACGCCACCAGCCAGCCCGCGGCGATGACCACGATCACCGGAACCGGGTCGAGGAGGCGGTCGGGGAGTGCCGGCGGCTCGAGTGCTGCCGGGTGTTTGGGCGTAGGCATGGCCATCTCCGCTAACGCTAGTCGATGGATCGGTACGCTATCTGCTCGTGACGGACGCCGATGATCGCTTGGCCAATGACCTGTCGCTGGCCGTCGTGCGACTGTCGCGACAGCTGCGCTTCCGCCGGCCCGATTCCCCGGTGTCCCTGACGCAGTTGTCGGCACTCGCCACGCTCGCCAAGGAAGGCCCGATGACGCCGGGTGCGTTGGCGATCCGCGAGCGGGTCCGGCCGCCGTCGATGACGCGCGTCATCGCGTCGTTGGTCGATCTGGGGCTGGTGGACCGCAGTGCGCATCCCGACGATCGGCGCCAGGTGCTGGTGGTGGTGTCTCCGGACGGCCAGGATCTTTATGACGCCGAGCGCCGGGCCGGCATGGAATGGCTGCAGGAGCGGCTCGAACAGCTGACGGACGGCGACCGCGCGACCTTGCTCTCGGCTGCGGATCTGATGTTCGCGATCATCGACGAAGGCCAGTGAGTACTGCAGCGGACGTCGACGCGATGGAAGACGTGATGGTCGTCGACGTGACCGACCCAACCGATCCGCGGCTCGACGACTTCCGTGACCTCAACAGCGTCGACCGCCGTCCCGACTTGCCGTCCGGCAAGGGCCTCGTCATCGCCGAAGGTGTGCTGGTGGCTCAGCGCATGCTGGCGTCGCGATTCAGCCCGCGGGCCTTGCTCGGCACCGATCGTCGGCTCCGGGAACTGGCTGACGATCTCGCCGGTTGCGGCGTGCCCTATTACCGCGCCAGCGCCGAGGTGATGGCCGAGGTCGTCGGCTTCCATCTCAACCGCGGCGTGCTGGCTGCCGCGCCGCGGCCCGTCGAACTGACCGTGCCGCAGGTGCTCGAGGGCGCCCGGACCGTGGCGGTGCTGGAGGGCGTCAACGACCACGAGAACCTGGGCTCGATCTTCCGCAACGCCGCCGGCCTCAACGTCGACGCGGTGGTGTTCGGTGCCGGCTGCGCCGACCCGCTGTACCGACGGGCCGTGCGGGTCTCGATGGGCCATGCCCTGCTGGTGCCGTACGCCCGGGCGCAGTCTTGGCCCGATGATCTGAAGTTGATGCAGGACAACGGTTTTCACCTGATCGCCATGACGCCCGGGGAGGGGTCCGTGCCGTTGGCCGACGCTCTCGCGCCACTGGCCGACCACAAAATCGGTGTCCTGGTCGGCGCCGAGGGACCCGGGCTGGCCGAGCACACCATGCGGGCCTGCGAGGTGCGGGCACGCATTCCGATGTCACGGGGGACCGACTCCCTCAATGTCGCCACGGCTGCCGCCATGGCGTTCTACGAGCGGGCTCGATCGGCGGGCTAGATTGGCTCAGATGACGCAGTCTCAGACGCCCTGGGGCACCGGTGTGACGGTGTCGGTGTTCGTGGCTGCGTTGACGGCGGTGGCGATCGTCGTGCTGACCCTCGGGCTGCTGCGGGTGCATCCGCTGCTGGCTGTGGCCTTGAACGTGGTGGCGGTCGGTGGCTTGGCCCCGACGGTGTGGAGTTGGCGCAGCCGCCCGGTGTGGCGATGGTTCGTTTGGGGCTCGGGCGCGGGTGTCGCGCTGGGCTGGCTGGCGACGCTCGCCATGAGCCACTAGGCCGCCGGCCCGCCGAGCGTGCCGTTAGATCGTTGAAATAACGAAATCTGTGCTCTGGCTGCACATTCGCGGCAAGGGGTGTGGAGTGACGTCGCGAGCGTGCGGCCCGATCATCGAAACGATGAAATCGTCGGTCTAGCCGCACATTCGCGTCGGTGACGGGTTCGCCCGACGCACCAGAAGCTAGATCAGCGCTGGCCGTTCGCCCGCACGCCCAGCAGGACGTCTTCCCAGGCCGGGATTTCGGGCTTGCGCTTGCGGGGCTTCTGCGTCGGGGCCGGCTCAGGCTCGGCAACCTCGGGTGCGGCGGCAGCAGGGGCCGGGGCCGGGGTAGCGACAGGCTCCGGCGCCGCGGGCATGACCGGCACCACGGGGGCGACGGGCTCCGCCACGGGAGCCGGCTGCGGTGCCGGCGTCATGACGACGACGGACGCAGGGGCGGGTGCGGGTGCTGGGGCAGGAGTGGGCGCGGCTACCGGGGCGGGCGCCGGCCGGACGGCAGGCATCGGAATCTCCGCCACCGACTCTTCGAAATGCAGCTGGGGCAGCGGGGCCACCGACCGCAGGGCCGGGCGGGTGTAGTTCGGATCGATCAGCTCGGTGGCGGCGTCGTCGAACGCGGTGGTGGTGCCGCCGTGGGCACCCGGGCTGAAGCGGAAATGTGCGACGTTGTCCGAACGCCCAGCCTTCCAACCGAATTGGACGGTCCAGCGGCTGTCCTCGTTGCGCCAGGCATCCCACTTGGTCGCCTCGGGGTCGAGGCCGCGAGAGATCAGGGCACCGGTCACCGTCTCGAGCAGCGTCAGGACCGACGGGCCGTCCGGCAGGATCGGGTGCGACGCGGTGGCCAGCTCAGCGGCTCGGGACCGCTCCAGCAGCACCGGGTGGGCGAATCGCATCACCCGCTCGGGGCTCACCCCGGCTGCGGCGGCGAGCTGCTCGACAGAGGCGCCGGCACGGATGCGGGACTGGATGTCGCGGGGGCGCAGAGAGTTTGGCACCTCGACCTCGATCTGGGTCTGGTTGCTGACGGCACGGTCGCCGCGGACGGCGGCCTTCAGGCGATCATCGACGCGGACCGTGAATTTCTCTGCGGTGTCGGCGGTTTCGCAGATGATGCGCTTGCCGTCGGCGTCGAGTCCGACGACCTTGAGTTCCCTCATTGGTGACCTCCTAGGACGCGGCTTAACGGCTCACCCTAGCGTGTTATCGACTCGTAACCCTCTTGACACACCGAGGCGCGCAGCCCGTAGTGAGCTGCGCGCCTCGGTTACTAACGTTTGATTGTGCGGAGAGCCGCGCTACAGCCTTTCCACCACCCAGTCCACGCACGCCGTCAGGGCGCTGACGTCATCGGGTTCGACGGCCGGGAACATGGCCACGCGCAGCTGGTTGCGGCCCAGCTTGCGGTACGGCTCGGTGTCGACAATGCCGTTGGCGCGCAACACCTTTGCCACCGCGGCGGCGTCCACCTCGTCGTTGAAGTCGATGGTGCCGACCACCTGCGACCGCAGCGCCGGGTCAGCGACGAACGGAGTGGTGAACGGCCGCGACTCGGCCCACGAGTACAGCCGCTGCGACGAGTCGGCGGTGCGCTTGACGGCCCAGTCCAGGCCACCGTTGCCGTTGAGCCAATCGAGCTGCTCAGCGAGCAGGATCAGCGTCGCGATCGCCGGGGTGTTGTAGGTCTGGTTCTTGAGGCTGTTCTCCACTGCGATGGGCAGCGACAGGAAGTCGGGCACCCAACGGTCTGCCGCGGCGATCTGCTCGACCCGGGCCAGGGCGGCCGGGCTCATCACGGCGAGCCACAGCCCGCCGTCGGAGGCGAAGTTCTTCTGCGGCGCGAAGTAGTAGGCGTCGGTGTCAGTGATGTTCACCGGCAGGCCGCCGGCGGCCGAGGTGGCGTCGATGACGACCAGTGCGTCACCGGCCGGGCGCTGCACGGGCACGGCGACACCGGTCGAGGTCTCGTTGTGGGCCCAGGCCACGACGTCGACGTCGGGCGACGACTGCACATCGGGTGCGCTGCCGGCGTCGGCCTTGATGACGATGGGGTCGCCGACGAACGGATTCTTGGCGACGCACGACGCGAACTTGCTGCTGAACTCGCCGTAGGTTAGGTGCAGCGACCGCTTGTCGACCAGTCCGAACGCGGCGGCATCCCAGAACGCGGTCGAGCCGCCGTTGCCGAGGATGACCTCGTAGCCGTCGGGGGTGGCGAACAGTTGCTTGACGCCCTCGCGCACGCGGCCGACCAGGTTCTTGATCGGGGCCTGGCGATGCGAGGTGCCGAACAGGTCGCCGGCGGCGGCCAGGGCCGTCAGCTGCTCGGGGCGAACCTTGGACGGGCCGCAGCCGAAGCGTCCGTCGGCGGGCTTGATGTCGGCGGGGATGGTGAGCTCAGCCATGGGCTTCAGCGTAGTTGCAGGTCGCTGCCTCGGTGACGTGGGGATCAGCCTGGTTGCCCCAGCATTCAAGCAATTTAAGTGACCGGGGTCACAAAGTAGGTGCAGATGTGTGACGGCGGGCACTAGTTTCTAGGTGGTACCTGCGGTACCGTTCGACACAAGGCAGCCGAATGTAAAGCTCACACTGAAGCCTTGGGAGGCTCAAAATGGCTCGTACCCGCATGATCCGCCGCTGGCGCCGGAACATGGACGTGCTGGATGACCAGGTCTACGTCGAGAAGCTCGTCACCCTGTCCGAGGGGTCGGTGCGACGCAATTTCAACCCGTACACGGACATCGCGTGGGACTCCCCGGAATTCGCTGTGGTGCCGGATGACGGGCGCTGGATCCTCCCGGACACCGACCCGCTCGGTGGTCACCCGTGGTACCAGGCCCAGTCTCGGGAACGTCAGATCGAGATCGGCATATGGCGTCAGGCCAACGTCGCCAAGGTTGGTCTGCACTTCGAGAACATCCTGATCCGCGGCCTGATGGAGTACGCGTTCTGGGTCCCGAACGGGTCGCCGGAGTTCCGCTACTGCACCCACGAGGCCATCGAAGAGGGCAACCACACCCTGATGTTCCAGGAGATGGTCAACCACATGGGGGTTGACGTCCCGGGTATGCCGAAGCTGCTCAAGTGGATCCAGCCGCTGATCCCCCTGGTCGCCGGCCCGGCGCCCATCCCGTTCTTCTTCGGCGTGCTCGCCGGCGAGGAGCCCATCGACCACACCCAGAAGCACATCCTGCGTGAGGGCAGCGAGCTGCACCCGATCATGGAGCGGGTCATGGCCATTCACGTGGCCGAGGAGGCCCGGCACATCTCGTTCGCCCACGAGTACCTGCACAAGCGGGTCCCGGTGCTCAGCCGCTGGAAGAAGTTCTGGCTGTCGCTGTTCGTGCCGCTCACCATGCGCATCCTGTGCTCGGCGATCATCGTGCCGCCGCGCGTCTTCTGGAAGACGTTCGACATCCCGAAGTCGGTGCGCGACGAGCTGTTCTTCGACGCTCCGGAGTCGCGCATGTTCCTGCGCAACATGTTCTCGGACGTCCGCATGCTGGCGTACGACACCGGTCTGATGAACCCGCTGGCCAAGATCATGTGGAAGATCTGCAAGATCGACGGCCCGCCCAGTCGCTACCGCAGCGAGCCGCAGCGTCAGCACGTCGTAGTTGCCGCCTGATTTTCTGAAAGCTACTCATGCCGCACGTCATTACCCAGTCGTGCTGTAGCGATGGTTCATGCGTCTTCGCATGCCCGGTGAACTGTATTCACCCGTCCCCGGACGAGCCGGGTTTCGCTACCGCCGAAATGCTGTTCATCGATCCCGCCGCCTGCGTGGACTGTGGTGCCTGCATCACGGCCTGCCCGGTCGGCGCGATCAAGCCCGACACGAAGCTGACTGAAGCGCAGCTGCCGTTCATCGAGCTCAACGCGTCCTTCTACCCGAAGTACGAGGGCAAGCTGCCGCCGACGTCCAAGCTGGCGCCGGTGCCGGACGCCCCGGCGGTCGACCAGCGGCCGCACGGTCCGTTGCGGGTCGCCATCGTCGGCTCCGGGCCGGCCGCCATGTATGCCGCTGACGAGCTGTTGACCCAGCGCGGGGTCCGGGTCAACATCTTCGAGAAGCTGCCGACGCCCTATGGGCTGGTGCGCGCCGGGGTCGCCCCCGACCACCAGAGCACCAAGGGGGTGACGCGGTTGTTCGACCGGATCACCCGGCGTCGTGGGCTCGACTTCTACCTCAACGTCGAGGTGGGACGGGACATCACGCACGCCGAGCTGCTGGAGCACCATCACGCCGTGCTGTATGCGGTGGGTGCGCCCAACGACAAGCGGCTCGACATCGAGGGCATGGACCTGCCCGGCACGGGCACCGCCACCGAGGTGGTGGCTTGGTACAACGGGCATCCCCAGTTCTCGCATCTGCCGGTCGATCTGAGCAGTGAGCGGGCCGTGATCATCGGTAACGGCAACGTCGCCTTCGACGTGGCCCGCATCCTGACTGCCGACCCAGATGCGTTGGCGCGCACGGATATTTCCGACCACGCCCTGGCCGCGCTGCGCGACTCGAAGGTGCGCGAGGTCGTGGTCGTGGCCCGACGCGGCCCCGTCCATTCGGCGTTCACCCTGCCTGAGTTGATCGGCCTGACGGCGACGTGCGACGTCGTGCTCGACGCCGCCGACCACGAGTTGGTCCGGCAGGCTCTGACGGAGTCGGACACTCCGCTGGACGCTCTGACGCGTCACAAGCTGGAGATCCTGACCAAGCTGGCCGACAGTTCCGCGCCGGCGACCCGGCCACGGATTCGCTTGGCTTACCAGCTGACCCCGGCCCGGTTGCTCGGCTCGGACAAGGTCACCGGCATCGAGTTCACCGTCACCGGCACCGACGAGGTCCGGCAGCTCGACGCCGGCCTGGTGCTGACGTCAATCGGCTACCACGGCAAGGCAATTCGCGACCTGCCGTTCGACGACGCAGCCGGTGTGGTGCCCAACGATGAGGGCCGGGTCGTCGATCCGGCCACCGGGAAGCCGGTGCGCGGCAGCTATGTTGCAGGTTGGATCAAGCGTGGTCCGACCGGCTTCATCGGCACCAACAAGTCGTGTGCGGCGCACACCGTCGACCGGCTGGTGGGCGACTACAACGCCAGCCGCCTCGGTGAGCCGGTCGCGAGAAACGGTGCGCTGCAACATGTTATCCGCTCACGTCGACCTGACGTGGTCGACATGGCGGGGTGGCGTGCCATCGACGCGGCCGAGATCGCCCGCGGCGGCGCTGACCGGCCTCGGGACAAGTTCATCGACGTGTCCGACATGCTGGCCGCTGCCGCCAACGGACCGAAGCCGACGCTGCGTCAGCGTCTGCTAGGCGCGTTCGGCTAGCGCTCTAGCGCCACATCCTTCTGGCATGCGATATCACTGGCGATATCGCATGCCAGAATTGGTTGTGCCGGAAGGAGATTCGGCCCCAGACGTCGGTTAGTCCTGCTGCGACATGGCCGCGGCGATCTCCTCGGGGCTCACCTCACGCACCGTCTGGGCCAGCGACCAGCGGTGCCCCCACGGGTCTTCCACCTGGCCGTAGCGGTCACCCCAGAACTGGTCGGCGACAGGCATAGCCACGGTCGCGCCAGCGTCGAGCGCGCGCTGGAATGCCGCGTCAACGTCAGCGACCTGCAGGTGGATGGTCACCGGGGTGCCGCCCAGGGCCTTCGGCGTCGATGACTTGCCGCCGTTGTACTCCGGGAAATCATCGTTGAGGTACACGTTCGAGCCATTGATGGTGAGGGCGGCGTGCATCAGCTTGCCGTCCTGTCCGGGCATCCGGCCGAGCTCGGTAGCGCCAAAAGCCTTGACGTAGAAGTCGATTGCGGCCGCGCCGTCACCGACGACGAGGTGCGGGGCGAGGAAGGTTTGTGATTCGGTCATGGCGGTCTCCTCTGAGTGGAACTACGCGGAATCGGGTCACTTTTTATGACCACTCGCCACGCTACTTCTCATCGGTGACAAAAAATTGAGCCCGAAATGGCGCGGGGCCATCCAGCAACCCCATCCAGCCGGGCAACCCCAGCGGATGCCGGCTCAGCTATGCGCGATGCTGTCCCAGCCCGCGACCGACTCGGCGCTACGCGGCTCGGGGCCAACATAAATTGCCGCCGGACGCACCAACTTGCCGAGGCGCTTCTGCTCCAGGATGTGCGCACACCAGCCCGCGGTGCGGCCGCAGGTGAACATGGCCGGCATCATCGCGCTCGGCACCTGCGCGAAGTCCAGGATCACCGCAGCCCAGAACTCGACGTTGGTCTCGATGGCGCGGTCGGGCCGGCGTTCGCGCAGCTCAGCCAGGGCGGCCTGCTCCAGCGCGGCGGCGGCCTCGTACCGCGGGGCGTCGAGCCGCTTGGCGGTGGCGCGCAGCACGCGAGCGCGCGGGTCCTCGGCGCGGTACACGCGGTGCCCGAAGCCCATCAGCTTGTCCTTGCGGTCAAGGATGCCCTTCACGACGGCGCGGGCGTCGCCGGTCCGCTCGGTCTCCTCGATCATCGGCAGCACGCGCGCGGGGGCGCCGCCGTGCAGCGGTCCACTCATTGCCCCGATGGCCCCGGAGATCGCTGCGGGCACGTCAGCCCCGGTCGACGCGATCACGCGCGCGGTGAAGGTGGACGCGTTCATGCCGTGCTCGGCGGCACTGACCCAGTAGGCGTCGATGGCCTCGATGTGCCGGGGGTCCGGCTCGCCCTGCCAACGGGTCATGAAACGTGCTGTCACAGTGGAGCATTCGTCGACGATCCGCTGCGGCACGGCGGGCCGGTAAATGCCGCGAGCCGACTGCGCGACGAACGACAGCGCGGTCACCGACGTCTGGGCCAGCTGGTTGCGGGCGGTGTCGTCGTCGATATCGAGCAGTGGCAGGAAACCCCACATCGGGGCCAGCGTGGGCAGTGCGGCCTGGACGTCGACCCGGACGTCGCCGGAGTGCACGTGCAGCGGGAACGGCTCGGCGGGCGGCAGGCCCCGGCCGAACTTGCCGTCGACCAGCAGGGCCCAGACGTCACCGAACGTGACGCGGTGCGAAACCAGGTCTTCGATGTCGACGCCGCGGTAGCGCAGCGCGCCGCCATCCTTGTCCGGCTCGGCGATCTCGGTGGTGAAGGCGACGACGCCTTCCAGGCCGGCGACGAAGTTCTCGGGGATCTGCGGCGTCGACACTGACTTAGCCTCGGTCATGCCGAAATTGTTCCACTACCGCACCAGCGTGGTGCTACCGGCCGGTAACCAACGGCGTACCGTCACCGATCATGGCGTCTGACCACGGTGATCATCTGGCCCGGATGCGGGCGGAGTACGGCTCGGTCGAGAGGGACGGCAGCGTCGACCTGGACGTCGACTGGCTGGACCGCGGCTGGTTGGAGTTGTTCCGGGATTGGCTGGCGGACGCCGTGCAGGCGGGGGTGCCCGAACCCAACGCCATGGTGCTGGGCACCGTCGACGCTGCGGGCCGGCCGGTCACCCGCTCGGTTTTGTGCAAGTCCGTCGACGAAGCCGGGGTCGCCTTCTACACCAACTACGACTCCGCCAAGGGCGATCAACTGGCCGCGGTGCCCTACGCATCGATCACTTTCCCCTGGTACCAACTGGGCCGTCAGATCCACGTGCGCGGCGCGGTCACCAAGGTCGATGAGCAGGCGACGGTCGAGTACTGGTCGAAGCGGCCGCGCGGTTCACAACTGGGAGCGTGGGCGTCGCACCAGTCAAAATCGATTGCCTCGCGGGCGGCGCTGCTGGAACAGTTGCGTGATGTGACGCAGCGATTCGCCGATCTCCCGCAAGTGCCGGTGCCGCCGAACTGGGGTGGCTATCTCATTGCTCCGGAGGAGATCGAGTTCTGGCAGGGCCGGGAGAACCGGGTGCACAACCGGATTCGCATCGCCGGCGGGCATATCGAACGGCTCCAGCCCTGAGAAGTCTGATCGCCGACATCACACCGCTGCGCAACCCGGATTACCGCCGGCTCTGGGGTTCCAGCGTCGTCACGGTGATCGGGGCAAACCTGACCATCTTCGCGGTGCCGGTGCAGCTCTACGCGCTGACGCAGAACTCCGCGTACGTCGGGCTGGCGGGCGTGTTCAGCGTCGTCCCCCTGATCGTGTTCGGGCTGTGGGGCGGCGCCTGGGCGGACGCGATGGACCGTCGGCGACTGCTGATCATCGCCTCGTGCGGGCTCGCGGTGGCGTCGGTGCTGCTCTGGGTGCAGGCCGCGGCCGGCTGTAACAACGTCTGGCTGGTGTTGTGCCTGCTGTCGGTGCAGCAGGCGTTTTACGCGATCAATTCGCCGACCCGCTCGGCCGCCATCCCGCGGATGCTGCCCGCCGACCAGCTGCCGGCCGCCAATTCACTGAATATGACGGTCTTCCAAGCCGGCGCGATCATCGGCCCGTTGCTGGCTGGCGTGATGCTGCGGTGGGTGGACCTGTCGACGCTGTACTTCATCGACGCCATCACCACGATCGCGCCGATCTGGGCCACGTTCCGGCTCACGCCGATGCCGCCCGAGCCGACTGCCGACGGCGGCACCTCGCGTTGGGGCTTCGGCGCGGTGCTCGACGGCTTCCGCTACCTCTCGGGCAACCGGGTGGTGTTGATGTCATTTGTCGTCGACCTGATCGCGATGATCCTCGGCATGCCGCGCGCGCTGTTCCCGCAGCTGGCGCACGAGAATTTCGGCGGCCCGGTCGCCGGCGGTACCGCGATGGCGCTGCTGTCGGCGGCGATGGCCGTGGGCGCGGTCGCCGGCGGGGTGTTCTCTGGATGGCTGCCGCGGGTGCGTAGGCAGGGGCTCGCGGTCGTCGTGGCGATCGTGGTGTGGGGTGCGGCCATGGCGGGTTTCGGGTTGGCGGTCGGGCGGGGCACGGGCCGGCTCGACGGCTTCCTCTGGATCGCCTTGGTGCTGCTGGCCGTCGGCGGCGCCGCCGACATGGTCTCGGCGGTGTTCCGGAGCACGATCCTGCAGGAGGCGGCTTCCGACGAGCTGCGCGGCCGGTTGCAGGGGGTCTTTACCGTCGTGGTCGCGGGCGGACCGCGAGTTGCTGACGCGCTTCATGGCGCGGCGGCCGCAGCGGTGGGCACGACGGTGGCGGCGACGGGCGGCGGCATCCTGGTGGTGGTTGGCGTCGTCGTCTCGGTCTTGTTGGTGCCGGCGTTCGTTCGGTATCAGGTGGTGCGCACCTGAGGCTTTGTGACGGGGTTATCACGACCCGATCAAGCACATAGTTCTCTTAACGACTACCGTCTAGTCCCGGACGTTTCACCTGTCGACGCTGCAAAGTCGGCACCGCAAAAGGGGTTCAAGTGGCCGACACTTCCAGCTCTGACGACGTAGCCAACCTCCGGTATCCCGGAGGCGAGGTCGATCTGAAGATCGTGCGCGCTACCGAGGGCTCAGACGGCATCGAGCTCGGCTCGCTGCTGGCCAAGACCGGCTACACCACGTACGACGGTGGTTTCGTCAATACCTCGGCTACCAAGAGCGCCATCACCTACATCGACGGTGACGCCGGCATCCTGCGCTACCGCGGATACCCGATCGAGCAGCTCGCCGAGAAGTCGAACTTCATCGAGGTCAGCTACCTGCTGATCTACGGGGAGCTGCCGACGACCTCCGAGCTCGAAGAGTTCACCAACAGGATTCAGCGGCACACCCTGCTGCACGAGGACCTCAAGCGCTTCTTCGACGGCTTCCCGCGCAACGCGCACCCCATGCCGGTGCTGTCGTCGGCGGCCAACGCGCTGAGCGCCTACTACCAGGACTCGCTCGATCCCAAGGATCCCGAGCAGGTCGAGCTGTCGACCATCCGCCTGTTGGCCAAGCTGCCGACCATCGCGGCGTACGCGTACAAGAAGTCGGTCGGTCAGCCGTTCCTGTACCCGGACAACTCGCTGAACCTGGTCGAGAACTTCCTGCGCATGACGTTCGGCCTGCCGGCCGAGCCGTACCAGGTGGACCCGGAGCTGGTCCGCGCCCTGGACATGCTGTTCATCCTGCACGCCGACCACGAGCAGAACTGTTCGACGTCGACGGTGCGCCTGGTCGGCTCGTCGCAGGCCAACCTCTTCACCTCCATCTCCGGTGGCATCAATGCGCTGTGGGGCCCGCTGCACGGCGGCGCCAACCAGGCCGTGCTGGAGATGCTGGAGAAGATCCGCACCGAGCACGGTGACGTCCGCGACTTCGTCAAGAAGGTGAAGAACCGCGAAGACGGCGTCAAGCTCATGGGCTTCGGGCACCGGGTCTACAAGAACTACGACCCGCGGGCGCGCATCGTCAAGGAGCAGGCCGACAAGATCCTCGGCAAGCTCGGCGGCGACGACGAGCTGCTGGACATCGCGAAGTCGCTGGAGGAGATCGCTCTCACCGACGACTTCTTCGTCGAGCGCAAGCTGTACCCGAACGTCGACTACTACACCGGCGTGATCTACCGGGCCATGGGCTTCCCGACCCGCATGTTCACCGTGCTGTTCGCGCTCGGCCGGCTCCCGGGCTGGATCGCGCACTGGCGTGAGATGAGCGCCGACCCGACCACCAAGATCGGCCGCCCGCGCCAGATCTACACCGGCTACACCGAGCGGGATTACCCCGCCCGCTAGAACCATCACAGACACGGCCCCTTGCGCAGCTTTCGCGCGAGGGGCTGTTCTCTTTCCCGCGAGCGTGCGTGTCTGTCCGCGACCCGCCGCTCGAAGTGCGTAATTTGCGCACGCTCGTGCGCGACGAGCGCCCCCTGCCTGCGCACAGTCGCCAATGTCACTCCAGGCCGAAGTTGCCTTTTCAACGGTTGTAGTTCCACAATCATTGTGTGAATACAACTATCGGCGCGCTCGACTCGCGGCGCAAGATGATCATCCTGATCTCCTGCTGCCTGAGTCTGCTGATCGTGTCGATGGACGCCACCATCGTGAACGTCGCAATCCCGTCGATCCGTGCCGACTTCGGTGCGTCAGGCGCTCAAATGCAGTGGGTGGTCGACGTCTACACGCTGGTGTTGGCTTCGCTGCTGATGCTCTCGGGCGCGACCGGCGACCGGTTCGGCCGGCGGCGGGTGTTCCAGATCGGCTTGACGATCTTCGCGATCGGTTCACTGTTGTGCAGTCTGGCGCCGACCGCTGACACCTTGATCGGTGCCCGTCTGGTCCAGGGCATCGGCGGGTCGATGATGAATCCCGTTGCGCTGTCGATCATTTCCCAGGTTTTCACCGGCAAGGTGGAGCGGGCGCGGGCGCTCGGTCTGTGGGGCGCGGTGGTCGGTATCTCGATGGCGCTGGGCCCGACGGTCGGCGGACTGCTGATCCAGACTGTCGGTTGGCGTGCGGTGTTCTGGATCAACCTGCCGATCTGTCTGGCGGCCATCGTGCTGACTGCCATCTTCGTCCCGGAGAGCAAGTCCGGCACCATGCGCGACGTCGATCCGGTTGGACAGGGCCTCGGCGTGCTGTTCCTGTTCAGCCTGGTGTTTACCCTGATCGAAGGGCCGGGCATGGGCTGGACCAGTCCCTGGACCGTGGCCATCGCGGTGCTGGCGGTGGTCGCGCTCGTTGCCTTCCTGCGCTACGAGGGGCGGCGCCACGACCCCTTCATCGACCTACGTTTCTTCCGCAGCATCCCGTTCGCCTCGGCCACGGTGACGGCGGTCCTCGCGTTCACCGCCTGGGGCGCATTCCTGTTCATGATGTCGTTCTACCTGCAGAACGCGCGGCACTACACGGCCATCCACACCGGACTGATCTACCTACCGATAGCTGTTGGTGCACTGGTCTTTTCGCCGCTTTCCGGACGCATCGTCGGGCGCTACGGCGCCCGTCCGTCGCTGCTGACGGCCGGTGTGTTGACGGCGATAGCCTCACTCCTGTTGACGACGCTGACCGCCACCACCCCGATGTGGCATGTCTTGCTGATCTTCACGGTGTTCGGCATCGGGTTCGCCATGGTCAATGCGCCGATCACCAACGCGGCGGTCAGCGGTATGCCGCTGGACCGGGCCGGCGCGGCCTCCGCGGTGACCTCGACGAGTAGGCAGGTCGGCGTGAGTATCGGTGTGGCACTGTGCGGTTCGATTGCCGGCCCGGCGCTGTCGGGTGCCGCGGATTTCGGCACGCAGACCCGGCCGCTGTGGTGGATGTGCGTCGGCGTGGGGTTGGCGATCATCGTGCTCGGCGTCGTCTCGACCTCGCAGCGGGCCCTGCGTTCCGCTGAGCGGCTGGCTCCGCTGATCGAAGGTGTGCCCGCACCGGAGCCGGCCCGTGTCCACTGATTCGTTGGCCGACGAGGTCTGGCAGACCATGGCCGCGGTCGTGGTCGAGAACCGCGACAGCTGGAAGCGCGCAGTGGTCGAACAGTCGGGGCTGCCGTTCAGCCGCGCCCGGATTCTGCGCCGACTCGAGGCCAAGGCCATGACGGCCAAGCAACTCGCCGAAGCGACCGCGATGGACGCCCCGGCCGCCACCGTCGCCATCAACGACCTCGAAGAGCGCGGATTGGTTGTGCGCCAGCCGGATCCGGGCAATCGGCGGTGCAAACTGGTGTCGCTCACAGAATCCGGGACCGACCTGATGCGCAGCATCCGGCAGATCGATGACCCAGCGCCGTCGGTCTTCGAGACGTTGGACGCCGCCGAGCTGACCACGCTCCTGGACCTGCTGGGCCGCTTGCGTCGCCATTAGGCATACGGTTCCTGTCCGCCCGCCATGGCCGCCCGGCTAAGTTGGTGTCCGTGGCTAACACCAAACCTGAGATCGAATTCCCGGACGGCCCGGCACCTGACACTCTGGTGATCGAGGACGTCATCGTTGGTGACGGTGCCGAGGCTGTGCCCGGCGGCAACGTCACGGTGCATTACCTCGGCGTCGAGTACGACACCGGTGAGGAGTTCGACAGCTCCTGGAAACGGGGCGAGACCATCGAATTCCCCCTGCGCGGCCTGATCCAGGGCTGGCAGGACGGCATTCCGGGCATGCGCGTAGGTGGCCGGCGCAAGCTGACCATCCCGCCCGCGCAGGCGTATGGCCCGGCTGGTGGCGGACATCGGCTGTCCGGCAAGACGCTGATCTTCGTCATCGATCTGCTCGGCGTTCGCTGACCTGGATTGACTTTCTTTCGGGCTTAGGGCCCGGCGGCTGTGGCGTGTCATGACGGCAACGTGCTGTCCCCACAGCTGCCGGCCCTAGGCTCGAAGTGTTTTAGGGAGGGTTACATGCCGGACTCAGCTGACGTCACGGGGCGGTTCGGCGTCGTCCGACGGCTGGGTATGCGCCGCGGGTTGGCTGTGCTGGCTGTCGTGGTGGCCGTCGTCGCGGCGATCTGCTGGACCGTTTTCGGCACATCCGATCAACACCAGAACGCGGCGACGACGTCGGGGTCCGCGGCCGGGCCGACGCCCGCGCAGACCGTCGGCCTGGACATGACCGCGGCGCCGCTGGCACTGACGCGCGACGGCAACACCGTCACCATCTCGGGCAGCGTGCCGGACTCGCGGTCGAAGTCCCAGCTGGTCGCCGCTGTGAAGGCACAGTGGTTGAACGCCACCGTCAACGACACCACGAGCGTCGTCGACGGCGCCGGCACGCCCGATCTTTCCGGTGTCGGCAATATGCTGACCACCGCCGACTCCATCCCCGATTTCGGTTTCTCGATGGACGGCAACACCATCACCTTGATGGGGACCGCGCCCAACCTCGACGTCGCTTCCGAGGTGCAGAGTGCTGCGGCCCTGGCATTCCCGAGTGTGAAGCTGGCCAACAACATTCAGATTCCCGCGCCGGGCGGCCCGGTGTCGCCGCCGGCTCAGGCGTCACCGTCAGGGTCTGCGCCGGCCCCAGCCCCTGCGCCTGCTCCGCCCGCCGGCCCCTGCGCGTCGGTGCAGGCGGACGTCACGGCGATGCTGCACACCCCGATCACCTTCATCACCGGTGGTTCGCAAATGACGTCCGACTCCCGCCGACTGGTGGTTCAGATCGCCGACAAGATCAAGGGCTGCCCGAACGGCGCCGTCACCGTCGTGGGTTACACCGACAACGAGGGCAGTGATGCGGTCAATCTCAAGCTGAGCGATACCCGCGCCAAAGCCGTTGCAGCCGCGCTGGTTTCGAATGGGGTGCTGGCGTCGAAGGTGACCGCTCGCGGCGCCGGCTCCGCCAATCCGATCGCCGACAACAGCACCGAAGACGGGCGGGCGAAGAACCGCCGGGTAGAGATCGCGGTCGGCTGAGCGACCGGTTATTTTCAGCTGGGCGCGCCCTCGCGACAGCCCGTGTCACGAGCGTGCGAGTAGATCGCACATTTTCGAAAATTCGCGATCTGGCCGCACATTGGTGGTGGCTTCTATCGGCCTGATGTCACGAGCGTGCAAAGAGGTCGCGATTTGGGCGAAATTCGCAATCTCCGTGCACATTCGCGGCGCGCTAGTGATGTCCGGGCAGGCGCAACAGCAGCCGCGTCCCGCCGAGCGGGCTGGTCTCCAATGTGGCGGTCCCGCCGTGCAATTCGGCCTGCTGGGCAACCAGTGCCAGCCCCAGCCCGGAACCTGAGTGCGACGCCGTGGAGCCTCGGCTGAACCGCTCGAAGACCTTCAGCCGTTCTTCCTCGGGGATGCCGCAACCGTCGTCGTCGATGGCGATTTCCACCCCGGCCCGCGAACTGACGGCTGACAGTTGAACTTTCGACGCACCGCCGTGCTTGACCGCATTGGCGATCGCGTTGTCCACCGAAAGCCGAAGTCCGGCAGGCAGTCCCACGATGATGATGGTCGGCGCCGGCACCAGCGACACTTCCAGCTCGGGATACACGCGCATGGCGTCGTGGGCGGCCCGGTCCAGTAGTTCGGTGATGTCAACGGGCACATGGTCGTCGACGGTCGACAGCTCGCCCTGGGCCAGACGCTCCAGTGCCCACAGTGTGGTCTCGATGCGCGACTGGGTGCGGACGATGTCGCCCAGCACTTCCTTGCGCTGTTCGTCCGGCAGGTCGAGGGTGGTCAGGATTTCGACGTTGGTGCGCATGGCGGTGAGCGGCGTGCGTAGTTCATGCGCCGACACCGCGGCGAAGTCGCGGGCCGAGGCCAGCGCTGCCTTGGTCAGGCCCTTCTCCTCCCAGACCCGGTCCACCAAACCTTTTACCGCGTCGGCGATTTCGACGGCTTCTGTGGCGCCGCGAACGTCGATGTCGGGGGCGTCGCCCTCTGGGTCGATGTCGCGGGTCTGCTGGGCGAGGCGCTTGAGCGGGCGCACCGCGAACGCGGCCAACAGCCAGCCCGCCACCGCTGCCGCGCCAATGGCGAACGCGCACAATGCGATAACCCGGCGGTGCAGATTGTTGGTGTCGGCAATGGTGGCGTCATACGTCGCGCCGACCGCCACCGCCATCGGATCAGGCATGCCGATCTGCACCGTCCGCACCCGATAGCGGACGCCGCCGACGTCGGTGTCGGCGTAACCGACCGGGAGTTCGGGCAAGATGGTCGTCGAATTCGAGCTGACGTGGCCGGTCTGGCGCGCGGTGATCACGACGTTCTGGTCGTGGGGTGGCCGCGGAATCGCATCAAGGCCCCGCGGGAGGAACGGGATCGCGAAGCCTGCCGCCTCGTCCAGCCGGCGGTCCAGGCGCTCCTTGCGGTCGTTGGTGATGCCGATCCACACGATGGTGCCGACGATTCCGACCACGATGGCCGCGGCAATGCCGGTCGCAAACGCGACTCGGGACTGCAGCGACGGGGTGCGCCGGAAGATTCGCGTCAGCACGTTCACGGACTACTGCTGCCTGAGCACGAACCCCACACCGCGAACGGTGTGCAACAGCCTCGGTGCGCCATTGGCCTCCAGCTTGCGGCGCAAGTAGCCGATGAAGACGTCGACGACGTTGGTGTCTGCGGCGAAGTCGTAGCCCCACACCAGTTCGAGCAGCTGGGCGCGGGAGAGGACCGCGGTCTTGTGCTCGGCGAGCACGGCCAGCAGGTCGAATTCGCGCTTGGTCAGGTCGACGTCCGCCCCGTTGACCCGGGCCCGACGGCCGGGGATGTCGACCTCGAGCGGTCCAACCGAGATGGTCTCCGACGAGAACGTCGCTGTCGCGCCGCGGCGGCGCAGCAGGGCCTTCACGCGCGCGACGAGCTCGGCCAGCACGAACGGCTTGACCAGGTAGTCGTCGGCGCCGGCCTCCAGCCCGGCCACCCGGTCGTCCACCGAGCTACGGGCCGACAGCACACACACCGGCACGTCGTTGTCCATGGCGCGCAGCGCGGTGACCACGCTGACGCCGTCGAGCACCGGCATGTTGATGTCCAGAATGATTGCGTCCGGCCGGAATTCGGTCGCACTGCGCAGGGCTTCGGCGCCGTCGACGGCCGTCGTCACCTCGAAGCCGGACAGCCGCAATCCACGTTCCAGTGAGGCCAGCACATCTGGGTCGTCGTCGACTACGAGCAGGCGTGGGGAGGCGCTTCCGCTATCCATAGCGGCCATCTTGCCCGATGGCCAACTCTTATTGACGGAGGCACGTCTGGGCGGCCCTTTTCGGTGCTAGCATCCGGCGCTTATGGGGCCTGCGTTGCCGCGAGTTTTCGTCCAACCCGATGATGGCGTGCGGCCGGTTTGGGACTTCATCGCCTCGGCCCAGACGTCACTGCTGGTCAAGCAATTCACTTTCACCGAGCCGTCACTGGTGGCTGCCGTCATCGAACGGCACCAAGCAGGTGTCGCGGTGCGCGTGATGCTGAACCCGGCCCGCTCCGGTGGTGACCGGGCCAATGACGAGACGTTCGAACAATTCTTGGACGCGGGCGTGAACGTCCAGTGGTCCAATCCGACGTTCTATGTGACGCACGAGAAATCGATCGTGGTCGATGATCAGGCCGCGTTGATCGCCACCTTCAACCTGTGCGAGAAGTACTTCACCCTGACGCGCGACTACGGCATCATCACCACCGACAGCGAGCACGTGGCGCAGATCGTGGAGGTGTTCGACGCCGACTGGTCGCACACCGATTGGGCCCCGTCGGACTATCGCGGGCTGCTGTGGAGCAATACGAATTCCCGCTATCACATGGCGAAATTCATCGACACCGCCGAGCAGCGGCTCCGCATTCAGCACCCCAAGTACGTCGACGCCGTCATCCTCGACCACATCGCTGCGGCGGTCGGCCGCGGCGTAAACGTGCACGTGCTGTGCGGTGGGCGCCACGGCATCAGCGACTGGGACATCCTGGATACCTTCGCGTCACTGCGGACACTGCGCAGGTTCGGGGCGAAGGTGCGCAAGCAGAAGAACCTGCGGGTGCACGCCAAGTTGGTCATCGCGGACGACCGGGAAGCCCTGGTGGGCTCGATGAACATCGACCGCAGCGCCTTCGACCTGCGTCGCGAACTGGGCGTCATGGTTCACGACCCGGCTGCGGTCGGGCGGCTGAGCCAGGTGTTCGACGATGACTGGGAAACCTCGCACCACTACGAGCCGCCCGATCCGCTCGACGCGTCACAGCATCACGAGGACGACTTCCCGCACGACCCTGAATTGGTCCATGAGTGAGCAGCTCGATTCGACAGCGCAACGGGTTTCGCTGGTCGAGCTGGCGCTGACGTTCAACCACATCGCGTTGGCCTCGTTCGGTGGCGGGCTTTCGGCCTGGTCGCGAGAGGTGCTGGTGGTGGAGAAGGGCTGGCTCGGAGAGGCGGAGTTCTTGTCAGCCTCGACGATGTGCCGCATCCTGCCCGGCGCCAACCAGGTCAACATGGCGGTGTTCGCCGGCACCAAGATGCGTGGTTTTGGCGGCGCCGTAGCCGCGGTGTTCGGCTTGTGCGCCGTGCCGCTGGTCATTGTGCTGACGCTGTCGTTCGCCTACTTCCGGTTCAAAGAGGTGCCCGCCGTCAAGGGCGTGCTGCACGGCGCGTCGGCGGCCGCGGTGGCGCTGACCCTGACGATGGTGATCAAGACCGGCCAGAAGTGCCTGACGAGCGTGGTGCCGGTCCTGCTGTTCGCTGGGGCTTTCGTGCTCAACGGCGTCCTGCGGTTTCCGCTGCTCGGGACGCTCGCGATTCTGGCTCCGCTGAGCCTGATCTGGGCGTGGCCGCGGGAGCGCGCGGCGTGAGTAGCCCGGCACTCGCCACCTATCTGCAGTTGATCGGACTGTTCGGCATGCTGTCGCTGCTGTCCATCGGTGGCGGCAATGTGGTCCTGCCGGACATGCACATGCACGCCGTCAACAGCAGGCACTGGCTCACCAACAGCCAGTTCGCCGACCTGTTCTCGATCTCGCAGACCGCGCCGGGGCCAAGCATCCTGATCGTGTCGATGGTCGGTTACGGCGCTGGTCTGAAGGCGGCCGGTATTCCCGGCGCAATCATCGGTGGCGTCGTCTCGATGGTCGCGATGGTGGTGCCGGCTGCGACGTTCGTGTACATCGTCACCCTGTTCTGGCAGAAGGCTGAGCGCTCGAAGCTGCGCCGGGCCGTCGAAAAGGGTTTCGCGCCGCTGACCGTCGGCCTGATCCTGGCGACGTCGCTGGTGATGAGCCGCGCCGCCGACCATGACTGGCGGGCGTACACCGTCACGGCCATCTGCACCGCGATCTTCATGCTGACCAAGACCAATCCACTGATCGTGGTGGCCGCGGCGGGCGTGGTGGGGTACTTCGGCTTCATCTGAGTGGGCGGCCCCGCCGCGCACCGGGATTGTCGGTGGCACGTGCGAGCATTGAACTTGTTGTGTCTGACTTAGTTCCGCCCCTGCGTTCGGAGCCGGCGATAGCGCCCGCGCCGCGGCGGGAGCGTGCGTCAGCGGACCTCCTGCGCTTGGTGTCGTATCTGCGGCCGTACCGCGGTCGCTGGGCCGCCATGCTGGTGACCGCGATCGTCGGCCTGGGTGCCACGGTGGCCATCCCCCTGATGACCAAGGCCGTGATCGACGGCCCGGTGCGGCATCAGGATCAGCACGGCTTGTGGGTGCTTGGTTCCGCCGCGCTGGGGTTGGGCCTCGTCGAAGCGGTGTTGTGGTTCATCCGCCGCTGGCTGGGAGCCCGCGCGACCATGGGCGTCGAGGCTGACATCCGCAAGGACCTCTACGCGCGGCTGCAGATCCTGCCGATGTCATTCCACCGGCAGTGGCAGTCAGGCCAATTGCTGTCCCGCGTGATGAATGACCTTGGCACCATTCGGCAATTCCTGTCGTTCGGCCTGTTGTTCTTGGTGCTCAACACCGTTCAGATCATCGTGGTGACGGCCATTCTGCTGGCCATGTACTGGCCGCTCGGTGTGGTGGTGCTCGCGTCGGTGCTGCCGGTGACTGTCACGATCTTCAGGTTCCAGCGGCAGTTCAGCCTGCTGTCGCGGCAGGCGCAGGACCAATCCGGCCATGTCGCAACGCATGTCGAGGAATCGGCGCTGGGCTTGCGGGTGATCAAGTCGTTCGGCCGCGAGGACTACGTCTACCAGCGCTTCGACGAGCGGGCCACCGCCCTCTACGACGCGGAAATCGGCAAGGTGTCGGTGTCGGCGCGGTTCTGGACGCTGCTCGAGGTCATCCCCAACATCACGCTGATCATCGTGCTGGGTTTCGGCGCCTACGCGGCCGGCCACAGCCTGGTCACCCTGGGCACGCTCGTCGCGTTCATCACCATGATGCTGTCGCTGGTGTGGCCCATCTCGTCGCTGGGCTTCCTGCTGTCCATGATGCAGGAATCGATGACCGCGGCCAATCGCGTGGCCGAAATCTTCGATGCGCCAGTCGACATCACCAGCGGGTCGGTCGCTGCGGTGCCCCGCGGTGGACACCTTGAACTGCGTGACGTCGGTTTCCGCTTTCCTGACGCCGCACCCGATGACTGGGCCCTGCGTCACGTCTCGGTCACTGTGCAGCCGGGCGAGACGCTGGCCCTGGTGGGCGCCACCGGCTCCGGCAAATCAGTTCTTGCTGCGCTCTTTTCGCGGCTCTACGACGTCACCGAAGGGGCGATTCTGCTCGACGGCCGGGACATCCGGGAGTTGTCGTTGCCCGCCCTGCGGAACGCAGTCGCGACCGCATTCGAGGACCCGACCCTGTTCTCGATGTCCGTCGTCGAGAACCTCACGCTCGGCCGCGGTGCCGACGACCCGGCCACCGACGACGAAGTCCGCGCGGCCATCGACATCGCCGCCGCGCACTTCGTCTATGACCTGCCGTTCGGCTTGGACACTCGGATCGGCGAACAGGGCATGAGCCTGTCCGGCGGTCAGCGGCAACGTCTTTCGCTTGCCCGCGCGATTCTGGCGGCGCCGTCGCTGCTGGTGCTCGACGACACCCTGTCCGCCCTCGACATGCACACCGAGGCGGAGGTCACCGCGGCGCTCCGGCGGGTGCTGAGGGCCGTCACCGGCATCGTGGTGGCGCACCGGGCGTCGACCGTACTGCTCGCCGACCGGGTGGCGCTGCTGCAGAACGGCACCATCACTCGCATCGGCACGCACGCTGAATTGCTCGCGCAGGCACCGGAATACCGCTATCTGCTGTCTGCGGACGACGACGAACTGGACGACGGCGCCGAGCGAACGTGTGACTGGGAGAGCGACGCGGATCGGGAGCGGCTCGAGCAGTTGTATCTCGAGCAGACCGATGAGTCGGAGGAGGTGCGAAGGCGATGAGTACCGAAAGCTGGCGGGGCCAGACGGTCGAGGCAGCCGAGGACCTGCCCATCGACGAATCTGTGTCACGGCGCCGCGAGGCGCGGGCGCTACTCGGCTCGCTGCTGGTGCCGTACCGGTACGCGGTGCTGCTGCTGGGTCTGGTCGTGGTGGTGGAAAACGCTGCGCGGCTGTCGGTTCCGCTGTTGGTCCAGCGGGGCATCGACCACGGTATCCCGCCGATCCTGCATGGCGGACCGGCGCGCGAACTGCTGCAGATCGTCGCGGCCCTGTGCGGCGTCGTGGTCTTGCAGGCGATCTTCCGGCTGTTCTTCCTGAACCGGTCGGGCCGCATCGGGCAGAAGGTACTGCTGGAATTGCGCCGCCGGGTGTACCGGCAGTTCCAGCGGCTGGACGTCGCGTTTCACGACCGGTACACCTCAGGCCGGGTGGTGAGCCGTTCCACGAACGACATCGAGGCCATCCAGACCATGCTGTCGACGGGTTTCGACAGCCTGATCACCGCCGTGCTGACGCTCGGTGGGACGGCGGTGCTACTGGTCACGCTCGACGTGCACCTCGGGCTGATGTGTCTGGCGGCCTTCCCGCTGCTGGTCCTGCTGATCGCCTGGTTCCGGCGCGAATCGGCCAAGACCTATCGCACGGTGCGCGAACGCGCGGCCGTGGTGATCGTGCAGTTCGTCGAAACCATGACCGGCATCAAGGCCGTGCAGGCCTACCGGCGCGAGCCTCGCAATCAAGAGATTTTCGAGGACGTCGTCGACGACTACCGGGTCATCAACGAACGCACCATGACCCTGCTCGCGGTGTTCATGCCCGGGGTCAAGCTGGTAGGTAACGTCACCACCGCCGTCGTGCTGTTGTACGGGGGGTACCTGGTGCTGCACGGCCGCATGACCATCGGCACACTCACCGCGTTCCTGCTGTATCTGCGGATGTTTTTCGAACCGATGCAGGAGATTTCGCAGTTCTTCAACACCTTCCAGTCCGCGGCCTCGGCGCTGGAGAAGCTGGCCGGGGTGCTGGGCCAGCAGCCGGCCATCGCAGACCCGGCCGCTCCGGTGGTGCTCGACGAGGTGAAGGGCGACATCGTCTTTCGCGATGTTGCGTTCGGCTATACGGCGGGCCGGCCGGTGCTGCCGGAGCTGAATCTGGTGGTGCCCGCCGGGCAGACCGTGGCCCTCGTCGGTGCGACCGGTGCCGGCAAGACGACCATCGCCAAACTCATTGCGCGATTTTATGATCCGGTTACGGGTGCGGTGACCCTCGACGGCGTCGATCTGCGGTCCATCGCGCAGGGGGAGCTGCGCCAGCACGTGGTGATGGTGACGCAGGAGAACTTCATGTTCGCCGGCAGCGTCGCCGACAACATCAGGTTCGGCCGGCCCGACGCCACTGATGCCGAGATCCGGGCTGCCGCGGAAGCCGTTGGCGCCGACCGGTTTATCGCCGCACTGCCCGACGGCTACGACACCGACGTCGCCAACCGCGGTGGCCGGCTGTCAGCTGGACAGAGGCAGTTGGTTGCCTTCGCCCGTGCGTTCCTGGCCGACCCTGCGGTGCTGATCCTGGATGAGGCGACGTCGTCGCTGGACATCCCGACCGAGCGGCTGGTGCAGCGGGCGCTGGCCACGGTGCTGGCCGGGCGCACCGCGTTGGTCATCGCGCACCGATTGTCGACGGTGCAATCCGCCGACCGGGTCCTGGTCCTCGACGGCGGGCGCCTCGTCGAGGACGGTGCGCCCGCTGATCTGGTCGCGCAGAACGGGCGGTACGCAGCGCTGCACCGCGCCTGGATCGACTCGTTGGCCTGACAGGTCAGGGGATCAGCCGCAGCTGCCGCGCCTTCGACACCGCCTCATGCCGGGTATGGGTGCCGAGTTTCGTTGCGGCGCTCCGCAAGTAGCTCTTGACGGTCTCGGGCTTCAGGGATAGTCGCTGGGCCGCTTCGGTATTGGTGCAGCCCAGGGCGATCTGGGCCAGTACGTCGAGTTCCCGGGGGCTCAGCGCACCGGCCGCTGCTGGACCGCCGGCCATAGCGGTAGCCAGCCGGTCGGCGAGCTCGCCCAGTTTCTCCGGAGCGACGGACGCGCCACCGGCGGCCAGCCGCCGCAGTTCGGCGTGTACCTGGCGGATGTGCTCGGCGTTGATGGACGTGACGGCGGGCTCGGCCTGCTGCAGCCGCAGCCGACGGTCCACCTCGTCGCGGATGGCCAGTTCGTCGGCCAGACGCCGCGCCGACGTCACCATCAGGTCCGCGGCCCGGCCGCTGAACGGTTCGCTGGAGCGATAGGCGCCGTAGAGCACGGCACGGGCTTGGCCGTCGACGACGACCGGCACGGCCAGGATTGATCGGATGCCCTCGGAGATCACCGGTACGTCGTAGTCGTGCGTGATGGACGGCGCGTGCCGGTAGTCGGCCACGGCCAGCGGCTGGCCCGACACCATGCTGGCCCCACCGAGACCGAACGTCGACCGCACCACCAGACCGCGCAGCAGCCGGGTCCGGGTGCCGTGGAACTCGGTGAGCAGCAGCACGTCGTCGTGGACCTCACCGCCGAACATCACCGGCACCGCGCCCTCGGTGCCGATCCGGCGCAGCTCAGCGCGTACCGCGTCGGTGTCGCGCGGGCGCAGCAGGGACGAGCCGGTGGTCACGGTCAGTACCCTCTTTCGGGGGTAGCGGGTGGGTAGCTGTGACGTAGATCCTACGTTCATGGCGACCAACGCTCCGCTAGCGACCAACACCGACGCGTACCGCGCTGCGCGCGACGGCCTCGTGGCATCGATCGGTGATTACCGGCAGGCCCTCGACACCTTCCGCTGGCCGCAGCTGACCGGGGCGTTCAACTGGGCGACCGATTGGTTTGACGTGATCGCCCGCAGCCCGGAGCGGGCTGAGCAGGCGGCGCTGTGGATCACCGAAGAAGGCGGCGCGGAGGAGCGTTACACCTTCGCCGAGATGGTCGACCGGTCCGACCAGGTGGCGACCTGGCTTCAGACGCTGGGCGTGCGCAAGGGCGACCGGGTCATCGTGATGCTGGGCAACCAGGTCGAGCTCTGGGAGTCGATGTTGGCGGTGGCCAAGCTCGGGGCGGTGGTGATGCCGACGACCGGGGCGCTGGGTCCTGCCGATCTGGCTGATCGGATCACCCGCGGCCGGGCCGGCTTCGTGGTCACCAATGCCACCGAGGCCGACAAGTTCGCCGACGTCGCGGGGCAGTACGTCGGGATCGCGGTCGGTGCGCCGGTGGCCGGCTGGCACAGCTATGCCGATGCGTACCAAGTGGTTTCGGCCGGTCCGTTCGCGGCCGTCACCGACGCCACGGATCCGCTGTTGGTGTACTTCACCTCGGGTACCACCAGCAAGCCCAAACTCGTTGAGCACTCGCAGATTTCGTATCCGGTGGGGCACCTGTCCACGATGGCGTGGATCGGCGTGAAGCCCGGTGACGTGCACTTGGCCATCAGCTCGCCGGGCTGGGCCAAACACGCCTGGAGTTGTGTATTCGCGCCGTGGATCGCCGAGGCGACGATCTTCGTCTACAACTACGGTCGCTTCGACGCCGCTGCGCTGATGGCGCAGCTGCGTCGCGTCGGCGTCAACACGTTCTGTGCTCCGCCGACCGTCTGGCGCATGCTGATCCAAGCCGACCTCGGCGCCAAACCCGAAGGGCTGCGCGAGATTCTGGGGGCCGGCGAACCGCTGAACCCTGATGTCATCGCCCGGGTGCAGCACGCCTGGGGGCTGACCATCCGCGACGGTTTCGGACAGACCGAGACGACGCTGCTGGTGGGTAACACTCCGGGGCAGCCGGTCAAGGCCGGATCGATGGGCCGGCCGATGCCAGGTGTGCCGGTGGTGCTGGTCGATCCCGTCAGTGGCGAGCCCGCCGACGAGGGGGAAATCTGCCTCGATCTGAGCACCCGTCCGGTGAACTTGATGACCGGCTATCTCGGTGACCCACAACGTAATACGGCCGTGATGGCGGGCGGCTACTACCACACCGGTGACGTCGCGTCCCGTGACGACGACGGCTACATCACCTACATCGGCCGCACCGATGACGTGTTCAAGTCGTCGGACTACAAGGTGTCGCCGTTCGAGTTGGAGAGCGTGCTGATCGAGCATCCGGCGGTGGTCGAGGCCGCTGTGGTGCCGCAGCCCGACAACACGCGGCTGGCTGTGCCGAAGGCCTACGTGCAGTTGGCGGTGGGATGGCGCGACGACGCGGAAACTGCAAGGTCCATCATGGAATTCGCGCGCGACCACCTGGCGCCGTATCTCAAGGTCCGCCGCGTGGAATTCGGGGACCTGCCAAAGACGATCTCGGGCAAGATCAGGCGCGTGGACCTGCGCAACCGCGAGGACCAAGCGCATGCGGCCGGTACCCCGATCGCGTCGGAGTACCGCTACGAGGATTTGGTGAAGTGATGCTGAGCTATGACGCTGGGCCGATCCAGACCCCGATCCTCGAAGAGACTATCGGGGCCAACTTCGAACGGACCGCCGCTGCGCACCCGGACACCCTGGCGCTGGTTGATCTGGCTCAAGGGGTGCGGTACACCTACGCCGAGTTGAACGCTGAAATCGACCTGATGGCACGGGGATTGATGGCCCGTGGCGTGGAGAAGGGCGATCGGGTCGGCATCTGGTCGCCGAACTGTGCGCAGTGGGTGGTGACGCAGTTTGCGACGGCCAAGATCGGCGCGGTACTGGTCACGGTGAATCCCGCCTACCGGATGCACGAATTGGCCTATGCGCTCAACCAATCCGGTACCAAGCTGCTGATTTCGGCGACGTCGTTCAAGACCTCCAACTACGCGGCGATGATCGAGGAGGTTCGGCCCCAGGCACCCGGTCTGCACGACATCGTCTTCCTGGATGGGGCAGACTGGGCCCAATTGCGTTCTGCGGGTGAGACAGTCGCCGCTGCCGACCTTGCGGCACGGCAGGCGACCCTGAGCAACGCTGACCCGATCAATATTCAATACACCTCGGGCACAACGGGATTCCCGAAGGGTGCGACGCTGTCGCACCGCAACATTCTGAACAATGGCTTCTTCGTCACCGAGGGCATCAAGCTGATGCCGGGGGATCGGCTGTGCATCCCGGTGCCGTTCTACCACTGCTTCGGCATGGTGATGGGAAACCTCGGCTGCACGACACATGGTGCGGCCATTGTGATTCCGGCGCCCGGCTTCGATCCTGCCGCCACTCTCGATGCCGTCGAATCCGAGCGGTGCACGGGCCTCTACGGCGTGCCCACCATGTTCATCGCGATGCAGAACCACCCCTCGTTCGCCGCCCGGGACCTGTCGAGTCTGCGTACCGGCATCATGGCCGGTTCGGTGTGCCCGGTTGAGGTGATGAAACGCTGCGTCGCCGACATGAACATGGCCGAAGTGGCGATCTGTTACGGCATGACCGAGACGTCGCCGGTGTCCTGCCAGACTCTGATCGATGACGACCTGGACCGCCGCACCGCGACCATCGGACGGGCGCACCCTCATCTGGAAGTCAAGATCGTCAACCCCGAAACCGGCGAGACGGTCGACGTCGGGGAGCCCGGCGAGTACTGCACCCGCGGCTATTCGGTGATGCTGGGGTACTGGAATGACGACGAAAAGACCAGCGAAGCAATCGATTCCGAAGGCTGGATGCACACCGGTGACCTTGCCGTCATGCGGGAAGATGGCTATTGCGCCGTGGTTGGCCGCATCAAGGACATGGTGATCCGCGGCGGCGAGAACGTGTACCCGCGCGAGATCGAGGAGTTCCTGTACACGCATCCGGACATCGAGGACGCGCAGGTGATCGGCGTGCCCGACGCCCGGTACGGCGAAGAAATCTGCGTGTGGCTGCGCATGCGGCCTGGGGCCACGCCGTTGGACGTCGCCGCTATCCGTGAATTCACGGCAGATCGGCTGGCCCACTTCAAGATTCCGCGCTACGTCCATATCGTCGACGAATTCCCCATGACGATCACCGGCAAAGTGCGCAAGATGGATATGCGTGTCGAGAGCGTCCGCATCTTCGGGTTGGACGACCGCTAGCGAGATATTTCCCCTCACGAGCAGACATAAAACTGTCACTTCTCCGGCAAAAGTGACAGTTTTATGTCTGTTCGCGGGGATGCCGCGCCCCGCGGATCTGTGAACTGGCTGTACGCCTTCGGTCGCGTGCACCTCTCGGCGGCTGCGGTCCCTGACCGTCAATGTTGGCTACACCAAATCGCAAGTGGCGCAACCATAAACGTTGAATCGTCGCGTTCTCGCTCGGTATGGTCGCGAGCGTGCGAGCAGCTCGTGATTTAGCCGAAATTTCGATCTGCGCGCACCCTCGTCACAGCATTCCCGCAGCCAATGAGTTGACGGGCTGCGTATGCCGGGGTTACCTTTCATCAGTCAGCACCTCGCTAGGCGAGGCTCCTGAACGAACAGAAGCCACTGATCCGACGACGTCGAGAGACGCCCAGGGTTAGGACAGGTCTCCCCGGATTAAGGGGTGACCCGAAGTGGCTATCCGCCCCGGCGGATTACGTCGTTCAGTGCCGAAGCTCTGACGAGAGGGGTGTTCGTGGCGCCGAGCTTTAACGGGTTCTTTAGGCCCAGTTCGGATGCTGCATCCTCCCCTGCGTGTTGTCATTGATAGGCGTGGCACAACTGCCCCGACGGGGCCCGACGGCGAGGAGGTGAGGGACACATGAAACCTGGCGATAGTCCGAGTTCCAGCCCGGAGCGAAAACCCAACGTAAACAACTTCATTCAATCCCTCCCGCAGCCTTGCCGATTCGTCATCGGGATGGCCGTCTGATCGACGGCGCCTGCCCGGTGCCCTCTATGGCTGGCCCGCGGGACTGATCCCGACAGGAGACCTGTCATGACCGTTTTCCGTGGTGACGCAGTTCGTCGTGCTGTTCGGCGGGTGAGCGTTCGCACTCACCTGACCCCGCAGGAACGACACAACCTCCGGATGTCGCAGACGCCGCTCGCGGTGATCTCGGCTTCCCTTGGGGCACACCCCGACTTCTGATCCTTCGGCCGCCTTGCGCGGTGTGGTCCGCCCATCGATTTTCGGTGGGCGGGCCCATCCGCGCGCGAGCAGCGCATGTCTTTTGCGTGCCCTAAAACCCTTACGAGAGGATTCTCGCCATGGCCTTCTTCGCTCGCCCGCCCCGGGCGTCTGGCGGAACGCCTGTAGCACAACATGATTCGGCAAGTACGGCCGTCATGGACAGCGCACACGTCGGCGACATCGTCGGCGCGCTCGGCACCATCCGCACCGACGAAACCACGTCCGGCCGCAGCTGGACGCAGCGACTGAAGATGCTGCTCGTGGTGATGGGCCCTGGCCTCATTGTCATGGTGGGGGACAACGACGCCGGTGGTGTCGCGACCTACGCGCAGGCCGGTCAGAACTACGGCATGGCGCTGATGTGGACTCTGGCGCTGCTGATTCCGGTGCTGTACGTGAACCAGGAGATGGTGGTTCGACTCGGTGCGGTCGCCGGCGTGGGGCACGCCAGGTTGATCTTCGCCCGGTTCGGCAAGTTCTGGGGTGCGTTCAGCGTCGGCGACCTGTTCATCGTCAACGCGTTGACCATCGTCACCGAATTCATCGGTGTATCACTGGCTTTGAACTACTTCGGCCTGCCGAAGTCAATCTCGGTTCCGCTTGCCGCGGTGCTGCTGTTCGCGGTGGTGGCCGGTGGTTCGTTCCGGCGTTGGGAGCGTTTCATTTTCGCGCTCATCTCGATCAACATCGTGATGTTCCCGCTGGCGTTCATCGTGCACCCGTCGGCTACCGAGACCGCGAAGGGCCTGATCCCGTCGTTCCCGGGTGGCCTGAACTCGACGCTGCTGCTGGTTATCGTGGCGATCGTCGGCACCACCGTCGCGCCATGGCAGCTGTTCTTCCAGCAGTCCAACATCGTCGATAAGCGACTGACCCCCAAGTGGATTCGGTATGAGCGGGTCGACCTCTGGATCGGCATCGTCGTGGTGATGGTGGGTGCGGTGGCGATCATGGCTGCTGCCGCGTTCGGCCTGGCCGGCACCGACGCCGTCGGCAACTTCACCGACGCCGGCGACGTGGCAAACCAGTTGGGGCAGCACGTGTCTCACACGGCGGGCGCACTGTTCGCCATCCTGCTGCTGGATGCCTCGCTGATCGGGGCCAATGCCGTTGGTCTGGCCACCACCTACGCGCTGGGTGACACGCTGGGCAAGCGGCACTCGCTGCACTGGAAGGTCACCGAGGCACCGGCCTTCTACCTGGGCTACGCCGCGCTGTTGGCGGTGGCTGCCGCGGTGTCGTTCAGCCCGGACCATGTGCTGGGCCTGCTGACCCAGGGCGTCCAGGCGCTCGCCGGGGTGCTGCTGCCGTCGGCGACGGTGTTCCTGGTGCTGCTGTGCAACGACAAGGCCGTGCTAGGTCCGTGGGTCAACACCATGCGACAGAACATCGTGGCCGGCGTGATCGTCTGGTCGTTGGTGCTGCTGTCGTTGGCGCTGACTGCAGCGACGTTCTTCCCGAATCTGACTGCAGGACAACTGGAGTTGGGCTTCGGAGTCGGTGTCGCAATTGGTGTGGTCGGCGGAATTGCCATTGCCATCGCCAGCTCGCGGTCGGGTAGGGCCGGCCGGGAAGAGGCGGCTGCCGAGGTGGCGGCCGAGTTCGGTGGACTGGACCCGGATCAGGTGGCGGACCTCGATGAGGCGCCGCATGACCGGAAAGTCAGGAAGGCGTTGCTGGCACAAGAGCGGGACGACTTCCGCACGCCCGCGCTGGATACGCTGGAGCGGCCGGCCTGGTCGCCGCTGCGGACCGCAGGCATGGTCGCGCTGCGCGGCTACCTGCTGATCGCGGTGGCATTGGTCGGAGTCAAGATCGCCGAGGCGATCGCTGGCTGAATCCGGTTGCGCCCGTTGCTGTAGCCGCTGCGATGCCGTCAGAATCGACCGATTCTGGCGGCATCGCTTTTTTACGAGCTTTTGATGGCTGGAGGCGTGCGGCCGCCGAATTTGCGTGCTGTGATTGAGGTAGCTATTTCGACAGGAGTTCTCTCATGACCGTATTTCGCAGTGCCGCAGTACAACGCGTGATGCGGCGGATGCGCTCCCGAACGCACTTGACCCCGCAGGAACGACACAACCTTCAGATGTCGCAGACGCCGCTCGCGGTGATCTCGGCGTCCCTTGGGGCACACCCCGACTTCTGACCCGTTCGGCCCCACGGTCCGCCCACCGATTTTCGGTGGGCGGATCGATGCGGAAGGGGCCGGCCCAGAGAGCACACATCTCCGACCTCAATTTCGCAACCCCCGGCGCGCTGGCGACGTAATGTGGCTTACCGACTCCCAGGTCGGCGGCGGCCACGACGAAAGGGGTTGGCACAGTGAAGGTGACAGTAATGGGGGCCAGTGGCCTCATCGGGACCTTGCTTGTCGATCTCTTGGCTCGGGAGGGCGAGGACGTGGTCGCCGCGTCCCGGCGCTCCGGTGCCGACGTGCGCAGCGGCGCGGGTCTCGCCAAAGCTCTCTCGGGCGCCGACGCGCTCGTTGACGTCACCAACTCGCCGTCCTTCGAGGACGACGAAGTGATGGATTTCTTCGTCGAGTCGACGACCAATCTGGTGGCCGCGGCACGGGCGGCCGGGGTGGGCCACTACGTCGCGCTGTCGATCGTGGGTGTCGACGAACTGCCGGACAGCGGCTACATGCGCGCCAAGGTCGCCCAGGAGCGGATCATCGCGTCGTCGGGACTGCCGTACACCATCGTGCGGGCCACGCAGTTCCGTGAGTTCGCGACGGCCATCGTCGCGTCGCTGGTCGTCGAGATCGACACGGATGAGGGCGACGAGCATGACGTGCGGGTGCCGGATGCGCTGATTCAGCCGATTGCCGCCGACGAGGTGGCGGCGTACCTGGCCGAGGTCGCGGTATCGCCACCACGCAATCACGTGATCAATATCGGTGGGCCCGAGAAGTTCCCGTTCTCCAGGCTGGCGCGGGAGGTGCTGGCTCTCCGGCACGACGATCAGCGGGTGGTGGTCGATCCGCAGGCGAAGTACTTCGGCACGACGTTGAAGAAGGACAGCCTGGTCACCGGGGCCGGGGCGATGATTGCCTCGATCCCCTTCTAGTCTCGCGGCCAGGGCTGCGACACCGCTCGCAGTGGCATCACGCCAGCAGCGGGGCCAATTGTGTTGCGTAGCCCTGTAATACCGGAATCTGACGGTGCAGCAGTTGGTCCTGTTCGGCCCTGCCGGACATGGCCACGGCAGCCACCAGATTCCCGGTCGCCGACCGTACCGGCACTGCCACACAGGCCGCATCCACTTGCAGCTCACCGGTTTGAGATGCGCTACCGCGTTCCCGGATTTCGGTGAGTTGTTCGGCCAGAAGTGATTTCGAGGTGACGGTGCGGTCCGTGAGGGCAGCCAACGACGCGCCGAGCAGCGCATTGGCATCGTCCTTTTCGGCGAGCAACAGCTTGCCGACGGCGCTGGCGTGCAGGTGTCGGTTGAGCACAGATTCGTCGGTCGGCGGCGGGTACTCGCCGTCGGCGTCGGCCAGCCGCACCGAGGTGTTGGTGAAACAGAACAGGTGCACCCCGAAGCGCACCGAGAGCCGTAGTTCGGTCAGGGTCTCGCGGGCCGTCGTACACACGGTGGGGGAGACCGCGGCATCGATCAACTGCCCCATCCGTGGCCCCAGTGCGAAACCGGACAGGTCCGGCAGTCGGACGATGTAGCCGTCGGCAACAAGGAGATTCAGCAGCCGATAGGTGGTCGCCGAGGGCATGGACAGGTGCTCGGCGATGTCTTTCGCGGTGACACCGGTGCCGGCGAAGGCGACGGCTTCGAGCACCTGGAGCGCGCTTTGGACCGCCTTCGGCTGGCGGCCGGACAGCGCGCCGTCGGCCGGGCTCATCGGCGAACCTGCCACGGGTTGTAGTCGGCGAAGACGTCACCGGCGACGGTTTCGTCGAACACTCCGATGTGCGCCGCTAGATCAGGGACGGAGCGGCGGCGTACCAGGAACGCCGTGAGTCCCGCGGTGAGCAAGACGAAGTAGACGGCGGTGGCGATCCATACTGGCGACGCCACGGTCAGCGCGGCCCACACGATGATGGCGATCAGCGTTGCGGCGGTGACCAATCCGACGACGAGCGGTGTGGTGGTCAACTCGCCGATCCGGCGCAGGAACGCCGGCGTGGCAAGGCACACCAACAGATACGCGCCGAGATAACCGTGCGCTGACACCGCCAGCAGCCCGACCATGACGTCGCGGCTGGAATCAGCGATGAACAGGTAGCCGACCGGCACCGCCACGATCAGCGGCATCGCGATGCTGAGCGCGATGTGCGGGGTGCGGAACCGTTTGTGGGTGCTGCCAAGGGAATCCGGCAGCACGCGTTCGCGTCCCATGGCGAACAGGATCCGGGATAGTGCGGTGGTCGAGCCGATCACGCAGGCAATCCACGACGCCGTGATGCCCAGGTTCATGGCGATGGACAGGACGCCGGCGAGCGTACTGGCCGAGTCGGGAAGCGAGAGCACGATTGGCGTGGCACCGATTCCGGTTCGGATGGAACCGGTCGCTTGCAAGCCCGCGGCGAACGCGTACAGCACGCCGAGCGCCAGCGGCGTCCACCGGACCGCACGGGTCACGGTGACGAACGGGCGCTGCGCTTCGCGGGCCACAGTACTGGCGCTCTCGAATCCGACGTACGAGGTGATGGCGAGTAGCAGGGCGAAGCCCAGGGCCGAGTGTGGCACTTCCACAGTGCTTTTCGGCGGTGCATGCGAACCGGTGACGGCGCCGCCGAACGCGATCACCAACACCGCGCCGGCCACCACGATGGCGAACAGCTCGACCGCCAGCGAGATGCGCGCCGACAGTCTGATGCCGCGGATCATGAGGATCAGCGTGGTGCCGCCGACCAGTACGGCCAGGCCCGCGATGAGGGGCTTGCCGGTCGGCACCCCGAGGTGGCTCAGTAGCGCTGCGAGATAGGCGGCGGCGCCCAGCGTGCTGGCCATCGCGGCGGCCGAGTACCCCACGATCAACGACCAGCCGGCCGCGATGCCGGGCACTGGGCCGAGGCCCTTGACCGTGTAGCTGTACAGCCCACTGACCGCGACCATGCGCGTGGAGAACTGCGCGACGCAATATCCGACCGCGGTCATCATCAGAGCGGTCAGGACAAAGACCCCGAGGGTGGCCCCGCCCGCCGCGGGCAGGACCAGCGCCGGCAGGGTCACCATCACGGCTGACGGCGCCACCGCCGAGACTGACTGCCCCAGCACTTGAGTGAAGGTCAGCTGTGCGCGCTGCAGCCCGGCGACCGGTGACCGGCTCCGGATGGTTCGGCTGGGGCCCATTCGTCGGAAACTAGCCGATCGGCGCGGACCTCGACAGCGTTGTCGGGTAAACATCCAAGATCTTCAAATGAGAATCTGAGCTACCGTCCGCCTCGATAGCCACCCTGCCTGCGCCCGCTGATCGACACGAGCTGCGGTTATCTTCCGGCCGAAATGAGAATGGCAACACCATTTCAAATGAGAATCGTAATTCACGAAATACCCATTCGAAATAAGTGGTGACGCGCACCACAACCAGGCGTAAACATGATTTCCATGACAGCCACGCTCAGTGCCGAACTGGACCCGCGCACCGCCGATTTCATTTCCCGTCCTCGGCAGATGTACATCGACGGCCAATGGGTCGAGTCGGCCTCCGGGCAGCGCTTCGGCACCGTCGACCCCGCTACCGAGCAGGTCATCACGACGGTGCCCCGCAGCAGTTCCGAAGACGTCGACCGCGCAGTTCGCGCGGCCCGCCGGGCCTTCGAGGACGGGCCTTGGCCGACCATGACGCCCGCCGAACGGCAGCGGATGATCTGGCGCATCGCCGAGGGCATCACCGCCCGGGCCGACCAGTTCGCCGAGCTGGAGAGCATCGACAACGGCAAGTCCGTCACGGTCGCCAAGGCCGTCGACGTCACCTGGGCCGCGGAGATTTTCTACTACTACGCCGGCTGGGTCACCAAGATCGAGGGCCGCACCATCCCGGTGTCGGTGCCGTGGGCGCCGGGAGGCAAGTTCCACGCCTTCACGCTGCGCGAGCCCGTCGGCGTCTGCGCCCAGATCACCCCATGGAACTTCCCGCTGGTCATGGCCGCGTTCAAAGTCGCACCGGCCCTGGCCTGCGGGAACACCGTCATCCTCAAGCCCGCCGAGCAGACCCCGCTGACCGCGCTGCTGCTGGCCGAGGTCATCGCCGAGGCTGGTGTGCCGGCCGGCGCGTTCAACCTGCTCACGGGTTTCGGTGACGTCGGCGCCGCGCTGTCCGCGCACGACGGTGTCGACAAGGTCGCCTTCACCGGATCGACCGAGGTGGGCAAGAAGATCGTCAACGCCGCGTCGGGCAACCTCAAGAAGGTCTCGCTGGAACTGGGCGGCAAGAGCCCGCAGGTGGTCTTCGCCGACGCCGACTTCGAGGCGGCGATTCCCGGCGTGGCCAGCGGATTCTTGTTCAACCACGGCCAGACCTGCACCGCGGGCACCCGACTGCTGGTCGAGGACGCCATCTTCGACGAGTTCACCCAGGGCGTCGCCGAGCACGCCGCCAGCCTGCGGATCGGCCCCGGACTGGACCCCACCAACGACATCGGCCCGCTGGTCTCGCACGAGCAGCTCACCAAGGTCACCGGTTACCTCGACGACGGCATCGCGCAAGGCGCGCGGGCGCTGGCCGGCGGCGGACGGCACGGCGACACCGGCTTCTACGTGCAGCCCACGCTGCTGGTCGACGTCAACCGCGACTTCAACGTCTACCAGGAAGAGATCTTCGGCCCGGTGGCCGTCGCGGTGCCGTTCAACCGCGACCGCGGCGTACGCGAAGCCGCCAACGACACCCCCTATGGCCTGGCCGCCAGCGTGTGGACCCGCGACGTCTCGACCGCGCACCGCGTTGCGCAGCAGATCAAGGCCGGCACCGTGTGGGTCAACTGCCACAACGCGTTCGATACCGCACTGCCATTCGGCGGCTACAAGCAATCGGGCTGGGGCCGTGAACTCGGTGAGGGCGCCATTGCCGAATACACCCAAACGAAAGCGATCAACATCGCGCTGTGAATTTCGCCGTCAAATGAGAATTCGGCGAACCCGCAATTCTCATTTGACCGCAAACCCTTTATTCGACACGACCGAAAGCGTCTCTCATGGCCATTAAAACCGTCGCTGATGCCGGCTTGTCGGCCGGTGTTCAGCCGAACCGATTGTCGGGCCGGCTCGGCCCGGTTGCAATCGTGTTCATGGTCGTCGCGGCGGCCGCCCCGCTGACCGTCGTCGCCGGCACCTTCCCCATCGGCATCTCCGCCGGCAACGGGGCGGCGTATCCGGCGTCGTACGTGGTCTGCACTGCGGTGCTGCTGCTGTTCGCCGTCGGTTTCACCGCCATGGCGCGGCACATTCCCGGCGCCGGTGCCTTCTATACCTACATCGCGCACGGCTTCGGCCGGCATGCCGGACTCGGCGCCGCCTTCCTGGCCTTGCTGTCGTACACCGCGGTGCAGGGCGGCGTGTACGGATACATCGGCGCGTCCCTCAATGACCTCGTCACCAGTCACGGTGGACCGTCGGTGCCCTGGTACTGCTATGCGCTGGTGATGATGGCGGTCACCGGGTTCCTCGGCTACCGGCACATCGAACTGTCCGGCAAGGTGCTCGGCGTCCTGCTGGTCTGCGAGGTCGGCATCGTCCTGGTGATCAACGTCGCCGTGGTCGGCCAGGGCGGCGCGTCGGGTCTGTCGACCGCGGTGCTGCACCCGGACAACTTCTTCTCCGGCGCCCCGGGCATCGCGCTGATCTTCGCGCTCGCGGGATACATCGGCTTCGAGGCCACCGCGGTGTTCCGCGACGAGGCGTGCGATCCGGTGCGCACCATCCCGCGGGCGACGTATGCCGCCCTCCTGCTGATCGGTGGCTTCTACACGCTGAGCAGCTGGGCTCTGGTCACCGCGTGGGGCGACAACGGTGCGGTGACAGCCGCAACGGACAAGCCGGGCACCATGCTCACCGAGACCGCGACCCACTACGTCGGTGCCGTGTCCGGCGACTTGGTCCAAATCTTCTTGATCACAAGCCTTTTCGCGGCGCTGCTGTCCTTCCACAACGTACTGGCCCGCTACATCTTCTCCCTCGGCAACACCCGGGCGCTGCCGCAGCGCTGCGGTCGGTCGCACCCCCGGCACGACTCGCCGCACATCGCCTCGTTCGCCCAGACCCTTTCGGCGCTGGTGCTCGTCGTGGTGTCGGTGATCGCCGGCCTGGACCCGGTGACGCAGGTGTTCACCTGGTTCGTTGGCGCGGCCTCGGTGGGCATCGTGGTGCTGATGACGCTGACTTCGGCAGCCGTCGTCGTGTACTTCCGCCGTACCCGCCTCGACACCCGGCCGTGGCACACCATTGTGGCTCCGTTGCTCGGATTCGTAGGTCTGGCGGTGCTGTCGGTCATGACCGCGGTGAACCTGCCGCTGCTGGTCGGCGGCTCCGGAACCCTGGCCACCATCATCGGCGTCCTGCTCGTGGGCGCCTTCGTCGGCGGCATCGTGGTCGCCGCCGTCCGCCCCCAAGCCGGTAGCCAACAAGACGAAAACACTGATATTGCAAAGGAGCTCGCACGATGACTGCCACTTTGGACAAGGCTGGTACCGAGTCCGGCACCACTACCCCCGACCACCCGCTCACCCCGCTGAGCGCCGACGAAATCCGCGCGGCCCGCCGCATCGTCGACGCGCATGGACTGCTCGGCGAGAGCGTGCGCTTCGTGTTCGTCGCGCTGGAGGAGCCACACAAGAGTGACGTGCTGGCCTTCCGTCCCGGCGACGACATGGACCGTCGGGCTCGGGTGCTGCTGCTGGACCGGGCCACCGGCCGGGGCTCCGATCTCGTGGTGTCGGTGACCGAGGCGCGCGTAGTCAGTGAGGTGTCGATCGACAGCACTCGCGACGGCCACGTGCCGATCCTGGACCAGGAGTTCGAGGACATCGAGTCGTTCCTGCTCGACTGCCCCGAGTGGATCGAGGCCATGACCAAGCGCAAGCTGAATCCGACTGACGTGCGCGCGGTTCCGCTGTCGGCCGGGGTATTCGGCCACGAGGAAGAGGTGGGCCAACGCATCGTCCGGGTGCTGGCGTTCTACCAGTACGACGCCGCGGACCTGCCGTGGGCGCACCCGATCGACGGTGTGGTCGCCTACGTCGACCTCACGGGCCGCAAGGTCGTCAAGGTGATCGACGAGATCGAGTTGCCGCTGCCCACCGAACGCGGCGAGTGGGATGCCGCGCCGCACGCCGTGCCGGCCCGTACCGATCTGAAGCCCATCGAGATCACCCAGCCCGAAGGCGCGAGCTTCACCGTCGACGGTAACCAGATCACCTGGGCTGATTGGTCTTTCCGCTTCGGCTTCGATGTCCGCGAGGGCTTGACCTTGCACCAGCTGTCGATCGACGGGCGGCCGGTGGTGTACCGCGCGTCCATCGCCGAGATGGTGGTGCCCTACGCCGATCCGTCCCCGGTTCGGTACTGGCAGAACTACTTCGACCAAGGGGAGTACCTGTTCGGCCGGTACACCAACGCGCTCGAGCTGGGCTGTGACTGCCTGGGTGAGATCAAGTACTTCGACGTCACGATCGCCGACGAAAACGGCGATCCCAAATTGATGAAGAACGCAATCTGCTTGCACGAGGAGGACTTCGGCGTGCTGTGGAAGCACACCGACATGTTCAACGGGATGGCGGAGGTCCGCCGCTCACGCCGTCTGGTGATCTCCTTCTTCCTCACCATCGGTAACTACGACTACGGCTTCTACTGGTACCTCTACCTCGACGGCACCATCGAATTGGAAGCGAAGGCCACCGGCATCGTGTTCTCTTCGGCTTACCGTGGGCCGGAAGGCTTTTCCACGGAGATGGCACCGGGCCTCGGCGCGCCGTTCCATCAGCACCTGTTCTCCGCACGTCTCGACATGGCGGTCGACGGGCTCACCAACACGGTGGAAGAGGTGGATGCCGTCGGCGTCCCGATGGGACCGGATAACCCGTGGGGCAACGCATTCCGTCCCCAGAAGACCAAGCTGACCCACGAGCTCGAGGCCATGCGCACCGCCGACAACCTCAAGGCCCGGGTGTGGCACATCACCAACCCGACCAAGCAGAACCGGCTGGGGCAGAATGTCGGCTACGCGCTGCATCCAGAGGGACAGCCCACGCTGCTGGCCGACCCGTCGAGCTCCATCGCCAAGCGCGCGGCCTTCGCCACCAAGCACCTGTGGGTGACGAAATACGATCCGGCCGAACGCTATCCGGCCGGCCAGTTCGTCAACCAGCACCCGGGTGACGCCGGCCTGCCGACCTACGTCGCACAGGATCGCAACATCGAGGGCGAGGACATCGTGGTCTGGCACACCTTCGGGTTGACGCACTTCCCGCGGCCCGAGGACTGGCCCGTGATGCCGGTGGACTACGCAGGATTCAAGCTGAAGCCCGTCAGCTTCTTCGACCGGAATCCGGCGCTGAATGTGCCTGCGGCACCGAAGAAATCGCGCTGCTGTAACGGCTGAGCGGAAATAGGCTGCCGGGTCTGGTCTCCCCCGAGGACCAGACCCGGCTTTCCGCTGTCTATCGGTTGGCCAGCCCGGACAGCCGCCAGGCCAGCTGGTGCTGCAGGGCGGGAGCTTTGCCGACCAGACCGACCGCCAAGTTGCGGATCGGACGCATCGGCGCGGGCAACGTGGCCAGCCGAGTGAGGCGGTCGGTCAGGGTCACCACCTGTTGGGCGAGCGGCCGCCGGGCCGCGCTGTACTTGTCGAGCGCTGCATCGTGCCCGGTATCCAAAACTGTTGCCAGGGCGTCACTTAACGCGATGGCATCCTGAATGCCCAGGTTCATGCCCTGGCCACCGGCCGGGCTGTGCACGTGTGCGGCGTCGCCGGCGAGCAGCACTCGGCCGGCTCGGTAGCTGTCGGCGACCCGGTGGTGGACCCGGAACCGGGAGCCCCACGCGACGTCGGTCACCGTCACCCGACCGGGCCCGAATCCGCGCGCGTCGAGCATCTCCTGAATGAAGCCGGCGGACGGCTGTTCGGGTGCAGAGTCGACGGGTGCGACGATCCGGTAGGTGCCGCCGGGGAGTGGCGCGACCACCGTCATCCCGTTGGAGGCCCAGAACAGGATCACTTCGTCGTCGGTGACCTCGCCGGTGAGGCGGACGTCGGCCAGGGCGAAAGACTCGCCGTACTGGCCGCCGGTGAACCCGATTCCGGCCTGGTCCCGGACCACGCTGTGCATGCCGTCAGCGCCGACGACGTACCGTGCTTGCATCACCTCGCCGTCGTCGAAATTCGCGGTGACGCCTGCGGCGTCCTGCGTGATTCCGGTCAGGGTCTTGGGGCGGATCACCTCGCCGCCGAGTTCGGTCAAGCGCTCGAGCAGCAGGCGTTCGGTGGTCGACTGCGGCGCCATCAGGATGTACGGGTACCGCGTCGGCAGCCGGCTGAAATCGACCGGGACCAGGATGCGTCGGCCATCGCGGATGGTGAACCGCGGCGCCTGAATTCCTTCTTTGAGCAGTCTGCGGGACACGTCGAGGTCTTCCAGCACTTCGAGGGTCCGGGCGCTGACCGCTGCGGCACGCGAGGTGTTGGCGCCGGCCGCCAGGCGGTCGACGACGGTGGCGTGGATATTGCGGGCCTGCAGGGCGACAGCCAGGGCCAGTCCGGTTGGGCCGGCTCCAACGATCAGCACATCGGTGTCAGTCATCTGCGTCTCCTTCCGCGTATGCCAACACTTGTTGGCATAACCATGGTTGCGCGTTGCGGCCGCGAAGTCAACAGTTGTTGGCATACACTTGTTGGCATGCGTAGATCGTCGGATGAGACCAAGGCGGTGATCCTGGCCGCGGCGCGCGACCGGTTCGCGCAAAGCGGCTATCAAGCAGCCACGATCAGGGCGATTGCCGCCGACGCGCACATCGATCCATCGATGGTCATGCGGTATTTCGGTAGCAAGGAGCAGCTGTTCGCTGCCGCGGCCGAGTTCGACCTGGAGTTCCCGGACCTGTCACACCTGCCCAGGGCTGAACTGGGCGCGGCCCTGGTGGCGGCTTTTCTGAATCGGTGGACGCGGGACGAGGGCCTGATCGTGTTGTTGCGATCGGCGACCACAAACGAAGAAGCCGCGGAACGCATGCGCGGCCTCTTCGCCCAGCAGTTGCTGCCGGCGATCGCGCGACTGCGGCCCACTGACGCCGCGCGGTGCGCCGGCTTGATCGGGACCCAGGTGTTGGGGATGGCCCTGTGCAGATTCGTATTGAAAATCCCACCGGTCGTCGCGATGACCAACGAGGAATTGGTGCACTGGCTCGGGCCGACGCTGCAGCGCTACGTCGACGGGGACTGAGCCGCTAGCCGGGGATCAGGCCTCGATCTCGCCGGCGATGCGACGTTCGATCGCAGCACGCGTCACTGCCGGCAACGCGATGAGCCCGTCCAGTTCCCGGCGGGCCTTGTCGTACGCGTTGTGCCGCTCGCTCGGGGTCGCCGCCGGGTCCGCCGCTACCCGCAACAGGTGCTGAGCGCGGGCCAACCGTTCCTGGTCGTCGGCGGAGAAGTCACTGCGCCGACGCCGGATCGCTTCAGTTTCCGCGACATCGAAGGCCGACGCGTATTCGTGGACGGCGTCACGGTATTCGAGCTGCGCGTCGCGATCACCGACCAGATCGTCGGGGGCCGACGGCCGCAGCAGATCGGCCCGACTCTTGGCCTTGTGAAAGCCGACGGTGAGCGGATCGCGCAGATCCGTCATCACCGGAAAGTCGAGCAGCTTGGCGACGTCCAACTCATAACTGAGCCAGCGGCCGTCGGTGCCGTCGTGCTGCGCCAACACTTTGGTGATGGTGCGGCGTTCGGCGGCGGCATCGACGCGGCCGCGGCCGGCAGCTTCCGCGACGGCGATCTTGGTCTGCTGCTTGATGCGGAAACGTTCGAGCCGGCGTTCGGCCCGACGTTCATTGGCCACCGCGACGGCGCGCACGGCCCCTCCGATCATGCCGCCGAGCGGAAAGATCAGCCACCAGAAGTGCATCGCCATTTGCACCCTGTCCAGCATGCCATCGAGTTGGCTCAGCTGCCGGGGACGCCGATCCGCCGGTACCGCTGCAGCCGCACGCCGAGGCGCTGAGCGGCGGGAACCGCCCCCAGCTGGTGAAGCTCGGACGCGATGGTGGCCGACAGTCGGGCGGTGAACCCGGCCGGGTCGTCGGCGGCGTCAGGCTCTTCGGGCACGATGACGTCGACGATGCCTGCCCGCAGGAGGTCCGCAGACCGAACCCCTTGGGCGGCAGCAAGTTCCGGCGCGTGCTCGGTGTCGCGGTAAACGATGGCGCTGGCTCCTTCGGGCGGCAGCGGGGCCAGCCAGCCGTGCTGGGCGGCCAGCACCCGGTCCGCCGGCACCATGGCCAGTGCCGGGCCGCCGCTGCCCTGGCCCATCAGCACCGACACCGTCGGGGTATCCAGCGTGACGAGTTCGGCCAGGCAGCGTGCGATCTCCCCAGCCAGCCCGTCCTCCTCCGCCTGCTGCGACAGCGCGGGCCCGGCCGTGTCGATCACCAGGACCAGCGGCAGCTGCAATCCCGCGGCCAGTGCCATGCCGCGCCGAGCTTCCCGCAGCGCCCGCGGCCCGACCAGGCCGCCGATCACCCGGCGCTGCCCGACCACCACCGCGGGCTGCCCACCGAACCGGGCCAGCGCGAGCAGCGTCGTCCCCGATTCGCCGCGCCCGGTCCCGGACAGCAGCACCCGGTCGGTGGCGCCGTGCGTCAGCAGGTAGTCCACACCCGGGCGGTCGGGCCGCCGCGACGCCAGCACCGAATCCCACGCCGGATCCTCGGTGATTTGTGCACGGTTTTCTGCGCTCACCGCGGATTCGCGTGCACAAATCGCTGGGGGATCGGGCGGATCGGCGACGACCCTCAGCACGCGATCCATGACGGTCCTCAGCGCGTCCAGCGGCACCACACTGTCGATCACACCGTGCGCGAACAGGTGCTCCGCGGTCTGGACGCCTTCGGGGAACGGTTCGCCGTACAGGTGCTCGTACACGCGCGGTCCGAGGAACCCGATCAACGCGCCCGGTTCGGCGGCGGTGAGGTGCCCGAGTGATCCCCAGGAGGCGAACACGCCACCGGTCGTCGGATGCCGCAGATACACCAGGTAGGGCAGGTGGGCCTTCTTGTGCAGCTCGACGGCCGCGGCGATCTTCACCATCTGCAGGAACGCGACGGTGCCTTCCTGCATGCGCGTGCCACCCGACGACGGCGACGCGATCAGCGGCAATCCGAGCGACGTCGCACGCTGCACCGAGGCCGTGATCCGCTCCGCGGCAGCGACGCCGATCGAGCCGGCCAGGAAGTCGAACTCGCAGGCCACGACAGCCACGCGACGGCCGGAGACAGTGCCTTCGCCAGTCAGCACGGACTCGTCGAGCCCGGTGCGCAGCGTCGCGTCGGCCAGTTCGGCGCGGTACTCCGCGGAAACGGCCACGTCGAGTGGTGGGCCGTCCCAACTGCGGAACGACCCGTCATCCAAGATCGCGTCGAAGAACTGACGTGCTCCCGTCCGGCTCACCCGGTCAGGCTAGTCCGCTAGCGCCCCAATGCGGCTCGTACCTCGGTTAATCGGCACTTGCGTCATTTCTCATCGCGGCTCGTGCCTCGCCGCTTGATCGTCATACCGCTTAGGCTGGCCGCATGATTGGTGTGACCCGGGACGGCAACGTCCTCACCCTGGAAATGCAGCGACCCGAACGCCGCAACGCGCTCAACGGCGCCCTCGTCGACAGCGTGCGCGAAGAGATCGAAAAGGCCTCGCCGGCAGATACCCGCGCGATCGTGCTGACCGGAGCGGGCACCGTGTTCAGCGCGGGCGCCGACCTGTCCGACGCCGAGGGCGTGGCCAAGGAACTGCCGGACAAAGCCCTGGCCCTGAACCTGGCCATCGATGCCAGCCCGATTCCGGTCATCGCGGCGCTCAACGGCCCGGCCATCGGCGCCGGCGTGATCATGGCGATGATCTGCGACCTGCGTGTCGCCGTCCCGGGAACGTACTTCCAGTTCCCGATCGCCAAGTACGGCCTGGCCCTGGATAACTGGAGCATCCGTCGACTCACGTCGCTGGTTGGGCATGGGCGTGCCCGCGGCATGCTGATCGCCGCCGAGCGCCTCGACTTGGATACCGCCCTGCAGACCGGCATGGTCAACCGCACCGGCACCCTGGCCGACGCGCAGGCCTGGGCCGCCGAGATCGCCGGCCACGCCCCGCTGTCGGTGGCGCACTCCAAGCGGGTGCTCAACGACGACGGCGCCTACGACACCGTCCGCGGCGAGCACACCCGCATGTTCAACAAGGCCTGGGCCAGCCCGGACGTGATCGAGGCCCAGGTGGCCCGGTTCGAGAAGCGGGCGCCCAGGTTCCAGGGCGCCTGATGCTGCGACGGGCATTCCGGCTGATGTGGGGAACGGCGGCACTGGTAGCCGGTGGTTGGGTGGTGCGGGCGCTCAACGGGGCGCCCGCGGCACTCGGTGCCGGTCCCGTGGACATCAATGCCGTTGCGGCCAATTCCCCCAACTATCACGACGGGGTGTTCGTCAACCTGGAGCCACCGTCAGGCACGGAGCTGAGCCGCGAAGAACAGGCCGGCCTGATCCGGGACCTGATCGCGGCCGGCGCCACCCAAAAGCCGCCGATGCCCATCCCGCTGGTGGTGCCCGACGCCGGGCTCGCCGCCGCGGATCTGGCGGTCACCTGGTTCGGGCATTCCTCGGCACTGATCGAGGTGGACGGCTACCGGGTGCTGGCCGATCCGGTGTGGAGCCGACGGTGCTCGCCGTCGCGGACGGTCGGCCCGCAGCGGCTGCATGAGGTGCCCGCGCCGCTGGAAGCGCTACCGGCCGTCGACGCGGTGATCATCAGTCACGACCACTATGACCACCTCGACATCGACACGGTGACGCAGCTGGCCGGCATGCAGCGGGCGCAGTTCTTCGTGCCCCTCGGCATCGGGGCGCACCTGCGGCGGTGGGGTATCCCAGCTGAACGCATCGTCGAACTGGATTGGAACCAGAGCGCCCAGCTGGGCGAGCTCAAGCTGGTGTGCACGCCGGCCCGGCATTTCTCGGGCCGGTTCCTGACCCGCAACACCACGCTGTGGGCGTCGTGGGCCGTGGTCGGGCCGCGGCACCGGGCGTTCTTCGGTGGCGACACGGGCTACACCAAGAGTTTCGCCGACATCGGCGCCGACTACGGGCCCTTCGACCTGACCCTGATGCCCATCGGGGCGTACCACGCGGGCTGGCCGGACATCCACATGAATCCGGAGTTCGCGGTGCGCGCACACCGCGATATCACCGACACCGGCCTGCTGGTGCCGATCCACTGGGCGACGTTCCGGTTGGCCCCGCACCCGTGGTCCGAGCCGGTCGAGCGGATGCTGGTCGCTGCGGGTGACGAATCGGTGGATGTGGCCGTACCCATGCCGGGTCAGCGGCTGGAGCCGGCTCAGCTGCCGGGGCTGGATGAGTGGTGGCGCCCGTAACCAGTGATTTGTGCACGATTTGGGTCGCTGACCGTACCTTTTCGTGCACAAATCACAACTTCGCAGGGGGATGAACGGTGACTGTTGACGATCCGGAACGCACGACGCAGGCGGCAGGTCTGTCGGATGCCGAAGTGGCGCAACGGGTTGCCGCTGGCCAGACCAATGATGTGCCGACGCGGGCGGCGCGCAGCGTCTCGGACATCGTTCGCGCCAACGTCTTCACGCGCATCAACGCACTGCTCGGCTCGCTGTTCCTGATCGTGCTGGCCACCGGGTCGGTGATCAACGGCCTGTTCGGGTTGCTGATCATCGCCAACAGTGCCATCGGCATCATCCAGGAGCTGCGGGCCAAACAGACGCTGGACCGGCTGGCCATTGTCGGGCAGGCAAAGCCGTTGGTGCGCAGGAAATCTGGCACCGAGGCGCGCTTGCCGGGTGAGGTGGTGCTCGACGACGTCATCGAGCTCGGGCCGGGTGATCAGATCGTTGTTGACGGCACCATCGTCGAGGCCGCCAATCTTGAGGTCGACGAATCGCTGCTCACCGGTGAGGTCGACGCCATCGACAAGAACCCGGGCGACGCCGTTATGTCGGGCAGTTTCGTGGTGGCCGGCACCGGCGCCTACCGCGCCACCAAAGTTGGCCGAGAGGCATACGCCGCGCAATTGGCCGCTGAGGCAAGCAAATTCACGCTGGTCAAGTCCGAGCTGCGTAGCGGTATCGACACCATCCTGCGGTTCATCACCTACCTGCTGTGGCCGGCCGGTGCGCTGATCATCTACACCCAGTTGTTCACCACGACGGGCGTCGGGTGGCGGGAATCGGTGCTGCGCACCGTCGGCGCCCTGGTCCCGATGGTGCCCGAGGGCTTGGTGCTGATGACATCGCTGGCGTTCGCCGTCGGCGTGGTCCGGCTGGGCCGGCGCCAGTGCCTGGTGCAGGAACTGCCGGCCATCGAGGGCCTGGCCCGAGTCGACGTCGTGTGCGCCGACAAGACGGGCACGCTCACCGAAAACGGTATGCGGGTCAGTGATCTCAGCGCCTTCACCACTGATGACGCTGCCTCCGCACTCGCCCAGATGGCGGCCGACGACGCTCGGCCCAACGCCAGCATGGCCGCCATCGCCGAGGCGTACACGCAGCCGCCGGGCTGGACTCAGACCGCGAACGCGCCGTTCAAGTCGGCGACCAAGTGGAGCGGGGTGTCGTACGGCGAGCACGGCAACTGGGTGCTCGGCGCGCCTGATGTGCTGCTGGCCCCCGGCTCGCCGGAAGCCGAGCAAGCGGAACAGATTGGCGCACAAGGCTTGCGGGTGCTGCTGTTGGGCTCCTCGGACCGCCCCGTCGACGCGCCCGACGCACCCGGTGTCCTGACCCCGGTGGCTCTGGTGACCCTGGAACAGCGCGTCCGGCCCGACGCGGCCGAGACGCTGGAATACTTTGCCCAGCAGCGTGTCTCGGTGAAGGTCATCTCCGGCGACAACGCGGTTTCGGTGGGTGCGGTAGCGGGCTCGCTCGGGCTACACGGCGAGACGCTCGACGCCCGTCAGCTCCCGGATGATCCGGCGCAGCTGGCCGAAACCCTCAGCGAATACACCACTTTCGGCCGCGTACGGCCCGATCAGAAACGCGCCATGGTGCATGCCTTGCAGACGGAAGGACACACCGTCGCGATGACCGGCGACGGCGTCAACGACGTCCTGGCCCTCAAGGACGCCGACATCGGCGTGGCCATGGGGTCTGGCAGTTCGGCGACGCGCTCCGTCGCGCAGATCGTCTTGCTGGACAACAAGTTCGCCACCCTGCCGTACGTGGTGGGGGAGGGTCGCCGGGTCATCGGCAACATCGAGCGGGTCTCGAACCTGTTCCTGACCAAGACCGTTTACTCGGTGTTGCTGGCCACGCTGGTCGGTTTGGCGGGCCTGTCAGCCCGGTTCCTGCATACCGAGCCGGTTCTCTATCCGTTCCAGCCCATCCACGTCACCATCGCGGCGTGGTTCACCATCGGCATTCCGGCGTTCATCCTGTCGCTGGCCCCGAATAACGAACGGGCACATCGTGGTTTCGTGCGCCGGGTGATGACAGCCGCGCTGCCGTCGGGCCTGGTGGTCGGCACCGCGACGTTCGTCATGTACCTGGTTGCGTACCAAGGGAAGTACGCCAGCGATGCCCAGCAGACCCAGGCCTCCACCTCGGCGCTGATCACGCTGCTGGTGTGTGCGGTGTGGGTTCTCGCAGTAGTGGCACGGCCGTACCAGTGGTGGCGAGTGGCGCTGGTCGCCGTATCGGGCTTGGCGTACGTGGTGATTTTTTCGATTCCCTGGGCGCAGCAACAGTTCATGCTCGATCCGTCGAATCTGGCGCTGACCTCGACGGCCGTCGGAATCGGCCTGGTCGGTGCCGGTGCCATCGAGGTGTTGTGGTGGCTGCAGGGCCGGTGGCTGGGCGAACCGCGTCGGTTGTGGCGAACTGAGGACCAATGAACAATGAACACGTTCGTTGTTCAATTCGGCGATAGATAGGGTGGGAATCATGGGATTTCTGGACAAGGTGAAGGACCTGGCGGCACAGAACGCCGACAAGGTCGAGGCCGCTATCGACAAGGTCGGCGACATCGTCGACGAGAAGACTGAGGGCAAGTTCAAGGGCATCGTGGACACCGCACAGGAAGCCGCGAAGAAGGCAGTGGCCGGCGACCACCCGGCCGAGGCCCCCGCTGAGCAGCCCGCCGAGGGGAGCCAAGAGCAGCAGTAGTTCATGGCCAAGCTCTCAAGTTCCATCGAAGTGCCGCTGTCTCCTGACAAAGCGTGGGAGGCAGCGTCGGATCTCTCCCGGTATGACGACTGGCTGTCCATTCACCGCATGTGGCGCAGCGCGCTGCCTGAGACGTTGGGGAAGGGCACGCAGATCTCGTCCGTCGTCGAGGTCAAGGGCATGCTGAACCGGGTCGACTGGACCATCGTGCATTACAACCCGCCGGCGGCGTTGACCCTCAACGGCGTTGGCAAGGGTGGCGTCAGGATCAAGTTGATGGCCAAGATCACGCCGGCCGGCGACGGTTCGAACGTGGCGTTCGACATCCACCTGGGTGGTCCGGCCTTGTTCGGCCCCATCGGCATGGTGGTGGCGGCCGCGCTTCGGGGCGACATCACGCATTCACTGGAGAAGTTCAAGGCGCTGTTCGCTCCGGCCTGAACCGGGCACTCCGAACCCGAAGAAGATGGCGAGAATTTCGAGAGTTCTCGCCATCTTCTTCACGCTGAGGGCCCCGCGATGAGTTTTGCGCGGGGTGGTTGTCTGTACTCATGACCACTCCGTCACTCGCATAGGGAGAACACCATGGCTACTCGTACTACAACCCCACTGGGCGCTCCGGTCTGGATTGACCTGGCCACCTCGGATGTGGCTCGCGCACAGGAGTTTTACCGCACCGTGCTGGGTTGGGAATACGAAAATCCCGGCCCCGACTACGGCGGCTACATCAACGCCCGGCGCGGCGGCCAGTACGTCGGCGGCATGATGGCGAGCGACCCGGCGTGGAACGCGCCCGACGCCTGGACGGTGTACCTGCACACCGCTGACATCCAAGCCACCATCGCCGCCGCCGTCGCCGCCGGCGCGACCAACTGCATCCCGGCCATGGAGGTGCCCGAGAAGGGCTGGATGGCCATGCTCACCGACCCCACCGGTGCCTTCTTCGGCCTCTGGCAGCCCACCGGGCACAAGGGCTTCGAGGTGTACGAAGAGGCCGGCGCACCGGTGTGGTTCCAGGTGACCACCAACGACTTCGCCAAGACCACCGAGTTCTACACCAAGGTATTCGGCTGGCAGCTGCAGGTTGAGGCCGACAGCGACGAATTCCGGTACAGCAACGCCGTCTTCGATGGCACGCCGCTGATCGGCGTGATGGACGGTTCGGTGATACCCGGTATGGACGGGTCCTCGTGGAGCTGCTTCCTGGGTAGCGATGACGTCGACAAGACCATCGAGCTGATCACCGCAAACGGCGGTTCGGTGGTGCGCGCCGCCGAAGACACCCCGTACGGCCGGCTGGCCGCGGTCACCGACCCGACGGGCGCCCCGTTCAACCTGTCGTCGCTGCGCGCCTGACCGCCGTGCGGGCCTGACCGCCGAACGTGAAGAAGATGGCCTGAAGTCGAAAGATTCTCGCCATCTTCTTCACGTTGGCCCCCAAAAAACTGTCGCGATTACCGCCGCCCGGTGCTCATACAGGTATGAACATCCATTGGCGGCACCACAGCCCAGCAATGACGACCTACGAGATCGTCGACCAGCTCCACGATCGCCACGCAGTCGGCGTCACCGGAGACAGCGTCGCGGCGACGGTTGCCGGCTGGTTGGCCGAGCTGGACGTGCAGAGCCCGCTGGTCGAGGAGCTCGCCTACGCCACGCGGCGCGGTGACTGGCCAACCACCCACAGCCTTTGCGATCAGTTGTCCATCGACGTCATGATCGCGGCCTGACCATGACTCACGTCGGCCGCTGGCCGGTCAGCAGCGTCTCGATCAGTTCGCGGTACGGGCCGACGAGGTATGCGGTATCGCCTGCGCTGAGTCGGGTTTCGCGTCGCGGCCGCCGGTGCGTGGTGCCGCCGCGGGTGATCGCGATGACCCGCGTCTGGGTCGGGACGTCGGCCATACGCATGCCGTCCAGCGTGCTGCCGGCATCGACATGCACGCCGCCCACCGTGAACGACTGCTGGCCAACCGAGAAGGTGCCCAGCACCTGTAGCCCCATCGCCGCGCCGATGAACCACGGGGCCGCCAGCTCGACCGTGGACCGGACGTTGGCGAAACCGAACCGTTGGGCCACCGCCGCTCCGAGGGTGCGGTCGTAGATCCGCAGCACCAGTGGGACATCCGGCCGGACGATTTCCGGCAGCAGCCGCGAGCTCAGCATCTCGCGCAGCACGATGCCGGTCTCGATGTTGACCATGTCGTCAGCGGTCAGCACGGCGACGGCTCGGGCTTTGTCGAGCCCGGCGAGTTCCAGGGTCTGTCGCAGGGTGGCGTCGCCGAAGATCACCGGCACGTCCAATTGTGCGGCCTGGGACAGGAACCGGTTGGACTCGTCGCGTTCGATGACGGCGACGTCGTAGCCGGCGGCGGCCAGGTCACTGACCACCCGGATACCGAATGATCCGAGACCCACGACGACGATGTGGTTGCGCAGATGCTGGACGCGCCGTCGGCCCGACGATTGACCAAGGCGACGGGACAACAGGGCGTCCGCGGTGAATGCGACCAGGATCGCCGTGGTCGTGACGCCGGCGAACATCAGCCCAATTCCCCACAGCCGCAACCAGGTTGGCTGCTGCAGGAAGCTGAAGTCGCCGTAGCCGACCGTCGCGATGGTCTCGGTGGAGAAGTACAGCGCATCGATCCAACTCATGCCGTGCGGGTTGTGATAGGCGAAGCGCAGCAGCACCGTTGACCCGAGCAGCAGCGTGGTCGAGGCGCTCAGCGCCCACCAGAACGCCGGGTTGATGTCGTCGCGGATGACGCGCAGCGTGTCGAGCACGTGTCGCGGCCACGGGCGCCGCGTGCGGCTGGTCAATGGGCGTGGCACCGAGATGCCCGCTGATGCCAGCTCGTCGGCGGTGCCGACCATCGCGGTCCAATCCCCGGGCCGAACCTCCAAATCCCTTCCGGGGCAGGGGATTACCTCGCCGTGCTGGTCTGAATTCTCACCGCGGATGACGGCGACGGGCGCCAAGTCGCCAAACATCTCGCGCAGCGTGGCGTCGTGCGGTGCCTCGGTGCCGGAGATGACGAAGTCCACTCCGGCCGCCGCGACGGTGTGGGTGGTGCGGGCCAGGCAGGCCTCGACCACCGACAACGCGGCCAGGTCGGCAACATCCAGGACGGCGCCCGGGCCGTTGTCCTCGGCCACCGCGGCGCGCAGCACCGAGTTGGCCAGTCGGGCCACCACACGCACGGTGGGGTTGAGTTCTCGTGCCAGCAGCGCGATTTCGAGGTTGACGGCGTCGTCCTCGCTGACGCACACGATGGCGGTGGCACTGGCGATGATGGCGGCCTTCATGCCGGTGGGATCGTGGATCGTCACCACGACGGCGCCGGCGGCCTGCAACCCTTCAGTGATCCGGTTGGCCAGTGCGTCGGTGCCGCAGACGATGACGTGTCCCCGCATGGGCTAGTGCCCTTCCGGAGCCAGCACGAAGTCGGCGAAGTCGAAGCCGGGTACCACGATGCAGCTGACCAACGTGGGCTCGTCGTCACGCGGCTGAGCCCGTTGCCAGTGCCCTGGCGGGACCAGCAGCTGTGGTTGTTGGCCCGCCGCAACGTCCGCGCCGAGCACCAGGGTCTCAGCCGTGGCGCGCTCCGGTCCGACTTCCAGCAGCAGCGGGCTGCCCCGATGGAACAGCCACAGTTCGGCGCTGTGCACGGTGTGCCAGGCGGACTGTTGACCCGGCATCAACAGGAACAAAATCGCGGTGCCGGCGCTGCGCGGGCCGGCGTATTCGGTGGGCAGTGCGGTCTGCGGGATGGTCAGGTCGCTGCGCCAGGTTTCGCGGTACCAGCCGCCCTCAGGATGCGGGGAGAGGTCCAGTTGGCGGGCCCAATCAGGGAGATCGGTCATGGCTGTTCAGGCTACGACTGAATGGCCCTACAGGCTGGTCGATACGCTCATGCCATGGAACGGTTACGGCCCGCCTGGATCGTGGCGCTGTGTGCAGCGGTGCTGCTGGTCAGTGCTTGGCTGCCGTGGCTGTCGAGTCCGGCGGGGCATGCGAACGCCATCGGCGGCAAGGTTGGGCATTTGGCTGTTCCACCACCGGGTTTCGGTGTCGGGCAGCTGATGGTGCTGTTGTCGTCGTGTCTGATGGTGGCGGCGGCGATGACCGCGCGCAAACTATCCGAACGAGTGGCTTCAGTTGTGGCTCTGGTGCTTTCGGCGGGTCTGACGGCGCTCGGCGTCTGGTATTTCGTGCTGTACGTGCACGCTCCGGTGACCGCGGCGTATGGGTTGTATGTGGGGTTGTCGGCGGCCGCGCTCGCGATAGTGCTGTCGGTGCTGGCCTCCGTGGTGGCGTGGCGGGCCTGATGGGATTCGTCGAACCGGTCGTGCTGACCGGGTCGCGGTGGGTGTCCCTGGAGCCGCTGACGGTCGACCACGTCCCCGAGATCGCGGCGGCTGCCGCCGATGGTGACCCGGGCCGCTTGTGGTTCACCGCTGCGCCGTCGCCGGCGACCGCCCAGGAGTGGGTGCAGGCTCGGCTGGCCGTGCAGCACCCCGATACCGGGCTGACGTTCGTCGTGCGGTCTCAGGACGGTCGGCTGGTCGGCTCGTCCAGCTACCTCAACGTGGACGGGCCCAACCGGCGCCTGGAGATCGGCGCCACGTGGTACTGCGAATCGGTCCGGCGGACCGGGGTGAACACCGAAGCCAAGTTACTGCTGCTCCGGCACGCTTTTGAAGCGCTCGACTGTATTGCAGTGGAGTTCCGAACGCACTTCTTCAACTCGGCGAGTCGCGCGGCAATTGAGCGGCTGGGCGCCAAGCTGGACGGCGTGCTGCGTTCGCACCAGTTGCTCAGTGACGGCTCACGGCGCGATACCGCGGTGTACTCGATCCTTGATATCGAATGGCCCGCTGTACGCAATAACCTGCAATTCCGGCTGAACCGGTAAGACCCGGCGGGGCAGTGATCAGCATCTCTTGAGCAAAACTTGACAGTTTGCCAAGCGATGTTTTTGAATTCGTATCTAATCGTGACCGAATTGTGATTTGATCCAACTGTCAGTTCGTTCGCTTGATCGGGGGGACGGATGTACGCCATGAGATTCAAGCCCTACGCGGGTGCCATGCTCGCTGTCGCTCTGATTGCCGGCGCGGGGGTTGTCACCGCACCGCCCGGCTACGCCGACTCGGCCGTTTTCGTCGATCCAGCTGTGTACGGCCAGGGGGTCACCAGTCCCGGCCGGACCATGGGCGCGACCCAACCCTCGAACTCCGGCGGGCCCGGTCAGTGCACCTGGGGCGCCATGCAGAAGTGGTTCGAGAACGCCGGCTACTACCCGGATATCCACGGCAACGCCCGAGTCTGGGCCGACGCCGCGCGGGCCCGTGGGTGGACGGTTGTGGACGAACCGCAGGTCCGGTCCATCGCGGTGTACCCGGCTGAACTGCCGGGCGTCAGCCAGTACGGCCACGTGGCGTGGGTGAACTCGGTGTCCGGTCGCTCGATCAACATCACGGAGATGAACAACGAGTCGCACGGCGGCCCGTTTGCCTGGTGGACCCGCGACACCCAGCACATCCCCGGGATGAGCTACATCTTGATGCCCTAACGGATTTCGTCCGTCGGGTCAGTTTGATGCAGGGGCAGGCACCGGGCTAGGTGTCGTACTGGTCGCGGGTTTCCCTGAGGGACTTTCCAGGATCGGGGCCGGCGCCCCGGGACCACCGGGCGCAGACGTGGGTGGTGACGATTCGACGCCTGTCGCGCTCGCGGGCGGCTTTCCACTGGGGTCTTCCAGGGCCGGATTCTCTTGTCCGGCACCGATATTGACGCCAGGGTTCGGCGGCTGAGCGGGCACTGTCCCCGCCGCGATCCCGTTGCGGGTACTCGATGACGTCAGGATGTTCGGCTTGTTCGGGCTATTGCCCAACTTGCTGCCGGGCAGCCCGTCAGCTGCTGCGGCAGGGTCAACGCCGGCGGCCATCCGCACCCCGCGCGCATCGGTCGTGGCTGGCGCCGGCACCGCAATGATGTTGTACGGGTACGAGAAGCTGCCTGGGAAGGGCAGCGGGGCTCCCGGAATCCATGGCGGTGGTGGTGGCGGTTGGGCGTGGGCAGGGTCTGCAGTCAACAGGAGGGCCGACAAGGCAATAACGGTGCCGCCCACAAAGATTCGCGCATAGTTGGGTAAGCCGGCGATGGCTGAGCGGTGGCCCGTCATGTCAGATCTTGATCGGATCGCCGTAAATGGCGAACTCGGTGTGCGCGGCTGACGTCGAAACCCGAAGGTAGGCGTACGAGCGAATGTTCACATCCCCGCCGCAGGCATCGGCCTTGATGTGGATGTTGTCGATGTCGAGCCCAGCTTGGTTGCTGTCACTGAGGGTCATGTTGGCCAGCGGCAGATCCACGATCACGCCTGGCTGCAGCACGGTCTGGACGAATCCCGCGGCACCGCCCGTCACGCCCAACCCGGGTGAGGAGCCGATCGACGCGCTGGGGGCGATGCCTGCTGTGCCACCCAGTTGCAGGCCGGTGGACACGTCGGACTGACACCCGAGCTGGTAGCCCAGGATGAAGATGCTGTCGGTGATCGGGTTCGATCCGCCGGTCGCCGTCGCGGTCGCGGATGCGGTGACGAAACCTTCCCGCGAGTTGGTCGCAGCGGCGAGGTTCGGCACGGAGTTGATGGCCTCGTGGTCAATCTTGATCTGGAGATGCCAGCCGTCGCGCGTCACTTTGTCGTACACCTGGGGCGCCATCGCCACGGGTTCGGCATGCGCCGGAACCGGTCGGGCAACCGCACACAGCGTCGCCGCGAACACGCCGACCGCTGCCGCGGCTCGGATAGACCGTCTCATCACTGAGAAACTCCTTGCTCTATTGACCGACTGCCCGGGTTTGCCAATTGAAGGCAGCCTCAGTCACCGGAAATCGTGACATCCACCTTTGGTTACGGCAACTCTGTCTATCTGTTTTTTGCGGTTTGTTCACTTTTCCGATTTTGACTGTCCTGGGCGGAACGGCTCTGATTAAACCCGTTGATGCACAAGTATTTACATGCGAATGTGATGAGTTGTTTGTGATGCCGACGAGCACGCGCCGCCGCGCTTTCAATGTCCACTAATTCGACTTTCGCAAATTGACAGGAAACAGGCAGATGCGGCCACTTGTCGCTCTTTCCTTGGCGATGATTGTGGCGCTTTCATGCGCTATGGCTCCACGGCGGAGTAGAAATAGGTCATGGGCAAAAACGCGCTGCTCGTCGCCTATGTGCTAGCGATGATCGCTGTCATCGTCAGCCTGGACGTACTGCTGTTCCGCCATTACTTCTGGCCGCGCTTGATGGTCAACGTCGGGATCGTGTTGGTGTTCGGGGCGTTCTACCTGAGATTCATGAAGCTCAGCTGACGGATAGCGGCTCCGCATCCCGACTCGGTCACGCGTTGTTCACGCTTTTCGGTGCGCCTGCGAATCTGCCGACTTTCGCCGTGACGACTGTGACATCCTGTGCCGATGTGCACAGCATGCGATGACTGCGCACAACCGAATTGGCTGAGGTTGTTCAGTGATTGACCAGATGTGGATCGTCCTTGCCATCCTGGCCGGTGCGATCGGCCTATTCGTCTGGGGACGTCCCCGCGCCGACATCGTCGGGGTGCTGGTGGTCGTCGCCTTGATGTCCAGCGGCGTGCTCACCCCGACTGAAGCGCTGGCCGGTTTCGGCTCACCGGTGGTGATTCTGCTGGCCGGGATATTCATCGTCAGTGCGGGTTTGGTCAACACCGGCATCACCCAGCGCCTCGGCGAGTTCGTCGTCAAGATCGGTGGCCGCAGTGAATCGCGGCTTGTCGCGCTCGTCATGGTGTTGTCTGCCGGCATCGGCTCGGTCATGAACTCGTCGGCGATTGTCTCGATGCTGATTCCGGTGGTGCTCACGGTGACGGCGAAGACGGGGTTCAACCGCAAACGCATGCTGATGCCCTTGTGTGTGGCCGTGATGATCAGCGGCATGATGACGTCGATCGCGTCGTCGCCGAACATCATTATCGAGGGCATCCTCACCCAGCGCGGCATAACTCCGACGCTCGGCTTCTTTGGCTTCACGCCGTTCGGCGTCGTCACGCTCGCGGTGAGTGTCGTGTTCATGCTGCTGATCGGGCTTAACCTGTTGAGTCGCAAGAAAACCGGTGCCGCCGACGCCGAGCAACCGTCCACGTTCGACGTCATCGAGTCCTATGGTTTGAAACCCCGGTGGCACTTGCTTCACGTCTCTGCTGAGTCGCCACTGGTCGGGCAATCGGTTGCGGCCCAACGGAAACCGCTGCACGACCGCTACGGGCTTGATCTACTTGGCTTCGAGAAGCCCAACCGCGGCACGCCGCGCTACCTGTCGCCGCGGCCCGAAGCCGTCTTTGAGGCAGGCGATCTCGTCTTCATTCTCGTCGACGACGAGCAGGTCCCCGCACTGACGGTCGACCTCCAGTGCCAGGTGACCGGTCCCCGCGCCGAAGATGAGCGCCGCGATGTGCTGCAGAACGTCGGTGTCGCCGAGGTGATGCTCGCGCCCGAATCGAAGTCGATCGGTACGTCGCTGGGCGAACTCGACCTCGCCGCCGCGCACAACGTGACTGTCCTGGCCATCCGGCACCGGGGCCAGCCCATTACCGATGACCTCTCCAGCCGCACCCTCGACTTCGGTGACGCGTTGTTGGTGGGCGGCAACTGGGACGACATCGAGCGGCTCAGCGATGCTCGCCGGAATTTCATCCTCATGAACCTGCCCGCCGAATACCAACAGCGGTTGGTGGCGCCGGGCCGGGCCCGCGCCGCAGTAGCCATTCTTCTGGGGATGGTCGCGTGCATGGCGTTCGGCTGGCTGCCCGGCGCTGACGCGGCCCTGCTCGGTGCGCTGGCCATGGTCGGCGTCGGTTGCGTTCGCGTCGACAGCATTTACCGGGTGATCAGCTGGAGCACGCTGGTGCTGATCGCCGGCATGCTGCCGTTGGCGACCGCGTTGGCCAAGACCGGTACGACGACGCTGGTCGCGCGGCATCTGGTCGAAGCGCTTGGTCATCTGGGACCGACGGCCATGCTGGCCGCGGTCTTCCTCGTGACGGCGATGGTCGCACTGTTCATCTCGAACTCGGCAACCGCCGTGCTCATCGCTCCGGTGGCCATCGAAGCGGCCCAGGCGTTGCATGTCTCGCCTCAAGGTTTCGCGATGACGGTCGCCATTGCCTGCTCGGCAGCCTTCGTCACACCCGTGTCGTCGCCGACCAACATGCTGGTCATGGAACCCGGCGGCTACCGGTTCTCCGACTACGCGAAAGTCGGTGTGCCCCTGCTGGCGCTGACCATGGTGGTCACCATCGCCCTGGCCAGGCTGATCTATCTACCGGGATAGTGGTACCGGGATAGCGACCTATGCCGAGCGTGGGCCCTGCTGAGGCGACCCGCCGAAGCGGACCTCGGCATGCCCCACGCTCGGCGTAGCGACTACGCCCGCGTCACATCCCCGGCAGCGGCAGGAACTCGAGGACGTCGATGGTCCCGACCTGCAGGTGCGGATGTCCCTCCAGTAATGGGGCCAGCGCCTCGGCCGATTCGGCCTGCAGGATCGAGTACCCGCCGACGGTGCCGTCGCCGCCGGCAACTGGCGAACCGCCGTCGACGATGGCCTCTCCGGCGCGCCCGAACCACTCCATCCAGGCCTGCATGCCGGCCTGCTGCTCCTCTGGAGTTGCCTCAGCCATCTGCGCCGCAGCGTCCTGGCCTGCCCGGTACAGCACGAGGAATTTCGTCACTTCAACACCTTCCAGTTCGCGACATCGGACCGCGGATTTCCATGGCCAGCAAACATCCTTAAGCCTGTCACCTCAGCGCGCAATCTGAATCTGACCTCACCGGCGAGCGACGTGGGCGGTGAGGTCCGGGCGGTATCAACCTTGCCGGCCGAGTCGTCTCGGGCCGCCAGATTCCAGGCATTCGCAGCTTCCGCGGGAAACTGCCTGACCAGACAATTTCCCAGCTTCGCTGCGCGGGCGCTTCCATAGTGCGACTATGCGTAGTGTGATCGATTCCCACGACGTTGCCCAAGCGGCCCTGCTTCGGGCCGAACTGTGGCGGCATGTCGAGGAGTTGTCGCAGCGTCTGGAAAAGGCTGAACGTCGGGAACAGCGGTTGTCGGATTGGCGCCGCCGCGAGAGCAATCAGCTGCGCGCCGAACTCTACGAAACGCATCATCTGATCGATGCGCTCAATCGACGTTTCCGGCTGGCGGACCCCGTCGATGACGGCGATTCGGATCAGTTCCTGCTGTCGGGCTAACGCAGGCTATCCAGCCCCGTCTAGGTGAGTCGCAACGGCAGTCGCCTACGCGGTGGAGTCATTGAGTTCGCGGTAGTAGTACAGGGATGGCAGTGATTGGCCGGGTTCGGTGTTGGTGTATCCGTGGCGCTCGTAGAACCGGCGGGCATCAGTGTCTTGGCCGTCGACGTTGATTTCGAGCAGTTCGCCGCCCACCTGGCGGGTCGCGTTCTCGGCTGCGTGCAAGAGCGCTGTCCCGATGCCGAGGTTGCGTTGATGCGGCGTGACGTAGAGCTCGTCGAGAAGGGCTACGGGTCCGTCGCACCAGACGTTGGGGCGAAGGGTGAGCAGGGCGACACCAGCGGCAGGCTGCCCGGCCAATAGGGCAACGGTGTCCGGACCAGCGAGCAGCTGAGCGAGTCGGTCGGCCAAAACGGTCGGTCCAGGCGTAGGTGAGCCGAACTCGCGATTGAATGCGTCCAGCAGGGTCGCGATTGCGTGTGCGTCGGCGGTGGTGGCCTGGCGAGTGGACGTCACCAGTCAATGGTGCACCTATGCGGGAAAGTACCCGCTGGGGGCGTTCGCGGACGCCTGTAGAGGGCGTTTCCGCTGGTAGAAAGTGCCCCCGGCAGGATTCGAACCTGCGACACCGGCTTTAGGAGAGCCGTGCTCTATCCCCTGAGCTACGGGGGCGCGGGACCTACCGAGATAGGCGTCTAAAACCCATAGGGACGCCTCATGCTAGACGGCGAACTGCTGATGGCGGTATTTGGGCTCGCGGTTGGGCGGTGATTGTGATGCTGGGGGACGGACTGTTCCGCGCGGCAGCATTACCGCGCGTAGGGGTCGGTGATCTCGCGTAGTTGATCCAGAATCTGGTGCAGCAGTGTGAAGTTGCGAGTGCCCAGGTATGCCTTCCACTCCGCGTGAATCTCATCGAGTGTCGCCGTGGCTACCTCGACCGCTCGCCGGCCACGTTGCTCGATCACAATCAATCGGGCGCGGCCATCCGCGGGGTCGGGGACCCTGCGGACATAGCCCAAACGTTCGAGTTGATCGACCAACACGCCCGCGCTCTGTTTGCTCATTTGCGCCTGGTCGGCAAGGTCGGTGAGGCGCGAACCATCCGGGGCGATGCGTTGAAACGCACGGCACTGAGCAAGGGTCCAGTCGTCGAATCCGGCGTCTTGGAGGGCGCGGAAAATCCGGTCTTCGGCGTACCGGTAGGGGATGAACAACGACACCCCTAGATCAATCTTCTGCTCGTCGTCCATGCTGCCCTCGGCTCCATCGCGCACCTGATCTCACGGGATTCACACCTTAACGTCCACCGAGCTCGATCGCCGCCGGCCTCTGCATGCGAACGTGACAATGGTAATAATTACTGACTAACTAAACTGAAGCGTCCTGGAACTATTGCGGACATCCGTTGACGATGGTCAGGATCATTGACTATGATCGTCAATGATCCTGACTATCAACCGGCGATGGACGGGCGGTTGCCGCGATGCGGCCAGAAGACATGCCGGTCACCAGCACGACCCTTCGACCTGTCCATAGAAAGCGAAATATTGTGAAGTTTCTTGTTCTCGGAGCAACCGGCCGTACCGGCGTCCACTTCGTCAAAAGAGCGCTCGACCAGGGCCACCAGATCACCGCCCTCGTTCGGAGGGCCGACGTCGCCGTTGATCCGCGCGCTCAAATAGTCAGCGGTGACGTCACCGACGCCGCTGTGATCGCCGCGGCAGCCCGAGGGCATGATGCGGTCGTCAGCGCGCTCGGAGTCAGAAGCATCCGCAAAACCCCGACGCTGATCACGGACATGGTTCGTGCCGTCATCGCGTCCGCGAAAACATCGGGTGTAGACCGGTTCGTGATCGTGTCCGCGTTCGGAGTCGGAGAATCCCTCGCCAAGGCGTCGTTCCTCGCTGGCCTGATATTTCGCACTGCGCTGCGCAAAAAATACGAAGACAAAGCCGCGTCCGAAGTGCTCTTGAATGCGAGCGGCCTGAAGTGGACCCTCGAATATCCCGGGGCGCTAAACGACAGAGTCGGCAGCCGCTACGCCGCGGTCGCGCTCGAGGACGTCAAGACCTTGCCGATCCTCCCTTCAACCTCTCGCGCAAACGTTGCCGACTTCCTCCTGCGCTCTGCCGTGGGAGACACATTCATCCGTCAGATAGTCGTCGTCACCGACGCGAAGTAGGTCGCTCCAGCGTGGAGCGCCGATATCGCAGGTTTCGGTGGGTGAACGGCCGAGTGGGGATGCGCAGTGTGCGATTACGTGCGGTAAGGCTGTCCCGTTGCGGGCACCCGAGGCCGATCATCGGCCGCAGTCATTCGCGCTGACGGCCAGGCTCTAGTCTTAGAAAATCCTTATCAATCTCTTAAATTACTTATTTTTGGGCTATTGTCGATGTCGGGGGTCTCTCCTTGCTCCGCAGCGTGGCATGGCGCTCGACGGTTGTCGATCCGCCAAAACCGTTGGAGAGCACGGGATTTTCAGCCGACGACCGACGAGACAGGACTGAACGCATGCTCGACACCGCCTACCGCCACGCCCGCCGCCGCATCAGCGACGTGGCCGTGGGGCTCAGCGACGATCAACTGAGCACCCCGGTGCCAGCCACGCCAGATTGGACGGTGCGTGAGGTACTGGCGCACCTGGTCGGCGGTGCCGCCGATGTGTCCGCGGGACGAGTCGAGGGCGCGGGCAGTGATCAGTGGACACAGCGGCAGGTGCAGGATCGCCGGGGTCGGCGGATCAGCGAACTAGTGGCTGAGTGGGATCAGGTCGCACCGACAGTCGAGGCCGGCCTGTCGGATCGTCAGATCGCCGGACCAAACCTGGCCGCCGACGTCATTTGTCACGAGGGCGACTTGCACGAAGCGCTCGGTCTCGGCCGCGTAGAGCGTGAACACTGGCAGCCGTTCCTTGATGTGATGATGCAATCTGCATGCCTGCGGTTCCACCGCTCAGACGGTCTGGCAATCCATGATGACCAAGGGCAGCAATGGATTTACAGTTCGAGCGAACCGCGCACGGTGTTGCGTGCCGACGGCTACGAGCTCCTGCGTGCTAGCTACAGCCGCCGATCTCGGAACCAGATCGCCGCCTGGGACTGGACTCCCGCGCCGGCCCCGCAGCTGGTCGAGCGGTTCGGTCTCTTCGGTCCCAGGGACGACGATCAACCGGTTCCTGGGGCGTAAGAGGAGATTGCATGCGCGAACACGCTGTATTGATCGTCGGTGCCGGTCCGACCGGGCTGATGTTGGCCGGTGAGCTCGCCCTGGCCGGAGTCGATGTCGCGGTGCTCGAACGGCGCACCGACCGTGACCTGGTGGGCTCGCGCGCCGGCGGCATGACACCGCGCACCCTGGAGGTAATGGATCAGCGCGGGATCGTCGACCGGTTCCTGTCTGAAGGGATCACCGGCCAAAACACCCATTACTCCGGAATCTTCTTCGACGTCGCCGATCTGCCGACCAGACACAACTATGGACTGGCCCTGCTGCAATACCGCGTCGAGACAATCCTCGCGGACTGGGTCGCCGAACTAGGCGTCACGATCCACTACGGATGTGAGGTGTCGGGCTTCACGCAGGATGCCGACGGCGTCGAGGCAATCGCGGCTAGTGGCGCGCGCTTTCGCTGCGCATACCTGGTGGGCTGCGACGGGGGACGAAGCCACGTCCGCAAAACGGCCGGCATCGCTTTCCCTGGATGGGATGCATCAACCAGCTGCCTGGTCGCCGACGCTGTACTGACGGAAAACCCGCCGTGGGGACTGCATCGCGATCCGGCGTTTCACTCGTTCTTCAAATTCGACGGCGAAGACACAGTCCGAATCATGGTGACCGAATCGACCCTTACCAACACGGAGCAGCCGACCGTCGACGACATCAGAAAGGCGCTGCTTTCTGCTCGCGGTACCGACTACGGATTACGCAGTGCTGCTTGGGTTTCCCGGTTCACCGATACCACCCGACAGGCTGCGACCTACCGGGACCGCCGCGTGCTGCTGGCCGGCGACGCCGCGCACATCCACTTTCCGATCGGCGGGCAAGGCCTCAACACCGGCGTACAGGACGCGGTGAACCTCGGGTGGAAGCTCGGCCAGGTCGTCAACGGGATCTCCGGCGAGCATCTGCTGGACTCGTATCACGACGAACGCCATCCCGTCGCCGCGCGCGTACTGCACAACACCATGGCTCAAAGTGTCCTCAACGGCCCGGGGGCGCGGGTGGATGCGCTGCGTGACACCCTGGCCGAGCTGCTTACCTTGGGCGAATCCCGTGCACGGATCGCAGCGATGATGTGCGGCTTGGACATTCGCTACGACCACGGGCACGCACACCCGCTCGTCGGCCACCGCATGCCCGACCTGGACCTGCAAACCACCGAAGGTCCCATTCGGCTGTTCAGCCTGCTCCACGAGGGCCGGGGGATACTTCTGTCGCTCAATCTACCGACGAGCCTGGACATTACGCGTTGGGCGCATCGCGTTGCGGTCGTCGATGCCTGCGCCGCCGGCACCTGGAGACTCCCGGTCCTCGGTGAGATCGCTGCTCCCGCATCGGTATTGGTACGTCCCGACGGCTACGTCGCGTGGACCGGCGACCACCGGGGGAACGGATTGCCGGAGGTACTCAACACGTGGTTTGCCTGAGTCTTCGCGCGACGGCCACATCGGCGAACGCTCCGTCGCCGCTGGCACATGGACTCACCGAGCTCGTATCTGCTCGACCAGCATGTCGGCATGGCGGGCGTGACGCGCGATCGGGCCCGGGCCGCGTTATGGGCGTGCCACTCATCTCAACGCCTCATGGACAGCCTGTAATTGGTGCAGCTGCTCGGTGAAACCCTCGGGGCCGAGGACGCCGATCCTGCACACCAGGTGTCGCGCGCCGGCATCGATGAAGGTTGCCAACCGGGCGGCGACCGCGTCTGGCGTTCCTGCCGCGAAAGTCTGGATCTGTTCGATGACATCAATGCCGACCCCATATGTGTTGGTGGCGAAGTGATCCAGTGCCGCCCGGCTGCCGTCGGCGTCGTCGCCGGTGATCAGCACGGTGACAAACAACGCGGGGGTGACGGCGTCGGTAGCCCGGCCGGCGCCCTCCGTGGCAGCGTGCACTTCGGCCAGGCCCGACCGATATGCCTGCGGCGTTGGCGGATACGGGAGCCAGCCGTCGTATAGGCGGCCGACGCGGGCTCGGGCGCCGCTCGTGTCGGCGGCGAGCCACACGGGCGGGCCGGACTCGCCGAACGGCGTGATGCCGGCCGGTATGTCCTCGAGGTGCAGAACTGTGCCGTGAAATGAGCTGGGCTCCTTGGCATTCCACAGTTGGCGCCACAGCGCGACGGTATCGTCGAGGCGCGCGAACCGGCGGGGCCACGGCACTTCCGAGGCGCCGTACTCCACCTCGGACACTCCCGGGAAGCCCGCGCCGACCGCCACCTCCAAGCGTCCGCCCGACAGCCGGTCGATGGATGCGAGGACCTGTGCGGTCTGCACTGGCCGCCGCAGCACCGGCTGCAAAGCCGCGGTACCCAGCGTGATCCGGTCAGTGACAGCGGCCGCCGCCGACAGAAACGTCAGCGCCTCGATCCGGGGCCGCACCAACGAATCATTGGCCCACAGTGAATCGAACCCTAAATCCTCGACGGCCCTTGCCATGTCGAGGAGTCCGCGAAGATCGGTACCGGCCCACGGCTCGGCGGCCAGCGGCGGCATGACACCAATGCAGATTGACTTGTCCATGCCACGATCGTGTCGCTTGTGCTGATGCGCGACAATTCCCGGGAGGGAATAGCGGTCAGCACCGCAATTGGGTTGACTGATCGCATGACTGCTTCCACGCTCGGTGACTTCGGTACGGCGCTGCGCCAGTGGCGCAATCGGCGCCGGCTCAGTCAGATAGACCTGGCGATCGATGCCGGCACCACCCAGCGGCACCTGAGTTTCCTTGAGCAGGGTCGTTCAGCGCCCGGGCGCGACATCGTCGGCCGACTGGCCGACTCGCTGAAACTGACGCTGCGGCAACGCAATGCGCTGCTATCGGCAGCTGGCTTCGCACCGTCGCATCCGGAATCGCCGCCCGACGCGCCGGTGCTCGAACCCGTGCGAGCAGCGCTTCAGCATGTGCTCGACGGCCACCTGCCGTATCCGGCGATGGTCATGGATGGCTTCGGAGAGCTGGTCGCCGCAAACAGTGCGTTCGGGCTACTGACAGAGGGGGTCGCGGGATGGCTGCTGGAGGCGCCGGTGAATGTGTTGCGCGTGGCGTTGCATCCCGATGGCATGGCGGCACGGATCGTGAATCTCGACGACTGGCGGCGCCACATTCTGCACGGTCTACATGCACGCGGCCCGCACCCGCGCATCGACGCGCTGATCGAGGAACTGGAGAGCTACGGTGTACCCGCGCCGGGCGGTGCGCCCGTCGAATCGCTCGGCTTCGCGGTGCCATTGCACCTGTCCTCGCCCGACGGTGACGTGCGGCTGATCGCAACGATCGCGACGTTTGTCACCGCGCTCGATGTCACGGTGTCGGAACTGCGCCTGGAAGCGTTTCTGCCGGCCGACGCACCGACCGCTGAGATTCTCTCGCACCGCCATGCGAACCAAGGTGCCGCCAAACACATTGTTGAAGAACATGTTTGACGTTGCGTGCGGTATCAGGTCGGCGCGTGCGCACCCCTTGTAGTGAGTCGATGGCCGAGCCAAAGACCGGCAAGGATGATCCCCTCGACGACATGGACCCAACTTCCGAAGCGGTCGACGCCCAGGTGATGACGAAAGTGCATGCCGCCGAAGGCGCCCAATAGTCCCCAGCCGATGTACCAGGCGGCCCCGAGGGCTGCGTACACCACTGCCCACCTCAGCCGAAGCGCCGCGATCAAGCCCAGGACGCCGGTGACGAAGTGGCACAACGCATGACACAAGTTCACCGTGACGGGGATGATTCCGAGCACCTGGGTCGTGCACGCGTGCATCGGATCAGTCAGCATCGAGGTGCACGTCAGATATGCCGCCGGCCCATTACTGGTGAACCACAACGCAATAAGGCCCACGCCGAACTGTGTCCATGATGCGGTGAGCGCGACGACGTACGCGACTATCCGGTGGCGAATCGATTCAAGCATCGCCGGCCCGTTCCGAGGCGTCGGCGGCCGCACGGTTTTCTGCCAGTTGCGCACGGGAGTAGAAGGTGCGCCAGCCGGGTTGGCCGAAGCGCCGGCGCAGTGCGAAGTAGGCAGGGCCGAACTGTCCGGCGATCGGCTTGGGGATTGCCCGCCAGAAGGCGGCGTGCAGCTGGCGCTCCCATCGATCGATGACGGTGACGCGCAAACCTAGGTCGGCGTGGAACTTCTCCGGCACACCCGCGAGGATGCCGACGCGGATGGTGCGGGTCAAGGGGAGTGCGACGAGTCGCCACAGCGGCGTCGGAACAAGGCCCCAGCCGCGCGGTTTGCCGGGGTGCAGGGCGTGGTCGACGATGAACTGCACCTGAGGATTGACTTCAAGGGTGCCATCGACGATGGGCTGCCAGTACTCGCAGAAACCCGCGTACGTGTCGGGCAGGCTGCGGACCCCGAATCGGCGGCCGACCTCATTGAGTGCGCAGTAGGCCTGCTCGCGCTCATCGTCGTCGGCGAGCACCCCGAACTGGTCGGCAATATCGAGCCCACCTTTGAGGATGGATCCCCACGTCCAGTTCCAGACGTCCTTGTTCCAGGCGTGGTACGACGTCCCATCCGGCATGGATCCGGCAATCGGGCGGTGCAGTTCGTGCAGGCCGTGAGCGACGTCGTCGGCTTCTGGTCCGGCGAACACGATGCCCAGGACCATCTCGTACGTGCTGATCAGACGGCGGCTGACGGCCTGCAAGGTGGGGAGATCCTCGCTGCCGTTGAGGGCGCGGTCCTTTTCGCTGAGGACATGGGCGATCTTGGGGTGCAGGGTCGGCATGATCAGCGCCGGCACATTGGCGTAGAGCAGCACCAGCGGATGCCCGACGACGTGGCGCCCCAGCGATCCGGGGGCCAGTGGATCGTCGGCGGTCCCGGCAGAGGTGCGCTGGGGGCGAGCAGTCTCGGGATCGACCTCGCCAGCGGCAGGCGGGAAGTTGAACTGACTGTTGTGGACAGGGGTTGTTGGCACTACGAACTCCTAGCGGCATGACCGTTCCAGACTGAGAAAACGGTCGTGTTCTCAATTGGGTGGACGCTAGCACGCAGGCGTCGGGCATGCCTAGTGATGGCGCTGTCTCAGTGCCGTATTACCTGCTCAGGGCATGGTCAGCGGCAAGGGCGGCACGGATTACTGCGCGCCGACCGAGAGTTCCGCGGCGGTCAAAACGATGCGCTCGAGCAGGATTCGCGCCGGGACGACGATGTCGAGCAACGTGGCCGCCGAGGCCGATCCGAGGTGCTGGACGACCAGCTCATTCACGCCGCCGAGGGCGCCGATCAATAAGGCGTGCTCTGCGGCAGTCGGAGCCGGGTCTGGGCCAGCGGGCCCGCGGACCCGACGCAGGTGTTGCACCATCACTCCGGCGAAATCAGACAGTCCCACCGATCGGCGCGCACGGATGCGGTCCGTGGACGCGACGGCCTCGACAACGAGGCTCTGGGTGAATGCCGGCTGGGACGCGAGGGTCTCCAAGTACGTCCGCGTACCCGCCTCGATCACCTCGGCCGCGGTGCGCGCTCGGGCAGCGGCGGCGCGCATCCACTCGACGACCAGGTCCACCGCGGCGTACGTGGCCAGAAACGCTGCCTCTTTATCTGGATACAGCTCGTAGAACGTTTTGGTGGAAATGCCTGCCCGAGAGGCGATTTGGCGCACGCTGGCACCGGCGTAGCCGTGATCGGCCACTACCTCCACGGTGGCGACGCGCACCCGAGTCTCCTGCGACTTGCGCACCTCGTCGCGGGTGAACCCATGACGGTGTCGCGGCAGCGTTCGGGCCGCATCCCCGGTCATGTCCCATAGCGACACTCCGGCCGCACCTGGTTCGGCCACGGGATCCGATTCGCTCACCCGCTCGTCCTACGGCATGCACCGACGAATGGCAACAACGCGGCACTTGGGCCAATGGGCAGTGGCCGCGTTTCTCGTATGGTCGGTTGTACCGGTCTTGTTCGCGATGACAAGACTCGGGTGTGGCGATCGCGGTTGCTCGTCGTACTGATTCGTCCTTGACCTCACGAAAGGGAAGACATGTTGCACGCGAAACTGGGTGGCCTCGATGTGGCGCGCATCGGCCTCGGAACCATGGGCATGTCCTTCGCCTACGGAAGCGCCGGGCTAGACGACGACGAATCAATCCGGACCATCCACCGTGCCATCGACTTGGGCGTCACGCTGATCGACACCGCCGAGGTGTACGGCCCGTACGTCAACGAGGAGCTGGTCGGACGTGCGCTTACCGGTCGCCGCGACAAGGTGGTGCTGGCGACCAAGTTCGGCATGATCTCGCACACCGGCCGGCAGACGCTGGATAGCAGCCCGGCCAGTATTCGCACGGCGGTCGAGGGGTCCCTGCGTCGGCTGGGTACCGACCACATCGACCTGTATTACCAGCACCGGCTGGACCCCGAGACGCCGATCGAGGACACCATCGGGACGGTCGCGGAACTCATCGCCGAGGGCAAGGTGCGGCACATCGGCCTGTCAGAGGTCGGCATCGCCGCGATCCGCCGGGCCCACGCGGTCCACCCGATCGCCGCGCTGCAGTCCGAGTACTCGTTGTGGACCCGCGACCCCGAGGACGGCATTCTCGAGACCCTGCGCGAACTCGGCATCGGCTTTGTCGCCTATTCGCCGCTGGGCCGGGGTTTCCTCACGGGACAGATCCGGTCCATCGCTGACTTGGCAGACGACGACATGCGGCGACACAATCCCCGGTTCAGCGCAGAGAACTTCGCACAGAACCTCGCGTTGGCTGACCAGGTACGCACGATTGCTGAGGAGGTCGGTGCCACTCCGGGGCAGGTCGCGCTGTCGTGGCTGCTGACTCAGGGCGACGACATCGTTCCGATCCCCGGCACCAAACGCGTTGCGCGGCTTGAGGAGAACGTCGCCGCCGACAGTGTGACGCTGAGCGCGACGCAGCTCGCCACGTTGGACCAGCTGACCCCGCCGGCGGGGGACCACCACCCCGAAGCGCAGATGCAGATGATCGACCGGGCTCGCTGACCAGACCCTAACTGCGGGCAGGCACCCCGAGCGGGTGCGGGGACCACGTATAGATCTGTCCGCACGCCCCGCGAGCCTGACGCTTCTTGCGTGCGTATGCCGTCAGTCAAGAACGCATGCAACAAGATTGAACCGCTGACGGCTGTCTTTCGTGTTCCCGGTGTTGGGGAGTTGGGAACGAACATGACTACTCGTGAGCTCAAAAGCCGGTCGGGGCACAGCGAATTCCGAGCTCGGACGTCTGACTACTTGGCGCTCACCAAGCCGCGGTCCATTCACCTTGTGGTGAGTGCGATTCCAGCGATGCTGCTCGCCGAGCGTGGTGCGATCGTCCCCATGCCGATCGTCAATGCGCTGATCGGCCTGGCATTCATGACTGCTGGCGCCAACACGCTCAATTGTGTCGCAGACGCGGACATCGATAAATTGATGAAGCGCACCGCCGATCGTCCGCTGGCGCGGGGCAGCGTGTCGAAAGCCCATGCGCTGTTGTTCGGTACCGCGTTGAGTTTTGGGTCGGTGCTGTGGTTATCGTGGAGCACAACGATTTTGGCTGGATTGCTGGCCGTCGCAACCATCGTGTTCTACGTGTTCGTCTACACATTGTGGATCAAGCGCAGGTCTTCGCAGAACGTCATCTGGGGCGGTGTGGCCAACGGAATGCCGGTCCTCATCGGTTGGTCGGCCGCCACCGGCGCAGTCGGATGGCAGGCGCTGGTGATGTTCGGGATCATCTTCTTCTGGACGCCGCCGCACAGTTGGGCGTTGGCCATGCGCCACCGCGAGGACTACCGGGCAGCCGGCATACCGATGCTGCCGGCGGTGGCAACCGAATTCCATGTCGCCCGAAGGATTGTCACGTTCACGGCCCTGACGGGCATCACCGCGATCGTTCTCGCGCTGGGTACCGGCTGGGTCTATGGCGTGGTGGCGCTGTTGTCCAGTGTCTTGCTCCTGTCGCTGGCATACCGATTGCGCGAGCGGGTTCGCAGTGGCAAGTCCGCTCAACCGCAGCGGCTGTTCAACCATGCCAACAGCTACCTGACCGTGATTTTCCTTGCCATCACGGTGGATTCGGTGCTGGCCCTGCCTACGATGTTCGGTCGATGACTGTGCGCAACGTCGATCAGGTGATCCTGGTCGACAGCGCTGACCGTGAAATCGGTTTCGCCCCAAAGCCCGACGCACACGATGGTCGTGGCATGCTGCACCGCGCGTTTTCGTTGTTCGTGTTCAATCCGGCTGGTGAACTGCTTGTGCAGCGCCGTGCAGACGAAAAGCGGCTGTGGCCCGGGTATTGGTCCAACTCCTGTTGTTCGCATCCGCGGCGCGGCGAGACGATGGACAGTGCCATTCACCGCCGCCTGGCGGAGGAACTGGCCATCACTGCCCACCTCGAATTCCAGTTCAAGTTCCAGTACTGGGCACAGGACACGCGTGGGTCCGAGCACGAGCTGTGCTGGGTCTACGCCGGCTGTAGCGCCGAGCGGCCGCGCCCCAACCGACACGAGATCGCAGCCTGGAGTTATCTATCGCCACGAGCGATCGATATCGAAATGGCCTATATGCCACAAATTGTCACGCCCTGGTTCCGGATGGAGTGGGCGCGGTTCACTGAGAGCGTTCCCGGACGACTCGCGCCACGTCGATGCGGTTGATCAACCGTCCGGCGGGGAGCTGCGACACCGCTGCCGCTGCCGCGACCGCACAGGTCGCGACGGCCAGCACGGTCGGGCTGACGGACAGATGCAGATTGAACAGGTCATTGTTGTACGTCTGCAGAAACAGCCAGGCGGCCCCCACTCCGGCGGCGAGGCCGACCGGGGCAGCCAAGAGAGTCGCAGCAAGATTCTCGATGGCAACGGCGGCGGTGAGCCGGTAGGTAGGCGCACCCGCGGCGCGCAATGTCGCGAATTCGGTTGTGCGCTCGGCCAAGTTGACGGTCATGGTGACGTATATGACGGTGAAAGCCAGGAGCGCACCGAGGGCCAGCATCACACCGGCGAAGACCCAGAAGATCACCAGGTAACTGTCGATCTTCTGGTGCACCGCCTCGTTGTCGGCGTAGGCGACCACGCCGGTAAGACCGGTTACCGCGGCTCGCAATTGATTTCGGTCAGCGTGACTGTCGAACCGCAACAGATATCCGTTCGCCCCACTGCCCTCCACCGTGTGCGCGACGGCGTTGGACGCATAGAGCGCTGTGCCCAACGGTTCGTCGAGCAGCCCGGCGAGACGCATCTGCCGCGCGGTGCCCTTGACCGGCATTACCGTGATGGTGTCGCCGATCCGCACGCCGAGTTTGTCCGCCAATGCCGCACCGGCGAGGATGCCGTCGGCAGGCAGCTTGAGGGTGGTGCCGTCCACGCTGCGAAAGCGGTGCATGCTCGTCGCCGGTTCGAGGCCGTTGAGCACCGTTTGGTACGTCCGGCCGTGCGCGCCGACAGCGACCGACGCAACGGTCGTCGGCTCGACAGTGGACACCCCGGGCATCGAGAGCGTCTGTGCACCAAGGCTGTTCGAGTCGGCGACCAAGACGGTGGCATCCTGCCGTTGCACCCAGCCGAACTGGACGTCGAGCATGGCACGCACGCTGGTCAGCATGCCGGCCGACGCCAGGATCAAGACGAAGGCCAGGACGCTGCCGACCATGGTGGCGACCGTGCGGCGCCGGCTGCGCAGCAGCGACCGCAATGCCATCCGCACCACGACCGGCAGCTGCGGCCAACGGGTGAACATTCGGGTGAGCGCCCCGACTCGGAGCGGCTGCGTGCCGTCGCCGCGCATCGCCTCTGCCGGAGCGGTACGGGCCACGCCGACGGCCGCTGCCAGACCGGCGATGGCGCCGCTGGCCAGGCCCAGAGCGAAACCGATGACGGCGGTAGGGAGTCGGTGCTCGATGACCGTGTCGGGGAGGCCGAGCAGGGCCGTGTAGTGGGCGGTGTAGACCGATGTCAGTGGTGCTCCCGCAAGGACGCCGGCCAAAGCCGCGACAGCAGCGATGACGGCGCCGTACTCCGCGTAATGCCGGACGACGGCACTGCGTCGTGCTCCCAATGCCAACAGGGTTCCGATGACCGGCCGTTCGGTTTGGATGAGCCGCGTGATCAACACGAATTCCGAGATCGCCGCCGCGGTCAGGAACAGTGCCGGAAAGCCGACCGCCATGCCGGACACGCCTTTCAACCCCTCCAGCAACGCGGCGTTAGACGGCTGATAAGTCCGACCCTCGACCGTTGTCGCACCGGCCGAACGCGCCTGGTCGACTACTCGATCCCGCTCCAATTGGCCTGCCGTGCTGGTCATCTGGATCAAGACCTGATTCGGCGTATTGTGCGCTGACAGCGTCCGGGCCACCGATTCGGATGTGAAGACGACGGCGAACGCGTGCGGATCATCGAGGAGATCCTGACGGCTCCGCGCCGGCCAGAGATATTCGGGAGATTCGGCAACACCCGAGATGGCCGCGTCGTGCCAGCGCGTGCCGTCGAAGACCCGCAGTTGTTGTCCAGTGGCCAGGCCGAAAGTGTCTGCGGTATGGCGCTCGACAACAACGTCATCGGAGCGCGGCAACTGTCCTGCGGTGAGGTCAATACTGTTGATACCCTGACCATCTGCCGGCATTCCGACGACACGGCCGACGAGTTTGGTCGCGCCGATCATCATCGGGACATCGGCCACTGTGCGGATCGCGATGCGGTCGACGCCCGGAGCGCCACGCACCGCGGCGCCGACTTTGTCGGCGTCGGCTCCGGACACCGTCAGATCGGCGAAATCCGTTCTGGCATAGGTCTGATCGTAAGATGCCTGCAGGTTGCGGAACGAGTCGTAGCTGGCAACGAACAGCATCACACCCAGCGCCACCATGACGGCAACCGCCGCGACCTGCGGCAGCCGCCGGCGTAGATCTCGCGCGGCTTTCTTGTGCAATACGCTGATCACACCCATCACCATCGCACGAAATCAGCGTTGGTGGGCATGGTGTTTCGGCTGCAGGAGACGACGGCGCCGTCGGACATTCGCATCACGCGATCCGCGATCCCGGCGGTGGCCTCATTGTGCGTCACCATGATCACGCCGCGGCCGGCGCGACTGGTCTGCTGCAACAACTCCAGAACTTCGCCGCCGGTGGCGACGTCCAATGCACCGATCGGTTCGTCGGCCAGGAGCACATCGGGATCGGTGGCCAGGGCTCGGGCGATCGCGACCCGCTGCTGCTCGCCGCCCGAGAGTTGGGCTGGGAAATGCGTGGCACGGTCCGACAAGCCCACCGCGGCAAGCAGTTCCGGAATGTGGCGCCGATCGCCCCGGCCGGTCAGTTCGATAGCCGCTTGGATGTTCTCGTGCGCCGTGAGCGTCGAGATCAGATTGAAGAACTGAAATACGAACCCGACATGAGTGCGGCGAAACGCGCCCAGATCGCGCGGTAGCTTCCCCGAAATATCCTCTCCGGCGACCACGATCGACCCGACATCCGAAGCCTCGATGCCGCCGATGATATTCAGTAGAGTGGTCTTCCCGGAGCCGCTTGGGCCGAGGATCGCCACCAATTCGCCTGCGGGAATGTCCAGTTCGATGTTTCGGAGGGCATGCACCATGCCCTCGCCCTGCCCGTAGGTCTTGCTGACCCCGTGCAATCGGACGCCACCGCGCTTCGTTTCGGTCATCGCGGCGCCCGTCTGTGGACGCGCCACGCGTCGAGTTGGTTGGCTGATTCGGGTCGGCGCGCTGTGACGAACTGGGACATTCCCCGCAGTTGTTGTTCGATATCCGTCAAACCAGCGGAAGTCATGGCTGCAGTGACGGTGTTGCGATCGAACGTCCGCGTTCCACCTGACCTGGCGCAGAACTCGAGTGCTCTTCGCAGAAAGGGCGTTTCGCCTCCGTGGCTCGCCAGCACCGCGATCGACCCGCCAGGCGCGAGTACGCGCACCATCTCGGAGAGCGCAGCGTCGGGATCGGGCACGCGGTTCAGGCCGGCGAAGCAACACACAGCATCGAATGTTCGGTCGTTGAAGGGCAGTTGCGCCGGCTCGGCCCGCATATATACAGCGCGCGGATGGCGGTTGGCACGCGCAGCGCGCTTGATCACGAACGCCGAGTCATCCAGACCGATCGCAAAGGCGTTGTCGTCGAGCAAGTTTGCGGTGAAGCGCGTGAGGTCGCCGGGTCCGCACGCCACGTCGAGCACCCGCGGTTCGTCACGCAGCTGTCTGGTCATGATCACCCGCCAGTGCTCAAACACCCAGCGCGGGCATCTCATTCGGCCGCGGGGGGGCCGGTGGTGAGGCTCCGACCCGAGCAGGTCGGTGTACCCGTCGCAACACCGCATCGTGCGCAGCCAGTCATCACGGACCAGCCCGCGCGCGAGCGCCGGTGTCCAGATCGCGTCAGGGTCTGCGTCCACCCCGGGCTGTTGGGCGGTCATATCTATGTCACGAACTGCGCGCTGCGGCGGTTCAGGGTGAACCGGACGTCTGCGCATGGCGTGTCACAGATATGGACGCCTCAGATACGGCTGGCGGCGGTTCGACTGCCAGCGTCATCGTCGATCGTCGCGGCATCATCCACCACTGGGGTGACGCGGTGACGGAGGTTGTGGGCTATTCGGCGGACGACGTCGTCGGGCAGAGCCTCAACGTCATCATCCCGCCGGCCCTGCAACCCGTGCACTGGTGGGGTTTTGACCAAGCTATGGCGACCGGTCGGCTCGACCGCGAACTGTTCAAGGTGCCGGCCGTCTGCAAAGACGGGCAGTTGGTAGTGGCGCACGCGACCATCGATCTGATTGCCGGCGACGACGGCGCGACCAATGGCGCCGTGGTCACCTTCGTGGGGGTCGGAGCCCCATGGCAGGGCGCCGCGTGGCGGATCGGTCTCGCGCCGTTCAACTTCGCCCGCCGGATCTTGCGGCGGCGGTCGTCGGCGAAGGCTACGTAGGTCTATTCAGGCGGGTTGCTCCGCGGCGGTAGCCGGTCCAACGTCGACAGCACCTCGCGGCACCAGTCAGCCCACATCTGTTCGCTTCGCAGCCCTTGCTTGAGCACCAGGTGACGCAGGATGTCGGTCTCGGTCTCCGGGACCGAGAAGTCGCGCGCGTCGATGTCGCGGTACGTCGCGAGGTTCTGTTCGTGCACTTCGAGGTGACGTGTCACGGCGGCTCGAACCCCGGCAATGTCGCCTACTACCGCGGCTGCCCGGAGGCGGATCGCGATCGATTCGCGCACCGGCGCGGGTTCGTCGATGCCGTGCAGCCAGTCCTGGAGAGCGCTGATTCCGTCCGTGGTGATGGCGAACCGTTTGGGCTGTCCGCGCCCGGGCCGGTCTGGGGGAGTGGTCGCTTCGACCCAGCCGCAGCTGCTCAGGCGGTCGAGTTCGCGATAGATCTGCTGGTGGGTGGCCGTCCAGAAGTAGCCGAAGGACCGGTCGAAACGCCGCGTGAGTTCAATCCCGGTTGATTGCCGTTCTGCCAACGCGGTCAGGATGGCGAACTGCAGCGACATGCCTTGGATCGTAGGTGGTGGTCAAACGAGACGTGACGACATTTATGCAACTCTGTGCACAGCGTGGCCCGGCCAGGCGCGGTCAACCGCGATTGCACAGCAACTTTGACTCCCGCGTTGTGACGCCCACCACCATTCTTTGCAACTTATTGCATAACGGCCCCAGTGGGCCATACCGTCGTGCCAACGCCCGAGTCCGCCATCGATCCGAAGGACCACCGATGAGTCTGCCGCCCGTGCTCAGCCACCGCCTCACGCTTCCCGTGGTTGCTTCGCCGATGTTCATCGCGTCGGGTCCGGAGCTGGTCAAGGCCGAGTGCCAGGCCGGCATCATCGGATCGTTCCCGGCGCTGAACGCCCGGCCGGCCAGCCTGCTGACCGACTGGCTGGACGAGATCACCGAGTCGAATGCCGCCTACGCGGCGGCCAACCCGGACGCCATCGTCGCCCCGTTCGCGGTGAACCAGATCGTCCACCGATCCAATGACCGCCTCGAACACGACATGGGCGTCATCGTCGAACACAAGGTGCCGATCGTCATCACCTCGCTCGGGGCCCGGCCCGAGATCAACGACGCGGTGCACTCGTACGGCGGCATCGTTCTGCACGACATCATCAACAATGAGTTCGCGCACAAGGCAATTGACAAGGGTGCCGATGGCATCATCGCTGTCGCGGCCGGTGCCGGCGGACATGCCGGTACGCAGTCCCCGCTCGCGTTGGTGCGCGAGATTCGGGAATGGTTCGACGGGCCACTGCTGCTGTCCGGCGCCATCGCCCACGGCCGGTCGGTCCTGGCCGCGCTGGCTGCCGGCGCCGACTTCGCCTACGTCGGTTCGGCTTTCCTGTCGACGCACGAGGCCAACGCGGTGTCCGAGTACAAGCAGATGATCGTCGACTCCACTGCTTCCGGCATCGTTTACAGCAATCTGTTCACCGGGGTGCACGGCAATTACTTGCGCGGCAGCATCGTGGCGGCCGGGCTGGATCCCGAGAATCTGCCCGAATCAGACCCGTCCGCAATGAATTTCGGCTCCGGCGGCGACAGTGATGCCAAGGCGTGGAAGGACATCTGGGGCGCCGGCCAGGGTGTCGGCGCCATCAACGACCGCCGCAGCGTCGCCGAACTCGTCGCCGTGCTCCGCGAACAGTACGACGAAGCCCGCCGCGATCTGCGCGACACGATTTTCGCCGACGAGCTGACGCCTGCGGTCTAGGGCGCCGAGCCCACGCCTTTGGGTGCGTAGGTCTGCAGGTAGGCGACGACCATGCGGCGCGCCTAGTCGATCGTCGCGTCATCACCAGCCAGGGAGCGGCGGAACGCGACGTCGAACAGCCGATCGACGACTTCGAAGCTGAGCAGCAGAACTGGCGATGGTGTCTTGGGGCTCAACAGTTTTCGATGAACTAGGACGTTCCAGAGTTCTTCGGCCCAGGATTCGTCGAACACGTGGGCCAGATCGGTGAGCGTCGCGTTGCGCCCCGAGAACCACAGCTGAACGAGCCGCGAGAGTTCGGCATCGACCTGGCTGCGGTCGGCGAAGTAGTGGTACAGCGACGCAGTCGGGATGCCGGCATGTTCGCCAATGGCCTTGATGGTGGCTGCGGCATAACCCTGCTCGGCAAGAAGCGTCTCAGCTGAGTCGAGGATGGCCTGCGTCCGCTCGATGCTGCGGCGCTGTACCGCAGTTCTCGTGCGCGACTGCATCGGCGACTCATAGTCGATCACGATTCGAGATCGTATCAAGTTGACCGTTGACACGCGACTAATCCGCGACTTAAAGTCGATCACGATTCGAGTTCAACTTCTGAACGACGCGAGAGGCGGAGAAATGGTCAACAGTCAGAATGCGGACGTGGTCGTGGTAGGCGCCGGGCTGTCCGGCCTGACCGCGGCACATCGACTGGCAGGGCAGGGGCTGTCAGTAGTGGTGCTCGAGGCCGGCGATCGCGTGGGTGGCCGGACCGTCAACGTCGACGTCGGCAATGGCGCCATCAGCGATGGCGGCGGGCAGTGGATCGGTACATTGCACAATCGGATGTTCTCGCTGGTCGAGGAACTGGGTCTGTCGACCTACCGGACGTATACCGACGGCAAGACCATCTACCAACAGCATGGCAAGCGCCGCACCTACGAGGGAGTGATCCCGCCGCTGAGTCCGGCGGCGATGCTCGACTACGGGCAGGCGCAGTTCCGGCTGCAGCGCATGGCCAATCAGGTGCCGGTGGCGGCCCCGTGGACAGCCAAGAAAGCCAACATCTGGGACAGCATGACGTTCGGCAACTGGGTGGACACCAACTGCCTGTTGAGTGAGGTCAAGCACCTGCTCAATCTGTCCTTCACCACGATGTATGCCGAAGACCCCCATCGGATTTCGCTGCTCAAGGTGCTGCACCAGATCGCAACCTCCGGTGGCATGGAGTTCATGACCAACGCTCGTGACGGTGCTCAGGACTACCGGGTGGTCGAAGGCATGCAGGCGGTGTCCATGACCATGGCGGACAAGTTGGGAGATTGCGTGGTGCTGAATTCGCCGGTCACCGAGGTCCACCAAGATTCCGATGGCGTGCTGGTCCGATCGGCGCGCGCCGACGTCCGGTGTCGGCGGGTGATCGTGGCGATGTCGCCGGCGGATGCCGATCGCATCAGCTTCACCCCGGGGCTGCCCGGCCGCCGCAAGGACCTGCAGCGGGTGTGGCACAACGGCACTGAGACAAAGGTTTTCGCGGTCTACGACAAGCCGTTCTGGCGAGAAAAGGGTTTCAACGGAATGGCCCTCACCGATCTGCCCATCGCGCATTTCGTGGTCGACAATTCGCCGGCTGACGCCAGCGTGGGCATCCTGCTGGTCTTCGTCGGCACCGTCGGCGGCGGTGCCGGACTGAGCTGGTCCGACGACGTGCTCAACGACGAGTCCGCCCGTCATGCCGCATTCATCAAGGACCTGGTGGCGTTGTTCGGCCCCGAGGCCGCCAATCCTGTTCAGGTGGTGGAGAAGTCGTGGGTCGACGAACCGTGGATCAATGGTTGTGTTGGTACCCGCGCACCTGGCGTACTGACCAGCTACACCGACGCCGCCACCAAGCCGGTGGACCGCGTGCACTGGGCCGGCGCGGAAGCGGCCCCCGAGTTCGAGAGCTACCTGGAAGGTGCCGTCCGCTCCGCTGAGCGGGCGGTTGCCGAAGCCTGCGCGGCAGCGGGCTGGCAATAGCGCGCAAAACCGTTGAGCGACAACAATAAGGAGCAAGTCATGGTTGACAATCGACGACGAGTCGTCTTCATCGGTGCCGCAGGTGAGATGTGCCGTCTCGCTATCGAGCGGTTCGCCGTCGCCGCGGGCGACTGGAAGCTGGAGTTGTATGACATCCGGCCCGAGCTGCTCGACCAGCTGATCGAGCTGCTGCCGACCGGTCTGGCCACCGCTGCCCGGCTGGACCTATTCGACGCCGACGGGCTGCGCAACGTCGTCGAAGGCGCCGCGCTCGTGGTGCTCGGCGCAGGGCCGTACAACCGCACCGCCGGCCCGGTGATGGACGCGTGTTTGGCCGCCAAGGTGCCTTATCTGGACTTCGATGACGACATCGAAAGCACCTTGCACGCGCTGACTTTGACCGACATCGCCCGCGAGGCCGGCGTCCCGATGTACATCGGCTGCGGCGCCTCACCGGGCATCACCAACGTGTTGGTCGCTGACGCGGCCGGCGAGCTGGATAGCGTCGAGAACATCGACGTGTATTGGGTGGTCGGCGATGAGCGCGGCTCCATCGGGCGCGCGGTGCTCGACCACATGCTGCGGGTCGCCGCGGGGCCATGTATGGCGTGGCAGAACGGTGGACCGGTGATGCACCAGTCCTGGCTGGAGACCCGCTGGACGGAATTGGGCGCAGGCCTGGGGCTGACCATGGTGCACGAGACCGCCCACCCAGAGCCGGTGACCTTGCCGCGAAAGTATCCGGATGCCAAGAATATTCGCTGTTTCGGTGGGCTGGACCCGGCGCCTTACAACGGCCTGATCCGCGGCGTCGGTCTCGCGGTGCAGAAGGGGCAGATGCCCGTGGAAGAGGCGATCGACTTCCTCGTGGCGCTGCTGACCAACAAATTCGGCAGTGTCCAGGGCTGGCGCCATGCCCTCTCTGGATTGCGCGGCGTCGTGCGCACCGGGGAGGTGACGCGCACCGAACTGATCAAGTTCCTGGCCAAAGCGGCTGTGGGCCATACATTCCCCTACAAGTCGGGGCTGAAGGTCGAGGTGACGGGCCTGCGGAACGGCGTGCCTACCGTCGTCAGCCGCCGTACGCCGACCAGCGGCCCCGGCACCTACCTGTTCACCGACATGGCCGCCGCGACCGGAACGGCGTGTGCCGCATTCATGGTGGTGGCTCTCGATGATGAATCAGGCAGCCGGGCAGGGGTTTTCACGCCCGAGGAGTGGGCTGAGCCGCAGCGGTTCTACCAGGCGCTCGAGCGGGTCGGCACTCCGCGCGACGAAATCCTCGACGTCTCCCACTAGGCACAGGGCTGATCATGGATCTCAAGACCGCACTGTACGCACTCGCCGATCTGGTCATGATCGTCGCCGGGTTCACCTACGGCTTCAAGTTCGTTCGGAACTACCAGAACTACCTGCTCGGCCTCGAATGGATCATCGTCGCGTCGTCGGGAACCAATTTCCTGGTCTACGGGCTGATCGGAGCCAACGAAACCAGCCCGATGTTTGACGCGGCATTTTTCCTCGATGCGTTCTCGAGGTCCGTCGGCATCACGGTGATCCTGGTGTTGGGGCTGATGAAGGTCACCCACGGATGCAAGCCGTCGATCGCCGTCGACGTCGTCGTCTTCGGGCTCGCCATCGTCGCGGGAGTGGTCATGTCGTTGTTCGCCGCGGATCTCGGCGTGGCCGGTGCAATCTTCTATGTGGTGATGAACGCGCTGACCACGCTGTTCCTGTTCTACTTCGCGTGGCGGCTCTGGCACATCGCTGCGCACCGCAACGCGGTAGCCGTTGTGGCGGTGACGGTTGCGGCAACTGCCATCGCCGGGATGTACGACTTCTATCGGATTCCGGGCGACGATCAACACCACACGATCTTCTACATCCTGGCTCTCACCACGTGGGCCGCGCAGATGATCGTGTACTACTGCGGGTATCGGGTGCTGCACGACCAAAACGAACGAATTTCGGCCACAAAAGTGCTTGTTCCGTAGCAATCGGCTCGTACCGATTTGGCAAAGTTCCAGCAACCTTGGTCATCTGCCGGATGTGGGGTCTAAACTCCGTTCCTAATGTGTGAATTTGACATGAACGCGTGCGATCCTGGGGACGTCGCCCGCCAACTGGACGAGTCGGGGGTCGCTCGGGTAGCAAACGCTGTGCGAGGCGATTGGCTGGTGGATTCGCGTGACGAGATCGACCGCTGGTTCGCAGAGCACGGCGAACGAGATCACTTCATCACTTCACCGCAGGACGGGCACCTCGAGGCCATCCAGGCGTTCATGATGGGCGAGTCGGTACGCGCGTTTCTGGACGCGGTGGTTCGGCAGCGGTTCCCGGACCGGGCACACGAATTGGCAGGCACCGCGGTCCGAATGGTCGCTGGTCCGCACGCCGACGGGGACGCCTGGTGGTTCCACTACGACGCCAGCGTGGTGACCATGGTGGTCCCGCTGTTCCTGCCTGACGCTGAACCGGGCGAATCAGGGGAATTGGTCGGGCTTTTCAACAAGCGGCCTTTTCGGCGGTCCATCGCCGTCAACATCGTCGAGAAGTTCGTGCACCAGGGCGGGAGGTTTCGGCGACGCGTCGTGCGCAACCTGGGCCGCGTCGGCGGCCCAACCGTCGTCGATATGAATGTCGGTGACGTGTACCTGTTTTGGGGATATCGGAGCCTGCACGCGAACATGCCGATCGCCTCGGGTCAACGGCGCGTCACGTTGCTCATTCATTACGGTCAGCCGCACGCGCCCAGCGGCGCTTTGAATGCCGCCAAACGCCTGAGCTGGGCGTTGCATGGCCGAGCCGAGGCCACGGACCAGTCGGCCGCCGGGGCGTACTGACCGGCCTGGTCCGTAGCGGGCTTGGGGCTAGCGGCAGGTGTTGGCGCTGACCCAGCGGCCGTTCCAACCGACGCAGCCCTGGACTGGTGGCGGAGGCGGAGGCGGCGGCATGTCCTCAGGCAGCGGGGCGTAGTACGCCGGCGGTGGGACGTACGGTGCGACGGCGCCGAAATCGGTGCAGCCGCTGACCGTGATCCGTCGTCCGGCGCCGAAGCAGACGTCGGCACTCGCGGTGCCGGCGGGGATGACCGCGAGCAACCCGGGGACAGCAGCTGCGGCCAGCGCGGCGGCGATCAGCCCACGACGCGGACGTAGCGATGAGGTAGTCATCATTCGCCCAACAGCGGCCGGTCGGGCTGCGCCAGGCCGCAGCGGTCGCGGAAATCGGTCATGGGCTGACGGATCGCCCGAAGCTCGTCGTGCGCCTGCGGGTGTGCATCGAAGAACGCCCGCACATCCTTGGCGACCTCATCTTGCGGCTTGCCCTTCAGGCTGCCGTAAAAGTCGTTGACGTCAGGGTGCGTAAACAGGTACGCGGAGGCAGAGGCGGCGACGCCCGAAGCCACCCCGGCCAAGTCTGCGGGGGTGCAGTTCGGGGGGTCGGCTAGCGCCTGACCCGAGGTCGGCAGGGCAATAGCCATGACGGCCATTGCGGCTCCCGCGGCAGCTACGACCGCCCGCTGGGCGACCGATTTGGTGAACACCATTGCCGTAATCCTTTCCACAGTGCCAGGTCGGTGCCGAATGGCTACCGGACACAAGCCGGACTGTAGCAGGGCGGATTGACCCAGCCGATATTTTCTGCGGCGGCTCGGGCCCAGGCTAACGGCGACGGCCGTCGCCGATGGTGACTGTTTGTTGCCTGGAGACTCTGGCAAAGCGTCACCGCAGTCCGTTGCGCGGTTTCGTGCTCTGACCTTCGCGGGTTCAGTTGCCAAACTGCTTCTACGACAAGGTCGCATCTATCTTGCTGGCCGGATCAGGTGCTCGCGACGGCAGGGACGTTGTCGTCTTGTCCTGGTTCCAGCGGGTCAGGGCAAGGTACCCAGCGCAGACCATCGCTGCCCAAACGGCGCCGACCGCCAGCGCCGTGCGTCCGCTGTCGGTGAAGAACAGCAGCACCACGACCAGGCCGAGCAGCCCCAGCGCGAGCGCAGTGGTCAGCGGTGCGGCAGGCAGTCGATAGTCGCTGGCCGGCAATGCGCCGTCCTTGACGCGGGCGCGGTAAACCATGTGGCAGACGAGAATAACTCCCCAGACGAAGATGATGCCGACGGTGGAGACAGAGGTGATGTAGGCGAAAGCCTTGTCGGGGGAGATGGCGTTGATGACAACGCCCAGGACCATGACGCCCGCCGAGAGACTGATTCCGGTGAATGGCACCGCGCGAGAGCTGAGGGCGCCGACCCGGGCAGGCGCTTGCCCGCGCAGCGACAGGCTGCGAAGCATCCGGCCGGTGGAGTAGATGCCCGAGTTGCAGGAAGACAGTGCGGCGGTGAGCAGCACGAAATTCATGATGCCCGCCGCAGCCGGGATTCCGATCTGTTCGAAGACCTCGACGAACGGGCTTTTTCCCGAGTGGAAGTTTCGCCAGCTGGCGACGGACATGATCACCAGCAGCGCGCCGATGTAGAACAGGCCGATGCGGATCGGAAGGGAATTGATCGCCTTTCTCAGCGTCGTTTTGGGTTCACGCGCCTCGCCCGCGGTTACCCCGACAAGTTCGACGCCGACGTATGCGAACAGCACGATCTGCAGCGTCATCAACGACTGGCCGAAACCGTGGGGGAACACCCCGCCATCCGCCCACAGGTTGGTCACCGACGGGTTGGTGACGTGACCGAATCCGATGGTCAAGACCCCGATTCCGATCAGGATCATGCCCACGATCGCGGTGATTTTGACTGCGGAGAACCAGAATTCGGCTTCTCCGAACAGCCGTACTGAGACCAGGTTCGCACTGAACAGCGCGGCCAACACCACCAGCGCTGTGATCCAGGGCTTGATGTCGAACCAGTATTCGACGTACTTGCCCGCGACCGTGATTTCGGCCATGCAGGTGGTCACCCACACCGCCCAATAGGTCCAGCCGGTGGCGAACCCGGCGAAGCGGCCGAGGAACTCGTTGGCGTAGTCGGCGAAGCTGCCGGAGACCGGCCGGTACACCAGCAACTCACCCAGTGCCCGCATGACCACGAAGACGGCGAGGCCCGCGAGGAGGTGCGACAGGATCAACGCGGGACCCGCCTGAGCGATCGCCCCGCCCGATCCGTAGAACAGGCCCGTACCGATCGCCCCGCCGATCGCGATCATCTGAATTGTCCGCGAACTCAATCCGCGGCTGTAGCCCTCCGACTCGGTAGCCCCGTGCGGCGGGTGCTCGGGCGTTGTTCTCCCAGTCGTTTTCGCGTGTTGCAGTCGGTCGGGAATTGCTGTCATGTCTCCACTCCTTCGAAGATCGCGGCGTCGACTAGACATCGACATTGAGGGGCCGCCCGGTGTGTAGCCGGGGGGAGATCGCCTGGGCGATTTGGGTTGATGGGTTGCGTGTGGATGATGGTGCGGCACTGGATGATTGCAGTGCTTCCGTGCGTGAGGTCGCCCGAGGGACGGTGGCTCGTTGCAGCGGGCGCACACGAGAGGACTGGGCGGCTAGCGAGGCCGCTCAGCTGTCATTGATGGCGGTGTACACCAGCTCGGCACTCGGATTCATTTGTGCGACAGTCGAACCCGCTACCGGCTGCGCGCCTTGGAACCAAGCGCCAGTGCCGTGGCGTTTACCAGGGTGGCGCGCTTGACTGCACCGTCGAACTACTCGGCGGTCGAGAGCATCTGGGCGACTGTGGCGTTGAAGTCCTCGTCGGAGAGCTAGCGGCCGGTGCCAGCGCTAAGCGGTACCCGTAGTTCTTGATTTCGAGGAAGGTGCCGATATTCAAGTAAGAGCTCCTGAGCCTTTGTGAGCAATTCAGCAACGGGTGTCCAGGACCAACCATGTACGTGAGGCAGATCACTCACCCGGCTGCCCAAGTATGAATATTCATCGATGAGTTGCCAATAGGCTCGTGAATAATTCACTAAAATCGCTGATAACATCTGAATTATTCAGATTGGCGGGCCGATTGGACCCGGATGTCGAAGCATCTTCGGATTTCGAGCGGCCGTCTGTTTCGGAGTCCCTCGCCCACATCGGACTCCCGGGCTGATTACTCAGCGGCTACTCGCGGGATCACGGCGACGTTGTGCTCGTCACCGCGTCCAGTCAGACAGCAGCAATAAGACGGCTACGCGCTGGGTGGGAGTGTCCACACTCCCACCCGGGATGAAGCCGATGTTTCTTGGCAAGGCGATAGCAGGTTGGCATGCTTGATGCACCATGGGCGACTTGGGAGTGTTCGGCGCTTGGCTGCTGCTGGCGATAGTCATCGTCGGCGCCGTCCTCGTTGCCATCGGCAGCGTGTTCTTGGCGCGGCGGATAATCGGCAATGACATTGGTCCGGAACACAATTCGGTCTTATCGCCGTTCCTCACGGTCATCGGCCTGGTGTACGGGGCGCTCCTCGGCTTCACTGTGGTGGTCGGCTGGCAGCAGTACCTCAGCGCCGAGACGAATGTCTCCCACGAGGCAGCGACTCTGGTCACGATGTACCGGCAGACGGTCGCGATGCCGCAGCCCGAACAAGCGCTGGTCCGCGAGCAGTTGCGCAGGTACGGGGCCGCCGTGCAGGGACCCGCTTGGGGCGAGGCCGAATTCGGCGGCATCAACAACCAGGGTCGCACCGCACTCGATCAGCTGTATCGCATTGTGGGAACAAAGGATCCGGGTGCTTCTGCTAGTCCCATCGAGCAGCAGTTCCTCAGTCAGGTCACAGTTCTGGCGGCTGACCGTAGCGAACGCATCCTGAATGCCCGACAACGCGTCCCGGCGCTCTTGTGGTGCACCCTGATTTTCGGCGGGGCGGTACTCGTCCAGCTGACCAGCTTCATGCGGCTCATGAGTGACCGCGCGCATGCGGTCCTGGTCAGCACCGTCAGTGTGCTGCTGGCCTTGCTGCTCTATGTGATCTACACCCTTGACCATCCATTCGGGCCAATAGGCGTTACCCCGGCGCCGTTCTCGCACGCGATGGAGATATTCGATCTCGTCGACCGCGGCAGCTGACCTTCCGCCGTAGTGCCGCGCGGTGCAACATGGCTTATTATCTGCGTATGAATGCAGGTAACCAGATGCCGGCACCGCTTGCCGACGACCAGGTGCGGCTGGTGGTGGAAGTGTTTCGGATGCTCGCCGACCCCACGCGCGTCCACCTGCTGTGGGCCTTGAGCGATTCCGAGCTCTCGGTCAATGAACTGGCCGAGCGGGTAGGCAAGCCCGCCCCGTCGGTATCGCAGCACCTCGCGAAGTTGAGGATGGCGCGCTTGGTGCAGACCCGCCGGGCCGGTACGACGATCTTCTACAGCCTGGAGAACGAGCACGTGCGTCAGTTGGTGGTCGACGCCGTGCACAACGCCGAACACGCCGGTCCGGGAGTGCCGGCCCACCATCAGCAGAATTCTGTTGTGCGCAGCATGGATTCGGGCACGCGGAAGGCCGGCCGGCGATGAGCGAGCACCTCCACCATCACGACCACGGCCATGCTCACGACCACGGGCATCACCATGACCACGATCATGAGCATGTAGGCGGGTTCTGGGGTGCGGTACGGGGGATTTTCGCCCCGCACTCCCATGACGCCGCGGACAGTGTGGACAGCGCGCTCGAATCGAGTGCTGCCGGTATCCGCGCTGTGAAGATCAGCCTGCTGGTGCTGGGGCTCACGGCGGTGCTGCAGATCGTCATCGTCGTCGTGTCGGGGTCCATCGCGCTGGCGGCTGACACCATTCACAACTTCTCCGACGCCTTGACCGCGGTGCCGCTGTGGATCGCATTTGCGTTGGGCGTCAAGGCTGCAACGCGCCGCTATACCTATGGCTTCGGGCGAGTCGAGGACCTCGCGGGGTTGTTCGTGGTCGGCATGATCACGCTGTCGGCGATCGTGGCCGGCTATGAGGCGGTGCGACGATTGATCCACCCACAGGTCATCGATCACGTGGGGTGGGTTGCGGTAGCCGGGCTGGTCGGCTTCCTTGGCAACGAGACGGTGGCCGTCTATCGCATTCGGGTGGGGCGCCAGATCGGGTCGGCGGCGCTGGTGGCCGACGGAATGCACGCGCGCACAGACGGATTCACCTCGCTGGCGGTGTTGTTCGGTGCCGGCGGGGTGGCCCTCGGCTATCCGCTGGCCGACCCGATCGTCGGGTTGCTCATCACGGTAGCGATCCTGGCGGTACTGCGCACCGCGGTCCGAGATGTGTTCCGCCGCTTGCTCGATGGCGTCGACCCGGCGCTCGTGGACACCGCTGAGCGATCCTTGGCCGCCGAGCCCGGAGTGCGATCAGTGCACAGCGTCCGGATGCGCTGGCTGGGCCATCGCCTGCATGCCGACGTCGAACTCGACGTCGATCCCGAGCTGAGCCTGGCACAGGCCCATCAGATCGCCCACGACGCCGAGCATCATCTAGTCCATGCGGTACCCAAGCTGACGACGGCACTGATCCACGCGTACCCCGCGCACTAGACCCTGCCGATCACGCCGAGCTGCTGCAACTGGGCCAGGGTGTCGACCACGCCCCAGACCTCGGCGATCTGGCCGCTGGAGAACCGGATAATGAATATTTCTTCGTACACAACGGTTTTCCCGGTCGGCTCCAGGCCGCGGTACTCGCCGAGGTGTGTTCCGGTCACCGTCTGGCGCGAGGCGATCTTGTCATGATCGACGATCGTGTCGTCGACGGTGACATGGATGTCGGGGAACGCGCGAAGGAGCAGGCTCCATATGCGCTTCATGGTTTCGGGTCCGGAACCTGCCGTTAGCGGCGAGTGGACCACGGCGTCTGGGACGAATACCTCGTCGATGGTGCTCACGATGTCGTCGATATCGCCGCTGTTGCAGCTGCAGTGGAATCGTTCGAAGGTCGCGACATTGGTGCTTGTGGGTGTCGTGGACACGAATTCTCCTCGCGTTGCGGGTTACATCGACTGTCGCAATGACGGCAGGACGACGGCGTAGCCGGCATCGGCAGTGATGCGCCCGTCGGCGACCGCCCCGAGCAGTCCGACCAGTCCCCACGATAGGAACGTCGCGGCAGGTTCGTCTACCTGCTCGTCGGCGAGTACGTCAGCCATCATTTGACGTGCTCCTCGGATCACGACCGCATTGCTTCTGGGCCCGAGCAAGGTGCGGTAGACCTCGGGGTGAGTGTCGGCGAGGTCGAACAGAGTCCGCACTCGGTCGGTTTCCCGCTCGGCTATCGCGGCACGGAGGTACTCCGTGCCGCTGACCACCAGCAGGTCATCCTTGCTGCGATAGTGCGCATAGAACGTCGACCGCCCGACATCGGCACGATCCAGGACGTCCTGCACCGTCACCCGGTCATACCCGCGTTCGATCATCAACTCGATCAACGCACGGTGCAGGGTGGCGCGAGTGCGTCGCACGCGTCGATCATTTTCGGACACTATGCCTCTAGGTGTGCGGAACGGAACGGAACTCGCAAGTTTGATCCTGGTGGCTCAACGGTTTTCATCTGATCATGAACTCATGTTCCGAATTGAACAAGATGCCAACGGCTTGCTCATCACCAATCCACGTGGCTACCGCGTGTTCACGACGGTGTTTTTCGGGGGCCGACATAGCCACGACGCGGCAGTGGCTACCGCGAGCGGCGCCAAAGCCGGTCACCGCGTCTTGGATATCGCCTGCGGCCCAGGCGCATTGGCGGCTGCCCTGGCTGATCGAGTAGGGCCGAGCGGCGAGGTCCTCGGTGTCGACGCCGCGCACGAGATGGTCGATTACGCCCGCGCGCACTCCCGTCGATCGAACTGCCGATTCGAATACGGCATCGCGCAATCGCTCGACCTGCCGGACAACTCCTTCGACGTGATCACCTGTACCTTCGCAATGCATCACATTCCGTTCGGCGACCGCGATGCCGCAATCGCGGAGATGTGGCGGGTGCTGCGTCCGGGCGGCTCCCTGCTGCTGGCCGACCTGGCGAACGTGGGTCTGCACGGTGTCCTGACCCGCCTGCTCAGTCGCCACATGGAAGCCGGGGAGACCGACGTTCGCCGCTATCGAGAAGCATTGGAAAGAAATGGTTTTCACGACGTCGAGACTGCGGACATTCGACCTGCCACACGCATCCTGACCGCGGTCAAGCCGGTATGAATGTGCGTCGACGGTGACAGCTCAGTCTGCTGGTGCGAATTCCCACAGCTGCGGTGTGCCGTTGCCGGCGTTGGCGATCGGCAGAAACGTATGTCCGTTATCGGGATCGAGTGCGATGGTGTGAGCACCGTCGGCGACGTGTTCTGACCCGCGGAGGTGCAGGTGTCCGCGGTCGTGATCGACCGCGCTGACCCAGCCGCTCTCGGCGGCGACGTACACCCGATGGCGTCGCGCGTCGTACGCCAGCACATCGGGCGTGTCACCGACCTGCTGGTGGTCGACGACCGTTTTGTGGGCCACATCGACGGTGATCAGGGTGGCGTTGCCTTCGCAGCCGATGAATAACGTCTGGGTGCCGGGGTCCAGAGCGGCGCCGTGCGGATGGTCGCACCCGCTGGTCGGAATGCGGTCGGTGACCGCGTGAGTCCCCGGGTCGATGACGGCGATGTCCTGGCGGCCCTGCACGGCCACCACCATCCGATCAAGTTTCGGGTCGTAGACGATGTTGCCGACCTCGCCGCCCAATTGCACCGTGGCCCGCACTGCTCCGGTGCCGGCGTCGACCACGGTCTCCGTACCGGCGGTTTCGTTGGTGGTCCACACCGCGTGACGGACCGGGTCGTAGGCCAGGCCGTCCGGGTAGGTGTCGGTTGCGGCGGCGAACAGAGTGGCGCCGGTGTCCTCATCGAGGGCCACGACTTGGTTGTGCCCAGTCGCAGTCGCAAACACCCGACGCTGCTCGGGCACCACGAGCACCCCGTGCACATCGGGCAGGCCGTCGATGGTGCGCACGATGTGCTGACTGCGGACGTCGACCTCGACGAGCTGACCCGCGCCCATATGCGCGATGAATAGCAAGCCGCGACCCACGTCCAATGCGGTGTAGTCGAAACGCGCTGTGCCGCCGGTTAAATCTGTGGTGGCGACCCGCTGCCAGGGGAGGTGACGCGGCCCAGGCGGGTCGGAGGCGCACCCGCCGAGCGTCAGCGCGCCGGCGATGGTGAGTCCCAGCAGTGCCGCGCCGTGACTAGCTCTGTCAGCCGGTGTCGCCCGCACGGTCCGCCAGCCCCAGTCTCAGGTGCTCGCTGTGATAGACGGCCTCGTCCAGTAGTTGGGCGACGTGGTTGTCGTAGAGGGTGTAGACGATGCTGCGCCCGCTTCGGGTGCCGGTGACCAGTCCCAGGTTGCGCAGCAACCGTAGCTGGTGGGAGACGAGGGATTGTTCCAGGCCGATCGCGTCGGCCAGATCGGTGACGGAGCGGGCACCCTGGCGCAGCTCAGTCAGGATCATCAGCCGACTCGGGGTGGCCAGCGCCTGCAGCGTCGTGGCGACCTGGGCTGCGGCGTCGGCATCGAGACGCCCGGTTGGGCGATCACGCCCCTCGACACCATGTCCCATCGTTGTAGTGTACTAAGCCACACACATGAAGACATGTTCATTTATTCTGGTAACGTGAGCCTCATGTGGTTGCGAGGTGAGTCATGACTACGGTGACGCAGGCTGTTCAGCCGGCCCAGGCCGGCGCTGTGGCGGTTCGGTCGCGGCGCAGTTGGTTCTCGCTCCCTGAGATGCGATGGGCAGCAGCAGCTTTGGCGCTCTTCTTCGTCGGCTTGACGGTCCAGCTCGCGGGTGGCCCCGCATGGACGTGGTGGGCGCTATACCTGGCCTGCTACGTGACCGGTGGCTGGGAACCGGCGCTGGCTGGCCTCCGGGCGCTGCGGGAAAAGACCCTCGACGTGGACCTGTTGATGGTCGTCGCCGCAATCGGCGCCGCGGCCATTGGACAGGTCACCGACGGCGCCTTGCTGATCGTCATCTTCGCGACCTCCGGAGCGCTTGAGGCCCTGGCTACCGCCCGTACCGAGGACTCGGTGCGCGGCCTGCTCGACCTGGCGCCCGACACCGCGACCCGCTTGTCCGACGGCGGCGAACAAGTGGTGAAGGCTGCTGAACTTGCGGTCGACGACGTGGTGCTGGTGCGGCCGGGGGAGCGGATTTCTGCCGACGCCACCGTGATTGGCGGCGCCAGCGAGGTCGATCAGGCCACCATCACCGGTGAACCGCTGCCGGTCGACAAAAGCGTCGGCGACGAGGTTTTCGCGGGAACGCTCAATGGCACTGGGGCGCTTCAGATTCGAGTGGATCGGCGAGCCGCCGACTCGGTGGTCGCGCGCATCGCGGCACTGGTTGAGGAGGCGTCGCAGACCAAGGCGCGCACGCAGCTGTTCATCGAGAAAGTCGAGCAGCGCTACTCGATCGGCATGGTTGCCGTCACCCTCGCGGTGTTCGTCGTCCCGCTGCTGGCGGGGGACACTGTGCGCGCGGCGCTGCTGCGGGCTATGACCTTCATGATCGTTGCCTCACCGTGCGCAGTGGTACTGGCCACCATGCCGCCGCTGCTGGCGGCCATCGCCAATGCCGGACGCCACGGCGTGCTGGTCAAGTCTGCAGTGGTGATGGAACAACTCGGTATGACCACTCGCGTGGCCTTCGACAAGACCGGAACCTTGACCCGCGGTACCCCGGAGCTCGCGGAAATACACGTGTTGACAGGCGATTTCACCGAGGATCAGGTGCTGACGCTGGCCGCGGCGGCCGAACATCCCAGCGAACACCCATTGGGCGCGGCCATCGTTCGTGCCGCGAAGGCACGCGGTCTGGCGTTGCCTCGCCTTACCGGTTTCGTCGCTGAACCAGGCCGGGGCATCCGGGCCGTCATTGACGGCCAGACGATTGCCGTGACGTCTCCGGAAGCAGATGCGATCTCGGCGGTGGTGGCAACCGAGCAACGCGGCCACACCGCCGTGATTGTCGCCGTCGACGGTCGGGCAGTGGCAGTCCTCGGCCTGACCGACCAACTGCGTCCCGACGCCGCAACTGCGGTCGCGGCCGCCACCTCGGTGACCGGACAGGTACCGGTTTTGCTGACCGGTGACAACCAAGCTGCCGCAAGGCAATTGGCGGCCAGGGTTGGTATCGCGGAGGTCCGCGCCGGATTGCTGCCGCACGACAAGGTCGATGCCGTGCGGGACCTGCAGGCCGACGGCAGCCGCCTGACCATGGTCGGCGACGGCATCAATGACGCGCCCGCGCTGGCCGCCGCGCACGCCGGCATTGCGATGGGCGGCGCGGGATCCGACCTGACGCTGCAGACCGCCGACGCGGTCGTCCTCGGCGACGACTTGCGCGCCATCCCGACCGTGATCGCCCTGTCCCGACGAGCCCGCCGCGTGGTGGTCGCCAACCTGGCCATCGCGGCGACATTCATTGCCGTGCTGGTGGTCTGGGACCTGGTCGGCACCTTGCCACTACCGCTGGGTGTGGCCGGCCATGAGGGTTCGACGATCATCGTCGGCCTCAACGGACTACGGCTGCTGCGGCGGGCTGCCTGGGGTGCGTCCGTCAGTTGAGCGTGCGTCTACGCCGCACCCCACTCGATGTTTTCCTACGTCAGCGCACAGTCAACGACACGAAGGAGCTGTGCATGAGTGCGCACTGGGAGCTGTCGCAAATCGTGACATTGTCAGCCTGTGCTGACAATGTCAGCACAGGCTGACAGCTTCAGACCGCAAGTGCCACAGGGAGAGCCGACACGCTGGCTGCCGAGAAGGTCATGAGCGCGGTGATCAGGATGGTCGCGTACCAGGGCAGGACGCCGGCCGCGTAAATGACGGCATCGGCGAGGACGCCGGCGATCGACGTCAGGAAGATCGCCATGCCGACACCGTCCTGATGTGCCGCGATGCGTGCACGATGTCTCCGTTAAGTTAGCGAACGAATGTTCCGTAAGATAGGCTCGTCGATATGGCGAGGTCAGTAGCTATAGTCGGATCCGTCACCGGCAATATAGAGAACAATCACTCTCTATCTTCGGTGGCCGGTGCTGGGCACGTGGGGGAGCCGCACGCCCGGCGTACCCAGCAGGAACGCCGAGAGCACACCCGCCGAGCCCTGATGACGGCGGCGCTGGATCTGACGGCTGGGGGCTCGAGCTTCGACGCGCTGAGCCTTCGCCAACTCGCGCACAAGGCGGGCGTCGCGCCGTCGGCGTTCTACCGCTATTTCCCGTCTCTCGATGACCTGGGCTTGGCTCTGGTCCGAGAGACGTTCCGCAAGCTGCGGGAGATCATGGGCGAGATGGCGGCGGCTGATGCGTCGAAGGGCGCAATCAACGTCGGTGTGCAAGCGCTTCGTGGCGTTGTCGCCCGTGACCACGCGCATCTTGCGTTCTTGGCGCGTCAGCGCTCCGCCGGCCACTCGGTGCTACGGCGCGAGATTCGGTCGGAAATCCGTTTGTACGCCAGTCAATTAGCGACGTATATGGCGCGGTTCGAGCCCATTCGATCGTGGCGCGTGCGAGACGTGGATATGTTGGCGAGCATGCAGATGGCCACGATCCTGGCCGGTATCGATTCGATGCTCGAGGTTATTGCCCTGGGCCTCGACGATGACTCGACGTCACGTGAGCTGGATGCGGCCGCCGAAACGCTTGAGCACCAGCTTCGGTACTTGTTCGTCGCCGCACCCGGCTGGCGGACCAGCTAGTGCATTCGAAGACTGAAACGAAATACCGATAGGAGCAGCAATGTCGTTCTCACTTCAGCTCAGCGACGACGTCGTCGAGGTGCGTGATTGGGTGCACCAGTTCGCCGCCGAGGTCGTGCGGCCGGCCGCCGCCGAATGGGATGAGCGGGAGCAGACCCCATGGCCCATCATTCAGGAGGCGGCGAAGATCGGGCTGTACTCACCCGAATTCTTCGCCACTCAGGCCGGCGAGCCCAGCGGACTCGGCATGCTGACGGTGTTCGAGGAATTGTTCTGGGGCGACGCCGGTATCGCGCTGTCCATCATGGGCACCGGGCTTGCCGCGGCGGCCTTGGCGGGCAACGGAACTCCCGAGCAACTGGGGCAGTGGCTGCCGGAAATGTTCGGCACCGCTGCCGATCCGAAGGTCGGCGCGTTCTGTTCGTCTGAGCCCGACGCCGGTTCTGATGTCGGGTCGATCCGTACCCGGGCCCGCTACGACGAAGCCGCCAATGAGTGGGTGCTAAACGGCACCAAGACCTGGGCTACCAACGGCGGTATCGCCAACGTGCACATCGTGGTTGCGTCGGTGTACCCGGAACTCGGCTCCCGTGGCCAGGCGAGCTTCGTCATCGGCCCGGACACCAAGGGCCTGACTCAGGGGCAGAAGTTCAAGAAGCACGGTATCCGCGCGTCGCATACTGCTGAGGTGGTGCTCGACAACGTGCGGCTGCCTGAGGATGCGATTCTCGGCGGTCGGGAGAAGTTCGAGGCACGGGTGGCGCGGGTGAAGTCGGGGGCGTCTGCGGGTGGCCAGGCTGCGATGAAGACCTTCGAGCGCACGCGTCCGACCGTCGGCGCCATGGCTGTCGGGGTGGCCCGTGCCGCGTATGAGTACGCCCTCGAATATGCCTGCCAGCGTGAGCAATTCGGCAAGAAGATCGCGGAATTCCAGGCCGTCGCGTTCAAGCTGGCGGACATGAAGTCCCGGGTCGATGCCGCCCGGCTGCTGGTGTGGCGGGCCGGCTGGATGGCGCGCAACAACGTGCCGTTCAACAATGCCGAAGGATCGATGGCCAAGCTGGCGGCCAGTGAGGCCGCGGTGTACGTCACCGATGAGGCCATTCAAATTCTGGGCGGCAACGGGTACACCCGCGACTACCCGGTCGAGCGGATGCACCGCGATGCCAAGATCTTCACCATCTTCGAGGGCACCAGTGAGATTCAGCGACTGGTCATCGCGCGTGCGGTGACCGGCCTGACGGTCCGTTGACCGCAGGCGTTACGACTCGTCGATGCGGTGCTGGTACTCGGCGCGGGCTTGCGGGTCGAAGTCGAGGAACGTGGTGTACGCGCCCAACTTCCGGTTGATGACGTCGCGGAGCCGGCGCCCGATCAGCGGTTGTGAGATGAGGATGGGCCCAATGATCTTGGGGACGAACACATCTGCTGTCGGGTGTGCGACGGCATCGACGATGGCCTGAGCGACATCGTCGGGCTGGGCCGTCGGGATGAATCGCAGACCGGAGGTCCCGGCGATGAGTTCGGTATTGGTGAATGACGGCATCACACACGTGAATTGCACTCCGGTGTCGGCGTATTCGACGCGCGCAGTCTCGGTGATCGCGATGACGGCGGCCTTGGTTCCGCAGTAGGTGAGGCCGCCGGGAACTGGCGTCTTTCCGGCCGACGACGCGATGTTGATGATGTGGCCGCTGCCGCGTTCCACCATGGCAGGCAGGGCCAGGTGCATGCCGTTGATACAGCCCATGACGTTGATCTCGACGGCGCGCCGGTGCTTGTCGGCGGACTGGTCGAGGAAGTGGCCGATCGGCATGATCCCGGCGTTGTTGATCAACACGTCGAGCGGCGCATCTGCGGTCGCTTCCTTGTGGAACGCGGCGAAGGATTCGTAGTCGGATACGTCGACCGGATATGCCTCCGTACCTGCGCCGACCAGGCTGGCCGCTGCGGCTGCCGACTCGATGTCCAGGTCGCCGATCACGATGGTGGCGCCACGCCGGTACAACGCCTTGGCGGTGGCCAGGCCGATGCCGCGGCCGGCGCCGGTGATTGCGATGCGTCGTCCGCGTAGGGCAGTGGCGCTCATGGGTGACTCCTCGGGTACGTGCTCGGTGTGATCCAAATGTAAATCAACATATATTTGAGGCGCAAGAGGTCTTGACGCTCAGATATAACGTAAGTTACGTTTCAATCGTCACGCCGACGGGCCGCAGGGCAAATCGCCTGCCGTGGATCGGACTCGTCTCCGCACAAGCACTCTGGTGGTGAAGCGCATGATTGATGCAACAGAGCAAGGCGCAGCGGTGGTCGCCGAACTGCGCGCGATATTCGCTACCGGTCGCACGCGCGACCTGTCGTGGCGGCTCGAACAGCTGCGCGGTATCGAGCGGCTGTGTGACGAACGCGAGCAGGAGATTGTCGATGCGCTGGCCGCGGACCTGGGGCGCCCCGCGTTCGATGGCTGGTTGGCCGATATCGCTTCGACCAAGGCCGAGGCGGCGTACGCGCGTAAGCACCTCAAGAAGTGGACGCGCCAGCGTCGCGTCGGCTTGCCGCTGAGCCAGCGGCCGGCGCGGGGTTGGGTGCAGTACGACCCACTCGGTGTAGTGCTGGCGATCGGGCCGTGGAACTACCCGTTCTATCTGAGCGTGGGCCCGCTGGTCGCGGCCGTCGCTGCCGGCAACTGTGTCGTCGTCAAGCCGTCGGAGCTCGCTCCGGCAACCTCCGCGGTGCTCGCGCGCCTGCTACCGCAATACCTTGACCCCCAGGCGATTCGGGTCGTCGAAGGTGACGGTGCGACTACCCAGGCCCTGCTGGCGCAAGGATTCGACCACGCTCTGTTCACCGGCGGCACCGAAGTCGGGAAGAAGATCATGGCCGGCGCCGCGCCGACGTTGACCCCGGTCACGCTGGAACTCGGCGGCAAGAGTCCGGTCATCGTGACCGCCGATGCCGACATCGACGTCGCTGCCCGGCGCATCGCCTGGGTGAAGCTCCTCAACTCGGGGCAGACGTGCATCGCCCCCGACTACGTCCTGGCGGAACGGCCGATTGCCGACAAGCTCGTGGCGAAGATCATCGAAAACGTCGAGCGATTCCGGTCGGCCGAGGCGAACAAATCACTGCGAATCGTCAACGACCGTCAGTTCGATCGGCTTGCGGGGCTGATCGGCTCGACTACCGGCGCCGTCGTGATGGGCGGCGGGGCGGATCGGTCGACGCTGCGCATGGAACCGACTGTCGTCGTCAACCCCGCGGCCGACGATCCGGTGATGACCGAAGAAATCTTCGGCCCGATCCTGCCGGTGGTGCGCGTCGGTTCCATCGACGCGGCTGTCCGGTACATCAACGCCAAGCCGAAGCCGTTGGCGCTGTACGTGTTCACCGAATCGACAGCGCTCGCCCGCCAAATCATCGATGCGGTTCCGTCCGGTGGCGCGGTGGTCAACCACATTGCGATGCACGTGATGGTGCCGCAGTTGCCCTTCGGTGGTGTCGGCGCGAGCGGGATGGGCGCCTACCACGGCCGGTGGGGCTTTGAAGCGATGAGTCATCGCCGGGCTGTGCTGGCGAAACGCAGCAATCCCGACCCCAAGATGTTCTACCCGCCGTACTCCCGCCTGTCCATCAAGCTCATGCGAAAGCTCTTCTGATGCGGCGCCTTTCAAGCCTGGATGCACAGTTTCTGGCGGCCGAGCACGACAACTTCGGCGCGCACTACAGCGGGCTGGCGCTCTTCGAGACCGAAGACAACACGACCATCACGGCCGCGACCATGCGCACGCGCGTGGCGGCGTGCCTCGACCAACTGCCGCCGTTGCACTGGAAGGTGGTGACGGTTCCGCTCGGGCTCGACCACCCAGTGTTCGTCCAGACCGAGGTCGACTTGGACCATCACATCTTCGAGTCGACATTGCCGGAACCGGCCGACGACCAAATGCTCAGCGAGGCAGTCGCCGACATCCTGTCGGAGCGACTCGACCGGGACAGGCCGCTGTGGCGGCTGGATGTCATCCACGGCTTGCCCGGACGTACCGCGGTAGTGATCACCCTGCACCACGCCGTGGCCGACGGCATCGCGGCCAGTGAAGTCCTCGCCGCGATCCTTGACGGCGACGCCCCCGGCACGTCCAACCAGAACCGACCGGAAGCCGAACCAAATCCGTTGGAATTGGCCGCGCGTGGGCTGGCGGCGCTACCGGTACGAGGAGTGCGCGCACTGCTGGCGGCTCCGCAGACGCTGGCGCATCTGGACCAGGTTCCGGCCATCCGCGCACTGCCGGGAGTACACACTCTGGCGCAGGTGGTCCGGCGCGATGGCGACGCGAAGCCGCTGCACGCTCCTCGCACTCGGTTTAACGTGAAACTTTCCGGCGCCCGGACCGTGGCCTTCGGGACAGTGCCGTTCGGTGAAGTCAAAGCATTGAAGGCGCATTTCGGGATCACCGTCAACGATGTGGTGATCGCCTTGTGCGCGGGCGCGCTGCGGCGCCGGCTCACCGTCACCGGGGACGTTCCCGAGGGGCCGCTGGTTGCCTACATTCCGGTGTCGAAGCGGTCAGCCGGCGCGCCGGACCGCTTCGGCAACGCCATCAGCTCCATCATCGCGCCGGTGCCGACGCACCTCGCGAAATCCACTGAGCGGCTGAGGTTTGCGCACGAAACGATGACCGACGCGAAACGGCGGACCAGCGAGGCGCCGGACACTCTGCTCAGCGATGTGAACGACCCGATTCCGGTGCCGATATTCGGTGTCGCCGCACGCGGCCTGATGGAACTGACCTCGTCGCGATTCGCCAGGCCGTCGATCAACATGGTCATCTCGAACGTGCCGGGCTCGCCCACCAGGATGACGTGTTCCGGCGCACCGCTTTTGGCGACGTACCCCGGAAGCCTCGTGTTCGACGGCTTCGCTCTCAACATCACCGTGGTCAGCTATCAGGACGGCCTAGACATCGGAATCGTCGGCGACGCAAAGGCTTTGCCGGATGCGTGGGAGCTGCTGGAGGACTTCCGCCGGGAACTGGAGGAGCTGTCCGTACTGGTCGACACGGAAAGGAGTGCGCACTGATGTCTGTCGTTCACGAGTTCACCACCGACCTGGTGGTGCAGCGACGGGAGGCTGCTGCCGACGGTGTCGTGGCACTGGATCTCGTTGACCCGGCCGGCGGCGAGCTGCCGACCTGGGAGCCGGGAGCCCATATCGATCTTCTGCTCGACGAGGGCCTGGTGCGCCAGTACTCGCTGTGCGGAGACCCGAGCGAGGCCGGCACCTGGCGGGTCGGCGTGCTGCTCGACCCGAACAGCCGCGGCGGCTCCGAGCACGTCCACAAGCATCTGCAGGAGGGCGCCCCGATTCGGGTTCGCGGTCCCCGCAACAACTTTCCGCTCATCGACGCGCCGAAGTACTTGTTCATCGCCGGTGGCATCGGCATCACTCCGATGAAGGCCATGGCCGAGAGCGCCGAACGTGCGGGCCTTGACTGGACCATGCTCTACCTCGGCCGCTCGCGGTCGACCATGGCGTTCCAGCAGGAATTGGCAGACACCTATGGTGACCGCGTCACCATCTGGTCCGACGAGGAGCGCGGCGGGTTCTTCGATCTGGCCGCAGCCTTGGCCGACCCGGCCGACGACACGCTGATCTACAGCTGTGGGCCGGAGCCGCTGCTCGCGGCCGTCGAAAAGCATTCTGCCCATTGGCCTGAAGGCAGCCTGCATGTGGAACGGTTCGCGGCCACGGCACCCTCGGCCGAAACGCTGGCGGAGGCATTGGACACCTACCAGGTGGTGTGTCAGCGGTCGGGCGTCACGGTCGAGGTATCCGACGGCGTCCCGATGCTCGATGCGCTGGAAGACGCCGGTATTCCGATCATGTCCTCGTGCGCGGAAGGCGTCTGCGGCACCTGCCGGAGCACCGTCCTGGAAGGTACCCCGGACCACCGTGACTCGATGCTGACGGCGGCCGAGCGGGCAGCGGGAAACGTCATCTTGCCCTGCGTTTCTCACTCGCGGACCGAGAAGTTGGTGCTGGACCTATGACCGAACAAGCCACCCACAACGAGACAAAGGAGTCCACCATGACCACCGCAAGCTTCGCCGATGTCGACTTGGCCACCGTCGATCTGAGTGACCTGTCCTACTTCCAGGACGGCCCGCCGCACGAGTTGTTCGTCCGTATGCGCAAAGAGGCCGGCCCGCACTGGAATGCCCTCACCAATGCAGACGAGCCCGGCTTCTGGTCGTTCACGAAATTCGATGACATCCAGGCGATCAGCAGCAACCCGGAGCTGTTCTCGTCGGCCCGCGGTGGAGTGTTCTTCACCGCCACGATGGGCGCCACCCCGGTCGAGGTGTTGCGCGAAGTCATCCTGGGCATGGACCCGCCGCGCCACACCCAGCAGCGCAACGTCGTGCAAGCGGTGTTCACGCCCCGCATGATCCGCCAGATGGAGGCCGAGGTCCGGGCGACCGTGACCAGCTTGATCGACAGCGTAATCGAAAAGGGCGCATGCGATTTCGTCGAGGACATCGCGGTTGAGCTGCCGCTGATCGTAATCGCCGACATGCTCGGCGTCGTACAGGAAGATCGCCGGCAGCTGTTCGAGTGGACCAACAAACTCTCGCGGGCAGCGGCCACCGGCGATGCGCAACTGGGATTGGGCGCGCTGATGGAGATCGGCGGTTACCTGACAGCGCTCACCGCCGAGCGCAAGGCCAACCCCGGGCCGGATCTGCTGTCGCGGATGTTGGCGGCCGAGGTCGACGGCGAGAGCCTGTCCGAACAAGAAGTCACATTCTTCTTCGCGATCCTGATGTTCGCCGGCAACGACACCACCCGCAACACGGCGTCGGGCGGCATGCGCGCCCTCATGGAGAACCCCGTCGAACGGCAGAAGCTGATCGACGATCCGGAGCTGATTCCCGGGGCGGTCGAGGAGATGCTGCGCTGGGTCAGCCCCATCGTCTACTTCACCCGGACCGTCACCGCCGACACCGTCGTCGGTGGGCACGCGCTGAAAGAAGGTGAGCGCGTGTGCATGTGGTACGGCGCCGGCTCCCGTGACCCGGAGAAGAACGACGACCCCGAGACTTTCAACGTGTCCCGCGGGAAGATGCCGCACATGGCGTTCGGTGGTGGCGGGCCGCACTTCTGCCTGGGCAACCAGCTGGCGCGTCTGGAACTGCGGGTCCTGTTCGAAGAACTGCTCACGCGCATCCCGGACATGGAAATCTCCGGACCGGTGGCGCGCCTCGTGTCGAGCTTCTCCAACGAGCTGACCTCGATGCCGGTCACGTTCACCGCTGGCACCCGGGCGAGCTGACATGTTTCCCGGCACCCACGCGCTGGCGACGCCCGACAAGCCGGCGGTCATCATGGCCGGCTCCGGTCGGCAGCTGACCTACCGCGAACTCGATGACAGCTCAAGACAACTCGCGGTCGCGTTGGCCGACCTCGGGTTGGTCAAGGGCGATGTGATCGCCATGCTCAGCGACAACGCGGCCGAGTGCTTCACCATCTACTGGGCGGCACTGCGCTCAGGGCTGTACCTGACCGCGGTGAACTTCCACCTCACTGCCGACGAGGTCGCGTACATCGTGAATGACTGCGACGCCAAGGTGCTGATCGCCGCGGGCGGGCTGGGGGAGTTGGCCGAGCAGGTACGGGCTTTTGTTCCCGGCGTCGAGCATGCCTACAGCTTCGGCGGGGCGTTGAACGGATTCGACTCGTACGCAGAGCTTTTGGCTTCCGCGGGCGATCGCACCCTGGACGACCAGCCGCGCGGTAGCGACATGCTCTACTCGTCGGGCACGACAGGGCGCCCGAAAGGCATCAAGCCGCCGCTGCTGCCGATTCAGGTCCATGAACCCGGCGACCCGATCACCGGGTTGTTGGGGTCGGCCTTCGGCATCACCGCCGACGACGTGTACCTGTCGCCGGCACCGATCTACCATGCCGCACCGTTGCGTTGGTGTGGGGCGGTCCAGGCACACGGCGGCACTGTCGTGGTGCTGGAACGGTTCAAGGCTGAAACGACTTTGGCCGCGATTCAGCAATATGGCGCCACTGCCGTCCAGGTCGTGCCGACCATGTTCGTCCGGATGCTGCAGCTGTCCGAGGAGGGCCGGGCGTCGTACGACGTGTCGAGTCTGCGATTGGCAATACACGCCGCCGCGCCCTGCCCGCCCGATGTGAAGCAAGCCATGATCGATTGGTGGGGCCCGATTCTCGTCGAGTACTACTCCTCGACAGAAGCCTGCGGCTTCACCGTCATCAGTTCGCCGGAGTGGCTGGACAAGCGCGGGTCGGTCGGCCGCAGCATGCTCGGTCCGGTGCACATCTGCGATGAGGGCGGCGCCGAACTACCTACTGGCGAAACAGGATTGGTGTATTTCGAACGTGATGTCCGGCCGTTCGAGTATCACAACGACCCGGCCAAAACCAAGGAAGCCGAGCATCCGGGCCACTGCAACTGGACGACGGTGGGTGACATCGGCTACGTCGACCCCGACGGTTATCTCTTTCTGACAGACCGGAAGTCGTTCATGATCATCTCCGGCGGCGTGAACATTTATCCGCAGGAGGTGGAGGACGCTCTCACCCTGCACCCGGCGGTGTTCGACGTGGCGGTCATCGGAATACCCGACCCGGCGATGGGGCAGCAGGTCAAGGCCGTTGTCCAACTGCGCGATGGCGTCGAGCCCAGTGCGGAGCTGGCTGAGCAACTCATCGCGCACGCCCGCACGAAAGTGGCCGCATTCAAAGCGCCCAAGACCGTCGACTTCGTCGACAGCTTGCCGCGCACCCCAACTGGAAAGCTGGTGAAGCGCACGCTCGTGGAGCGGTACGCCGCGACGCCCACTGGTTGACGTCGATGAGACGCATCGTGGGCGTCGAAGACTACTTCGACGCCGGCCTGGAACTACTGGTGACGCAGGGCCCGGGCGGCATCAAAGTGGGCACATTGTGTGCTGCCCTGGGCGTGACCACCGGCTCGTTCTACGGCTACTTCACTGGCCTCGATGACTTCGTCGCTCAACTCCTGACCACGCGACTGTCCCAGCCGAACCGTCGCCTGCTCGCACTAGCCGCCTCCGACGACACGCCAGAGTTGCTCATGGCGCGATTGCGCGAGCTCCTGGACATCGTCCCGCACAGCGCCGAGACGGCGTTACGTGCGTGGGCTTCAAGCCGTGGCGCCGCGGCTCAGTTGCAGCACCGGCTCGACAAGGAACGTGGCGCGGCACTGGCGTCGATCTTGTGCAAGATCGTTCCGGCGGATCAATGTAGTCAGCTTGCCGACGTCGGGATGGCGCTGCTCATCGGCTACCAGCACTTGTATGCCGACAGCGGGAACGCGGACCGCGACAGTCTCTTCGAGGAATTCGCGGCAATGGTCTGGGCCCACCAAATGTAGGTTCTATTACAATGCGGCCTACGTAAGTGAAAGGTGTGACAAGTGCGGTTATCGGTCACGCGCGATGATTACTTCGACGCCGCCATGGAGCTCCTCGCCTCGGGCGGAGCGGCCAGCCTCAAGATCGCACCGTTGTGCAAGTCGCTCAACGTCACCTCTGGATCGTTCTACGGTTACTTCGGCAGCATGGACGGATTCACCGCGGAATTCCTCGCGTTCTGGGAGCAGACCCAGACGGAGCGGATCGCCGAATTAGCCAATGTGCCAATGGATCTCACGGCACGGATTCATCTGATGAAAACCCTCACCGCGAAATTGCCCCATGACGCAGAGGCGGCGATCCGCGCCTGGGCGCACGTGAATCCGCAAGTGGCCGACGTTCAGAAGAAGGTCGATGCTCGACGAGTGGAGATTGTGACCGAGCTGTATCGACCGGCGGTTGGTAGC